>JBFWRP010000055.1:0-8815 GCA_050248855.1 Planctomycetota bacterium | reverse complement strand
CCAATCGCGTGCTGCCGGCTCGAAAACGTCGGAGATACGAGCGCGTCGTAAAGGCCCTGCCCGGCAGGTACCCCATCCGAAGGAGGAACCGTGCGGCTTAAGTCACCGGCATTGGTGTCAGACACCGGAGTGCGACGTTCGCCGGCCGGCGCATCGCGCCCCCTGCGTGTCAGTTCTTCATGCCGACGGCAAAGCCCGTACGGAGGCGGGGAATTCTTCCGCAACTTGCCGATGGGCACTTGCGCATGCCGAAGCGCAGGGCGGCAAGTTGCGGAAGAAATCCCCGCCTCCGTACCGCGTCTCGATGCGCGCGGCACCCCCTCCCATGGAAGCGTGGCTGTCCTGTCCGAGCCCGGAGTTCAGGCACCTTCCATTGCAGGCACCTTGCCCACGTTGCTGCCTCGGTCAACGGCGAGTCTCAGATGTGCCCTGCGTTGCCTGTAGAGGTGCGACGCTCTCGCTTCCGTTCCGCGCTCCCGCGCGGAGTGTGCGCTCAGGCTCCGCCCTCGCGGCATGGGTGCTAGTCCCTACCACCCCTGCACCCCTCACGGTGCGGCGCCGCGGCAAGGGTCCTGACACATCCGGGTTCGCTCTGACTCCGCCGTGCGACGGTCGCCGGTAGGTTGGGCGCGCCGAGGGTCCCGACACATCCGGGTTCGCCGACGCGCCTCGCTCCGCTTTCGCGTGGCCAGCGACCGCACGCGGGTGAGAATCGCCCGGAGGTGCCCGATGCATCGGACGTTCGTCGTCGTCGCCGCGATCGCGTTGATGGGGGGCGGGGCCGTGCTGGCCCGCGGGCGTGAGCCGCGCGAACCGGCCTACAAGGTCAATGCGCGCTGGAATGACCCGGCCTCGCGTGCCCAGCTGAAGTGGCCCACCCTGCGTGGCGTCTGCCGCATCGAGCGGGCCGTAGAGGACCCGATCGTCACGTACGGCTGAGGCGAAGAGCGGCGCCGGGGTCCGGCGCATCTCGCCCGCTTCGAGCCGGAGACGCTCACGCTGGCCGACTGCGTGGTGCAGATCCGGCGTGTCACGGAAGGCAAGGACTGGCCGGAGGGCTGGAAGCCCAAGGACCGGACCCACGAGGTGGTCCTGCGCGACGAGTGGTTCGTGCAGCCCGTCCATGTGCTGCGCGAGCGCACGCAGATCGTGTTCAGCAACCACAGCTCCGAGATTTGCACGCTTCATGGCTATCTCAACCGCGATCCGGGCGTCCTGTCCCGCGCGCACACGGTGTTCAACTTCGGGGTGGGCGCCAACGTGGTCGGGCAGGTCGTGGCGGAGGCCTTCCTCGCGGAGCCGGCGATGTACTACGTCACCGACGACATGGACTCCGCCAAGGCCACATGGCTGCACGTCGTCGACACGCCCTATGTCGCGGGGCCCACGGCGCCGGACGGTCGCTTCGAGATCACGGCCTTGCCCCCGGGCACCTACACGGTGGAGGCTTGGCACCAGGCGTTTGCGCTGGACCTGCTCGACCTGGAGGGCCTCACCTTGTACGTGCGCCGCCCGCCGCTCGTCCTCGCACGCGAGATCACGGTCGAGCCCGGCAAGGACATCGACTTGGACTTCACGTTCCCCGTGGACTGACCAGATGGCGGCTTGCGTCGCCGAAGGTGATCAGGCACCCGTCCGCACGGGCGCGCGGTCATGTGCCGCCATGCGGACGAGCTCGCCCACGGCCATGAGCGCCTGCTGGTCGGCCTCGGCGAGCGGGGGCGAGGCGAGCGGCAGGTAGAGCACGATGGCCCCGAACGTGCGGCCGTCGGCGGTGATCGGGAAGGCGAAGACTTCGTGGACGCCTACGACATCGTGCAGGAAGTCGGTCAGCTCACCCTCGGGATCGAGGTCGAGGGCACTCGCGTACGCCCCGCGCTCGAGGGCCGTCCCCACGAGCAGCTCCTCCATCTCCCGCAGGCGGCTCCGCGAGATCGGGTCGAGCAGCTCGAGGGTCTCGTCCTCGTCGGCACCTGCGAGCGGACTCGAGCCGTTGACGGTCCACAGGCGGCACGTCAGCGCGTCGTAGTGGTTCGCGATGCCCGTGACGATCCGGTCAAGCACGGTTCGGCGGTCGAGCTGGGGGGCACGCGCCGCGACGCGGAACAGAAGGCGGAAGATGCTGCGTTCCGACATCCTGACGACCCCTGGCCAACCACCACCGGCGCGCCCGGCGCCCGCCCCCCCGGACGGGCAGTCCGACATCCTTTCATCGGCCTTCGGCCGCCGCGGCTTCACTTTCCGGTCGGATCTCCGACCCCTACAATCGCCATCCAACGGGGCGGCCGGGGCCTCCGGTGCCCGATCCCCAGGCGTCGGAGCACCCATCCCATGGCCCAAGTCCGCACCGTACTCCTGGCCCTGACGCTGGCCGCGGCGGCCGCGGCAGGCGGCTGTGGCGAGGAGGGCGGGGAGGGACGGAAGGCCTCCATCGTGCCCGGCTGGGACCTCTCGTCCCTGCCGCCCGCCGATCCGGTCCGCGTGATCGAGGGCGACCAGGGGCTCTGGATCCTGGTCCTGGAAGAGGGCCAGGGGGAGCCCCTGCCGCCCGGACAGCCCATGGACCTGCAATACGCGCTGCGGTTCATGAACGGGCGCGTCGTGGAGCAGAACCTGATTCCGGCCCTCGTCCGAGGGGCGGATTCCAGCGGCTGGATCCCGGGGTTCCTCAAGGGTCTCGCCGACATCCGCATGCTCGAGCGACGCCGCATCCTCGTCCCCGCGGCGTTGGGCTACGGCGTCAACGGCAAGGCCCCGAGCATCCCGCCCAACTCGCGGCTGGTGTTCGACGTGCGGCCGGTCCAGCTGGTCAAGGAGGATCTGGTCATCGGGACCGGCAAGGAGGCCAGGCCGGGCAGCCGCGTCCTCGTGGCCTACGAGGGACGCTTGGAGGATGGCACGATCTTCGACGCGTCTTCGATGCACCCGGACATGAAGCCTTGGTTCCAGCTCAAGGAGGGCACCCGCGAGTCGCCCATTCCCGGATGGATCCTCGGCGTGCCTGGCATGAAGGTCGGTGGCAAGCGCGAGCTCTGGATCCCCTACCACTTGGCGTATGGGGCCAACGGAAGCGGACGGCTCATCCCGCCGCGCGCCAACTTGATCTTCACCGTCGAGCTGCTCGAGGTCGAGTGAAGCAGCGCGATGCCGCGTCCTCGGTGAGCCGCACGCGGGACGTCTACCTCGGGATCGACCTCGGGACGTCGGCCGTCAAGGTGCTGGCGACGTCTTCGCTCGGCCGCGTGCTCGCCAAGGCGCGCCAGCCTCTCGATCTGGTCGCGACGACGCCCCTCATGGCGGAGCAGGACGCGAATGCGTGGTGGACGGCCACGTGTGCCGCCGTGCGCGAGGTCGTGCACGCCTTGCCCCATGCAGGCGATCTCGCGGGTATCGGCCTCACCGGCCAGAAGCACGCCCTCCTCGTGCTCGACGAGGACGACCAGCCCCTGGGGCCTGCGGTGCTTTGGGCCGACGGTCGTGCGCGCGCCGAATCGGAAGAGCTGGCCCTCGTGTACCCGGCCGTGCGCCGGCGGAGCGGGGCCCATCCCCTGCCGGGGTTCCTCATACCCAAGTGGCTGCGCTTCCTGCGCACGCACCCCGATGTTGCGCGTCGTGCTGCTCGACTCGTGTTCGCCAAGGACTGGGTCGGCCTGCGCTTGACGGGTCGGCACGCGACGGACCGCAGCGAAGCCTCGGCCAGCCAGGTCTACGACTTCCGCTCCGACGACTGGGCCGAGGAGCTCTGGCGGGTCTTCGAGATGCCGCCGCTTCGTGCTCCCGTGCTGCGGAGCACGGAGGTCGCCGGCTTCGTGACACGCGAGGCCGCGGAAGCCACCGGCTTGCCAGCGGGCCTGCCCGTGGCGGCGGGCGCCGGTGACAACGAGGCGGCTGCGCTGGGCGCCGGGGCCCTGGGCGGTGGTCGCGTGGCCGTGATCCTCGGGACGTCCGGCACCGTAGTCGGCTGGAGCCTGCAGCGCATGCCGGCGGGTGGCCTCGTGTGGAACCGGCACGTGCACCCGCGCGGATACGCGGCAACGGGCACGGTCATGTCCGCCGGCCGGGCCATCGACTGGGCCCGCTCGACCTTCTTCCCTCCCGCGACGCGGATGGTCGAGGTGCTTCGCGCTGCCGAAGCGGCCGACCCCACGGCCGGCCCCCTCCTGTTCCTGCCCACGCTCGTCGGCGAGCGCAGCCCCGTGCCGGATCCCGAGGCGTCGGGCGCGTTCGCGGGCTTGCGCCCCACGCATCAGCGGGGCCACCTGGCGCGCGCGGTCCTCGAAGGGGTTGCGCTGTCGTTGGCCGAAGTCATCGTGCTGTTGCGCGGTGCCGGCGTGCAGGTCGACGAGCTGCGGCTGATCAGCGGGGGGGCCGCATCGCCGTTCTGGCGCCGACTGATCGGAAGTGCCGTCGGCACCCCGGTCCGGTTCGTCGGTCATGGGCACGGCCCGGCCATGGGCGCTGCGGTCCTGGGGGCAGCCGCGGTGGGGCGCCACGGCACCCTGGAGGAGCTCGCCGCGCGCTGGATCGAGCCAGGGCCCGTCGAGGCGCCGGACCCCGCCGAACGCGAGCGCCTTCGCGCGCTGGCGGGCCCGCTGCGCGCGTTGCGCACGGCACTGCGCGGCGTGCCCCTGCCGCCCGGCTGACCGACGCGCTGCAGCCCCCCGGGCAGATCGGGGAGGCGTCTGGAGGATCCGTACAATCGCCCATTCCGGCGCGCGGCCGCGCATGAGACCGCGCCTCCCCCCCTCGTGCGAGAGGACTCCACCATCCCATGCCCGAATCCACGACGGCCTCGCCGGCGTCTCGGCCGGCCTCGCAGGCGGAACCCATCGTGAACCGCCTCTCGATCCAGGTGGCCACGGTCAACGGCTCGGGTAGCCAGACCGCCAACAACACCTTGCTCCGCGCCATCTTCCAGATGGGCATTCCCGTGTCGGGCAAGAACCTCTTCCCGTCCAACATCGCCGGCCTGCCGACGTGGTTCACGATCCGGGCCAACGAGCACGGGTACATCGCCCGTCGCCGCGAGGTGGACGTGATGGTCTGCATGAACCCGCAGACCGCCGAAGACGACGTCAAGGGGCTGCCGCCCGGCGCCAGCGTCGTCTACGACGAGACGCTGCGCTGCGACCGCTACCGGCAGGACCTCGACTTCTACCCCGTGCCCTTCCAGAGCATGGTCAAGGAGGTCTGCCCGGCCGTCAGCCTGCGCCGCCTCGTGGTCAACATGATCTACGTGGGCGTGCTCGCCGAGATGCTCGACATCGAGGTGGCCGAGGTCGAGCGGGCGCTGCAGAAGGCGTTCGCCAGCAAGCCCAAGGCCCTCGGCGTCAACCTCGACGCGATGAACGCGGGCGTGGCCTGGGCCAAGGAGCACGTCCAGCAGAAGCCGCGCTTCCGCGTGCGCCGCATGGACAAGAACGACGGCAAGATCCTGGTCGACGGCAACTTCGCCTCGGCCCTGGGCGCGCTCATGGCCGGCGTCACCGTCGCCGCGTGGTACCCGATCACGCCCTCGTCGAGCCTCACCGAGTCGCTGATCGACCTCGCCTCGGAGCACCGCAAGAACGAGCAGGGCAAGCTCGACATCGCCGTGATCCAGGCCGAGGACGAGCTGGCCGCCATCGGCATGGTCGTGGGGGCCGGCTGGGCCGGCGCGCGCGCCATGACCAGCACGAGCGGCCCGGGCATCAGCCTCATGAGCGAGTTCATCGGGCTCGCCTACTACGCCGAGATCCCCGGCGTGATCTTCGACGTCCAGCGCACCGGGCCCAGCACCGGCTTGCCGACGCGGACCATGCAGGGCGACGTGCTGTTCTGCGCGTTCAACTCGCACGGCGACACGCGGCACCCGTGCCTGTACCCGTCCGACATCAACGAGGCCTACGAGATGGCCCAGGCGGCTTTCGACATCTCCGAGCGCCTCCAGACGCCCGTGTTCGTGCTCACGGACCTGGACCTCGGCATGAACCTGTGGATGGCCGAGCCCTTCGCCTACCCCGAGGGCGGCATCGACCGCGGCAAGGTGCTCGACGAGAAAGGCCTGGCCGAGGTCGAGGACTGGGGCCGCTACAAGGACGTCGACGGGGACGGGATCCCGTGGCGGACGCTGCCCGGCACGCCGGGTGGCAAGGGCGCCTTCTTCACGCGCGGCAGCGGCCACGACGAGTACGCGCGCTACAGCGAGTCGGGCCAGGTGTATGCCCGCAACATGGACCGCCTGGCGCGCAAGCTGGCCGGAGCCGCGTCGTTGGTTCCGCACCCGCACGACAGCGGCGACGGCGCCGAGATCGGCATCCTGGCGTACGGCACCAGCCACCACGCCGTGACCGAGGCGCGCGACCAGCTCGCCGCCGAAGACGACATCGCGACGGACTACATGCGCATCCGGGGCTTCCCGTTCACCGACGCCGTGGCGGCGTGGGTCGCCGACCACGACGTGGTCTACGTGGTCGAGCAGAACCGCGATGGGCAGATGCTGCAGCTCCTGAAGCTCGAGCTGCCCGCCGAGCTGCACACCCGGCTTCGCTCGGTGCGCTACTACGAGGGTCTTCCGCTGGACGCGCGCACCGTGAGCGACGCGATCCGCGCGGCCGAAGCGAGCCGCGCCAAGGGAGGTGCGTGATGGCCGACGTCGAGACGCAAGAGGCCCCGACCCGCGGGCCCAAGTCCAACCGCATCGGCCTCGAGGTCGCCGACTACAAGGGCCAGCCCAGCACGCTGTGCAAGGGCTGCGGCCACGACGTCATCACGAACACCATCGTGTCGGCGTTCTACGAGATGTCGGTCGAGCCGCACCGGGTGGCCAAGCTGTCGGGCATCGGCTGCAGCTCGAAGACCCCCGCGTACTTCATGAACCGGGCGTGGGGCTTCAACTCGGTCCACGGGCGCATGCCGTCCGTGGCGACCGGCGCGGCCCTGGCCAACCGCTCGCTGGTGCAGATTGGCGTCTCGGGCGATGGCGACACGGCGTCGATCGGCCTGGGCCAGTTCATGCACGCCGTGCGTCGCAACATCCCGATCGTCTACGTGATCGAGAACAACGGCGTGTACGGCCTCACGAAGGGGCAGTTCAGCGCCACCGCCGACGAGGGTAGCAAGCTCAAGAACGGCACCACCAACGAGCTGCCGCCGATCGATCTCTGCGCGGTCGCGTTGGACCTGGGCTGCGGGTTCGTCGCGCGGTCGTTCTCCGCCGATCGCAAGCAGCTCCTCGAGCTGCTGAAGGCCGCCATCGCCTACCCGGGCACGGCCGTCCTCGACGTGCTGAGCCCGTGTGTGACGTTCAACAACCACGAGGGCTCGACCAAGTCCTACGACTACGGTCGTGACCACGAGGGGCGCGTGCACGAGCTGGGCTTCGTCCCGTCGTGGGACGTCCCGGACACCACCTTCAAGGAGGGGGAGCACGTCGAGGTCCCGATGCCCGACGGCGGCTCGGTCTGGATCCGTCGCTTGGACGAAGCCATGCACGACCCGCGCGACAAGGCAGCGGCCGAGCGCCTGCTGCGCGAGGACCGGGACGACCAGTCGCGGTTCCTGACGGGCCTCTTCTACTTCAACCCCGACACGCCGACGATGGCGGACGAGATGCACGTGGCCGACGAGCCGCTGTGGAGCCTGCCGCTGTCGCGCCTGCGACCCGCCCCCGCCGCCCTCGACGCCATCAACGAAGCGCTGCGCTGAACCACCGAGCGCCGAGTCCGCGCGTGAGCGCGGAACGAGCCGCCGTGCGCTCCGCTTGGACTCGGATCCCGAACTTCGACGTCCGCCCGCGGGCGAATCGCGAGGCGCGCGGAGGTGTCTGAACCTGCGCCTCGGAGCGACAGCGACGGTGGCGCGGTGTCAGACACCGAAGTGCGACGGTCGCTTGCCGGCGACCGCGACCCCCGTGAGAGGTGCAGGAGGGGTACGGAATAGCCCTCCTGCCGCGAGGGCGTAGCCCGAGCGCCGAGTCCGCGCGGGAGCGCGGAACAACTGCTCTGCGGCGCTTCGAGCAGGTTTCCCCTTGCGCGGGCGGAAGATGGCGGAACGGAATCGCCCTCCTGCCGCGAGGGCGTAGCCCGAGCGCCGAGTCCGCGCGGGAGCGCGGAACGAGCCGCCGTGCGCTCCGCCTGGACTCGGATCCCGAACTTCGACGTCCGCCCGCGGGCGAATCGCGAGGCGCGCGGAGGTGTCTGAACCTGCGCCTCGGAGCGACAGCGACGGTGGCGCGGTGTCAGACACCGAAGTGCGACGTCCGCCCGCCGGCGACCGCGACCCCTGCGTGTCAGGCACCTTGCCCACGTTGCCGCTGCGCGGCGCCGCGGCAAGGGTCCAGACACATCCGGGGTCGCTCCGACCCAGCAGTGGGACGGTCGCTTGCCGGCGACCGCGACCCCTGCGTGTCAGGCACCTTGCCCACGTTGCTGCCTCGGTCAACGGCGAGTCTCGGATGTGCCCTGCGTTGCCTGTAGAGGTGCGACGCTCTCGCTTCCGTTCCGCGCTCCCGCGCGGAGTGTGCGCTCAGGCTCCGCCCTCGCGGCATGGGTGCTAGTCCCTACCACCCCTGCACCCCTCACGGTGCGGCGCCGCGGCAAGGGTCCAGACACATCCGGGGTCGCGACGTCCGCCCGCGGGCGAATCGCGAGGCGCGCGGAGGTGTCTGAACCTGCGCCTCGGAGCGACAGCGACGGTGGCGCGGTGTCAGACACCAATGCCGGTGACTTAAGCCGCACGGTTCCTCCTTCGGATGGGGTACCTGCCGGGCAGGGCCTTTACGACGCGCTCGTATCTCCGACGTTTTCGAGCCGGCAGCACGCGATTGGCCAGGTCC
>JBFWRP010000054.1:0-10867 GCA_050248855.1 Planctomycetota bacterium | reverse complement strand
CGGGCTGTTCGCACCAAGGAACTGCCGACCTCTGCGCCGTCCGACGCGGGCAGGATAGTCGAGCCGACCCCCGTTTCATTGGAGGGGGTGCCGCAGCCATGACGAACTGACACGCAGGGGTCGCGGTTCGACGGCCGGCGAACGTCGCACTTCGGTGTCTGGTCGCTCCACGCTCGTTCCGCGCTCACGCGCGGACTCGGTGCTCCGGCTTCGCCTGCGCAGCAGGGGGGCAAATCCGCACCCCCCTGCACCCCTCACGGGGCCCTGGCGACCCGATCGGGCTCCCGTCAGCGCAGCTGCGGATCGGACGTGACAGCCTCCGGCAGGCGGAGTGGTCCGCCATGTGGCAGGTCGGGTCGCGGGAGCACGTCGGAGGCGGGTCGCCAGACGCGGTGCGACGCGTCGGGCGCGTCATCAGGGGTGGCCAGGGACACGAGACCTGTCCTGCGGTCCAGGCGCCCATGCCACACGACGCGCGTCGCACCTTCGCGTCCGAAGCGCGCCGCCTGCTCCACGACGAAGGCGAGCACCGGGGCCGTCGCCGGCGTCGGCGCGAGGGGACGGTACTGGAAGCTGTCCTCGTCCCACCGCGGCATCGCGCGGCTGAACATGCGCCGCTCCAGCGCCCGTTCGCGCAGCGGCTCGAGGACCTGCTGGCGAATGCGGACGTCGTCCAGCGTCGCGTCGGGACGCGTGGGCCGTGAGGGAGGTGGCATCACCAAGTGGGCGGTGACGACGGCGGAGGCCACGCCTCCGGCGATCCAGGAAAGCAATGCGCTCATGAGGGACTCCTTCGAGGCTGGGGGCGGCGTACCGCCCGACCGATGAACAGCTCGGCCACGACGAGATCGAGGCCGAACGAGGCCCAGACGCCGATCACGTACGCGTGGGGAACGCGGGCGATCTCGAGGGCCACGTAGAGGACGCGGAAGGACAAGGCCGAAGCGGCCAAGGCGTAGCTGCGCACCATCCAGGCGCGATGCGCGGCGAAGTCGCGCCGAAGCACCTCGCGCACGCCGAGTGCCGTCGTGGCGAACAGGTACAGGCCCGTCACGGCGAACCCGCTCTGGCCCGCGAAGCCGCCCTTGGCCGTGGGCGCCAGCCAGAGTCCGGTCGGGGCCACGAGCACGAGGACCGACGTCACGTAGCTCCAGCCCAACGCCCGATGCCACCCGGGGTGTCGGCGCAGCAGCCGGCGGGAGAACAGCGGAAGCGCGACGACGAGGCAGAGGGCGCCGCCTGCCACGTGGAGGTCGAACACCGTCCGCCACACCGGGTCGACGCCCAAGGCCCCCTTCTCGAGGAGGAACGGCATCTCGTCGGCGCCCGGTCCGAAGTACGGCAACACGTTGGAGAGCAGCAGGGCCGTGAGGCCGCCGACGCCGGCGAAGGAAAGGCCCCGGAGGATCGCCCGCGCGTCCCGGCCGGACGCAAGGCGAAGCGAGGTGCGCGCGCTGCCCGCGAGGGATGCCATGGCCATGACCGGTGCCTCCGTGCACGAGCAAACGAGGAGGCGAGGGGGGCGGCCGGCAACCTTCCTGCACGGATCGTGCAACGTTCACGCAACGGCGGACGCATACTCCCGACATGCTCGCGCGTCCCGACGCCCGCTGGTTCACGCCGACCCTGGAACCGGCCGAGCTCGAGGCCCGCGCGCCGTCGCTGGCGCTCCGCTTCCTGGGCACGGCCGGGTTCACCGTCTGCTGGGCGGGGCGCACCTTGGTCCTCGACCCGTTCGTCTCGCGCCCCGGGGTCTTGCGGACCCTGTTCACGCGCCTGCGTCCCGACGTCGATGCGATCCGGCGGCACGTGCCGGAGGCCGACGACGTGCTCGTGGGCCATGCGCACCACGACCACGTCCTGGATGCGCCCGACCTGTGTCGCCTCACGGGCGCTCGGCTGGTCGGCAGCCGCGATGTCGCGCAGGTGGCGCAGGCAGCCGGCCTGCCCGCGGCGCAGATGCACGTGGTGACCGCGGGCGACACGATCGCCTGCGGCCCGGTCACCGTGCGCGCGTTGCGCTCCCGCCACGGCCGCGTCTATGGGCGCGTGCCGCTACCGGGCTCGATCTCCACGCCGCCGCGTTGGCCCGCGCGCTTGCGTCGCTTCCGCCACGGCGAGGTGTTGTCCTGGCACCTGGAGGGGCCTGGCGCTTCGGTGCTGCACGTGGACTCGTCCGACTACGTGGACGAGGCCCTGGAGGGGCTGCGGGCCGACGTGCTATGTGCCTGTGCGATCGGCTGGACATGGCGACCGCGGTACGTGGAGGGTCTGATCGAGCGACTGCGCCCGCGTTACGTGGTGCCTTGCCATTGGGACTCGTTCTTCGGTCCCGTCGAGCGCCGCGCGCGCCTGCTCCCGTTCTGCCGTCTCGGCGGCTTCCTCGACGCGGTACGCGCGCACGGTGCGACGCCCGTGTTGCTGGAGCCGCTTGCGTGGTGGGCGCCAACCGCGAGTCCGTCCCCACTCCCGGGTCGCGAGGCGCGCGGAGGTGTCTGAACCCCGTGAGAGGTGCAGGAGGGACCGTGAGGGGTGCAGGGGGGGTACGGAATAGCCCCCCTGCCGCGAGGGCGTAGCCCGAGCGCCGAATCCGCGCGGGAGCGCGGAACGAGCGTGGAACGTCCAGACACCGAAGTGCGGCGTTCGTCGACCGGCGAACCGCGTCCCCTGCGTGTCAGGCACCTTGCCCACGTTGCCGCTACGCGGCGCCGCGGCAAGGGTCCTGACACATCCGGGGTCGCGCGAGGCGCGCGGAGGTGTCTGAACCCGTGCCTCGGAGCGATAGCGACGGGGGCACGGTGTCAGACACCGAAGTGCGGCGTTCGTCGACCGGCGAACCACGACCCCTGCGTGTCAGGCACCTTGCCCACGTTGCCGCTGCGCGGCGCCGCGGCAAGGGTCCTGACACATCCGGGGTCGCGCGAGCCGCGCGGAGGTGTCTGAACCCGTGCCTCGGAGCGAAGCGACGGTGGCGCGGTGTCAGACACCGAAGTGCGACGTGCGCCGGCCGGCGATCGCGACCCCTGCGTGTCAGGCACCTTGCCCACGTTGCCGCTGCGCGGCGCCGCGGCAAGGGTCCTGACACATCCGGGGTCGCGCGAGGCGCGCGGAGGTGTCTGAACCCGTGCCTCGGAGCGATAGCGACGGGGGCACGGTGTCAGACACCGAAGTGCGACGTCCGCCGACCGGCGAACCGCGACCCCTGCGTGTCAGGCACCTTGCCCACGTTGCCGCTTCGCGGCGCCGCGGCAAGGGTCCTGACACATCCGGGGTCGCGCGAGGCGCGCGGAGGTGTCTGAACCCGTGCTTCGGAGCGATAGCGACGGGGGCACGGTGTCAGACACCGAAGTGCGACGTCCGCCGGCCGGCGATCGCGACCCCTGCGTGTCAGGCACCTTGCCCACGTTGCCGCTGCGCGGCGCCGCGGCAAGGGTCCTGACACATCCGGGGTCGCTCTGACATCGAAGTTCGTCGACCGTCGAACGGCGACCCCTGCCCGCGTCGCCGCTTCGCGGCTCCGCATCACGGGTTCAGCCTCCTGCGCGCAATCCCGCGTCCGTGAGCAGGTACACGGCGAAGGTCGCAAGCCAGTGTTCACCCTCGTAGTGGCCGCTGCTGACGTAGGCCAGCCCATGCTTCGCATGGCGCGCCGCCGAGGCGCGGAGCGTGGCGGCCCGCGGGTCATCGTGCGGCAGGGCCGCGGCGATGCCGTTCATCGTCCACGCGCGCGTGAGGTCGAGTCCCGCCAAGTGGACGAGGTGGCCGTCCGTGACGTCCGGCACGTCGACCGGCTCGAGCAGCGGGCCCAGCGTGCCGTCGGCCAGCGAGGGGAAGAACCCGTCCAACCACGCCGAGAACGCCTTCGTGTCCAGCACGCGGCGCATCAAGTCGGCCTCGTTCAGCCCCGACGAGAAGAAGTCGAAGCCCGAGGGCTCGTAGTGCATGGGGTAGTCCCGATCGGCCAGGTACCACGCACGTGCCCGATCTACCGCCAGCCGCTCGAGCTCGGCGTCGCCGACGGCGCGCGCGTAGTCGAGGAAGAACGAGAGGGCAAAGGCCGAGTCGATGTGCAGGCCCGAGCGCAGCGGCCAGCGTGACGCCGGGAGGAAGCCCTTGGCGAGGCGCACGATCTCCACCTCGAGCGGCCGCAGGGCCCTCGCCCACTTCGCGGCGCGCGGGTCGTCCCAGGTCCGCAGCTCCTGCGCCAGCCGCAGCAACCACGCCCAGCCGTACGTGCGCTCCCAGGACTTGTTCTCGGGACGTCGGAACCACGCCGCCTCGATCTCGAGCTTCTCCGCCGTCAGCTGCCGGTCGAGCAGCCCCACGATGCGCGCGGCAACGGGCGCCTCCGGGTGCAGGCGCAGCAGGCGCACAAGCATCCAGTGGCCGTGCACGGCGCTGTGCCAGTCGAAGCAGCCGAAGAACACGGGGTGCGCTTCCCGCGGTGGACGCGGTGAGCTGTCGTCCAGGTACACGTGGCCCGTCTTGTTCGGGTACTCGCGCGGGATGCCGGCGAGCGCCAGGGCGGCGAACGCCTCGACCTGCTGCGCGTCAAGCGACGACGTCGGTCGCGGCATGGGTGGCTCCTCGGCGCGGCCCATGGCCGCGAGCAGCAGGACGAGCGGGACGAGCAGCAGGCGGCCGGGCCTCGTGTGCATGGTGCGGATGCTACGGCAGCGCGGCCGCGGGGTCCTGGCCGTAGAACGCGGCGAGCACCGCGTACAGCTCCGGGTGCCGCGCGGCGAGCCCGCGGGGACGGTCGAAGATCTCCTCGCTCACGACGGCGAAGAACTCGCTCGGGTTGGTCGCACCGTACGGATCGAGGAACGTCTTGGCGCCGCGCCCGACGGCCGCCACCAGCGCGTCGTACTCGCGCTGCATGACGTCGCGCCAGCGGGCGCGCTCGGCGGCACTGGCCAGATCAGGTGTGCCGTCGAACCAGCTGTCCGCGCCCAGGTCGAGCTGGTGGGCGAACTCGTGGACCACCACGTCCTGCCCGACGCCGGGTTCCTCCAAGGCTGCGACGACCTCGTCCCAGGAGAGGAGCACGATGCCCTCGTGCCACGCTTCGCCCACGTGGCGCGCATCGACGTGCACGATGCCCAGCTCGTCCACGGGGGGCTCGGACGGCCGGAAGTCGTCCGGAGTCAGCAGCACGGTGCGCACGCGATCGAAGGCTCCGTCGGGGAGGCCGATGGCCATCCGCGCGGCGCTGCCGGCCACGGCGAAGCGCATGGCGCGTGTCACCTCGAGCCCCCCGCGTCCCTCCCAGTGGATCTCCGCCTCGAGCACGCGCGCGATGTCCCGCCAGCGGGCCTTCGAGGCCTCGGGCACGGGAACGGCAAAGCGCAAGGACTCGAGCGTGGCGAGGTCCTCCTCGGCCCACGGGCGCGCGAGCAAGCGGCGGCGGCGACGACGGCGGAGCCAAGCGAAGAGCACGTGGACTCCGCGGATACCGTGACCGTCGACGCGGGAACGTCCCGCCCGTCCAGGGAGCATCCTCCGCCATGGGCAACCTCGACGCCACGATCTCGCACCTGGCCCAGGCGCGCGCCAGCGCCATCGTGCGCACGCACGACCAGGACCTGGCCGAGCGGGCGCTGGAGGCCGCCGTCGCCGGGGGCTTCCGGTCGCTCGAGATCACGCTCACCACGCCGGGTGCGCTCGACCTGATCGCCCGCTTCGCCCGCGAGCCCGGACTGCTCGTGGGCGCCGGGACCGTGCTCGAGGTCGACCAGGCGCGTGCGGTCGTCGACGCCGGGGGGCGCTTCCTCGTGTCCCCCGTTGCCGACCCGCTGGTCGCGACGGCCGCGCGCGAGCTGGACGTCCCGCTCGTCGCGGGTGCGCACACGCCGACCGAGCTGCTCGCCGCGCACCGCATGGGCGCACCGCTCCAGAAGCTTTTCCCCGCCCCGGCCGGCGGCCCCTCGTGGCTGCGGGCCGTGCTCGGCCCCTTGCCCTTCCTGCGCGTCGTGCCGACGAACGGCGTGGACGCCGACAACGCACGCGCCTGGTTCGATGCGGGCGCGTTCGGCGTGGGCTTCGCCGCCGTCCTGTTCACGTCCGAGCTGATGGCTGCCCGCGACTTCGCCGGCATCCAGGCGCGGGCGCGCGCACTCGTCGCCGCCGTCCAGCGCTAGCCTGGAACCTTGCGTACGGTGCAGACGCAGTCGTACCAGGCCTGGCCGCCGGAGAGCGGCGTCGGAGCGATGGGCATCGCGTCGTTGAGGGGGACGCCCGTGCCGATGCCGCCCTTCTCCTTGGCCCACCACACGTTGTCGGGGATGTCGCGGTCGGCGAGCAACGCGGGGTCCATGGCTTCGCCGCCCGGCGTGCCCTTCAGCTGACCGGCGCCCAGCGGGCCGAACTCCCAGTGCCCCAGGTGGTGCGAGACGGCCAGGAGGTCCGGAGAGACGCCCGGCACGATGCGCGCGACCTGCCGGAGCGTGCCGCACGTGCGCGAGGGGTCGCTGTTCCACACGGGGCCCGCGGGACGCCGGATCTCGACCTCGAGCATGTCGCCATCGGCGATGCCGAGCCGGGCGGCCGTCTCCGGCGCGATCCAGATCGGGTTCCCGTGCACGATCTCCGCCTGGTACTTGTGATGAGCCGTACGTCCCTGCGTGTGCACGTTCCACTTGAACGTCACGAAACGCAGCTCCTCCTTCTTCATCGCCGCGTGCGCGGGATTGGGGAACCACGTCGGCAAGGGGTTGGCGATGGGGTGATCGGAGAGACCGACGACGGCCGCGGCTTGTTGGAAGATCGGCTGGCGCACTTCGATCTTGCGACTGGGGGAGGGGAAGCCACGGACGGGCTTGCCGTCCATCACGATGCCGATGGTCTCCTTCTTGCCCTTGATCTCCTTGGTCACGCGGCCCGTCGCCTCGTCGATCGAGGCTCCCTCCATCTCCTCCGTCGTCAGGGGACGCTCGAAGAGCTCGTAGTCCGGCTCGCGATCCGCGGGCTGCCACACGCCCTGCCGCTTGAGCTGCTCCCACGAGATCGGGAGGTTCGCGTAGTAGCGCCTGTAGTAGTTCTCGTCCGACGGGAAGTCCCAGTACTGGAACACGTCCGGGCCCAGCCGCTTGGCCAGCTCGTGGTAGATCCACCACACGCTCTTGCATTCGCCCGGCGGCTTCACGAGCGGCTGGCGCACGCCCGTGAACGGCACTTGGTCCCAGGCGTTGGTCGACTGCGCGTCCCAGCGTTCGAGCGCCGTCGCCTCCGGCAAGATGATGTCCGCGAGCGCCGCCGTCTCGCTGTAGGCGATGTCGATGCTCACGTGGAACGGGATCAGCGACTCGTCGGCGAGGACGTCGCGGCACACCTTGGCCTCGGGGTAGCCGTAGGCGCCGTTGAAGCAGTACGTGAACAGCGTGTCGATCTTGGCCCGTCCCTCGCGGATCCACGGGTAGTTCATCTGCCCGACCTTCATGACCTGCCACTGCCAGGCCAGCGGGTACTGCGTGGGCGTGATCAGCTCGCCCTGGTACCTCGCCTTCCAGGCGTCCGGCAGCCGCTCGTAGGCGTCCTTCACGTCCTGGGGCAGCTCGTCGAAGCACGCCATGCCGGGCTTCCACGTAGGCGGCTTGGGCGGCTTCGGTCCGGGCTCGCCGACCAGCGGCAGGCCCTCGTGGCCCCAGTCGCCCTTCCAGCCCCCGCGGTTGACGATGCCGAAGCCGCCGGGCTGGCCGACGTTGCCCACCAGGATGTCCAGGAGGAACACCGCGCGGCTGCCGTGGATGCCGTTCACGTGCTTGGCGATGCCGCGGTTGAGGAGCGTCGTACAGCGGGGGCTGGCCGCCGCGAACTCGCGAGCGAGCCGGCGGATGGTCGCGGCGGCGACGCCGGACTCGCGCTCCGCGAGCTCGGGCGTGAAGGGCTCCACGTGGGCGGCGATCTCGGCGAAGGGGATGTTGCACCAGCGGTCCCAGAACGCGCGCTTGGCCAGGCCCTCCTTGACCAGCACGTGGGCCATGGCCATGGCGATGCAGCCATCGCTGCCCGCGGTGACGCGGTGGTACTCGTCGCTGATGCTGGCCGTCGCACTCGGGCGAACCTCGAAGGTGACGAGCTTGGCGCCGCGATCGATGCGCGCCTCCTGCAGCCGCTGGATGCCCCCGAAGCCTCCCTGATGCGCCTCCATCAGGTTGCTGCCGAAGTTGAGGACGTACTTCGTGCGCGCGAGGTCCGGCGCTCCCCAGTCCATGATCGTGCCGTAGTACGTCATCGTCCCGAGGCGGTTGTTGGAGCTGCAGATCGAGCGGCGGTTCAAGCCGTGGGGGCTGCCGACGCTGGACAGGAACCGCGCGGTCAGCCCGGCCGTCTTGTCGCGTCCGACCTGGATGGCGAACTTGTCCGGGCGACCGTCTTCACGCAGCTTCTGCAGCCGCGCGGCGATCTCGGTGTACGCCTCGTCCCACGTGATGCGCTTCCACTTGCCTTCGCCGCGCTTGCCGACGCGGCGGATGGGATAGAGGAGGCGGCCCGGGTAGTAGGTGCCATGGACGATGCCGTTGGCCTTGCTGCAGATGTGGCCGTGGCTGTTGGGATCCAGCGGGTTGCCGCTGATGCGCACGACGCGACCGTCCTGGACCCAGCCGAGCACGTGGCACTGGGTGGTGCAACCGAAGCAGACGGTCGGCGTGGCCTTCGCCTTGCGGTAGTCGATCGTGCGCCGGCTCGGGCGGTCGCCTGCCGGAGGTTCGTCGGCCACGGCCTCCCAGGGCGGCATCAGCGTGCCACCGAGCGCACCGAGGGCCATGGCGGCCGCCGTGGTCTTGATCACGTCGCGACGGGTCGGGTCGTACGGCGTCATGGTGGGCTCCGGCATCAGCGCTCGTAGACGATGTCGTTCTCGCCGTCCTGCAGCTGCACGCCGCGGGCGGCTTCGCCCATCCAGGCCTGCAGGCCCACGTAGGCGATCGTGGGGCGCGTCTCGTGCTCCGGGCGCAGGGGCTTGGCGTCGTCCGCGTCGGCGATGCGCGAGACCTGGCTGTCCAGGTCCCCGAAGTCGCCATAGCGCAGCGCCTCGGTGGGGCAGACTTCGACGCACGCCGGGACCATGCCGACGTCCGTGCGATGTGCGCACAGGTTGCACTTGTCGGCCTGCTGCGTGTGGGGGTCCAGGTGGATCGCGTCGTAGGGGCAGGCTGCGATGCAGCTCGTGTCGCCCTGGCAGGAGTCCTTGTCGATGTCCACGCGTCCGTCCGCGCGTCGCACCACCGCATCGTTGGGGCACGCGGGGATGCACGGCGCATCCTGGCAATGCATGCACATCATGGGGAAGAACAGGTGCGTATCGCGATCCGGGCGGCGCAGGTAATGCGTCCGGATGCGGAAGCCCCCGAGCGCCACGTCGTGCTCGGTCTTGCAGGAGACGGCGCAGGCGTGGCATCCGACGCAGCGGCGCGGATCCACGAGCAGGCCCACGCGCTTGCCCGGCGTGACGGGCTCCTGGCCCACGTGCTCCCACGGGAGGAACGGTGCGTCGTCCGCCATGGGGGACCTCCACGGCGCGACCAAGGCGGCCGGCCGCGACCCAGGTAACCTCTCCGGACCGGCGTCCGGAAGCCTGCGGATCGCGTGTCCAGGGCCGCCGTCCCGTTGGCATCGGCGGCGTCAAAGCAGGCGCGTCCTCCGATCGCCCCCGACGATGCGCACGCATCCGCGCCCGGACATGGTTCCCTGGAGCCCTCGTGACCTCCTCCTTGCCTCGTTTCGTCCGCGCAGCTGCGCTGCTCCTCGTCTTGGCGCTGGCGGCCTGCGGAGGTGGCGGTGGCGGTGGCGGCCGCGATGGGGGAACCCCGCCGCCTGTCGATCCCGGTGCGACAGGTGGGCCCGGTGTGGACCTCGACGGCGTCGCCAAGCCGGACGTCTTGCTGATGACGTTCTCCGGCCACACCAGCTCGGCCTTCCCGTTGTCGCCAGTGGCCAACGAGACGTACCTCGACGTGCCGGGCAGCGCGGGGCCCAAGCTGCGTGCGTTCTTCGAGGGCCGCGGCGTGGCCGTCGTGGAGCGGCACTTCGCCGATCGCCTGCGCGCGCCGGACGCCGATGGCAACGGTCGCCCCGATCGGCTGGACCAGCTCGGCTTCGTCGAGGCGCTCTCCGTGTTGCGCCAAGCGGCGGAGAGCTGGATGGATGGGCAGACCGTGCCGACGCGCGTCGTGGTGGTCGGCCACAGCCACGGCGCCACCTGGGCGCATCTGCTTTGCGAAGCCGCCGATGGACGCGTCGCCCCGGGCGCCCTCGACATCCACGTGCTGGTAACCCTCGATGGTGTCCAGACGGGCTGGGACGGCGAGCACCAGGGCGAGCTCATGGCGTGGTGGGATGCCCTGCCGGGCAAGACGTTCCAGGGCTTCCACCTGCCCCGCGACGTGTCCACGTCGGCCGACGCCGTTGCCGCAGATGCCGGCAACCGCAACGTGAAGGATGTCGTCTGGCCCGTCGTGCGCTTCGCCTACGAGATCATGAGCGACGATCCGCTCGGCGTGGTCTTGCGCGATCTCGTCCGCAACGTGCCGTTGTTCCAGGTCGATCTCGTGCCTGCCACCGATCCGAGCGGAACGACGCTCTGGACGCGTGACACGCGCTCCCACGAGATCTTCGTGAACGGCGTGCTGGCGACTCCGCCCGCGGGCGACCTGGTTCCGAGCGAGACCCACGGCGGGGTCCACGATGCCACCGGGCCTTCCATGCTCTGGCTCTGCGACCGCCTCGCCGAGCGCTTCCCCTGCAATGAAACTCCCTACGCAGCGGTGGCGGCCTCCTTGAGCTCGACGTCGAATCCCATGGCGCGAAGCTTCTTCACCATGCGGTTGGCGGTGCGCTGTTGTTGCTGCTTGTCGACGTGGTCGGG
>JBFWRP010000053.1:0-11193 GCA_050248855.1 Planctomycetota bacterium | reverse complement strand
GTCCAACTGACACACGGGCTGTTCGCACCAAGGAACTGCCGACCTCTGCGCCGTCCGACGCGGGCAGGATAGTCGAGCCGACCCCCGTTTCATTGGAGGGGGTGCCGCAGCCATGACGAACTGACAAGGCAGGAGCGGCGGGCCTCGCCCAGGTGCCCGACTCCTGGGAGAGGCCACCAGAGGGGGGTGCGCCTCCAGGTGTCCCGGCTCACCGTTCGCGACGTCCTCTCGGCAGGCAAGCGCGAGCTGCCCCGGCCTCCCGTACGACCACCGCAAGAGTCCGGGCGTGCGGGGAGGGACGCGTAGACTGGGGCCCGGCAACAGCGCGCCGAAGGAGGTGCACCATGGCAGCCAAGAAGAAGAGCGCGAAGAAGCCCGCGACCAAGCCCAAGTCCACGCGCGAGGAGCGCGCAGGCAAGGGCACCAAGCCCGAGCGCAAGGATGCCCGGCGCGAGGCCAACGAGACGGGCCGCGGCCCCAACCGGCCGCGGCGCTCCGACCGCGCCATGCCCGGCGAGGGCAAGCGGCGTCAGGGCCCTCGCACGCGCGGCTAGCCGAGCGGGTGGACGTGGACGACCCGCAGCCGTTGCCCTCGCAGGACGACCGCGCGCTCGTGACGGTCGTCGTGCCCGTCTACAACCGCCCCACGCTGGTCCAGGAGGCCATCCGCTCGGTCCTGGAGCAAACCGAACCGCGGTTCGAGCTGGTCGTCGTCGATGACGGCTCGACGGATGGGACCGCGGACGTCGTGGAGCAGGCCTTCGGCCGCGATCCGCGTCTGCGCATCGTGCGCCAGGCGAACGGGGGCACGGCCGCCGCGCGCAACCGCGGCATCGACGAGGCCCGTGCGCCGTGGCTGGCGTTCCTGGACGACGACGACATCTGGCTCCCGGGCTACCTCGAAGGACAGCTGGCCGTCGCGGCCGAACACCCCGAAGCGGCCGCCGTCCTTTGCGATGCCCGCTTCGATGGCAGCTGGCACCGCAAGGAGCCCACGGTCTTCTCGCGCAGCTCGTGGAAGACGCCTGACTCGCTCGACGCCATGCTCGAGGGCGCGTGGGGATTGCCGTCCTCGCTGATGCTCCGAACCGGTGTGGCCCGGGCGCTGCGCTTCTCCCGCGAGTACCGGGTCAGCGAGGACACGGAGTTCCTCTTCCGCTTCCACCTGGCCGGGCACCGGCTCGTCGAGAACCCCGCGGTGCTGTCCACGTGGCGCAAGCACGAGGGGAGCGGCGCCGACACGAAGCAGAAGACGTCCGACGGAACCGCTGTCGCGTTGGACCACCTGCACATCCTCGAGCGCTACGCCGCACACGCGAGCAACCCGCGGGGTGTGTTGCGCCAGATCGCCCGTCGCCGCGCGCTGCTGCACGTGCGCGCCGGACGCTGGCGCTCGGCCCGTCCCCATCTGTGGGCGTGGTGGCGCAGGCGACCCAGCTCGACGCGCGCCTTCCGCTACCTGCTCGCGAGCTTGGTGCGGCGCGACGCCCCGGGCCCTTGACTGCCCGTCAGGGTGCGGCGGGAGGGGTTGCTCCTGCTTCCTTCGCGAGAAGCGAGCGTGCCCGCTCGCGGGCCTTGCGGCGCGAGATGAGCGCGGCAAGGGTCATGAGGGCACCGCCAGCTGCCCACGCCAGCCCGAAGCCCCAGTCGCGACCGAGCAGGTAGTCGACGGCGACCACGAAGAAGAACGCTCCGGCTACGGCGAGGAGGACGTGCGGCTGGCGCTGCATGTCCTTCACGGTACGCGGAGCGGACCCCAAGCGTGAGGCGGCCAGCCGGCCGCCAGGAGCATCGGGCCCGGAGGGCACGCTTGCGTGGTCCATCAGCGCCGGGCGGCCTCCAATCGGTCCTTCCAGCGGTTGATCACCTCGAGGTTCTTGCGATCGATCTCGTTGGCCTCGCCGATGTCCTTCAGCCCCTCGAGCTGCTTCTCGAGAGCCTGCACCTGCATCTCGGCGATCTGCCGCTGGCTATCGTTCGTGGCGTTGGCCGCTTGCTCCCGCGCCTTGGCCAGCTGTTCCTGCATGCGCGGGCGTGCGTCGGAGAGCATGGCGCGCCCCATGCTCGTGCCGACGACCATCGAGATCTGACCCCACTTGACCAAGTCCAGCTTGTAGCGCGCGAGCATCGCCGCCGTGGGCGTCTTGACGTCCTTGAGCTCCCTCAAGACGTCGACGTAGCCCTGCATCATCTCGTCGGTCAGCTGGATCTTCCCGCCGCCCTTCATCATGTCTTCGATCGAGCTCGCATCGGCGGGGAAGCCGGCGGGCATGCCCGGTTGTTCGAACGGGTTCGAAGATGAGCTGCCACTGTCGCCGCAAGCGGAACAGAGGGTGAACGCGACGAGGACGGCGAGATGGGCTTTCATGGGACCTCCTGGAGTTGCAGAGGATAGCCGCACTGCGTCGCCCGGAGGCTTGGCCGGCCGGAGCCCTGATCTGCGGCGCCGCGGCGATCAAGACGCGGACGGCGTGAACTCCACGCGGAACCGGGCACCGCACGCCGCGCAGGCTCCGGCGCCCACCTCGTGAAGCGACGTGCCACACGAGGGGCAGTGCCGAAGGGCCGGGGCATGTCCGGGGTCGGCCACCGAGGCGTCGCGTCCGAGGCGGCCCAGGATCGGCAGGAGGATCGTGAACGCGGCCAAGAGGATGGAGAGCGCCCCCAGCAGCCGCCAGGGGCCCGAGGAGTCCACGCCGCTCCACAGCATGTCGATCACCAGCGCGGCGACCGCGATGTCGGCGATGTAGGCCCCGGCTTGGACCCACCTCTGGTGCGCGGGGGGGCGGGCCAGCGCGAGGAGCGATGCGTACGTGGCGGCGATGCCCACGACGAGCACGGAGGTGGCCGTCTTGAACGGCCCGTCCTCGCCGTACTCCGCCCACAGGAACGCGATGTAGGCGGCGAAGCCCGCGATCGAGGCGATCAGCCCGATCCACGGAACGGCGCCCAGCAACCTCCGCTCCAGCGCTGGCGCACACGCCATCCCGAGGATGCTGGCGCCCGAGATGCAGAGCGTGGTCAGGAAGACCTTGACCTGGGTCTCTTCGAACTCGCCTTCGAGCAGCAACCAGATGCCGATCAAGGCACTCGCAACCACCGAGGCGATCAGGACGCGCAGGGCAAGTCGGCGCATGGGGCCCTCGAGGCACTGTACCGCTGGCGGCGCTGCCGCGCCGATGGGCTGTCCGGTCGGGACGACTCGTGGGTTCCGGGTTCGTGGGAGCCGGAATCGGCCGGTCCTCCCGCCCCGGAGGCTCCACGTGAGCTACATCGCGAACGCCCTCGGCGTGACGGCCCTCGCCCTCTTCCTTGCCGCTTGTGGCGGCGGAGGTGGCGGAGGCGGGGCCGGTCCAGGTGAACCCACCGAGACCGTCTTGTTCGAAGACGCCTTCGACGGGGCCTTCCCTGGCGCGTTCTGGAGCGTGTCGGGGCCCGCGTCCGTCGACACGAGCTCGGGGGCGCCGGCCCCTGCGCTCCAGCTCGGTGACGCCGTCACCGGAGGCGATGGCGGACGCGCGAGCTACACGGGCTCCCCGTTCGTGGCCTCCGCGGGCTTCACGCTCTACTGCTTCCTCGGCAGCGTCGCGGGCGGTACGGAGGGCGGAGCGGGAATCTACATCACCGACGCCAACACGGGCGGGCCCTTCACGCGACCGACCGTGCAGGCCAGTGCCGGGCTCGTGCGCCGCACGACCCAGGCGGGGTTGGACGTCGTGTACCACGTCGTTCGCGCCAACGGTGCTCCCGCGCAGTTTGGCGAGACGCTGCCCGATGACGGCACGCTGCACGACATCGTGTTCCGCGTCACGACCGACGGTCGGGGCGCTTGGTACCGAAACGGGGTCCAGAAGCTGTCCACAGGGATCGATGGGCTGCGCACGGGTTCCGGTGAGATGCGCTTCGAGCTCGAGGGAGGCATGTTCACCGGGCTGGGCGGGCACGTGCCGCCCTATGCGGCGGGGATCTTCGACGAAGTGCTCGTCACGCGGCCCTGATCGCGCTGCGGTTCCCACGGAGGAGGGGCGGCCCCATGGAGACGCGGCCGGCCAAGGCAGGCCGCCGCCCGACCCTGGGGCGCCGCTTCGGGCTCTCAGCGCGGCGCCGCTTCGACATCCGGGCCCATGCTCGGCATCTCGAGACGGATGCCCACGCTGCCTGTGGCGACGCCCGCGAGCTCCGTGGTGCCGTGCGGTGTAGAGGCACGCAACGTCCAGAGGCCCGGCGGCAGCCCCCGGATCACGAACGATCCATCGTCCGCGACCGGTTCTGCCACGACGTGCAGCGGAGGGCGCTCGGCGATCAGGGTGAGGTAGTCGGCGCGGACCGTGCCGGCCTGCCAACCGCGAATGCGCCCCGCGATGGTTCCGGCGGGCTGCTCGACCAGGTCGAACGGGCCCGCCGTGGGATCGATGTCCTCCAGGATGGCGATTCGCGCGTCGCGGATGTCCCGTGGGCGCGCCAGAAGCGCGCCACGGGGGCCCCGTGCGTGCGGGATATGGAACCGGCCTTCTTCGTCGATCTGGCCCACGCCGCCTCCCATCTCGACGGGCCAGATGATCTGCCACGCGTGCGGATCCGAGACGAGCAGGCGCCCCCGCACCCCGACGGTCTTCCGCAGCACCAGGCGCACGTCGTCGCTGGGAAGCTCGATGTCGATCGGCTCGGTGGGCAGGTGATTGTCGCGTCCGTAACCGATCCAGACGCGAGCGCGGCCGGGCTTCAGGTGGGCAACCTCGAACGTGCCGGTGACCGGCTCGGAGCTGGCCAAGCTCTGGGCGCCACCTGGACCCACGCTGCGCACCGTGACGGGTGCCAGGCCCACAGGCTTGCCGTCCTCGTCCACGACGGTGCCGCGCAGCGTGACGGTGCCCGAGCGGACGATCTCCACGCGGCCTGGCGCGCGTGCGCGCACGGGACCCTCGGACCAACCTCCCTCCGCGAGTCCGCTCATCTCGTTGGCGTTCACGTCGATCAGCTCACCGTCGAAGAAGCCCGCAAGCTCGACGCGCCCTTCCGCATCCGTCTTGCCGTGCACGCTCGTCCACCGGGCATTCGCCGATCGCGCAACGACCCTCACACCCGGGAGCGGTTTGCGGTCGGCGTCCACGACGACGACTTCGATGCGGGTGGCCTCCTCGACGCGGAGCACCAGGTCCTCCTGGGGTGCATGGACCTCGACGGCGTCTGCCAGCCGCCATCGGCGACTGCGATCGCGAATCCGCAACAGCGTGAGACCTGGCGGAAGCGCGGGAAGGACGAAGCGACCCTGCTCGTCGCTCTGCGCTGCGCCCCCGGTCTCGGCGGTGGTGCCCACGACCCAAGGCTGCGCGGTGACCACCATGCCCGCCACGGGCTCGTCCGCCGGCCCCAGGACCGTCCCGCGGATCTCTGCTGCGGGGCGTAGCTGGATGCGGATCTCGGTGGCCTCCGAGGCCGCGACCTCGATCATCTCGCCGCAGAAGGGAAGTGGCTCGCCCTCGGCCGACCTGGGTTCCGTGACGGTGAGCTGGAGATAGCGCTCGAGAGCGCCCCGTGGGATCCGATGCATGCCAGCTTCGACTTCCACGGTCTTGCCGTCGTAGCTGCCGTCACCACCGCCGTGCATGACGCTGAGCTTGGCGCGAGGCACTGGCACGCCCTCCGGGTCGACGATGTGGACCACCACGTCCTGCCGGTTGGCGGGATCGAAGATCAGCTCGGCCGCTTCACCACCGGCCTCGACCGTTCCCTCCAACCGCACGCCCCCGGCGGCCCAGCCCTCGTACGTCCCCGGTTGGCGCACACGGACCTCGAAGGCCCCACCCGCCGGCAGGATGAAGGGCACGTCCGTGCCGGGTCCGTCGCGGCGACGGAACCGCAGGCGCGCGGGGCCGTAGTGGGCTCCGTGCACATCGACCACGCGACCGCGAAGGCGAAGCCCCTGGGGGATCTCGAGGTCGATGCCTTCGAGCGCCTCGCCGGCGGCGAGCACGAACTCGCGCGCCACGCCCTCGTCGTCGCGGGCGCCGCGTCCAACGCGCAGCTGGCACGGGCCTGGCCACACGCCGTCGAAGCGGTACCGACCTTCCGCGTCGGTCCTTGGGGCAAGCGGATGCTCGGGTGCATCGCCCCTTGTCGGGCTGGTGCCACGGAGTAGGCGCACCGTCAGGCCGGGCACCGGGGTCCCATCAGGTTCCAGCACGCGTCCCGCGATCGAACCGGGCCTGTCGACGTCGTGCGCCTGCGGTGCGACTGCCCGCGCGGTTGCGATTCCGGTCGGGGCAGACGACCCCTCCAAGGAGGGGCCCTGCGCGTCCCCGGCCGCGGGATCATCGGGCTCCGCGACGCCGAGCGGCTTCGGGGGGTCCTCCGGCTGGAGGGCGCGCAGCAGCACGGCCCCGACCAGCAGGACCGCCACGGTCGCTCCGATCCACGCGATCCGGCGAGTCGAGCGGACCTCCCCCATGCCGGAACGATCGCGCCGTCAGCCCACCCGCACAAGGGTCCAGGTTCGACGGCTCTGCGTGGGTGGCGGGGAGGCGGAACCCCGCCGCCTTCCGTATCTCCTGAGATACGGATTCTGCCGAAATTTCGGCAAACGAAGCCGCCTGAGCCCATGAATCAGGGCTCGCCTAGCGGCCGGACGGTCTGGGGTCTTGCTGTGTAGCGCTGGCGATACATGCGGCGGGTGCTCGGGGGTCGCCCGGTCGCCGGGTGGCCCGCGGGCTCTCAGGAGCGCCAAGCCCTTCCTCTCGGGGCCGCGCGCGGCCCCGCAGGTGTGCGCAGGAAGGGGGTAGGGAGCGGTCACGCATGCCTTCCGCCGTTGCAGGTGTCCTCGTGCTCGCCCTGGTCGCCTGGCCCCATGGCGTGGACGCCGAAGCGGTCGGCGTGATCGCCGCCGACGGCGTGCAGCTGCGCCGTGCGACGGGCCTCGTGGCGGGTGCGTCCATGGCGTGGGCCACGGACGCCGACGCCGAGCGCCCACCTCACGTACTTGCCGCGGCCCAGGCCGTGCAGGATGCGTTGCTGCCAGCGGCGCTCGCTTGGCTCGAGAGCGCGGAGGGCACGGGCGTCGAGCGCACCGCGATGTCGCTGTTCCTGCTGGCCGTGGGCGTGGTCCGCCGCACGCAGGCGGAGCAGGCCTTCGACAAGAAGCAGCGTTCGGCCGCAGCGCGCTACGCGGCGGAGGCCGTCGAACACCTCTACGCCGTGGCGCAGGAGCGCAAGAACGACAACAGGATCGTCAATGCCTATCACGAGCTCGTGCGCTGGGCGAGCCGCGAGGCGCTCGTGAAGAACGCGCAGATCGTCCCGCGCGACAAGCTCGACTTCGGCAACCGGGCGCGCTGGAAGCGCAACCTCCGCTCGGCACTCAACAAGAACCACCGCAAGGCGGATGGCTACGAGGTCATCGGCGAGATGGACAACGGGCTTTCCGCCCGCGTCCGTCGCCTGTACGTCAAGGACCCCGCTCGTCGGACCACGATCGGCATCACGCTGACGGTCCTGGCCATCGAGACCGAGGGTCGCGTCACCGACGCCACGGCGCTGGACGCCGAGATCGAAGCGATCCTCGAATCGATCGAGATCATCCCGCGCGACTGATCAGCCAGGACACCCCGCGCGGCCCCTCCCTACGGCAACGGCAGGAGCCCCAGCTTCACGAGGGCGTTGGCGGCGTCAGCGCTCGCGGTGTGACTCGGCACGAGCCCCATGCGCCCCGAGACGATGCCGTCGAGGTGCCGGGCGAGCGCCCCCGCATCGGTGCCGGCTGCGCACAGGCCGAGCAGCTCCTCGATGTAGTCGTCGTACTCGTCCAGCACCACGTCCGCCACGCCGATCGGGTCCCACAGCTCGTTGAGAACCCTTCGGACGCGGTCCTGGACGAGGAGCCACCGCTCGCCCGCACCGGCTTCCTCGACGCCCACGACGGCCCGCCCTCGCACGACGACCACCGGACGCGCGCCCGGGATCCGCACCGCGGGCGGCATGGCCTCGACCGGCACCGGCACCATGTAGTCCTGCTCGCCGGGCTCCACGCCCGGGATGAGGATGCGCACGAGCAACCTGCCCGGCGGCCCTGGCCCTACGACTTCGGCGCGACGGCGAACAGCCATGCTCGCAACCTCCCACGGTCGCCAGGCGGCGGCCAGGGCGGCGGAACCCCGCCGCCTTCCGTATCTCCTGGGATACGGATTCTGCCGAAATTTCGGCAAACGAGCCCGAACGATCCCATGAATCAGGGCCCGCGAAGGGGCCGGACGGTCTGGGGTCTTGCTGTGTAGCGCTGGCGATACATGCGGCGTGTGTTCGTGGGTCGCCGGCTCGCCGGGTCGCCGGGTGGCCCGCGGGCTGCCGGGAGCGCGGAGTTCAACGTCAACCTCGGCACGTTTGACGGCGGTGGCAAGCCAAGCTGGCTGGAGACGGCTGCCAAGCTGGGCCAGGGATCTCCCGCGGAGGGCGGCTCGGCTGACCTTCACGCGAGCTGCGCCACAGCTCCCCCTGGCCGCGTGGCGCGCGCGGTTTGGCGCCACGCTGGCGTTCACGCAGGAACCCGGAGCGTGGAACAGCGCTTTGGATGTCGCTGTCGCACAAGTTCCCGACGGGTGGCCACTCCTCGCGGAGCGCGAGCAGCTGTTCGTCCTACGCGCGCTCGTGGACGCGCTGCTGCGCGCCCATGCGCGGGAGCACGCGCGCACCGAGGTCTTGCGCATCGCAAGGAAGTAGGGCGCCGAGGGCACTACTCGGGCGGCCCCCCCTGGACTGCGTCATCGGCGGTGGCGACCTCGACGACGATGCGGTCGGCCTCGTTGCGGGGGAGACGCCGGACGGGCCGGCGCAGCCCGCATGTCGTGCCCAGCCTCTCAGCGGCGCAGCCATACGCGCAGCATGGCGACGAGCTGGTCGGGATCGACCGGCTTGGAGATGTAGTCCGAGGCACCCGCTGCCAGGCACTTCTCGCGATCGCCGCGCATGGCCTTGGCCGTCAGTGCGAGCACGGGTACGTGGGCCAGATCGGGGTCGCCGCGCAAGGCACGGGTCGCCTCGTAGCCGTCCATCTCCGGCATCATGATGTCCATCAGGACGACATCGACGGGATCGCCGTTCTTCAGGGCGGTCAGGGCCTCGCGCCCGTTCTCGGCAAACGACACGAGCATGCCGTGCTGTTCGAGCACCGTCGTGATGGCGAAGATGTTGCGAACGTCGTCGTCCACCACCAGGACGCGCCGCCCCCTCAGCTCGGAGCCGGTGCCGTTGGAGGCCGCCGCCCGCAGTCGCTGCGCCTCGGGCAGGTTGTCCACGGAGCGATGCAGGAAGCACGCGGCCCGGTCGATCAGCTGTTCCTCGCTGTCCACCAGCCGGACGGTCAGCTCGCGCGGCAGGTCGTCGAGGGCCTGACGCTCCTCCTCGTCCAGCTCGTCCGGGTGGAACACGAGGACAGGTGGAAGCGCGGCCGGCGCTTTCTCGGCCACGCTCCCGAGAAGACCCATGGACAGCTTCTCGCCCAGCCAGAGCACCATGACGATGCCGTCGCAGGGCCCCGTCGTGAGCGCATCCAGGACGGATGCCTCGTCCGCGGCTTCGGTGATCTCCAGGTCGTCCCCCGCGAGGATCGCGCGCAGGCGTGCCCGCTCGTCCGCTTCGGCAGCCACGAGCAGCACGTGCCGCTTGGGTCGGTCGAGCAGCTCCTTCAGCAGCGTCAAACTGCCGTCCAGCACCTCCGTGTCGGTGGGCTTGTGCACGACGTGGTGCGCCCCGGCCGCGCGCGCGTGGGAGGCGTCCTCGGTCGCGGACACGACATGGACGGGGATGTGCTGGGTTTCCGGCGTGTGCTTGAGGCGATCCAGGAGGACCCAGCCGTCCATGTCGGGGAGGCGCAGGTCCAGCGTGATGCCGGCAGGCGAGCGCGTCGTGGCCAGCCGCCAGGCCTCCTCCCCGTCAGCGGCGACCAAGCCCTTGAAGCCGTGGCGCCGCGCGGCCTCCAGGAGCGTGAGGGCGAAGCTGCGCTCGTCCTCGACGATGAGCAGTGCACGGTCGTCGGGCCCCACGTCGGTGCGGTCGTCGTTCAGGGTCCAGCGCTCGGCGCTGGAGTGCGTCGCGGCGCCCCGCGCGTCCGAGACGCGCCCCGCCGGTAGGCGCTGGTTGGAGGGGTGCGCCGCGCGCGGGTCGATGACGTAGCGCACCGGCAGCCAGAGCGTGAACTCGCTGCCATGCCCCAGGCGGCTGCGGGCCACGAGGTCTCCGCCCAGGCGGTAGGCGATCTCGCGGCTGATGGCCAGCCCGAGGCCCGTGCCGCCGTACTTGCGGCTCGTGCTGCCGTCCACCTGCTGGAAGGCCTCGAAGATGACCGAAAGCTTCCCTTGCGGGATCCCGATGCCCGTGTCGCGCACGACGAAGCGGATCACCTTGCCCTCGCCCTTCACACGGGTGGGCACGTCCGGGCCGCGGTCCACGGCGGCGACCTCCAGCTCGACGCCACCCTCCTCCGTGAACTTGAGGGCGTTCGACAGCAGGTTGCGCAACACCTGGCGCAGGCGCATGTCGTCCGTGACGAGCGTGGCGGGCAGGTCCGGTGCGAAGTCCAGGCCGAGGCGCAGGCCGCGTTCGGTCGCGATGGGCTGGAACGAGCGGTCGACGTACTCGTGGATGCTCTGGAAGGTCACGTCCTGGGCCGTGATGCCGATGGTGCCCGACTCGATCTTGGCCAGGTCGAGGATCTCGTTGATCAAGGCCAGCAGGTCCGCACCGGACTGGTGGATGGTCTGCGCGTACTTGACCTGACGATCGTCCAGGTTGCCGTCGCGGTTCTGCGACAGCTGACGGGAGAGGATGAGCAGGCTGTTGAGCGGCGTCCTCAGCTCGTGCGACATGTTCGCCAGGAACTGGCTCTTGTACTTCGACGTGAGCGCGAGCTGTTCGGCCTTCTCCTCGATCTCCTGCTTGGCGAGCTCCACCTCGCGGTTCTTGCGCTCGACCTCGTCGCGCTGGGTCGTGAGCTGGTGCGCCTTGCGCTCCAGCTCTTCGTTGGTCTTGCGCAGCTCCTCCTGCTGGGTCTGCAGCTCTTCGGCCATCCCCGGGCTTTGTCGCAGGAGCTGGTCGGTGCGCATCGTGGCCTCGATCGTGGCAACCACGATGCCCAAGCTCTCGAGCAGCTGGTCGATGAATCCGATCTGGATCTCCGTGAACTCGTGGAACGTTGCCAGCTCGATG
>JBFWRP010000052.1:0-11263 GCA_050248855.1 Planctomycetota bacterium | reverse complement strand
GCTGCTGATTGGGCTCGTAGGGCCGGAAGTACGGTTGCATGCCCAATTTTGGACCGCACCTCGCCCAGGCCAAGGGAGAACTTCGCCAGAAACCCCGAGCGCAGTTCTGTGGCGCAGACTCCTAGGGCGGGGGCCTCCCACCGAGGGTGCCATCCAGGAGAGCTCTCGACAGCATTCGCTGACTAGTATGTCACGCCGACACTATGAGTTCGCGGGTTGGCCGGTCGGCGATGAAGAATCCCGCAGTCTGGCGCCCGCCACAAGGCCAGACGAGTTTCAACGCTGGAACGAGTGGTTCAGGGGCTACGCCACGCGCGGCAGGATCGACGCCGCCGGGATGGTGGAATGGACGGCGTTGCTTGGGCCGCCGCCGGGCCCTGGCCCCCAGAGCCGCGAACCTTCACCAATCGTTGCTCGACAGTTGCGAGTAACGCGTAACTCCGAAGGCCTACTGCAGGTTCTGCGGGCGGCGGACACCGCAGAAGCAGGGGCGCCTGAGGGCGTACTGCACGTCGCAGAAGAATCGGCATCCGTTGAGTGGGTCTTGGGCGGGCGCCGAGCTGGCGTCGTCGTGGAGCACATCAGCGGTCCGCGCTTCAAGTATGGTTGGTACGCGCTTGAACAGGGGAACGCGATGGGCGCTGGAGAGGAATTCGCAATGCTCTCGGAGACCGGTGGCCTCTCCGTAGCCCGACTTCTCGTCGATTGGGTGCGGGGAGGGGTGCCGTCTTCCGCGCTACAGGCTTGGCGAGCCGCGTAGGGCTTCGGCCCCGTCACACTGCCATGCACCAGGGGGAAGTCCTTAGAGGCCTCAGGAAACTCAAGGATCAAGTCAAGCCAGACACCGGGGATGTGTACTGGAAGACGTTCGAGCCAGACACGAGGCCGGGTGAGATTCGCGACCAGTGCCATACTACGTCCGTCTTCATGTGGGGCGAAGGGGGGGGGATCGAGCAGTTGCGATCTGCCGTTCCCGACGTTGACAGACTGGGCTACGTCACGGTAGCTGAGGTTGTGATCGAGAAGGCGACGATGCAATTCTGTCATTTGGCCGCGGATCCTCCGCCGGAGCACCACGCGAACATCATGTTCCCCACATCGCTGTCCGCGCTGAAGAGACAGTACTTCGCGTCCGCTATCGCGGCGCACGCAACGTACATCCCCCCCATTTAGGTGGAGAACGACACAGTTGGGCGCGTTCAAGCCGATAGTGGACTTCGACTGGGCGTGGCCCGGGCAGGCTCGGCCACACCCTGATGGAATGCGTGCTCGGCAGAGGTCCGCGAGGAGGTCGCCAACTTGGTGCTGGCCGGCCCCAACTGCGTGGTCAAGACGCGTATCGCCAGCCTCGTCTCGCTCGCGCGCCCGATGCGCGTCGCCAGGAGGCGCGACAGACGCCGGTAGCGGCGTCGAGACCCAACGGAGGGGCGGAACGGACGTCGGTCCGTGTTGGTTCCAAGCGGCATCGCGGACCCTCGCGGCCCCGTCTTCACTTTGACGCGGGCTTTGACACGCGAGTGGCGGAACGGCGCTTGAAGCTGCGCGACGTTGCGCTGGAGCCGCTGGTGCTCGACGCGAGCCGACGGCTCGCGGAGGCTTGCAATCAGGCTCTGGAGCCTGATGACCGCGGTGGGGAGATGGTGGGCGTTACTGGGCTCGAACCAGTGACCCCCAGCTTGTCGAGCTGGTGCTCTAGCCAACTGAGCTAAACGCCCGGGTCAGGGCGGGGAGTATGCCAGAGGGGCGGGCGATGCCCAACTGGGGTCGGCGCGTGGCGGGCGCTCGGCGCGGCCCAAGGCCCGTGGATCCGGGGGCGGGGGGGCGACCGGTGGTTGCCGCGGGCGGGACCGGCGCTCGGGTGGGGGTACGGTGGGGGGCTGCGCCGCGGATGGCGCGCCCCGCGAGATGCCATGAAGGTCCTGCCCCTGCTCCTCGTCCAGGCCGCCCTCGTTGCGGGGGGCCTGTTCCTCTACGACCAGCTGCGCGGCACGCCGGCGGGCACGCCGTCGGTCGATGCCGCCGACTTGGGCGCGGGGAACGACGCCACGGAAGGCGGTCCGGCCGCGCCGATGGCGCCGCCGCTCCGTGGCGCCGGCGACGTGGCCGCGCTGACGGCGCGCATGGCCCTGCTCGAGACGAAGATGAAGAGCCTGCAGGACCTGTTCACGGACGTGGTCACGCGGGTCGACGGCACGCTGGCGGCGGGCGACGGGGCGGCGCGGGGCCTCTTGGACGGGCGTGACCTCGAGGCGGTCAAGGAGGGGCGCTTCAACGAGCCCACCCTGACGGTGCTGCGGACCTACCTCGATGAGGTCCGGCGGCGCGAGATCATCGAGCAACGCGAGGGCCTGTTCCGCCAGGACCTCTTGCGCGCGGAGGTCGACCTGCCGGCCGACCGCATGCAGGAGGTCGTCCAAGCGCTCGTCAAGTACCAGGACGAGGCGCTCGAGCTGATCCGCGGCTACGAGCACCTGGGCCTGCGCGGCGCCCAGGCCGATCGCAAGCCCGCCTTCGAGGAGCTTCGGGCCCGCTTCCGGGAGCGCATGACCGAGATGGTCGGGGAAGAGCAGGCCGAGAGGATCTTCAGCGCCCGGATGGTCAAGACGGCGGGCTTCTACCGGGCGGACGACGACCCGGTGAAGAAGAAGGACGGGTAGCCGAGCCCGGGGACGCCCGCGGGCCTCGCGTCGGCCGCTCCTCTCCCGGATCCTGTCGCGGCGCGCCAGGGTGAGAGACCTATACTCCCGGCCCCGAGCGGCGACCGCGTGGAGGCACGCGACCGCTCGCCGGAGGGTTCCCATGCGCATCGGCGTGCCGACCGAGATCAAGGCCAACGAGAACCGCATCGCGATGGTGCCCGCGGGCGTGGAAGCGCTCGTCACCGACGGGCACGAGGTGTTCGTCGAGCGCGGCGCGGGCCTGGGCAGCGGGATCTCCGACGACGAGCTCGTCGAAGCCGGGGCCCGGCTCGTCGACGACCCCGACGAGCTCTGGTCGATGGTCGACATGATCGTGAAGGTCAAGGAGCCGCTGCCGGCCGAATACGGCCGCTGCCGCAAGGACCTGCTGGTCTTCACGTACTTCCACTTCGCCGCGGCGCGCGAGCTGACCGACGCGATGATCGACTCGGGCGCGCTCTGCTTCACGTACGAGACGCTCGAGATCGGCCGCCGCCTGCCCCTGCTCACGCCCATGAGCGAGGTCGCCGGCCGCATGGCCATCCAGGTCGGCGCACACTGCCTGGAGAAGGCGCAGGGCGGCCGCGGCGTGCTGCTCGGCGGCGTGCCCGGCGTGGACCCGGCCAACGTCCTCATCCTGGGCGGCGGCGTCGTGGGCACGAACGCGGCGAAGATGGCCGCGGGCATGGGTGCCCACGTCACGATCATGGACATCGACCTGGAGCGCCTGCGCTACCTCGACGATGTCATGCCCGCCAACGTCACGACCGTCTACAGCTCGGCCGTCAACATCCGCACGCGGGTCCCCTACGCCGACCTGCTCGTGGGCGCCGTCCTGCTCGAGGGCGCGCGCGCCCCGACGCTGGTGCCCCGCGAGTACCTGGCCCTCATGCGCGAGGGCTCGGTCATCGTGGACGTGGCCGTGGACCAGGGGGGCTGCGTCGAGACGATCCACGCCACGACCCACGCCAACCCCACCTACGTCGTGGACGGGGTCGTGCACTACGGCGTGGCCAACATGCCGGGCGCCGTGGCCCGCACCAGCACCTACGCCCTGACCAACGCGACCCTGCCGTGGGTGCGCACGCTGGCCCGCATGGGCGGGGAGAGCGCGGTGCGCGAGAGCGCCCCGCTGCGCACGGCGCTCAACGTCTGGAAGGGCAAGGTCACGCACCGCGGCGTGGCGGAAGCCTTCGACATGGCGTACGTCCCCGCGCTCGACGCGCTCGCCTGACCCTCGCGCCCTTGGCCGCGCCCCGGACACCCCCGCCGGACGGCCGGCGGGGGGCGTCGCGGTTCCGCGGTGCTCCGCGTCCCCGCGGGTAGGGTGGCGCCGGGCCGTCGAGCCCGAGTCGGAGGCTCGTCCCGCCCGTGCAGGCCGTCGCCCATCGCCGCGAGGAGCCGCTGTTCCGGACCACCGTCCGGTTTGGCACGCCCCTGGTCGTGGCCATGGCGCTCGGCTCCGTCTTCAACCTCGTCGACCTGTTCATCGTCGCCAAGTGGAAGTCGCCCGAGGTGGCGGTGGCGGCGGTCACCATCGGCAGCCTCGTCAACTCGATCCCGATGATCATCTTCAACGGGATCGTCAACGCGATGCTTGCGTTGATCGCCCGCTACCACGGGCTGGGGCGTCTGAACCGGGCGTCGGTCGCCACGGGCCAGGGTCTGATCCTGACCTTCCTGCTGAGCATGCTGTTCGGCATCCCGCCCTGGCTGTTCGCCGAGCCGATCGCCGTGGCGCTGGGCGCCAAGGGCGAGGTCATCGCACCCGCCACGGACTACCTGGCGATCATGAGCGCCGGCACCGTGACGATGTTCCTCCTGTTGACCGTGACGGGCGCCCTGCGCGCGGTCGGCAACAGCCTGGTGCCGCTGATCCTGCTGGGCGGCGCCAACCTGCTCAACGTGATCCTGGACATCTGGTTCATCTTCGGTGGGTTCGGCTTGCCGGAGATGGGGGTGGCGGGCGCCGCCTGGGCCACGGTCGTGGCCCGCGGCATCTTCGCGCTGGCCGGCCTCGCCCTGCTCTACCGCGGGTTCCTGGGCCTCAGGATCCGCCGCTGGCTGTGGCGCGGCGCCATGCTCCGTTCCATGTTGGCCATCGGCGTGCCCTCGTGCATCCAGTGGCTCGTCCGCATGGCGGCCTACCTGTACACGCTTCGCTTCGTGGAGGTGGCCGCGCCCAAGGCCCTGCCGCACGTGGCCGACGCCGTGACCAATGCACAGGCCGCCTTCGGCATCGGGCTGCGGCTCGACAGCCTGGCCCTGTTCAGCGGCTTTGGCTGGGGCGCGGCGGCCGCCACGCTCGTGGGCCAGAACCTCGGGCGCGGCCGCGTGGACCGGGCCATCCGGGCGTCGTGGATCGCGCTGGGCCTCAACATGGCCATGATGTGCATCTTCGCGGCGTGCTACGTGCTGTTTGCGGACGCCTTGCTGGGGTTGATGGGCTTCGACGTGGGCGTGAGCACCGCCGCGACGGCCAACGCCGACATCGTGCATGCGCTGGGGCGGACCTACCTGTACGTGGCGTCCTCGGGCTTCGTGTTCCTGGCCGTGGCCGTGGTGCTTTCCCAGGCCCTGGCCGGGGCCGGCGCCACCAAGTTCCCGTTGCTCATCGAGGTGATCGCGTACGGGGCCGTCGGCTACCCGCTGACGGCATGGGCCGCGGAGAACGCCGGCCGCTTCGGCCTGCGCGGGCTGTGGCTCGCAGCGGTCGCCATCCACCTCGCCGTGGCCATCGTGTACGTGCTATGGTTCCGCTTCGGTTCCTGGGCGCGCAAGGAGATCCGCTAGGCAGCGGACCCGCGCGACGCGCGTGACCCGGCGGAGGCACGTCCCGTGAAGCGTGGCGACCCCAAGGTCTTGAAGCTCGAACGCCAGCTGAACCTCGTGTCGTACTTGCTGTCCGCACGGGCGCCGGTGCCGTTCTCCGACATCCGCGGTCGCGTCGTGGGCTACGACGACGACGCCACGCCCGATGCCGTCGAGAAGCGGTTCGATCGCGACAAGAGCGACCTGCGCGACATCGGCGTGGACATCGAGTACGTGGCGGGCGATGCGTTCGGCCGCTCGGGCTACGTCATCGATCCCAAGGGCTACTTCCTGCGCGAGACCAAGCTCGAGCCAGAGGACGCCATGCTGCTGGCCGTGCTCCAGCGGACGCTCGGCGTCGTGGACGACGGCTTGGGGCGCAATCTCAAGAGCGCGCTGGCCAAGCTGACCATCGACAGCCAGCTTCCCGAGCCGCTCCGGACCTCGGTGGGGGAGCAGCACCTGCTGTCGCTCGGCCGTCCGGAGAAGGACACGGCCCGCAACCACCTGACCGTGATCGGCGAGGCCGTGGCGCGTCGTCAGCGCGTGAAGTTCGGCTACCACACGGTCGATGCGCAGCGCACCGAGCAGCGCACGGTGCGGCCGTACGGGCTGGGCTTGGTCGAGGGCAACTGGTACCTCGTCGGCTACGACGAGGGCCGCAAGGCCGAGCGGCAGTTCCGCCTGGACCGCATCACGGGTCGACTGCAGGTGCTCGACAAGGTGGCGAAGGGCGAGGCGGGCACGTTCGAGGTGCCCGAGGGCTTCGACATCGAGCGGCACCTGGCGCAGGAGGAGTTCGAGCTGGCCGACGGGCCCGAGATCGCCGTGAAGATCGCGCTGGACGAGGTGGCGACGTGGCTTCTGGAGCGTCGTCGTCGGGGCACGGGGTCGTTGACCGTCAACGACGACGGGACCGGCTTGCTCGAGGTGACCGTACGCAGTGAAGAGGGGCTGTTCCGTTGGCTGGCCGAGCTCGGTGCGCGCGCCCACATCGTCGAGCCCAAGCGGCTGGCCGTGGCGTTCGCGGAGCGCGTGGCGGCCACGCGTTCCCTCTACGAGGACGAAGCGGCGGCGTAGCGGGAGACGGGCGCCGTACGGAGTCGGGTGAGATTCCACCCTCGGGCCGCGGGGACTACACCCATGCGGTAGTGCGCAACGGCCCGAGGGTGGAATCTCACCCGACTCCTTGCTCGAGGCCCAGCAGCTTCGACGCGCGCTTGGCGATGCTCGCGGCATCCTCGTCGGGAGCGACCGGCAGGGGCACCAGCCCCTGGAAGCCGCGGAAGAAGGTGCCTTGCTTGCGCGCGAACCGGCGCGTGCGGCGGACGATGGAGGCCTTGGCCGCGGCCTCGTCGATCGTGCCGGCGAGCAGGGCCTCGACCTCGGCCAGGCCCAGCACCTGCCGCGCCTGCGGGCTGATCGGATGGGCCAGCAGCTCACGGACCTCCTCCACGAGGCCGGCCTCGAACATGGCTTCCGTGCGCGCGTCGATGCGCCGGTCGAGGTCGTCCAGGCTGCGCTCCAGGTACACGACGCGCGCGGGCACGCGGTCGGGCCCGCTCCACGTGACGCGCTGGGCGCTGGCCGGCGTGCCGGTGACGTGGTGGATCTCCAGGGCCCGCACGATGCGCCGCAGGTCGTTGGGATGGAGCTCGTGCGCCCGCTCGGCGTCCACCTCGGCGAGCAGGGCGTGGAGCCGCTGCGGACCCTCGCGGGCCACGACCTCCTTCAGCTGCGCGCGGTACGCGTCGTCGCGGGGGGCCTCCATGTCGAAGCCCTTGAGCCACGCGCGCAGGTAGAGCGCCGTGCCGCCCACGATCAAGGCTGCTCGGTCCGCCTCCCGTGCGCGCGCCACGTAGTGGTCGGCGTCGGTGACGAAACGGGCGGCGTCGTAGACCTCGTCGGGGCCCAGGATGCCGACGAGCCGATGGGGGACGTCCGGGGGGGCGTCCGGGGCCGCCGTCAGGATCGGCATGCCGCGGTAGACCGCGAACGCGTCGCAGCTGATGACCTCGCTCCCGGGCCCTGCGGCGCGGGCCAGGAGGACGCCGGCGTCGGACTTGCCGCTCCCCGTGGGTCCGACGAGACAGGGCGTGGCAGCGAGGGCGGGCACGGGTCGATCCTCGGCCGGGGAGCGCGATTCACCAATCCACGGCCCGCCGCCAGCGTGGGAACCCGCGGTTAGGCTTGGGCCCGCCGCGGCGCGAAGTGTCCGCCGCGGGCGGCCGGCCGGGGGTTGGCGTTGAGCGAGAAACGCGACCTCTGGGTCCCGCTGGCGCTCGCCGCGGCCGGGCTGGCCCTCCTGGCCGGCCATCTCGTGCATCCGGCGGGGAGCGTCCTCACCGGCGTGCTCGGCGCCGTCGTGGGCCTGGGCGGTGCCCTGGCCTGCTTGCCCGTCCGCATGAAGGGCGGGGCCAAGCGGCTCTGGACCTTCGGCATCGGCGTGGCGCTGCTCCTCGTGCCACTGGTGCCCCGGGCCGAGTCGCCCTCGCTCCCCGCGGTGTGCGCGTGGTTCGTGGTCGCGCTCGCCTTCCTCGTCCCCCTCACCCGCCTGCCCGCGGCGGCGCGCCCCGTGATGCTGGGTGCGGCGGCCCTGTTCGCGCTCTTGGGGCTGTTGGCCGTGGTGGGCGTGCTGCCCTCCGGGGCCACGTGGCTGCTCTTGGCAGGCTCGCTGTACATGGCCGTCCAGGTCGTGGCGTCCCGCCCGAAGCGCGTCGTCGAGGTGCCCACCGGGCCGCTCGTGTGCGTGTACGGAGGGTCCTACGACCCGTTCCATCGCGGCCATCGCGCGCTCTGCGAGGCCGCGCTGCGCGTGCACGACCGGTTGTTGGTGGTCGTGGCGGGCAGCGCGCCGCACAAGTTCGCGGGCGAAGACGGAGAGGCCAGCGAGGTCACGCCGTTCCACCACCGCGTGGCCATGACGCGGCTCGGCGTCAGCGGGTTGCCGCGCACGGAAGTGCTCGAGCTCGAAGGCCGCCGCCGCGGCCCGTCCTACACCGTCGACACGCTGGAGGTCCTGCGCCGCAGCCATCCCGAAGGCACGCGCTTCCGCCTCTTGCTTGGCGCGGACATGTACGGTGACTTCGCCACGTGGCACGAATGGCGTCGCATCCTCACGATGGTCGAGCTCGTCGTCGCCGCGCGCCCGGGAACGACGTTGGTCGACCCGCCCGAGCTGGAGGCGTTGGGGATCGCGGCCGTGCGCCTGGAGGCCCCGCAAGTCGACGTCAGCAGCACGGCGCTCCGCGCCCGGCTGGCCGCCGGAAAGGACGTGGGGGATCTCGTCGCCCCCGGCGTGAAGCAGTACATCGCCGAGCACGCGCTCTACGCAGGCAGCGGGGTCCCGCCGGAGGCCGGCGCCTGACCCCGCCGTTCCGTCACGCCCGTGTCACACGCTCAAAGCCCGGAATCTCGGGTCCGGGAAGGGGATCCGGCGGCGACGATTCTGTTGACCTCGGGGGGCCGGATTGGTACCTCTATCCCCTCGTGGAGGGCCCTTCGTGGGGACCTCCGCGGGATCGTGGCCTTCGGCCACGGTCCAGGGAGTCTGGAGCACACGCATCCGTCGGTGTGCGTCGCCGGGGGCCAGGGAGGGCCGACCCGATGGCGCGCGCGTCCTCGCGGACGTTCGACGGCCCTGCGGACCCGGGAAGCCGCGTCGTTGCGCGCGTCCATCCAGGACGGGCCAGGATCGACGCCAAGCAGGAGCTCGCGCCATGTTCAAGCGCTTGTCGCTGTTCGCCCTCGTACTCGTGGCCGGCGCCAGTCTCGCCGGCTGCAACGGTGCTGCCGCGGGTCTGGAGACCCTCTCCGGTCGCGACTGCCAGGGCTGCGGCTCGTGGGGCGACAAGAACAACGCCATCCTGGGCCAGTGGGCTCGCGACGCTCGCCACAACGAGCGCCTGATCGACAAGCACTTCCTCAACTACGACATCGACGACCCGTACCGCGGCGACTGCCTCGTCGGCTACTGATCGGATTTCGGGAGGCCGCCTGCGGCCCCGGCGCGCGAGGCGCCGAGTGGTCGGACCAGGGCGGAGCTGGCTCCCGGAGTCCGCGCGCCTTCAGTGGGAGGGGGGCGCACGGAGCACCGGGCGAGCGGCCTCTCGGCTCGGACGCCTTCGCCGCGTCCAGCCTCTCCATCCCGGGCCTCGTCGGTGCGACCGACGAGGCCCGTTTTCGTTCTCCCGGGCGGCGGCCAGCGGCGGGCGGCCCGACTCCGGCTCCCCCTGGCGCCCGCTCGCTGCTTCCATGACGCGACACCGCGTCCCCGCGAGAACCGTCCCATGCTCGACCTGGCAGTCATCCGCGAAAACCCCGAGGCCATCCGCGAGGGCGCCAAGCGCAAGCGCATCGCCTTCGACGTCGATCGCCTGCTCGCGCTCGACGAAGACCGTCGCCGCCTGATTCGCCTCCAGGAGGAGGCCCGCGCCGAGCAGAAGGCGCTCGGTCGTCAGGTGAAGGACCTGCAGGGCGACGCGCAGCAGCTGGCGCTGACGCGGCTCCGGGTCCTGAAGGACGATGTGCTGCGCCACACCGAGGCGCTGGCCCCCGTGCAGGCCGAGATCGACGGCCTGCTGTTGGCCTGCCCGAACCCGCCCGACCCCGACGTGCCCGACGGCGACGACGACAAGGCCAACGTCGAGGTGCGTCGTCACGGCGAGCCGGGCGCGTTCGACTTCGAGCCGCTGGACCACGTCGAGCTCCTGCGACGCCTGGATGGCGTGGACATCGAGCGCGCCGGCCGGCTGGCCGGAAGCCGCAGCTACGTGCTGAAGGGCGAGGCGGCGTTCCTGGAGCAGGCCGTACTGCGCCTCGCCATGGACGTCATCCGCGAGCGCGGGTTCACGCTGTTGACCGTGCCCGTGCTCGTGAAGGAGTGGGCGCTGCGCGGCACCGCGTACTTCCCCGGCGCCGAGGAGCAGACCTACCGGATCGCCAACCCCACGGCCGAGGACGCCGACAGCTGGCTGGTGGGAACGAGCGAAGTCAGCGTGACCGCGCTGCACGCGGGCGAGATCCTGGACGTGAAGGACCTGCCACTGCGCTATGCCGGGTTGAGCCCGTGCTTCCGCCGCGAGGCGGGGACGTACGGCAAGGACACGCGGGGGCTCTACCGCGTCCACCAGTTCAACAAGGTCGAGCAGGTCGTGATCGACGTGGCCGACGAGCAGAAGACGCTCGACCACCACGCGGCGATCGTGGCAAATGCCGAGCACATGTTGCAGCTGTTGGAGGTTCCGTACCGCGTGATGGCGACGGCCTCGGGCGACATCGGCCGCGCCGCCACCTTCAAGTACGACCTCGAGGCCTGGATGCCCAGCCGAGGCGCGTTCGGCGAGACCCATACGGCCAGCCGCTTCCGCGACTACCAGGCCCGGCGCATGGACCTCCGCTACCGCGACGAGGACGGCCGCGTCCGCCACTGCTACACGTTGAACAACACCGTGATCGCCACGCCCCGCGTGTTGATCTCGCTGCTGGAAGTGCACCAGCAGAAGGACGGCAGCATCCGCATCCCTGCGGCGCTCCGTCCCTACCTCGGCGGCCGCGAGGTGCTCGAACCCCGCGCCTGACAGCGCTGTGTGTCTCCCGCTTGGGGTCATACACCGAAGTGCGACGTCCACTGGCCGTCGAACCGCGCCCCCTCCGTGTCAGTTCGTCATGGCTGCGGCACCCCCTCCAATGAAACGGGGGTCGGCTCGACTATCCTGCCCGCGTCGGACGGCGCAGAGGTCGGCAGTTCCTTGGTGCGAACAGCCCGTGTGTCA
>JBFWRP010000051.1:0-13002 GCA_050248855.1 Planctomycetota bacterium | reverse complement strand
CCTGCACGACCGCCCGGGCAACATCCCGGCTGCCACCGGTGCACCGCGCGACATGCGCCTCGGAACCGTGCATCGGCCCTGAGTCGGAGCAAGGAGTCGGGTGAGATTCCAACTTCGGGCTGCCAGACGCTCCCGCTGGCGGATGCGCATTGCGGCCCGAAGTTGGAATCTCACCCGACTCCGTACTCCGGCGGAAGCGTCGGGCAGCCCTACCTCACCTTGCGCACGCGCACGAGCGTCGCGATCACGTCCTCGCTCGAACCGGGCTTGGCGACGACCAGCACCAGGGCCTGGCCGTCGGCGAGCACGTCCGTCTCGGCGCGGTCGGACACGACGCCGCCGGCTCCCTGCAGCCAACGCACGACGTCCTGCGTGAGCCCGGCCGCGGCGCCGCCGCCGGGCACGGGCACGCGCTCGATCGACGCCCACCGCGCGCTGCGCACGCGCACCGCGACATCCCGCATGCCCGACTCGTCTTCCAGCCCGGGGCGGACTTCCACGACGAGGCCCTGGGCGACGCGGTCGCGACGCGGTATCAGCCGCGTCCGACCGTCTTGCTCGAGGGTGTCCACGTCGCGAACGATGCTTCGCTCCTCGACGTGGCGTAGCACCACGGCCTGCGTGGCGCGGGCGAGCGTACGGTCGTCGAGCCGGTCCAGGTTGTCGCCGGTGGTCGAAGCGGACAGGGCGGCGGCCACCGTGGCGGCGGCCTCGGACGGCAGGCGCAGCGCCCCGGCGGGACTCCGCCGGGCGCCCTCGAGCGACGCCCACGACGCGGCCACGGCGTCGGGCACCGCCGCCGCGAGGACCTCGATCGCGTAGAGGTCGTTCTCGCGCTCCCGCAGCCGCGTGACGGCACGCGCCAGGCGCGCGTGCTCGGACGGCTCCAGCGTGGCGACGGCGGCGCCCTGGTGCACGGCCACGGGCAACCGCGCGGGCGCCGGGCCGCCTTCGGGCAGCAGCTGCGCCAGTCGCGCGAGCAAGCGCGCGAGGTAGCGCTCGCGGGCCTCGCGGCGCTCCCAGGCCGCCGGCGGGTCGGCCGGTGCCCACTCGGGCCAACCCTCGGCCAGCAGATCGTCCTCCACGATCGAGCCCAGGGCGCCCAGCGCGTGCTCCTCGTGGATCCAGCCCGCAGGCACCACGCGGGGGTCCGCGCCCGGTGGCGGCGTGTCGGGCAACGGATCGTCGTCGCGGCGCACGCCGATCACCACGACCAGCTCCTCGTACTCCATCTGCGTGTCGGGGAACGGGTTGGGCAGGCCCAGCACCACGAGCGAGCCGAAGTGGGGCAGCTCGACGTCGGCGGACACCGCGTGCTCGCCCAAGCGCGGCAGCCGCTGGAAGCGATCCGGGCCGTCGGCCAACCGCGGCACGATGGTGGTGTGCGTGGGCATGCGCGTGGTGGCGCGCAGGCTCACGGCCGAGCGCGGCAGCCCGCCTGCCGCGTGCGGCATGTCCTCGACGAACAGGTCGAGCCGCACGCCGTACGTCGCGACATCGGCCGGAACGGTCGGCGGCGGGGGCGCCGAGCCCGCGAACATCGGGTGCTCGGCCGTTCGCTGCTCGAGCAACAGCGAGGTCGCGCCGCCGTCACGGAACACGAGGCGCACCTGCCCGAGCGGCTTCACGCCCTCGAGCCCGCCGACGATGCCGACGCTCGTCTCGGTCAGCTCGTCGCGGTGGAGCAGCGTGAAGCCTTCGGCGCCCGGGCTGGCCTTCAGCTCCAGGGCCTCCGCGATGCGCACGACGCCGGCGCCCTGGGCCCCGAAGACATGGACCTCGGCGCGCATCGCCGGCGGATCGATCTCGAACGCGTCGACCAAGGCCCGCACGCGCCGGTGCAGGGCCTCCTTGTGCTGGATGGCGACGACATCGCCGAAGCGCGCGAGCAGGCGCGCACGTTGGCCGCGTCGCTCCACGCGGGCTTCGGCCTCCTCGAAGTCGGGCGCGAGGGGATCGAGCCACGTGCTGCCCATCTCGTCGGCGACGCGCGCCTGCACCCACTGCGCGCGCGACAGCGTGCCGTCCTCCTGCCGCACGATCAGCCCGGGGATCTGCGAGGTCAGCGTGGGACGCTTCCCCTTGGAGCGCGACGCGAGGTCGTAGAAGCGAAGCTCCGCATCCGGCTCGCCGCCCGCGCGGAAGAGCTGGGCCAGGAGCCCGTAGAGCTGGCCCTCGAGCCCGGGCGTGCGCTGGTCGGGCGGCGGCTCCTTGGGGATGGGAGGCAGCTCCGGGCCGCCGGCCTCGCGGGCCTTGGCGTGGACCTGCTCCAGCAGCGTGACGATGTGGTCACGGCGCTCCAGGAGCGAGGCGAAGCCACGCGCCACGCCGACTTCGAGGAAGCCGCTGGCATCGATACGCGCCACGGCGTCCGTCATGCGCCGCGCCGCCTCGGCCAGGTCGCCGCGGGCCTCGGCCGCGCGGCCCTCGAGCAACGCCTCGTCCACCTGTTGGCGCACGAGCGCGCGCTCGGCGAGCGCACGCGTACGGATGAAGTCCAGCAGCTGCGGGAGCAGGCGACTGGGGTCCGGCCGCCCGGCTTGGATCTCCTCGATGAGCGCGCCGATGCGTTCGTGGGTGGGGTCTTGCGCGCGGGCATCCAACGCCAGGGCCCAGGCTTCGTCGAAGTCGTTGCGGTCCAGCGCCAGCCGGGCGCGCTGGTACAGCGACTCGGCCCGCTGGCGATCCTCCGCGCGGCGCCTGGCCCCCAGCTCCTCGACCAGCTCGTCGGCGCTCGGCTTGGACGCCGCGTGCCACGCGTCGAGCTCGCCCTGGGCCCAGGCGCGCACGTCGTCGGGCACCTCGCTGTCGGCGAGGATCGCCGTCCAGTACTGCTCGGCCAGCGGCATGAGGCCCTCGGCCTTGGCGCAGCGGGCGCGGCCCGTGAGCGCATCGGTGCGCTGCTGGACGGTCAGCTGGGCGCGGCGATCGGGCAGCAGCAGCGACTCGTAGAGCCGTCGGGCACGCGTGTGGTCCCCCGACGTCAGCTCGGCTTCCTTGGCCGCGTCCAACGTCTCGACGATCGACGTCGTCTCGTCGGCGGCCGCGCGCCGGAGCCCGGGCCCCGCGAGCAGGAACGGCACGGCGAGCAGCAGGACGAAGGGCGCGACGCGGTGGGTTCGCGGCATCCGGGACCTCCGGGACGGGGCGTGCACGGGTGCCGGCGTCGCCGGTCCCAGGGAACCGCGCGCCGGCCGGGGAGCCAAGAGCATCGCAGACGGGGAGAGGCCTGGGGCAGGGGGCCCGCCAGGCTCGAGCTTCAGAGAGGACGTAGTCTGCTGCGGATCGCGACGGCTGCCGCGCCGGGGTCGCGGGCCAGGAGGATGCCGGCGCCCACGGCGACGCGCCGGACACCGGCCTCCCCGAGGCGCGCCGCACCCTCGTCGTCGATGCCGCCGATCGCGAACACCGGAAACGCAGCGGGCGCCGTAGCGAGGATCGCGGCCGCGGCCCTGGCCCCCAGGAGGGGCCGCGCCAAGCGTTTGGTGCCCGAGGCGAAGCAGGGGCCGAGGCCGGCGTGGTCGCCGGGCCCCGCCGCGGCCGCGGCGATCTCGCCCGCGTCGTGCGTGGACACGCCCAACAGCCGCGAAGCGCCGAGCAGCGTCCGGGCCTCGGCCGGCGCCATGTCGTCTTCGCCGACGTGCGCCCCGTCGGCCTGGAGCGCGACGGCCGCGGCGGGATCGTCGTCGAGGATCCAGGGCACGCCGGCCTCCGCGGCCAGGGGTGCGAGCCACGCGGCCAAGCGCGCGGGCGCCGTGGGGTCCGCCACCTTGGTACGCGCCTGGACGAGGTCCACGGCGCCGCTTGCGAGCGCGGCCTTCACGCGCGCCTGCGCGTCGCCGCCCAAGGCCTCGGGCGTGACGATCAGGTACACGCGCGCGGCGAGCAGCTGCGCGTGGCGATCCCGCGTGGTCGCGGTCACGGCGCGCCGTCCTCGAAGCGGTCCACGGGCGGGGCGCTCGCGGACGTGGCCCAGGCGTCGCTCCCCGCACGGCGGTAGCGCCACGCCGCGCCCGTGCCTTCTGCGAGCGGGAACGCCACGACGAGCTCGCCGTCGGTCGTCGTCCCGCGGCGCAGCCGCGGCGGCGCGAGCCAGCCCAGACGCGTCGCGGGCAGCTCCGCCGCGGGCACCTTCACGTCGAACGCCTTCGCGTCGGCCAGCGCCTGCGTCGCCGCGATGTCGGCTTGGTGCTGGCGCGTGCCGAGCAACATGCCCGCGGCGATGAAGAGCGACACGAACGCCGCGCGCGGCAGCCCGTCGCCCAGGTCCGGCCAGCCGTAGAAGCGCCGCACGGCCCAGGCCGAGCCGCCGAAGATGATCAAGAGCGGCGCGATGATCAGGGCGCCGACGCCGAGCTCGCGGCCCCAGCCGTGGTCGAAGCGCGCGAGGTCGAAGGCAAGGAGCCCCAGCGCGAGACCCACCAGCACGAGCCACACCCGCCGCGGCTTGTCCTGCAGGAGGTCGGCGAACATCACGGGCAGCAGGATCGCCAGCACCGTGAACCCGCCCGGCGGCAGGAAGGCCAGCGTCGTGTCGACGGGCATGGCGCGTGGAGAGCCCAGCGGCTACTGGCCTGCGCGACGGCGCAGACGCTCGCGGTGCTGCGTGGCGTAGGCCTCGAGCCGTTGCAGCTGCTTGACGAAGGTCTGCTCCTCGACGTCGGCCGGGCTCTTGAAGTAGGCCGCCGTGTGCGTCATGAGGCCCGACTCGCCCTGCATCTGGGCGAAGGCGGCCAAGCGCGCGAGGTCGAGCACGAGCGGTGCGGCCAGCGCCGAGTCGTTGCCCTGCCACGTGAACTGCATCGACATCTTGGCGCCGAGGAAGCCCTCGAAGTGGATGTAGTCCCAGGCCACCTTCCAGTCGTCGAGGCTGGGCACGTAGTCGATGGTGACCTTGCTGTGCGTGTTCTCGTCGCCCAGGATCTGGCGCAGCGCGCGGTCCTTGCTCTGCGTCTTGCTCTCCTTCGCTTCGGGGTCGTTCAGCACGAACCCGTCGCGGTTGCCGAGCATGTTGTAGCCCTCCCAGGAGAGCACGCGGAGCGCGCGACCTGCGAAGAGCGGGGCCAGGGCGGTCTTGACGAGCGTCTCGCCCGTCTTGCCGTCGCTGCCCATGTGGGGGACGCCGCGTTCGTCGGCCAGGCGACGCAGCGCCGGCATCGTGCTGCCCGGCGAGGGCGTGAAGTTGACGAACGGGTGCCCGGCGTCGAGCGCCGCGTAGGCGTAGAGCACGCCCGCCGTCAGCCCTTCGCGCGGCGCGGGCTCGTCGAGCATGGCGCGGAAGGCGTCGAGGTCGCCGTACTCGATGGGCAGGCGATGGGGCGGCTCGGTGCTCGAGATGTTGACCACCACCACGTGCGTGAGCTTGTTGCGCTCGCGGAAGGAAGCCACGTCGCGCTGGATGGCCTCGACGATGGCGCGCGGCGAGCGGACCGCGGCGCCCGGCGCGTCCGGCACGAGGTCCAGGACCGCGTGGCTCGGGTTGACCAGGTGGCCCGGGCGGATCTCGCGGTCGACCAGGGCCAGGTCCTCGGCGAGCACGGTGAGCAGGGCCGGGTCGAGGATGCCGGAGCGCTCGGCGAACTCGCGGGCCGCGCAGTGCAGGTCCGTGTCGCGGATCTCGTGGCCGCCGAAGACGAGGTCGCCGAGCGCCGGCAGCCCGAGGCCTTGGAAGAGGGGCGTCTCGGTGAGCAGGCCGACGGGACGGCGCAAGCCCTTGGCGACCGCGCGCGCCCCGACCACCGTCAGCGTCGCCACGGCGCCGCATGCCCCGACCAGCCACACCCCGACCCGGGGATGCGGCGACGGGTGCTGCGACGAAGCCTCGGGCACGTGGCTCTCCTCGTTGACGGCGGCGCCGGGCGGCGGCCTACGTCAGCGTTCGAGCCGTTCGAGGTACCGGGCGACGAGCGGGCGACGCGCCAGCGGGACCGGCTCGGTGCCCACGGCCAACGCGCGCGCAGCGGCACGCCGCCGCGCCCGTTCGAGCGCCTCCGCCTCGTGGGCCTGCTCGGCGAGCAGTGCCGCGGCGGCGGAGTCCGCGGCATTATCACCCTCCGCGAGAAGGGTGCCCACCGGGTGCCCGGCCAAGGCCGCTGCCAGCCGCTCGCGCGCGGCCGGATCGGCCAGCCGGGCCATCAGGTCCGCACGATCGAACGGGCGCTCCGGCGGCAGGTTCAGCGCGGCCCGGGCCACGTCGAGCGGTGACGCGGGGACGGTGTCGGGGTCCGCGGGCGGTGCGGGCGTCGCATCGGCGTCGGGCGTCGCATCGCCGTTCGGCCCGGGAGCCGCGGGTGACGAGCCGTTGCGCGGGGCCGGGGCCCCGTCCGAGCCCGCCCCCGAGCCGGATCCGTGGCCCGCGGGGGCCGTTGCATCGCCCGGGTCGCCGTCGTCGGCCGCCTGCGGGGCGACGAAGGCCAGGGCGCCCAGGAGGACGCCGGCAAGCGCCAGGGCGAGGCCACCGGGAGGCCTCAAGCCGGGCGCCGGCGGGACGGGGGGCGGCTCCGCGACCGTGCCGGGTGCCAGCGTCGCGGCGGCCAGCCCACGTTCGCCCAGGCGGCCGAGGCGGTCCAGGGCCCAGGCCGCGTCCCCGGGGGCGACCCGCGGGGCGTGGCGGCCCGCCAGGACGGCCCGCAGCGTGCCCACGACCAGACCGGCGCCGGCGAACGTCGCCACGACGGCGGTCTCCGCGCCGGCCGCCCGGGCCGCCACGGCCAGGGCTCCACCCACGGACAGCCAGGGGCCGGCGGCGCGGAGCGCGGACTCCACGACGCTGCGGCGGTTGACGCGACGCGCCAGCCCCGCGGCCGAGTCGGCCCAGGTCGTTGCGGTAGGGGTGGGGGTGGTCGGGAGGGTCATGGGAGGCGGCCCGCGAGGAGGCCATCGGCAAGTGGATCGGTCGGCAAGGCCTACGGCTTGGGATCGCCGAAGTTGAAGGCGTCGAGGTGGGGAAGCCGGGTAGACGCCGTGAAGGGCAAGTGCGTTCCCCGGGGCGTCCCGAGGGGGAGGTCACTCCCCTTCGGCCGCCCCCCCGTCCGGACGGGAGCCCCCGGCTTCGCCGCCGTCCTCGTCGCCGGCGGGCTCCCCGGCGTCGCCGTCGGAGCTCGTGGCCAGGTCCGCCAGGGTGAGCGGGGTCTTCGAGAACACGAGGTCCAGGTAGAGCGGCTCCTTGCGCCCCGCCACGTCGGGGATGCGCTCGGTGTTGTACGCGTAGTCGTTTCGCAACGCCCCTTCCAGCGCGACCTCCACGAGGGCGACCCGGTTGGGCCAGACGCTCACGAGCAGGCCGCCTTGCTCGGCCGCCACCGTCTCTTCCCCGGTCTCCGGATCTTCGACGCGGTAGGAGCCCGTGAAGCGGAAGGCGTCCTCGGGCAAGTGCGTGCCCGTCTGCGGGTCGAGCACCCACTCCGAGGCCGGCACGAAGTGCTCTTCGTCGTGCAGCGTGTAGCGCACGTAGAGGTAGACGACGTCCCCGTCGGGCAGGAGCCACACCGGCTTGTCGCGTGAGCTCTCCGGGTCGGGGCGGAAGGGCTCGCCCTCGCGGAAGCCCGCCGCGAGCAGGCCCATGTACACACCCAGGCCCATGCCCTTGGCGGCTTCGTGCGGGCGCTCCTGGATCTGGTCCAGCGTCTTGTCGCCGAGCACGTGGACCATCGTCTCGTGGCCCGACTCGGGGAAGCGCGTCACGAAGTACTCGATGGGCATCTTCGTGTTGGGCGCGATGTTGAGGAAGCCGCGCACGGTGACGCGGCCCGGCTCGACCTTGACGCCGCGCTTCGCGGCCAGCTCGGCCAGTCGCCGGATGTCCTCCTGCCCGAGCGGAGCGCCCTTGGGCGGCAGCGCCGTGTTCGTGAAGCCGTGGCCCTCGGCCAGCTGGTTCTGCAGCCGGGTGAGGTGGCCGCGCAGCATGCCCAGGGCCCGCTTGATCTCGTAGATGTCCTGCTGGCTCGTCGTGAAGTAGTCGTACGTGTTCTCGTCGATCTCCTCGATCGAGCGGGCCAGCTTGTCGAGGGTCACGGCCGTGTCGGCGGGAAGGGCCGGCGGGGTCGCGGCGGGCGTCGGCGCGGGCGGGCGCGCCTTCACGGCGTGCTCCAGGGCGGCGAGGCGCTGGCCCTGGGCTGCCATGTCGTCGCGCACGCCGCGCAGCAGCCAGAGCCCGGCGAGGGCGGCGAGGAAGGTGGCGGCCGCCACGGAGAGGGTCAGGCGCGAGCTCATGGGCCTCCTGGTCGTGCAGGGTCTCGGGGGCAAACGCCCCGCGGCGTACGGAGTGCGGGCAAATCCCATGAACTATTGGATGTACGCACTCCGTACCCCCCGGTACCCCCCCCGCCGGCCGGCGAACCGCGACCCCTGCGTGTCAGGCACCTTGCCCACGTTGCCGCTGCGCGGCGCCGCGGCAAGGGTCCTGACACATCCGGGGTCGCCTCGCCGCTAGTCGTCGCCGGGGGCGACCTCGGCGGCCTCGGGGGCGGGCTTGGTGGTGTCTTCCTGGCGCGATTGGAAGTGCAGGTGGCCGTCGACGACGCTCACCTCCACCACGGTGCCCGTGGGGAAGCTGCCGCGCAGCACCTCCTCGGCCAGCGGGTCCTCGAGCAGGCGCTGGATCGCGCGACGCAGCGGCCGCGCGCCGTACTCGGGGTTGAAGCCCTGGTCGATGATGTACTGCTTGGCGTCGTGCGTGAGCTCGAGACGCACGTCCTTCTGCTCCAGGCGGTCGCAGAGGCCCTTCGTCTCGATGTCGATGATCTGCTCGAGGTCCTCGCGCGTGAGCTGCCGGAAGACCACGATCTCGTCGACGCGGTTCAGGAACTCCGGACGGAAGTGGCGCTCCACCTCGCGCATCAAGCCCTCGCGGACCCGTTCGTGCGTGGTGGCGCTGTCGCCCTTGGCAAAGCCCACCGCGCCCTGGCCCTTGATGGCGTCGGCGCCGATGTTGCTGGTCATGATGATGACCGTGTTCTTGAAGTCGACATGACGACCGAACGAGTCCGTCAGACGCCCCTCTTCCATGATCTGCAGGAGCATGTTGAAGGCGTCGTGGTGGGCCTTCTCGATCTCGTCGAAGAGCACCACGCAGTACGGGCGACGCCGTACCTGCTCGGTGAGCTGGCCGCCCTCTTCGAAGCCGACGTAGCCCGGAGGCGCACCCACCAGGCGGCTGACGGTGTGCTTCTCCATGTACTCGGACATGTCGATCTGGATGAGCGCGTCGGGGTCGCCGAACATGAACTCGGCCAGCGCCTTGCTCAGGTGCGTCTTGCCCACGCCCGTGGGACCCAGGAAGATGAACGAGCCCATCGGGCGCCGCGGGTCCTTCAGCCCGCTTCGGCTGCGGCGCAGCGCGCGGGCGATCGCCTTGATGGCGTCGTCCTGGCTGACCACCTTCTTGTGCAGCACCTCTTCCATGCGCAGCAAGCGCTCGGCCTCGGCCTTCTCGAGCCGCGTGAGCGGGATGCCCGTCATCTTCGAGACGGTCTCGCGGATGACCTCTTCGTCCACCACGCCGGTGGCCTTGCTGGTCTCCTCGCGCCACTCGCGCAGCATCTGGTCGCGCTTGCGCCGGATCTGCTGGGACTCGTCGCGCAGTTTGGCGGCGCGCTCGAAGTCCTGGGCGGCCACGGCCTCTTCCTTCTCCATGTCCAGGCGCTTGCACTCGGCGTCCATGTCCTTGACGTCGGGCGGCTGGGTCATGGAGCTCAGGCGCAGGCGGGCCCCGGCCTCGTCCATCACGTCGATGGCCTTGTCGGGCAGGAAGCGGCCGTTGATGTAGCGCGAGGACAGCTCCACGGCGGCCTTCAGCGCGTCGTTCGTGTACTTGATGCGGTGGTGCGCCTCGTACTTGTCACGCAGGCCGAGCAGGATCTCGAAGGCCTGGTCGCGGCTCGGCGGGTTGACCATGACGGTCTGGAAGCGGCGCTCGAGCGCCCCGTCCTTCTCGATGTACTTGCGGTACTCGTCGAGCGTCGTGGCCCCGATGCACTGCACCTCGCCGCGCGAGAGCGCGGGCTTCAGGACGTTGCTGGCGTCGATGGCGCCCTCGGCGCCGCCGGCTCCCACCAGCGTATGCAGCTCGTCGATGAAGAGGATGACGCTCTTGCTGCGCCGCACCTCGGTCATGACGGCCTTGATGCGCTCCTCGAACTGGCCGCGGTACTTGGTGCCCGCGACCATCATGGCGAGGTCGAGCACGACGAGGCGTCGGTTGCGCAGCACCTCGGGCACGTCGCCCGAGATGATCGACTGGGCCAGGCCCTCGACGATGGCCGTCTTGCCGACGCCCGCTTCGCCGAGCAGCACGGGGTTGTTCTTGGTGCGGCGTGACAACACCTGGATCACGCGCTCGATCTCGTCCTTGCGGCCGATCACGGGGTCGAGCTTGCCCTCGCGGGCGAGCTCGGTGAGGTCGCGGCCGAAGGCGTCGAGGGCCGGTGTCTTGGACTTGCCCTGCGCCGGCGCCGAGCTGCTGGACGGCGAGCTGCTCTCCTCGCCGCCTTCCTCGTTGCCATCGGGGGCCTCGGGGTCGGCGCCCAACAGCTCGAGCACCTCCTCGCGGACGTCGTCGAGCTTGACCTTGAGGTTGCGCAGCACCTGGGCGGCGATCCCCTCGTTCTCGCGGATCAGGCCGAGCAGCAGGTGCTCGGTGCCGATGTAGGTGTGGCCCAGCGCACTGGCCTCTTCCAGGGACAGCTCGAGCACCTTCTTCGCGCGCGGCGTGAAGGGCAGCTGCCCCGGGGACACCATCGTGGTCCCGTTGCTGACCAGCCGCTCGACCTCCTGGCGGATCTTCTTCAGGTCGATCTCGAGGTTCTTCAGCACCGTGGCCGCCACGCCCGAGCCCTCCTGGACGAGGCCGAGGAGGACGTGCTCGGTGCCGATGTAGTCGTGGTTGAAGCGCTGGGCTTCCTGGCGGGCCAGGCCCATCACCTTGCGGGCGCGGTCGGTGAAGCGGTCGAACATGTCGGCTCCGGGGGGAGTGCGGTGGGAGGTGCGCGGCGACCCCGAACGGCAGCCTACGGCCGCACCGGGGCCGGGCAACGTCCCGCCCCCACGTCGTGGTGGCTTGACGCGTCCACCCCGCGCATCGTTTCCATGCCGCGTTGGCACGTTCCGGACGCCCTGGGGAGGACCGCAGGTCCTCGGCGCAGATGGCGTGCCGGTCGGGCGGCCCCGGCTACGCGTCGGCGCCGAAACGGCGGTTGGCCAGGTGGGCCAGCGCCTCGACGTCCTCGGCGGCGAGGATCCCCTCGACCTCGGCCCGCTGGTCGGCGGGCGTCTGGTCGTCGAGCAGCAGGTCCCGGACGCGGCCCCAGAGCGTGGCGCGCTTCTTGGCCCCCGAGGCCAGGTAGATGTCGGTGACGAGCTCGGCCAGGCGCTGGACCTTGCGGCCGTCAAGGTTGGCGTACCAACGCCGGATGATCTGCTGCTGGTAGGGGCTGTAGTCGCGGGCCATGGGGGAAGCCTGCCACGGGCCGGCCCCACGTCCCCGTCCACGACGGGTCCCTGGATCCAGGGCCTGAAGTCCCGATGGACGGATCGATATCCAAGTGATATCACTTTGACATCAAATCCGGAGGCCCCATGAGCACCCTCACCGACGGCACCCTGACCCGCTCCAAGGAGCACACCTTCGAGAAGCCCATGCCCGGGCTGCCGATGCTGCTCCTGACCTTCGTCCTGCTGGCGGGGCTCATCGCGATTCCCGCCTGGGGCGCGCAGCGGCGGGCCGTCGTCGAGAACGGCATCGCCACGGGGTGGGAACAGAACCTCCCCGGCGGCGTCATCGCGCTGGGCGTCATCGTCTGCGTGCTCGGGGTCATCTTCGTGCCCATCGGGCTCACGCTCGTCAACCCCAACCAGAGCCGCGTGGTGACGCTCTTCGGTCGCTACAAGGGCACCATCCGTCGGCCGGGCCTTTGGTGGGTCAACCCGTTCACCGTGCGGCGCAAGGTCAGCCTGCGCATCCACAACTTCAACAGCGAGAAGCTGAAGGTGAACGACCTGCGCGGCAACCCGATCGAGATCGCCGCCGTCGTCGTGTGGCGCGTGGCCGACACGGCGCAAGCCGCCTTCGACGTGGAGGACTACGAGTCGTACGTGGAAGTGCAAAGCGAGTCGGCCATCCGCACGACGTCGGCCAAGCACCCCTACGACGCGGCGGAAGAGGGGCAGACCTCGCTCCGCGGCGACAGCGAGGACGTCAACAAGGAGCTCTTGCACGAGCTCGGCGACCGCCTGGACCTGGCCGGCGTGGAAGTGCTCGAGGTGCGTATCAGCCACCTGGCCTACGCCCCCGAGATCGCCGGCGCCATGCTGCGCCGCCAGCAGGCCGAGGCCATCATCGACGCCCGCGCGCGCATCGTCGACGGGGCCGTGGGCATGGTGAAGATGGCGCTCGACGGCCTGCAGGCGCACGACATCGTGCATCTGGACGACGAGCGTCGTGCCGCCATGGTCAGCAACCTGCTCGTGGTGCTCTGCTCCGAGTCGGAGACCACGCCCGTCGTCAACACGGGTTCGCTCTACACGTGACCGACGAGCGTCCGGAGGCAGCACCCCGGAACGAGCCCGACGAACGCCCCGCTCCGGGCGAACGGAAGGCCTTCCTGCTCCGCCTGCCTCCGGACCTGCTCGACGCCTGGAAGCGCATCGCCGCCACCGAGCTGCGCAGCCTCAACGCCCAGATCGAGCTCGTCCTGCGCGAAGCCCTCCGCCGCCGCGGGGGTGGGGGGGCCGAGGGCCGCGGGCCGGAATCACCGGGCCCCTGACGAGACTCCGAACCCGCTTCCCTCTCCGGCGTTGAACAGCACGAGGTGTGGGGGAGGCCCATGCGGACGTGGATCGTGGCTCTCTGTGGTCTGGCCGGCGCCGGGGCGGGCGTCCTGGTGGCCCTCTCGCGCGACCGGGCACCGCCGCCCGAGGACGCGCGGCCAAGCGTGGGTCGCGAGCTCGACGCGGACGCGCCGGGCCCCTCCCTTGTCGGTGTCCCCGACGAGCCCGTTGCTCCTG
>JBFWRP010000050.1:0-13362 GCA_050248855.1 Planctomycetota bacterium | reverse complement strand
GCTGACGGGTGAAGAGATCGCACGAGGCCTCGGCGCATCGGCGGACGCGCGTCGCTGCATCGCTGGGCTCCTTGGGGCACGCAACGCGGCCCTGGGTGGCAGGCACCCGTGGTTCCGCAAGGACGAATGCGGCCGGTGGCACCCCACACGCGCCCTGCGCTGGGAGCCGTGGCTCAAGGCGGCGGCGGGGAGGCGGTGAACGCATGGAGCACGAGGACCCTACCGTCGCCGCCCGCGTCGCCCACGCGCTCGACGCCCACGCGCGCGGGTGGGCGCTGACGCCGCTCAACGGCAAGGCGCCCACCACGAAGCGTTGGAACTCGGCCCCGCCCCCGACCGCCGAGACCGTCCGGCGCTGGGCCGAGTCGGGGAACGTGGGGCTGCGGTGCGGGCGCGTCTCAGGCGTCGTGGTGCTCGATGTCGATCCGCAGCGCGGAGGGAAGCCGCCCGAGGATCTCCCGCCCGGGCCCGTCGTCGTCACGGGCTCCGGCGGACTCCACGTCTACTTCGCCTACCCGGACGACGGTGCCCCCGTGCCGCAGTCCAAGGACCGGCTCGCTCCCGGCGTCGAGGTCAAGAGCGACGGTGGCCAGGTCGTGTTCGTCGGATCCACGCACCCGGACACGAAGCGGCCCTACGAGTGGCGCGAGGGCACGGGCGCGCTGCCGCTTCCCCCGCTGCCTGCGGATCTCCTCGCGAGGATCCGCGCGCCCGCGCCGGGGCCCGCGCCGGCCGGGACGCGCGCCGCGCCGCATGTCGCCGACGAGAACAAGGTCGCCAGGGCCCGGGCCTACCTCGCGAAGGTCCCGCCGGCGGTCAGCGGCCAGCACGGTCACGACCAGACGTTCAAGGCGGCGTGCTCGATCGTCGAGGGATTCGACCTCGACACCGAGACGGCCTACGCGCTCCTGTCGGAGTGGAACGCGGGGTGCGAGCCGCCGTGGTCCGAGAAGGAGTTGCGCCACAAGATCAAGGACGCGGACAAGAAGGCGACGCGGCGCGGGCACCTCCTCGATCAGGAGATGCCTTCGAAGGGGCGAGGCCCGGCGGGCCAGAGCGGGACGCCCGGCGGCGACCCCGACGCCCCCTCCCCGCCTTGGGCGGACTCCGCGGGGCTGTGCACGGACCTCGCCAACGCTCGTCGGCTCGTCAACCACCACGGCGCAGACCTCCTCTACTCGCGGGCGCTTGGCTGGCTCGTGTGGGACGGCCGCCGGTGGAAGGAGGACGGGACGGGTGCCGCCATGCGGCGCGCGAAGGCCGCCGTGCGCACGATCTGGTCCGAGGCCCGCAACGCGCGCAGCGTCGAGGACGCGGAGGCCCTCGGGAAGTGGGCCGCCAAGAGCCAGGGCGCGGAGCGCCTGCGCGCGGTGCTGGCGCTGGCCGAGACGGAGCCCGAGCTCGTCGTCACGACCGACGCGCTGGACGCCGACCCGTGGCTGCTCAACGTCGCGAACGGCACGCTCGACCTGCGCACGGGCGAACTGCGCCCGCACCGGCGCGAGGATCTCCTCACCAAGCTCGTCCCCGTCGCCTACGACCCGGACGCCCGCGCGCCGCAGTGGTCGCGGTTCCTCGAACAGGTCCAGCCCGATCCCGACGTGCGCGGGTTCCTGGCCCGCTATGCCGGGTACTGCCTGACGGGCACGATGGGAGAGCAGGTCTTCGCGATCCACCACGGGGGTGGCGAGAACGGCAAGGGCGTCTACTCGGACACCCTGATCGCGCTACTCGGGCTCGGCGAGTACGCGAAGGTGACGCCCTACGACACATTCCTCGTGCGGCGCCAGGGGTCGGCGACGAACGACCTGGCCGCGCTGCGTGGTGCCCGGCTCGTCGTGGCGGCCGAGCCTAACGAGGGCGTGCGGCTCGACGAGGCGGCCGTGAAGGGGTTCACGGGCGAGGACCCGATCACCTGCCGGTTCCACTACCAGGAGTTCTTCACCTACCAGCCGACCGGGAAGCTGATCCTGAGCGGGAACCACCGGCCGCGGATCCGGGGCACCGACCACGCCATGTGGCGGCGCGTGCGGCTCGTGCCCTGGCCCGTGACCTTCTCGAAGGAGAAGCGGGACAACAGTCTCCGTCGCAAGTTGAAGGACGAGCTGCCCGGCGTCCTCGCGTGGGCCGTGCGCGGCTGCCTCGAGTGGCAGTGCGAGGGGCTGCGGCCCCCCGAGGTCGTGCTGGCCGCAGTCGAGGAGTACCGGGAGTCCGAGGACCACGTCGGCCGGTTCATCGCAGACCGCTGCCGCCTCGGGGCCAGTCTGGTGGTCACGTCCAAGGAGCTGCGAGCCGCCTACACGACGTGGGCCGAGGACGAGGGCGAGGAGGCCCTCTCGGCGAAGGCGTTCGGCGCCAAGCTCACGGATCGTGGGCTTCGGGCCGTGAAGGACTGCGCCGGAATCCGCGGCCGTGGGTGGAAGGGCGTTGGCCTTGCGACGCATTCGTCGGATACGACGCACGAACGGGGAAGTCCGCCTACGCGCGCACGCGAGGGCGACTTTACGTACCAAAGCGCGCAAGTGTCGCAAGCGGCGCAATCGGACCCGGACGACCCCGTCGAGGCAGCCGAGCGGGAGGCCGTCCGGGAAGAGGCCTGCGGCTCCCTCTGGCCCCGGTGCCCGATCTGCGGCCGGGACGACCGGCGCGAGGGCAGCGCCGCCGGGTGCCGGGTCTGCCGCGAGTACCTCGACGCGACCGGCGGCGGCCGGGAGAGGGGGGTGCTGTGATGGCGCGGGGTCCGGGGAGCCTTACAGACCCCGAGCGGCCCGGAGAGGCCTATTTCTCGGGCTCCTGGGGCGGCAGACAGCCCTTGATGTGCCCCCCGACCAGAGCCCTGATGCAACCCGACCGGTGGGGAGTCCCCCCGCCGCAAGGAGACTGACCATGGCGACCAAGACCACGAAGAAGCCCGCCCGGAAGAAGGCGGCCCGGAAGAAGTCGGCGAAGCGCAGCCCGAAGCGGGCGAAGGCCTCCCCCAAGACGAAGGCCCCGGCGAAGCCCAAGACCGCGACCCCCGACGCCCCGACCAAGGCCGCGACGCCGCCGCGCGAGCGGGACCCGCGCCTCCCCCGGCCGGGCGGGGTTCTCACCCGCACGTTCCAGGGCAAGGAGATCAAGGTCCAGGTCCTCGACGCGGGGTTCTTGTTCGACGGGAAGACCTGGCGCTCGCTCTCGGCGATCGCCAAGGAGGTCTCGGGCACGAGCTGGAACGGGTTCCTGTTCTTCGGGATCCAGACGCGCGCGAAGGCGCCGGCTGCCCAGAACGGCGGTGCCAAGTGAGTCGCGCCGACGAGGCGGGCGGGACGGTCGAGCGCATCAACGCCCTCGCCGGGGGGAAGATCCTCGGCGCGACGCTCGGCGACGCTGGTTTCCCCGCGGTGCTCGTCCGCATGCCCGACGGGACGGAGTGGTGGATCGATCTCCAGGCCGACCCCGAGGGCAACGGGCCCGCGTACGCGAGCGTCGAGAGGGCCGTACCCGCGGGCGGTGCGCGATGACGCGCCACCCCGAGACGATGCAGAGCCGGGTCGAGCGCGAGGTGGCCGAGGGCAACCTCCGCTCGGCCCGCAGGCTGCAGGCGATCCCGACCCGGACCCCGATCCAAGAGGTGGCGTACCGCGACGCGGTCACGACCTACATGTTCCGCCGGAGGGTGGCGCGCGCGATGCGCGCCCCGTCGCAGACACACGCGCAGCGCACGGTCTGGGCGCCGCTCGCGAAGGGCGGTGCCCTTTGACGCCGGCATTGCGAAGCGCGATCGAGCGTGCGTTCGCGGCGCTGCATCGTCGCGGCTACCTCACGACCTTGGCCCCCGACACGACCGGCGTCATTTGCGCGGGCTTCGACGCCGATCCCGACGCGCCCGGCTATGCATGCGTGGTGGCGGGCACGGCTGAAAGAGATGTGACGATCGACGCCGGCGCGGGCGTAGGGGACGACGACGAGGACGCCGCGGTGGCGCTGGTCGTCCAGGCCGCGCTCGAAGCCGAGGGTCTCGTCGTGGCGCGGGATGGGACTGGCTGCATGCTGACGGCGCGGCTCACGGACGGCGGTGGCGAGTGAGGATCGACGCCGCGACGAAGTTCTACGTGGTCACCGACCCCCTCGGCCCGCACTCCACGCTCCCCGACGTGTGCTTCGAGACGGACCTCGCCGGGTTGCGCCTCCAGTTCGCCGGTGGGCTCTCAATGGACCAGCGGCCCGTGCTCTTCACGACCCAGGAGGATGCCCACGAGGATGCGCTGAATCGCTTGCTCGTCTGGCGTGTGGCCCGGCAGATCCGGATCGACCGGCGCCTCCCGGACGGGGAGGTCGTTCGGGTGACGCTGCACGACCGGGGCGGGGCTGTGCTCTTTGAGGGCGAGGTGCGCTGAAGCCCCGCAGCCCTGCCTGGGTCAGCCCCGGTAGCCGTAGGTGGCCGGGTCGCTGCGCATTTCGTTCATGAACCGCTCGGGGTCCCTCTGGAACTCTTGCGGGCAGCCCGGGCAGCAGAAACCGATCTTCTCACCCTGGTAGTGGACGACCAGCGACGGGTTCGCCGTGTCGATCTCGCCGCCCTGTACGGGGCAGATCTTGTTCGCGAAGCCCTGCTCCCAGGGATCGGTCTGGCCGCAGGCCGCCACGGACACGGCCAGGACTGCAAGCAGGGCGAAGAGTGTCTTACGCATGACCCAATTCTCCCACTCGCCGGAGGGGTCGTCCGGACGCGGTGCAGCCGGGGCTTGACTCGGTACCTAGGTACAGGGTGTAGAATGGCGCGCATGGAGTCCCTCACCTCCCACGCGCTTGCGCAGGCAGCCGGCGTGAACCAGCAGACGATCCGCTACTACGAGCGGCGTGGGCTGATCCCGAAGCCGCCCCGGACCGGCTCGGGGTACCGCATGTTCCCGCCCGACACGCTGCGGCGGGTGCGTTTCATCAAGCAGGCCCAGGCGCTCGGGTTCACGCTGCGGGAGATTCGCGCGCTGTTGGACCTGCGCGTGCGTCCGGGCGTCGACTGCTCCGACATCCGTCAGCGAGCGCGCGAGAAGGTGGGCGAGATCCAGGTCAAGATCGAGACGCTTCGCCGGATGGCGAGCGCCCTCACCCAGTTGGCCAATCGTTGCCGCGGACGAGGCCCCGTGGAGGCGTGCCCGATCCTCGATGCGATGGAGGAGGGGGATGTGCCCGCCTGACGCCCAGCGAATTCGTCGGAACCCTGTACCAAGGTGCAGATCGTCTGATCCTCGTGAACGGTCCTAGAATCCACCTACGTCTGAAGGAGAACCCCATGAGAACAGCCATCATCACACTGGCCATCGTGGCCCTGGTCGGCGCCGGCGTGGCCATCGCCGGAGCAAGCTCCAGCGCGGACGCTCCGCTCAAGGACCCGGCTCGCGCCGACTGCCCCGGCCTCATCGAGTGCCCGCTCACCGGCGAACTCATCTGCGCGGACAAGTGCCCGCTCAACACAGGCGACGCGCAGGACGAGAGCGTCCCGCCGTGCTGCCGGAACAAGAAGTAGGTCGCGCACCGTGGCCACGCCGCTCAAGACCGGCGAGATCTACCGGTGCCCGGATCCTGCATGCGGGTGCGAAGTCCAAGTCACCAAGGGCCCGGACCGTTGTCCGGCGGCCAGCCCGTCCCCGCCGCGCTGTTGCTGCGGCAAGGAGATGAAGCGGGCGTAGGTCCCGCGTCGTGGTAGCCTCGGTTCGCGCTCATCCCAGCGGGCGCGAGCCGAGGCACCATGCCTTCGAAGCCGCGCACGCTTGCTGGGATTCTCCGAAGCCGCCGCCACGCGGACCGGGAGTACAACCTCGCCCGCCGCGACCCGGCGGTGGCGCGCGTTCACGGCTCCGCTCGGTGGCAGGCCGTGCGCGCTCAGGTCCTCCGCGACGAGCCCGTCTGCCGGGAGTGCGCGCGCCTCGGGCTGACCGAGCCCGCCACGCAGGTGGACCACGTCGTCCCCCTGGCCGTGGCCCCCAAACTCGCGTTCCTGCGGTCCAACCTCGCGCCTACCTGCACCGCCTGCCACGGGCGGAAGAGCGCGGCCGAGCGAGTGAGGCTGAAGGGAGGGGTAGGGGGGAGTAAGGGCTCTCAGGCCGAGGCGGCCCCGAGCGCGCGGGGGGGCATGCGTCGATTTTCACGGGTTACGGGATGCGATCGAAACGGCCCGCAGAGCCCGAGAAATGGCCCTGCGACGTACGTACGCCCGGAGGGCGAGTCGTGACCCGGGCCACGCTCAAAGCCGCCCAGCGCGACCTCATGGCCCTGGTCCGCGCCGTGGACGAGGACGGGGAGCGGATCGTCCTGACGCGCCGCGGGCGGCCCGTCGCGGCCCTGGTCCCGCCTGGGGCCCTGGCCGCCCTCGACCTCCTCGGCCGGATGCTCCCGGACGTGGCCGACGTGGCCGTCGGACTCCGCGACCTCGACCCCGAAGCGCCGGGCCTCGGGCCTGCGCCGGAGGCAGCGCCGTGACCTCCCCTCGCACCGTCGCCGTACGGCGCCTCCGCGCGACGCTGCGGGCCGTGGTCCGGGCCGTCGAGGAGGGCGGCGAGCCGGTCGTCGTAACGCGCCACGGCCGTCCCGTCGCGGCGCTCGTTCCGGTCGGCGTACTGGGTGGCGACGAAACCTCGGTCGGACCCGCAACGAACCGGGCTCTGGAGGTTTCGGTTCCGTCGCCGCCTGCGACGCCGGACCTGCACACCCTGCCGTCCTCTCCCCCGGAGGCGCAGCCGTGACCGCCCGCGACCCCGAGCGCAACGCCTGGGCAGGGCACCCGGAGGCGAGCCCGTGCCTGAAGGCGCTCTCGCCCGTGTGGACCCGGGACCCCCTGGACGGGGGACCGCTCGCTCCCCTGCTCGACCGCCTCGCCGCCGGGCGTGGCCACGCGGTCGTGCGCTCTGCGCTCTTGGCCTGGCTCTCAGAGCACGCGCTCTCCGGAGGTCCCCATGGTTGCGAAGTCTGACCCCAGCGGCCTGGGCCGCGTGCGTCTGGAGAGCCGTCGCGTCGCCGAGCTCGTGCCCGCTGGGTACAACCCGAGGACGATCTCGCCCGCGGCCCTCGCCGGCCTGGGGGAGTCCATCGGCCGCTACGGGCTCGTGCAGCCGATCATCGTCAACGCCCGCACCGGCAACGTCGTGGGCGGCCACCAGCGGCTCAAGGTGCTGGAGGCGAAGGGCGTCGAGGCCACCGATGTCGTCGTGATCGACGTGGACGAGGCCGAGGAGAAGGCGCTCAACCTGGCGCTCAACTCCCCGCGGATCTCGGGCGAGTGGACGGCGGACGCGCTCGGCCTGCTCGAGGAGGTCGTGGGTGCGCTGCCCGACCTCGGCGACGCTCTGCTGCTCTCCGGCCTCCGGAGCGACCTGGAGAAGCTGTTCCCGCAGACGGCCGGCGACATCGTCGAGGACGAGGTCCCCGAGCCGCCCGACGACCCGATCACGAAGCCGGGCGACCTGTGGATCCTCGGCAGCCACCGCCTCCTCTGCGGGGACTCGGGCAGCGAGAAGGATCTCGACTGGCTGCTCGATGGCGCCGTGATCCACCTGCTCAACACCGACCCTCCCTACAACGTGAAGGTCGAGCCGCGCTCGAACAACGCCATCGCCGCAGGGCTGTCTTCGTTCAGCAAGCAGCCCAAGAGCGAGAAGCACCACCAGGCGCTGGACCTCGCGCGCCACCCGGGCAAGTCCAAACCCACGCACCGCAAGATGCGCGCGAAGGACCGGCCGCTGGCCAACGACTTCGTGAGCGACGAAGCGTTCGAGCAGATGCTGCGCGCGTGGTTCGGCAACGCCTCGCGCGTGCTGCTTCCCGGGCGCGGGTTCTACATCTGGGGTGGGTATGCCAACGTGGCCAACTACCCGCCTGCGCTCAAGGAAGCGGGTCTGTACTTCTCGCAGACGATCATCTGGGACAAGCAGCACCCGGTGCTAACGCGCAAGGACTTCATGGGTGCGCACGAGTGGGCGTTCTACGGATGGAAGGAGGGCGCCGCGCACCAGTTCTACGGGCCCGCGAACGTGCCGGACCTGTGGAGCCTGAAGAAGATCTCGCCGCAGAAGATGGTGCATCTCACCGAGAAGCCCGTCGAGCTCGCCGCGCGGGCGCTCCAGTACTCCTCGAAGCAGGGCGAGAACGTGCTCGACCTCTTCGGCGGCTCGGGCAGCACGCTCATGGCCTGCGAGCAGCTCGGGCGGCGTGCGTTCCTGATGGAACTCGACCCGGCCTACAGCGACGTCATCGTCGAGCGCTGGCAGAACGCGACGGGGCAGAAGGCCGAGCGGGTCGGTGCGACCTTGCCCGCGCGCAAGGCGCGGAAGAAGAAGACGCCGTGAGCAAGCGCGGACCCGCTCCGACGCCGACGAAGAAGCTCGCGCTGCGCGGGAGCTGGCGGGCGGCCACGCGCCCGGGCGAGCCCAGGCCCGAGCCTGAGGCGCCCCCGCGCCCCGCTGCGCTGGACGCCAGAGCCGCCCTCGTGTGGGACGAGGTCGTTCCGCAGCTCGAGGCGGCCGGGATGCTCGCCCGCTTCGATGGACGCGCGTTCTCTCGCTACTGCGAGCTCTCCACGGTGTGGGACGAGCAGCTGGCGTTCTTGCGGCAGACCGGCTTCGCACACCCGGTGAAGAACGCCAAGGGCGAGGTGACGGGTGTGCGTCCCTACCCGCAGGTGATGATTCTGCTCAAAGTTCACGAGGCGATGCTGCGCGTGGAGGCGCACTACGGGATGACCCCGGCGTCGCGCGCGCGCGTGGTCGTCGAGCCGCCGGCCGTGGCCGATCCCGCCTTCGACTACTTCGGGCCCACGAGGTTCACGGGATGAGCGCGCCCGAGCCCCCGGTCCCGGTCGCGCTCTGGGGCGACTCGGCGCTCGAGCAGGTCTGCCGGACGGAGATCCCCGGCTACGACCCGTGGGCGACGGCGCTCCCGGGGCATCGCTTCGAGGTCGCGCTCGCGCGCCGCGCCATCGGCTTCTTCCACGACATGCTCGTGTTCGTGGAAGGCGAACGCGCGGGCGAGCCCTTCGATCTGGAGCCCTGGCAGGCCGCGATCGTGGGGAACCTGTTCGGCTGGATCGACGCGACGACCGGCCACCGGCGCTACCGCGAGGCGTTCGTGTTCGTGGCCCGCAAGAACGGGAAGAGCTCGTGGGCGGCGGGGATCTGTCTCTACCTGCTGCTCTGCGATGGCGAACCGGGCGGCCAGGTCTACAGCGCGGCGGCGGACCAGCAGCAGTCGGCGTTGATCTTCCGCCACGCCATGCAGATGGTCGCGCACCGCAAGGACCTGGTCGCACGCACGCGCGTCTACCGCGCCTTCAAGTCGATCGAGGTCCCCGAGACGGGTTCGATCTTCCGGGCGCTCACGGCCGACGCGAACACGAAGCACGGTCTCTCGGTTCACGGCGCGGTCGTGGACGAGCTGCACGCGCACCCGACGCGCGACCTCGTGGACGTGCTCCAGACGGCGACGGGCGCCCGGCGCCAGCCGTTGACGGTCCACATCACGACGTCTGACTACGAGCGCATCTCGATCTGCAACGAGAAGTACGAGTACGCGAAGAAGGTGCGCGAGCGGACGATCGAGGATCCGTCGTTCCTGCCCGTGGTCTACGAAGCGCAGCCGACCGACGACTGGACCGACCCGGCCGTGTGGAGCAAGGCCAACCCGAACCTGGGCGTGTCCGTGAAGCAGGAGTACCTGGAGCGCGAGTGCTCCCGGGCGAAGGAGTCGCCCGCGTACCTGAACACGTTCCTGCGCCTGCACCTCAACATCCGCACGAACGCCGACGTCGCGGCCTTCGACATGCGCCAGTGGGATTCGTGCCGGGGCGAGAAGAGCTTCCACGAACTCGCGACCGAGCTCGAAGGGCAGGAGTGCTACGCGGGGCTGGACCTCGCGAGCACCGAGGACCTTACGGCCCTCGTGCTCGTGTTCCCCGACGCGGGCAACGCCGTGCTGCCCTACTTCTGGTGTCCGAAGGAGGGGGCTGTCGTGCGCGAGAAGCGCCACCGCGTGCCCTACCTCGGCTGGGCGCGCGACGGGTTCATGAACCTCACGGACGGGAACGCCACCGATTTCGACCACGTCGAGAAGAAGGCGATCGAACTCGCGAAGCGCTACCGGATTCTCTCGCTGGGCTTCGACCGCTTCGGCGCCGCCCAGGTCGTGAACCACCTGAAGGACGCGGGCCTGGACGTCGTGCTCTTCGGGCAGGGCTTCGTCTCGATGAACGGGCCGTCGAAGTACCTCGACATCCTCGTGCGCTCGGGCGACCTACGCCACGGCGGCCACCCCGTCCTCTCGTGGATGGCCAGCAACCTCATGTGGGAGAAGGACGCGGCGGACAACTGGAAGCCCTCGAAGAAGAAGAGCCGCGAGAAGATCGATGGGCTCACCGCGCTGATCATGGCGCTGGGGATGGGCATGGCCCTCTCGGGCGGCCAGGGGCCGAGCATCGAGGATGTGCTCCTCTCCGGCGACGGGGTGCTCGCGTGACGCGGCTTCTCGGCCTCCTCCTGCTGCTGGGCTCGTGGGCGCTCCTCTCCTACGGGGCCTCGCTCGTCTACGCGCCGGCCGGGTGGGTCGTGCTCGGCGCGTGCATCTGGGTCGATCTCTACGTCGGCCGGCGGCTGCGAGGTGTGCGATGAGCCTCCTCCTCGACCTGGTCGGCGGGCGGGCCATGGCGAGCGTCGAGTACGGCGGCGTCACGGATCTGCGCAACCCCGCCCTCTGGCTCACGGAATTCGTGCTCGGGCGCAAGACCGCGAGCGGCGAGCACGTCACGCCCGAGTCCGCGCTCGGGCTGTCCATCTACTACGCCTGCCTTCGGAACGGCGCCGAGGACGTGGCCAAGCTCCCGCGCCAGCTACGCCGCGCTCGTGGCGAGAAGCGCGGGAGCGATCTCGTGCCGGCCCACCCGCTCGCGCGACTGCTCAAGCGCCCGAACCCCGTCATGTCCTGGGGCGTCTTCGCCCAGGTCATGCAGCACCGCCGCATGGGGTGGGGGAACGCCTACGCGGAGATCGTGCGCGACGGGACCGGCGCGCCGGCCGAGCTGTGGCCCGTCCACTCCGGGCGCGTGCGGCCCGAGCTGAAGTCCGACGGCAGGACGCTCGTCTACCACGTCCGGGGCGAGGGCAATCGCGAGCAGCCCTTCGCGCCCCGGGACATGTTCCATCTGCGCGGCATGGGCTCGGGCGTCGAGGGCTACTCGGTCGTGCGCTTCGCCTCGGAGACCCTGGGCCTGGGGCTAGCGGCGCAGCGCCACGCTGCCGCCTTCTTCGGCGAGGGGCTGGCGAAGCGCCTCGTGGCCTTCACGAAGCAGACGCTCAATGCCGACGCGCGCGAGGCGCTTCGCAAGCGCATCGAGGGCGACCGCGAGAAGAACCCCGTCGGATCCCGGCGCATGCCCATCGTGGACGTCGAGGTGGACGTGAAGGACCTGGGCATCCCGCCCGAGGAGGCGCAGTTCCTCGAGCAGCGTGAGTTCGGGGTCGAGGAGGTCGCGCGCTGGTTCCGCATGCAGCTCGCCAAGGTGCAGTACTTCAAGCGCGCGCAGGGCTGGTCCTCGCTCGACGCGCTCAACACCGACTACGTCGTGGACTTCTTGACGCCCCAGGTGCAGACGTGGGAGGAGGAGATCGCAGCGAAACTGCTCACGGAGGATGAGGTCGCCGCCGGCCTGTTCGTCCGCTTCGTGCTCCAGGGCCTGCTCCGGGGCGACGTCTCCACGCGCATCGCCTACTACGCCGCGGGTTACCGGGACGGGTGGCTCTCGCAGAACGACATCCGCGACCTCGAGGACATGAACCCGATCGAGGACGCTGCCGCCGACGAGTACCGCGTGCAGGCGCAGATGACGAAGCTCGAGGACGCGGGCGCAAAGCCCAAGGACACGCCGGCGCCGCCGCCGAACCGCCCGCCGCCCGAGGACGACGAGGAGGAGGACGCCGAGGCCGCGTGGCGAGGCATACGCGCCGAGGCCGAGGCGCTCCGTCCCATGCTGCTCCACACAGCGACGCTGCTCGCGAGGAAGGAGACGCACGAGGTCACTGCTGCGATGAAGCGGAATGGCGAGAACCCCGCCGCGCTCAAGCAGTGGGCCGATGGCTTCTACGGGCGGCTTCGCGAGCGGGTCGTCGAGGCGTTCCAGCCCGCCGGCTTGGCGCTCGACGCCATCGCCGCCCGCCACCCCGCGGCACGCGTTCTGCCCGCCGACCTGGACGCGGTGGCCGAGAGGTGGACCTCGCCTGCCATGACCGACATGCGGCCGGGCGCGGACTGGTCTGCCACGGTGGACCTGCGAGCGATCGTGCTCGCTGAGTTCGTCCTCGACGCCCTGCTCGTCCCCGCTCCCGAGGAGGACCGACATGCTGCCTGAGCACACGCCCGACTGCCTTCGCTCGCACTTGGGAGTGTGGGCGATCGTGCCCTCGTTCATCCAGGAGTCGCTCGCCGCGATCCGCTCGGGCCTGTGGCGGCCCCGCGCGCAGGGGGCGCCCGCGCTTCCGGGCGTCCCCATGCCGACGGACGTGCAGGCCGAGGGGATGCTGCCCCCGCCGCTCTCGTACTTCGTGACGCAGGAGGGCGTCGGGATCCTCCCGCTGCACGGCCCGTCGATGAAGGCCCGCTCGAAGTACGGCGGGTACAGCACCGTGGACGCGCGTCGCCAGCTACGTGCCATGGCCACCGACGAGCGCGTGGGCGCGATCCTGCTCCACATCGACAGCCCCGGGGGCCACGTCGCCGGCACGAAGGAACTCGCCGACGACGTCGCCGCGGTTAACGAAGCGAAGCCGGTCCACGCCTATATCGAGGATGCCGGGGCGTCGGCTGCGTACTGGGTCGCATCCCAGGCCAAGACGGTCACGGCCAACGCCATGGCCATGGTCGGGAGCCTGGGCACGTTCACCGTGCTCTACGACCTCTCGAAGATGGCCGAGATGGAGGGCGTGCAGGTCCACGTCGTTTCGACGGGCGAGCGCAAGGGTGCCGCCGCCCCGGGGACGCCCGTCACCGACGAGGACCTCGCCGAGGCCCAGCGCCTCGTGGACGGCTTCGACGCCTTCTTCCGGGCGGGCGTGCGCGACGGCCGCGAGCTCGGCGCGAAGGAGTCCTCGGCCATCTGGACGGGGGGCGTCTGGCTCGCCGGCGAGGCGAAGGGGCTCGGGCTCGTGGACCGGGTCGAGTCCCTCGATGCCGCCGTCGAGAGGATTGCTGCGCCGCTCCGCGCCAAGGCCGCAAAGGCACGACTGGCGGGCCGCTAGGGTCAGCGGGCTCCGGGCGCCTTGCGCGCCCGCGCGCACACCCGTATGCTCCGCAGTCGGAGTACGGCGGTTGCTCGATAGCGTAAAACCTTCCTTCTCATTCCACACA
>JBFWRP010000049.1:0-13552 GCA_050248855.1 Planctomycetota bacterium | reverse complement strand
AGCGCGGAACGACGAACCCTGCGCTCCGCTTGGGGCCAGAGCCTGAGATGCGAGGCGCGCGGAGGTGTCTGAACCTGTGCCTCGGAGCGAAGCGACGGTGGCACGGTGTCAGACACCGAAGTGCGACGTTCGCCGGCGTGCGAACCGCGCCCCCTACGTGTCAGGCACCTTGCCCACGTTGCTCCCTCGGTCAACGGGGCGAGTCTCAAATGTGCCTTGCGTTGCCCGTAGAGGGACGACGCTCTCGCTTCCGTTCCGCGCTCCCGCGCGGAGTGTGCGCTCAGGCTCCGCCCTCGCGGCATGGGTGCTAGTCCCTACCACCCCTGCACCCCTCACGGTGCGGCGCCGCGGCAAGGGTCCTGACACATCCGGGTTCGCGACGTTCGCCGGCGTGCGAACCGCGACCCCTACGTGTCAGGCACCTTGCCCACGTTGCCGCTGCGCGGCGCCGCGGCAAGGGTCCTGACACATCCGGGTTCGCTCTGCAATGGAAGGTGCCTGAACTCCGGGCTCGGACAGGACAGCCACGCTTCCATGGGAGGGGGTGCCGCGCGCATCGAGACGCGGTACGGAGGCGGGGATTTCTTCCGCAACTTGCCGCCCTGCGCTTCGGCATGCGGAAGTGCCCATCGGCAAGTTGCGGAAGAATTCCCCGCCTCCGTACGGGCTTTGCCGTCGGCATGAAGAACTGACACCCAAGTGCGCCGGCCGTCGAACCGCGCCCCCTACGTGTCAGGCACCTTGCCCACGTTGCCGCTGCGCGGCGCCGCGGCAAGGGTCCTGACACATCCGGGTTCGCGACGCTCGCCGGCGATCGAGCTGCGTCCCCTGCGTGTCAGGCACCTTGCCCACGTTGCCGCGGTGCGGCGCCGCGGCAAGGGACCTGACACATCCGGGGTCGCTACGCCCGCTCCACCAAGGCCGCGAGGCCCAGGCCGCCGGAGATGCAGAGGGTTGCGATGCCGCGCTTGGCGCCGCGCTCCTTCATGCTGTGCAGCAGCGTGACGAGGATGCGGCAGCCAGTGGCGCCGATCGGGTGGCCGAGCGCGATGCTTCCGCCATCCACGTTGAGGCGGTCCAGCTCGATGCCCAGCTCGCGGTTGCAGGCCAGGACCTGCGCGGCGAAGGCCTCGTTCAGCTCCCACAGGTCGATGTCGCCGATCGACAGCCCCGTCTGCTCGAGCAGCTTGCGGACCGCGGGCACGGGACCGAGGCCCATCTCCCGCGGCTCGACGCCGGCTTCGGCGTAGGCCACGAGCCGCGCCTCGGGCGTGACGCCGTGTCGCTCCAGCGCGTCGTCGCCCAGCACCACGATCGCCGCAGCGCCGTCCGTGATGCCGCTGCTGTTGCCGGCGTGGACGGTGCCGTTCTTGCGGAACACCGGCGGCAGCTTGGCCACTTGCTCCAGCGTGACGTCGTCGCGGGCGTGCTCGTCCTCGGTGAAGTCGAACGTGCCCTTCTTGCGGTCGGTCACGGGAATCGCGACCTTCTCGGCGTCGAAGCGACCCCGCTCGCGGGCGGCCTGGGCTCGCTGCTGGCTTGCGAGGGCATAGCGGTCCTGCTCCTCGCGCGGGATGCCGTAGCGGTCCACGAGGTTCTCGGCGGTCTCGCCCATCAGCTGGTCGGCGAGCTTGCACTGGAAGCCGTCCTGGTACATCCCGTCCACGATCTGGTCGTGGCCCAGGCGGTAGCCCCAGCGCGCGCGCGGCAGGAAGTACGGCGTGTTCGACATGCTCTCCATGCCGCCCGCCAGCACGATGTCGGCCTGCCCGAGGCGGATGGCGTCCGCGCCCAGCAGCACGCTCTTGAGCCCGCTGCCGCAGGCCATGTTCACCGTGTAGGCGGGGCTCTCGACCGGGACGCCGGCCCGAACGGCCACTTGGCGGCCCGTGCTGGGGCCCTGTCCGGCTTGGCGCCCGTGGCCGAAGATCGACTGGTCCACGGCCGAGGCGTCCAAGCCGGCGCGCACGAGCGCCGCGCGGGCCGCGTGCTCGCCGAGATCCGGCGCCGAGAGGGCCGCCAGCGTCCCGCCGAAGCGACCGATCGGGGTGCGTGCCGAGCCGGCCAGCCAGATCGCCGTGTCGCGCATGGGGTCTCCTCGCCCGACCCGTGCCGCGGCTTGCGCGGCGGGAAGGGGGCGTGAGGGTAGCCCGGCGCCTCCGCGACGCCGGGCTCGTGGCGCGGTGCCGCCGGGGAAGGTGGCGGCCCCCGCGAGCGTAGGTACCCTCCCGAGCGAGACCTCGCCGCTCGCGCCGTCGCGTTGCGCGCCCGTCGCAGGGCCCTCGCGCCAAGCCGTGCCGGTCTCGCGGGAGGGCGCGATGGCCGCGAAGAAGAAGACCGCGAAGAAGAAGGCCGCGGCCAAGAAGGCGCCCGCCAAGAAGGCCGCGAAGAAGAAGACGGCCTCGAAGAAGACGGCGGCGCGCAAGACCGCCGCGAAGGCTCCGGCCACGAAGGCGGCCAAGAAGAAGACGGCTTCCAAGAAGACTTCGAAGAAGACGGCCGCCACGAAGGACACGGCTGTGGCAGCCGCCGAGGCCCCTGCCGTGGAGGCCGCCGCAGAGGCCGCCGGGGCCGCCGGGTCCGCCACGGTGCGCGCGGCCCCGTCCGCGGCACCGGCCAAGCCGACGCCCCCGGCGCGCAAGGTCGCCCCGGACGACGACGAGGACGACCCGAAGGGCGCTGCCGCGGAGGACGCCGAAGAGGAGGTCGAAGCCGCGCCCGAGCTCCCTCCGATTCCCAAGATGCCTGCGCGTCGGAGCGACGGGCGCATCTCGCTCACGTTCGCGGCTTCGGGCGACCAGGCGTTCCTCGTCTACGCCTTGACCGCGGGCAAGGTCGACACGGAAGACCGCCAGTACCACGTCGAGCGCGTCGAGCTGCACGAGGCCGAGGCCGCGGCCGAGTCGGGCAAGCCGGACGTCGTCACGTTCTCGGCCGGTCACTACGGAGCCGTGCAGGCCCGCTACCTGCTCTTGCCATGCGGTGGGACCTACGGCGACAGCCGCGGCGCCGTGCTCGCGGCGCGTTCGCCCATCCGTGCCGGGGAGGTGCGGGGCCTGCGCGTGGCCGTGCCGGCCTTGGACCATCCCGCGGCGTTGGCGCTCGAGCTGTGGCTCCCGCGTCACGACCTCGACCTCGTGCCCATGCCCGTGCCGCACATCTCGCTCATGGTGCGCGCCGATCGCGTACGCGCCGGCGTGCTCGTCAACGAGGACCAGGTCGCCTACGTGCAGCACAACCTGGTGCGCGTCGTCGATCTGGGACATTGGTGGGGCGAGCGCACCGAGGGGCTGCCCATGCCCAACACGCTCATGGGCGTGCGGCGCGACATCCCCGATGACCTGCGCGCCAAGATCGCCCTGGACCTCAAGCGCTCGATCGCTTACGCGCTGGGCCACCGCGAGGACGCGCTCGACTTCGCCGTGGCCCACGCCGGCAAGCACGAGCGCGCGACGGTGGACTCGCTCGTGGGTCGCTACGTCAACGACCTCACGCTGGACGCGGGCGAGCGGGGCCGCCAAGCCCTCTCCATGCTGTTCCGCGAGGCCCACCGCCACGGCAAGCTCGCAAGCGTCCCGCATCTGTTCTTCTCGTAGCGGTAGACGGAGTCGGGTGAGATTCCACCCTCGGGCCGCGACGACCTCTCCCATGCGGGAGCGTGCAAGGGCCCGAGGGTGGAATCTCACCCGACTCCGTACCGGGGGAGAACGGAGGCGCTACACCTCTTCGGCGCGGGTCTTGCGGCGGAACTTGGGCTCGGAGTCCTGCTCGGCGTCGTAGCGGAACACGTCGCCGTCCTCGACGATGCCCGTGCGCCGTACGGCCAACGACTTGAGCGCCGCGCGGATGCTCCCGTCCGTGGGGACCAGCGCGAGGTCATCGACCCAGTTGGGGAACTCGAGGCGTAGCGAGGCCGCGTCGAAGCCCTCGCGAGGCAACAGGTCCTGTCGGTGCAGGAAGCGCACCAGCTGCAGCACCTTCTCGGTATCGAACATCAGCGCGTCGATGTCCGCGGCGTCGGTGCGGGCGCCGGTCTGCCACTGCAGGTAGGCCTCCTCGAAGCGGTCGGGCTTGGCCTGGCGCTGGGCGAGCGCCGCGGCGCGGTAGAGGTGGTACTCCACGAGCAGGGCGCGGCGCACCTCGTCTTCGGCCCGTTGGCGCGTGCGCTGGGCCTCCTGGGCTCGGGCCTGCGCCTGCTCGCGGGCCTCGCGCTGGGCGCGGGCCATGGCTTCGATCTGATCGAGCGTCGGACGGTGGGTGGTGAGATCCATCGCACGGCCTATCGACCTTGCCCGCGAGACAGTGGAGCGGTTTCTCGCAGACAAGCCCCGTGACGCCTCGCCTGGAGGCGGCGTGGTGCCTCGCGTGGACGCTCACGCCCTGTCTCGCTCCCTCCTGCGCCGGGCCTCGCCGGCCGTCTGGGCCCTGATGGCTGGGCTTGCGGGTTGCGGGGTCCCCTCCCGGCCCGGCGGGCCCGGCCTCGAGAGGGGCCTCGAGCTGGGCCCCGTCGCCCCCGTCGCCGCCGCCGGCGGGGAGGTCGCAGTGGCCGTGCGCACCGTGCCGTGGCGCCATGCGGGGACCGGCGTGCTGCGCTGCCTTGGCTGGCGGGCGGACTGCGGGTGCGTGGCCGTGGACGGGCTGCCCCCGCACGTGCGGCCGGGCGACCACGGCAGTCTCACCCTGCAGGTGCGTCCCCGGCGTCGGCCGGGCCGCGACCGGGTCCGCGTACGGTTCCACTTCGCGGCCTCCGCGGGCGGGGAGGCGCCCGCGGGCGGGCTCTTGGCGACGCTCGCCGTCGAACGCCGCGGGCCACCGGGTCCCGTGCTCGTTCCTGCCCACCTTCACGCGGGGACCGTGGCGCCGGGCGAGCGAGTCCGGGTCGAGCTCGACGTGCTCTGGGATCCCGAGGACGTGCTGCTGGCGTGTGGGCAGCTTCGCCTCGGCACGATCCAAGCGCGTGCCACGTGGTCCCGCATCGATCCGGCCGCTGGCCGGGCCACGCTGCGGGTCGAGACCCAGGCGCTCGGGGCCGGTCCGCTCGTGGTCCAGCTCGGCGCAGCGCGCACGGAGATCCAGTGGGTGCTCGGGCCCTGACCCTATGTGGTCCCGACCACCCCCATGAGCTTGCCGACCTTCGTGAAGGCCGAAATGGCGCGGTCCACGTCGGCGGTCTCGTGGGCTGCCGACAGCTGAACGCGGATGCGGGCTTGGCCCTTGGGCACCACGGGGAAGCTGAAGCCGATCACGTAGACGCCTTCGTCCAGGAGCCGATCGGCCATCTCCATGGCCACGCGGGCGTCCCCCAGCATGATCGGCACGATCGGGTGCACGCCCCGACGGATCGAGAACCCCGCCTTGGCCATGCCTTCGCGGAAGTGCATCGTGTTGGCTTCCAGACGGTCGCGGAGCTCCGTCGTGGACGACAGGAGCTCGAGCACGGCCAGCGAAGCGGCCACGATGGGCGGCGCCAGCGAGTTGCTGAACAGGTACGGACGCGAGCGCTGGCGCAGGAGATCGACGATTTCCTGCCGCGCCGCCGTGAACCCGCCCGACGCGCCGCCCAGCGCCTTGCCGAGCGTCGACGTGATGATGTCGATGCGGCCGGTGACGCCACAGTGCTCCGGTGTGCCGCGACCGGTCTTGCCGACGAAGCCCGTGGCGTGGCTGTCGTCCACCATGACCATGGCCTCGTGGCGCTCGGCCACGTCGCACAGCCCGGCGAGGTCGGCGATGTCGCCGTCCATGGAAAACACGCCGTCGGTGGCCACGAGCACGCGGCGGGCGCCGTCCTCGCGCGCCCGCGCAAGCTGCGCGTCCAGGTCCTTCAGGTCGTCGTGCGCGTAGCGGTAGCGCTTGGCCTTGCAGAGGCGGATGCCGTCGATGATCGAGGCGTGGTTGAGCGAGGCCGAGACGATCGCGTCCTCGGCATCGAGGATGGTCTCGAACAGGCCGCCGTTGGCATCGAAGCACGAGGAGTAGAGGATCGAGTCCTCGAGGCCCACGAACTCGGCCAGCTTCTGCTCGAGGTCGCGGTGGCGGTCCTGCGTGCCGCAGATGAAGCGTACCGAGGACATGCCGTAGCCGCGCTCGTCCAGCGACCTACGGGCCGCCTCGATGACCCGCGGGTGGCTGCTGAGCCCGAGGTAGTTGTTGGCGCAGAAGTTGAGGACGTCCGTGCCGCCCTGGACGCGTACGTGGGCGCCCTGGGCCGTGACGAGAAGCCGCTCGTGCTTGGTGAGACCGGCCTCCTCGATCTCCTCGAGCTGTTTGGCGTACGACGCGCGTACGGGGTCGAACATGGCTCCTCCGTTCCCGGTGGGCGCCCGGGGCCCCCGACGAGCGCGCCACGGTACCCGTGGGGCGTCGACTCGGCCACGCCAGACGCCTGGGGGCTGGCGCACCTCCACGCGACGTCCGTGATCGGGGTACCTTCCGCACGTGAAGCCCTCCCTCCGCTCCCTCGTGCTCGTCCTCGTCGGCGCGACCCTGCTCGCGTCGCCACGTGCCGCGCGCGCCGACGACTGGGAGGACGCCAAGCGCGAGTTCCGTGCCGCCCAGAAGAACCCGGACACGGCCGTCCGCTCCGACGCCTACGTCGTGCTCTCAGGGTGGGACACCCCCGAGGCCATCGACGAGATCCTTTCGGCGCTCGGCCGGGAGCAGCACCCGGCCGTGATGCGCGCGGCGTTGCGGGCACTGGGCAGCGCGCGCTCCAAGGAGGCCCTCGCGTCGTTTGCCGACGCCCTGGCCAAGCGCAAGGGCGAGGAGCGCTTGTTCCTGCTGATGGCGCTGGGTGACCAGCCGTCATCGGCTTCGAGCGACGAGCTGCTCCTTGGCGAGCTGGCGGGCAAGGACGGCGCCTCTGCGGCCCTGGCCGCGCGTGCGCTCGGAAGCCGGCGCGTCCTCGCCGCGCGCGATGCGCTCCTGGCGGCCCTGCAGCACGAGGACAACCGCGTACGCAGCGCGGCCGCGTGGGCCTTGCAGGGCTTGGCCACGCCTCCGCACGAGGCCCCTCCGCCGGGGCAGCCCGACCCGGGGCCTCCGCCCGTCCCCGAGGAGATGCGCGGGAAGTCGGTGATCACCGCCCTCGTGGATGCGGTGTTCGCCAAGGATGCCGGTGTCGAGAGGATGCCGCTCTTGGCGGCCCTCGAGCAGATCACGGGCCAGGCCTACTCGCTCGACGAGAAGGCCTGGCGCGCCCTGCTGGCCGGCACGGACCTGGCCTCGATCCGACCGCGACCGGTGGAGGTCCCGCACTTCTTCGGCATCCCGATCTACGGCCACCGCGTGGCCCTCGTCATCGACAAGAGCACGCGCTACCACGACATCCATCCCTTCTCCGACGATCGTCTGCGCGAAGTCTGCGAGGTCCCGGGTGCGCGCGCGATCGCGCACTTCAAGCTGCTGCGCGTCGAGGATCTCGTCGCCGCGCACGCCATGCGCCTGCTGGAGGACCTGCCGTCCGGTGTCGACATCGAAGTCCTCTTCTTCAACAAGGCCGTCCACCCCGTGTTCGGCAAGCTGACGAAGGCGGGAAGCGCTGCGCGCAAGAAGCTGATGGAGGCCATCGAGGAGCTCAAGGTCGACGACGGCATCGCGGCCTACGACGCCCTGAACGAAGCACTGGACCTGGGCGGCAAGTCCTTCGCCCAGCGCTGGAAGAAGGGGGTGGACGAGATCGTGTACGTGACCGTCAACATCCCGACGAAGGGCGAGATCACGGACGCTGGCGAGGTCGCCTCGGCCATCGGCTTGCGTGCCCGGATGGGTGCCGTCCGCGTCCACACCGTGGGGATCCTGACCCACGCCTACGAGCTGTGCAGGACCCTCGCCGGCGACACGGGGGGCATCTACCGGGACCTGACGAAGTAAGGGGGCCCTGGTCCTGGGCTCCTCCGGCGCGCCCCGGGCGGGGGGAGCCCGATGCGCTATCCTGGGCGCATGCACTTGCCCCGTCGCTCCCGCCTGCGTCGCGCCCTGCCTTGGCTCACGGCCTTCCTCCTGGCCGCGCCGTTCCCCGTGTCGGCCGAGGACCTCGACCCGCAGCTGCCGCCCTTGGCGGCGGCGGAGGAGCTGGGCGAGGCCCTCGCCCGCTTCGAGGAGGACTTCAAGGCCAAGGGCCTGAAGGGCGACGACAAGCTCATGCAGAAGGACCACGCGGTCCTGACGCTGTCGGGCATCCCGCACCCCAAGGTGATCGATCGTCTCCATGACCTCGCGCGCCGCGACCGGGCCCCTGAAGTGCGACGCATGGCGCTGACCGCACTCGGCAAGCAGTCGACGCTCGCGGCCTACGCCGGTCCCAAGGTGGTGGAGCTGCTCGAAGACAAGAGGCTGGCCAAGGACGATGACCATGTCCTCGCCTGCCTCCAGGCCCTTGGGCGCCTCGGCTACCACCCGCCCGTGGAGGCGCTCGAGGCCACGCTGCGGCACAAGGACTACGCCGTGCGCAAGCAGACCCTTGCGCTCGTCGGCGAGCTCAAGGACGTCCGTCACCTCGAGGCGCTCCTGCGCGAGCTCGGCACGCTTGACGCGCAGGAGAAGGGCGAGTCCTGGGACGGCGCCGAGGCCAAGGTCGACACCGGAACGGCCGGCGACGGCGACCAGAAGGCGGCCGAGGCCAAGGCCAAGGCCGATGCAGCGCGCAACAAGTCGGCCGCCGGCGGCAAGGGCAAGGGCGGCGGGACCACGCGCGACATGAAGGACCAGCTGCTGGCCTCGCTGGCCGCCATGACGGGCCAGGACTTCGTGGACCAGAACGACGCCGGCACCTGGCTCGAGAAGAACCCCGACTGGCGCCCCCGTGCGGAGGCCGACCTCGAGAAGATCCTCGCGCGCGAGGCGAAGCTCGGGAAGGAGCTGGCGAAGGCCGCGAAGTAGCGCGGTCTCGGCAGCAGGACCGTCCGCGACCCCCTACTCGTCGCCGTCCTCCCCGATCGCCTCGACGGGGCAGCCCTCCAGGGCCTCGAGGCAGAGCTCCCGGTCGGCCGGCGTCTCCGGCTGGCGGTAGACGAACGAATAGCCGCGGTCGTCGTTGCGGCGGAAGAAGTCGGGCGCCGTCTCGCGGCAGGCATCGCAATCGATGCACTGGTCGTCCACGTAGAACGGCCCGGGCACGTTCTCGGTGAGCTTGGCGTCCTTGTCGGCCATGGCGTGTCGTCCTCCGCGGGCGGCGGGTCACCGTACCCCGGCCGCCGGACCGCTCCAGCCCCGGCGCAGCCGGTGTCCGCCGGGCCCGAGCCCCCGCGCCTACCTACCCAACACCTCGCAGAACAGGGCGCGCTGGACGTGGAGGCGGTTGGCGGCCTGCTCCAGGACGAGGCTTCCGGGGGCGTCCACGACGGCGTCGTCGGCCTCGACGTTGCGGCGGATCGGCATGGCGTGCATGAAGCGGGCGTCGCGCGTGCGCGCCATGGCCGTAGCGTCCACACGCCAGTCCACGTGGCGCTGACGAAGCGCCGCCTCCGCCTCCGGGTCGTGGTTGTGGTGGATGCTGCCCCACGGCGCCGCGTAGACGACCTCCGCGTCGGCCAAGCCGTCGCGCAGGTCGTGCACGAAGCGCAAGGCGCCCCCGCTCTCGCGCGCTCCGTGTTCGAGGTTGGCCCGCACGCCCGGGTCCAGCGGAAAGCCCTCGGGGTGGGCGACGGTCAGGTCCATCCCGAGCTTCGTGGCCATCGTCGCGATGCCCTGCGGCACCGCCAGCGAGCGGGCCTTGGGGTGCCATGCCCAGGTCAGCGTGATCTTGCGACCGCGCACGTCGCCCAGCGTCTCGACGAGCGTCATAGCGTCGCCCCACGCCTGGCAGGGGTGGTCCAGCACGCTCTCCATGTTGAAGATGGGGACCTGCGCGTGCTTCTGGAACGACACGATGACCATGTCGCGTCGCTCCTGGGCCCAGTCGCGGCGGCGGGCCAGGGCGCGGATCGCCAGCAGGTCCGCGTGCTCCGAGAGGACGGCGGCGGCGTCGCGGACGTGTTCGTCGGCGAGGCCGTCCATGGGGACGCCCTCGCGGAACTCGAGCGGCCAGAGGTCGCGGCCCGCAGCCATGTCGACCACGGCGCCCCCCAGCGTCGAGAACGCGATGTGGAACGAGGTGCGTGTGCGCAGCGACGGGTCGAAGAAGACCATCGCCAGCGCCCGACCTTGCAGGAGCTGCTCGAGGGGGGCGGCCTTCATGGAGCGGGCCCGTGCCACCACGTGGAGCAGCTCCTCGGCACGGAAGGTGTCCAGCGTGACCACGTCACGCCCGCGGATGGAGACGGCGGAGCTCATGGGCCCGGAGGCTACCCCCAAGGTGCCGCACGCCGTAGGCGTTCAGCCCCTGAAGTGCGGAGGTGCGGCTCGCCGAGTGCTCGGCGGCGGCGGCATCCGCTCCTCGTGCAGCCGACGCGCCCGAACTTCGTTCCGCGCTACCGCGCGGACTCGGCGCTCGGGCTACGCCCTCGCGGCAGGAGGGCTATTCCGCACCCCTCCTGCACCTCTCACGGTGCACTGACGACCCGATGCGTGGCGGTCGCGCTCCGCTCCGAGCGACGTCCACGCACCCTTGACGGCGGGTTCTCGGGGTAGGTGAACGGGTGCCGCACGGCGACGCGACGAAGCAGCGCGGTTCGTCGCGGCCGGATTGCGCGTGCCCCCCCCGTCCGGGCATGATGGAGGGGTCGTGCGACGCGGGCTTCGCCGGGCCCGCCCGTGCGGTCGGGTTCCATGCGTCCGCGTTCCGTCGGGGCAGGACGCCTTCGGTTTCCCCGCCGCCCGGGCGCCGCGAGCCATTCGCGGGGGCCTGGGAGGGCGAACGACCGAAGGCCGCGTCCAGCCCCGGCTGCCGCGCCGACGTGTGCTCCCGACCCGCGAACGGGAGGGCGCGTGGAACAAGCGATCTACACCTGGATGGCCGTGATCGGCTGCGGGATCCTGCTCGTGCAGGTGATCTTGCAGGTCGTCGGCGTGGCGGACCATGACGTCGGCGCGGGCGATGCCGACGGCTTCGAGGGCGACTGGTTCTTCGGGTTCCTGTCGTTCAAGACCCTCGTCGCGTTCGTCGGCTTCTTCGGCTTGACGGGTCTGCTCTTGCTCGACCGCGACATGGGCACGCCGCAGCGTGCGCTCTACGCGACGTTGGCCGGCCTCCTCGCCGTCGTGGTGGTCGGCTACCTGATGAAGCTCCTCCACGGGCTGGGGCACTCGGGGACCTTGGAGCTTGCCAACGCCCTCGGCGTCGAGGGAACCGTCTACCTGCGCATCCCGGCCGCTGGCACGGGCCGGGGCAAGGTCACGCTGGACGTGCAGGGCCGCAGCGTGGAAGTGGGGGCCGTCACCGACGGCCCGGAGCTGGCGACGGGCACGCGCGTGCGCGTCGTCGAGATTCCCGCCGAAGACCTGGTGCGCGTCGAGGCGCGCTAGAGCCATCGCGCCCTCGCCGGGAGGGCACTAGGAGAACGAAATGGGGTCGATGTTCCAGCTGGGGCTTGATCTGGGCGGTGACCAGATCGAGCTGATCATGGTCGCCTTCGGCGTCCTCTTCCTGTTCAGCTTCATCGTGCTGTTGGTCAAGCGCTACAAGCGCTGCCCCAGCAACCGGGTGCTGGTCAAGTACGGCAAGGTCGGAGGCGGTGGCGCCTCGCAGTGCATCCACGGCGGCGGCACGTTCGTGTGGCCGCTCATCCAGGACTACGACTTCCTGGACCTGGAGCCGCGGCAGATCGAGATCCCGCTGCGCGGCGCGCTCTCCATGGAGAACATCCGCGTCAACGTGCCGTCGGTGTTCACCGTGGCCGTGGGCACGGAGTCGGCCGTGATGAACAACGCGGCCATCCGCCTGCTCGGCCTGCAGCCGCACGACATCGACGCCCAGGCGCGCGACATCATCTTCGGCCAGCTGCGCCAGGTGATCGCCTCGATGCGCATCGAGGAGATCAACCGCGACCGCGACGCCTTCCTCGAGCGCATCCAGACTTCGCTCGAGCCCGAGCTGCGCAAGATCGGCCTCGTGCTCATCAACGTGAACATCACGGACATCACCGACGAGTCCGGCTACATCGAGGCCATCGGGCGCAAGGCCGCGGCTACCGCGGTGAAGCAGGCCGAGGTGGACGTGGCCGAGCAGGAGAAGCGCGGCGCCATCGGCGTGGCCCTGGCCGAGCGGGAGAAGGACATCCAGGTGGCCGAGGCCACCAAGGAGCGCGACATCGGCACGAAGGGCGCCGAGAAGGACCGCGTCATCGAGGTCGCCAACCTCGACCGCCAGGCCCGGGTCGGCGAGCAGACGGCCGCCCTCCAGCGCGACTCGGACATCGCCGACGCCGAGCGCGACAAGCGCGTGCGCGTGGCGCAGGCCGACGCACTGGCCGTGACGGGCGAGAACGCCTCCAAGGCCAAGATCGCCGAGGCCGACGCCGAGCTGCAGGTCAAGCGGGCCGAGGCCTACCAGCGAGGCGAGACGCGCAAGCGCGTGGCCGAGGCGGAGGTGCTGCGCGAGCAGTACCTGGCACAAGCCGAGGCCGCCAAGGCGCAGGGCGAGAAGATCGAGGCCGAGCGCATGGCCGACCTCGTAGCCACGGCGCGCGCCACGCGGGCCAAGGTCGTGGTCGATGCCGAGGCCGAGGCCGAACGTCGGCGGATCGAGGCCAGCGGCGAGGCATCGGCCATCTTCGCCCGCTTGGAGGCGCAGGCCCGCGGCGAATACGAGATCCTGGCCAAGAAGGGGCAGGCGCTCGGCGAGATCGTGAAGGCCTGCGGAGGACCGCAGAGTGCCTTCCAGATGCTGATGCTGGAGCACCTGGAGAAGCTCTCCGAGAACGCGGCCCACGCCATCAGCAACATCAAGTTCGACAAGATCGTCGTGTGGGACGGTGGCACGGGCACCGACGGGCGCGGCGCCACGTCCAACTTCCTGTCCAGCCTCGCCGGCTCGCTGCCTCCGATGATGCACATGATGCGCGACATCGGCGGTGTCGAGATGCCCGAATACTTCGGCAAGCTCGTACGCGCCGAGGAAGTCGCCGACGCCGAAGCGGCCACCGACGACAAGCCGCCGGCCGATGCCAAGCCGACGACGCCGAAGAAGGGCAAGCCGCCGACGGCTTGAGCGACCCCGGATGTGTCAGGACCCTTGCCGCGGCGCCGCGAAGCGGCAACGTGGGCAAGGTGCCTGACACGCAGGGGGCGCAGTTCGCCGGCCGGCGCACTTGGGTATCAGAGCGAACCCGGATGTGTCAGGACCCTTGCCGCGGCGCCGTGAAGCGGCAACGTGGGCAAGGTGCCTGACACGCAGGGGGCGCGGTTCGCCGGCCGGCGGACGTCGCACTTCGGTGTCTGCAATGGAAGGTGCCTGGACTCCGGGCTCGGACAGGACGGACACGCTTCCATGGGAGGGGGTGCCGCGCGCATCGAGACGCGTACGGGCCTTGCCGTCGGCATGAAGAGCTGACACCGTGCCACCGTCGCTTCGCTCCGAGGCACAGGTTCAGACACCTCCGCGCGCCTCGCATCTCAGGCTCTGGCCCCAAGCGGAGCGCAGGGTTCGTCGTTCCGCGCTCACGCGCGGACTCGG
>JBFWRP010000048.1:0-13837 GCA_050248855.1 Planctomycetota bacterium | reverse complement strand
GCTGACGGGTGAAGAGATCGCACGAGGCCTCGGCGCATCGGCGGACGCGCGTCGCTGCATCGCTGGGCTCCTTGGGGCACGCAACGCGGCCCTGGGTGGCAGGCACCCGTGGTTCCGCAAGGACGAACGCGGCCGGTGGCACCCCACACGCGCCCTGCGCTGGGAGCCGTGGCTCAAGGCTGCAGCGGGGAGGCGGTGAACGCATGGAGCACGAGGACACGACCGTCGCCGCCCGCGTCGCCCACGCCCTCGACGCCCACGCGCGCGGGTGGGCGCTGACGCCGCTCAACGGCAAGGCACCCACCACGAAGGGCTGGAACTCGGCCCCGCCCCCGACCGCCGAGACCGTCCGGCGCTGGGCCGAGTCGGGGAACGTGGGGCTACGCTGCGGTCGCGTCTCCGGCGTCGTCGTGCTCGACATCGATCCGCAGCGCGGCGGGACGCCGCCCGAGGACCTCCCGCCCGGGCCGGTCGTCGTCACGGGCTCCGGCGGGCTCCACATCTACTTCGCCTACCCGGACGACGGTGCCCCCGTGCCGCAGTCCAAGGACCGGCTCGCTCCCGGCGTCGAGGTCAAGAGCGACGGCGGCCAGGTCGTGTTCGTCGGATCCACGCACCCGGACACGAAGCGCCCGTACGAGTGGCGCGAGGGCACGGACGCGCTGCCCCTTCCCCCGCTGCCTGCTGAGCTGCTCGCGAGGATCCGCGAGCCCTCGCCGGGGCCCGCGCCGGCCGCGCCGCGCGCCGCGCCGCACGTCGCCGACGAGAACAAGGTCGCAAGGGCCCGGGCCTACCTCGCGAAGGTCCCGCCGGCGGTCAGCGGCCAGCACGGCCACGACCAGACGTTCAAGGCGGCGTGCTCGATCGTCGAGGGATTCGACCTCGACACCGAGACGGCCTACGCGCTCCTGTCGGAGTGGAACGCGGGGTGCGAGCCGCCGTGGTCCGAGAAGGATCTGCGCCACAAGATCAAGGACGCGGACAAGAAGGCGACGCGGCGAGGCCATCTCCTCGAACAGGATGTGCCTGCGAGAGCGCCGGGCCGGGCGGGCCAAGGCGGTACGCCCGGCGCCGACCCCGACGCGCCTTCCCCGCCTTGGGCGGACTCCGCGGGGCTGTGCACGGACCTCGCCAACGCCCGTCGGCTCGTCAACCACCACGGCGCCGACCTCCTGTACTCGCGGGCGCTGGGCTGGCTCGTGTGGGACGGCCGCCGGTGGAAGGAGGACGGGACGGGCGCCGCCATGCGGCGCGCGAAGGCCACCGTGCGCACGATCTGGTCCGAGGCCCGCAACGCGCGCAGCGTCGAGGACGCCGAGGCCCTCGGGAAGTGGGCCGCCAAGAGCCAGGGAGCGGAGCGCCTGCGCGCGGTGCTCGCGCTGGCCGAGACGGAGCCCGAGGTCGTCGTCACGACCGACGCGCTCGACGCCGACCCTTGGCTGCTCAACGTCGCGAACGGCACGCTCGACCTGCGCACGGGCGAACTGCGCCCGCACCGGCGCGAGGATCTCCTCACCAAGCTCGTCCCCGTCGCCTACGACCCGGACGCCCGCGCGCCGCAGTGGTCGCGGTTCCTCGAGCAGGTCCAGCCCGATCCCGACGTGCGAGGGTTCCTGGCCCGGTACGCCGGGTACTGCCTGACGGGCACGATGGGAGAGCAGGTCTTCGCGATCCACCACGGGGGCGGCGAGAACGGCAAGGGCGTCTACTCGGACACCGTGATCGCGGTGCTCGGGCTCGGCGAGTACGCGAAGGTGACGCCCTACGACACCTTCCTCGTGCGGCGCCAGGGCTCGGCGACGAACGATCTGGCCGCGCTGCGCGGCGCCCGGCTCGTCGTGGCGGCCGAGCCCAACGAGGGCGTGCGGCTCGACGAGGCCGCCGTGAAGGGGTTCACGGGCGAGGACCCGATCACTTGCCGGTTCCACTACCAGGAGTTCTTCACCTACCAGCCGACGGGGAAGCTGATCCTGAGCGGGAACCACCGGCCGCGGATCCGGGGCACCGACCACGCCATGTGGCGGCGCGTGCGGCTCGTGCCCTGGCCCATCACCTTCTCGAAGGGCAATCGGGACAACAGCCTCCGTCGCAAGTTGAAGGACGAACTGCCCGGCGTCCTCGCGTGGGCCGTCCGCGGCTGCCTCGAGTGGCAGCGCGAGGGGCTGCGCCCCCCCGAGGTCGTGCTGGCAGCGGTCGAGGAGTACCGGGAGTCCGAGGACCACGTCGGCCGGTTCATCGCGGACCGCTGCCGGCTGGGATCGGACCTCGTGGTCACGTCCAGGGAGCTGCGAGCCGCCTACACGACGTGGGCCGAGGACGAGGGCGAGGAGGCCCTCTCGGCGAAGGCGTTCGGCGCCAAGCTCACGGATCGCGGGCTCCGATCCAGCAAGGTCGGGTCCGAAAGCGCCCGCGGGTGGCGTGGGATCGCCCTGAAGAAACAGGGCTCTCCGGGCTCGCCGGACGGGTCCGGACGCTTTGGCGGATCGGTGCGCAAAGTCCCCCACGAAGGCGCGCAGTCGGAGTTTTACGGTTCGGACGGATCAACCGTCCGGGACCCGCCCGCGAGTGCTCCGGATGCAGCCTCCGACGACCCCGTCGAAGCGGCCGAACGGGAGGCCGTCCGGGAGGAAGCGTGCGGGGGACTCCTCTGGCCCCGGTGCCCGATCTGCGGCCGGGACGACAGGCCCGAGGGCAGCGCCGCCGGGTGCCGGGTCTGCCGCGAGTATCTCGACGCGACCGGCGGCGGCCGGGAGAGGTGGACGCTGTGATGGCGCGGGGTCCGGGGAGCCTTACAGACCGCGAGCGGCCCGGAGAGGCCTGTTTCTCGGGCTCCTGGGGCGGCAGACAGCCCTTGATGTGCCCCCCGACCAGAGCCCTGATGCGACCCGACCGGTGGGGAGTCCCCCCGCCGCAAGGAGACTGACCATGGCGACCAAGACCACGAAGAAGCCCGCTCGCAAGAAGGCGGCCCGAAAGAAGGCGGCGAAGCGTAGCCCGAAGCGGGCGAAGGCCTCCCCCAAGGCGAAGGCCCCGGCGAAGCCGAAGACCGCGACCCCCGACGCCCCGGCCAGGGCGGCGACGCCCCCGCGCGAGCGGGACCCGCGCCTCCCCCGGCCGGGCGGCGTCCTCACCCGCACGTTCCAGGGCAAGGAGATCAAGGTCCAGGTCCTCGACGCGGGGTTCCTCTACGACGGGAAGACATGGCGCTCGCTCTCGGCGATCGCCAAGGAGGTCTCGGGCACGAGCTGGAACGGGTTCCTGTTCTTCGGGATCCAGACGCGCGCCAAGGCGCCGGCTGCCCAGAACGGCGGTGCCAAGTGAGTCGCGCCGACGAGGCGGGCGGGACGGTCGAGCGCATCAACGCCCTCGCCGGGGGGAAGATCCTCGGCGCGACGCTCGGCGACGCGGGTTTCCCCGCGGTGCTGGTCCGCATGCCCGACGGATCGGAGTGGTGGATCGACCTCCAGGCCGACCCCGAGGGCAACGGGCCCGCGTACGCGAACGTCGAGCGGGCCGTGCCCGCGGGCGGTGCGCGATGACGCGCCACCCCGAGACGATGCAGAGTCGGGTCGAGCGCGAGGTCGCCGAAGGCAACCTCCGCTCGGCCCGCAGGCTGCAGGCGATCCCGAACCGGACCCCGATCCAAGAGGTGGCGTACCGCGACGCGGTCGCGACCTACGTGTTCCGCCGGAGGGTGGCGCGCGCGATGCGCGCTCCCTCCCAGGCACACGCGCAGCGCACCGTCTGGGCGCCGCTCGCGAAGGGCGGTGCCGCATGACGCCGGGCCTGCGAAGTGCGATCGAGCGCGCGTTCGCGGCGCTGCGTCGTCGCGGCTACCTCACGACCTTGGCCCACGACACGACCGGCGTCATTTGCGCGGGCTTCGACGCCGATCCCGACGCGCCCGGCTACGCATGCGTGGTGGCGGGCACGGCTGAAAGAGATGTGACGATCGACGCTGGCGCGGGCGTAGGGGACGACGACGAGGACGCCGCGGTGGCGCTGGTCGTCCAGGCCGCGCTCGAAGCCGAGGGTCTCGTCGTGGCGTGGGATGGGACTGGCTGCATGCTGACGGCGCGGCTCACGGACGGCGGTGGCGAGTGAGGATCGGCGCCGCGACGAAGTTCTACGTGGTCACCGACCCCCTCGGCCCGCACTCCACGCTCCCCGACGTGTGCTTCGAGACGGACCTCGCCGGGTTGCGCCTCCAGTTCGCCGGGGGGCTCTCGATGGACCAACGGCCCGTGCTCTTCACGACCCAGGAGGATGCCCACGAGGAGGCGCTGAATCGCTTGCTCGTCTGGCGTGTGGCCCGGCAGATCCGGATCGACCGGCGGCTGCCCGAGGGCGCGGTCGTGCGGGTCACGCTTCACGACCGGGACGGGCGGGTGCTGTTCGAGGGGGAGGTCCAGTAGGCAGCTGAGGCCCATCTGCCGGGCTGTCAGGTGGCACCGATCGCGCCCGACGAAACCCAGGCGGCGGGAGCCGACCGGGGCGTCCCCCCCGGAACTTAGGGTGGTGTCTACCATGGCCGACCCCACCCTCGATCCCACCCTCCAGTGTCCCCACTGCAAGAAGTCCTTCCCACTGACGGAGACGCTGGCAGCTCCCCTCATCGAGGCCGCTCGCCGAGACGCCGTCGCTGAGATCGAGCGCCGGGAGCAGGTCGTCGCACAGCGCGAGGCCGAGGTTCGGCGCTCCAAGGCATCCGTTGAGGAACTGGTCACCCAGAGAGTTGACGAGGAGCGGGAACGCCTCCAGGCAGAAGCACGCGAGGAGGCTTCGGCCGGCGTCGCAGTTCAAGTGCAGGACCTCAAGGCGCAGGTGGAGAGCAAGGCCACGGCGCTGAAGAAGGCACAGGAAGAAGAATTGACGCTGCGCAGCGCCGTGCGCGCCTTTGAGGAGGAGAAGGAGTCCTGGGACCTGGAGAAGCAGCGGCAAATCGATGCGGAGCGGAAGGCTATCCGCGAGCAGGCGCAGGCTGCGTCCGAAGATCACTTCCGGCTTAAGGCAGCCGAGAAGGACGATCTCATCAACGGGCTGCGGAAGCAGATCGATGAGTTGCGGCGGAAGGTCGATCAGGGGTCGCAGCAGGCGCAGGGCGAGGTGCAGGAGTTGGACCTCGAGTCAACGCTTCAGGCAGCGTTCCCGCTCGACAACATCGATTCGGTCGCCAAGGGCGTGAAGGGTGCAGACTGTTTGCAGCGGGTAGCTGCATCTTCAGGGGCGACCGCTGGAACCATCCTCTGGGAGTCGAAGCGAACGAAGAACTGGATCGATGGTTGGCTGCCCAAGCTCAGGGATGATCAGCGCGAAGCCAAGGCAGACATCGCGATTCTCGTGACCTCCGTCCTGCCCAAGGGTGTCACGCGCTTTGGCCCGCTCGATGGCATCTGGGTTTCAGATCTGGCCTCGGCGCTGCCATTGGCGCAGGCGCTGCGGTTTGCACTCATGGAGGCCGCCTCTGCACGGGCAGCCAGCACGGGCCAGGAAACAAAGATGGGCCTGCTCTACGAGTACCTGTGCAGCCCTCGCTTCCGCCAGCGCGTCGACTCCATCGTCGAGGCGTTCTCCACGATGAAGTCGGATCTCGACAAGGAGAAGCGCGCGATCCAGTCAGCCTGGGCGAAGCGCGAGCAGCAGATCGAGCGGGCGTTGCTCGGCACGACCGGCATGTACGGAGACTTGCAGGGAATCGCTGGCTCGACGCTCCCCGAGATCGAGGCCCTTGAGTTGCCGAGCGGGGAGAGCGAGAAGTGCGATGACGCGCCGCTGCAACTGTCTGCGCACGGCGTGGACATCCCCTTCTGAGCCAGGGGAAGGAGCCCTCCGATGCCTTGGCGAGATGATGACGCTGTTACGGTATCCCACTTCGGTCTGCAGTGTGCTACCTGCAGGGCGTGGCTCGCAACAATCTACAACGTAGACACGTCCCTTGGATCGAGGGAGGAGCAGATGCGCACCGTAGAGATCAGGGATGGCCTAGCCCCTCGTGTCCTTGAACTCCATCGACGGTCGCGACCCGACTGCAGCGCGCGCGGTGTCAGCCAGAGCCACGGCCTCCCGCGGCCGGGCGGGGAGGACGCCGCCTACAAGCACTTCATGAATGAAGGCCAGAGCGAAGCAGACTGACCAAGCGCCGCACAGCGGACTCCGGCTTGGAGCGCGTCCCTGCGTCCTGATATGATCTCGGTGCGCTCATCCCAGCGGGCGTGCCCCGAGGCATCATGCCGTCGAAGCCGCGCACGCTTGCTGGGATCCTCCGTAGCCGCCGCCACGCGGACCGCGAGTACAACCTCGCCCGCCGCGACCCGGCCGTGGCGCGCATCCACGGGTCCGCCCGCTGGCAGGCCGTCCGTGCCCAGGTGCTGCGCGACGAGCCTGTGTGCCGGGAGTGCGCACGCCTCGGCCTGACCGAGCCCGCCACGCAGGTGGACCACGTCGTCCCCCTGGCCGTGGCCCCCGAGCTCGCGTTCGTGCGGTCGAACCTCGCGCCGACCTGCACCGCCTGCCACGGCCGCAAGAGTGCGGCCGAGCGAGTAAGGCTGAAGGGAGGGGTAGGGGGGAGTAAGGGCTCTCAGGCCGAGGCGGTCCCGAGCGCGCGGGGGGGCTTGCGTAGATTTTCACGGGTTACGGGATGCGATCAAAACGGCCCGCAGAGCCCGAGAAATGGCCCTGCGACGTACGTACGCCCGGAGGGCGAGTCGTGACCCGGGCCACGCTCAAAGCCGCCCAGCGCGACCTCATGGCCCTGGTCCGCGCCGTGGACGAGGACGGGGAGCGGATCGTCCTGACGCGCCGCGGGCGGCCCGTCGCCGCCCTGGTCCCGCCTGGGGCCCTGGCCGCCCTGGATCTCCTCGGCCGGATGCTCCCGGACGTGGCCGACGTGGCCGTCGGTCTCCGCGACCTCGACCCCGAAGCGCCGGGCCTGGGGCCTGCGCCGGAGGCGGCGCCGTGATCTCCCCTCGCACCGTCCCCGTACGGCGCCTCCGCGCGACTCTCCGGGCCGTGGTCCGGGCCGTCGAGGAGGGCGGGGAGCCGGTCGTCGTGACGCGCCACGGCCGTCCCGTCGCGGCGCTCGTGCCGGTCGGCGTACTGGGCGGCGACGAAACCTCGGACGGACCCGCAACGAACCGGGCTCCGGAGGTTTCGGTTCCGTCGCCGCCCGCGACGCCGCACCCGCACTCCCGACCGTCGTCTCCCCCGGAGGCGCAGCCGTGACCGCCCGCGACCCCGAGCGGAACGCCTGGGCCGGCCACCCGGAGGCGCGCCCTTGCCTGAAGGCGCTCTCGCCTGTGTGGAGCCGGGATCCCCTGGACGGGGGACCGATCGCTCCCCTGCTCGACCGCCTCGCCACCTGGCGTGGCCACGCGGTCGTGCGCTCTCAGCTCTCGGCGTGGCTCTCAGAGCACGCGCTCTCCGGAGGTCCTCATGGTTGCGAAGCCTGACCCGAACGGCCTGGGCCGCGTCCGCCTGGAGAGCCGCGCCGTCGCGGACCTCGTCCCGGCGCCCTTCAACCCGCGCACGATCTCCGAACAGGCTCTCGCCGGCCTGGGCGAGTCGATCGGGCGCTTCGGTCTGGTGCAGCCCGTCATCGTGAACTCGCGCACCGGCCACATCGTCGGTGGGCACCAGCGCCTCAAGGTCCTGCAGGCTCGGGGCGTGGAGGCCACGGACGTGATCGTCGTGGACGTGCCCGAGGCCGAGGAGAAGGCGCTCAACCTCGCGCTCAACTCCCCGCGGATCTCGGGCGAGTGGACGGCGGACGCGCTCGGCCTGCTCGAGGAGGTCGTGGGCGCGCTGCCCGACCTCGGCGACGCGCTGTTGCTCTCCGGCCTCCGAAGCGACTTGGAGAAGCTGTTCCCGCAGACGGCCGGCGACATCGTCGAGGACGAGGTCCCCGAGCCGCCCGACGACCCGGTCACGAAGCCCGGCGACATGTGGATCCTCGGCAGCCACCGCCTCCTCTGCGGCGACTCGGGGAGCGAGGAGGACCTCGACCGGCTGCTCGACGGCGCCGTGATCCACCTGCTCAACACCGACCCGCCCTACAACGTGAAGGTCGAGCCGCGTTCGAACAACGCCATCGCCGCAGGGCTGTCGTCGTTCAGCAAGCAGCCCAAGAGCGAGAAGCACCACCAGGCGCTGGACCTCGCGCGCCACCCGGGCAAGTCCAAGCCCACGCACCGCAAGATGCGTGCGAAGGACCGGCCGCTCGCCAACGACTTCGTGAGCGACGAAGCCTTCGAGCAGATGCTGCGCGCGTGGTTCGGCAACGCCTCGCGCGTGTTGCTGCCCGGGCGCGGGTTCTACATCTGGGGTGGGTATGCCAACGTGGCCAACTACCCGCCCGCGCTCAAGGAGGCGGGCCTCTACTTCTCGCAGACCATCATCTGGGACAAGCAGCACCCGGTGCTCACGCGCAAGGACTTCATGGGCGCGCACGAGTGGGCCTTCTACGGTTGGAAGGAAGGCGCCGCGCACCAGTTCTACGGGCCCGCGAACGTGCCGGACCTGTGGAGCCTGAAGAAGATCTCGCCGCAGAAGATGGTGCATCTCACCGAGAAGCCCGTCGAGCTCGCCGCGCGTGCGCTGCAGTACTCCTCGAAGCAGGGCGAGAACGTGCTCGACCTCTTCGGCGGATCGGGCTCCACGCTCATGGCCTGCGAGCAGCTCGGGCGGCGTGCGTTCCTCATGGAACTCGACCCGGCGTACAGCGACGTGATCGTCGAGCGCTGGCAGAACGCGACGGGGCAGAAGGCCGAGCGGGTCGGTGCGACCTCGCCCGCGCGCAAGGCGCCGAGGAAGCGGAAGCCGTGAGCAAGCGCGGACCCGCTCCGACGCCGACGAAGAAGCTCGCGCTGCGCGGGAGCTGGCGGGCGGCCACGCGCCCGGGCGAGCCCAGGCCCGAGCCTGAGGCGCCCCCGCGCCCCGCTGCGCTGGACGCCAGAGCCGCCCTCGTGTGGGACGAGGTGGTCCCGCAGCTCGAGGCGGCCGGGATGCTCGCCCGCTTCGATGGGCGCGCGTTCTCTCGCTACTGCGAGCTCTCCACGGTGTGGGACGAGCAGCTGGCGTTCTTGCGCCAGACCGGCTTCGCGCACCCGGTGAAGAACGCCAAGGGCGAGGTGACGGGCGTGCGTCCCTACCCGCAGGTGATGATTCTGCTCAAAGTTCACGAGGCGATGCTGCGCGTGGAGGCGCACTACGGGATGACGCCGGCGTCGCGCGCGCGGGTGGTCGTCGAGCCGCCGGCCGTGGCCGATCCCGCCTTCGACTACTTCGGGCCCACGAGGTTCACGGGATGAGCGCGCCCGAGCCCCCGGTCCCGGTCGCGCTCTGGGGCGACGCCGCGCTCGAGCAGGTCTGCCGGACGGAGATCCCCGGCTACGACCCGTGGGCGACGGCGCTCCCGGGGCACCGCTTCGAGGTCGCGCTCGCACGCCGCGCCATCGGCTTCTTCCACGACATGCTCGTGTTCGTGGAGGGCGAGCGCGCCGGCGAGCCGTTCGACTTGGAGCCCTGGCAGGCGGCGATCGTCGGGAACCTGTTCGGCTGGATCGACACGACGACCGGCCACCGGCGCTACCGCGAGGCGTTCGTGTTCGTGGCCCGCAAGAACGGGAAGAGTTCGTGGGCGGCAGGGATCTGCCTCTACCTGCTGCTTTGCGATGGGGAGCCCGGCGGCCAGGTCTACAGCGCGGCGGCTGACCAGCAGCAGTCGGCGTTGATCTTCCGCCACGCCATGCAGATGGTCGCGCACCGCAAGGACCTGCTCGCGCGCACGCGCGTCTACCGCGCCTTCAAGTCGATCGAGGTCCCCGAGACGGGTTCGATCTTCCGGGCGCTCACGGCCGACGCGAACACGAAGCACGGCCTCTCGGTTCACGGCGCGGTCGTGGACGAGCTGCACGCGCACCCGACGCGCGACCTCGTGGACGTGCTCCAGACGGCGACGGGCGCGCGGCGCCAGCCGCTGACGGTCCACATCACGACGTCGGACTACGAGCGCATCTCGATCTGCAACGAGAAGTACGAGTACGCGAAGAAGGTGCGCGAGGGGACGATCGGGGACCCGTCGTTCCTGCCCGTGGTCTACGAAGCGCAGCCGACCGACGACTGGACCGACCCTGCCGTGTGGCGCAAGGCCAACCCGAACCTCGGCGTCTCCGTGAAGCAGGAGTACCTGGAGCGCGAGTGCGCCCGCGCGAAGGAGTCGCCCGCGTACCTGAACACGTTCCTGCGCCTGCACCTCAACATCCGCACGAACGCCGACGTCGCCGCCTTCGACATGCGCCAGTGGGACGCTTGCCGGGGCGAGAAGAGCTTCCACGAACTCGCGGCCGAGCTCGAAGGGCAGGAGTGCTACGCGGGGCTGGACCTCGCGAGCACCGAGGACCTCACGGCCCTCGTGCTCGTGTTCCCCGACGCGGGCAACGCCGTGCTGCCCTACTTCTGGTGTCCGAAGGAGGGCGCGGTCGTGCGTGAGAAGCGCCACCGCGTGCCCTACCTCGGCTGGGCGCGCGACGGGTTCATGAACCTCACGGAGGGGAACGCCACCGACTTCGACCACGTCGAGAAGAAGGCCATCGAGCTCGCCAAGCGCTACCGGATCCTCTCGCTGGGCTTCGACCGCTTCGGCGCCGCGCAGGTCGTGAACCACTTGAAGGACGCGGGCCTGGATGTCGTGCTCTTCGGGCAGGGCTTCGTCTCGATGAACGGGCCGTCGAAGTACCTCGACATCCTCGTGCGATCGGGGGACCTGATGCACGGCGGGCACCCCGTCCTCTCGTGGATGGCCAGCAACCTCATGTGGGAGAAGGACGCGGCGGACAACTGGAAGCCCTCGAAGAAGAAGAGCCGCGAGAAGATCGATGGGCTCACCGCACTGATCATGGCGCTCGGGATGGGCATGGCGCTCTCGGGCGGGCAGGGGCCGAGCATCGAGGACGCGCTCCTCTCCGGCGACGGGGTGTTCGCGTGACGCGGCTCCTCGGCCTCCTGCTGCTGCTGGGCTCGTGGGGCCTCCTCTCCTACGGGGCCGCGCTCGTCTATGCGCCGGCTGGGTGGGTCGTGCTCGGCGCGTGCATCTGGGTCGATCTCTACGTCGGCCGGCGGCTCAGGGGTGTGCGATGAGCCTCCTCCTCGACCTGGTCGGCGGACGAGCGATGGCGAGCGTCGAGTACGGCGGCGTCACGGATCTACGCAACCCCGCCCTCTGGCTCACGGAGTTCGTGCTCGGGCGCAAGACCGCGAGCGGCGAGCACGTCACGCCCGAGTCCGCAATGGGTCTGTCCATCTACTACGCCTGCCTTCGGAACGGCGCCGAGGACGTGGCGAAGCTCCCGCGCCAGCTACGCCGCGCTCGTGGCGAGAAGCGCGGGAGCGATCTCGTGCCGGCCCACCCGCTCGCGCGCCTGCTCAAGCGCCCCAACCCCGTCATGTCCTGGGGCGTCTTCGCGCAGGTCATGCAGCACCGCCGCATGGGGTGGGGGAACGCCTACGCGGAGATCGTGCGCGACGGGACGGGCGCACCGGCCGAGCTCTGGCCTATGCACTCCTCGCGCGTGAGGCCGGAGCTCAAGCCCGACGGCAGGACGCTCGTCTACCACGTTCGGGGCGAGGGCAATCGCGAGCAGCCCTTCGCGCCCCGGGACATGTTCCATCTGCGCGGCATGGGCTCGGGCGTCGAGGGCTACTCGGTCGTGCGCTTCGCCTCGGAGACGCTGGGCCTGGGGCTCGCTGCGCAGCGCCACGCTGCCGCCTTCTTCGGCGAGGGCCTGGCCAAGCGCCTCGTGGCCTTCACGAAGCAGACGCTCAATGCCGACGCGCGCGAGGCGCTTCGCAAGCGCATCGAGGGCGACCGCGAGAAGAACCCCGTCGGCTCCCGGCGCATGCCCATCGTGGACGTCGAGGTGGACGTGAAGGACCTGGGCATCCCGCCCGAGGAGGCGCAGTTCCTGGAGCAGCGCGAGTTCGGGGTCGAGGAGGTCGCGCGCTGGTTCCGCATGCAACTGGCCAAGGTCCAGTACTTCAAGCGCGCGCAGGGCTGGTCCTCGCTCGACGCGCTGAACACCGACTATGTCGTGGACTTCCTCACGCCCCAGGTGCAGACGTGGGAGGAGGAGATCGCCGCGAAGCTGCTCACCGAGGACGAGGTCGCCCAGGGGCTGTTCGTCCGCTTCGTGCTCCAGGGCCTGCTCCGCGGCGACGTCTCCACGCGCATCGCCTACTACGCCGCGGGCTACCGGGACGGGTGGCTCTCCCAGAACGACATCCGCGACCTGGAGGACATGAACCCGATCGAGGACGCGGCCGCGGACGAGTACCGCGTGCAGGCGCAGATGACGAAGCTCGAGGACGCCGGCGCGAAACCCAAGGACACGCCGGCGCCGCCCCCGAACCGCCCGCCGCCCGAGGACGACGAGGAGGAAGCCGAAGCCGCGTGGCGAGGCATCCGCGCCGAGGCCGCGGCGCTTCGTCCCATGCTGCTCCACACAGCGACGCTGCTCGCGAAGAAGGAATCGCACGAGTTCGCCGCGGCGATGAAGCGCAACGGGCAGAACCCGACGGCGCTCGACCAGTGGGCGTGGGGCTTCTACGCGAAGCTCCGCGAGCGCGTCGTCGAGGCATTCGAGCCCGCTGGTTTGGCGATCGACGCGATCGCGGCCCGTCACCCTGCGGCGAGCGTGCGGCCTGCGGACCTCGACGCCGTCGCGGGGGCCTGGGCCGCTCCCGATCTCACCGCCCCGCGCCCCGAGGACGAGCGCGCCGCGGAACTCGCCGACGCCGTCCTCGCTGCGCTCCTCGTCCCCGCCCCGCTGGAGACCGCCGATGCTGCCTGAGCACACGCCCGACTGCTTTCGCTCGCACTTGGGAGTGTGGGCGATCGTGCCCTCGTACCTCCAGGAGTCGCTCGCCGCGATCCGATCGGGCCTCTGGCGGCCGCGCGCGCAGGGGGCTCCCGCGCTCCCGGGGGTCCCCATGCCGACGGACGTGCAGGCCGAGGGGATGCTGCCGCCGCCGCTCTCGTACTTCGTGACCCAGGAGGGCGTGGGGATCCTCCCGCTGCACGGCCCCTCGATGAAGGCCCGCTCGAAGTACGGCGGGTACAGCACCGTGGATGCGCGCCGCCAGCTACGCGCCATGGCCGCCGACGAGCGCGTGGGCGCGATCCTGCTCCACATCGACTCGCCCGGCGGGCATGTGGCCGGTACGAAGGAACTCGCCGACGACGTCGCCGCGGTGGGCGAAGCGAAGCCTGTCCACGCCTACATCGAGGATGCCGGGGCGTCGGCAGCGTACTGGGTCGCTTCCCAGGCCAAGACGGTCACGGCCAACGCCATGGCCATGGTCGGGAGCCTGGGCACGTTCACGGTGCTCTACGACCTCTCGAAGATGGCCGAGATGGAGGGCGTGCAGGTCCACGTCGTTTCGACGGGCGAGCGAAAGGGCGCCGCCGCGCCGGGGACGCCCGTTACCGACGAGGACCTCGCGGAGGCGCAGCGCCTCGTGGATGGCTTCGATGCCTTCTTCCGGGCGGGCGTGCGCGACGGCCGCGAGCTCGGCGCGAAGGAGTCCTCGGCCATCTGGACGGGGGGCGTCTGGCTCGCCGCAGAGGCGAAGGGGCTCGGACTCGTGGACCGGGTCGAGTCCCTCGACGCCGCCGTCGAGAGGCTTGCTGCGCCGCTCCGCGCCAAGGCCGCAAAGGCGCGACTGGCGGGCCGCTAGGGTCAGCGGGCTCCGGGCGCCTTGCGCGCCCGCGCGCACACCCGTATGCTCCGCAGTCGGAGTACGGCGGTTGCTCGATAGCGTAAAACCTTCCTTCTCATTCCACACA
>JBFWRP010000047.1:0-16678 GCA_050248855.1 Planctomycetota bacterium | reverse complement strand
GGGCATGCTCCTCGACAACGACCGCACGCTACGGCTGTCGTGCGAAGAGCTCGTGAAGGGGACGTCGGGAACACGCAAGGACTGCCAGCGCGGGTCTTCGGCGCGGCGCACCCGCATGGCAGCCTTCCCGCATGGACCGCGGGTGCGTTTCGTGCTGCGGTGCGGGAGCTGCCATGCGACGCCTGCTGCCCTGGCTGCCGCTCTTCGTCCTGTCGCTGCCCCTTGCCGGGCCGTGGCTGCTCGTCACGTGGTGGCGCGAGGGGCGGGGGCGCAAGGCCCGCGGGCGGCGCGTCCTGACGCCGACCATGGAGACGATCGTGCTGCGGCTCGTGGAGGAGTCGATCACGACCAGCGACGATCCCGTCCCGCTGGAGCACGTGGTGGACAACGTGGATCGCTACCTCGCCGACCGCGAGCCCACGCGGCGCTGGCGCATCCCCTTCGGCCTGCTCCTCGTGGACGTCGCCGTGTGGACCCGCACCGGGCGGCGCGTGGCCCAGCTGGACCCCGCGCGCGGCCGTGAGGTGCTGCGGCGCCTGTTCGACGAGCCGCGCTCGCCCTGGGCCCGCCTTGGACGGCTGCGCCAGCTCGTGCGCCTGGCCTACTACGCGCATCCGAGCGCGCAGCAGTGGATGGGCTTCGTCCCCTTCGACGCGCGCACGTCCACGCCGCGGCCCACGCGCGTGCCGTCCGTCGCGGACCTGCCCGTGATGGAGGCCCGCCCCCTCGAGGTCGGTCATGCGTGAAGAGCGCGTCGATGCCGTGGTGATCGGCAGCGGCGCGGGCGGGGCGGTCACCGCATACCGCCTGGGGGCCGCCGGGGCGCGCACCGTGGTGCTCGAGCGTGGCCGCCGTCTGCCGCCCGAGGCCCAGAGCCACGACGAGCTGGCCATGCTGGCGCGCCTCTACAAGGAGGGCGGCGCGCAGCTCACGGCGGACCTCGACATGCTCCTGCTCCAAGGCAGCGTCGTCGGCGGCAGCACGGTCCTCACCAACGGCGTGTGCTTCCGCATGCCCGAGTCCGTACGGCGGCGCTGGGCCACGGAGGGCTTCGGCCTCGGCCGCGGTGAGCTGCAGACCGCCTACGAGCGCGTCGAGGGCGCTCTCGGCGTCAAGCCCATGTCGCCCGTGCACCTGAACCCCGGCACCGAGCCCGCCCTGCGCGGCTTCGACGCCTTGGGCCTTGACGTGCAGCGCTTCCACAAGAACCTGCGCGGCTGCCTGGGCTGCGGCTACTGCAACATGGGCTGTCCGTACGGGCGCAAGCAGGATGCCGCGCGCACGTGGATCCCGTGGGCCGAGGCCACCGGCGTCGACGTCCGCGCCCGCCATGACGTCCTCAAGATCGAGGCGCGACGGGGTCGCGTGCACGCCGTGGTGGCGCACGACGTCGAACGCGACCAGACCGTGCGCCTCTGCGCGGAGCGTGTCGTCGTCGCCGGCGGCGCCATCGGCAGCCCCGAGCTGCTGCTGCGCTCGCGTCTGGGGGGTCCGGCCGCGGGCCGCCGCATGGGCATGCACGTGGGATCGATCCTGGTGGCCGAGATGGACGCGCCGCTTGACGCGTTCCTCGGCGACCAGATGGGCTGGTGGCACAAGGCCGACGGCTTCGCCCTCGAGCAGGTGCACAACCCGCCCATGACGTTCGCGCTGACGGTGCCCGGTCGCTCCGAGCACCACCACGAGCGCACGGGCCGCTACCGCCACCTCACGAGCGCCGGTGTCCTGGTGCCCACGCCGATGTCGGCGCGCGTCGTGCTCGGCCGCCTTGGCCGGCTGGCGAGGGTCCCGCGGGCCGACGTGCTCTACCAGGCCGAGGCGTCCGTGCTGGCCACGTTGCGGCGCGGGTTCGACCGGCTCGCGCGCGTGTACCTCGCCGGCGGCGCGCGTCGCGTGTTCGTACCGCTGCACCACGGCTCCTCTGTCGAGCACCTCGACGAGCTGCCTGCCGCCATCGCGCGCATCCGTGCGCCGAAGGACGTGCCCGGCCTGGGCACGGCCCACCCGCAAGGGGGGGCCGTCGCGGGCGCCGACCCCCGCACGTCGGTCGTGGACGAGCGCCTCGAAGTCCACGGCGTGCGCGGTCTGTTCGTCGTGGACGCCAGCGTGTTCCCCTCCTGCGTCGAGGTGAACCCGCAGCTGACCGTGATGGCGGTGGCCGACGCCGTCGCCACCCGCTGGGGCCTGCCGCCGAGCGAGCCGCCGGGCTCGCCTCCGTCGCCGCCGGCCCGCGCGGTCGGGGTCGCGCGCGAGGAGCACGTCGCATGTTCGTCGTGAGCCGCATGGCCGGGGTCTGGGCCCGTCGGCGCCTGGCGGCCATGCGCCGCATGGCGACGTCGCCGGAGGCGGCGCAGGGCGCCCTCCTCAAGCGCTTCCTGCGTGCCGCGGCGCATACCGAGTTCGGCACGCTGCACGGCTTTCGTCGCATCCGCAGCGTGGCCGACTTCCGCAGGCACGTGCCCCTTTCCGACTACGCGCGCATGGCGCGTTGGTGGGATCGCGAGCGCCGCGGCGAGGCCGACCTGACGTGGCCCGGGCGGACGCGCACGTTCGGCCTCAGCAGCGGAACGACGTCGGGCGAGAAGTACCTTCCGCTCACGGCGGCCACGCTCAGGACCAACCGCAAGGGGGCGCTGGACGCCCTCGTGCCGCATCTCGCCGACGGCGGCACGGACATCTTCGACGGCAAGCTGCTGTTCCTCGGAGGAGCCACGGCGCTCCGCGAGGAGGGCGGGATCCAGATCGGGGACCACACCGGGATCCTCGCCCAGCGCATGCCGCGTCTCGTGCGCCGGCTGCACACGCCCTCGGCCGAGGTGGCGGCCATCGCGTCGTGGGACGCGAAGCTGCCGCGGGCGGCCGCCGAAGCCCTCGACGCGGACGTGCGCCTGCTCGGCGGCATCCCGTCGTGGTTGCTCTTGTTCGCGGACCACGTGCTGGCGCTCGCCAAGCAGGCCGGGCGCCCGCACGCGACGCTCGTCGACGTGTGGCCCAACCTGTCGGTGGTCGTGCACGGGGGAACGTCGTTCGCACCCTACGCCGACCGCATGCACCAGGTGCTCGGCACGCGCCCCGACGGCCGTCCGATCCGCTTGATCGAGACGTACTCCGCCACGGAAGGCGGGATGCTGGGCATCGAGGACGTTCCCGGCGCGATGCTGCCCGTCCTGGATCGCAGTGCGTACTTCGAGCTGGTGCCGGCGGGGGACGTGGCCGACGCCTCGCCGCGCCGCCTCGGTCTGGAGGATGCCGAGCCCGGCGTGGACTACGCGCTGGCGCTCACGACCAACGCCGGCCAATGGGCCTACCTCGTGGGCGACCTCGTGCGCTTCGAGCCCGGCCTGCCGCGTCGGCTGGTGTTCGCCGGCCGCCTCGCGCAGATGATGAACGGGTTCGGCGAGCACGTCTCCGTCGGCGAGATCGACCGCGCCGTCCACGTCGCGGCGACCGAGCTCCAGCTCAAGACCCACGAACACGCTGTCGGGGCCCTGTACCCGCGCGATGGCGACCCGCACGGCCGCCACGTCTGGTACGTCGAGGTGGAGGGCGAGGTGCCGCCCGATCTCGAACGCATGGCGACGCTCGTGGACGGCTCCGTGGCCGGCGGCAACGAGGACTACAGCGCCCACCGCGCCGGGGGCCAGGGGCTGGGGCTCCCCGAGATCGTCGCCCTGCCGCCGGGCACGTTCTTCGACTGGATGCGCGAGGACGGCCGCCTGGGCGGCCAGAACAAGGTGCCCCGCGTGCTTGCGCCGGCGCGCCACGAGGCCTTCCGGGCGTGGCTCGCGGCCCGCCATCTTCACGAACCGGCCACGCGAGTCGCAGCACGATCCTTGCACGCGTAGGCGATACACGAGGGCATGGCAGACGCCACGGGCCTTGCTCGCGCGTTCGACCGCCTGGCCGGCTGGGAAGCCCGGGCCTGCTTGCGGGTCAATGCCTGCAGCCGATGGGACGCCGTGCGCATCGTGTTCGCCACGGTCAGCCGCTTGGGCGACGGCGTGTTCTGGTACGTGCTGATGGGCACGCTGGCGGCGGTGGGGGGCGACCGCGGGCGCATCACGGCCGTGGCCATGGCCGCCACCGGCCTGGTTGCCACGTCGCTCTACAAGGTCCTGAAGCGTGCCTGCCGGCGGCCTCGCCCCATGGTGCGCCACGACGGCGTGCTGGTCAGCGTGCCGCCGCTGGACGAGTTCAGCTTCCCCTCGGGTCATACGCTGCATGCCGTGTCGTTCACGGTCGTGGCGCTGGCCGGCGTGCCCGAGCTGGCCTGGCTGCTCGTTCCCTTCACGGCGCTCGTCGCGATGTCGCGCGTCGTGCTGGGTCTGCACTACGTGAGCGACGTCCTCGTCGGCGCGCTGATCGGCTGGGGCCTGGGCCAGGCCGGGATGCTGCTGCTCGCGTGATCCGCACGTCGAGCCGTCTCCGGCTCGCCCTCGTGACGGACACGTTCTCGCCCGAGGTGAACGGCGTCGCGATGACGTTGGGTCGCTTGGTCGACGGATTGCGGGCACGCGGGCACGACGTGACGGTCGTCCGGCCGCGCCGTCCCGAAGATCCCGCGCCCCGCCGCCCATGGCACGCGACCATCGACGAGCACGAGATCGTGCTGCCCTCGCTGCCCCTGCCCACGTACCCCGAGGTGCGCTTGGCCTGGCCCTGGGCTGGCAGCTGGCGGCGCGTTCTCGCCCGCCGCGCGCCCGACCGCGTGCACGTGGCGACGGAGACGGCGCTGGGCCACATCGCGCTTGGGTGGGCGCGCGACCGGGGCATCCCCGTGACGTCGTCCTGGCACACGCGCTTTGACGCGTACGTCGGCCGCTACGGGGCAGGGGGCCTCACGCGCTTCGCGCGTGCCTGGCTGACGCGCTTCCATCGCCGCGCGCGGTCGACGCTGGTGCCCACGGCGAGCCTGGCGCGAGGCCTCGCGGCCTACCACCTGCCAGGGCTCGCCGTGCTCGGGCGCGGCGTCGACACGCAGCTCTTCGATCCCGCGAAGCGCTCGGAGGTCGAGCGCGCGTCGTGGGGCATCGAGCCGGGTGCCCTCGTCGCGTTGGGGGTCGGCCGCTTGGCACCGGAGAAGGACTGGGACGACGCCGCGGACGCCGTGGCGCGGGCCCGGGAGCGTGGCGTCCCGGCCACCCTCGTGCTGGTCGGCGACGGTCCCGACCGCGCACGGCTCGCGGGCACGCCGTACGTGCACTTCACCGGCGTGCGCCGCGGCGAGGACCTCGCACGTGCCTATGCCAGTGCCGACCTGTTCCTGTTTCCCAGCCGTACCGAGACGTTCGGCAACGTCTTGCAGGAGGCGATGGCCTCGGGCCTGCCGGCCGTGGCCGTCGGACGCGGGGCCGCCCGCGAGGTTCTCCTCGATGGCGTCCATGGCTGGCGGGTTGACGCGGAGGACCACCCGACGTGGCAACGGGCCGCCCTCGAGGCCCTCCTGACCCCGCTCGAGGAGCTCCGCGCCCGTGGCCAAGCGGCCCGGAAGGCCATGCTCCCCCGCTCCTGGGAGGCCATCGTCGACACGTTCGAGGCCCACCTCCACCACGTGGGAGCCCGCTAGAGACCCCGCAAACCACTCGCCCCCCTCGTCGTCCTACTCTCTAGGTGGAGGACGCGCATGGCACGAGGGGTCCTGCTGGCGTTGGTCGTGGCCGCGCTCGGCTTCGGCGTGTGGATGGTGATGGGCGACCAGCGTGGAGGCGCTCCCGACGCACTCGACGACATCGGCAGCTCCGCGGGCCCCGTAGCCGACATGACGACGGGGCCCACGCTGATCGCGCGGGGTCGCGCGGCGCCCGAGGACGAGGTCGCCACCGGCCACCCGTGGGGCGTCTCCGTGCTGGTGCTCGACGTCGAGGGACGACCTGCCCCGGACGTTCGCGTGACGCTGCGCTTCTCGCAGCCACGTTGGGACTACCAGGGGTACGACCCGGCGAGCCGTCGGGCGTACGCCGAGTGGCAGCGCCATCGGCTGCGGCGTTCACTCGAGCGCCTGGACGATCCCTTCGGCGAGGAGGTCCGGGCCGAGGGACGTACGGGCAGCGACGGACGCGCACGTCTGGAGTCGCGTGGACCCGGCTACTACTACGTCGAGGCACATCCCGAGCTCCCCGTGGGCGGCGCACGGGCGCACGTCGAGGTGGAGGCGGACAAGTCCCCCGACGACGTCACCCTGCGGCTCCGGGACCTCGTCGAGGTCGAGGGTCGCGTCGTCGACACGAACGGCCGGGGTGTCGTCGCGAGCTTGACGCCCAATGGCCTCTCGGGCTCCAGCGGATGGCGTGGAGAGCGCGTCGAAAGCGACGGGGAGGGTCGCTTCGTCGTGTACGCGCCCGCGGGCCCCCTGCACCTCTCGGTGCGTCTGGGCTCCCAGGTCGTCCTCGCCAGCCGCGGTCACGAGGTGCCCTCCGCGAAGCCCCTGGAGATCGTCGTTCCCTTGCTCGATGCGGAGCTCGACGTCACGGTCGTGGATCCCGGCGGCTCGCCCGTCGCGGGCGCCGTGGTGCAGGTCACGACGCGGGATGCCTGGAGTGTCACGCTGCTCGCCGAGACCGGGGTCGAGGGCAGCGCCCGCTTCCTGGCGCCCACGGGCGCGGTGGCCAGCGTCGGTGTCGAAGCGCCGCCATGGCTGAGGCACGACGAGCGCACGCCGTTGGCCGAGTGGGCGCCGCTTGCTTTGTCCGCGGCCCAGCCCGCGAAGCTCCGCGTGACGTTGCAGGCCGGTGGCGTGGTCCACGGCGTCGTGCGCGCGGGCGCGGGCGGCGCGGGCCTCGACGGGGCCACGGTGCGCCTCATGCTGGCCCAGGGCGCCCAGAACCGAATGGGCTGGATGCTGCTCGAGGGGGTCAGCGATGCGGCGGGGCGCTACCGCATCGAGGGCGTGCCCCTGGGGCGGCACCTGCTGTACGCCACGCATGCCGAGTGGTTCCACGCGGCCGTCGATCTCGCGTCCGCGGGATCGCCACCCCCCGCCGAGGCCACCTTCGTCCTGCTGGAACCGGGTGCCGAGGTCGAGCGGGATCTCGTCATGCAGCCGGGCGCCGTCCTCCAGGGGATCGTCGTCGACCACGAGGGGCGACCTGTTGCAGACGCCCGCATCCACCGGGGGCCGAGCAGCAGCAACGTCCATCAGGCCATGTGGCAGTGGGGGATGAGCCCGGGCTACTACTCGATGGCGCCCGTGGCCACGTCCGATGCCGAGGGACGCTTCCGGCTTGCGCGCCCGCCCGGTAGCGAGGTCGTCCTCGGGGCCGTGGCCGAAGAGGGCGCGTCGCGCTACTGCGAGGCGATCCGGTTGGAGGAGGGAGGCGCTCCGGCCGAGATCCGTCTGGTCGTCGAGCGGGGCGGTACGGTGCGCGGCCGCGTCCTGCGAGGCTCCGAACGCGAGCCCGTGGCCGACGCCATCCTCAACAACTCGAGCACCGACCAACGCACCTACCCGTCCGTCCAGCGCAAAGCGAAGACCGATGCGGAAGGGCGCTTCGAGCTGAAGGGCTTGCCGGCTGTCGCCCAGCAGATCACCGCCTACGTTACGGGCACCGGCGAGCGTGTGCGGAAGCAGGTCGCTGCGCCCGAAGCAGGATCGGTCGTCGAGGACGTCGAGCTGCTCGTCGGTAGCGGCCACGAGCTGGTCCTCGTGCTCGTGGACGAGAAGGAGTCGCGGCCGCTGGCCGATCAGACCTTCACGCTGCAGGGCCACGAGGGGGGGTGGACGAGCGGAACGACGGACGCAGAGGGGAAAGCCACGCTCCAGAACGTGGCCGCGGGCACGTACTCCGTCTCGCTGACGGGGGGGGATGCAAGCTGGACACCCCAAGCGAGCGCCGTCCAGGTGCCGTCCACGGGACCCGTGATGGTGCGCATGCGGCGTCAGGTGCAGAACGTCCTCGTGGGGCGGGTGCTCCAGCCGGACGGGACGCCGGTGCCGCTCTGCACCGTGTCGGTGAGCAGCTCCTCCACGACCCGAAACGTGGTGTACCCCATGGGCTACGGCGGCGGGACGTTGGTCGTAGGCGGGACCTTCCGCGTCCTGGCGACCACCGACCCTCCCTACCAGATCCAGGTGGGCAACATCTGCGACGCGGACGGTCAGGCGCTCGCCCTGCGGGCCCCCGAGCACGCCGTGACCGCCGAGGAGGTGGCGGCCGGGCCCATCGTCGTGCGCCTGGAGGCCAGCGGCCAGGCCCTGCTGCGCATCGTCGGCGACGAGGGCGAGCCGCTTGCGAGTGGCTGGGCACGTGACGTCGCGGGGGGCAGCTACGTCCAGATTCCCCCCGACGGGCGTGTCCGGTTCGGCAACCTCGCCAGCGAAGGCACGATCCGCGTCCACGTGCAGGTGCCGGGCTACCGCCAGGTGAACGACGGCTACGAGGTGCCGATCGGCGACACGGAGACCGTGATCCGCCTGGAGCGGGGCGGCACGATCCGGGGGCGCGTGGACTGGGGCGACAGCGCGCCCGAGTCATCGGGGATCAGCGCGAACTGGAACACGGACGGCAAGCAAGGCTGGGCGCATGCCCAGGTCGAGCCTGACGGCAGCTTCGTCCTGGGCGGACTTCCGGACCGTGGCGTGGTGACGATCCAGCTCACCGCTGCGAGCCGGCGGGAGGCAGGCGTCGCGCGCATGTCGGTCGAGCGGAAGGACGTGCCCGTCGGTGCGCGGGATGTCGTGCTGCACGCCGACGGAGGCCTGGTGCTCGCGGGACGCGTCGTGGACGCCGCCGGACAGGGCGTGGAGGGATCTCCCGTGTACGTCACGGACAGCGGGCGGCAGAGCGTAAACCTCGTCAGTGGGGCCGACGGCGCGTTCGAGGTACGTGGGCTCGCACCGGGAACGGCAAGCGTGCGGGCCCACCGCAACCATCAGCACACCCTGATCGCGCAGGTGCAGGCGGAGGCGGGTGCGCGCAGCGTGGAGGTGCGACTCCCGGCGGTGCGCACTCTCGCGGGGCAGCTGTCGGGTGGACGTCCTCCCTACAAGCTCTACGCCGTCCGCGCCCTCGCCAAGGGCCCCGCCAAGGGCCTCGACAAGGGGCCGGCGCCTACCGCCTCGGTCGAGGCCGACGGCTCGTTCTCGCTGCCCCTCCCCGATGACGGCAGGGACTGGGATCTGTGGGTCGTCGGCACGGGGGCCAGCCACTACGGCCACCTGGCCGGTGTCGACGGTCGCGAGCTCGTCACCATCGGACTGCTCCCGGGCGGAACCATCGACGGTCGCGTCGAGGGCCTCGAAGCGGGAGATGCCGCCCACCTCTGGATCATGGCCTCCAACGAGCTGGGTGTCTCGACCTACACGCGCCTCCGCGAAGACGCTACGTGGTCCCTCACCGGCCTCCCGCCCGGCTCGTGGAAGCTGCACCTGAGCGGCCGCGGTGGCTACAAGATCGAGCCGCTGGAGGGCATCGAGAACGGCACCACGGGACTCGTCGTGCGAGCGAGCAAGTAGGAATGAGACTCCACCACGTCGTCCGCACGCACATGGCACGAGGGGTCTTGTTGGCGCTCGTCGCGGCCGCGCTCGGCTTCGGGATCTGGATGGCGATCGGTGAGCCAAGTGGAGACGCGGTCCACGATGCGCTCCCCACTGCGCGCGGCCAAGCCGCTCTCGACGAGCCGCCGCCGACGGGTCCGACGCTCGTTGCCCACGCGCGCGCGCCCGAAGTCGCGACGCGGATCGCGGGCCACCCGTGGACCGTGGCGGTGCAGGTGGTCGATGCGCAGGGGCTTCCCGCGCCCGGCGTGCGCGTGACGCTGCGGTACGCCCAACCGCGCCACAGCCCTCCCGCGGAGGATCTGGATGCGCGGCGAGCCTATGGCGCGTGGTACCGCACGCGCCTTCGGCGCACGCTCGAGAACCAGAATCGTGAGGACCACGGGCAGCCTCTGCGGGCGGAGGGGCGGACCGACGAGAATGGGCGCGTGAGCCTGTCGTCGCGTGGCGCCGGGCAGTACTACGTCGAAGCGCATCCGGAGCTACCCCTGGCAGGTGATCGCAGGCCCGTCGATGTGCAGGCAGGTACGACACCCGATGACGTCCGACTTGGACTGTTCGGGGTTGTGGCGGTCGAGGGTCGCGTCGTGGACACGAACGGTCGCGGCGTCGCGGCTACGGTCACGCCCCTGGGCCTCGTGCCCGGCGACGGCTGGTGGCACGGAGCGCGTGTGACGACGGATGCCGAGGGCCGCTTCATGGCCCACGCCCCGCCGGGCGCCCTGACGTTCTCCGTGGCGCTCGGAAGGCAGGTCGTGGTGAGGAGCCGAAGTCACAGGGTGCCCTCGGCGACCCCGCTCGCCGTCGTGGTTCCCCCCTTGGAGGCATCACTCGACGTCGAGGTCGTCGATCCGGCGGGTGCGGGAGTTCCCGGCGCCGTCGTCCACGTCACGCTCTCGGATGCGTCGACGGCCAGCCTGATCGACGAGACGGGCCCCGATGGCGTGGCGCGTTTCCTGGCTCCAGCCGCTTCGGTGGCCCGGATCGCCGTGGAGGCCACGTCGTGGCTGGCGTACGACGGGGCCGCGCCTCTTGCGGGGTGGGCCCCCCTCGTCCTGTCGAGCGCGCAGCCCGCCGTGGCCCGCATCACCCTCAGCGCGGGAGGGGTCGTGACGGGCATCGTGCGCACGGGCGCGGGGGGGGCGGGCCTCGCCGGCGCGACGGTGCGCGTGCTGCCCGGCCATGGATCCGACGGTGGCAACCAGCTTGAGGCGTCGAGCGATGCCTCCGGGCGCTACCGCCTGGAGGGCGTACCGCTCGGTCGGCACATCCTGTACGCCACGCACGCGGAGTGGTTCCATCCGGCCGTCGACCTCGCGGCACGGGGCTCCGCGTCGCCCGTCGACGCAACGATTGCCCTGCTGCAGAGTGGAGCGGAGCTCGCGCGGGACATCGTGATGGAGCGCGGCGTCGTCGTCCACGCGAACGAGCGACCTCTGGCCGGAGCCCGGCTCGTGCCTGGGCCCGATCACCAGGCGGAGCTACAGACGATCCGCCAGTGGGGTGTGAACACCGGCTACCTCTACGGCGCGGATTTCGGCGTAGCGGACGTCGAGGGTCGCTTCCGGATCGGGCGCCCGCCCGGCTCCACGCTCGTGCTCGCGGCGGTGACGAACGCCGGCGCGTCGCCCTTCACCAACCCCATCCAGATCCTGGAAGGCACGCCCGTCCCCGAGGTGCGGCTTGTCGTCGAGCCGGGAGCCACGGTGCGGGGACGCGTGGTGCGTGGTGCGGAGCGCGAAGCCGTAGTCGGCGCGTCCGTACGCTCGTACAGCAGCGATCGTCAGCGCTATCCGTCGGTGCCACGAGAGGCCAAGACGGATGACCAAGGACGTTTCGAGCTGACCGGCTTGCCGCCCGTGGCGCTGCAGCTCACTGGGGCTACCCCCGATCACGGCGAGCGTGTCCAGACGCATGTGCCGGCCCCGCGCGTGGGGTCGATCGTGGACGGTGTGGACCTCGTAGTCGGCGTGGGCCACACGATGACCTTGGTGCTCCTCGACGCGCAGGACGATCAGCCGATGGCCAACCAGGCGTTCTCGCTGAGAGGCCAACGCGGGGCGTGGGTGCACGGCGCGACGGACGCCGATGGCCGCGCGACGGTCCACGACCTTTCGGCCGGTACGTATGTGGTGACCCTGCACGCGGGCGACGGGTCCGTCCGGAGCAGTGCACGTGGGATCGGCGTGCCACTGGCCGAGGCCGTCACGATCCGCATGCATCGAAGCAAGCAGTGGGTGGTCGAGGGACGGGTGCTCTTGCCGGACGGTAGGCCCGTGCCACTCTGCAACGTCGGAATCACGCCTCCTCGCGCGCGGAGCGCGAAGCGCGTGAGCACCCCGGGCTGGAGCGGGGGTGGCGGAACGCTGTCCATCGGCGGCACCTTCCGCATGGTGGCGAGCTTCCCCCCGCCCTACGAGTTCGACATCAGCAGGCCCTGCGATGCGGAGGGCCGTCCGCTGGAGCTGAGGGCGCCCGAACGCAGCGTCACCGCGGAGGAAGTCGACGCCGGCCCCATCGTGATCCGGCTCGAGGAGAGCGGTCAGGTTCTCGTGCGTGTCCTGGGCGACGACGACCAGCCGCCCAAGGGCGCCCGGGTTGGCCTGGGCCCGGGGGGGAGCTCGATGCACGTGCCCGAGGACGGCCGCGTCCGCTTCACGGGCCTGCCCAAGGAGGGCACGATCACGGTGTTCGTCAGCGCACCGGGCTACCGGAACCGGAGCGGCGGTCACGAGATCGCGATCGGTGATCCCGAGACGCTCATCCGCTTGGAGCGGGGCGGCGCGATCGAAGGCCGCGTGGACTGGGGGGAGGCGGCGCCCCTGCCCTCGGCCATCTCGTCGCGCTGGATGGAAGAAGGCAAGCCCGGCTACGCCTACACGCCGGTCGGTGACGACGGCCGCTTCGTGCTTGGAGGCCTCCCCGACGCGGCCACGATCACGCTCGACCTTGCCATCGTGTATGGGAACCAGGTAGGCGCGGCCCGCATGGGCGTGTCTCTCCCCGACGTTCGCGTGGGGAGCCGCGACGTCGTGATCCGTGCGGGAGGTGGCTTGGCCGTACTCGGTCGCGTCGTGGATGGGCCGGGGCGCGGCCTCTCCGGCGTGCACGTCCAGATCCACGAGAGCTCACGCAAGAACGCCGAGCTCACGACCACGGCAGAGGGCACCTTCGAGTTCTCGGGACTGGTCACCGGCGAGGTGGAGCTCTCCGCGTGGCGCGGCAACGAACAGAGTTTGGCCGTGCGGAAGAAGGTGCAAGCCGGAGCACGCAACGTGGAGATCCAGCTCCTGGAGATCCGCTCCCTGCGGGGAACGGTGGTCGGTGACGCTGCAGCGCTCAAGGGCCTCACCGTGCGCGCCATGGCCAAGACCGAGCCGCAGGGTGTCGCCCGTCATGCGCAGGCGCGCGTGCAGGGCGACGGGAGCTTCTCCATGGTGGTTCCCGATGACGGCACGACCTACGACCTGTGGGTCATGGGGATCGGCGCCACCCACTATGGTCACGCCCCCGGCGTGGACGGAGCGTCCGAAGTCCGGGTCCGCCTCGTCCCGGGCGCCACGATCGCCGGTCGTATCGAGGGCGTGGCCGCAGACGATGCGACGAAGCTCTGGGTCTTGGCGACGAACGCGCTCGGATTGAGCGCGTATGCGCGCCTGATGGAGGACGGAACGTGGACGCTGAGCGGCCTGCCCAATGGGCCGTGGAGGCTCACCTTGAGCGGCCGCGGTGGCTACAAGATCGAGCCGCTGGAGGGCATCGAGAACGGCACCACGGGACTCGTCGTGCGAGCGAGCAAGTAGGTCGTGAAGCGGGCGGCGCGACGTGTGGCTGCAGCGCTGCTGGCGGTCGTCGCCGTGGGTGCCGTCGCTTGGCTCCTCCGCCAGCACGCTTCGCCGACGGATGGGTTCACGGATTCCGCCCCACGGATCGCGAGCGAAGACGCGGAGCCGGGATTGACGGGGAGCAGGGTAGCTGCGCCCGCACCGCCACCCCTCGCGCCCGACCTCGGGTCCCACGCCGAGCTCTCTGCGACCCGGCCTGCGCGCCTTGTCGTGCACGTGAGCTCCGGTGGTTCGCCCGTTGCTGCGGCCGAGGTGACGATTCTGGTGAAAGAGGCTGCGCGCACGCCGGTCAGGGGCTCGACGGATGAACACGGCGAGGCCGCTCTCGCGGCTCCCGAGGGCATGCTTCAAGAGCTTCTCGTTCGCGCCCCGGGCCATGCCCTTCATGCGGCGTCGTCACCCACTGCCGCGTGGAGCGGGTTGCTGCTCAAGGCGAACGACGGAGGTGTCCTGTTCGTCGAGCTCGAGCCGCTTGCCGCCGTGCACGGTCGCGTCACGAACGTGGCCACGGACGCCGCCGTGGCAGGCGCGCGCGTGCTCGTGCTCCCAGGCACCAGCACGCGGGGGAGCAACCTCTACCCGCTGCTCGAGGCCACGAGTGACGAGGAAGGACGGTACCGCCTGGAGGGCGTACCCCCGGGGATGCACCTGCTTCTTGCACTGGGCTCTGGGTACGTCACACACGACCTCGTCGTGCACCTCCGGGAGGGCGAGGCGCCGGCCTCCATGCGACTCGTAATCACACCGGACGCGAACGACGTAGAGCGCGACGTTGCGGTGTCGGCCATGGTGCCCGTGCGCGGTGTCGTCGTGGACGCGAACGACCAGCCCGTGGCAGGTGCCGCGGTGCTCGAGACGTCCCTGCGATCCGCAGGTGCGCCGGCGCTCTCCTCGATTCTCTCGATGTGGGGCAGCAGGGCGCCGTCCGGCATGACACCCGACGTGCGTAGCGCGGAGGACGGTAGCTTCATGACGTGGTTGCTGCCGCGACCGGACGTGGTCCTGGTCGCGCAGGCCGAGGGGTTGGCTGGATGGCCGTCGGCTCCGTTTACGGTCGAGGCGAACGTGCCTCCACCACCTCAGCGGCTCGTGCTCGTGCCCCCTGTGGTCGTACGCGGGCGCGTTCTTCAGGGCAACGGGGACACACCCGCGGCCGGAGCGCTGGTCATGGCCCGCTCGTCCTGGAAGGGTCCCGCGGTGTGGATGGACGGAGCCGTGGGCACGAACACACGGGAAGACGGCAGATTCGAGCTCGCGGGCGTGGTTCCCGGCCACGTCGTGCTCGCCGCGAGCCAGGGGCCGCAGCGGACCGAGCTCGACCTGGGCGAGGTCGAGCCCGGGGGCGAGCGGCTCGAGGTCGAGCTTCGGCTCGACGCGGAGCTCCACGACCTCGTCTTGCGTGCCGTCGACGCCGAGACGGCGGCGCCCTTGGCAGGTGTCGACCTGCGCGTGCGCGCCCCGCAGTACAGCGGGAGCGCGCAGCGGACGGCGTCCGATGGGCGCGCGCACTTCCCGAACGTGCCACGCGGCGTCACGAACGTCTACCAGGTGCTCGGCGGCCGGGAGACGCTGCTTCGCGACGACGTGGCCATGCCCGCCGAGGGCGTGGTCGACATCCCCTGCCAGTCCGTGGCACGACGCCAGTTCGTCGTACAGCTCGAGCTCCCGGACGGCACGCCGCCCGCCGCCGCACGTGCAGCCCTGCGCGCCGGAAGCCGGCTGGGGACGTGGTCCACGCACGCAGTCGGTCACGAGGGTGACACGACCATGCTCGGCGGACGGCACGCCTTCCTCGCGGAGGGCGACGGCCCCTGGACCTTGACCATCTACTCGGCGCGTGACGAGGCGGGGCAACCCCTGGCCGTGTTCTTCGACCAAGTCGTCGTGACGGCGACGGAGATTGCCGAAGGCTCGCCCCGCGTGGTGCGCGGACGACCCGCGGGCTTGATACGAGTCCGTGTGGTGAGCGCCGACGGGGAGCCGGTGGAGCGCGCCACGGTCGGCATCCCGGGCGTGCCGAGCCAGGTCATGACCGATGCAACAGGGCGTGCCTACTCGGTGACCGCCGACGACGCACCCCGGGTCACGGTACAGGTGCGGGCGCGTGGGGCGCTCACCGATTCCCGAGGCTACGACGTGCCCACGGATGGCAGCGAGACGGAGATCCGCTTGCCACGCACCGCTAGCCTGGCGGGTCGCGTCGTCGAGGAAGATGGGGCTCCGCCCGGGCCCGGGGTGGTCCAGGTGAGCTATCTCGACGTGGGTGGGTCCCGGCGGTACTGGACCGCAAGCGTCGCCGAGGACGGCACCTTCGAGGTGTCGGGCCTACCCCCGGACACAGCCATCGAGGTGCGGGTCACGATCGCCACGGGAGCGCCGGGGCGTATCCAGCTTGGCGTCCCCGCCGGGACGTGGCCTGCCGGCGCACGGGATCTCGAGATCCGCTTGCCGTCTGGGAAGGCCCTCCGCGGGCGCGTTCTCGATGCGGAAGGAGCCCCCGTGGCAGGCGCAAGCGTCACCTGCGACGAGCCGGGCGACGACGGCGAGCAGGGGCCGCGCGGCCGCGTCCTCACCGATGCCCACGGTCGCTTCACGTTCGAGCGCGTTCCGTCTGGCGAGTGGGTCCTGGTCGCCCAGGCCCCCGGACCAGGTCGCTTGGTCACCCCACCCCGCACGGTCCGTGCGGGGGCTGCGAACCTCGAGCTCGTCCTGCCGGCGTCGTCACGGATCTCCGGGCGCATCGCCGGGGTCCGCGGACCGGGGTGGGTCGTGATCGCGGCCCCTGGGGCAGGGGACCCGAACGGCACGAGCAGCACGGAAGTGCGCGTGGACGGGGCGTTCACCTTGGCGGGCATCCCCGCGGGCGCGACATGGGCGCTCTGGGCCATCTCCGCCGAGGACACGCGCGTGGCGCGTCGTGTCGGTGTGGCTTCGGGCGACTTCGTCGTGATGGACCTCGTAGATGGCCAGAGCATCTCCGGACGGTGCGCGAGCCGCGGGGGTGCAAGCCTGCCAGGGCTGCTCGTCGTCGCCTCCCACCCGGACGGTGTGAGCCGACACGTACCCGTGCAGCCCGATGGCACGTTCGAGGTACGCGGCCTGCTCGCCGGGCCCTGGGAGCTGGTTGCGGTGAAGACCGCGGGCTTCCAGCGTTGGAGCGAGAGCGTCGAGGGCGTGCAGGCGGGGACCCGCGAGGTGGTCTTGGCCGGTCCCTAGGAGTCTGCGCCACAGAACTGCGCTCGGGGTTTCTGGCGAAGTTCTCCCTTGGCCTGGGCGAGGTGCGGTCCAAAATTGGGCATGCAACCGTACTTCCGGCCCTACGAGCCCAATCAGCAGC
>JBFWRP010000046.1:0-19118 GCA_050248855.1 Planctomycetota bacterium | reverse complement strand
TTCTTCCGCAACTTGCCGCCCTGCGCTTCGGCATGCGGAAGTGCCCATCGGCAAGTTGCGGAAGAATTCCCCGCCTCCGTACGGGCTTTGCCGTCGGCATGAAGAACTGACACGCAGGGGTCGCGGTTCGCCGGTCGACGAACGCCGCACTTCGGTGTCTGACACCGTGCCACCGTCGCTATCGCTCCGAGGCACGGGTTCAGACACCTCCGCGCGTCTCGCGCGACCCCGGATGTGTCAGGACCCTTGCCGCGGCGCCGCGTAGCGGCAACGTGGGCAAGGTGCCTGACACGCAGGGGTCGCGGTTCGACGGCCGGCGAACGCCGCACTTCGGTGTCTGACACCGCGCCCCCGTCGCTTCGCTCCGAGGCACGGGTTCAGACACCTCCGCGCGGCTCGCGCGACCCCGGATGTGTCAGGACCCTTGCCGCGGCGCCGCACCGTGAGGGGTGCAGGGGGGGTACGGAATAGCCCCCCTGCTGCGGAGGCGAAGCCGGAGCACCGAATCCGCGCGGGAGCGCGGAACGGAAGCGAGAGCGTCGTCCCTCTACGGGCAACGCAAGGCACATCTGAGACTCGCCCCGTCGACCGAGGGGCAACGTGGGCAAGGTGCCTGACACGCAGGGGACGCGGTTCGCCCGCCGGCGAGCGCCGCGCGATTCGCTCGTCGGGAGACACCTTCGCGCGGCAGATGGCCAAGTGCGTCAGGTGCCGACACGCGGGAGGATGTCGCGTTCGGCGCGGCGGACGTCTTCGGGGAAGTCGATCTCGGTCCAGGGGCGGCCGGCGACGAGCACATACGACGCACCGTGCTCGCCGACGAAGCGGTCGATCGCCTTCTCGTAGTCGCTTTCGGGGTCGGAGACCGCGATGGCGGCGCGCAGCGCGGGAAGAGATGCACGGTCGATCTTGAAGAAGCCCACGCCTTCGCCGACGACCTCGAAGCCGGGGAGCTTGCCGCGGCGGATGGCGCGGACGCGACCGCTCTTCACACCGACCATCATCTCCTCGTCGCCCGGATCCGTGCGCGGGTCGATGGCAAAGCCCCGGTCCAGGGCCGCGACGTCGGTCAGGATCGAGGGGTCGTAGAGGACGTCGGCGTCCATCACGATCGCGTCTTCGTCCAGGCCCTCCAGGCCGCACGCCAGCGACAACAGGCTGCCACGCCGGAACTCCGCGTTGTGCACGACCTCCGTCCCGGGCGGCAGGGCCGCCACCAAGCGCTCGGCATCGAAGCCCGTCACGACGCGGAGCGGGATCCCGGCAGCGGCCAGGTTCTCGACGTGGCGCGCCAGCAGCGTGCGCCCTCCGACCTCGAGCAGCGCCTTCGGGCGGTCGTGGCCCAGGCGGCGGCCGACACCCGCGGCGAGCAACACCGCTCTCACGCGAGCACCTCGCGCAACGCCTCGACGAGATCATCCAGGCGCCCGTCCGGCCACACGCCCATGTTCGCGATCCGGAACGCGATCTCCGACAGCTTGCCCTGGCCGCCGTAGATCACGAACCCACGTGCCTTCATGCGGTCATGGAGCGTCGGGTAGTCCAGCCCGGCGGGCAGGCGCGCGGAGGTGATCGTCCGGCTGCGCAGCGCGGCCGGCAGCATCAGCTCGACGCCGACCGCCTCGAGCGTGCTGCGGATCGCATCGCTGCGCGCCTTGTACATGGCCTGGCGAGCCGCGATCGTCTCCTCGCGAAGCTCCTTGAGGGCCTCGGCGAACGCCGCCATCACCTGGATGGCGGGCGTGAACGGCGTGTCGCTCGCACGTTGCTTGGCCAACGCCAACCCGAGGTCCAGGTACAGCGAGCGGCGCTCGAGCGGGGTGCCCTTCCGGACGAAGACGAAGGACACGCCGGGCAGGCCGTGGATGCACTTGTTGGCGGTGCTGCACACCGCGTCGGGCCGGATCGCCCGGAAGTCGAACGGCTCCCCCGCCAGCCCGCTGACGCTGTCGATCACCACGCGCTTGCCGTGGTGGCGGGCACGCGCCGCGACCTCCTCGAGGTCGTTCACGAGGCCTGTCGTGGTCTCGTGGTGCACGACGGCCAGCGTGTCGAGGGCCGGATCGGCCAGCGCTACCTCGAGGTCGTCCTCGTCGGGGCGGTGGAACCAGTCGCACTTGACGACGCGGTGGGGGATGCGGTGCGCGGCGGCCATCTGCGCCAGGCGGTCGCCGTAGACGCCGTTGTCCACCACGACCACGCCCGTGCCCACGACGCTCGCGAGCATGGCTTCCATGCCCGAGGTGCCGGAGCCCGAGATCAGGGCCGCCTCGTAGTCGGCCCCGATGCCGAACACGTCCACGAGCAGCCGGCGGACTTCGTCCTGCAGCGCGAAGTACTCCGGCTCGCGGTGGCAGAGATCCGGACAGCGGGCCAACGCCTCGCGCACGCGCGCGCTGACGTTGATCGGACCCGGGTTCAGGAGCGTGAGGGCCGGTTGGGCCATGGCGACCTCCGACGCGCGGGTGGGCTCAGCCGACGATCGCGCGCGCGAAGCGCGCCGTGATCTCCGGCGGTGTGTGCGTGACACGGGCGATGCCGTGCTGGTTGCCCTTCTCGACCTTGGCGAGGAGCAGGGCCGGCCCCTTCGTGGCCAGGAACGCGGGCATGACCTTGGCGAGGTCCGCTGCATCCACGCGCTGCGCCGAGACGTACCCGGCGGCCTTGGCCATGGCCTCCAGCGGCACGACGTCGCTCACCGTCCGCTGGTCGCCCGTGCTGCCGTGCGCCTCGTTGTCGAGCACGACGTGGTGCAGGTTCCCGGGCGCCAGGGCAGCCGCCGTGGCCAGGACGCCGGCGCCCATGAGCACGTTGCCGTCCCCGTCGAGCACGACGACCTGCCGATCGGGGCGGCACTGGGCCACGCCCAGCCCGATGCTGAGCGCCAAGCCCATGGACCCGATCATGTAGAAGGTGGCCTCGCGATCGCGGGCCGTGAAGACCTCGCGACCGATCATGCCGTTGCAGGCGACGAGCAGATGGTCGTCGGAGAGCGCTTCGACGACGTGACGGACCGCCTCAGCTCGCAGCATCGAGGATCCCCTTCGGCACGACAAGGGCGGCGGGCAGCCGCGTATCGCGGAGCTTGGCCGCCGTCCAGGCCACGTCGTCTTCCAGCGTGTCCGCCGACAGCACGCGCCACGGGATGTCCATGAGGTCGAGCATGGGCTTCATGATGTCGCCCATCACGATGTGCTCCGGCGCGTCCTTGCCGCCTTCGCCGCGCCACGAGATCACCAGCAGCGTGGGGATCGCGTAGATCGCGTTGAGGCTGACGAGCGCGTTGACGCACACGCCCAGCCCGCTGTTCTGCATGAACACGACGGGCCGGCGCCCGGCCATGGAGGCGCCGGCGGCGAGGCCGACGGCCGAGTCTTCGCGAACGGCCGACACGTAGCCCCAGCGGGGCTCGTCGTCGAAGCGGCGGATCACGCCGCGCAGCAGCGAGCAGGGCACGCCGCCGAACCAGTCGTAGCCGTTGGCCTCGAGCGCCTCGAGGAAGCGTTGGCTCTGGGGCATCAGTCCACCTGGCTCCACGCGCGGCGGTAGTCCTCGAACGTGTCGATCTCCATCCAGCCCTTGTAGGTGTCGACGACGCGGATCGAGGCCCCACGCACGACGAGCTCCTGCAGGAGATCGGTGAGAGCGGCCTCTTCGAGCGTCTTGGCCTGGTGCAGCGGCTTGCCGGCGCCCTTCTTGACCAGGTCCTCGTAGGTCGAGACCAGCGTCTTGGCGCCCTCGGCCGAAACCATCATCATGCCGATCCACTCGCCGTTGGCTCCGGGCAAGTCGCGTGCGATGGCCTCGAGCGTGTCGGTCTGGCGCCCCGTGAGCGAGCGGCCGTTGGCGCCCGCATCGCCGCCCGTCTTGACGAGGTCGCGTCCCGGGCGCTCCGAAGCGTTGCTGCGGTCGACGACGACGACGATGTCGCCGTCGGTCTGCAGCAGCCGCTCCACCAGGTCGGTGTCGAAGAGGATGTCGCCGTAGGCGATCAGCGTGCGGCGGTCCAGGTCGGACGCCGCGCGCATGAGGCTCTCGAGCTCGCCCCCGCTGGCATCGGCCACGATCGTCTTGAGGTTGGTCGCCTTGACGGCCTCGTGGCGGTAGCCGACCACGGCCGCGATGTCCTTGATGCCCGCCGCGTTGAGCGCGGTCATCTGGTGGGCGATCAAGGGCTTGCCCTTGATGTCGAGCATGGCCTTGGGGCGGTCCTTGACGAGGTCGCCCAGCTCCGGGCTGGCGCCGGCGGCCAAGAGCACCGCGCCCACGTCCACGCCGCCCGCCGGCAGGTAGTCGCGCTCCTCGCGCTTCATCTGGGGCACGCCGATCAGCTCGTAGACGTCGTTGAGCGGAACGACCAGGTGCTCGACGGCGCCGGTCGCCTGGTCCTTGACGAGCAAGGCGAAGGTCTCGCGCATGGCCTTGATCGAGCTGCGCAGCCCGTGGTTGGCGTAGATGATCATCTGGAAGCCGGCGTCGGCCAGCGCCGAGGCCTTGGCCGACTTGTAGATCGTCGGCACGCAGACGAGCGGCGTCTCGCGGTCCCAGCGCTCGGCAAAGCCCAGCACCTCGTCGGCCTCCGGGCTCTTGCTGTGGATCAGCACGAAGTCCGCGCCGGCGTCCGCGTAGGCGCGTCCACGGAGCAGGGCCTCGTCCATGCCCCAGCCCGCGATGAGGGCTTCGGTCCGGGCGATGATGGCGAAGTCGTCGTTGCGCCGCGTGTCCAGGCAGGCCTTGATCTTCCCTACATGCTCCTCGACGGGGGCAAGCTCCCGCTTCACGCCCGCGTAGAAGCTACAGCGCTTGGGGAAGACGTTGTCCTCGATGCAGATGGCCGCGACCCCCTCGCGCTCGTAGGCGCGGACGGTGTGGATCACGTTGATCGCGTTGCCGTAGCCGTTGTCGCAGTCGGCGACCACGGGAATGCCGGAGGCCTCGACCATCAGGGCCGCGGCGCGCAGGTTGTCCGACATCGTGAGGATGTTGGCGTCCGGGACGCCGTGCGCCGCCGAGATCTCGAAGCCCGAGGCCCAGACCGCGTCGAAGCCGGCTTCCCGGACGAGGATCGCCGACAGGCCGTCGTGGGCGCCGCCCACCAAGATGGGACCCGGCTGGCCCATCCGGGCGCGCAGGAGACGGCTTCCTTCCATGGACTCTCCTCGGGGCGGACCCGCGGGCGACCGCGGGCCGGTGGCGAATGGTAGCCCTCGCCGCGCAAGGGGGGTCACGATCGCGGGTCGCTCCTCGGACGGTTGCCTGGGCCAGGCGCAGGCAAGCTCGGACCAAAAAGGGAGCGGGCCCGCATCGCACCGTCGCGAGCGGGCCCGTATGGGAGGGAGAGAGAGGGAGGAAGCAGGAGGGAGAAGATGATTCGGCCGGGCGGCGGCGACGGGATGGGAGGGAGGGAGGGGAGGGAGCAGGGAGGGAGGGAGTGCCCGCCTGCCGAGAGTCCGCCCGGCCGATCGATCGTGATGGCCCACAGCTCCAGGTCTTGCGACCCGGGAGGGTTTCCCGCGCCCCCCGCCGAAGCGGGGGGCGCGGGCAGATGAGACCCACGTCGGTGCGAAGGGCGCCCTAGGGAGGGGGAGGGAGGGAGGGAAGGCAGGGAGGGTGGCGCCAGCAGGCGCACCCGACGCGGTCTCGAAGCTGTGGAAAAGAGCGACTGCCGAAGGCCGCGAGGAGCACCGGTCGCCAGAGAAGCAACCGGGCGGGCTCGCCGTCCCTCGACCTGATCTGTCAATCCCCGCGGCCGCTGGCCTCGAGGACGCGGGACCGGAAAGCGAAGGTCGTGCCAATGTTCAGGAATCTCGTCGAGGCCTGATGTGCGGGCTTGGGGCGGGGTGCCCCCGGGGACCGTCCCCAGTTCAGGACGGATTATCGCCAGAAAGGGACACACCGGTTTCGCACGCCGTGCCCGGATGGCACCCCGGGCAAGTCCGTGGGGAGCGCGGTGGCGGGCCGGCCCACCCCGCCCGGATGGGCAGGCGTGCGGGTGGGCCGCCGTGCGGGGTTCCGGCGCACGCACGTCGGGCGGGGCTGCCCAGGTGGACGCCCCGTTTCCACTCGACGCTGCGGACGTGCGAAGGGCGACGCACTATACTCCACCCGCCCTGACGAGTGATCGGAGGCTTCGATGCGCGCCACCGCCCGCCTTCTACCCTTGGCCCTCGTCGCGCTGCTGCTTGGGACGTTTGCCCCGGTTGGCGCCGAGGACGTGACCGGGGACGACGCCGCCACGTCTCGCGCCCGCCATCTGCTGCGGCGGGCCACGTTCGGTGTGCGCCCCGGCGACGTGGAAGCGGCCCTGGACATGGGGGTCGAAGCCTGGATCGACCGGCAGCTGGACTACGCCACGATCCCCGATCCCGACGTGGAGAAGCGGCTCGAGGCGTTCGAGAGCCTGGCCCTCACGGGCCCCGAGTACTGGGCCATGCTCCAGGGCGGCGAGATGGAGGGGCCCGCGGGCCCGCCCAAGCCGGGCGAAGACCGCATCGCCCGCGCCCGCGAGCAGCAGGCCCGGCTCAATCGCCTGCGCAACCTGGCGCGTCAAGAGGTGCCGGCCAGCGTCCTCGTGCGCGCCGTCTACAGCAACCGGCAGCTGTTCGAGGTGATGCGTGCGTTCTGGCGCGACCACTTCAACGTGGACGTGGACAAGGACGATGTCCGCTACTACGTGGCCGACTGGGAGCGCGACGTGCTCGGCAAGCACGTCTTCGGCAGCTTCGAGGACTTCCTCCTGGCCACGGCCAAGCACCCGGCCATGCTCTTCTACCTCGACAACCACGTTTCCCAGGCGCCCATGGCCCGTGGCGACAAGGTGCTGCGCAATCGCGAGGACCCCGATCGCACGGGCGGCCTCAACGAGAACTACGCCCGCGAGCTGATGGAGCTCCACACCGTGGGCTGCGACCGCGGGTACGAGCAGAAGGACGTGATCCAGCTGGCGCTCGTCCTCACGGGCTGGTCGATCGGCTCGGGGGACCAACGCGGCACCTTCGTGTTCCGTGACGCCTACCACGCCAAGGGCCCCAAGAAGGTCATGGGCAAGACGGTCAAGGACGGGGAGATCGAGGAGGGCGAGGCCGTCCTCAAGTACCTGGCCGGGCACAAGAACACGGCCGAGTTCGTGGTCACGAAGATGGCCAAGTACCTCGTCGGCGACGAACCGCCCGCCGAGCTCGTGGCCGACGTGATCAAGGTCTGGACCAAGACCAAGGGCGACCTCAAGGCCGTCACCAAGGCCATCCTGCTGCATGAGGCCTTCTCGGCACCCGAGCAGCGGATGACCAAGGCCAAGACGCCCTTCGAGTTCGTGGCCAGTGCGCTGCGCGTCACGGGCGCCGACATCCAGAATCCCCAGCCGCTCATGGCGCGCCTGGCGGACATGGCCCATCCGGTCTACGAGTGCGAAGACCCGACGGGCTACAGCGACGCGGCCATCGACTGGATGGACACGGGCGTGCTCGCCGTGCGCTGGCAGTTCGCCTACGACCTCTTGCACGGTCGCATCGGCGGGTTGTCGCTGGAGGCGAGCCCCCTCAAGGAGCACGTCGCCCAGAACCCCGAGATCTGGGAGTACCTGCTGGTGGACAGCTTGCTGGCCGGCGAGCGTCCGGGCTCCCTCACGATGGCGCCCTTCCGCCGTCGCATCCAGACGCTCCGTTCCACCTACCGCAACCTCAAGCCCGCGCAGCTGGAGGGCGAGCTCATGCGGCTTGCCACCCTCGTGCTCGGCTCCCCCGAGTTCCAGCGCCAGTAGCCTGGCGCAGCTCCCGCACCCGGAGATCCCCGATGACGTCCAACCGCCGCGAGTTCCTTGCCGCCAGCGCAGCCGGTGCCGCCGGGCTCGCCCTGGGCGGGCCGCTGGCCCGCCACGCCCTGGCCGCGCCCGAGCGCGAGATCGCCATGCGTCCCGCCGTGATCGTGCTGTTCCTGCGCGGTGGGCAGGACGCGCTCAACTCGCTGGTGCCCCACGCGGACGGCACCTACTACGACATGCGGCCCAACATCGCCGTGCCCACGCCCGACCAGCCCAACGGCGCGCTGGACCTGGACGGCACGTTCGGCCTCAACCCGGGCCTCACGGGCTTCAAGAAGCTGTGGGACGAAGGGATGCTGGCGCCGATCTGCAACGCGGGGCTCGGTCATCCCTCGCGCAGCCACTTCGCCTGCCAGGACTACATGGAGTACGGCGCGCTCGGTGACATGTCCGTGCGCGACGGCTGGCTGAACCGCTACCTGTCGACGACGTCGCCGGAAGGCGTGGCGCCCGGCAGCGAGTTCCGCGCGGTCGCGCTCCAGGGTCGCCTGCCGCGCTCGCTTCGCGGCTCCTACCCGGTACTCGCCGTCGACCCGCGCCGCACCATGCGCGGTCAGGGCGAGGACGTCCTCGAGCTGTTCGACGACCTCTACAAGCAGCCGCCCAGCATGGAGCGCCCCGGCATGACCGCCGAGCGCCCCGACGAGGACGACCTCACGCAAAACGGGCGCGCCACCATCGAGACGCTGCGCAAGCTGGAGGACATCCTCCAGAACAAGCCGGCTGGCCAGGAGGCCGTCTACCCGGCCTCGCTCGGCTACCTCGGCGTGCAGCTGAAGATGGCCGCGCGCATCCTGAAGAGCGGTCAGGGCGTCGAGGTCATCGGGCTGGACTGGAACGGTTGGGACCACCACATCCAGGAGGGCGGCGGCGCCGAGGGAGATCTCATCCGTCGCATGAACGCCACCGTGGGCGACGCGCTGGCGACCTTCTACGAAGACATCCACCCGCTGCGTCGTTACGTCACGACGATCATCATGACCGAGTTCGGCCGGACCAACCGCGAGAACGGCAACTTCGGCACCGACCACGGCCACGGCAGCGCCATGTGGGTCATGGGCGGCCGCGTCAACGGTGGCAAGGTCTACGGCGACTGGACCGGTCTCTCTGCCGGCGCCACGTACCAGGATCGCGACCTCCTGGTCACCACCGACTGGCGCCAGGTCTTCGACGAGCTGCTCCACGACCACATGGGTCTTGCCGCGGGCCAGAACCTCTTCAAGAACTGGTCGCCCGCCGAGACCAAGCTGGGCCTCTTCAAGGCCTGATCTCGCACGGGAATGCCTCGACCTGTGGCACGGCATGGTGGCGGGGAATTCTTCCGCAACTTGCCGATGGGTACCTCCGCATGCCGAAGGGCAGGGCGGCAAGTTGCGGAAGAAATCCCCGCCTCCGTACGGGCTTTGCCGCCGGCATGACGAGGTGACACCGCAGTGCGGTGTTCACCCGGGATGAGATCCCGTGCCCGCGGCAGCGCCCCGTCGCTACTCGAGCGTGATCGTCGTGTGCCCCGCGGCGGCATCCACGATGCGCATCGTGGGCGCTTGGTTCGGGTGACGGCCGTAGACGTACAGGCGTAGGGCCTCGCCCCAGCTCGGATCCACGATCACGCGGATACGTCCTTGATCGTCGGTGACCTGGGCCTCGTTCCACGCCGAGTGCGTCTCGCCGGGCAGCGTCACCTGCAGATGGCATCGCCGCCGGGCCGCGGGTCGCCCATCGGGCGTCACCACGTCCACCTCCAGCCACGCGCCGCGCCGGAAGGTGAGCTGCACGGACTGCCCTTCGGGCGTGACCTTCGTGCGCCGCGGGGCGAGCCAGGGCTGCGCGAGGGGGGCGACGGCGACCACCGTGAGGTCCAGCTCGGTCTCCGGCAGCCCCTCGAGGCGCGTCGTGCCACCTCCAGGGACATGCTCACGACGTGCCCACTCCTGCGGGCCATGCAGCAACACGTGGGCGTCCAAGGGCCGCCCCTCACCGTCGACGACGGTGAGCAGCAAGGAGCCGTTCATGTCGACCGGCCTCGTCACCAGCTCGATGGGGACACCCGGCCGTGCGAGGCCCGACACCGGCTGCAGGATCGGCTCGTCGGCGGCGCGATGCACGCCGATGCCGTAGCTCCCTCCCCAGCGGACCTCGACTTCGTCCGCGGTCTCGACGGCGATGTGGAACTCGCCACGTGCGTCCGTCAGGTCACCTCCCAGGTTCGCGCCATCTCGCGATGCACTCACCCCGGCTTCGCGAATCGCTCGTCCCGCCTCGTCGCGCAGCGTGCCCTGCACGAGCAGCGGCCGCCGCAGCTGGATCCGTGCGCTCTCGGCATCCTGCCGGAGCGTCGTCGACCCTCCCTGCCGCAGTGCGATCTCGTCTTCCCCCGTGAGGGCCTCGAGCCTGACGACGCCTTGCGCAGGGACCTCCACGCGCGCCCGTCCGCTCGCATCGGTCCAGACCAGACGGGCGACGCCCACCGCGTGAACCCTCGCTCCGGTCACGGGCCGACCGGTCTCGTCCACGACGGTCACGTCCACGACCCTCGTCTCCGCCGTCGACACGCGCAGCACCAGCGGCTCGCTGCCACCACGCGGTGGCACCCGCACGGTGTGCGCCTGCCGTGGGGAGCCCAGCACCTGCAGGCTCACCGTCCACTCGCCCGGCGCCAGGTCGTCCACGCGGAAGCGACCCGTCGCATCCGTCCAGAGCCGGCGCTCCCCCGTGTACGGCAGGGCGATCGGTTGGCCATCGGCACGCCGTACGGAGAGACCCGCGGTGGAGGACTCCACGCGGACAGCTGCTCCCACCACGGGCTGGTCGTCCTCCGTCAGCACATGGCCTTCGAGGACCTCCGGTGACGAGAGCACGATGTCGCCCAGATCCCGGACCTCACCGGCGGGCGTCGGGTCGGAGTCGACGAGGGCCGTGGCGTACCCCAGCACGCGTACGTGCAGACGGTGGGGCTGCTCGGGGTCCAGGTCATCGACCTGGAAGGTCCCGTCGTCCCGACCCAGCGCGCGGCCCACGGACAGGTGCTGCTGGTGGCCGACGTGCTTGCTGGCGACGGCCATCAGCTCGGCGCCGCGCAACCCGCCACCGTCCGCATCCACGATGCGACCCCGGATTGCAGAGCCGCGGCGCATCGCGATGCGCAGATCCGTCTCGGCGCCAACGACGACGATCTCGCGGGCAAAGCCCGGGGCGACGACGTGCACCTGCGCCGAACCCTGTCGAGTCCAGCCCCCCAGCTCGAACGCGCCCTGCTCGTCACTGACGACGGCGCCCATCAGGCGTAGTCCATGCCCGATGCGTGCACCCGCGATCGCTTCCCCGGAGTCCGCGCGCACGACGACGCCCGTGAGGGTGAGCGCGGGCAGGAGGTGGATGTCGGCCTCGACGCGTCCCTCGTCAGGAAGCGAGACGCGGGAAGGTGGGGGGCTTCCCCAGCTCGGGTCGCGCGCTGTTGCGCGGAGATGTGCGGCGAGTCCCGCGGGCACTCCCTCGAACAGGATCTGTCCGGACGCATCGGTCACTCCCTCGAGCTCGCCCGCCAGGGAGCCGAAGCGCATGTCCAGTGCCAGGAGCGCGACGCTGACGTCAGGCGCAGGTCGTCCCGCCGGAGAGAAGACCCTGACCGAGACTTCGACACCGCGCCCGAGCACCAAGCGCAAGCGTGCCCCGGGGCTCACGCCCTCGAGGATGCGCGGCGCGAAGCCGTCCTTGGCGGCTTCGATCTCCACGCTGCGACCGGCCTCGAGCCGAATGGCGAAGGTGCCGTCGGACGCAGTCGTTGTCGCCGCCACGTCCGGTGGGCTCTCCTCCGGGTCCACGCGGACAAGAGCGCGTGACCCGACGCGCTCGCGGATGCGGACCGAGGCGCCCGCGATCGGCGTGCCGTCCCGATCCACGACCACACCGTGGACATCATGCGCCGGGTCCACGGAGTCCAGGTCGACCGGCGGCGGGAGGCGTGGAGGGTCGCCAACGGCCGGATCGGCGTGCGTTGGCGCCGAGACGAGACCGGGAGGGCGCCCATCGCTCCCGGTTCGCGCCAAGCCGGTGTTGTCCGGCGGCGGTGCCGGAACCGCACCATCCCGGGCTCCATTCCAGAAGAACTGGACCAGCAGACCCAAGGCCAAGACGACCATCCCGGCCAGGGCCATCCATCGTGCTCGCATACCACGTCCCCTTGTCATCGAGCTTCGGGCGTGTCGGGGTCGGGCGGTGCCACCAGTATGGCACACGAGCGCCTGACGCCGCCCCGGAGCAAGGAGCCTGGCAGCGCCGCCCTGCTACTCGTCCAGGCTCACCTCGACGCGGCCCGCGGTGGCGTCGTCACGTCGCTGGATCCAGCTGCCGTGATTGGGGTCGGTAGGCGACACGTTGAGCACGACGGTGTTGCGCCAAGCCGGGTCGACGGCGATGCGGAAGTGGCCCTGGGCGTCCGTCACCGCGCCGTGATGCCACGTCGCCCGTTGCCCTCCGGCGCCATTGGAGAGGTGGACGCGCACGTTCGCTTGCACGGGTCGGCCACCTTTCGTCAGGGTGACATCCAACCAGGTACCCAGGCGGAACTGCAACGTGACCGACTGGCCGTCGGGGACGAGCCGGACCGACTCGGGCATCAGCCACGGCTCGGTGATGTCCTTGGGCATGTGGGCCGAGACGTACACCTCGATGGCCGGTAGCTCGTCGATCACCGCCACACCGCTCTCATCGACGGCGCGATCCGCGATGATCTTCATGCCGCCGCCGATCCCGATGCGCGCTGCGAGGGGTGAGCCGTCAGGCGCCAGCACCTGGACGCGCAGACTCCGGTTGGTCGGGACGGGCCGCGCGACCAGCGCCAGCTCGTCGCCGGGCTGGGCACGCGTGGGCGCCATCGCCATCAGTGGACGCCCGCCCACGCTGGGCCCGCGCATCACGTAGTCGCCGTTCCAGCGCAGCTCCACCTCGCCGGGTTCCTTGACGTCGATCGCGAAGGACCCGTCTCCATCGACCACGCCCATGCCCACGCGCTCCTCGCCGCGGTAGGCGTACACGACGGCATCTCGAACGGGCTGGCCCGCCTCGTCCCTCAGCGTGCCGCGTACCAACACGGCGCGCTCGAGGCGGATCTCGAGCTCCGTGACGTCCGCCGGGACCTCCGTGGGGGCCAGCTGGCGCACGTCCTTGCGCTCCACGGGCCAGACCGTGATCTCGACCGCCCGCTCCCGAGGCAGGGAGATCTCCACGGCGCCCCGCTCGTTCGTGCGCTGGCTCGACGTGCGTGCCTTGTCCTGGACGTAGGCGCCGACCACGGGCACGCCGTCGGGATCGAGCACCGTGATCGTCACCACACGCGTGCGACCCAGGACGATCTCCAGGGGTGGTCCCCCCTCGGGCTGCGGTGCGACGACCGTCCGCGTCTGCGGTTCGGCGCCCGCCGCGGCGGCCTTCACCTCCCACGGGCCCGGCACAAGGTCCGAGACGCGAAACCAGCCGCGCTGGTCCGTCAGCACTTCGCGGTAGCCGCGGTAGCTCGTCTGCGCCGGGCCGCCGCCCGTCCGCCGGCTCGTCCTGCCCGTCGTCTTGCTGTCGACCTTGACGCTGACGCCGGGGTAGCCCCGGCCTTCGGCGTCCACGACGCGCCCCACGATGGCGACGGGGCGCGGCAGCTCGATGTCGCCCACGTCGACCGCCTGGCCGGAGGGGCCCGCGTCGATGTCGAGCAGGACGCTGGCGCGCTCCACGGCACGCACTTGGATCGTGTGCGCCAGCGTGGGATCCAGGCCGTCGATGCGGAACGTCCCGTCGGCGGCCGACACCGCGTCGCCGAGCGAGATGGCCTGCTCGCTGCCCCGGTGCTCGCTGCCCACGGTGGCGATGCGGGCGTTGGCGAGGGCCCCGCCGCTCTCGTCCACGACCCGCCCCTCGATCGCGAAGCCCCGCCGCAGCGCGAAGTCGATCTCGCTTCGATCGTCCACGTTGGCCGCGCCCCGCACGTAGCCCTTCGCGACAACCTGGATGTCGCGGATGCCGTTGGCGGTCCAACCGGGCAGCACGTAGGCACCGTCCGCATCCGAGACGACTTCGCCGTCGAGCACCCAGTTCATGCCGACCCGGGCGCCCTCGATGGGCTCGCCCGTCGCTGCGTCCGTGATGCGACCACGAAGGGTGCGCCCCTCTGGCAGTCGGGCCGTGTGGTGCTGTTCACCGCTGTCTTGGAGCGTGAGGCGCAGCCAACCTGGCCGCCCCCAACCCTCCCGAACCGGCTCGGGCTCGAGCGTCGCCTCCACGCCGCCGGGCAGACCCTCGAAGACGACGCGACCGTCGGGTCCGGTCTCCTGGTGAAGCCGAAACCACGTCCCGTCGGTCGTCCGATCCGCTCGCCAGATCCCTACGGGGACGTCGGCAGCGGGTCCGCCATCCGGGGCCTCGAGCGTGAACACGAGGCGTAGTCCGGGTCGAAGCACGATGCGCAGGTGCGCGCCGCCCAGCACCGTGCTGATCTCCGTGGTCGCGTACCCCGCGTGCCGCACCATCACGCCGAGGACCTGACCGGGCCGCACGCGAAGCCGGAACGATCCGTCGGTCGCCGATCGCGTCTCGTCGACCAGCGTGGCGTCGTAGTACCCGCCCGCCGTGATCAGACCACTTCGCCAGACGTACCCGCTGGCAGTCACTGTCGCGCCGGCGATCGGTTGGCCCCCCTCGTCCACGACGAACCCGAAAATGTCGCGCACCGGATCGAGCGTGGCAGGGTCTACCGGCGGGGGCGGTGGGCTCGTACCCATCGACGGGCGAGCGCCGGAAGCGGTGCCCGTGCCGTGCAGCGCGGGCCCCCCAGGGGAGGACGACCCCTCGAGCGCTCGAGCGGGCTCGTGCTCCGGGATCGCGGTGTCGCCCTCCAGCTCCGGACCGCGGTCCATCGTCGCGACCCAGACCAGGACGCCCACGGCCAGCAAGGCCGTGAGCAGCAGCGCTCCGCGCATCGAGCCCATCCGTCCTCCCGCGTTCGACACGGTAGGGAGGAACGGGGCCCGGCCAGGAGGGCTCACGCGAATCCCCATCGGAGAAGGGAGGGACCATCGGGAATGCCGATGTATCGACCTCCGGCTTTCGATTTCGCCTACCCTGCGCGGATGCACGAAGCATCCCACCGACTCGCGGCGGCGATTGGCGTCCTGGCCCTCGCCCTAGGCGCCTGTGGCGAAGGCGACCCCAAGCCCGCCGCAGCGCCGGTCCCCGAGGCTCCCGCGCCCGAAGCGGACAAGCCCGAGCGTCAGGTCATCTCTGCCGAGCTCGACGCGAAGGTCGCCGGCAGGAAGCTGCCTCCGCGCGACACGCCGCTCGCCGTCGGCACGACGGGCCCGGACCTCCAGGAGATGCGGGACGGGGCGCCCGCCATCGTCGTCTTCTACCGCGGCCATTGGTGACCCTGGTGCCGCCGGCAGCTCGGTGAGCTGCAAGACAGCTTGGAGGAGATCGAGGCCACGGGCGCCGTGCTCGTCGCCGTCAGCAACGACCCGGGCGACAAGCGCGACGAGCTCGTCGAGAAGTACGGCCTCACGTTCCCCGTCCTGAGTGACGGGGACCTCTCGATCAGCGAGTCGTTCGGCGTGCGCCAAGAGGGCAAGGACGCGCCGCTCCCCGCCACCTTCGTGATGGACGAGGAGCGCAAGGTGTTGTTCGCGAAGGTCGGCGACGAGATCCCCGATCGGCCGACCCTGGAGCAGGTCCTCGCGCCGCTGCGCGAGTAGCACGCCCTTCGCGGGCGGTCGTGCTCAGTGCTTGAGCAGATCGCCGCCGAGCACGCGGGGGACCATGTCGCCGCCGAGCAGGATGGCCAGGCGCGGGGGCCCCTCGGGCTCGAGCGTCAGCTCGATGGCATTGGCCCCTTCCTTCAGGCGCGTCTCGACGTAGCCCGCGTCCGTGCCCTCGAGCGTGCGCTCGAAGACCAGATCGCCATCGACCTCCAGCCGCACGGTGCCGGGGCCCGTGATGGCCCATTGGTAGATGCCGTCCTTGGGGGCCACGACCTCGCCCTCGAGCGTGACCTTCTTGACCTTGCCCTTCGCGGCGTCGCCCAGCTGCGCGGCGAGGAGGTCCTTGCCCTTCCAGGGAAGCTCCTTCACGACGATGCCGTCCTTGGTGCCCCCGTCGCCCTCGACCGTGGCCTCCAAGCCTTGCTGGCCCTTCGGGGTCTTGCCCTTGGGCTTCTTGCGTGGCGAACGCCTGGGCTTGCCGTCGCCGCCCGGGGCCTCGACCACGAGGTCCTCGATCTCGCTCCGGCTCGCGCGTCCGTCGTCGTCCACGCCGCGGACGTAGAGCGGGACGCGGCCGCGGCCCAGGAGCATCGCGGGCAGCTCCAGCTTCCAGCGGCGGCTGCGCACGGGGGCCGTGGCGATGACGTTGACGCCGTGGTGCAGCGCGATCTCCTTCACGCCGGACGGGGCACGGCCCGACAGCTTGACCTCGTCGTCGAGCGCCACGCCCCCCTTGGGCAGCACGAGCGTCGGCAGGTCGCCGCCGTTCTTCACGACGAAGCGCGTATGGCCCTCCGAGCGCGTCTCGAGCAGATCGTCGGTGATGGCGGCGATGTGCAGCTCGTGCCCGCCGTCCTCCAGCGTGGTCGTGTCGAGCACGAACCCGCCGAGCTCGCCGCTCCACACCCGATGCCCGTCCACGTAGGCCTCGAGGCGCGTCGGGTGTGCTCCGGGGCCGTTGCCGATCTCGAGCAGGGGCAGGCCCCACGGCCCGCGGGCCGGCGACTTCGCGTCGTTGCCCCCGACCTTGACCTGGCGCACGGGCGCGTACGGCCTCGTCAGCGGATCGCCCACGATCAACAGCTGGAACGGCCCGCGCAGGCTTTGGTAGAACGCCTCGGCCAGCGAGGCGCCGTCGGCGTAGTGGATGTGGATGAAGGGCGCGGGGAACTTCATCCAGATCGAGAGCGGCTCGCAGACCGTGCCGCTGCTCCCCGCCGCACCTGCGGCCAGGAATGCCGTGAGCTTGGTCTGGCCCGAGCCGTCGAGCTGACCGCCGAACGAGGTGAGGTGCTCGGCGATGGCGCCGGGCAACATCGTGCTGCCGCACTTGCTCCAGTCGAAGCCGGCGATGCCTGCGACGACGCCGATCACGTCCTCGCACCGGTTGGGCAGGACGGCGTCCTGGCCCTCCTGGTCGGGATCGATGATGACCGCCTTGCGGCCGCGCTTCTCGAGCTCCTCGACGGTCTGGTTGAAGAACATGCGGCGTGACTTGGCGCGGACGTCCTTGTGGTCCATCAGGTACACGGTGCCCTTTGGGCTCGTGCCGTCGGCGCCGACGGAGCGTTCGAGGTTGGCCAGGATGTCGGGTACCGACATGCCCTGGATGCCGTGCCAGCCGAGCATCGTGGCCAGGCGGTAGCGATCGAGGTCGGTCGCGAGGTCGTCGGCTGACGGCGTCCGGATCGCTTCGCCGCTCGGCTCCCACAGGTAGGTCGAGCGAAAGCCGGTGGTGGGCAGCGGCGGGCCCGGACGCACGCGTGCGTAGCGGTTGACCTCGAGGTTCGTGTAGTCGAGGTCCTTGGCCAGCACGCGGCGTGACAGGTACGTTGCGCCGGTCAAGGACAGCCGCTTGGGCACACGGTTGTCCCAGTTGTTGGGATCGCCATCCGCGGAGAAGTCGGCTGCGAACGGGAAGTCGGTGCTGAAGGCGATCGTGTCCACGTCGCCGTCCAGCCCGTTGGTCTGGAGCCACGCCTCGAGCGGCGCCAGGATCCGCTCGCGGAAGAGCTCGACCGTGGACAGCTGGCGGTGGGGGATCCTGGCCAGCCGACAGATGTGGTGCACGGGGATGCCGCGCATCCGTGCGTACTCGTTGGCGACGTACAGCGAGGTCGGCGAGTCGGCGTTGGCCACGATGACGGTGCGGCTGGGGCCACCACCCGCCTCGGCCACGGGGGCGGAGAGCAGCGCGGTCGCGAGGAGGGCCAGCGCCAAGGCGAGCGGGCGCGGGAAGACGCGGCGCAGCATCAGGCGAGGTCCACCTGGGGCAAGGCGCGCTCGCTGGCGTCCTCGATCTCGAAGAACTCGCGCTTGCGGAACCCGTACATGTTGGCCAGCACGCTCGACGGGAAGCTCTCGATGAGGTTGGCGAGGTCGCGCACGTTGCCGTTGTAGAAGCGGCGTGCGCGCTGGATGCGGTTCTCGGTCGTGGCCAGCTCTTCCTGCAGGGCCAGGAAGTGACGGCTGGCCTTGAGCTCGGGGTAGCTCTCCTTGAGCAGGAACAGGCCGCGGATCTCGCGGGTCAAGGCGTTCTCGTCACGCGCCTGGTCCACGGGCGAGGTGTGGGGCGAGGCCGCCTTGTTGCGGGCCTGCACCACGCGTTCGAGCGTGTCGCCTTCGTGCTGGGCGTAGCCCTTGACCGTTTCGACCAGGTTGGGGATGAGGTCGTAGCGACGCTTGAGCTCGGTGTCGACGTCGGACCACGACTCGTCGCAGTGGTTGCGGGCGCGGACCAGGCGGTTGTAGGTCCCGACGGCCCACAGCAGGGCGAAGACGACGAGGCCGAGTGCCACCCAAACGCCCGGGTGGACGCCGCCGGCGGCAAGGTACGGGAGCGCGAACGGGGCGAGACACGACATGGGCCGCATTCTGCCGCAAGACGAGCCGCGCGGAGGTGTCTGAACCCCGTGAGGGGTGCAGGGGGGGTACGGAATAGCCCCCCTGCTGCGAAGGCGAAGCCGGAGCACCGAATCCGCGCGGTAGCGCGGAACGAGCGTGGAGTGACCAGATACCGAAGTGCGCCGTTCGCCGGTGGTCGAATCGCGAGGCGCGCGGAGGTGTCTGAACCCGTGCCTCGGAGCGATAGCGACGGGGGCACGGTGTCAGACACCGAAGTGCGGCGCTCGCCGGCGATCGCACCGCGACCCCTCCGTGTCAGGCACCTTGCCCACGTTGCCGCTTCGCGGCGCCGCGGCAAGGGTCCTGACACATCCGGGGTCGCTCTGACACTCAAGTGCGCCGGCCGGCGAACCGCGCCCCCTGCGTGTCAGGCACCCTGCCCACGTTGCCGCTTCGCGGCGCCGCGGCAAGGGTCCAGACACATCCGGGGTCGCGCGAGGCGCGCGGAGGTGTCTGAACCCGTGCCTCGGAGCGATAGCGACGGGGGCACGGTGTCAGACACCGAAGTGCGACGGTCGCCGGCGATCGCACCGCGACCCCTGCGTGTCAGTTCGTCATGGCTGCGGCACCCCCTCCAATGAAACGGGGGTCGGCTCGACTATCCTGCCCGCGTCGGACGGCGCAGAGGTCGGCAGTTCCTTGGTGCGAACAGCCCG
>JBFWRP010000045.1:0-21304 GCA_050248855.1 Planctomycetota bacterium | reverse complement strand
TTCCGCGCTACCGCGCGGATTCGGTGCTCCGGCTTCGCCTGCGCAGCAGGGGGGCTATTCCGTACCCCCCCTGCACCCCTCACGGTCCCCCCTGCACCCCTCACGGTCCCCCCTGCACCCCTCACGGTCCCCCCTGCACCCCTCACGGTCCCCCTTGCACCCCTCACGGTCCCCCTGCACCCCTCACGGCCCGTGGCGACCCGATGAGTGGAGGTCGCTCTCCGCTCAGAGCGGCGTCTACGGGCCCTTGACGGCCGGTGCTCGGGGAAGGTGAACGGGTACCCGCCCGTGCAGGGGTTGCGGGCCCAACCCGGGCCCCGGATAAGGGGGGACGGCCCGCGCCGTCGGGCCCGGAGGACGCCGCGTGGACGCCAGCGAGGACGCCCTGATCGCCGAGCTCGTGGAGGCCGGCCAGCTCACCGCCGAGCAGGTCGAGGATGTCCGCGAGATCCAGGGCCGCCTGTCCTCGATGGGTCTCAAGGCGCGCACGCTGCTCTCCCTCCTGCACGAGCGCGGCGCCATCGACCAGGACACCTACGACGACCTCGAACGCCGCCGTCGCCGCGCCTCGGGCGGCGAGCAGATCGCCGGCTACCGCCTGCTCGACCGCCTTGGCGAGGGCGCCATGGGCGCCGTCTACAAGGCGCGCCAGCTGTCGCTCGACCGCGACGTCGCCATCAAGGTGCTCTCCCCGGACCTCGCGCAGGACGACGAGCACGTGCAGCGCTTCCTCACGGAAGCCCGTGCCGTCGCGCGGCTCAACCACACCAACATCATCAGCGGCATCGACGTGGGCGATTCGGGCGGCGTGCGCTACCTCGTCATGGAGTACGCCGACGGCTTGACCGTGGCCGACCTGCTCGAGCGGGGCGGTGCCATGGACGAGGAGCGCGTGCTCCACATCGGGCAGCAGATGGCGCGCGCACTGGACCACGCCCACAAGGCCAACCTCATCCACCGCGACGTGAAGCCCGCCAACATCCTCTTGACCAAGGACGGCGTGGCCAAGCTCAGCGACTTCGGCCTCGCCCGCCTCGAGCTTGACGACGCCGACGCGCGGCGCATGGGCACGCCCGACTACATCAGCCCCGAGCAGGCCCGCGGCGGCAAGGTCGACGAACGCACCGACCTCTACAGCCTGGGCGCCACGTTGTTCCACATGCTCACGGGCCGTCCGCCGTACGTCGGCCCGGACGCCTCCTCCGTGCTGGCTCAGCACCTCACGGCCGCCGTGCCCTCCGTGCTGGAGGAGGACCCCAGCATCGACGCGCGCACGGACGCCCTCGTCACGCGCCTGCTCTCCAAGGACCCCGCGGCCCGCGGCCGCGCCAAGGAGCTGGCCGAGGAGATCGAGTCGATCGTCAAGGCCCTCCAGCACGCCCGCCTCTCCGAGCCCATGCCCGGCGCCGGCGTCGTCTCCCGCGCCGCCGCCGCCAACAAGCCCGGTGCCTCCGCGGCTCCTGCTCCCGTGCGTCGTCGCCGCCGGCGCTGACGAACCCGCCCCGAGCGCCAGCGTTCGATCCCTCGTGGGACGTGCTCTGCTCTGCATCGCGGTCGTGGCCGTCCTGCTCTGGGGATTGGCGTTCCGAACCGGCAGCGGCCCGGGGTCGGACGAGCTGACGGCCCCCGCTGCGACTTGCGCTTCGCGTGAGGCCGCGGAGAGCGGCCCGGTGCTGGTCGGCCGGCCCGCGCCCGCCGACGGCACGGCCGGTCACATCCCGATCGATCCGCCTCCGCGCGCGCATGTAGATGACGTGGGGCGCGTCGTCATTCCAGCGGAGGCCACATGGGGTTCCGTGCTGGAGGCCGTCGGCGAGGCGGCGGCCCGGGCCCGAGAGCGCGAGGACCTTGATTCGCAGGCCTGCGTCCACGTGCTCCTACCTGGTGCGTGCGGTCTCGTTGCCGTCGGTCGCATCACCCTGGAGCGTGGTGCCGCCGATCCCACGGGCTTGGACGTCGAGATCGGCGGCCATCCCACGCGCACGCGCGTCGAGGCCGTCGGTGCGGCTTGGATCACGGAGGGTGGGTGCGACGCACGTGTCACGTGGCGCGAGAACGGCGTCTCGATGGCACCGTGGCATGCCGCCTTGGCGGGTCTTGCAGGCACCGCGGAGGTCGATGAGGACGCCGTGCGGATCCGCGCCGACCCGGATCTTCCCGCGGAAGCCGTGCTGCCCTTCTTGGCCGCTGCGCGCGAGGCCGCCCTGCCGCCTGTGCGGCTCGGCGAGGTGCCATCGGGCCGCAAGCGATTCGTCGACGCCGCCGAGCGCGAGCTGACGTGGCTGAGCTTGCACATGGCCCCGACCGGGGCGTGGGATGAGGCCGTGTCCGAAGTCAACTGCCGGGGTCGTGTCAGGCGCGGCCACACGCTGCCGGCCGATCCTGCGACGGCTGTCAACGCCGGCCAGACGGGTCTCTGCTTGCTCGCTTACCTCGGCACCGGCTACACGAACCGCGGAGACCACGACTTCGCGAAGACGGTCAGCAAGGGGCTCCGGCATCTCCGGAACGTGCAGGAGCCGGACGGCCGGTTCCCAGCAGCCCCCGGCTGGTCCGACGCCGTGGCCCATGGCTTTGCGGCCTTGGCCATGACCGAGGCCTACGGTCTGACGGGCAGCCCGGTCTTCAAGGCCCCTGCGCAGCGTGCCCTCGATGCCGTGCGTGCGGTCTGGGAGTCGTCGGGCCATGAAGCCCTCGCCACGGCGCTCGCGGCCATGACGTTGGGTGGAGCCCAGACCCTGAATCACTACGCCATGGCAGACGGGCAGCACGCGCCGCTCGCCGTCGATGCGGACGTGGTCCAGCTCGTGCTGGCCAAGGGACGCTCCTGGCCGGTTGGTGCTGGGGATCTGCGAGCGGTCTGCGGACTGGTCACGCGTGTCGCCCTCGATCCTTCGAGCGCGGACGAACCGGACCTCCGCGTAGCGGGCATGCGGCACGTCGAGGCCCTACTGGACCAAGGCCTCGAACACGATCCGCTGCACGCTTGGCTCGCGGCCGTGGCCCTCAACGAGATCGGTGGTGCTCCGCGAGATCGGCTCCGATCCGAGCTTTGGGGTGGGGGCCTCGCGAGATCTCCCCGCGACGAGGGTCACCCTTGCTGCGAGCTCGGGTCCCTGGACCCGCCTGAGCGCATGCTGCTGCCGGGCGGGCGCACCACAGCGACGGCTCTCGGCTGCATGTCGCGCGACCGCGTCCGTGTGCATCGTCGCTTGTTCGTGTCGTCCGGAGGCCGCTGAGCCGCGGGGGAGCCGGGCTGCGGCCGGCCCGGCTGAACCCGCCAGCCCGACGCCCGTTGACGACGCCGTGGGTTCGGCCTTTCGGCGGTTTCTGTTCGCGTTGCCTCTCGCCCTCACGCTCCTCGGGTGCGGCGAGCCCGAGCGGGCGCCGTCGACACTTGATCTGCTGGGGGCCGCGCCTGTCGGCGCAGCGGATGAGGGAGGAGGCCCGAGCCTGAGGGGGGTCGCCGACGCGAGGCCCACCGCGGGCGCCCTCGCGCGAACACCCCCGATGCCCCAGCCACGGACCGAGGCCGGAAGCCTCGCGGTGGGGTCGGAAGCGACGTGGGGCAGCGTGTGCGCGTCGTTGCGCGCCGAGGCCGAGCTCCTTCGCACGCGTGACGGATTGGATGCGAGCTGCCAGCTGCTGCTGCGCCTGGAGGGCGTGACGGGGCCCGTCGCGATCGGGCCGCGTGGCGCGGACGGACCCGACCGCGTGGGACTGGACCTGCACCTGGAGGGGCCCTTCGGTGCGCTGACCGCCCAGGCGGTCGGCTTGGACTGGGTCATCGAGGGCGGCTGCGAGACGCCCCTGGCTTGGACGTCGAAGGAGGCCTCCCTCTCCGTGTGGCAGGAGGCGCTCAACGCCCTGCGCGGGACCGGTGCGGCAACGCCGGATGCCGTCGACGTACGCGCCATCCCGGGGCTGCCGGCGACCACCGTCGTGGCCTTCGTCGATGCCGCCTCGCGTGCCGGCGTCGGGCAGCCGCGCCTCCTGGTGGGCGGCGCGGAGGACGCCGACATGTCCATGCATCCGCTGCGCTGGCTGCCCTCGCACCAAGCACCCTCCGGCGCATGGGACGACGAGGCGGCGCTCGCGCTGTGCGCGGGCCGGCGCATGAAGACGGCCGAGGCGTCCGTCGATCCGGCAACCGTCCGCAACGCAGCGGAGACCGCGCTCGCGCTGTTGGCCTTCTTCAGCGTTGGCTACACGCCTGACGGCGACCACGAGCTTGCACCCTTCGTGCGCCTGGGGCTCCATCGCCTGCTCGGCGACCAAGCCGCCGATGGGGCCTTTGCTCCCGCGTCAGGGTGGTCCCGCGCCGCCACCCAGGCCTTGGCCACGATGGCTCTTCTGGAAGCCTGCGCCACGACGTCCCGCATGGACCTCGCCGAGCACGCGCAACGCGCGCTGCGCGCGCTGGGGCCCGCCTACTGGTCGTCAGGCGATGACGTCGTGGCGGTCGCGCTCGTGGCCCGGGCCCTCCACGCGGCGGCGGCGCTCGTCGCCAAGCGGACCGCCGAGGGAAGCCGTGCGCCGTTCGAGCTGGATGCGGCGCTTGTCGCGCGCGTCCTGAAGGAAGGACACGGCTATCAGGGCAAGCCGGGTGAGCTCCGGAGGACGTGCGGACTTCTGATCCGCCTCTCGCTCGATCCCGCCTGCGCAGACGGACGACAACTTGCCGCTGGGATGCTGGAGGTCGTCAAGGCCCTCCAGCACCCAGAAGCCGCCTGGGACCCCGTGCATGGCTACCTGGCCACCGTCGTGAGCTTCGAGGTCGGCGGCAGGGGCTGGGATCACTTCAAGCAGCTGCTGGAGCACCGTGCCGCCGCAACGCAGCGGCGGGACGGCCACTACTGCTGTTTCAAAGGATCCTGGGATCCGCCCGCGGAGATGGCGCTGCCGGGTGGCCGCATGACGGCGACGACGTTCAGCATCTTGACTCTCGAGTACTTCTACCGCTTCGACCGCGTCTTCGGCACGCGCTAGCCATCGGCTGGCTGCGGCTTGAAGAGCAAGCGCCTCAGGTCCTCGAGGACCACGTAGAGGCACGGCACGAGCAGCAGGATGATGGCCGTGGCGAAGACGATGCCGAAGCCGAGCGAGATGGCCATCGGGATCAGGTACTGCGCCTGGAGCGAGGTCTCCAGGATGATGGGGGTGAGACCGCCGAAGGTGGTGGCCGTGGTCAGGATGATGGGTCGGAAGCGGCGCACGCCGGCTTGGCGGATGGCGTCGAACGCGGAGAGCCCCTCCTCGCGGCGCAGCCGGTTGGCGTAGTCCACCATGATGAGCGAGTCGTTGACGACCACGCCCGAGAGCGCGATCACGCCCATCATGCTGACGAGCGAGAGGTCGTAGCCCAGCATCATGTGGCCGATGACCGCGCCGACGATGCCGAAGGGGATCGCGCCGAGCACGATGAACGGCTGCGCGTAGCTGCCGAAGGCGATCGCCAGCAGCGCGTAGATGACGGCGATGGCCATGAGCAGGCCGCCGAACAGGGCGTCCGTGGACTCGCGCATCTCGGACTGCGTGCCCTTGAACGTCCACGTGATGTCCGGATGGTCGGCCCGGATGGACGGCAGCACCGACTCGTGGATCGCCTTCATCACCTGGCCGATCGCCCGTTTGGGCTCGACGTCGGTCGAGACGGTCACGACACGCCGGCCATCGCGGCGGTTGATGCTGGAGAAGGCCTGGCCCTCCTCGATGTCGACCACGTCGAGCAGCGGCACCTCGGCGCCCGAAGGCGTCCGCAGGACGAAGCGCTCGAGGTGGTAGAGGTCCTGCCGCTGGGCCTCGGGCAGCTTGACCCGCACCTCGATCTCGCTGGTCCCACGCAGCTGGCGCGACGCCAGGGCGCCGAAGAACGCATCCCGCAGCTGCTGGCCCACGTCCTCGGGCGTCAGGCCCAGCCGACGACCCTCGGGGCGCAGGCGGAAGTCGAGCTGCGCCTTGCCGCGGTTGAAGTTGTCGCCGACGTCGCGCGTGTTCGTGAAGCCCTCGAGCTTCTCGACCAGCGAGCGGCTCGCCTTCTCGAGCACCTCGATGTCGTTGGAGCCCACGTCGACGCTGATGTCCTGGCGCGCCCCCCCGGGTCCGCGCTCGGCTTCGAAGGCGATCTGGTCCACACCATCGATGTCGCCGATCTGGTCGCGCCAGAGCTCGATGATGTCCTCGGCCGTCATGTCCCGCTCGTCGGGCGGGCGCATCACGATCTCGACATCGATGAACGTCTGCCGGCGGACGTTGGTCTTGATGCCTTCGGCCACGCGGTCGAGCTGGTGGCGCTCGAACATCTCGCGCGTCTTGGCCGTGATCGCCTCGGCCACGCGCGCCGCCTGCGCAGGCGTGGAGCCGACCGGCAGTCGGACACCAGCCTCGATCTCGTCCGCCGAGACCTCCGGCATCATGATCATGCCCATGTGAGCGCTCGTGGCGTAGGACAGGACGACAAGGAAGGTGGCCACCATGGCCGTGACGGTGGCGTAGCGCCAGCGCAGGCAGAACGTGACGATGCGGCGGTACACGCCGTTGACGAAGCCCTGGAAGCCTGCGGAGAACGCCTGCTGGCCCCTCTGGATGAAGCCCAGGAGACGGTTCGGTGCGCGGCGGCTGGTGTGGCCCAGGTGCGACGGCAGGATGAACAGGGCCTCGACGAGGGAGACGGCCAAGACGGCGATCACCACGGCGGGCAGCGGCCACCAGAACTTGCCCGTCGTCCCTGGCATGAACAGGAGGGGCAGGAAGGCCACGATGTTGGTGAGGATGCTGAAGGTGACCGGCGCCGCGATCTGTCGCGTGCCGACGATGGCCGCGTCGAGGGCCGACAGGCCCCGTTGTCGGAACTCGTGGACGTTCTCGCCCACGACGATGGCGTCGTCCACCACGATGCCGAGCACCACGATGAAGCCGAACATGGAGACCATGTTCAGGCTCACGTCCATGGCCGGCATGAAGATGAGGCCGCCCAGGAACGAGATGGTCATGCCGATCATGACCCAGAAAGCCAGACGCAGCTCGAGGAAGAGGGCCAGGATGACGAACACGATCAGCGCCGCCATGACGGCGTTGTCGATCAGCAGCGAGAGCCGGTCGCGGTAGTCGCGCGCCGAGTCGTTGTCGATCCGGAAGTGGACATCCGGGGGGAGCGACGCCTTGGAGCTCTCGAGGACCTCGTGGACGGCCTCGGCGATGTCGAGCGGCGACTGCTCGCCGATGCGGTAGATCTCCACCTGGACGGAGGGCTTCTGGTTGAACTGGGAGTGGAATCCCGCCTCCTCGAACCCGTCGTGGATGCGGGTGGCCAGCTCGCCCAGCGTCACGGCGCCGCCGTCGGGCGAAGCCAGGATCTCGATCTTCCCGAAGTCCTCGGCCCACTGCTTGCGCTCCTTCATGCGCAGCAGGATCTCGCCCGTGGTGGCGTCGACGTCGCCCGCGGGAACGTCCTCGCTGGAGCGGCGGATGACGTCGGCCACCTGCTGCAGCGTCAGGCCGTACTCACGCAGGCGTTCCTGCGGGATCTCGACGTGCGTGACGTACTCGGGCACGTTGCCGAGCTGGACCTGCGTGATGGCAGGGTGGCTCTGCAGGCGGTCGCGCAGGCGCTCGGCCAGCTTGCGGAGCGTCCAGATGTCGACATCGCCGTAGATGCCGACCTCCATGACCTCGCGCTGCTCGGACTGGAGCGCGACCTCCGGCTGCTCGATGTCGTCGGGGAAGGTGCGGATGCGGCTGACCGCCTGGTCGATGTCCTGGAACGCTTTCATGCGGTCGGTGCCGACAACCAGCTCGATCTGCACCGTGCCCTGGCCCTCGCGGGCCTCCGAGACGATCTCCTTGATGCCCTGGATCCCGCGGACGGATTCCTCGATGGGCAGCAGGATGCCCTGCTCGACCTCGGCAGGCGCCGCTCCCGGGTAGCCCACCGTGATCTCGACGACATCCAGCTCGTAGGCCGGGAAGACCTCGCGCTGCACGTTGATCGCGGTCCAGATGCCCCCGCCGACGAGGAGGAGCATCAGCAGGTTGCTGGCGATCGAGCGTCGTGCCATCCACGCGATCGGGCCGCGGGTGGGTTCGCCGGGCGGACGCGCGGGCAGGGGGGGCGGCGCTTCGCTCACGGGCGCGTCGTGGTCCCGGCAGCCGCCGCACCGCGCCCCTGCGTACGCAGCGGCGCGTCGCGGGCCACGGTGGCGAGGTTGGTGACGACGACGGACTCCCCCGCCTCCAGGCCGGCCCGGATGTAGGCGTGGTGCGGGTCCTGGAACTCGATCTCCACGTCACGGATGTCGAGACGACCCTCGCGCATGACCCATACCGTGTCGTCGCGGCGGACGAGCTGCCGGTCGATGCGCACGACGTCCGGGAGTGGCTCCGCGTGGATGCGGGCCTCCACGACGGCGCCCACGATGAGGGGCGGACGATCGGGATTCTCCGGATCCGGGATGCGGGCCAGCGGGTCGGAGACGACGACGAGGACGCGCGCCAAGCGCGTCGTTCGATCCAGCGATCCGACTAGGCGTGCGACGTGACCCTCGCGGTGCCGGCCCTCGCCCCAGGCCGCTTCGTGGTGGATCGTGACCCGCGAGCCCTTGGTCTGCGGACTGGAAGGGAAGCGGATCCAGCGCAGCTTGTCCAGCGGGACCGTTGCGATCACCTGGTACTCGGCGGTGCCCACCAAGTGGGCGATCTCGTCGCCTGGCGACACCTGCGAGCCCTTGTCGGCGCTGCGCGAGAGCACGTGCGCATCGAAGGGAGCGACGATCGTCGTGCGATCGAAGTCGGCCTGGGCCTGGTCGGCGGCGGCCTCCGTAGCGAGCACACGGGCTTCTGCCGCGGCGAGAGCGGCGTCGGCCGCCGTGATCTCGGCCTGCGCCGCCACCAGCCGCGCCTCTCCCGCGGCGACGCGAGCTCGGGCCACGGCGATGCGCGCGCGGGCGGCCGCCAGCTGCGGTTCGCGCAGGGCCAGGCGCCGCTGCGTCTCGTCGAAGCGCTCCTCCAGCAGCTCGAAGTCGCGCTCCGCCACGACGCGGCGGCCTTGCTCCACCTCCAAGTCGGCCTCGGCCTGTTCGACTTCGGCTCGGGCCTGATCGACTTCGGCACGCATCTCGTCCAGCGCCGCGCGCGCGCGGCCCAGCTCGGCACGGGCTTGTTCGCGGCCGGCTTCGGCCCCCAGGTGATCGGCGTCCCGCGCGCGTTTGGCGGTCGCGTAGTCGGTGGGGTCGATCGTCAGGAGCTCGTCCTGGGCATCGACGAAGCTGCCCGGTGCAAGGCGCGGATGGCGCTCGAGCACCTCGCCGGCGACGCGCGGCGCCAACCGCACCTCGCGCTCGGGCTCGACCGTCCCCAGCGCGACGATCTCGGGCGAGTACGTCCCGCGCTCGGCGGGGACCACCTCCACGAGCATGGCCGTTTCCTTTACGGCCGCGCCGCGCTGGGCCGTGGGCTCGGTGGCCTGGATCCAGCGGATCGTCGCGTACGCGCCGCCGGCCAAGAGCAGGCAGAGCAGGACCTGTCCGACGCGCGTCACGGCATGTCCTCCTTGCAGCAGAACCCCGTGCTCCCGGCCAGGGCGCGGTACAGGCCGATCCGCGCTTCGAGCACGAGACGGCGCGTCTCGAGCTGCTCGCGTCGGATCTCCTGCTCGTCGGTGAGGGCCGAGAGCACGTCCAGGTAGCTGCCCTGGCCGGCGAGGTAGTCCTCGCGCAGACGCGTCGAGGCCTGCTCGCTCACGTCGAGCTGGCGCGCGAGGCTCTCCAGGCGGTCGCGCTGGCGGCGCTCTTCCACGAGCGCGTCCTGCACCTCGCGGAACGCCACGAGCACGGTCTGCGCGTAGTCCGCGCACAGCCGGTCGCGTTGGGCGCGCGTGCGATCGACCTCGGCGCGGCGGTGGCCTCCATCGAGCACGGGGCCCAGGAGGCCTGCGGCAAACGTCGCCACGAACTCGCGGAACACGGCATCGGCCGAGCCTGACACGGCGGACAGCTCCAGGCGGGGATAGCGATCGCGAAGCGCCACACCCAGCTCCTGGTCCGCGGCCATGACGCGTTCGGCGGCGGCCTGCACGTCCGGTCGTCCGCGGAGCTGCTCGATGGGCACGCCGGTCGCCGGCAGCTCGGGGAGGGCCACGAGGGCCGGTGGGGGACCGTCCTCGGCGGCGCCGGCGAGTCCACCCACCAGGACGGCCAGCTCATGACGGAGCAGCTGGGCGTCGGCTTCGGCGTCGATGATGCGCTCGCGCGTGGCCTCGACCAGGCCCTCTTGGCGCAGCAGGTCCACGCTGCGCAGCTGCTGGGCGGCGACGCGCGGCTCCATCAGGCCGAGGATCTGGTGGTTGGTCGCCACCTGCTCGCGCGCCAAGCCCGCCTGGGCCTCGGCCTCGGCCAATCGGTACCACGTGCGCGCGACCTCGGCGCTCAGGGACAGCGCCGCGGTCCGGTGGTCGGAGAGCCGGGCCCGAGCGAGCAGCACGTCGGCGTGCCAGGCCGCCGCCAGCTTGCCGTGGAGATCGACTTCGAACGCGGCCGCCGCGCCGATCCCGAAGCCGTCCTCGTCGTCCCGCGACGAGCGCGACACGGAGGCGTCCGAGGTGACGTCGAGGCGGGGCGAGCGCTGGGCGCGCGTGCGGCGCGCCACGGCGCGTGCCTCGCGGACCGCGTGCCACTTGCCGAGGAGGTCGCGGTTGGCGGTCAGCGCCCGTTGGACCTGGGTGTCCAGACCGGCGTCCCCGAGCGCCCTCCACCAGCAGCTTGCCAGGGCCGTGTCGCCCGACGCGACGAAGGCCGCCTGGGCAGGCAGCGGCATGTCGGGGGTGCGACCTGCGGGCGGATGGAAGCAGCCGGAGAGCGCGAGGCCGGCCGCCCAGGCCAGCAGCACGAGGCCGGGACGACGCGCGCCACCCACCCGCATGCAGGGAACACGGCCGGCGTGGATCCCACGTCGCCTTTGCTGCATCGCGGCCAGCACCTCCGTGGCCGGAGTCTAGCGGATCATCGAGGCGCCGCGCCGGCGGATCGATCGAGTGACCGGATCGCCAGAGGTCGGCTACGCGAAGCGGGCGCCAGCGGGCACCTGGGAGGCTGAGGCCGCAGCGCTGCTCAGCCTCTTACGCCTCGGGGCGGACGCGCTTGACGGGCTTGGTGATGACGCCGCGGCGAAGGAGCTTCGCGGAAACCTTCACGCGCACCGTGCGACCGTCGATGACGGCGCGGACCTTCTGGATGTTGGGCTTGAACATCCGCTTGGTCTTGCCGGTGATCTTGGTGCCGACGCCGCCCTTGCTCTTGGCCAGACCGCGGGTCGTGTACTGGCGGCCGGCACGCGTGCGCTTGCCGCTGAACTGACAGACACGGGGCATGGCGAGATCTCCTCGTGGACCGGGCGCACCGGTCGGCAAGGGGACAGAGGGTAGGGGGGCGGTGGGGCGCCGCCCACTTTCGGCCCGGGCCGGGCCGGGCCGGAGCGCGGCGCGTCCCCGATGCCTGGGCTCCACGGCCGCTGGGGCCCGGGCGAGGGCTGTCTCGAGGGGAAGGCTGGCTTTACAATCCTGGGCCGATGGCGAACGCGGCCTACATCCCCGGAGACCCGTCCGGGCTGGTCGCGGACCTCAACGAAGCCCAGCGGGCCGCGGTCACGGCCCCCCCCGGGCCGCTCCGGGTGGTGGCCGGCGCCGGCACGGGCAAGACCCGCGTCCTGACGCGCCGGGTCGCCTGGCTGGTGCACCAGGGGGCCTCGCCCTGGTCCGTCCTGGCCATCACCTTCACGAACAAGGCGGCCCGGGTGCTCAAGGAGCGCCTCGGGGCGCTGCCCGGAGGCGAGTCCGTCTACGCGGGGACCTTCCACGGTTTCGGGGCCTGGCTGCTGCGTCGCCACGGCGCTGCGATCGGCATCGACACGCGCTTCACGATCCTCGATCGCGACGACCAGCACCGCTTGCTGAAGCTGATCCTGGAGGAGATCGCGCCGGGCGAGGGACGCCTGCGCGTACCGGCCGTCGCGGCGCAGCTCAGCTGGCTCAAGAACGGCAGCAGCGGGCGCGCGCCGCTCGCCCTGGACCGCTCGGGGCTGGAGCCGGTGTTCGAAGCGATCGCGGCGCGCTACGCCGAGCGTTTGCGTGCGGCCAGCCTCCTCGACTTCGACGACCTGCTGCTCGAGTCGGTGCGGGTGCTCGTCGACGGCGAGGGCGTGGGGGACCTCCTTCGCGACCGTTTCCGCCACGTGCTCGTGGACGAGTACCAGGACACCAACCGCGTGCAACGCGACTTGCTGCTGCAGCTCGTGCCGCCCGGTGGAAGCCTCACCGTCGTCGGGGATCCCGACCAGAGCATCTACCGCTGGCGCGGTGCCACCATCGGCAACATCCTGGCGTTCGAGGAAGATCTCGGCGGCGGCAGCACGGTCGTGCTCGAGCGCAACTACCGTTCGACCGGTCGCATCCTGTCGTGCGCCGAAGCGGTCATCGCCCGCAACGCCGAGCGGCACGCCAAGCGGCTCGTCACCTCCAAGGACGGCGGCCCGCCCGTCGAAGTCCATCGCGCCGGCGATGCCGACGACGAAGGGCGCCTCGTGGCCGCGCGCATCCAGCGCTGGATCGAGGCCGGGCGTCGTCCCGACGACGTGGCGGTGATCTACCGCGTGAACGCCGCGTCCCGCGCCCTCGAGCTGGCGCTGCGCGAGCGCTCGCTGCCGTACCGCATCGTGGCGGGCACCGAGTTCTTCCAGCGGCGCGAGGTCAAGGACCTGCTCGCCTACGCCCGGTTGGTCGAGAACCCGGCCGACGACGTGTCGTTCCTGCGCATCGCCAACGTGCCGCGCCGTGGCGTGGGGGACACGAGCCTCGTCAAGATCCGCCAGCGGGCCTTCGAGCTGGGCGTGCCCATCGCCGAGGCGGCGCGGGAGGCGGCGGCCGCGGGCGTCTCGGGCAAGGCCCTGCGGGGCCTGCGGGCGCTTTCCGAGCTCCTGGACCGCGCGCGGGCCCAGCCGCGGCGTCCGGTCGCTGCCGTCCTCGCCCTGTTGGCCGAGGGCAGCGGCTACAAGGAGGCGCTGGAGGCCAGCCACGACGAGCTCGAGCGAAGCCGCGTCGAGAACGTAGACGAGCTCGTGGCGTTCGCGCGCCAGCTGGACGAGCGCGAGCCCGACGTGGACCTCTCCACGTTCCTGGAGCGTGCGGCGCTGGTCAGCGAACAGGACGACGTCGAGGAGGACGGCGGTCGCGTCCAGCTGATGAGCGCGCACGCCGCCAAGGGGCTCGAGTTCCCCTGCGTCATCGTGGCGGGCGCCGAGAACGGATGGTTCCCGCACGTGCGCAGCATCGACGAGCAGGGCGGCGTCGAGGAAGAGCGCCGCTTGTTCTACGTGGCCATGACCCGCGCCGAGGACGAGCTCGTTCTCACGTTCGCCGCCTCGCGTGCCACGTATCGCGGGTTCGAGCGTCGTCTGCCCAGTCCCTTCCTCGACGACCTGCCGCCTGCGGACGTCGACGTGGTCGACCGGGCGCCCTCGTGGGGCGGTTCGTGGTCGCCGAGTCCGCGTCCGGCATTCGCCCCGCCGCTCACCGCTTCGGTGGCGCTGCCCCCGGTGCCCGGCATCGAAGGTGACGTCGTGCGTGAAGTCGGCTCGGCGTGGACGGTCGGCGACCGCGTCCAGCATCCCTACTTCGGCGAGGGCGTGCTGTTCGACGTGGGGGGACGCGGCGAGGACACCCGCGTCACCGTGGACTTCGAGGGCCATGGGCGACGGCAGCTGCTGTTGCGCCACGCCCGCCTGGAGCGGATCCCCTGATGCCCGATCGCGATGGCGCCCTGCTGATCTACCAGACCGCGGCCGGACCCGAGCGCCACCAGCTGCGCGGCAACCCGGCCCTGATCGGTCGCGATCCGAAGGCCGACCTCCGGCTGGACGACCGCTCCCTCTCGGCGCGGCACTGCCGCATCGAGCCGGCGGGCGGCGGTGCCTGGAAGGTCGTGGACCTGGAGAGCCGCAACGGCACCTACGTCAACGGCCGCGCCGTGCAGCAGCGACGGCTGGCCGATGGCGATCGCCTGCGCCTGGGGCGCGTCGAGCTGGTCTACCGCGCTTCGCAGGCGGCCGAGGAGCTCTTGGACGGCGTGGGGCGGCTGGCTGGCCGCATCCACGACCGGCTGGGCGAGCCGGGCTTGCGCCAAGCCGCCGAACGCTTCGCGGCGGAGGCCGCGCGGCACGGCCTGCCCGATCTCCTGGCCGGCTCCCCGGAGGTGCATGCGGCCCAGCTGCTGCAGACGGTCATGCGGGCCTTGGTCGACGATCGCCAACCGCAGCGCGTCTTCGAGCTGTTGCTCGACAGCCTCATCGAGTTCACGGGCGCCGAGCGCGGCTTCTTCCTCATGCACCCCGAGGCCCCCAAGGGCCGCAAGCGTGCTGCGGAGGTCGAGCCCACGATCGTGGCCGCTCGCAACATGGAGCGGGAAGACGTCCAGGAGGCGGCGCGGCGCATCAGCTACACGATCGAGCGGCAGGCACGGCTCAAGGGCGAGCCCGTCTTGGTGACCGATGCCGATGTCGACGAACGGTTCACGGGAAGCGACTCCATCGCCGATCTGCAGCTGCGTTCGATTCTCGCGGTGCCCGTTCCCGGCGCGGGCAACGCGTCCAGCCCGGCGGGCACCATCGTGCTGGACCACCGCTTCGAGCGCGGGCTGTTCCTCGAACGCCAGCTGCCGCTGATCGGCTTCTTCGCCGACCAAGCCGCCGTGGCGCTCCGTAGCGCGGCCCTGCACGCCGAGAACGACCGACGCCTGGCCGAGCTCACGGCGGCCAAGAGCGAGGTCGAGGAGCTCAACCGCATCCTCACCGACCGCGTGGCCCAGACCAGCGCCGAGCTGATGGAAGTGCGCGAGCAGGTCCTGCGCGAACGCGACGAGGCTCCGCTCAAGTACAGCTACGCCAACATCGTGGCGGCCAGCCGTCCCATGCGGGAGGTGTTCCGCCTGCTCGACAAGGTGACCGACAGCGACGTGCCCGTGCTGATCCACGGCGAGAGCGGCACGGGGAAGGAGCTCGTCGCGCGTGCGCTGCACTTCAACGGCGCCCGCAAGAACGGCCCCTTCGTCAGCGAGAACTGTGCGGCCATCCCCGAGACGTTGCTCGAGAGCGAGCTCTTCGGCTACACGAAGGGCTCCTTCACCGGTGCCACGGCCGATCGCAAGGGGCTTTTCGAGGCGGCCAACGGCGGCACGCTGTTGCTCGACGAGATCGGCGACATGCCGCTCGACATGCAGAAGAAGCTGCTGCGGGCGTTGCAGGAGGGCGAGATCCGTCGCATCGGCGGCCGCCAGAGCATCTCGCTGGACGTGCGCATCGTCGCGGCGAGCAACCAGGATCTGCGCTCGCTGTGCGAGCAGGGTCGCTTCCGCGAGGACCTCTTCTACCGGCTCAACGTGATCTCCGTCACGCTGCCGCCCCTGCGCGACCGGCGTGAGGACATCCCCCTGCTCGTCGAGCACTTCTTGGAGGAGGCCGCGCGCAAGGGCGCGCCGCGCACGGTCAGCGAGGAGGCCATGAAGGCGCTTTGCGCCTACCGCTGGCCCGGCAACGTCCGCGAGCTGCGCAACGAGGTCCAGCGCGCGGCCGCGCTCAGCGACAAGGTCATCGTCCCCCTCATCCTCAGCCCCGCCGTGCGCGGGGCCGGGACCGAGCTCGGCGACGCGCCCGTGGAGGATCTGGGCGAGCGGTCGCTCAAGGAGATGGTCAAGGAGGTGACCGAGGCGCTGGAGAGCCGAGTCATCCGTGCCGCCCTGGCCAAGTCCGAAGGGCGGAAAGCCCGTGCGGCGCGGCTGCTCGGGATCTCGCGGCCCACGCTGGACGCCAAGATCGACCTCTACGGCCTGGAAGTGCGCCGCACATAGCGGCCGGCCTGCGGCACGCGAAGCGGCGCCGGTCGCCTTGACGTCGCACATCCGGCGCCGCGTGGCGGAATCCCGGCGCGGGTCCCTGGGCCCGGTCTTCCGGGCTTGGACCGCCTGGCCGTCGGGGAGGGCGGCGGCACGCCGCTTGCCCTGGCCGCGGGCGGAGGAGCCGCATGCCGCGCATCGACATCCACGCCCCGGGCGAGCCGGTCCGTAGCCTCGAGGTCGGCCCTGCGGGGGCCATCGTCGGGCGCGCCGAGGATGCCGAAGCGTTCGTGACGGAGCCTCGCGCGTCGCGCCGCCACGCTCGCGTGCTCCCGCTGGAGGAGGGCGGCTGGATCGTCGAGGACCTCGCCTCGGCCAACGGCACCTGGGTCGGCGAGCAACGCATCCTGCGCCGGCGTCTGGCCGACGGCGACAGCGTGCGCATCGGCGCGACGCGCATCGACCTCGGGGGACGCGCCGAGGCGCTCGTGGCGTCCACCTTGCTCACCGTGCGGAGCGTGGGCGACAAGCCGGCGCCCGCCCCGCTGGAGGAGCCTCCCCCGGAGGAGCCGCGCCCGCGGCGGGAGCGTCCGGCCCCGCCTCCGGCCGGGCTCGACGCCTCGGCCCTGGTCAAGGGCGGCGTCCTCATCGCGCTGGCCGCGGTCCTGGGGTGGGGGGCAGACAGCTGGTTCGGCGGCCCGGCCCGTCGCCTGGCCGAGCGGGCGTCCCTGCGCCAGGAAGCGCTCGACGTCCTCGCCGAGCGCGCTTCGGGCGATGCCTTCGCGGAGAAGGCCGACGCGTTCGTCGCGCGTCACGAGGGCACGCCCGAGGCTTCGCTGCTGGCGAGGCACGCGGCCGCGGCGCGAAGCGCCGTCGAGCGACACGATGCCTCCGAGCGGCGCCTGGGTGCGGTGCTCGGACGCTTGGGCCCCGATGCCCTGGCCGATGCGCGCATCGATCTCCTGCGCCTGCGCACGGAAGTCGCCGCCGACAAGGTGCTCGCCGACCGCGTGGCCGACGCGCTGTTGGTGGCCGACCGCACGCAGGAGGAGGCCGAGGCTGCGCACCTCGCGGCGGTCGCCTCCGGCGTCGAGGCGGCTCTCGCGGCCCGTCGCTACGGCCGAGCCGAGGCGCTGGTCAGCGCGCTCGGCGAGCGTCGAACGGGCTTCTCCCCGGTTGCCGTCGCACGCTGGGGACGGTTGAAGGAGCAGGTCGAAGCGGCGTCGCGCGCGCGCTACGACGAGGCGCGGGCCGCGGTGGGCCAGGCGCCGCCCGAGGCACGCCTCGACCTGCTGATCGAGGCCACCCGCGACCTCGCCGGGACGTCTCTCGAGCGCTTGATCGCCGAGCAGGTGCGAAGCACTTTGCGCAGCGGCCCGACGGAGGCGCCGACGCCGTCGGGCCCGACGCCCGCCGCGCCCACGGCGGGCCCCGACCGCCCCCCGACGGCACGCCCTCCGGGCGGCACGATTCCCGCGGACGCCTTGGCCCGCCTTGGCGGTGCGCGCGAGGACATGTCGCAGCGCCGCTGGGGCTCGGCGCGCGCGGCCTTCGCGTCCCTTGCCGATGGGGCCGCGGGTCCCGACCTCGCGGTCGACGCGCGGGCCCACGTCGAGGACCTGGACCGGATCTTGGCGCTCGCCGAGACGCTCTCGTCGCGTGCGGCGGGCAACCCGCCGACCTTCAAGATCTCGCTCGGTCGGATCACGGTGGTCGCGGCCGATGGCGACACCGTCACGTGGCGCGCGGGCGACGGCGAGCCGGCCCCGCACCTGTGGGGAGCGCTGACGGCCGACGACGTGCTCACGTTGCTCGAGCCCACGCCGCTGACGTTCGAGTCGCGGCTTGGCGTGGCCGTCCTGGCCGCCGCGCTCGACCGTCGTGCCGATGCCGTGGAGGCGCTGGCGCCCGTCTACACGGGGGAGCTCGGCGATCGGGCGCTGGCCGATCGCGTGGTGGCGCGACATCTCTACGGCCTCGCCGCGCCGCCCGAGGGCGGCTACCGCCTGCACGCCGGCGATCTGCTGGACGGCCCTGCGTACGAGCGGGCCGTCGAGCAGGAGCGACTGGCCTCGCTTGGCAGCGAGCTCGACGAGCTCTTGGCCGACCTCGCCAAGGACGGGGTCTACAGGAAGCTGCAGAAGGTGCGCGAGGTGCGCGTGCGGCTGGACGAAGCCCGCAAGTACGCGCTGCTCGCCATCTTCAACGAGACGCACTACCCGTACCCCTACAACAAGGGCAGCAAGCCCTACCAGGCCGTGCAGGGCGAAGTCGCCCGTCGTGTCGCCGCCGTCGAGGCGCTGTGGAATGACGCGACCAAGGCGCGCATCCAGCGCACGGGGGCGCTGGCCAAGAGGCTCGACCGTCTGGAGGAGGTGTTGGCGGCTCTCCGGGCCGGCCAGGCGCTGACGCCCGAGCGCGAGGCCGCCGCGTGGCCGTACCTGGCTTACGCCGGCCCCGAGACCTGGACCGTGCAGAATCTCTACCTCGATGACGCCGAGCGGGAGCGCCTCGCCTACGACGCATGGGTGCGCGACGTCTACAACCCGGCACGCACCGAGACGGCCGCGCCCGTCGAGCGCGAGCAGGTGGCGATCACCAACGACTACCGGCGCATGATCGGCTTCACCGCCGCCGTACAGCCGGGGCCCGGCGCGTACGACGAGATCACGGACGCCACCGCGAAGGACGTCCTCGATGGAGGCAAGGTGCTGCGCATGGCGCCGATTCGCGCCGTCCGCGTCGACAATCGTCTCGTCCTGGCGGCTCGGGCCCACAGCGAGGACATGATGCGTCGCGGCTACTTCAGCCACTTCGCGCCGCCCAACCCCGAAACGGGAGCGGGCACCACGACGCCTCAAGAGCGCATGAACGCGAACGGCTACCAGGGATGGGCGATGTCGGAGAACATCGCGATGAACGACAGCCCGCTCAACGCGCACAAGGCCTGGTGCACGTCCAGCGGCCACCACCGCAACATCCTGAGTCCGTGGGAGGACCTGGGCGTCGGCTACATGGCCCGGCGTTGGACGCAGAACTTCGGGGGCGGCGGGGGCGCGCCGCCCAAGGTCGCCCCCACGACGGACGTCGGCACGCCTGGCGGCCGGACGCCCCCGACGACGGGCCGGTGAGAGTCGGCGTCGCGCCCACGCGGGGTGTCCGGTCCCTGTTGCCGTAGAGTGCCGATCCCGGAGACGACGATGCCCCGATTGACGATCCAGGAGGCGGGCGAGCCCGTCGAGTACGACATCCTCGACCCCGAGGTCACCATCGGACGTGGCGCCGCCAACTCGGTGCAGCTCACGGCCAACGGCGTCAGCAAGCACCACGCCGTGGTCCGCCGGGTGCGGGGTCGCATGAAGCTCGTCGACCTCGAGAGCTTGAACGGCACCGTCGTCAACGGTCGTGCCTTGAACCAGCGCTGGCTCATGGATGGTGACACGATCCGCGTCGGCGAGGCCACGCTGACGTATGCCGCCGACGGCGCCGAGCAGGGTCCTCCCGTGGCCAAGGTGGCCAAGCCCAAGGTGGTGGGGGCCAAGGCGGCCGCACCCCCCGTGGCGGTGAAGGCCGTGCCCGCCAAGCCGGCGGCCGTGCCCGCGAAGCCCGCTGCCGTGCCGGTCAAGCCGGTGCCTGCCGAGCCCGCCGCGCCTGCCAAGCCGGCCGCGGTCGCCGCACCGGCCGTGGCGGCCACACTTGCCCCGACGGCACCTGTCCGCAGCGCGCCGACCCGCACGGCGCCGACGCGTCGTCGCGACACGTACGACGACGGCTACGACGACGGCTACGACGACGAGCGCCCCGGGCGTCGTGCCGCGGCCCGCAAGAACAACAACCCTTGGATCGTGCTGGGCGTGATCGGCGGCGCGCTCGTGTTCGGGGCGTTGATCTTCACGCTGTTCGGCGGCACGGCCTCGAGCAACCGCGACATCCTCCACGAGGGCATCGACATCGTCCGCGGCAGCAAGGCGCCGGACCGCTTCGAGCGGGCGCTGCGTCTCGCCGAGCAGAAGGGCGACCCCGGCGGCAAGCACTACGACTTGCTGCGCGACGAGATGGACTCGTGGCGCCAGCACATGTTGAGCCTCCAGACCCAGCGGCTCGAGGACGAGTCCCGCGAGTTCTGGGACAAGCAGATCCTCCGCAAGAGCTGGAGCCCGACCCTGCATCCCGTGGATGCCATGACGGACACGCAGACGGTGCAGCGCATCCACGAGTGGATGGACCGTTATCCCGGAACGCTGGCCGTCAAGCACCTCGTGGCCGGGGAAGACGAGACCATGCAGCACTACCGGCAGCTGCTGCGCGAGCACCCCGATCCCGAGTACACGTCCTACCGCGCCAAGCAGGAGGTGACCCCGGCCGTCGAGGCGTTGGTGGCCTCGCGCTTCTACCACAAGGCCATCGAGCGCCTTGGCGACCTGGAGGGCATCGCCCGCCTGCGCATGACGCGCGAGGCTTGGACCGATCTCGAAGCCACGATCCGGCAGTGGAAGAACGACATCCTGAACACGGCTCGCACGGAGGTCGAGGCCGACATGCGCTCGGCGCGCGATCTCATCGACACCGGCCAACGTCAGGACGCCATTCGCAAGCTGCAGACGATCCTTCGCCGCTACCCCCGCGAGCTCGTCCCCGACGCTCCCGAGATGCTCGAGAAGATCCGCTAGCCGCGCGGAGGTGTCTGAACCCGTCCCTCGGAGCACCGTGAGGGGTGCAGGGGGGGTACGGAATAGCCCCCCTGCTGCGGAGGCGAAGCCGGAGCACCGAGTCCGCGCGGGAGCGCGGAACAGCTGCTCTGCGGCGCTCCGAGGAACTCTTCCTTTGCGCGGGCGGAAGATGGCGGACCGGAACACCCCCCCCCTGCCGCGAGGGCGTAGCCCGAGCGCCGAATCCGCGCGGGAGCGCGGAACGAGCGTGGAGTGACCAGACACCGAAGTGCGTCGTTCGCCGGCCGGCGAACCGCGTCCCCTACGTGTCAGGCACCTTGCCCACGTTGCCGCTGCGCGGCGCCGCGGCAAGGGTCCTGACACATCCGGGTTCGCTCTGACACCGCAGTTCGCCGGCCGGCGAATCGCGAGGCGCGCGGAGGTGTCTGAACCTGTGCCTCGGAGCGAAGCGACGGTGGCACGGTGTCAGACACCGAAGTGCGTCGTTCGCCGGCCGGCGAACCGCGTCCCCTGCGTGTCAGGCACCTTGCCCACGTTGCCGCTGCGCGGCGCCGCGGCGAGGGTCCTGACACATCCGGGCTCGCTCTGACACCGCAGTTCGCCGGCCGGCGAACCGCGTCCCCTACGTGTCAGGCACCGCGCCCACGTTGCCGCGTCGCGGCGCCGCGTCGTGGGTCCTGACACATCCGGGCTCGCTCTGACACCGCAGTTCGCCGGCCGGCGAATCGCGAGGAGGTGTCTGAACCTGTGCCTCGGAGCGAA
>JBFWRP010000044.1:0-22359 GCA_050248855.1 Planctomycetota bacterium | reverse complement strand
GCGGCGCGGCGGAGGCGGCAGGCAGGTGTGTAGCGGGTCACCACCCCTACGGTGCCAGAGCAATTCCTATCACCCAAGGCCGCACCCGAGGTGCGGCCTGGGGTGATAGGAATTGCACTGGCACCGTACGTGACGGGGCGCGGGCCAGGCTCCAGCAGGCGCCGCGCCCGCCCGATTGGCCTAGCATGGGGCCTGCGGTCGCCGGCCGCCACGCGACCCCTGGAGACCCGCCTCGACGTGTACACCGCAGCCACCCCGCTTCCGCAGGAAGGCGCGCCGCGCCTAGGACGGCTAGCCGTGGGCGTGCTGGCCGCCGGCCTCGCGGTCGCCACGTTGGCGGCGGCCTCTCCCCGGTGCGCGGACGCCGCGGACGATGCCCCCTTGCCGCCCCCCGTGCGACGCGTCCTGCGCAAGGGCGAGCAGGTGCCCGGCGCCCCCGTCGGGCCTTCCGCCAACGCTCCGCAGTCGCACGTCCCCGCTACGACCGCAACTGCCGCCGCCCTGCCGCAGCCGCGGGTCGACGCGGAGGATGGGCCGCCCACGTCCGCTCGGCGCCTGCCGGGCAGCATCCGCCCGACATCGGTCGAGCGGACCGCGACCTCCTTCGAGATGGCGACGCTGCGTCCTCTCGTGCAGCGCCTGACCTCCTCGGACTTCCTGGACCGCATGCGGGCCACGCGCGAGATCGTCGAGCTGGGCGAGCCGGCGCTGCCTGCCTTGGCGGCCGCGGGCCAGCTTCTCGTTCCGGGGCCGGGCGGCCTTGCGATGCACGCCACGCGCGGCGCCATCGAGGCCATCCTCGAGGACGTGCCCGCCGAGCGCTTGGGGACGTGGATGGCCTCTCCGTCGCCCGAAGTCCGACGTGCGGCGGTTGCCGAGTGCGCGCGACGCCGCGCGATCGGCTCCGTTCCGGACCTGCTCGTGCGTCTGGGCGACCCGACGCCCTGCGTACGGGCCGCGGCGGTTGCCGGTCTGCGCCAGGCGACGGGTCAGTGGTTCGGCTTCGACCCCGACGGCGCTCCTGCCGCTCGCGCCCACGCCGCCGCGCGCTGGCAGCGCTGGTGGAACCTCCACGCCCAAGCACCTGGCGACGGCACCGCCGACATCCGCCGCTGATCGCCACGTACGCCGCGCATCCCGAAGGCCGTAGGATGCGGGTCATGGGGCGCAGGTTCCTGTACTACGGCGAGCTGCTCGTCCGCCTCCTCGGGGAGGACGACTACGGTCGCCACCTCGACGCGCTGGCCGAGGCGCTGCCGATCGAGGTCGTCGCCACGGACCGCGCCGGGCGCGTCATCGTGTGGAACGCCGCCCTGGCTCGCGTTGCCGGGCCGCGCGAGGCCGCGCTCGGCCGACCGCTGCTCGAAGCCCTGCCCGTGCTGGCCACGGACCCCAACCGCGACTGGGCCCAGGCCCTGCGCGAGGTCCTCGACGAGGGCCGGACGCACACGGTGGCCCGCCAGCCGCTGGGCCCGCGCGTCGTACGGCTGACCATGGCGCCGATGCGCGACAAGCTCGGGCAGGTGCTCGGGTGCGTGGTGGCCTTCGAGGACATCACGTCGGGCGCGCGAGCCGCCGAGCTGCAGCGGCAGCGCGAGCGGACCGCGCTCGTGCAGGATCTCGGAGCCAGCCTCGCCCACGAGATCCGCAACCCGCTGAATGCCCTCTCCCTGAACCTGCAGCTGCTCGCCGAGCGCATGCACGACGACCGCGTGTCACGCGAAGACCTCGAGCGTGGCCTGGGCCGTGCCGTGGCCGAGACACGACGCATGGAAGCACTCGTGACGCACCTGCTGGAGGTGAGCCGCGAGGACGTGCTGCGCCGCATGCCCGCACGCATCGACGCCATCCTGCAGGGCGTGCTCGAGCGGTTGGAAGGCATGGCGCAGTCCGTCGGCTGCCATCTGACCTTCGTGGCCGGCAGCCGCCGGACGCTGCTGCTCGACCCCCAACGCATCGACCGCGCGCTGCACAACCTGGTGCGCAACGCCATCGAAGCGGCGGCGACCGGGGGCGGCCACGTGCTCGTGACGACGCGTGACGACCCGCACTCGACCGTCGTGGTCGTCGACGACGACGGTCCGGGCATCCGCCCCGAGGAGCGCTCCGACGTCTTCGTGCTCTACACCACGAGCAAGCGTGGCGGCACGGGCCTCGGTCTGCCGCTCGCGCGCGAGGACGTGCGACGCCACGGGGGCGAGATCGAAGTGCTGGCGCGCCCCGGCGGCGGGGCCCGCTTCGTCGTTCACCTTCCGCCTCCGGGCGAGGAGGATGCGCGGGGATCCGAGGAGGAGGCGTGAGCCGCATCCTGATCGTCGAGGACGAGCCCAACGCACGCGTGACCCTGGGCGAGGTCTTCGCCGACGAGCACGAGGTCGTGCTGGCCGAGGACGTGGACGAGGCGCTGGAGCGCTTCCGGGCCCAGCCCCCGAACCTCGTGCTCACGGACATCCTGCTGCCTGGCGAACGCGACGGGCTTGACCTGTTGAAGGAGGTCCGACGCCAGCGTCCCGACGTCCCCGTCATCGTCATGACGGCCTACGGCAGCGTCGAACGCGCCGTACGCGCCATGCGCGACGGGGCGCACGACTTCCTGGAAAAGCCCATCGACCTGCGCAGGCTGCGCCAGCTCGTCGCCGGAGCCTTGCGTGACGCCGCGGCTGCGCCGGCCAGTGCGCCGTATCGCAGCGGGCTCGCCGAAGGCGCCGTGCCGCCGGGGTTCATCGGGAGTGCGCCCGCCATTCGCGAGCTCTTCCGCGTGGTCGCCCGCGCCGCGCCGACCAACGCCACCGTGTTGATCCTCGGCGAGAGCGGAACGGGCAAGGAGCTCGTCGCGGAGGCCATCCACCGCGCCAGCCCCCGCAGCGGCGGGCCGTTCGTGAAGGTCAACTGTGCGGCCTTGCCGGAGGGCTTGCTCGAGAGCGAGCTGTTCGGTCACGCCAAGGGCGCGTTCACGGGCGCGATCGCCGATCGCGCGGGTCGCTTCGAAGCCGCCCACGGCGGGACGCTGTTCCTCGACGAAGTCGGCGAGATCGCTGCCCACACCCAGGTCAAGCTGCTGCGCGCGCTGCAGACGCGCGAGATCGAGCGCGTCGGCGAGACCAAGACACGCCCCGTCGACGTGCGGCTCGTGGCCGCGACCAATGCCGATCTCGAGGCACTCGTGCGCAAGGGGGCCTTCCGTGAGGACTTCTACTTCCGGCTGAAGGTCATCACGTTGCGCATGCCCGCCCTGCGCGATCGACGCGGCGACATCCCCCTCCTCGTGGAGCACTTCCTCCACCTGTACGCGAAGCGCCATGGACTGCCCGTACCCTCCTTGACGCCCGAGGCGATGGACCTGCTCAAGAGCCACGACTGGCCGGGCAATGTCCGCGAGCTCGAGAACACGATCGAGGCCGCGGTGGTGCTCGGAGGCGGGGAGGTGATCACCCCCGACGTGCTGCCCGAGGAGATCGGCGGCGTGCATCGCGTCGACGACCTGCCCGAGTCCGACGTGATCCGCATCCCCGCCGGTACGCCGCTCCCCGACGTGGAGCGCACGATCATCTTGGACACCCTGCGACGGACGGGGGGCAACAAGACCGCCGCCGCCCGCATCCTGGGCATCGGGCTGCGCACCCTCTACCGCAAGCTCGATGCCTACGGCGGGACCGCCTTGGCGGACGACGACGCCGAGGAAGGGGCATGAGCATCGTGCGCTCGTCCCGACGCGCGTCGTCCGGCAAGGTGGGTTCGGCCGCAGGCGCCGCGGTCCTCGTCGTGGCGGGCGTGCTGGCGGGACGTGCCACCGCGCCGCCGCCCGCCACCGCTCGCGAGCTGCCGGCCACCTTCGCCGACGTAGTGGCTCGGGCCAACCCGAGTGTCGTGCACGTGGCGATCCGTCACGACGACGGCGTGCGCCGCGCGTCGCGTGACGACGGCGTCGGTGGGGGCTTCGTCGTGCGGGCGGGTGGCTACGTGGTCACGAGCCGCCACGTGCTCGCCGGTGCCCGCGAGATCTTCGTCACGGCGCCCGGGAGTGGACCGCATGTGGCCCAGCTGGTCGGCGTGGACGACGCGACCGACACGGCCCTCTTGCGCGTTCCGCAGCTGGCCGATCGCCTGCCGCTACCGCCTGCCGACCTCCGCGGCTTGCGCATCGGCGACGTCGTGCTGGCGGCCGGAAGCCCCTTTGCGCTGCCCAACTCGTGGAGCCTCGGGCTCGTCAGTGGGCTGGGGCGCAGCGGTCTCGGCGTCAACCCCCGGGGCTACGAGTCGTTCATCCAGACCGACGCCGCCGCCAACCTGGGCTCGTCCGGGGGACCGCTCCTCGACGCCGACGGGCGCGTCGTGGGCGTCATGACGGCCATCCTGAGCCGTGGCGGCACCCACCAGGGGGTGAGCCTGGCCACACCGATCGACGCGGTGTTTAGCGCGGTCGCGCGTCTGCTCGGCGAGCGCGGACCGGGCCGTCGGGACGGGCCCGCGCCGCTGGGCCTCTCCGTGCGACCGCTCGCCGGTCAAGGCCTGGTCGTGACGCGCATCGACGTCGGCGGCGCGGCCGAGCGCGCGGGCCTCCGCCCCGGCGACGTCCTCACCCACGTCGGCAGCACGCCGCTGACCGAAGCGGCCACCCTCCAGGAGCAGGCTTGGCAGCTCCCCCCGGGCGGCTCCCTCGTCCTCTCCTACCTCCGCGACAACCGCCGCGACCGCGTGGTCCTCATCCCCTCACCGCGCTAGGACCCTCCGTCCCCTCACCCCGACAGCGGTTGTCCCGCCGCGCGCTGCCAGCGGCGTCCGCCAGCGGGCCGCACGTTGCGCCCACATGGCATCCGGCGAGCCGCACGCGCGCCGACACGGGCATCGTACGAATCGACTAATAGCGGCGGAGGACGCCGCGGACGACCCCCCGCAGGTCGAGGTGCTGCGGCGCGCGGACGTAGATGGGCTCCATCGTGGCGTTGGCGGGCTGGAGGCGGATGCTGCCGTCGGGCTCGCGGTAGTAGCGCTTGAGCGTGGCCTCGCCGTCGACGATGGCCACGACGATCTCGCCTTCGCGCGCGTCCCGGCTGCGATCGACCATCACGAGGTCGCCGTCGGTGATGTGGTCTTCGATCATGGAGTGGCCGACCACGCGAAGCAGGTAGGCCTGCTGGCCGGGCTCGATCGGAAGCAGCTCGTCCAGCGTGTAGGGCTCGGCGTCCTCGAGGGCCTCGATGGGGCGGCCCGCCGCGATGCGGCCCAAGACCTTCACCGTCGGATCGGGCAGGTAGTTGCGATCCAGGATCTCGATGGAGCGCGAACGCTGGGGGAGCTTGCGGATGGCGCCCTTCTTGACGAGCGCAGCGATGTGCTGGTGGACGGTGACCCGATGGACGCCCAGCTCCTGCCCGATCTCCTCGAGCGTTGGCGAGGTCTCGTTGTCCCGCCGGTAGTCGCGGATGTACGCCATGATCTGGAGCTGCTTGGGCGTGTAGTTCACATCGGCCTCCCCGACCCGCCGGCGCGGATCGCGTTCCTTGGCAGCGCCGCGAAGCCCGGCCTCGCTGCCACGTCGTGCCTCATGACGAGCGGCCACGTACACCCCCGGTGCCCGCAGCCATTTCGTCCCGGTTCGTACGAACGGGAGTTCGTACACCCTCCGTTCGTGTTCAATCGGTCGGTACCCCGCGCGGCTTGCGGCGGTGGCGGGGAAGAAGCCGTCAAGGGCGCGGACCAAGCCGGCGCCGCTCCCGGGCGCTCGCCCGCCGTCATGCCGCTGCAGGGCGTCATGCCAGCACCGCTGCCAAGAGGACGAGGAGCATGGCGCCGGTGGCGAGCAGCTCGACCAAGCCGATCGGCACCCCGTCGTCCTCGTCGAGCGCCGCGTCACGACGGCGCGCCCCGGAGATCGGAGCGCGCGGGAGGGGAGCGCGTGGCAGGGCAGCGCCGGGTCCGCGCAGCGGGAGGGGTCTCGGGCTGGACACGGAAACCGGCGCTCCCCCGAAGGAGGCCGAGCCGATGCGCGCCCGCGAGGGCCGGGTCCGGGAGCCGTCCGCGATCGTGCGCGACGAGCGCCTTCGCGAACGCGCGGGGGCGAGGAGAATGGCTTGGGTCGTGCTCACCATCAAGAGGCTAACCTGACTACGTGCATACGCAAGTGCCCGCACGCAGAATCCGCACCGGCGTCCTGTTGACCGCCCTGCTCGGGGCGGTCTCCGGCCCGAGCGCCGGCTGTCGCACGGAGCTTCGCGGGGACGGCTCCGCAGGCCTCGCGGCGCCGGCGCGGACCGCCACGCTCGACCTGGGCCGTCTGCAGGCCGTGCGCGAGCGCGCGCGGGCTCACGACCGCGCCGGCGCCCTCGAGCTGCTCGAGCCGGACCGTCCCCTCGAGGCGTCGGACCCGGAGCGCTGCTGGCTCCTGGTCGCGCTGTGGCGGGATGTGGGGGCGCGCAGCCACGCCGCGCGGGCCGTGGACGCCATGCCGCCTGGGAGCCTGCGCACGACGCTCGTGGCGTTCACCCGGGAGACGCCGCGCGAGGCCCTCTCGATCCTCGGCCAGGGCCCCGGACATGACGGCTGGGCCGACCTCGTCCGCTCGCATGTCCTGGTCGGCCTGGGGGACCTCCGCGGCTCGCGCGATGCGGCCGACCGCGCCGCGCGGGCCCCGTGGCTGCTCGTGCGCATCGATGGGCTGCTGGTGGCAGCGGCGCTCCACGCCGAGCTCGGGGACCTGGCCGCCGCACGCTCGCGCCTGGCGTCCGTGCGCGAGCTGGCCCCCTGGGACGCACGGGGCGCCCACGAGACGGGGCTCCTGGAGCGGCGCGTGGGACGCCCCCGGGCGGCCGCGGAGGCCCTCCTCGAGGGCCTCGCCACGGCACCTGCCTCGGAGACCGTGGCCCGCGACCTGCACGACACCTGGCGCACGCTTGCGCCCGGCGCCGACCGCGACCGCCTCGGTCGGGCCGCGTTGGCGTTGCAGGCGTCGGGGAACCCCGCGTGGGAGGCCCTGGCCTCGGCCGTCGCGCTCGACGTGCTCGATGACCCGCTCGCGGCGGAGCAGCATGCACGCCGTGCGCTGGCCGCGGGCGCCCTCCCCGTGCCGACGGAGCACGACCTGCGCCGCGCGCTGTTCGCCCAGGGGCGCTACCGCGAGGCCGTCGCCATCCTCCAGGCGGCCCTTCCCCCTGACGTGCGGGCTGCACCGGAGAACCTGGTGGGGCCGTGCTGGGAAGCGTTGGCCGCGGCCGTGGCGGCCGCGCCCGACCGCTCGGCCGCCGACGACGCGCGCGTCGTGCTGGCGCGCGCCCTGCTGGCGCTGGGCGCCCACGCGGATGCCCTGATCGTGCTGGACGGCGCCCGTGGCGCGCAAGCGCGGAGTCTCGTGCGCCGTCTCGAGGGCCACATCGCGTTCGAGCGCGCGCTCGCCGACATCCTGCGCGCGGGGTACGCGGATGCGGCGCGCGACGAGTCGCCGGCGGACCTCGACGGCGTGTTGGCGCGGGTGCCTGGGTTGGCCCGCCGTCACCTGGCTCCCCGGGACGCGGCCGCGTTGGCCGACGTCACGACCGGCGTCAGCAGCGTGCCCCTGCTCGGCGCGTGGGTGGACCACGGCGTGCGCGCGACGAGCCCGCTCGTCCGCCACTTCCGCGCCCATGGGCGCTACCTCGTGCTCGGGCAACGCGCACGTGGACCGGTCGAGGCGGTCGTGCTCTCGCTTGCCTACCTCGCCGAAGACGTGCCGCTGCGCACGACCGGGTTCGTGCACCGGCACGACGTGGCGATCGGGATCGACCGCGGGCTCGGCACCGCCGTCGTCGCCGAGGGCGGTGAGCTCGGCGGCGCCTGCCTGCCCGACGCCCTCTGGCTCGACGCCGACTCGGCGCGCACGTCGGACGCCGCATGGCGGCGTGTCTTGGTGCGCGACCCGGCCACGATGCGCTTCGCCCACGGCCCCCCGCCGCCCGTCGGCGCGGAAGGGCGCCTCGCGTTGACCGACCCGGCCGGCGTGACCGAGCGTCTCGTGGCCCGCGTGGCCCGTCAGCGAGGAACCGATCCGTGGTCGTCGTGGTTCACGTTGCGGGCGCACGAGGCCGGACACGTGACCGACTTGCGCACGCACCTGCCCGTGCTCCAGGGACTGCCGGCCTCGATCCGGCTCCTGGCCAAGGCCGGCGGCAGCTTCCACGATGTCGAGCGGCACCTCGAGTGCCAGGCCCAGCTTGCCGCCGTGGTCGATGCACGGGACCCGGCCCTGGCCGTGGCCGAGATGACGGCCATGCTGCCCGTCGTCGAGCCCGACGCCGAGGTGCACCGGGGCGGCTACCACGACGCCCTGCAGCGGATGCTCCGACACATCGACCGCCACCCGCTCGAGTACCCCGGGCTGGACCGCACGAAGCGCCTCCTGCCCCAGCTGGACCGGCTCGACGACGCGGCGCTGCGCCGCGCGGCCTGGAACGCTTGGCGAGCCGGTCGGTAGCCTCGGAGGGCCTCGGGGTTCGTGATGGAATGGGTCCGCCCGTGGCCCGTCCGCACCTCCGCCCCGTGATCCTGCTGACGCTCGCGCTCCTGCCGTGGGCCGCGGCCCGCGTGCCTCTTCGCGAGGCCCGGTCCGCCGACGACCTCTCGGTGTTGCGCACCGATCCCGGCGGCTGGGCGACGCAGCTCCTCGGTCGCGCGGCCCGGCTCGTCGAAGCCGGGGATCTGGACGGCGCCGTCACCGTGCTTGGTGCTTGCCTGGAGAACACCCCGGACGCGGTCGTGTCGCTGCGTGGCCTGGACGCGCTGCTCCCCGTGGGCGAGGACGGCGCGTTGGCCTGGCCAGCGCGACGCATCGTCGCCGTGGCGGCGTCGCGCCTGGGGGCGCTGCGGGCCGCCCTCGTCGAGCCGCGCGAGGCGGCCGCCGCACTGCGCCTGTCGCGCGCCGAGCAGGGCGATCGCGCCGCGGCCGGCGAGGTCGCGCTGCGCGACCCGATGACGCGCGCGGGCGACGTGGCACTGCTCGTCGCGGCCGAGACGGCGATCGAAGCCGGTGACCTGGCCGGCGCCCTGGCGTCGCTCAGGACGTGGCTCGACGTACACGGGCCCCTCGTGGCGCCCACGCGCCGCCACGCGGTCCTGCTGCGCGCCGCCGACGTCCTCACGCGGCTGGACGACGCAGGGGGGCTCCGCCATCTGCGCGTGCAGCTCGGATCGTCCGCTCTGGACGTCGACGCCTTGCCCGTGCTGCTCGATGCCGTCGTCTCGCGGGAGGCGCAGCGACCCGCTCCGCCTCCCGTGGCCGTCGCGCGCGGGCCGCTCGACCCGGGAGCGCTCGCCGTCCTCTGGTCGGTGGAGGTGGCCGACCCGGCGTGGGTGCAGGTCCCGCGCACCGCCGAGGGTACGGAGGTGCGTTCCGCGGCCTTGGTGGACGGCGACGTCGTCTACGTGCACGCCGCGCGGACGGTACGCGCGTTGGATGCGCGCAGCGGTCTCGAGCGCTGGCGCTATCCGGCACGCGACGTACCGCTTTCGCGCATCCACGCTCCCGCAGTACGCCACGCCCCGGCGGATCGACCGGTGCACGCCGTCGTCGACGCCGGGGATCTGCTGCTCGTCGTGCTCGGTGAGCCGCCCGCGACGGGCAGCTACGAGGTACAAGGTGCGATCTGGGGCGAGGACAACGTCGTCGAGCACCCACGCACGCACCTGGTGGCGCTCGACAAGACGAGCGGTGACGTGCGCTGGCGCAGCGGACCGCTGAGCGAGACGGATCCCGTCCTCGGCGACCCGGACGTGGGCTGCCAGGGTCCGCCGCTCGTGGTGGGTGAGCGCGTGTACGCGTGCTTCGGCAAGCTGCAGGCGGGCGCGGTCCTCTACGCGGCCTGCCTGCGACGGACGGACGGCGCCCTGCTGTGGCGCGCACCGTTGGCGCCCGGCGTGAGCGGTCGCGCGCCCGACCGCGCGAACTGGGGTCGCTTCCGCCAAGCCCACCGCAACGTCCTGCCGTGGGGGGCGCCTCCGGCGCTCGCCGGCGACGAGCTCTGCTTCGTGACCCATGCCGGCTTCGTGGCCGCGCTCGACCCCGCCACGGGACGCCACCACTGGGTGCGGGCCCTGCCACCGTACGAGCGCGGTGGCGCCGCCGACGGCGTGGCGGCGCGGCGTGGCTTCGGCATGGGCAACGCGCCGTGGGTCCACGGCGACACGTGGATCGTGGCGGCCCACGACTCGCCGCGCCTCGTCGCCTTGGAGCGGGGCAGCGGGCGGCTGCGCTGGGCCACCGACGTGGCCAGCGAGGAGACGCTGTGGCTGGCCGACGCCGTGCGCCACCTCGTCGGCGTGGTGCCCGCGCACGACGGCACGCCCGTGCTGCGCTTGGTGGGCGAGGGGCGCGTGGGCATCGACCCGCGCGACGGCGCCCTCGTCCCGTCCGAGCTCGACATCGGCGGCTGGACCTCGCACCAGGGCCTCGACCTCCTCGCACGCCCGTTCACGGATGCGCGCGGGATCGCGACATGGCGCGACGGGGGCTGGCAGTCCATGGGCTGGGACCTGGGCGAGGACCCCGAGGCGGCGACGCACGTGCTGCGCACCGCCGAGGGGCCCGGTGCGCCGCGCAGCGGCCACCTGCTCCCGCTGCCCGAGGGGCGCTGGCTCGTCGTCGGGCAGGAGCGCGTGGCCGTGGTTGCCCCCGCGGGTCAGCTCGGTCGTGCCCAGGCGCGCGAGCTCCCGCCCGCGGAGGCCTTGCGTGTTGCCGTCGCCGTGGGCGACGTCGACCAAGCCCTGGCCCTGGCCCGGCCCTTCCTCGCACCCGGCAGCACGGAGGCCGAGCACGACCTCGTGGAGTCGAGCCTGCCGGGGTTGCTGGCGGCGCTCGGAAGCGCGGCGTCGGCGCGCACGCTGGGCCTTCTCGTCGAGGCGTTGCCGCCCGGGCGGCGAGGCTTCTGGCGCGTGGAGACGGCGCCGCTCCTCGCGGCGCATGGCGCGGCCCCCGAAGCGCTGGCGGCGCTCGAGGCCGAGCTCGTGGCCCCTACGCTGCCGATCGCCGACGTCACGCGCAGGCTGCTGCTGCTGGAAGCCTCGCTCGAGCGGGATCAGGTCGACGCGCGCGAACGACGCGCCGAGGCGGCCCTCGCGGCGGCGACGGACGTCGCGTCCCTGCGCGTGATGGCGCGTCGCTTCCCGGGCACGCAGGCGGCGACGCGGGCCACGGCGCGACGCGCGAAGCTGGCACTGGACGCGGGCGACGCCGTCGGGGCCGCGGCGGCGCTGGCGGACTTGCGCTTGGACCCGGGCCCGGAGAGTGCCGTCGCCGGAGAAGGGCTCCCCGGCTGCCCGGTGCGGCGCGCGCTGCTCGAGGCCGATCTGTGGCTCGACGCGCACCAGGTGCGCGAGGCCCGCGACCTGCTGGACGTGCTCGTCGGCGAAGACCCGCCCCTGGCGACGGCGCGCGGCCGGGATCGCGCCGCCATCCTGCGCCGCGCGCTTCGCGAGCATGCGCACTGGCCGGGCCGCGGCGTGGCCGATGCCGACGAGCCGGTGCTCCGCGTCCTCGATGCCGAGCACGCGGCCCACGCCGACTCCGTGCGCGGTGTGCGCTGGCTGGGCCTCGAAGGCCCGGGGGCCGCGCTCTGGGGGGACGCCGTTCCCTACGTCCGCGGCCTCGAAGTGGGCATCGCCGTCCCCGGGCAGCCCCCTCGGCCCCTGCTCGGTGGCGACGACCTGGGCTGGTTCGGCGGCACGCTCCGCGAGCTGGCGCGCGGACCCTCCGAGGGCGGTGTGCTCATCGGACACGTGGTGGCCCGCCAGCCTGCGGACATGAGCGGCGTGACGTCGGGCGACATCCTTGCGGCGTGGGAGGGCGAGCCCCTGGAGGGCGTCGACCACTTCATGGGCGCGGTGGGGCGCACGCAGCCGGGCGAGGTCGTAGAGGCCGAGATCCGACGCCGAGGCCGCGTCGTGCTGCAGGCGTTCCAGGCCGGCAGCCGGCCGACGGACCAAGGCGTGCTGCTGCCCTACCGGGTCCTCTACGTGCGTGCGGACGGCAGCGCCGTGCTCCCTTGCCGTTCGGGGCTGGATCGCCTGGAGCCGTCCCCGGCCCGCCGCACGCCGCTGTGGCGCGACGCCACGGGCCGCGGCATCGTCTCGCACGTCGTGGTGCGCGGCGCGCTGGCGTACGTGGCGATCACCTACCGGCTGCGCATGGATCGCGTCGTGGCCGTCGACCTGGATGCCCGGCGCGAGGTGTGGAGCGCCGAGGTGCCGGGGCGCATCCGCCACCTCCATCCCACGGCGAGCGCGCTGACCGTCGGCTTCGACGGGCCCGACGGGGTGCTCGTCCTCGACGCCTTCGACGGCGCGCTCCGGCAGGAGATCGCCGTCACGCCGCCCTGGGTCGACGACATGCGCTCGACGTGGACGGATCGATTCGCCTGGGACGCTTCCCTGGGCAACTTGTTCGCGCTGGAGCGCGAGGGCGAGCGCGGGCCGGTGCACCTCATCTGGTACGACACCACCACCGGCCAGCGTCGCGACCGTTCGCCCGTCCTGGAGCAGCACCGCCCCTTGCGCGATGCCGGCGTGTCCGTGGGCGCCTTTGCCGCCGTGGCCGACGGCCCGCATGGCATCGTCGTCGTGATCCCTCCGCTGCTTGCCTCGGGGCGCGTGACGCGGCTGCGCCTGGACGCGACGCACATCTACAGCGACCAGACGCACCATGGCGTGCTCGACGCCGACTCCCGGCTGGTCGTGCGCGGGCGGCATCTATGCGTGCTGCGCATGCCCGAGCGGGGCACGCGCCCGCTTGCCGTGATGGTCCTGCAGCACGAACCGATGTTGTCGCGCCACCTGGCGGGTCAGCCGGGCATCCAGCCCGCGGGCGACGCCTTCGCGTTGGAGCACGCACCGAAGTTCCTGAGCGGCCCGCGCGACGACCGCTACTTGATCGACGTGGTGGCGACGCACGAGGGCGTCGCCCTCCTGGCAGCCAACCTGCTCGAGGGCAGTCGCATGGAGGCGGGCTGGGTCGCCTTTGCGCCGCCGCCGGAGGCAGGCGACACGATGGACGCAAACCGCAGTCTCTCCTTGCTGGACGCCGCGACGATCGACGGTCGCCGCCATGCGCCCGTGGCGGGAGCCACGTCGTGGTTCGTGCCGGTGGACGCGGGCGCGCGGCGCATCCCGCTCGAGCGCCCCAAGGATGCGCGCCCGACTCCGCGTTGAGTCTCGCGTTCGGGCCAGCGGCTCAGGCCAGCTGCGTGAGCAAGTCGACGACGTCTTGGGCCGTGGGGGCCGCGAGGATGCGCTGGCGCACGTCCTCCAGCTTCAAGCGCTTGCTGATCTGGGCGAGCAGCTCGAGATAAGGCTTCTTCGCGTCTTGCGGCCCGGCGATCAGCACCACGATGTGGACCGGCTTGTTGTCGATGCTGTCGAAGGGCAGGCCGGCCGCGTGTCGACCGACGGCGACGACGAACGAGCTGACGCCGGCGATGCGCGCGTGGGGGATGGCGATGCCCAGGCCGATGCCGGTGCTGAGCAGGTTCTCGCGGTCCCGCACGGCGGCGAGGAGGGCCTCGCCATCGGCCACGTCGGGCGAGCTCGCCGCTGCGCGCACGAGCTCCTCGAGCGCGGCCACCTTCGTGGTGGCGACGAGGTCGACGACGCGCGAGGCGTCCATGTGATCGGCCAAGCGTAGGGGCGCGTTCGCCATGTGCGGATGCCGGCTCCGTCGGGGGCACCCCCCGTGGGCCGCCGTCGATACCACGGGGCGGCCCCTACGCCCACCCCTTCGAGGCCGGCTGCCCGCGGGATGTCCCCTCCGTGGGCAGGATCTGGTCGCGCCGATGCTCCACGCGGGCGCGCGGCCACCGCTCGAAGCGCACCAGCACGAAGTCCACGCGCACCGCGCGCCCGACCAGGTCCGGCCGTCGTTCGAGCCAGGCCACGACACGCGCCAGGCGACGCCGCTGCGCGGCCCCGACGCGCGCCGCCAGCTCGGCGAAGGGTGTCCGGCGACCGCTCTTGACCTCGACCACGACGACCGTGTCGCCGTCGAGTGCGAGCAGGTCGACCTCGCCGGCCGGCAGGCGCAGGCGACGAGCGGCGATGCGCAAGCCACGCCTCTTCAGCGCGCGTGCCGCGCGTCGCTCGCCGCGCCGGCCCAGCGCATGGTCGTCGCGCGCGTGCACGGACGGGGCCACGCGGCGGACGCCGCGTCGGTCACGGGGACCGGCACCAGGGACGCGGCAGCGGGAGCAACGCGCCGGCTCGCCGCGCGGCGGCGAGCGCTGCGGGGGCTACGCCTCGGCCGGCTCGCCGACGGGCTCGGGAACGGCCGGAGCGGGCGTCTGCTCGATCTGGCCGCGGCGGCCCAGGACTTCGCGCAGCTTGGTGCGCTTGCCCACGCGATCGCGCAGGTAGTAGAGCTTGGCCCGGCGGACGCGGCCCCGGCGGTTGATCTGCACGCCCTCGACGACCGGGCTGTGCATCGGGAAGATGCGCTCGACGCCCTCACCCGCCACGATGCGACGGACGGTGAACGTGCGGCCGAGGCCCGCGCCGCGCATCTTGATCACCGTGCCGGAGAACGTCTGGATGCGCTGCTTCTCGCCTTCGGTGATGCGCACGGCCACGTCGACCGAGTCACCGATGGCGAGCGGCGGGAGATCCTGGCGGGTCCAGGGCGCCTCGAACGGACGGATGCGGGACGACATGGCGGATCTCCCAGGCTCTCGCGGCGTCCGGGTCCAGGGGCCCGGCCCACGGGAAGGTCCCCCGGCGGCCGGATGGCCTTTGCAGGGGGAAGCCCCGGATGGTACGCCCAGGCCTTCCGTCGTCATGCCTTTTCCGGCCCTCGACGGGCCGGGTGGCCGACGCGGCGCCCACCATGCATGCCACGGTCGTGACCCTCTTCCCCGGACTGTTCGCCCCCTGGCTCTCGTCCAGCGTGGTCGGACGGGCCGTCGCCGCCGGGCTCGTGTCCGTCGACTTCGTGGACTTGAGGGATCTGGGCGAAGGGCGCCACCGGGTCGTGGACGATCGCCCCTTCGGCGGGGGACCCGGGATGGTGCTGATGGCGGAGCCGGTGGTGCAGGCGGTCGAGCGGGCCCGCGGGCGCCACGGCCCGGCCGTGCGGACGCTGCTGCTGACGCCGCAGGGGCGGCGCTTCGACCAGCGGTTCGCCGAGGAGCTGGCCGCGGCGCCAGACGGCTTCGTCCTCGTGGCGGGGCGCTACGAGGGCATCGACGAGCGCGCCATCGAAGTGCTCGAGCCCGAGGAGGTCAGCATCGGCGACTACGTGCTGTCGGGCGGGGAGACCGCCGCGCTGGTGATCCTGGACGCCGTGGCCCGCCTGGTGCCCGGCGTGCTCGGGCACGAGGACAGCGCGAGCGAGGACAGCTTCTCGGGCCCGGACCGCCTGCTGGACCACCCGCACTACACGCGACCCGCCACGTGGCGCGGGCGCGAGGTGCCCACGGTCCTGCTCGGCGGTGACCACGGCGCGATCGCAGCCTGGCGGCGCGAGCGACGCCTGGCGCGCACCCGCGCGCGGCGTCCGGACCTGCTGCAGTCCCACGACGGGGAGGGTGCGTGTTCACCGGGATCGTGACCCATCGCGGACGCCTGACGGCCGTGGAGCGCCAGGGCGTGGACGGAGGCCGCGTGCGCGTCGTCGTCGAGCCCGAAGGGCCGCTGCCGCGGACTGCGGTCGGCGACAGCGTGGCCGTCGACGGCGTATGCCTGACGGCCGTCGAGGTGGGCCCGGAGCGCGTGGCCTTCGACGTCATCCCCGAGACCTTGCGCAAGACGTCGCTCGGCGACCGCCTGCCGGGCGACCTCGTGCACCTGGAGCCGGCGCTCAGGCTGGGCGACCCCCTGGGGGGGCACTGGGTGCAGGGGCACGTCGACGGGACCGGCGTGCTCGTGGCGCGCGAGGCCCAGGGGGAGGACCTGGCGCTGACCATCGCCGTGCCGGACGAGCTGCTCGACGGCCTCCTCCCGAAGGGCTCCGTGACCCTGGACGGGGTCAGCCTGACCGTGGGCGAGGTGGGCCGGGACCCCGACGGCGAGCCCGCGGGGCTGCCGGGACGCTTCCGCGTGTACCTGATCCCGCACACGGTGGCGGTCACCGGCCTCGGGACCAAGGCCGTCGGAGAGCGGGTCAACGTCGAGGTCGACGTCTTGGGCCGCTGGGTCAAGCACCACCTCGAGCGGGGAGTCCGTCCCCTTGGCGACCGATAGACAGTAGGGGGCTGCCTCCCGTGGCCCCGGACGAAGGAGGCGATGCCGTGCGACGTCCATGCCTCTGGGCGACGCCGCTTCTCCTGGCGGCGTGCTCCGGCCCCTTGCCCTCGCAGCGCCTCGGCCTCGCACCCCTGACCGATCCCGGTCCCTACCGCGTGCGCTTGGCGCCGCACAAGCTGGACCCCACGCTGCCCGACCCGGACGCGGCGCCGCCGGCAGCCCCGCCCCCGGCGCACACCCCCTCGCGGCCGCCGGGCCGGCGAGGGGGCGGGATCGTGTCGCTGACGGCGCAGGACCTGGCGCCCGTGCATGCCTGGCTCGGAACCCCGGACCACGGCCAGTGGATCCTCGGCGACGTCGTGGACGTCGTCGTGAGCAAGGAGTTCTTCGCCAGCACGTTGACCGTCAACACGATCTCCGGCTGGCTGAAGGAGGTCGCCGTCCGCCGCGAGGACCGCATCGTGGGCGACGACGAGCTGATCACGCTGACCTACATGGGCCAGCCGGGCACGGAGCACGCCATCACCGCACCGCGCGTGCAGCTGGGGCCGGGCCTGATGGTGAGCGCGCGGCGCGTGCTGCGGCTGCGCATGGTCAAGACCGAAGATCCTTCCCGCCCCGTGCGTGCGCGCATCGTGGCGCAGGGTCGCAGCCGCCGTGGGCAGGGCGACCAGGTCGTGCAGCGCGGCGACGTGCTGCAGATCCGCGGCGATCTCGTGTGGGACGCCCGCGCGCGTCGCTGGGTGTGGTCCGCCTCGTGAGCGGCGCGCAGGGTCGCGTCGAGCGCCACCGCGTCACCAGCCGCCTGCTCGCAGGCAACCCGCTCGGCGACCCGTGCGAGCGGGACGTTCCCGTGTGGCTGCCACCGGGGTACGACCCGGAGGGCAGTGCGCGCCATCCCGTGCTCTTCGGCCTGGCGGGCTTCACGGGGACCGGCGCCTCGTTCCTGGCCTACGACTGGTACCAGGGCACGCTGCCCGAGCGTCTGGACCGCCTGGTCGCCGCAGGCGACATGCCGCCTGCCGTGATCGTGTTCGTGGACGGCATGACGTCGCTGGGCGGCAACCAGTACATCGACTCCCCGGCCGTCGGGCCCTGGGCCCGGCACGTCGTGGACGAGCTCGTCCCGTGGGCCGAACAGGGCTTCCGCGTGCTGCCCGGTCGCGAGCATCGCGGCGTCTTCGGCAAGTCGAGCGGCGGCTTCGGCGCGCTGCGCTTCGTCATGGACCACGCCGACGTCTTCGCAGGCGCGGCGTGCCACTCGGGCGATCTCTACTTCGAGTCGTGCTACGGGCCGATGCTGCCCAAGGCCGTCGACGCGCTGGCCGCCGCCGGTGGCCTCGAGCGCTTCCGCTCGACGTTCCGCGACGCGCCGACGTTTCCCGGGCGATGGTTCCCGGCGCTCGAGGTGGTGGCGCTGGCCGCCTTCTACAGCCCGCGCGACGACGGCGGCTTCGACCTGCCGTTCCACGAGCGCACGGGCGAGCGCCGCGACGACGTCTGGGAACGCTGGCTGGCGCACGACCCGGTGCGGCGGGTGGGCGTCTCCGCGGCCGCGCTGGCGTCGCTGCGCCACCTCCACGTGGAGTGTGGGACCCGCGACGAGTACCACCTGCACCACGGCGCCCGCGTGTTCGCGGAGCGCCTCGCCGACGCGGGCATCCGCCACCAGCACGTCGAGTTCGACGACGGCCACCGGCACCTGGGCTACCGCTACGACGCGAGCCTGCCCGGACTGGTCCGGGCCTTGCTTCCCTGATCGGCGGCCGCCGTCCGGGCGAGCGTCCTCGGCCAGGCGGTGGCCCCGTAGCATGGTGGCCGGCATCTCGGAGGATCTCGATGGACGTCGCTTCCCCGACTGGGCCCTGTTCCGCGAGGCCCCCGGCTGCGTCGACCGAAGCCCTCGCGGCGGGGTCGCTCGAGACGGGATCCACGCGCTGGCTCGCCCTGACCCTTGCCGGTCTCGTGGCCCTGCTCGCCCTGGCCGTGGGCCTGCCCGCGGGTAGCGGTGCCCCTGGCGCAGGCCAGGCTCTCGCCGGACCCGATGAGGAGGAGGACGAGGAGGGGGGCGCCGACGAGGAGGCGCCGCCGGACCTGGGCGAGAAGGACGTTCCCTTCATCGAGCAGGTGAACGAGGCCATCGAGAAGGGCACGCACTGGCTGCTCGCGCGCGGGAAGATCTTCGAGATTCCCGGTGCCCGCGACGAGCCGCAGGGCGCGCACTATGGCTTCATCCAGTCCAAGACGCTTTACGGCGGGGGGACGGGGCCCGGCTACCCGCACCCGGCGGGCGCGACGGCTCTCGCGCTCTACACGCTGCTCAAGTGCGACGTCGAGCCGTCCCACGGCGTGATCGAGCGCGGCTTCAGCTGGCTCAAGCTGCGCCATCGCATCACGGAGCAGTGGGACAAGCAGGGCGAGTACGACCCGTTCACGTGGACCCACACCGAAGCCGGCAGCTCCTACGAGATCTCCGCGATGATCCTGGCCCTCACGGCCAAGTACGACCAGAAGAAGCACACGGGGACGAGCCGCAAGAAGCTGCGCATCCGCGACAAGGACGACCAGGAGTGGCTGGTCGAGCTCGTCCAGGGACTGGTCGAGCGACGCGGGGTGCCCGCGCAGGATGCACCGCCCGCCGAGCGACTGGGCTGGCGCTACAACACGCCGAGCATCCAGCTGGGTGGGGGTGGCGGCGGGCGCGGGCGCGCCACGTCCAGCAAGACGCGCACGGTCACCGTGCCGCCGCACGCGAACCAGGACCTTTCCAGCACGCAGCTGGCGGCGCTGGCGCTCTACAACGCGCAGCGCTTCGGCGTGGACGTGGACCCGCAGGTGTGGCTCGACATCGCCGAGTTCACGCTCTCCCACCAAGAAGAGTCCGGGCCGGACCATGAGCGGCACGACCCCGGGCTGGCGCGCGGCGGCTACGCGGCGCCCAAGGACAAGGCGCGCGGGTTCATGTACATCAAGGGCAGCCCCGACCGTTCGGAGGGCCGGGCCACCGGTTCGATGACCGCCTGCGGGATCTCGAACCTGTTGATGTGCCGGGACGTGCTCGCCAACCACAGGAAGACGAAGCGCACCTTCGAGACGAGTCCCTTGGCGGCCCAGATGGAGAAGGCCGTGTGGGACGGGCTCGCGTGGTTGGACCGCAACTGGTCCAGCTTCGACAACCGCAACAGCGGCGTCGGCTACCACACGTACTACCTCTACGCCCTCGAGCGGACCATGGACATGCTCGGCAAGCAGCTGGTGGGCAAGCGCCTCTGGTACCAGGAGGGCGCCGAGCAGCTCTTGAAGCGCATGCAGCGCACGACCAGCCAGGTGCCGGACAAGAAGATGCAGCCCGAGGCCATGGACACGGCCTTCTGGGAGACCAAGTCCACCCACGAGCCGTACGACGTGCTCGACACGTGCTTTGCCCTGCTCTTCCTGAAGCGCGCCACCCGCGGCGTCATGCCGCCCCCCGCTGCCGTCACGGGCAATTGACGAGGCGCGTGCAAGCGGTCCGCCCGATGGGCGGTCCCGCGCAACCCCTGCACCCCTCACGGCCCGTGAAGATCCGAGGCACGCGTCCCCTGTGCGTCCATCAGGCACCGGCGCCCGCCGACGCGCGGGCTTCACCGATGGGCCGCGGAGCTCCGTGCGGTGACGGCAACGCAGAGGGAGCCTGGCGGTGCTTCGCCTCCGGCCGTCTGGCAATTGACAGGGGTCGTGGCGGGCGGGCGGTAGCCTCCCCGGCTCGCGGCCCCGGCAGCCCCTGCCGCCCGCCGCGCGACGGAGGGCGCCGTGAAGCTGCACGAGTTCCAGGCCAAGGAGCGCTTCGCCGCCGCGGGCCTCGCGGTCCCGCGAGGCATCGTCGCCAAGAAGCCCAAGCAGGTCGGCAAGGCCTTCAAGAAGCTGGGCTCGGACCTGGCCGTGGTCAAGGCCCAGATCCACGCCGGCGGTCGCGGCAAGGCCGGCGGCGTCAAGCTCGTCCGCAGCGCGGAGGAGGCCGAGGGCGTCGCCAAGGCCTTGCTCGGCAAGCCCCTGGTCACGCCCCAGAACGCCCCCGAGGGCACGGTCGTACGCCAGGTGCTGGTCGAAGAAGGCCTGCCGATCCTCAAGGAGTACTACGCCGCCGTGCTGCTCGACCGGCGCGCCGAGGCCCCCGTGTTGATGGTCTCGGCCGAGGGGGGCATGGACATCGAGGAGGTTGCGGCGACGCGCCCCGAGGCGATCCTGCGCGAAGTGATCGACCCGGTCGCGGGCCTGCACGATTTCCAGGCGCGCCGCCTCGTGTATCGCCTCGGCGTGCCCGCGGACCACGTGCGCGGCTTCACGGGTGTGCTCAAGGGCTTGGCCAACGTGTTCCAGCGCGACGATGCCTCGCTGGTCGAGGTGAACCCGCTCGTGACCACCACCGACGGCCGCGTGGTCTGCCTCGACGGCAAGATGACGCTCGACGACAACGCCCTCTTCCGCCACAAGGACCTGCAGGCGCTTCGCGACGAGAGCGAAGAGGACCCCACCGAGCTCAAGGCAAAGGCCGCAGGCCTCTCGTACGTCAAGCTCGACGGCAACATCGGTTGCCTGGTCAACGGCGCCGGCTTGGCGATGGCCACGATGGACATCATCAAGCTCGAGGGCGGTGAGCCTGCCAACTTCCTCGACGTGGGCGGCAGCGCCAGCGCCGAGCAGGTGCAGACGGCGTTCTCCATCATCCTCGAGGACCCCAACGTGAAGGGCATCCTCGTCAACATCTTCGGCGGCATCATGCGCTGCGACGTCGTCGCGCAGGGCGTCGTCGAGGCCACGCGCGCGCTCGGCCTGAAGGTGCCGCTCGTCGTGCGTCTGCACGGCTCGAACATGGAGGAGGGGCGCAAGATCCTCGCGGAGAGCGGCCTCGAGATCACTGCGGCCAAGGACATGGGCGATGCCGCCCGCAAGATCGCAAAGGCGGTGTCGTGAGCATCCTCGTCGACAAGTCCACGCGCGTCATCACCCAGGGCATCACCGGCGAGTACGGCAAGCTGCACACGCTGGCCTGCCGCGAGTACGGCACCAAGATCGTCGGTGGCGTCACCCCCGGCCGCGGCGGGACCGAGGTATCGGGCATCCCGGTGTTCGACACCGTGGCCGGCGCGGTGGCCAAGACGCGCGCCAACACCACGATGATCTTCGTGCCTGCGCCGTTCGCGGCCGACGCCGTCCAGGAAGCGGCCGAGGCGGGCATCCAGCTGATCGTCTGCATCACCGAGGGCATCCCGGCGCTCGACGAGGCCCGCATGAAGCGCGCGGTCACGGCGGCGGGCGCGCGGATGATCGGCCCCAACTGCCCGGGCATCATCAGCCCCCGCGAGAAGGCCAAGGTCGGCATCATGCCGGGCTTCATCCATCGTCCCGGTGGCATCGGCGTGGTCTCGCGCTCGGGCACGCTGACGTACGAAGCCGTGTGGCAGCTGTCCTCGCGCCGTCTGGGACAGAGCACGTGCATCGGCATCGGCGGTGACCCGGTCATCGGCACCACGCACATCGACGCGCTCAAGCTGTTCCAGGAGGACCCGGCGACGGACGCGATCCTGATGATCGGCGAGATCGGCGGGACCGCGGAGGAGGAGGCCGCCGCGTTCGTGCGTGACCACGTCACCAAGCCCGTCGTCGGCTTCGTCGCGGGACGCACCGCGCCGCCCGGCAAGCGCATGGGCCACGCGGGCGCGATCATCGCCGGTGGCAAGGGCACGGCGGCCGAGAAGATGGCCGCCATGCGCGAGGCCGGCATCCTCGTGGCCGAGAGCCCGGCGGACCTGGGCGCGACCATGGTCGAGGCCCTGGCCCGCGGTCCGCGGCGTCGAGCCCGCGTCGCTGCGAGGAAGCCCGCCACGAAGAGGGCTACCGCGAAGAAGCCCGCCGCGAAGAAGCCCGCGGCGAAGAAGGCCGTAGCCGCGAAGAGCGCCAAGAAGGCCGCGGCCACGACGAGCTCCAAGCGCGCTGCCCGCAGGCGCAAGAAGTAGGCGAGTCGCGCGCGCGTCCCTCCGCGCGCGCGAGCGGCGGGGTACCGTCTGCGGATGCGATCCGACGCCCGCCTCGTGGACCTGCCCGGCAGCGCCCGCTTCGCCGTGGCCGGCTTCGCGGTCCGCATCCTGGCCTTCTCCCTCGTGGCCCAGGCCCAGCTGTGGGTGCATGCCG
>JBFWRP010000043.1:0-25741 GCA_050248855.1 Planctomycetota bacterium | reverse complement strand
CGCGGCCCGAGGGTGGAATCTCACCCGACTCCGTACTCCACAGAGCGAACGTGGAATCTCACCCGACTCCGTACTGCGCCCGCGATGACCCCCAACGGGAGTCGGCGTCAGCGGCCTCAGCCGCTCCCGCGGGGTGCGGGGCCCCTCGGTGCGGAGGGCGGCGGATTGGCAGGCGGCACGTAGCAGCTGCCCTGCTCGCGCGCGCGCAGCGCCGGCCGCTGGGCCGGTGCCGGCTCCGGCGCGGGCGCGTACTCCCGCGGCTGGGGCCGCGCCGCCGGAGGCGGCGGCAGCGGCCGCACGGGCTCGGGCGTGATGCGCACGGCGCGCGGTGCGATGTCCTGCGTGCCCACCCGGCGCACCGTCCGGACGCGCGGCGTGGCCTGCGTCGGCGCAGGCCGCTCCTCCGGCAAGGCAGGCAGCGCCCTGGGCATGTCGTCGGCCGGCGCGCTCCACGCGCGGGGCTCGGCCTTGGGCTCGGGCGCCGGGGCCGACGTCCCGCGGCGGCGCGGCGGCACCTGCCGCCAACGCACGACGGGACGCGGCAGACCGAAGTTGCCCGTCCAGTACATGCCGACGCGGCTGAAGGCCGCCTCCGTCATCTTGCGGTCGAGCAGGATCGAGCGATGGCTGGGACTGTTCATCCAGCCGCGCACGACACCTTCGACGGTCCGGTAGTTCCACGCGACGACCTCGCCGAACAGGCGACCGTCGTAGCCGGCCAGCTGCATGCGCTGGGCGAGGCGCTCGCGCCGCGGGTCGGGGCTGCCGTGCCCCATGTACCCGTGCACGTGCTGCTCCATGCTGTGGTCGTAGGCCGCCCGCCAGATCGTCGAGCACCACGTGAAGGGCTGGAGACCCCGCGCGCGGCGGATCTGGTTGACCCGATCGAGGACCGCGAAGTCCTCCTGCGTGGGGCCCGTACGGCTGGGCGTGTAGGTCCCTCCCTGGCTCGGAGGGCTCGTCGGCTGGGAGGGGGTGGCCCGCGGAGCGGGCTGCGGGGCACGCTGCGGCGCCCGCCGCGGGGCGGGACGCGCGGCAGAGCGGCGGACGCCCGCCACCTTCGGGCTCCGGTCCCAAAATCCAGACGAGGGGGCACAGCCCGTCACGAGGACGAGCAGGGCCCCCAGGCCCAGCATGCGTCGGCTGGTCATGGCCAGGGCGCCTCCCGTGGGTCGGATCGGACCGGCTTCCGATCGGCTTGATTTGTCAGCCGTCCGTCAGGTGGGCCACGGCGTCGGCCCGGTCCTCACGGATGTCGAAGCGGCAGGCGAGGCCCGTCACGTCCAGGACGCGGCGGACGACGCGCTTGAGGCCGCAGAGCACGAGGTTGCCGCCCCGCTCCGTCTCGATGACCTCGCGCAGATGGACGAGCGCGCCCGTGGAGGCGCTGTCGATGAACTCCAGGCCCGAGAGGTCCAGCGCGATGCGCGGGCGCTCCATGGGCCCGATGGCCTCGAGCGCTTCCCGTGTGAGGTCGTCGCTGAGCTCCATGCGCGCCTCGCCCTGAACGGCCATGACGCGGACGCCCCGGGGGTCGTCGTGCACGTCCAACTGGAAGCCGGGCATCGGGTGCTCTCCTGCCGCCGGAACGGCCCAGGGTACCCCGCAGCGTGCGGGCGTCCGGACGAAGTCCGATGCCCCCGTAGAGGGCCGCCATCAGGCGTGAGCGGGGGCGAGGGGGGCCGTACGGAGTCGGGTGAGATTCCACCCTCGGGCCGCAGGGACTACACCCATGCGGTAGCGCGCACCGGCCCGAGGGTGGAATCTCACCCGACTCCGTACCGCCATACGCGGGTTCGCCGCTACGCCGTTGCCAGCTCGCGGAGCGTGGCGTCGTCCAGCGTGCGATCGCTCTGCTTCGCAGCGGCGAACAACCGGTCGACGCGCTCGTCGGTGGCCTCGAAACCGTGCTCCTGCAGCCACCAGACGACGTTGCTCTTGCCGCTCATGGGGCCAACGCTGATGCGCTGCGCCAAACCGAACTGGTCGGCCGGGACGCCGGAGTACACGCGATTGGCCAGATACGAGTCCCCGCGCTTCATGGCCTTGATGACGGCCGCGGCGTGTACGCCGGTACCCGTCTCGAACGCGTCGTTGCCGACGACGGGGTAGTTGAACGGGATCGGCACTTCCAGGTACTTCGACACGAGCTCGGCGTATCGCATGAGACCGCGCAGGTCGCGGTCCGGCGCCAGCCAACCGAGCAGCTTGAGGTTGACGAGCAGCTGGTCCATGGGGGTGTTGCCGGCGCGCTCCCCCACCCCGAGGCCGGCGGCGTGCAGGCGGTCGGCGCCGGCCTCGTAGGCGGCGAGGCTGTTGATCACGCCGAGGCCCCGGTCTTGGTGGCCGTGCCAGTCGATCTGGACGTCGCCCCGACCGCGCTCTTCGGCAACTTGGCGTACGAAGCGCACGAGCGAGCGCACGCCGTCGGGCGTGGCGTGGCCGCACGTGTCGCACACGACCAGACGCTGCGCCCCGTGGTCCAAGGCTTGTCCATAGATGCGCTTGACCACGTCAGGCGAAGTCCGCGTGGTGTCCTCGGTCACGAACATGATCGGGAGCTGGTTCTTCTCGGCGTAGACGAGGGCCTTCTCGGCCGTCTTGAGCAGGTGGTCCACGTCCCAGCCCTCGACTTCCAGGCGGATGGGGCTGGAGCCGATGAACATCGCGACCTCGATGGCGATGCCGACGTCTTGGCTGATGCGGTGGATGGGCTCGATGTCCTGGACCAACGTGCGCGCGGCGCAGTTGGGCAGGATCGGGAACTTCTGGTCCCGGACCTCCTCGGCGAGGCGCTTGGCCGAGGCAACGACGTGCGGGCCGGCCCCGGGGAGTCCGATGTTGACCGACTCGATGCCGAGCGCCGCCATGGCGTGGAGCAGCTCGATCATCTGCTCGACCTGGGGATGGCGGACCGAGGGGCTCTGCAGGCCGTCGCGCAGCGTCTCGTCGTCGACCTGCGCCGGACGCCGGCCTTCCAGCGGCCGGGCCTCGAGCTGGTTCCAGTCGTAGATCAGGTCACGGCTGCCGTTCGTGCTCATGAGGACCTCCGGTCGGGCTCGGACCGCCGAGTGTAGCGCCGAGCGCTGCCCCCTACCCCCGGGGCGGAGGCGTCCCGCATCGCGTGCAGCGCGGCGCCGCGATGGCATGATGCCGGGCACGGGCACGGCCGCTGGACGGCCCGCAGAACGCCCCGAGGGAGCCGATTCCGTGCTCGTCATGAAGTTCGGCGGGACGTCGCTGGGGGACCGCCAGCGCATCGACACGGTCGTCTCGCTGGTCCGCCAGCGGCGCGAGCGCAGCCCCGTGCTCGTCTGCTCGGCGCACAGCGGCATCACCGACTTGCTGCTCGAGGGTGCGCGCCGCGCCGCCGCGGGCAACCCCGACCTCGGGCCCGTCCGTTCGCGCGAGCAGGTCGTGCTCGAGGCGTTGGGGCTGGACATCTCGATCGTCGAGGAGGACCTCGAACGCCTCGACCAGATGTTTCGCGGCCTCGCGTTGCTGGGCGAGCTGACCCCGCGCAGCTTGGACGCCGTGGCGTCCTTCGGCGAGCGCATGTCGGTACGCGCCATCGCGACCGTGCTGCGCCGCCGCCGCCTACCCGCCACGCCCGTCATGGCCGACGAAGCGGGCCTTGTCACCGACAGTCGGTACACCCGCGCCGCGCCGCGGCCCGAGGCATACACGAACCTGCGCGCCGCGCTGGCGGCGGTCGAGGGCATCCCCGTGGTGACGGGCTTCATCGGCCGGGATCGCGACGGCAACGTGACCACGCTCGGCCGCTCGGGCTCGGACTTCACGGCCACGATCGTGGGCAAGGCGATCGGCGCGGAGGAAGTTGAGATCTGGACGGACGTGAGCGGCGTGCTCACGGCCGACCCGCGGCTCGTGCCGGAAGCGCGTCCCGTGGCCTCGCTGACCTACGCCGAAGCGAGCGAGCTCGCCTACTACGGCGCGAAGGTCATCCACCCCGCCACGATCCAGCCCGCCGTGGAAGCTCGCATCCCCGTACGCATCCTCAACACGATGGACCCGGCCGCGGCGGGCACGGTCATCGCCCCCACGCGGCCCCGCGCCGCCCACGAAGTGGCGTCGATCGCCAGCAAGAACGACATCACGCTCGTCAACGTCACGTCGGGCCGCATGCTCGGCCAGTCGGGCTTCATGGCGCAGGTGTTCGAGGTGTTCCAGCGCCACGACGTCGTCGTGGACCTGATCGCCACCAGCGAGGTCTCGGTGACGGTGTCCGTGGACGAGCGCGAGCGCTTGGACGACGTGATCGAGGACATGAAGCGGTTCGGGAAGGTCTCCGTGACCGAAGGCAATGCGCTCGTCGCCGTGATCGGCGAGCGCATGCGACAGGCCAGCGGGCTGGCGGGCCGCGTGTTCCAGGCCCTGGCGGAAGCCAAGGTGCCGATTCGCGCGATCTCCTACGGGGCGACCAAGACCAACCTGCAGATCGTGGTGCCCACCGAGCGTGGCGGCGACACCGTGCGCGCGCTCCACGCGGTGCTGTTCCCGCCTCCGTAGGGTCCGCGGCACCGCGGTACGGAGTCGGGTGAGATTCCACCCTCGGGCCGCGGGGACTACACCCATGCGGTAGCGCGCAACGGCCCGAGGGTGGAATCTCACCCGACTCCGTACGGTTCACCCGACTCCGTACGGCTCATGGCCGCCGCCATCATCCGTTTCGCGACGCAGGTAGGTTGTCGGCCATGAAGCGTCGCCGCCTGTCCCGTGTCGTCTTGTCGCTCGCCTTGCTCGTCGTCCTCGGCTCGCCGCTGCGCGCCGAAGAGGCCTCGCCGTCGACCGATTCCCTCGCCGCCCGCGCGACCATCCTGGGCATCGAGCTGCGACGGGGGCCGGTCGCGGATCTCGCGCCGTGGCTGCAGCGCGATGCCGATCCCGCCCTGCGCCGCCAGGCCATCCGGGCGTTGGGCCGCATCGGCGAGCCTGCGAAGGATGCGCTCCTCCCGCTGCTGGAGGCCGAGGGCGAGCCGAACCTGCCCCTGGTGCTCTGGAGTGCCGGCGTCGTCATGTCCAAGGATCTCGCGACCGCCATGCGCGAGCATCTGGCAAGCGACGACTCCGAGGTCGTGAAGGCCGCAGCCGCCGCCCTGGGTTGGTGCGACGCCCGCGGCGTGCTGGAAGATCTCGGCCCCCTCCTGCTCGACACGCGTGCCGACGTGCGCGCCGCGGCCCTCACGGGGCTCGCCCGCGGCGGCGACGAGGGCGCCTTGGAGCGCGTCGTCGCCATGCTGGCCGACCCCGCACCTGCGGTGCGCGACGCCGCGTGGCACGCCGCGTGGCGTCTCGCCGGCCGGCGCGTCCAGGCGGCGAAGGCCGCCAACGCCGACTGGGCGGGCGACGAGGTCTTGGTCGGACAGCTCCTGCGTCGGCACGGCGCCGACGCGTCGCGCCGGGTGGATCTTGCGCGCGTGCTGGCAGGTCTCGTGCCTCCGAGTGCGCGCTTGGCGGATCCCGCCGCCGACGCCTTGCTGCAGCACCTGCTGGCGCCGCGTCCCGGCGACGACCGCGGCGACCAGGAAGTGCTCTGGCGGCTGCTCGGTCCGCGCTCCGGAGCGACGGTGGACGCACTTGTGGATCAGTACCTCCTGTCCACGAACGCCGTGACGCGTGGGCAGGCGTACGACGTGCTGGCCGAGTCCAAGCGCATCGATCGCGACGAAACGGTCACAGGGGCCGCCTGGCGCGAGTCCGATGCCCGCCTCAAGGCGCGCCTGTATCGAGCCGAGCTCAGCGACAGCGCGAAGTCCTTCCTTCTGATGCGCTATGGGGTAGTCAGCGCTGGGGAGCTCGGGGATCCGGCACTGGCCGAGATCACGAACATGGTCCGGGACTGGTCCTTGGCGGGCGGTGACCCCGTGCCGGAGGCGTACACGGCCGAGAAGGCGGAGGCCGGCGAGCTGCAAGCAGCCACGTGGATGGCCGTGTTCGAGGAGGCTTCGAAGCCCGCGGCATCGAAGACGCCCCAAGGCGCGAAGCCGCCCGCGGACCTCCCCGCGTGGTTGGGCCGCTTCCTTCGCTCCGAGAAGCTCCGCACGGAGCGTCCGTACGTCCTCGCTTTCGCCGTCGGCGCCGTCGAGGCGATCCACGACGACGCCGTGGACGCAGCGCTCCTGGATCTCGCGACCGTCATCGCGGGCCAAGAGGATCCGCACGACGAGCTCGAGCGCGGCGTGGTGACCGCTCTCGTTGCGCGCGCCGGCGCCACGGAGGGTGAAGCCCAAGCCGCGTTCCGCAAGGCCCTGCACCCGTTCGCGCGCTCGGCGCATTCCGCATTCGCACGCCTCGCGGCTCGCGAGGCCCTGACGAAAGCGGGTGAGGAGATGCCCGCGGACGACGGCCCCGTCAACGACTGGCGCGGCCTGCCGCGGCCCGCGGAACCGCTCGAGGCCTGGGGCCTCACGGGCAGCGGGCCGATGCTCGACGAGACCGAGATCCTGCGCATCGCCGACTGGATCACGCGCGTCAAGCCGAAGGCCGTCCTCGAGACCACGGCGGGGCCGATCACGGTGGAGGTCGACGCCGAGGCGGCTCCCGTGCACGCAGTCGCCTTCGTGCTCAACGTGCATGCCGGCCTCTACAAGGACACGCGCTGGCATCGCGTCGTGCCCGGCTTCGTCATCCAGGGCGGTGATCCCACCGGCACGGGCGCGGGCAACGCCGGCTGGACGCTGCCCGACGAGATCACGGACATCTCGTACGCACGCGGCGTGCTCGGCATGCCCAAGAGCGTGAAGGACGACGGCGGCTGCCAGCTGTTCTTCATGCTCGGCGACTACAAGCCGCTCGACGAGCGCTACAGCGCCTACGGCCGCGTGGTGGGTCCGATGACGGCCGTCGATACGATCCGCATCGGCGACCGCATCACGGCCTGCCGCCTGGAGATCCCCGCCCGATGAGCTCGCTGCCCTTCTACGTGGTCCACGCGTTCACGTCCGACCGGTTTTCCGGCAACCCGGCGGCCGTCGTGTTCGACGACATCTTCCCGGACGTGGACGTCATGCAGCAGATCGCGGCCGAGAACCGCCTGTCGGAGACGGCCTTCCTGCAGCCGCACCGCGAGAACGACGACTGGGACCTGCGGTGGTTCACGCCCGAGGTCGAGGTCGACCTCTGCGGCCACGCCACGCTCGCGGCCGCGTACACGATCTTCCAGGACGTGGACCCGGACGTGGACCGCGTGACGTTCCACACCGCCAGCGGTGCGCTGGGGGCGGAGTGGCTGGGCGACGAGGACGGCGTACGCATCGACCTGCCGAGCGTCGAGCTCCGCGAGGCGCGGGCCACGCCGGCGCTGTTGACGGCGTTGGGGCTCTCCGTGGCGCCCAAGGACGTACGCGCCACGGCGGCCGGGCGGTGGCTGGTGCAGCTGCCCGACGAGGACACCGTGCGGGGCCTCGTGCCCGACATGGCAGCGCTGGCTGTAGCCGCGCCGCAGGGCGTGATCGTGACCGCTCCCGGCGCGGACGCCGACGTCGCCTCGCGCTTCTTCGCGCCGGCGATCGGTGTTCCCGAGGACCCGGTCACGGGTTCGGCGCATGCGGCGTTGGTGCCGTACTGGTGCTCGCGCCTGGGCGCGAAGGAGATCAGCTGCGACCAGGTCGGCCCGCGCGGCGGAAGCCTCGTCGGCTCGCAGAAGGGCAACCGCGTCCTGCTCTCCGGCACCGCCGTCCTCTACGTCCGCGGGGAGCTCCTGCTGCAGGACGAGGAGTAGCCCGACTACGCAGGTGGCGGGGAGTTCTTCCGCAGCTTGCCGAAAGCCCGTACGGAGGCGGGGATTTCTTCCGCAACTTGCCGAAGAGCGCTTCCGCATGGGAGCAATCAGGGCGGCAAGTTGCGGAAGAATTCCCCGCCTCCGTACCGCGTCTCACGTCCTTCGAGACGCCGAGCGCTACGCGTCCGGGCGCTGCAGCTTCTTCTGGAGCATCTCGAGCTTGCGCTTGAGCAGCTCCTCGGGCGACAGAAGGCTCTCGTCGACGACGTCGGCTTCCTTCTCGGCGCCGTGATCGGGGCCGAGCGAGATGCGACGCGGCACGTCGCGGTCCTGGAAGCGTCCGCCGCGGCCACCACCACGATCGAACGAGAAGCCGCCGCCGTCGCGCCCGCGCCCCCCGCCGCCGCCTCCACGACCGCCGCCACCACGGCCGCCTTCGCCGCCGCGGCCGCCACCGGGGCCGCCCGGGCCGCCCGGACCTCGGGCCCCGCGGCCACCGCCGCCCTCACCCGGACGCCCCTGCCCCGGACGACCCTGCCCCGGACGCCCCTGCCCGGGACGCGCTGGGCCGGAACCGCTGGCTGCGAACATGCGGGGGCCCGCAGGCTGCTCGCGGCGCTCCTGCGGCCGGCCGCCGCGAGCGCCCTCGCGATCGCCTTCCCGGCGCGGCCCGCGACCGCCGCCGGCCCGGGGCGGACGGTCTTCGCCACCCTGATGCGGGCGCCCGCCACCGCGCTGGGCGAACGGACGCGGCCCACGACCGAACGCGTCGCGGCGCATCGTGAGCGTCAGCTTGCGGCGGCCCGGGTCGGCCTCCAGCACGCGGGCGGTGATCACGGCGCCGAGCGGCGCCACGGTGGACGGCTCCGTGCCCGGACGGTCGCCGATGTGCGCCATGGGCAGCAACGCCTCCAGACGCCGGAAGCCCACGTCCACGAACACGCCGAACGGCGCTGCCCTGACGACCCGGCCCTGCATTTCCTGGCCCGGCTGCAGGTCCTCGAGACGCATCGTGTCGGGAACCAGGATCGGGTGCGCCACGTAGAACGGGCGCGGGTCGCCGAGGCCCGCCGTGAGCTGCCACAGCACGTACTTGAGCACGGGCATCGGGTGGTCGTCGTCCACCAGCGCGTCCAGCCGCACGTCGGCACGCGCGCGCGGCTCGGCAAACAGCGTCTCCACGTCCGTGCCCAGCTGCTCGGCCATGCGATCGACCAGCCCGTAGTGTTCGGGGTGCAGCTGCGTGCGGTCGCGCAAGTCGGGCGCACCCTCGATGCGCATGAAGCCGACGGCCTGCTCTGCAACCTCTGGCCCCAGGCCGTCGATCGTGGCGAGCTCGGCCTTGGCGCGGAGCGCCGCGCCGCTGTCGCGCCACGTGAGGAAGGCCTTGGCCCGCGCACGGTCGAAGCCGGGAGCGTGCCGCAGCACCTCGAGCGACGACGTGTTGGGGTCGTAGCCGGCGAATGCCAGCGCGCTCTCGAACACGTCGTGCACCATGCGCTTCAAGCGCGAGGGGCTGACGTCGAAGAGGTGGGGGCCCAGGCCCAGGGCCTTGGCCTCGATGTGCGCCAGCTCGTGGAGCGGGTCCTGGAAGCGGCGGGCCAGCGACAACGCGCCGCGCTGGTCCGCGGCGACCTTCGGGCGGTCCGCGACTTCGAGGTCGCCCTGCTGCTCGCAGGAGCGCGTTCCGCCGTCGTGGACCTCCACGACGGTGCGGTCCTGGCCCGGCGAGGCCTCGGCCACGAGGCGACGCGCCTCCGCGCGTCCTCCGCCGGTGCCGATGGCGATCGCCTGCACCTCGTAGCGGTCGAGCAGCTCCTTGAGCTCGGTGACGCACGCCTCGCGCCCGGCCGTGGGCTCGTGCGGCAGCTGTCCGCTGCCCACCGGCAGGCCCTCGGCGTCCACGACGCACCACCGGTGGCCCTTGATGACGTCGGGGCGCAGCCCCATGACGCGCAAGCCGCCGCCGCGGGGCGCGAGGACGTTGTTGCGCAGGTTGCGCTCGAAGCCCTCGAACAGCTGGTCCTCGGCGCGCTCCTGCAGCTCATGGCGGATCTGCGCCTGCAGCAGCGGCTTCAAGAGGCGGCGGTAGCCGTCCTCCGCGGCCGCGCGCAGGAAGCCTGCGTGGGGATGGCCTTCGGGCACGACCGACTCGCCGACGATCGCGAGCGCAGCGTCTTCCGGCGGCTCGATCGTGACCACGACCAGACGCTGGCGTTCGGCGCGGCGGATCGCGAACCACTTGAGCGGGGGGATCTTCGAGATCGGCGCCTGGAAGCCGATCAGGCCACCGTCCTTGCCGGGCTTGGCCGGCTTCGGGGTGCGCTTGCCGCGCCCCTTGGCGGGCGGCGACTTGGCGGGCGCCGCCTTGGTCGCGACGGGGGCCGTGGCGGGGGGGGCCTCCGGCGGTGCGCCGGCGGGTGCCGACGCGGGCGCGTCGGCCGGATCCTCCGACGCTGCGGTGGCGGGGGCCACGTCGTGGCCCTCCGGCGGGGCCTCGGCCGGGGCCTCGGACGGCTCGAGGTTGCCGTCGAAGGGCTCGGGGGCGGCGTCGGCTTGGCGTGCGGCCTCGCGGGCGGCGGCCTCGGCCTCTTCCGCCGTGGGCGCGGACTTCGAGCCGGTGCGGCGCTCGGGCCGTGCGCCTACGTGCAGCACGGCCTGCTTGCGGTACAGGGCCCGCAGGCGGCCCCGCAGCCCCGGGTCCAGCGCCATCTCCTCGGCAAGGATGTCGCGGGCCCCGCCCAGCGCTTCGTCGAGCGTGGCGGGCTCGCCGCCCTCCTTGACGAAGGGCGCGGCCAGCTCGCTCAAGGGTGTGGGCTCGGACGCGCCGCGGATGCCGGTCGCGAGCGACTCCAAGCCGTGGCCGCGGGCCAGCATCGCGCGGCTCATGGTCACCGTCAGGTGGGCGGCCGCGAGGTCGTCCATGTCGGCGATCTCGCGGGCGGCGGCCAAGCGCTCGCCGACCTCGTCACTCCACGAACCCCGGTCGCGGAGCAACAGCTCGATGCTGCGACGCCGGCGCTCCTGGACGAGCACCGCGTCGTAGTGGTCGCGCAGCTGGCGCAGGCGACGCTCGTCCAGTCCGCCCGTCTCGCCGCGCCGGAAGCGGGCCAGGAACGCGATCGACGCGCCGGCGCCCAACAGGTCCAGCGTGCGGAAGACGACCTCGCGCGAACCGCCGCCCTCGGCGACGGTGCGCTCGCGAGCGGCCTCGATCGCGGCAGCTTCCTGCTCGGCATCGAGCGGCGGCGGCTCGGGTGCGCGCACGGGCGGCGGGCGCTTGCCCTTCGGTCGGGCCTTGCCCTTGCGCCCCGCGCGCTTCTTGGCCGACCCGGCCTTCTTGCCCCGGGCCCCGACTTCCGTGCCGTGGCTCTCGTCCGCGCCATCCCCTGCGCCTTCCGCGTCGTTCGCGGAGGAGTCCGCATCGGCCGCCGTGCCGCCCTCGGCCGGCTGCTCCAGCTGCCCGGCCGCGGGCGTCGGGGACGGCACCGAAGACGGTTCGTCACCGGCGGGCGTGGCCGCGCCGCCATCGCCGGCGGGCGGCGTGGCGGGATCGAGCTCGGACGGATCGGGGGTGGTGGTCATCGTCGGGGGTCTCTCGCGCGAGCGCGCCGAGGTGAACCGGTCGAGGCAAGGTCCCTCGAGGGGACCGGCCTGCCGGCGGTAGGGGGCCAGGGGGGCGTCGATTGCACCACAGGGGCCCGCGGGCGACAACCGCGGCCGGCGGCGTGGACCCGCGCGCGACCCCTCACGGGTTGTCGAAGTGCGCCCGGAGGAAGGCCAGGGACGCGGCCGCCACGCGTGGCGCCTCGCTGCCGTGCCGGCTCAGCTCGACCTCCAGCGGCCCCTGGAACCCCACGTCCCGGACGGCCCGGGCGACGGCCTCGAAATCGACCTCGCCCTCGCCGAAGGCCAGGTGGTCGTGGCGCCCGCGCCGGTGGTCGTCGAGCTGCAGCACCAGCAGGTCGTCGGCGAACGCCCGGATCGCCTGTTCGGGCGACAGGTCCTCGACGGCCAGGCAGTGGCCGACGTCGAGCGTGAGGCCGAGCCCCGCATGGTCCACCGCCTCGCGCACGCGCGGCCAGTCCCGGGCCGCCTCCACGAGCATTCCTGGCTCGGGTTCGAACCCGACCCGGACGCCATGGTCGGCCGCGTAGGCGCAGAGACGGCGCAGGCCCGCGACGAGCCGGTCGAACGCCTGCCCGGGGTCGAGCCCCTCGGGGCCGTTGCCCGACCACGTGCTGATGACGGGGGCGCCCAGCACCGCGGCCTGGTCGATGACGCGGAAGAGGAAATCGAGCCTGCGCGCGTCGCCCGGTGGATCGTCGAGCAAGGACGGACGGTGTTTGGTGCGCGCATCCAGCACGAAGCGCGCGCCCGTCTCGACGATCACGTCGAGGCCCGCGGCTTCGATGCGCTCCCGCTCGCGGCGCCAGGCGTCGGGGCCCGTGCGCAGCGGGTCGAGATGGTGCACGTCGGGCGTCAGCGCGATGCCGTCGTAGCCGAGCTCGGCGAGGATGGCGACGACGTCCTCCAGCCGGTGGAAGGGGAAGCCGTTGGTGTTGTAGAAGAGCGCCGCCATGGACGGGCGCCTCCGGTGAGCCGACGAGCGACTACCTGCGCTGCGAGGCCTTCATCTTGGACATGACATCTTGGATCTTGGCGATAGCCTTGGCCGGGCCGTCGATCCAGCGTTCTCCCTTGTTGATGAAGTACTGCGCCGCCTCTTCCTCGTTGTAGTCGTCGTTGCTCGTCATGTTCGCGATGATGACGTTGTTGTAGATCTCGTTGCCCTCGCTCGCCGCGGCGCGCGCCTCTGAGAGCTTGTCTTGCCACAGCTTGTCGTTGCCGCTCTCGCGAGCCGCCATGGCCTCGTCGTAGAGGGCTTGCGCGCGGACTACGAGGTCCTGCAGCTGCGGACCGGTGGCCTTGATCTGCTCTTGGATCGCGACACTGGGCATGGGCGGCGGCGTCTTGGGGCGCTCGGTGGGTCCCTTGGGCTGCGAGCTGATCGGCGGTCCCTGCGACGAGGGGGGGGCCTGCGGCGTGGTCTTGGGCGTCTCGTCCTTCTTCTTGCCACCCAGGATGAAGAAGGCCGCGGCGCCGCCGATCAGCACGATGGCGAGGAGGCCGGCCACCAAGCCGCCGCTGCCGCCACCCCCGCCTCGCGGCGGCGGGCGCCGACCGCCGCCATTGCCGCGCGGCGGCGGACCGCCCCGCGAGCCGGAGCGGGAGCTCGAGCCCGGGCGGGAGCGCGACGAGGACGGACGACGACTCTGGGCCATGGGGCCTCCCTGGGGCCGATTGGCGGCCCGAGCGGCGGTTTGTACCACGCGATGCGGCCCGCCCCGGTGGGGCCGTACAGGGGGGACGACCCGCGCTCCGGGCACCATGCGACCCGCATGCGGACCGCGCGGGACCTGGCCGGTGACCTCCTCGCCGTGCACGAGCGTACGGGGCAGTGGGTGGGGGAGCGCCTCGAGGAAGAGCGCAAGCGGCTGCGCGACCCGCGCGACCGCGCCCTGCTCACCGAGCTCGTGCATGGCGTCGTCCGCCAGCGCGGGTCGCTGGACGCCGTCCTCGCGCGCGTCTCCAAGCGGCCGCTCAAGGACCTGAACCGCGTGGTGCTGACAGGCCTTCGCCTGGGCGCCTACCAGCTGCTGTACCTGGATCGCGTGCCCGCTCACGCCGTACTCGACACGACGGTGGCCTGGGCTTCGCACCACACGGGCCCGCGTCGCGCGGGCTACGTCAACGGCGCGCTCCGTGGCTTGCTGTCGCGCATCGACAAGCCGCGGGTGGAGGCGGTGCGTGACGCGCGCAAGGACCTGCCGCGCCCCGACGGCAGCGCCGTCCGCTTCCGCTCCCGCATCTTCGCGGACCCCGAGCAGGAGTGGGGGCTCAACCGCGCGCAGCGCTGGTCGCATCCGCGTTGGCTCGTCGAGCGTTGGGAGAAGAGCCTCGGCCGCGAGCGCACGGACGCGGTCTTGGCCGCGGGCCTCTCGCGACCTCCTGTCGTCGTGCGCGCTCGCGTGGACCGCGCCGTGCTGCTGGAGCGCTTGGCCGCAGAGGGCATCGCCGCTCGAGCAGGCGAGGGCCCCGACGCGCTGGTCGTCGAGGGCAGCGAAGGCCACCTCGGCGCGGTCATCGCCGAGGGTCTGGCCGCCGTCCAAGACGCGACCAGCCAGATCGTGGCCCCGCGCGTGGCCCCGCTCGCCGGCGAGAGCGTGCTGGATCTTTGCGCGGCACCCGGCGGCAAGGCGTTGCACCTCGCCGACCTCATGCGCCGCGGACGTCTCGTGGCGGCCGACGTCGACGAGGCGCGGCTCGAGCGCGTGACCGCACTTGCGCGCACGATGGGGGACGTGGAGCTGGTAACCACCATCGTCCCGCCCGAGGGTCCGCTGCCGTTCGAGGAGCGCTCGTTCGACCGCATCCTGGTCGACGCCCCGTGCTCGAACACCGGCGTTCTTCGCCGCCGCGTCGAAGCCAGGTGGCGCCTGCGCCCGGAAGACATCACCACCCTCGCCGGCATCCAGGGCCGCCTCCTCGAGCGCGCGTGGCCGCTCCTGCGCCCGGGTGGCCGCCTCGTCTACAGCACCTGTTCGATCGAGCCCGAAGAGAACGAGGCCATCGCCGCCGCCTTCATCGCGGCCACCCCTGGCGCCCGCCTCGCCGACGAGCTCCGCACCTTCCCCAGCCCCGACGCCGACGGCGGCTACCTGGCCGTGATCGATCGTCGGTAGAGCTGCGTCCGCCAGCCGTCGAGTCGCGAGGCGTGCGGAGGTGTCTGAACCTGCGCCTCGGAGCGAAGCGACGGTGGCGCGGTGTCAGACACCGAAGTGCGACGTTCGCCCGCCGTCGAATCGCGCCCCCTGCGAGTCAGGTCGTCCTGCCGGCGGCAAAGCCCGTACGGAGGCGGGGAATTCTTCCGCAACTTGCCGAGGGGCGCTTCCGCATGCCGAAGCGCAGGGCGGCAAGTTGCGGAAGAAGTCCCCGCCTCCGTACCGCGTCTCGATGCGCGCGGCACCCTGCCATCGAAGAGTGGCTGTCGTCTACGTGCCCGGAGCTCATGCACCTTCCACCGCAGACACCGAACTGCGGCGTTCTCTGGCCGGCGAATCGCGACCCCTACGTGTCAGGCACCTTGCCCACGTTGCCGCTTCGCGGCGCCGCGGCAAGGGTCCAGACACATCCGGGTTCGCTCCGACTCCGCAGTGCGAAGGTCGCTAGCCAACGGAGCGCGAGGCGCGCGGAGGTGTCTGAACCTGCGCCTCGGAGCGAAGCGACGGTGGCGCGGTGTCAGACACCGAAGTGCGGCGTTCGCTGGCCGGCGAACCGCGCCCCCTGCGTGTCAGGCACCTTGCCCACGTTGCTGCCTCGGTCAACGGGGCGAGTCGCAGATGTGCCTTGCGTTGCCCGTAGAGGGACGACGCTCTCGCTTCCGTTCCGCGCTCCCGCGCGGAGTGTGCCCTCAGGCTCCGCCCTCGCGGCAAGGGTCCAGACACATCCGGGTTCGCAGCCGCCGCGCTACGGGAGGTTGGTGAAGGTGCCGCCGCCATCGACGGCGAAGTGCTCCAGGCGGCTGTCCAGACAGGTTCGAGCAGGCGCTGAGAACGGCTAGCCTCGACGCGTGCGGGCGAGCGCCAGCCCCAGCACCAGCAGTACGGCCAGTACGACCGCGATCGCCACGAAGCTGACGGGGATCGTGGGGAGGGGTGTGACCTTCAGAGGCGAGCCCGGCGCCGCGGGGCCCGAGCCTGGAGGCGGAGGGAGAGACCCCGGCGCGGGGAGCGGCGGGGGCGACCAAGAGATGCGGCGCTGCGTCGGAGCCTCGCGTACCTCGGCCGGCGTCGCGTCGTGCAGGAGCTCTTCCGCGATGCGAAGGGCGGCTTCCCCTGTTGCGATGGAGCCAGGCTCAACCGTGAGCTGGAAGCCAGAAGCACCCGAGCTGGAACTCGCCTCGGAGCGGGCGGCGAGGGGCACGGCGGGCCCATCGCCGGACGAGAGCGTCGTGACCTCCCACGAGTGCATGAGCTGATACGAGCGCTCCTTGACTCGCAGGGTCGGCTCCTGAGCCATGACGTCGGATGCATCCCCGGCGTAGAGGCGTCCGCGCACCGGGTACGCGCCGTGAGCCATGCTCAGCCACAGGCGTGCGGGTCGTGCTTCCTCGCTTCCTACGGCGGGGAGGGGCTCCGTTCCAAGTTGGCTCCAGTCCGTTTCGACGATGACGCAGGCCCCGAACGGCTCGATGTGCTCGAGGCCGACCACGCGCGCGCGCGACGAGGTCAGGTAGGCCGAGAGGGGCTGTCCCGCGGCACCGAGGACGCAGAGGCCCATCCCCAGCGGCGAGGGCGTGAACAGCTGACGTCCGCGGGAGCGCGCGCCCTTCCAGGGCACGTCCGTGGACGACGCAGGCCGCCGGAGAACCGTCAGCGTCCGGTCGACGACCACTTCCAGCGTGTCCATGGGCGGACCTTGAGGGGGAGCGAAGAGCTCCTCGGGTCGGCCGGGCGGACGGGGTCCGGTGAAGCGCAGCACGGTCGGCAGCGCTCCGTCGAGGGAGGCGACGAGAGTCGCATCACGGATGTCGCGGCCGGGCGTGGGGCGTCCGTCCGTCCACGAGCGCACGGAGTAGCGGAGGGCCAACGGCCGGCAGCGCGCCTCGCGGTTCTCGACGGCCGCGCGAACGTCGGCCAGAGAGGGTGCCGCGGAGGGTTCTTCGGCGCATGCGTTGTCCGGCCAGGGCATGGCTGCAGCAGTCACCGCAAGCAGGGCGAGCAACGTCGATGACATGGGATGCATGGCTGTGTCCCCGCGTCGCATTCTCCCCTCTTGGACGGTGCGTGGGAAGGGGCGTGCGCCGGCCGTCGTACCGCGCCCCCTGCGTGTCAGGTCGTCCTGCCGGCGGCAAAGCCCGTACGGAGGCGGGGAATTCTTCCGCAACTTGCCGAGGGGCGCTTCCGCATGCCGAAGCGCAGGGCGGCAAGTTGCGGAAGAAATCCCCGCCTCCGTACCGCGTCTCGATGCGCGCGGCACCCCCTGCCATCCAAGCGTGGCTGTCGTCTACGAGCCCGGAGCTCAGGCACCTTCCACCGCAGACACCGAACTGCGGCGTTCTCTGGCCGGCGAATCGCGACCCCTGCGTGTCAGGCACCTTGCCCACGTTGCCGCTTCGCGGCGCCGCGGCAAGGGTCCTGACACATCCGGGGTCGCAGCCGCTGCGCTACGGGAGGTTGGTGAAGGTGCCGCCGTTCTCGATGGCGAGGTCCTCGAGGAAGGCCAGCGCGCGCGGTGGGTCTTCGCGGCCGGCGAAGGCGAGGGGGGGATCGCCGCGCATGAGGGCCATGGTGTGGATGCGTACGCGGCGGTGGCGGTTCCAGCCGGCCACGGCAAGGCGGATCATCTCGCCGTCGGTCACGAGGCCCACGCTGGGATGGCCATCGCTCAACAGGTAGATCGTGTCGACTTCCTCTTCGTGGAAGGCCTTGGAGAGGGCTCCGTGCGTGTTGGTGCCGTTGCCGGGTCGTAGCGAGCGCACGAACTTCACGGCCGACGCCACGTTGCCCGAGGACGCGCGCACCATCTCCGAGCGCCAGATGTGCGCGCGGTCGTCGAACGTGATCACGTTGAAGCGCGTGGTCGAAGGCAGGGACTCCAGCGTGCGCGTGAGCTCGTCCTTGGCGGACTCCAGGCGCCGGTTCCAGCCCATGGAGCGACTCACGTCCAGCACGAACACCAACCGGCTCGAGCGGATCGGCTGGTCGTGGTAGCGCGGCCCCTCCAGGGTGACGGCGGGGCCCGAGTCGCCACCCGGTACGAACGGACGGTCCTTGACCGTGTCCCACCACGCCTGCCAGAGCTCGGCGTCGGGCGCGATGGACTTGCCGGACAGGTTGCGCAGGGCGTCCGTGGCCGCGTCCGCGAGACGCAAGTCGTCGCGTTCGTGCTTGCGCAGCATGGCGATCAAGGGCTCGATGGCGCGCGGGTCCTCCAGGCGGCCCAGTGCCTGGGCAGCGGACTCGGCGACACGCCGATCATCGTCCTCGGTCGCACGGGCCAGCGCGGCCAAGCAGGTCTTGTCGCCGAGCGCGCCGAGCGCGCGTGCGGCCGCATCGCGGATGCGCGGGTCCTCGTCGCGCAGCAGCAGCTCGACGGGGAGCCGGGCCCGCAGGTCGCCCAGGTCCCCGATGCCTTCCAGCGCGGCGAGACGCACGTCCAGGATGGGGTCGGACAGATGCCGCAGCAGCACCGACCAGGCGTCGGCGTCCTTGCGACGTCCGAGCGCGCGCAGCACCTCGGCGCGAACCGGCGGTACGACCCGACGCACCACGTTCTCGCGCAGGTGGGGACCCGCCGACGGCTCGAGCGCACGCTCGAGGATCACCGGCAGCATCGCGAGCAGCAGCTCGTCGCGCCGGTCCTCGATCCACTTGATGACGCGGTCGATGTCGTCGGGATCTCCGCGACGCACCAAGGCCCCGAGCAGCTGCACGGCGCGCATGGGGCTGCCCGGGCCGTGGCGGACCAGCAGCTCCTGCAGGCGGTCGCGCGAAGCGTCCGTCCGGAGGTCGGCGATGGCCTCGAGCGCCCGCCGCTGCATGGTGTAGCCATCGGGGCGGTTGTCCGAGGCGAGCGCTTCGTAGCGGGCCGTGAGCACGTCGAGGTCGGCCGCCGCGGCGGGGCGGCTCGCGACGGCGACGAGCACGAGCGGCAGGAGGAGCAGCGACACGGCGCCGGTAGCCGCCCTCCACCTGGGGAGAGCGATCCAGGGGGCGCCCCGAAGGGGCCCGGGGCCGGACGGCCGGGCGGGGGTCGGAGGCATGCCCCCCTTCCAACGTCCCTCGCGGCCCGGTGCAGCAGGCGGCCGGGGCGCGGTGGAGGCCGGCGGGGGTGTGCTGCCCGGTCTCACCGGATCCGTCGCACCCGGATCAGGCGCTCGCCCTGGTCGATGCGGTCCAGCACGTCCATCCCCGACAGCACGTGGCCCACGACCGGGTCGCCGTCCACCGCGAGGTCGGGCCGATGGCCGGTCAACAGGCGCCAGGAGCCGCCCACCGTGTCGCCGCTCTGCGCTACCAGGGTGACGGCGCCGCGCTCGAAGCCGAACGGCCGCTCCTCGTCCACCGTGATGCGCTTGTAGGGCACGGTCACCGGCTCGGCGCGTGCCTCCGGCGGCACGTCGAGGCCGTGCTCGCGGGTGGCGGCCCAGCCTCCGGTGGCAAACGCCTCGCCGACCACCTCGTGCCAGAGCGTCCCGTCGTAGGCGCCCGACTCCACCAGGCCGAGGACATGGCGCACGAGGTCGGGCTCGGCCTGCTCGTGCAGTGCGATCACCAGCGAGCCATGCGGCGTGACGACTTCCAGCAACGGAGCCGTCTCGGCTTGGGCCGCGCGCTTCTCCCACTCGGCGGCGAAGGCGGCTTCGCGCTCGCGCAGCAGACGCACCATGTGCTCCAGACGCGCCACCGTGCTCTCGTCGAGGCCGGGTCGGGTGGCGAGCCAGCCCCACACCTCGGCCGCCCGGGCGTAGTGCCCGCCTCCGGCCAGGGCGTTGGCGCGTTCCTGCGCGGCACGACCGCGGAGGCTCGGCTCGAGGTCGGACTGCACGGACTCCAGCAAGGCCGCAGCCGCATCGTGTCGGTTGAGGAAGCGCAGGGCCTGCGCCCAGACGATCCGGTCGCGCGCCGTCAACGGCTCGTAGCTGGCGATCCAGCGGAGGTTCTCGAAGACGGCCGCGGTGGTCTCCGCGTCGTTCTTGCGGCTCTTCTTGCGCTCCTCGGCGAGCAGGCGCACGTGGCTATGGGCCTCGTCGCCGCGGCGCGTGATCTCTTCCTGGTGGGCAAGCAGGGCCGTCCAGTCCGTGGCGGAGAACGCGCCGGGTTGGTGGGGATCCTCGAGCCCTTGCAGCACGCCCCAGCCCTGCGTGTCCGCAAGGCCCGGCGCAAGGTCGCGGCCCCCGCCCTTCACGGTCACGCCAGCGGGCCACGTGCAGGATGCCAACCCGCCCGGCTCGTACCACCAGAGCAGTGCGTGGATCGCCGGCAGCGGCGCACCGGCCTTCGCGCCCGGGAGCAAGGACAAGGGGAAGGCCATCTCCCACGAGCACCCGCTGGTGGTGCGCGAGGCGCGGGCGACGACCTGCTCCAGGATGCGGTCGTGCCCCATCTCCAGCTGACGGCGCACGATGAGGTGGGGACGGTCGTGCTCCACCGCGTCGTACTCGATGGAGAGCGTGCCCGGCGTGAGGATGCCCTCAGGTGCCTCGGGTGGCGTGAAGTAGAGCAGCGCGCGTGCGCCCGCGGGCCACGCGTGATCGCACTCGAGCGCGAGCAACAGCGTGCCGGAGCGCTGCTTCAAGCGCGCGCTCACGCCGCGGCCCAGCTCGAGGCGGGCCGCGTCGTCCCACTCCACGCGCTCGACGAGGCCGTCGAAGTCGCCCTTCGTGAGCGGGATGCCGACGGGGACCGTCAGGGTCGTTTCCGACGCGTCCGCGCGGGCGCGGGCGGGCACGGCGGCGAAGAGCGCCAGGGCGGCAAGCAGCAGGACGGGGGGTCGCATGGGGGCAGCGTATCCGTTTCGGGCGGGCGGCGTAGAGGTGCGAGAGCGCAGGTACGGAGTCGGGTGCGATTCCCACCTCGGGCCGCGAAGCGCTCCCGCCGGCCCCTGCTCGTTGCGGCCCGAGGTGGGAATCGCACCCGACTCCGTACGGGGGGAGCGGCCGCGCCACGTACCCTGACGCACCATGCCGATGGCCGTCGACACCTTCGACCCGCGGGACGTGCGCGGGGACTTCCCGGCGCTCGCGCGGCGGCGTGGCGGCAAGCCGCCGATCTACCTCAACAACACGTGCATGACGCTCCGGCCCCGGTCGGTCATCGAGGCCATCACCGGGTACTACGCCAGCTTCCCCACGTGCGGGGGCGGACGGCTGGACGCCCAGGGACGCCTGTCCAACTGGTTCCAGGCCGAGCTGCACGAGCACGAAGTCGAGTCACGGCGGCTCATGGCCGAGCTGCTCGGCGCGGCCTCGCCGTCGGAGATCGTCTGGACGCGCAACGCCACCGAGGCGCTCAACATCGTGGCGCACGGCCTGACGCTCGAGCCGGGCGACGAGGTCGTCGGCTGCGTGCGCGAGCACAACAGCAACCTCGTGCCGTGGCTCGAGGTGGAACGCGCCCTACGCAAGCGGTCGGGCACCGCCGACCTCGTCGTGCGCCGCACGTTCGGCTTGAAGCCTGATGGCGCCTTCGACCTCGAGCAGGCCCTGGCCGCCATCACGCCCCGTACCCGCGTCCTGGCCATCGGCCACGCGAGCAACCTGGACGGCACGCGGATCCCCGACGCCGACATCCGCGCGCTGGCCGATCGCGTGCACGCGGTCGGCGGCGTGCTCGTGCTGGACGCCGCCCAGACCGTCCCGCATCGGCGCATCGACGTCCAGGCGCTGGGCGTCGACTTCCTGGCGTGCTCCATCCACAAGATGTGCGGGCCCACGGCGATGGGCGTGCTCTACGGCCGCCAGGAGGCCCTGACGGGCCTCGAGCCCTTCATCGTGGGTGGCGACACCGTCTCCGACACATGGCTGGATCGGGTGGAGTACAAGCCGCCCCCCGGCCGCTTCGAGGCGGGCTTGCAGCATTACGCCGGCATCGTCGGGACGGCCGCGGCTATCCGCTACGTGCGTGACCACGTGGGCTTCGAGGCCATCGAAGCGCACGAGCGTCGGTTGAACCGACACCTCACCGACCGCTTGCTGCCGTTGCTCGGCGACCATCTCCAGCTGCTCGGCCCCGTCGATGCCGACCAGCGCGGCGGCGTCCTCACGCTGGCCAGCCACAGCGGCGCGCTCATCAACGCCATCGAGCGGCACGCCGACCGCCAGGCCAACGTCATGGTGCGCGTCGGCATGTTCTGCTCGAACGCCTACCTGCACGAGCGCTTCGACGCGCGCGGCAGCGCCGCCAACAACCTGCGCGTCAGCGTCTACTTCTACAACACGCTCGACGAGCTCGACGTCTTCGCCGACATCGTCAAGGGCGTGCTGGCCGACCCCGTCGCTGCCATGGACGAAGGCGCATGACGATCTCGCACGCCGTCCGTCGCCACTACGCGGAGCGCATCTTCGCGGTGGGGGGACGCGGCGAGGTGCCCGAGGCCTTCCGTCCCTTGGCGGGCGAGCCCACGGGCCGCTCGACGGTCGAGGGCTGCCGCGGGGGCGGCAAGAACGTGCTGGAGGTCCGGCTGCGCGTGGCCGACGGCCGCGTCGAGGGGATCTCCATGGGCTGCAACCTCTGCAACCCGGCCATGTACGTGGCCGCCGACATCCTGGGCCGCTGGGCGCGGGGTCGCTCCGCCGACGCGATCCTGGCCCTTGACCCCTTCGCGGAGGCCGCGCTGGACCCCTGGTTCGAGGCGCTCGGGGCACCCGATCGCCCTGCGGACGCCGCGGAGAAGTTCAGGTACACCTTGTGGGCCGTGCAGAATGCGCTGCGCGACGACCGGGGCGAGGCGCCTCGGCCGACGCCCGACTTCGAACCCGACGCTTCGGATCCCCCGACGCGTTAGACCCCGGGCCGACCGCCCTTCCGAGGAGACCGCGTGATGGCGAGGTTGTCGCCATGCTCTCTCTCTACAACTCCCTGACGCGCCGGGTGGAGCCCTTCGAGCCGCTCCACCCGCCGAAGGTCGGCGTCTACACCTGCGGTCCCACGGTCTACGGACACGTCCACATCGGCAACTGGTCCACGTTCGTGGCTGCCGACGTCCTCGTGCGTTGGCTGCGCGAGCGCTACGAGGTGACGTACGTCCAGAACATCACGGATGTCGAGGACAAGATCATCCGGGACAGCCGGGCGGCCGGCATGGATCGCAAGTCGTTCACCGACAAGTGGACCGCGATCTACCTGAAGGGCCTCGAGCAGCTCGACGCCCGACGCATGATCGACCACCTGCCGCTGGCGACCGAGCACATCGACGGCATGGTCGCGATGATCCAGACCTTGCTGGACAAGGGCCACGCCTACGTGGCCGAAGACGGCAGCATCTACTACCGCGTCGCGTCGTTCCCGACGTACGGCGAGCTGGCGCACCTGGATCCCGAGTCGCTGCAGGCGGGGGCCAGCGGTCGGGTTGCGGCCGACGAGTACGAGAAGGACGAGGTCGCCGACTTCGCGCTGTGGAAGGCGTACGTGCCTGCCGACGGCGACGTGCGCTGGTCGCCCACGTTCATGATCGACGGTACGCCGCGCGTCCTCGAGGGGCGGCCCGGCTGGCACATCGAGTGCTCCGTGATGTCGATGGACATCCTCGGTGAGGAGTTCGACATCCACATGGGCGGCGAGGACCTGCTCTTCCCGCACCACCAGAACGAGATCGCGCAGTCCGAAGCCGCGACGGGCCACTCGCCCTTCGTGCGCGTCTGGCTGCACCGTCGCCACCTGCGCGTGGACGGCGGCAAGATGTCGAAGAGCCTCAAGAACTTCTACACGATCGAGGACGTGATCGACCGCTGCGGGCCCGACGGCCCCGCGTCGTTCCGCTACCTCGTGGCCACCTCGCACTACCGCCATTCGCTCGACTTCTCGTGGAGCGCGATGGACCGCGCCCACGCCACGCGCCGCGGCTTGGTCGAGGCACGGGCGCGCTTCGCCAAGCTGGCCGAGGGCGCGCAGGCGTCGGCGGCCTTCCAGGCGTTCGAGGACCGCTTCACGGCGGCCATGGACGACGACCTCGCCACCAGCGAGGCCATCGCCGCCGTGCACGACGCCGTGGGCGAGGCCAACCGCCAGGCCCATGGCGAGGCGTTGGCGGCTGCGGATGCGGCGGCCGTCGTGGCCCTGATGGACCGCGCGGACCGCGTGCTGGGCCTCGCCCTGGAGGAAGAGGGCCCGGCGCTTTCGCCCGAGGTGCAGGCGCTGCTCGAGCAGCGGGCCGCGGCGCGCGCCGCGCGCAGCTGGGCCGAGTCCGATCGCTTGCGCGATGTCCTGCGCGACCAGCACGGCCTCGTCGTCAAGGACACCAGCGACGGCCAAGAGCTGACCAAGGCCTGACGAGAGGCCGACCGACCCGCACGTCGGAGGAGACACCATGAAGCGCTTGTTCCCCTGGTTCGCCGCGGCCCTGCTGGCCGTCGGCGCTGGTGGACGCCGTGCCGGCGCCGACGAGGCGGACGGGCAACCGCACGGCGAGCTCGTGGCCCAGGCCGCGGCGTGGTGGGAAGACGAGGACGTCGTGGCTCGCGGGGCGTGGGCGCTGCGGTTGATCGGCAGCGGCGCGACGGCCCGTGAGGTCGCCGCCGCCGTGGACGCCGGACGCGCCTTCAAGACGGATGTACCCAAGGGCACCATCCACGCGTGGAAGCGCGCCGGGCCCGGCGGCAAGGAACACACCTGCTACCTCGTGATCCCCAACACGTACGACCCGGCCACGCCCATGAAGCTGCTCGTGTGGTTGCACGGCGGCGTGGCGCGTGACGAGGACGGCGGCGGAGCCACGGGGCTGCGTCTCTGGGCCGAGAAGGCCGCCGAGGAGGGCTTCCTGCTGCTCTGCCCCTCCGGCCGCCTGCGAGCGGAGTGGTGGACACCGGGCGGCGTGGGCGTGATCCGGGGCGCCCTGGCCGACGTGCGTCGCAGCTACAACGTGGACGCCGATCGCATCGCCTGCGGCGGCTTCAGCGATGGCGCGAGCGGCTGCTTCCACCTGCTGCTTCACCACCCCGAGCCGTTCTGCTGCTTCCTGGTGTTGATGGGCCAGCCCTTGGTGACGCGGCTGATGGGCGGACCCAGCGCGGCGGCCAACGCGGGTTCGCGCCCCGTCTGGGCCATCCACGGCGGCAAGGACACGCTGTACCCCACCGAGCGCCTGCAGCCGCTCATGGACGAGCTCGAGGCCGCGGGCTGCGATCTCACCTGGAGCGATCGCCCCGACACCGGGCACGACTTCACGGCGTTGCCCGGCGAGTGGGAAGCGATGAAGGCGTTCTGGGACGCACACCCGCGCGCGCTCAAGTCCGAGGTGCGTTGGCAATCGAGCGTTCCGTGGCTCGACGGCCGCTGCGACTGGGTGGAGGTCATGGAGACGGCAGTCGAGCCGAAGGGTGCCGACGGCCTCTCGACCGAGCTGCTGCCGATTCCCGCGGCCGAGTCCCGCCCGCGCCTGGGCGTGACGCTGGACACCGACTACGCCGGCCCCGGCGTGCGGATCCGTGAGGTGGAGCCCGGAAGTGCCGCCGCCAAGGCGGACGTGAGGGAGGGCGACGTCCTCGTGGAGGTGGAAGGCCAAGCCATCCGCACCGCGCAGGACCTCGCCGTCTTGCGCGAGGTGTTGGACACGCTGTCGTCGGAAGACCGCGACGGCGTGTTCGTGTTCGAGCGCGACGGGGAGCGCGTGGAAGTGAAGACGCGTCCGGCCATCGTGGCCTCGGATCTCGAGCCGCGACAGCCGCAAGGCCCCGGTGCGGGGGACCCGGCCGGCGTCATCGAGGCGCGCATCGTGGCGCGCGACCGCATCGAGATCCGCACCACGGGCGTGAAGCGCCTGCGGCTGCACCTGTCCGCGGAGCAGATCGACCTCGACAAGCCGCTCACCGTCGTCATCAACGGCAAGACCCGCTACGAGGCCGTCCCGCGCGAGCACCCGGCCTACGTCCTCACCGAGGCTTGGCGCGACGGCGGCATCCCCCGCTACCGCGCCCAGCTCGTGTTGGTGCCCTGAGGTCGCGACCCCGGAGGTGTCAGGACCCTTGCCGTCGACATGAAGAACCGACACGCAGGGGACGCGGTTCGCCGACCGGCGCACTTGGGTGTCAGAGCGACCCCGGATGTGTCAGGACCCTTGCCGCGGCGCCGCGCAGCGGCAACGTGGGCAAGTGCCCGACGTCAACTACAGAGTTGCACGAACGACATCTACACCTGTGCACGGCAGGAGGGGGGATCATGGGGGGCTTGCCCCCCATGTCTTGGCCTGAAGGGCCGTAGGCCCTGAAGGCGCCCCCCA
>JBFWRP010000042.1:0-25784 GCA_050248855.1 Planctomycetota bacterium | reverse complement strand
CTGCTGATCGGGCTCGTAGGGCCGGAAGTACGGTTGCATGCCCAATTTTGGACCGCACCTCGCCCAGGCCAAGGGAGAACTTCGCCAGAAACCCCGAGCGCAGTTCTGTGGCGCAGACTCCTAGGCGAAATCGCAAGCCATGGCCGCGGGGGCCGCGACCCAGTGAGGTGCAGGGGTCTTCCCTCGTGCCGGGCCAGTCCCATCGACGACCATCCCCAGTGCCTCCGCCAGGGCGTGGCGGGCCCGGTGGAGCCGAACGGCGGCCGCGGAGGGCGGGATCCCTAGTGCACCTGCCATGTCGTTCACCCGCCTTCGTCCTCCGCGAGCACCCCATCGATCTTGCGGAAGGTGCCCCAGCTCCGGACGGTGATCGGCACGCCGAACTGGCGATCGAGTGTGCCGAGACATCCGATCGCCTTCTTCTGTCGCCGATGCACGCCGACCAGGAAACGTCCTTCCCCGCCACGACCCGGACCAGCCAGGGACCGCCCGATGGCAGACGCAGCGGGATCTGTGGCGTCACACGCGGGGCTCGCGCGAGGGTGCCGACGAAGCGCACGACATCGGGGCGCTCCGGATGGTTCGTGAAGGGGTCCCGGGAGACCAGCTCTCGGACCTCGCGCCTCTCGCAGATCACGATCTCCGTGTCGAAGGGAAGCGGCGGACGATCTCGGCGCGCAACGCCCGGCGCCCCGGCGCACGCCTGACGACGAACGTCCCCGCCGCTCCGACATTCAAGACGCGGAGGAGATGGAGCTCTCGGGGGAGCTCAGCTGGCCGGAACGTCTTGTGACCCCCGACGTTCACGCCTCGGAGCAGCACGACGAGCATCACGTCCCGCCATCCCTCAATTGTGCCGTCCGGGCCGCGTGGGCCGAGACGCGCCGGGCCCCGTCCGTGACGGTCGTCCCCGAGGCCCGCAGCCGCGAGCGCTCGGTTCCAACTCGTCGGGAAGAGACGCACGGCCGCCTTCACGAGGCGCGGATCGTCGGCGAATACCGCCTTGCGCTGGAGGGACTTGCCCGCCCTCTTGCGCTTGCGGATGGCGGCGAGAACGTCTTGCCTGGTCCAGACGCGCGTGAGGCGGATCCGCGCCGGATCGAGGCCGACTGCCCGAAGCGCTGCGTCCCAGCTTCCGAAGCGCTGCCGAGCCTGCTGCACGAGCCCTGGACTCTGGTCTCGCATGGCCCGGTCGTTCAGCGGCAGGCCTGCCCGTTGGAGTCGCCGGATCTCGGCCAACACGGTGCGCCTCGTCCAATCGAGCCGCTTCACCTGGCCCGGATAGGGAATGCCGAGCGACTCGACGTACGCACTCCACCGAAGCCCCAGTTCGTGTGCCACGCGCGCTGCGGCGCCGTTGGGCGCCGCCGTCTGGCGGATGTCTCCGCCCTTGGCATGCGTCCTACGGACCCAGTCGGCTACGCTCTCGATCGTCCACTTCTTGCCCTTGCGGTGCCTGCTCGGGTCCAGGCCCGCAGCACGGAGCGCGGTGCTCCAGTTCCCGAGTGTACGAAACGCCGCACCATGCAACTCGGGATGGTGACGCTCAACATCTGTTCCCGTGAGCCTCCCCCCGCGGCGTGCCAACTCACCGATCTCGGCCACGACGCGCTCGCGGTCCCACGTTCCGCGCAAGCGATGAGGCACGGGGTCCGTGCCAGCAGCCCGAACGGCGCCTTCCCAGCTCCCGTAGGCCCGACGTGCTGCAAGGCCGAGCGCGACCGGCACGCGGGACATGGCGAGGCCGTGCTTCACGGAACGCCGGCGTCGGATCTCGCGCATGATTCGAGCCTTGCTCCAGTGCCGGCCAGCCTTCTTGTGTCGCTCGACCTGGACCTCCCTTTGTCGATCACACACGTCCTGGCAGGCCGCCACGCGGAGCCCATACATCTCCTTGTAGTCCTGGACAGGGTGCTCCCCCTCAAAGCCGTGAATCCGCTTGAGATGCCAGTAGTTGATGGCGCGGTACGTCTCGCCGCAGAGCAGGCACACGATCTGGTCAGGACCGGCGTCGGTGTGGCTGTGGCCGGCCGCGGCGCGGGCGGACTTGTGCACACGCGGGAGCGCGCGATGCCGCCCTCGGTTCCTCCGTCTGCCAGCACGATCCATGATCACTCCGCGACGGAACACCGACTCGACGCCCGCATGGCGGTCGCATGGTCGGGGTCGATCGGCTCCCGGTCAACGCCAAACAGCCACTCCTCCATGGGCACCGCCGGACGGCAGGTTGGTGAGGCCGGGGGTGGCCGGTACGCTGATCGCGTCGGCCGGGTCGCCGGCAGCGCCCCGATACTCCCGGAAGGACTCTCACGCACCGTGAACCACAGCCAGATCGTCAGCTTCATCTGGGGCGTCGCCGACCTCATCCGGGACACATTCAAGCGGGGCAAGTACCAGGATGTCATCCTGCCTCTGACCGTCCTGCGCCGGATCGACTGCGTGCTGGCCCCCACCAAGGCGAAGGTCCTGGCGACCAACGCGAGATACCACGGGAAGCTGGAGAACCTCGACCCCCAGCTCCGCAAGGCTTCCGGGTACGCCTTCTACAACACCTCGCGCTACGACTTCGAGAAGCTGCTGGGCGACGCCCCGAACCTGGCGTCGAACCTGCGCAATTACATCGCCGGCTTCTCCGCCAACATGCGCGAGGTCCTGGAGAAGTTCGACTTCGACAACACGATCAGCAAGTTGGAAGAGGCCGGGCTCCTCTTCAAGGTGATCGAGCGCTTCAAGGGCGTGGAGCTCCACCCCGACCTGATCGACAACCCGACCATGGGGACGATCTTCGAGGAGCTGATCCGCAAGTTCAACGAGGCACTGAACGAGAACCCCGGCGAGCATTTCACGCCGCGGGACGTGGTGCACCTCATGGTCTCGCTGCTCCTTAGCGGCGACGAGGCCCGCCTCAAGAAGAAGGGCCTAGTCATCACCGTCTGTGATCCATGCTGCGGCTCGGGCGGCATGCTCACGATCGCCAAGGACCACATCCTCGGGGACAGCGACCGGCCCGCGATCAACCCGCAGGCCGACGTCCACCTCTTCGGGCAGGAGGTCAATCCCGAGACCTTCGCGATCTGCAAGGCCGACCTGTTCATGAAGAGCGCGGACGGGCGCGACGCGGAGAACATCCTCTTCGGCAGCACGCTCGCTGTGGATCGCCACGCCGGTCGGGCCTTCGACTACCTGATCGCCAACCCTCCCTATGGGAAGGACTGGAAGCGCGACGAGGACGCCGTCAAGACCGAGGCCGAGCGCGGCTCGGCAGGTCGCTTCAGTACCGGCCTCCCGCGGATCAGCGACGGCCAACTCCTCTTTCTCCTGCACATGCTGGGGCACATGGCCCCAGCCGCGAAGGGCGGCTCCCGGGTCGCGATCATCATGAACGGCTCGCCGCTCTTCACCGGCGACGCGGGCAGCGGGGAGAGCGAGATCCGCCGCTGGATCCTGGAGAACGACTGGCTGGAGGCGCTGATCGCGTTGCCGGAGCAGCTCTTCTACAACACGGGTATCGCCACCTACATCTGGGTGCTCTCCAACCGCAAGCCCAAGGAGCGCGCAGGCAAGGTGCTCCTCGTGGACGCCACGTCGTTCTGGACCCAGATGCGAAAGAGCCTTGGGAACAAGCGCCGCGAGGTGCCCTCGGACCGTGCACGTGAGATCGTCACTCTCCTTCGCGAGTTCGGGGAGGGTGAGCACGCCAAGGTCTTCCCGACGACCCAGTTCGGCTTCCGCAAGATCACGGTCGAGCGACCGTTGCGGCTGAACTTCCAGGCGTCCACCGAGCGCATCGCGCGCCTGGACGAGGAGCGTGCGTTCAAGGTCCTGGCCACGAGCAAGAAGAAGCAACCCAAGGCCAAGGCGGCGGACATCGAGGCCGGTCGGGAGATGCAGGATCGGATCCGCTCACTGCTCGAAGGCCTGCCGGCCAAGCTCTACCGCGACCGGCCCGCATTCCTCAAGGCCCTCCGATCCGCGGCCAAGGCCGCCGACCTCAAGCTCCCCGCCCCGATCCTCAAGGCGATCCTCTCGGCCCTCTCGGAGCGGGACGAGGAGGCCGAGATCTGCCGCGACAAGGACGGGCACCCGGAGCCGGATACGCAGCTTCGCGATACGGAGAGCGTCCCCCTCAAGGAGTCTATCGAGACCTACTTCGCGCGCGAGGTGGCCCCCCACGTCCCCGACGCCTGGATCGACCAGGGCAAGCGCGACAAGCAGGACGGCCAGGTCGGCATCGTCGGCTACGAGATCAACTTCAACCGCTACTTCTACGAGTACGTGCCGCCCCGCCCCCTGGGGGAGATCGAGGCCGACATCCGGTCGATCGAGAAGGACATCGTCCGCATGCTCGCGGAGGTGGCCGGGGGGCCGGTTCTCCCGGACTAAGGTACGGCTACTAAAGGTCGGCACTTGGGCCTAAGTGCCGACGTCTGCTAGACTCCCCCCGTGGCCGCCCCCACCCTCACCCCCGCCCGCCTCAAGGCCGCCGGCATCGGTGCGTTCTTCCGCCCCCGCGACCTGGAGCCCCTGGAGATCGACTTTTCGGCGCTCCAGCGCCTGGTCGCGGCCGGCGAGGTGGAGCAGGTGGCCCGGGGGCTCTACCGACTCGTGGCGGCCGAGCCCAGCGAGTTCGAGACCCTGGCCATGGTCGCCTCCGCCGTCCCGGGCGGCATCCTCTGCCTCCTCTCCGCCCTGCGCCTCCACGACATCGGCACCCAGGCCCCGCACGAGGTCTGGCTCGCCATCGACCGCAAGGCCCGCAAGCCCGCCCGCCTGCCCGCGAAGGTCCGGATCGTGCGGTTCTCCGGCGCCATGCTCACCTACGGCGTCGAGACACGCCCCATCGTCGGCGTGCCCGCGCTGGTGACGTCTCCGGCGCGCACGGTCGTCGACTGCTTCCGATACCGCAACAAGATCGGTCTTGACGTTGCCCTGGAGGCGCTGCGCAGTGCGCTCCGCACCCGCAAGGCGACGGTGGACGAAATCACGCGCGCCGCGGAGATGTGCCGGGCCCGTACGGTCATGCGGACCTACCTGGAGGCGCTGTAGCCGTGGCCCGCCGTCCGCCGACCAACCTCCCGGCGTCGATCCACCGCCGCCTGCTCAACGGCGCGCGCGAGCGCGAAGAGGACGTCCAGTTCGTGCTTCAGCGCTACTGCGCGGAGCGGTTCCTCTACCGGGTCGGCGAGTCACCGCACCGCGAGGACTTCGTTCTCAAGGGTGCGATGCTCTTCGCCTTGTGGGGCGGATCACTCTATCGCCCGACTCGGGACCTCGACTTCACGGGCTACGGAAGCGACGACCTCGATGCGGTCCTGGACCGCTTCCGGACGATCTGCGTGCAGCCCGTGACGGACGACGGGGTGACCTTCGACGCTTCGACGCTCACGGCCGAGCCGATCCGGGACGAGGTGGAGTACGGAGGCCTGCGTGTCGTGTTCGACGCCTGGCTCGGGACCGCCGGCCCGATCCGCATGCAGGTCGATATTGGCTTCGGGAACGCCATCGTCCCCGGCGCGGTGGAGGCCGAGTACCCCACGCTCCTGGATGCCCCGGCGCCGCGCATCCGCACCTACCCCCACGAGGCGGTCGTGGCGGAGAAGCTTCACGCGATGGTCGTCCTGGGGGAGCGCAACAGCCGCCAGAAGGACTTCTACGATCTCTACGTACTGGCGCAGCGGTTTGCTTTCGACGGGGCGCGCCTCACAAAGGCGATCGCCGCGACCTTCGAGCGGCGGCGGACTCCGATCGACTCGACGCTCCCGGCCGCGCTGGCGCCCCGCTTCTACGCAGATGCCCAGCGGGCCACCCAGTGGCGCGCGTACCTCGAGCGCAACCGCCTCCCCGGTGCGCCCGTCGATCTCGCGCAGGCAGGCGAGGTGCTGCTGGGGTTTCTCGGACCCCCGTGGCGAGCTCTCGTCAGCGGAGAGCCCTACACCAGCTCGTGGCCGGCAGGAGGGCCGTGGTCATGACCACTCAGCGATTCCCCAAGTACGCGGAGTACAAGGACACCGGCTGGCCGTGGCTCGCAGAAGTCCCAGTCCACTGGAGCATCATGCGCCTAGGGCAGCTAGGTACGCTGTCCAAGGGTAGGGGTGGGACGAAGGCTGACGAGGCCTTCGAGGGCATCCCCTGCGTTCGTTATGGCGATCTCTACACCACTCACGACGGATTCATCGAGAAGCCCCGCTCCTACATCCCAACGGGCCGGGCTTCCGACTACACGCCCATCCACCCTGGTGACGTGCTGTTCGCAGCGTCAGGTGAAACGCTCGAAGAGATAGGGATGTCCGCGGTGAACCTCCTTCAGTCGGGCGCCCGCTGCGGCGGCGACATCATTATCCTTCGCCCCCGCGCTGCGCTGGACTCCAGGTTCCTCGGATACGCCACGAACAGTTCAGTGGCACGCGCGCAGAAGGCTACGACAGGGCGCGGCATGACCGTCTACCACATCTACGGCGGCGCCTTGAAGGGCTTGGCGCTTCCTATCCCCCCGCTGGCCGACCAGCAGGCGATTGCCGCCTTCCTCGATCGCGAGACCGCCGAGATCGACGCGCTGATCGCGAAGAAGGAGCGCCTGATTGAGCTGCTGGATGAGCAGCGGACGTCTCTCATCACCCAGGCAGTCACCAAGGGGCTCGACCCCCACGTGCCAATGAGGGATTCTGGCGTGGAGTGGCTGGGGGAGATCCCCGCGCACTGGGACTCGGATCGAATCAAGTGGGTGGCTCGTATGGAGAGTGGCCACACACCGGACAAGAAGGTCGCAGCGTACTGGCGCGATGGCGATATCCCCTGGGTATCTCTGGCGGACACCGGTCAGTTACGTGAGGTCGACTACATCGAGACCACGGCGGCGATGACAACCTCTGCGGGGCTGGCCAATTCGTCGGCGCACATCCTTCCCGCAGGGACCGTCGTGTTCTCACGCGACGCCAGCATCGGGCTTTGCGCCATTACGAGAGCGGGGATGGCGGTTTCACAGCACTTCATCGGCTGGGTTTGCGGATCGCGCATGCTACCGGAGTACCTCTTGTTCGTATTGAGGTCGATGACGCAGGAGCTGGAGCGCGTCACGATGGGCGCAACCGTCCGGACGATTGGCATGCCGGACGTCAAGAGACTCGCCACGCCCATTCCCACATTGTCAGAGCAAGCCGCCATCGTCGACCACATCTTGAACCACCGAACGCGGCTGGGGAGGATCATCGGCAAGATGCGAGAGGCTACCGACCGAGTAAGGGAGTACCGCACGGCCCTCATCTCGGCCGCCGTGACCGGCCAGATCGACATCCGGGGGGAAGTGGGATGAGCCCTAAGATCTCCGAGCGCAGCTTCGAGGAGACGATCGAGTGCTCGCTTCTTGCGGGCGGCCCCGACGCCTGCCCCGGGGGCGCGGGCATGGTCCGCGAGGTCGCCTCGGCCTTCGGGGAGGGCATGCCGGGGGGCTACCGACGCCGTAAGCCCGAGGAGTATGACCGGTCCCTGTGCCTCATCCCCCGCGATGTTGTCGACTTCGTCCAGGCGACACAACCGAAGTCGTGGGCGCGGCTCAAGGAGCACTACGGCGGGGAGGTCCGCGGGGAGTTCCTCCGCCGCCTCGCCCGCGAAATCGAGAAGCGCGGCACGCTCCATGTACTCCGGCGCGGCCTCAAGGACCGTGGCGTCCGCATCCGCCTCGCCTACTTCCGTCCTGCCTCGGGGCTCAACGAGGAATTGCAGCGCCTCCACGACGCCAACCTCTTCGCAGTCGTCCGTCAGCTCAAGTACAGCGAGAAGACCGAGCAGAGCCTCGACGTCGCCCTCTTCCTCAACGGCCTGCCCGTCTTCACCGCCGAGTTGAAGAACCCCCTCACCGGCCAGACTGTCCAGCACGCGATCAAGCAGTACCGGACCGATCGCGACCCCAAGGAGCCGATCTTCCGTTTCGGCCGCTGCCTGGCGCACTTCGCCGTGGACCCGGACCTCGTCGCGGTCGCCACCCGCCTCACGGGCCGGAGCACCCGCTTCCTTCCGTTCAACCGGGGGAAGTTCGGCGGCGCCGGCAACGAACCCGTCCTCGAGGGCTACTCCACCTCCTACCTCTGGAGTGGCATATGGGCTAGGGACAGCGTGCTCGACCTCCTCCAGCACTTCATCCATGAGGTCGAGCTCTTCGACGACAAGGGCAAGAAGACGGGCAAGACCGCCCTCATCTTCCCGCGCTACCACCAACTCGACGCCGTGCGGCGCCTGGTCCGGGACGCACGTGACCACGGCACGGGCCACCGCTACCTGATCCAGCACTCGGCCGGCAGCGGCAAGAGCAACTCCATCGCCTGGCTCGCCCACCAGCTCTCGGTGCTTCACGACGCCAGGGACCAGCGGGTGTTCGACACGATCGTCGTGATCACCGACCGCCGCATCCTCGACCGCCAGCTCCAGCGGACGGTGAAGCAGTTCGAGCAGACGCTCGGCGTGGTCGAGAACATCGACAAGACCTCCCGGCAGCTCAAGGAGGCCCTCGAAGCCGGCAAGACGATCATCGTCTCGACGCTCCAGAAGTTCCCGGTCATCGCCGAGCAGATGGGCGCGCTGCCCGGTCACCGCTTCGCGGTGATCGTCGACGAGGCCCACTCCTCCCAGTCCGGGGAGAGCACCAAGAGCCTGAAGTCCGTCCTCGCGTCCGGCGACTTGTCCGAGGCGGAGAGGGAGGAGGAGCACGAACCCGAGGACGTGGAGGACCGGCTCGTCGCAGAGATGAAGAAGCGCGGGCCGCAGCCCAACGTCTCGACCTTCGCCTTCACGGCGACGCCCAAGTCCAAGACGCTGGAGCTCTTCGGGGCACGCCGGCCGGATGGACGTTTCGAGCCGTTCAGTCTCTACTCGATGCGACAGGCGATCGAGGAGAAGTTCATCCTCGACGTGCTCGCCAACTACACCACCCACCATGTCTACTGGAAGCTCCTCAAGACGGCCGAGGACGACCCGCGCTACGACCGCACGAAGGCGAGCTACCTGCTGCGCTCCTTCGTGGACCTTCACGAGCATGCCGTGCGCAAGAAGGTCGAGATCATGGTGGAGCACTTCCACACGCACAGCGCGCACCGGATCGCGGGACGCGCGAAGGCGATGATCGTGACGCGCTCTCGGCTCCACGCCGTCCGCTACCGCCAGGAACTCGACCGCTGCCTCCGCGAGAGGGGGATGCCCTACAAGGCGCTCGTGGCGTTCTCGGGGACCGTCCGCGACGGCGGCGTGGACTTCACCGAGTCGGGGATGAATGGCATCTCCGAGTCCAAGACCGCGGCCACCTTCGAGCAGCCGGCGTACCGTTTCCTCGTCGTCGCCAACAAGTTCCAGACCGGGTTCGACCAGCCCCTGCTCCACACCATGTACGTGGACAAGAAGCTGGGCGGCGTGAACGCCGTGCAGACGCTCTCGCGCCTCAACCGCACGCATCCGGACAAGGAGGAGACGCTGGTCCTCGACTTCGCCAATGAGGCGGACGTCATCCAGGAAGCGTTCCAGCCCTACTACGAGAAGACGCTGCTCTCGGAGTCCACGGACCCAAACCTGCTCTACGACATCCAGCACGACGTGGACGAGGCGGATGTCTACACGGATTCGGATCTGGACGAGTTCGCCTCCGTCTGGTTCAACCCGAAGTCCCGGCAGGAGCAGGTGTACGCGGTGCTGCGCTCGCCGCTGGCGCGCTACGAGGACCTCGACGAGGATGATCAGACCGCGTTCCGCGGCAAGCTCACCGACTACGTTCGCCTGTACGCGTTCCTCTCCCAGATCCTCACGTTCGCGGACGCGGAGCTCGAGCGGCTCTACCTCTTCGGTCGCATGCTCCGCCGCCTGTTGCCCGTGACGAAGGAGCAGCTTCCCCGCGAGGTGCAGGAGAACGTGGACATGGAGTCCTACCGGATCACCACGACCTTCCAGGGGCCGATCGGCTTGGGGCGCGGCGAGGCGCAGGTCGATCCCATCCAGGGGACCGGCGGGCACACCCCTCCCGTCGCGGAGATCGAGCCGCTCTCCCGGATCATCCAGGAGCTGAACGAGCGCTTCGGTACGAGCTTCAGCGAGGAGGACAAGGTGACCATCCAGGCCCTGGAGGAGCACCTGGCATCCAACGAGGCGCTCCAGGCGGCCCTGCGGGCGAACACGCCCGCCAATGCCCGGCTGACGTTCGACCACGTCGTGACCGACGAACTCCAAGACATGGTCGAGACCAACTTCCAGTTCTACAAGCGCGTCACTGACGACCAGGACTTCGCCCGGTACTTCCTCGATTGGCTCTTCGACCGATTTGCGAAGACCGCAAGGCGCGGAGATGTGTAGGCCACAGGCACACAGGTGGGAGGACGCATGGCGGCCAAGAAGCGATCACAGCGCCGGAAGCCCAAAGGACTCATCCAGTGCTATGGCGTCCACTGGCGGAAGACCGCGGTTCGCTGGGAGAGCAAGCGCGGAGGCCTCTGGGGGAACCGCCGTCGCAAGAACTACGGGCGCCAGCCAAGGCACGTCAACTTCTGGGGGCAAGCAGGAGTGTACGTGCTCTACAACAGCATGTTCGAGGCCATCTATTCGGGGCAGACGACATCCCTCGGCGGGCGGCTTCGCAACCACACACGCCACGCGTGGCTGGGCCCGAAGTGGGAGTACTTCTCTTGGTTCGGAGTGCGGAAGATCAACAAGCGCGGAGACGATCTTCTGAAGCAGAAGGCGAACTACGTCGCTTCGGCTCGCGTTGTACTTGACACGCTGGAAGCGGTCCTGATCGCCGTGGGCGCCCGCACGGAAAACAAGCAGGGTCCGAAGCTACACGGCGCGCACCCCTACTTCCAGGTGTCGCACGATACGCTCTTGTCGACTGAGAAGGGGTAGCGTACTCGCGCGCCGGACCTCAACGTCGCGATGGCGGCGATCGTAACGGGGGGTGGTGCTCTGGGGATCGGGGTCGCGGCGGCATGTCGTGGGTCCGTCCTACCATGCCCGGCCCGGTGCCCCAGCATGGGAGTAGCGTCCGGTGTCCCACGACCCCCAGACCATCGACGAAGCCGAGGCCCGTCTCGCTGCCCTCGAGCGCGAACGTCGCCGGACCCTGGCAACCCTCGCGAGGCTCCGAGCGAGGGCCGCACCGTGCGCCACGGGCGAAGCATGCCCTCCCGGCGGACCCGGCGGCGCCATGGCACCAGCGGAGAAGCTCGCGCTCTTCCGCCGATTCTTCCGAGGCCGTGACGATCTGTACCCGCGCCTCTGGGAGAACCGGCGTACGGGGAAGAGGGGCTACGCCCCCGCCTGCAGCAATGAGTGGGTGCAAGGCGTCTGCGAGAAGCCGCGCGTGCGCTGCGGTGCGTGCCCCAACCGGGCCTTCCTTCCGCTCACGGACGAGGCCCTGCTCGGTCATCTGCGTGGACAGCACGTGCTCGGGCTCTACCCGCTGCTCAAGGACGAAACGTGCTGGCTGCTCGCCGCCGACTTCGACGAGCAGACGTGGCAGGACGACGTGCGCTCGTTCCGTGACACGTGCCTGGACGCCGGGATCGCCGTCACGGTGGAACGGTCGCGGTCCGGGAACGGCGCGCACGCGTGGATCTTCTTCTCGGATCCCGTGCCGGCTGCCACGGCGCGTCGCATGGGATGCCACATCCTCACGGAGACGATGAGCCGGCGTCACGCCATGAGCCTCGCCTCCTACGACCGGCTCTTCCCTAGCCAGGACACCATGCCGGCGGGCGGCTTCGGGAACCTGATCGCTCTGCCGCTCCAGCACGAGGCGCGCAAGCGAGGCAACACGCTGTTCCTGGACGGGGACCTGGAACCCCTCGACGATCCCTGGGCCTACTTGCAGGGCCTCTCCCCGACCCCGCGGTCATTGGTCGAAGATGTCGCCGAGCGTGCCGCCCGAGAGGGGCGGGTCGTCGGCCTCCCCCTGCCTACGGACGACGAGGAGGGGGACGCCACTCCGTGGGCACGTCGGCCCTCGCGACCTCGTCGCCGAGCGAAGCTCGATGGGCCACGCCCGCCCACCGTGCGGGCCGTCGCGGCCCAGCGGCTCTTCGTCGAGAAGGCGGGGCTCCCATCACCGCTCCTGAACGAGGTCAAGCGCCTCGCGGCGTTCCAGAACCCGCAGTTCTACGAGCGTCAGGGAATGCGCCTCTCGACGGCACTCACCCCGCGGGTGATCGGCTGCGCGGAGGAGACGGCGCTCCACATGGGTCTCCCGCGAGGGTGCCGCGAGAGCCTCGGGTCCCTGCTGGGCGAGTACGGCGTGTCGCTGGCGGTTCGGGACGAGCGGACCGCGGGGGCGCCGCTCGAGGTGGCCTTCGACGGGGCGTTGGGCGCCACGCAGCAGCAGGCCGTCGACGCGATGCTCCGTCACGACAACGGGGTCCTCGTGATGCCGCCCGGCGCCGGGAAGACGGTCGTCGGCATCCGACTGATCGCAGAGCGTGCGCGGAGCACCCTCGTCCTGGTCCACCGAAGGCCGCTCCTGGACCAATGGCGCGCACAGCTCGCCCTCTTCCTCGGGCTCGCGCCCAAGGAGATCGGCCGCATCGGTGCCGGTCACTCCAAAGCGAACGGCAGGCTCGACGTGGCGATGATCCAGAGCCTCTCCCGCAGGGGCCGCGTCTCGGACGTCGTGGCCCAGTACGGCCACGTCGTCGTGGACGAATGCCACCACGTCTCGGCCGTGTCCTTCGAGCAGGTTCTGGCCGAAGTGAAGGCGCGCTTCGTGACCGGCCTCACCGCGACGCTGCGCCGACGCGACGGTCACGATCCCATCGTTACCATGCAGTGCGGCCCGGTCCGGTTCCGGGTGGACGCCCGGGACGCGGCGGCCACAACGACGTTCGCGCGGTGGCTCCACGTCCGGGAAACCGCCTTCCGGCTGGACGGCGCGGCGCAGGCGCCCGGCATCCAGCAGATCTACGGGCTCTTGGCTGCCGACGACGCGCGAAACGATCTCATCCTTGCGGATGTCAGGCGATCCGTTGAGGAGGGGCGCGCGCCGCTGGTCCTCACCGAACGACGCGAGCACCTGGACCTGCTGGCCGAGCGCCTACGTCCGCACGTACCCCACCTCGTGCTGCTCCACGGAGGTCTCGGGGCGCGCGCCCGCAGGGCCGAAGTAGCACGGCTTGTCGCCCTGCCAGCGGGAGAGGCGCACGTCGTCCTGTCCACGGGGCGCTACGCGGGAGAGGGCTTTGACGACCCCAGGCTCGACACGCTCCACCTGGCGCTGCCGGTGTCCTGGCGAGGGACGCTGGTCCAGTACGCCGGGCGGCTCCACCGGCGACACGCCGACAAGACGGAGGTCCGCATCTACGACTACGCCGACCGGTCCGTGCCGGTCCTCGCACGCATGTTCGAGCGCCGCGCCCGCGGGTACCGAGCGATGGGCTACCGCGAGCCGGAGGTGGCGGCAGAGCGGCTGCTCGTACCAGTTTGACCGGCTACTCGCACCCACGCCCTCGCCCCGCCGGGCGCAAGAAGCCGCGTGAACGACCTGCGGGGCGGCGGGCACCGGGGGGCGGTCTCGCCCGCGGCCCCCCCCTCTATCCTGTCGGATGGTGCCGAGAGCATGCGGCGGTCATGAACCTCGTCGCACGATCCGCCGCCGCCCTTCATCGTGTTCTCTTCTCGGCGGCGTTCTTGCTCCTCCTCACAGGCCCCCTCGAGGCCGGAGTCATCGTCTACGCGGCGGGGTGGAGCGTCTGGCACTGGCTCTGGGTCTGGCCCGCCGCGGTTGCGGTCGCCAACGTCTGTGCGGTGGCGTCGCGGGCGAGCGGCGGGGCCGCCCTCCGGATCACGCCACCCCAGGCGCCGTGGCGTGAGGCCCTGGAACGCTCCGTCGCTCGGACCGGGAGCCTCGGGCCCCGCATCGTCTCTCGTCCCGGCAGGTCCCCTCCCTCGTAGGCGTCGCACGCCAAGCTGCCGCGCGCGCACGCGATGCACCGGGAGCGGTCAGCGGCGATGCCGCGAGCGCTTCGGACGGGAACGAATGTCCCCCGCATCGAACCAGCCTCGCGCAGTAACCTTGCGCTCCACACGGGCGCGGAACATGCGGTAGTGCTCCTGGATCCGCACCGCGTACGCGTGGTCGGTACGAACCAGCCCGGTCACGAGCTCGAGCAGGGGCTGGGCGAGCTCGGTCTCGGAGCTCCCTAGGTTGAGCGCAGGTCCCACGAGGCTGTCGAGCAGGATCTCGTCGTCCTCGCCCGACCAGCGGGCGTAGAACTCCCGCGGCTCCCACCCCCACGCGATGACCGCCTCCGGCCCCCGGCGCTTGGACATGACGGCGAGGAACACGCGCCGGCAGTCGCAGCCGCGCTCGTCGCAGAACATCTCGACGAGGCCGTACTCTCCCACCGGGAGCGCGGCCTTCGTGGCGCCCGGCGGCACGATGATCGTGCGGGTCTCGCGCTCGGCGATCTCGGGGAAGAAGTCGTGGAACTGGCGGTAGGGCATGGGACTCCCCGGCCGGGTGACGCGCAGCATGGTGCATCCCGCCACGGACAGCGGAGCGGCAAAGCGCTACCGGAGCCCCATGCGCGCGCGAGCCAGCCGGCTCATCCCGAGCCGGTCGCCCAGATCGAGGAGCCTGTGGTTGATGCGCAGGAGTTCCTTCAGCCGTCTCATCCGCCGGGGCGACTCGATCTCGTCCCCCTCGCGGTGCATGGCCACCTGCGCTACGCAGGGACGATCCGCGTTCCAGTTCATCTGCCAAGCCGTCGATGCGCACCTCAACGGGCTGGCGCCGCCCTCTCTCATGCCCACCTGATCCCGCTTGGCGGCCTCAAATGCCGTGAACGGTTACGTCTCCAGCACCCGGGTAGTAGTACCCGGGTCGCGACTCCATGCCCTCTCTTGTGCCAGCCCGTAGCGCATCGTCGGGAACGTCTCGCCGGGCGGGGGTGTGCCGCTGGTCGGCGAGTGCTACCGGCTCGGCTTGCTCGGGATCCGGGTCCCCGCGTCGAGGTCGTGGTAGGCCAATGCGCTCCCGTACTCGCGGATGGTCTCGTCGTCGCGTAGGGAGTAGATGCGGAGGGTTGCGGATGTCTCGTTTCCGGTCAAGGCCACGGTGCGACCGTCACAAACTTCCGATGTGGCCACGACTCGCTTCAACACGAGTTCGAGGACCGTCTTCTCTGCGATCATCTCCGACCTGCGCCCCTTCAAGACAATGCGGCGTGTCCACCCGGTCGCCTCGTCGCCTTGGCGAACGTCCAACTCCACGCGCAAGTGATCGAGGGGGAATGCGCCCCCGGCTCCCGAAGCGGGAACGACGGTGACGAGCCCGGAGCGGCCCAACCTCGACGGATCGAAAACGATGCGGTCTCCGACCGCAGGCTGGAGGTACGTACCGAACGTGCCCTCCCAATGCCTCACCTCAAGTTCGGTCGACCCGAGTTGCGCGAGCGGAGATTCCGGTTCGCATCGCGCTGGACCCGAAGCGACCGGCGGCATGAGCAGGAACAGGAGCACGGCGAAGGTCATGCGCATAGTGGCTGATTCTATGGGTCGTCCAGGGGCCCACACGCGAGCCGCCCGGGGACGACGCGGACGACGGGCTGGGTGTCGTCACCGGACGTGCCCTGCGCCCAGGGTCCTCGCGCGGGACCGCGAGCGCAACGCCCGAGGCACCCCGTACTCCCCCACGGGGAGGGCTGCCTTCGTGGACCCCGGCGGCACGATGAGCGTGCGGGTTTCGCGCTCAGCGATCGCCGGGAAGAAGTCGTGGAACAGGCGGAAGGGCATGGGACTCCCCGGCCGGGTGACGCGCACCATCGTGCATGCCGCCACGGACAGGCGCCGGCGCCGGGATCAACGCTCGACTCCGTACTGGTCAGTCGCCGAAGCGCCTACGCCCCTCGCTCTCCCACCACTCGCGCCAGCGCCTGGCGACGGTCTCGTTCGCGCGGACGGCCTCCTCGGTGGCCTCGACGTTGGAGTGGACCAGGGGCATCTCCGCCTTGCCGAAGGAGACCCCGGCGAGCTTCTCGAGGGCGTCCACAACGCTGAAGGCGGTCAGGACGGGGTCCGCGACGAGTGCCTCCACCAGCACCCGGATCCCCGCGGCGCTCCCCTTGTCGGCAAGGGCCTCCGCCGCCCGCTGAGCAACGAACGCCTCCGCGTCCTCGAGGGACTCGACGAGGGCAGGCACGACCCGCGCGTCGTCGGACTGCGCGACGGACCGGATCGCCTCGAAGCGCACCCAACGGTCCGCGTCGCGGAGCCGGAGCAGGAGCGCGTCCACCACGTCGCGGCCAACGGTCCCCGCCAGGGCGGCGACGCACATCGTGCGTACGGACGCCTCGGGATCCGTCAGGCCCGCGAGCAGTTCGTCCCGGCCCAGGGCGCCCGCGCGAACCTGGGGGCCCAGGATCTTCGCGGCAACGGCACGCAGGTGCGCGACCTCGGCCTCGCGCAGCCAGCGACGGAGATGGGGCACGGCGGCGGCTCCGAGCGTCGCGAGGTCCTTGTGCGCGTCCGACCAGCAGGTCGGGCAGGAGGGGTCCTCCTTCTCGATCGCGCGGGCGAGGCGCTCGAACTTCGCCGCGAGGGCGGGCTCGTCGATGCGATCGACCACCGTGACCTGGAGCCGGAAGCACGTGCGCCCCGAGCCTCGGATCTGATACTCGGGCGGGATCTCGACCGTCCAGGTGCCGGGTGCAGGCAGCTCGACGACGAGCTCGTTGACGACCTGCTTCCCGGGCGCGATCGTGACCTCTGGGACGCCGTGCGTCGAGGGCTCCCGTATCCCCGCCCCTCTCCCGGTCGCCAGCACCACCTCCGCGTGGGCCTTGTGGCGCCACGCCGCCGCGTCCATGTGGATCGGTCGGTCCGACGGGTTCTCGAAGGTCCGCCGGATGCGGACGGGCTCCCCCAACGAGTAGGTGTCGCGGTCCGTCGTGGCCTCCACGAGGACGAGGTCGGCCGGCCTCCCGACGGCACCGGGCGGCGCCGCGTGCGCCTCGGCGCCGCCCGCCCCTACGACCGAGGCGCCCGGTTGCGCGGCGGGACGCCCGACGAGTTGCGGAGCCTGGCTGGCCGGCGTGGCATTCGGCTCGTTGCGCAGGCGGTCGGCACGCGCCGACACCTCCTCGCGGGGTCCGAAGACGAAGCGACCGCCGAGGGTCAGGAGGGCTCCGAGCAGGAGGACGCCACCTGGCACGAACCAGCGCATCGACAACCTCCTCGTCTGCCACTGTACCGCTTCGGGGCGGCAGAGGTTCGGTGCCGAACGTCATGCACTCCGCACGCTGCACGCCGAGCCCCCCGTTCCCAGCCCGTGGAGCGCCCTCGTGCGTTGCATGCCAGCGCCCGGGCCGGGGACCCGGCCGGACTACCACTCCAGTCGCGGCGGGAGGTAGGGCGCCCAGTCCTCGGCGGTGATGAGCCCGGTGATCGGCGGGCCGACCCGGCGCTTGGCGTTCGCGGCCTCCCGCCGGCAGGGACGGCAGAACCTGGGCAGTTGGCCGCGCCGTCCCAGAACGGGGACCTCGGCGCCGCAGGTCGAACAGGTTGTCTTCCCGGCGAGGCGCTCCGGCCGGATCGGGCGCCGCCGCCAGGCGCGGCACTGGCGGCACCGCTCGGGCATCGGGCCTCGGCTGCCGACGAGCGTGAACTTCCCGCAGTCCGGGCAGATGATGGCGCGGGGGGACGAGTACAGGTCCATGGAGATCTCCATTCCGCAGAGCGGCTCTTGACGCTCGCGGGGGCTGGAGACCCCGCGTGGCGCCCGGGCGTGCGTACACAGCCCCTCGGGCGCCACAGCCCAGACTCTAGGGCTCTGGGGGGACAGAACCCGGGGCAGAATCGCGCGCCACGCGAACCCCCCTATCCCGTGAAAAGAACGACACGCCCACGCGCCCGCTCGGGGGGCTCCATTCCTAGAGATGGAAGGCCCCCCCACCCCATCGGGTCGTGCAGCGTCCTCCCGACTTCGTGCTTGACCTTGTACCTAGGTACAGGCTGTAGAATGGGCGCGCCATGCAGTCGCTCACGTCCCTCGCCCTCGCTCGCGCCGCGGGGGTCAACCCGCAGACGATCCGCTACTACGAGCGCCGTGGGCTCATTCCCAAGCCACCGCGAACGGGTGCGGGCTATCGCCAGTTCCCTCCCGACACGCTGCGCCGCGTGCAGTTCGTCCGCCAGGCCCAGGCGCTGGGATTCACGCTGAAGGAGATCCGCGCGCTGCTCGATCTCCGGGTGCGTCCCGGCGTCGGGTGTGCAGACATCCGCCAGCGCACACGCGAGAAGATCGCGGACATCCACGAGAAGATCGAGTCCCTGCGCCGAATGGAGGAGGCGCTGACGAGGTTGGCGAACCGCTGCCGTGGCCGTGGGCCCGTGGAGGAGTGCCCCATCCTCGACGCCCTGGATGCCGGGGACGCGGCGCCCCCCACGACCAGCGGAGGAAAGGGATGAAACCCTGTACCTAGGTACGGCTCGTCTGAATCTGCGTGCGGCCTGGTCGCAGCCAGGACCACGGAGAACCGTCATGCGCAGAACCCTCGCGACGATCGCCATCCTGGCGCTTTCCATCTCGCTCTCGGCCTGCGGCCGGGCCGATCCCTGGGAGGCAGGGTTCGCCAACAAGATCTGTCCCGTCCAGGGCGGCGAGATCGACACCGAGAACCCAGGCTTGGTGGTCGAGTACCAGGGCGAGAAGATCGGCTTCTGCTGCCCTGGATGCCCTCAAGAGTTCCAAGGAGACCCGGAGCGGTTCATGGAAGAGATGCGCTCGAATCCATCCGCGTACGGCTATCGGCTCTGAGGAGCCGCCAGCAAGAAGGAGACCCCCTGTGCGTAAGACCCTCATTGCCCTTGCAGTTCTGGCCCTTATCGGCGGTGGCGTCGCAATCGCCGCCTCGGGTGGCGACGACGCCACGGTGCGTGATCCGAACCGCGCCGACTGTCCCGGCATGATCGAGTGCCCCCTCACCGGGGAGTTGATCTGCGCGGACGAGTGCCCCCTCGGAAAGGGGAACGAGGCAGAGGGCGATGTGCCCCCCTGCTGCCGCGACAAGTAGGTCCACTCCCCGCTGTCCCGCGACCGGAACGCCGGGACGCCCGGTTGCCGGTGAGACGGTTCGCAGCCTCGTCCTCGATACGAGTCGAGCGGATCTGTCGGGGAACTGGCACTACTGCGGGGTGCAGGACTGCGGCGTCGTCTACTTCGACGCCGATGGACGAACCATCGAGAAGTCGGAACTCAAGGTTCGTGTCGGCGAGAAGGAGCGCGATCCTCCGTACACGGTCTGCTACTGCTTCGGGCACACCGTGGAGGACATCCGGGATGACATCGTCCGGAACGGCCGCACGACGATCCCCGACGACATCAAGGCGCGCGTCAAGGCCGGCGAATGCAGCTGCGAGGTCAGCAACCCGAAGGGCACCTGCTGCCTAGGCGACGTCGCCCGCGAAGTCGGACGCGCAGAGAAGGAGGCGGCAGTGGCGATGCCCGATGGTGAGACAAGCAAGGGGGCATGCAGCGCCGGTCCCGAGGAGGACGCAGGCTGCTGCGAAGCCGCCATCCTCTCGGAGCCCGACACGCGCGAGCGAGAAACGGGCCGCACGACGTTCGCGGCGCTGGGGCTCTCGGGCCTCACCGCGATCGGCGCGTCGGCCTGCTGCTGGCTCCCGCTGCTGCTGGTGGCCTTGGGGGCCTCGTCTGCGGGCGTGGCTGCGACGTTCGAGGGATTGAGGCCCGTTCTCCTTGTCGTCGCACCCATGCTGATCGGATTCTCGTTCTACCTGATCTACCTGCGCCGCGCGCCCTGCGCGAAGGGCTCGGGCTGCGAGGTCCGGCGGGGAAACAAGAGCCGCACGGTGCGCGCCTTCTTCTGGGTCGCCGTCGCGTTGCTCGGCTTCTCCATCGCGTTCCCATCGGCCATGTCCGCCCTGCTGGGGGGAACGGGTCCGACGCAGGATGAACGACTCGCCAGCCTGCCGTCCCTCGAGCTGCGGATCTCGGGCATGACGTGCGAGACGTGCGCGGCCGGCGTTCGCACCGCCCTGCTCGACGTCGTGGGTGTCGTGGACGCAGCGGCCGATCACGAGCGCGGCGCGGCCAGGGTCTGGTACGAACCGGCGCCTCGGCCACGGGAGGCGGCCCTGCGAGCAGCGGTCGAAGGCCAGGGCTACGAGGTCGAGGCGATCGGAGAACCCGGGCCTTCGCCGACACAGGAGCGGCGGGTGGTCCACATCCGCGCCGCGGGCATGGTGAAGTCCCTCGGCATCACCTGACTCGGGTGACCCAACGGGGTCCTCGACGCCGTGCGCGTCCTCAAGCAGGTCTCGAGCGCTGAGTTCGATATCCCCTCGGAGACGTTCGCCGTGGAACTGGCGCCAGGGGCCGACGTGGCACCGGTCCTGGCGGCGATCCGGGAACTGGGCTACGCCCCCTCGCTCCTGGAGCAGGCCCCTGCCCGCACCGAGCAGATCGAGCGACTGGCGGAGCCGACCTCACCCGCCCTACGAGAGGCCCTGGCGCGCGCACGCACCCGAGGCGTCCCCCTCGTCGTGGACTTCGGAGGACCCTTCTGCAGGCTCTGCCGCGTCTTCGAGGAGACGACGCTCGTGGATGCCCGCGTGCGCGAGCTACTCGCCGGCCTCGAGTTCTTGAAGGTCGATGTGGAACAGGACGAGGCTGCCGCGCGCGATCTCGACGTCCACGGCGTGCCCGACATCTGGGTTCTCGGGGCCGACGGGGCGGTGCTCGCGAGGCACAACGGCTTCCTCGATCCGGAGCAGTTCGCCACGTTCCTCGAGGGCGTGTCGCGGTAGCCGTTGAATCTCGCAGGGGACGCGTCTCCCAACAGCACCTCCCGACCTCGGGCGTTGAGCGCCGCCCTCAGGCCCCCCTGAGCGAGCCAGGTCTCTCGTTGGGCCGCCTCGCTGGCTCTCCCCGGGCCGAGGCTGACGGACCTGACCCGCTCTCCGGGAGCCCGCCACGTGTGGGTTCGGCGTCGATCGGGCGGCGGGTGGAGGTCGGACGGGAACCGTCCGCGGGGCCGGTGGACACTGTGGTCCCCCCCACGGGAGAAACTGCCGCCAACCGCGGGCGGCTCCGACGAAGTGAGAGGAGCCGCACCCCCAACGACCAGCCGGGGGCGCGGCCCGGAGAACCGACATGGCGGAGGCTATTCGCTCGGGGGGACAGGCCGCCTCCGACCACCTCGAGCTGTGCAGGCTGCTCGACACGCTGCGCGAGGCGTTCGTCGAGGACGTGGCGGCCGCCGCAGCCGTGCAGAACGTCGAGCACAGCCCGTGGGGAAGGCCCCCGGACGCGGTGTACTGCACGAACCTCGAGCCGGGGGGGCGTAGGACGGTCGTTCGCTACGGCGACCTCAAACCGCTCGCGCAGGCGCGCAGGGAACGGGCCCGACGTGAGCTCGCCCGGGCGTTCGATGCCGTCTACGAGGCCGCGGGCGAGGACATGGATCCGTCCCTGCTGGACTCCCTTTGCGAGAGGGTGCGCGAGGAAGCGGAGGCGTCGCGGTCCGTCGGCGCGATGGAGGACCACGCGCAGGAGTACGCATGCAGCGTCTCCAACGAGTCCTACCGCCGCGCGCAGGAGGATCTCGACCGCGCGATCCGCGCGAGGGAAGACGCGGAGCACAAGATCCTCGCGCATGCCGAGGATCATCCGCGGGCGGCGCCTCGGCGCCCCGCCTCCAGGCCCCGCACATCGCGTCCCCGGGCGCCTCGTAGGTCCGCACGGTCGCGCCCCGCCCCGGCTGTCACGACGACGACCGAGACGGCTGAGAGCGGCGGCGACCCGCCACCTTCGGGCGACGAGCCGCCATTACCACTATCCGCCGCCGCGGTCCTCGCGGTGCTTCGGATGGCCGACGCCGCGACCCTCGGCGCGATTCGCGACGCCCTTGGCGACGTTCCGCGCGCACGGTTCGTGCCGTCAGCGAGCCAGCGCGCCCTGTGGGCCTACCTGCTCGCGACACCCGTCGCGCGGTCCCTGGACCTGCTCGCGCTCGATCTCCGACGGGCGAAGCGGACCGTCCTTCGTGATCTCCGCGTGCTCGAGGCGCGCGGCATCGTGCACCGAGTCGAGGGAGGGGGGCTCCTCGTTGCGCCCCTCGACGGGAACCAAAGGGGAACCAAGGGGGAACTGACAGGCACACCGTCCTCGTGCAGCGTGGTGTCGTGATGAATGACACCCGACTCACGACACGAGAGGCCCGCGAGGTCCTTGGGGCCCGCACGGCGGCCGAGACGATCGCAATCCTGCGCGCGGCGCGCGTTCCCGCGACGCGCTGCGGTGGCGCGTGGTTGTGGGATGCGGAGTCCGTGCGCGTGCTCGCGCTCCGGCTCGCGTCTGACCGCGAGCACGCACCCGCCCCGCGCGAGGGGAGGCGGCCGTGAGCGGCCCCGGCGATCCGAGAGGCGAGCGATGACGACGGCCTCGATGCCGGCCTACGCCCGCTCGGCGTTGGCCATCGCAACCCTCCGCGTGAGCACGGCCAACGCTGGCACGCGCAATCGAACGCTCCGCAACGAGGCGTACGGCCTCGGACGGCTCGTGGGGGGCGGTGTTCTCACTGAGGAGGAGGTCGAGACGCTGCTCATCACGGCGGCCGAGGCCTGTGGGCTTGGCGAACAGGAGGCCCGCTCCGTCATCCGACGTGCCCTTCGGCACGGCGCCGACGATCCCCGGCACCCCACGCACACTGCGGGTGGCCACGTTCCCGACAGGGATGTCCCTCGCACAGTCCGGCGCCTCCCGCCGCAGGACCAGGTCGCCTCGCTCTGGGCCAACTGCGGCTCGGTGGTCGAGGACGCCGAGGTGTCCGCCTGGATCGAGGGACGCGGACTCGATCCCGACACGGTCGAGCTCGAGGTCCTGGCACGCGCTCTACCCGCCGACGCGCCGCTTCCGGCGTGGGCTTGGGGCGCCGGCAGCGCGTGGCCCCATAGCGGACACCGCCTGATCATCCCGCTCTACGACGCCGACGGGAACCTCGCCTCGCTTCGCGCCCGCGCCGTCGTGGCTGGTGTCGAGCCGAAGTCGCTTGCTCCTGCAGGCCACACGACACGCGGCGCCGTGATGGCGGATCTGGTGGGCAGGGTCCTGCTCCGGGGCGAGCGCTCCGAGGCCTGGAACGGCGCGGTCGTCGTCGTCGAGGGGGAGCCCGACTTCCTCACGTGGGGCACCAACCGCTCCGAGGCGGCCGAGGAGGTGCCCGCGGTCTTCGGCGTCGAGTCGGGCGCCTGGACCGAGGCGATCGCTGCGCGCATTCCCACCGGCGCGCGCGTCGCGCTCCGCACCCATCACGACGAACCCGGTGAGAAGTACGCGACCGCGATCGCGCGCACGCTCGCCCCCCGCTGCCAGGTGTTCCGCTCCCGGCGATCGGAGGCCTCGTGAGCCCGCGCGACGAGAACGACCGCGCCCGCGATGGCACGCTGCCCCCGGACCCGTTCGAGGATGCGGATCCGATCGGCGGCGCCTCCGCTCCCGCGGGGCTTCGCTGGCGCACCTACGGCGAAATCCTCAGCGCCACCGAGGAGAAGCCCCGCGAGTGGCTCGTCCCCGACCTGATTCCTTTCGGGGCCCTGGTCCAACTCGTCGGGCTTGCCAAGCGCGGCGGCAAGACGACGCTCGCCTGGGCCATCGTCGCGGCGGCCGAGCTCGGCTACCTCTTCCTCGGGGCCCTGCTCCCGCGCACCGGCGCGGTGATCCTCTCCGAGGAGGGCGACCACGACCTGGCCGAGCGGATCCGCCGCTTCGGCATGGACCCGGGCCACGGCGTCGTCCTGTCGCGCGGTGTGCTCGCGGGCGTGCCCGAGTGGGCCGCCCTCATGCGCGAGGGCACCGCGCTCGCCCTTGCGCGCGGGCACCGTCTGCTTGTCGTGGACACCTTCGCCTTCTGGGCGGCGCTCGAGGGCGCGTCCGAGAACGACGCGGGCACGGTCATCAAGGCGCTCCGCCCGCTGCAGGAGGCCGCGGACCAGGGCCTCGCCGTCCTCCTGATCCACCACGTCGGGAAGGCCAAGGACCGCGAGGGCGGCGTGGCTGCCCGGGGCTCCTCGGCCATCGCCGGGGCGGTCGAGGCGACCATCGAGGTACGTAACGAAGGCACAGAGGGCCAACCCAACCGCAGGCTCTTGCACATCGAGTCTCGGGCGGTCGGGGTGCGGGACGTCGTGGTCGAGCTCGTCCAGCCTGAGGCGGGTCCCGCCCGCTTCGAGCTGGTGGGCGACGCGCGCAAGGTCCAGGGCGAGGAGGTCGAGGCGGCCATCCTCGCCTTCCTGCGAGCCCGCCGCGGTCAGTGGTTTCCCTCCAAGGACATCGTCACGGAGATCCCGAAGCGGGGAGGGGACATCCGCACGACGCTCACTGCCCTGGCTCACGCCCGAAGGGTGGCCCGAATGGGCGAAGGGAAGCGGGGCGATCCGTACCTCTATGCGGCCCTCGGTACACCCCCGCCGCGCGCACCCGACCCGTCCTCGCCGGGCGAAACCGATTCCGGTCCCGAACCTGCCCCCGGTGTTCCCGGGGCAGGATTCCAACCCCCGCCTCGAGCCGCTGACGTTTCTGGTCCCGCTGTTCCCGCCCTTCATATGAAGGCGGGAACGGGAACAGAAACGGAAGCGCGAGGGAAGAACACCAACCGGCGCGGGATGCTCGCCTGCCCCGGGGCAGGAAACGCCACGTCCGCCCGCGGGGGTCGCACTGCCGTCATCCCCGGCGCCGAGCACGGGCGGAGGGCTGCGGCATGAGCGCCGCCGACCGCCGCAACCCGTCGCCCGAGGAGATTCAGCGCGAGCTCGCGCAGATCCTCGCGCGGGGCTACGTGCGCCTCTGCGCCGAGGCGAGCCAGTGCGCACAGAGCCGAGCCTCACAACAGCGAAGCGGCGCCCCTGAGCGCCAGGAATGGGCGCCGCGGGCAGCGGGAGAAGGACCTTGAGGTGTTCCCCCGCGCGAGCCCTGATCGCGTTCGACGGCGGGAGTCCCCCGCCGCAAGGAGCTACGACCATGGCGAAGACCACGAAGAAGAAGACGCCGTCGAAACGCCCGGCCAAGGCGAAGAAGCCGGCGGCGAAGGAGGCCGCCACAAGGCGCACGACGAAGCCCAAGGCCACCGCGCCGACGGCACCGAGCACGACGAAGCCGCGCGATCCGCGCCTGCCCGCGACGGGGAGCGTGCTCGAGAAGACCTACAAGGGCGAGAAGCTCGCCGTGCAGGTCACGGCCGACGGGTACCTCTACAAGGGCAAGGCGTACGCCTCGCTCACGGCGGTCGCGCTGGCGATCACGGGCTACAGGGCGATCTCGGGCCCGCGCTTCTTCGGGACCGGCGCGAAGGGTGGTGCCGCGTGACGCGCCACGCCGAGACCATGCAGAGCGCGTGCGAGCGTGCGGCTGCTGACCGCACCCTGGCCTGCGCGCGACGCCTCCGCGACATGACGAGTCGGACGCCCGCGCAGCAGGCTGCCTACGAGGACGCGGTGGCGGCCTTCAAGCGGGAACGCCGCACGGCTCGCGCCTTCCGCGCACCCACGGCCGACGATGCCATGCGCACCGTCTGGACGCCGCTGACGAAGGGTCGTGCGCGATGACCGCCCTCAGGGTCCGCATCGCACCGGGCACATGGGTCGGCGTCGCCACGCTCGCCGCTGCCTCCCGCGCCGTGCGGGAGTACCTCGACGGCAACAACCTCGGCTTCTCGGGCTGGGGGCTTGAGAGCGCCGACGTGCGAAACGCGGCGAACAGGACGATCGCGCGGGTCTCCTACAACGGGCGAATCTGGACCGGTCAGCGCGAC
>JBFWRP010000041.1:0-27696 GCA_050248855.1 Planctomycetota bacterium | reverse complement strand
CCACGTCGACAAGCAGCAACAACAGCGCACCGCCAACCGCATGGTGAAGAAGCTTCGCGCCATGGGATTCGACGTCGAGCTCAAGGAGGCCGCCACCGCTGCGTAGGGAGTTTCATTGCAGGCACCTCGCCCACGTCGCGGCTGCGCCGCTCCGCGGCAAGGGTCCTGACACGTCCGGGGTCGCGCGAGGCTCGCGGAGGTGTTCTGAAACCGAGCACCTGGCGAGCCGCACGCCCGCACGCCAGGGGCTGAACGCCTACGCAATCGGACACGCCGCCTCGCGCGGGCTTCGGGTAGCGTCCCGGCGTGTCCTCGTCCCCCACCCGGACCTACGGCGACGCCGCGCTCTACCGACGCCTGCTTGTGGATGCGCGGCCGTACTGGGGTGGCGTGGCGCTGCTCGTCGTCGTGAGCCTCCTCGCGGCGCCCCTGGCGCTGCTCTTCCCCGTTCCCGTGAAGATCGTGGTGGACCACGTCCTGGGGGACAGGCCGCTCCCGGACGTGCTCGCGCGCGTGATCCCCGACACCCTGCAGCGCGATGCCGACTCGCTGTTGGTGGTCGCCGTCGGCGCCGTGCTGCTGATCGCGTTGCTGATGCAGCTGCAGCAGCTGGGAGCGTGGCTGCTGCGCACCCAGGTGGGTCAGCGCCTCGTGCTGGCCTTCCGGGCGCGCCTCTTCGACCACTTGCAGCGCCTCTCGCTCGGCTACCACCACCGCGCCGGAGCGGCGGACTCCCTCTACCGCCTGCAGTTCGACGCGGGCTCGATCCAGTCCGTGGCGGTCGAGGGCGTGATCCCGTTCGCCACGGCACTCGTCAAGGTCGTCGTGTTGCTGGTGGCCGTGGGGCGGCTGGACGCCACCCTGGCGTGGATCGCGATCGCCGGCGGCCCGGCCCTGTTCGTCCTGACCGAGCTGTTCCGCGGCCGGCTGCGGCGGCGCTGGGCCGAGGTGCGCGAGCGCGAGAGCGACGCGCTCGGCGTGGTCTCCGAGACGCTGGGGGCGTTGCGCGTGGTCAAGGCGTTCGGCCAGGAGGCGCGCGAGAGTGCGCGCTACCGCGACCGCGGCGAGCGGCACGTGCAGTCGGCCATGCGGGCCGTGTGGGTGCACGGGGTGTTCGACATCCTGGTCGGCGTCATCACGGGCGTCGGTGCCGCGGCCCTCCTCTGGGTCGGTGCACGCCACGTGCAGGGCGGCCAGCTCACGCTCGGCGAGCTGCTGATGGTGTTCACCTACCTCTCGCAGCTCTTCGAGCCCCTGCGCGAGGTCGGCACGCGGCTGGCGGCTCTGCAAGGGGCCCTGGCCAGCGCGGAGCGCGTCTACCGGGTTCTGGACGAGGCGCCCGAAGCCCCCGAGAAGGCCGACGCGCTGCCCCTCACCCGGGCCCGCGGCGAGATCCGCTTCGACCACGTGACCTTCGGCTACGACCCGGCCCGCCCGGTGCTGGTCGACGTCGACATCACGATTCCCGCCGGCTCGCGGGTCGGCATCGCCGGCCCCACGGGCTCCGGGAAGAGCACGCTGCTGGGGCTGCTGCCCCGCTTCCATGAGGCGCAGCAGGGGCGCGTGCTCCTCGACGGCACCGATATCAGGGACTTTCGACTCAAGGACCTGCGCGCCCAGATGTCCATGGTCCTGCAGGACTCGATCCTCTTCCGCGCCTCGGTGGCCGAGAACATCGCCTACGGCCGGCCCGGGGCCTCGCGGCGCGAGATCGAGGAGGCCGCCCGCCAGGCGGCGGCCCTCCGCTTCATACAGGCCCTGCCGCAGGGCCTGGACACCCAGCTCGGCGAGGGCGGCGGGGGGCTCTCGGGCGGCGAGCGCCAGCGGCTGTCCTTGGCTCGGGCCTTCCTGCGGGACGCGCCCATCCTGATCCTCGACGAGCCGACCAGCGCGCTCGACTCGGGCACCGAGGCGGAGGTGCTGGAGGCCCTGGAGCGGCTCATGGTCGGTCGGACCACCCTCATGATCGCCCACCGCCTGTCGACGCTCGAGGCGTGCGACCTGCGCCTGGAAGTGGCCGACGCCCGGGTGCGGGTGCGCCGGGGGGACGTGTCGGACGTGCCGCTGGCCTAGGCCCTCGCCCGGCTTGGTTTTTCGCCAACCGCTGCGGGCGCTGGAACGGCGGGGGCCCTAGCGCTACTCTCTGGGGGCTTGGGATGGTTCACGGTCGCCCTGCCGAGGCGGGGTACGCGAGCCGGTGCGGACGCATGCCCGCACCGTCTCGAAGGGAGTCCACATGGTCCGAGTCCTGACGAGCCTGATGATCGCCGCTGCAGTGTTGGCCTCGACGGCCGGCTGCGGGAGTCACGGCGCCGTGGCGCAAGGCCCAGGCATCACGCTGTTCCAGCCCACCACCCTCTACTCCAACGGCAGCTCCGCCCTGCGCATCCTTGGCAAGGGCTTCGGGGCCCGCAAGTCCAAGGTGACCGTCCGCTTCACGGCCACCGCCGGCACCCCGTTCGCCAACGGCACGTCGGCCACCTTCCAGACCGAGGCCACGGTGGACAGCGACTCCCAGGTCCGCGGTACGGCGCCGGCCTCGTTCGCCAACGCGGACGTGGACGCCACCGTCGAGGTGATCCTCGCCGACGGCAGCGTCATCGCGTCGGACGGCCCCGTCACCAACATCGTCTTCCAGCAGATCCTCGGCATGACGCCGCCGAGCGTCAGCTCGGGCGTCACGCCGCCCTTCACCATCACGGGCCAGGGTTTCCAGCCCCCGCTCGGCCTCGTCACGGTGCGGTTCACCTCGATCGCCGGGACCCCCTTCGCAGGTGGCTCCTCGGCCAGCATCACCACGATCGGCACCGTGGAGAACGACACCACCATCACGGGCCTGTTCCCGGATGGCCAGGTGGCGTTCGACACCGATGCCACCGTCACGGTGATCTTGCCCGACGGCGCACAGATCTCCTCCAGCGGCCCGCTCGTGCACTGGATCCCGATCCCCACGGTCGTGGCGTTCTCGCCCAGCACGATTCCCGGCGGCCAGATGGTCCCCTTCACCGTCACGGGCACCGCCTACGCCCCCCCCGGCAGCACGGCCACGATCACGCTCGAGGCCGTCACGGGTACGCCGTTCTTCGGCGGCACGTCGTCCACGGTGAGCTTCCCGGGCACCGTCATCGGCCCGACCGAGATCGACGGCACGACGCCACCCCTCAACCCCAGCGTGGCGGGCTTGGCCTACGTCCGCGTGACGCTGCAGGGCGGTTCCACGGCTATCAGCGCCACGCCGCTCGTGCAGTTCGTGCCGCCTCCGCAGTTCACCTCGTTCTCGCCCAGCTCGTTCTCGAGCGGCAGCCTCAACCCCTGGCAGACGGCGGGGCCCAACACCTCGTTCTCGATCATCGGGCAGAACTTCGGGTCGCCGGGCGCCTCGGTCATCGTGACGTTCACGGCCTCCGCGGGCACGCCCTTCAACAACGGGACGTCGGCCACGTTCATGGCCACGGGCACGGTCGTGTCGAACACCGCCCTCAGCGGAACCTTCGCCGATCCGCTGGCCAGTGGGACGGCCTCCGGCGGTGTCTCGCTGCTCTTCCCCAGTGGGGCGACCACGGGTTCCGCCGGCAACGTATGGACCGTCACCAAGCTGCCGCCCGTCACGCTCCCCGCGTGGAGCTCCAGCGCGCTGAGCGGCACCATCTCCGGCGTCTCGGACGACTCGGCGACCAGCGTCAGCTTCGCGGGTGGGTTCACCTTCCCCTACTACGGGACGAGCTACTCGACGGGCTTCGCCAACAGCAACGGCTCGTTCAGCTTCGGCGGCGGGTCCACGGACTTCACCCCCAGCACGACCGAGTTCACGGCCGCGCCGGCGCGACTGGCCCCCTTCTGGGGTGACTTGAGCCCGAACAGCAGCACCTTCTTCTGGAACACGACGGCCCACTCCGACCGGGGCGTCCTCAGCTGGAACAACAGTGCCGACTTCAATGGCACCGGCACCATCAGCATGCAGATCCACATGTACCAGACTGGCCGTGTCGACTACGTCTACAACGGTGCGTCGCTGAACAGCGGTGGCTTGATCGGTGTCAGTCCGGGTGCGGGTTCCACGTCCCAGACCACGGACTGGAGCAACGTGAACCACCCCTCGAACGCCACCTTCGGGACGGGCATCGCCCCCAACGAGATCCTCACCGCCCCCGACCTCGGGACCGGCGGCTGGATCCTCTACTACCCGGCCGCCAGCGGCGGCTTCGACTGGGCCAGCAACTGATCAAGAGCCTTCGGACTCCCACCCGCCCGAAGGGCGCACGGCCCCGTGCGCGCCTGCCCGTCCGGCGGCAGGCGCGCGCCGCGACCCCGGACAGGTCGCACGGAAGCGCCGTGACGCCGTGGGGGTGGGGAAGGACGTGCCCATGAGCACCCGGCCTCCCGACCTTCGCGCCCTTTGGCGCCGCAGGGCGCTCGCGTGGCTCGCCATGCTTGCCCTCGCCCTCGGCGGTGCACCGGGATGCGGCGGCGGCTCCGCCCCCAGCCCCGATCCGCTTCCGCCGGAGGACGAGGCGCCGCCGCCTCCTCCCCCGCCCCCCCCGCCTCCTCCCCCGCCGGCCATTCCCGGGCTCGTGACGTTCACCGAGATCGCTGCCGCGTCGGGCATCGCGATGGCGCACGTCAAGCCTCCCGACGTGGTCACGGACTACGAGCTGACGGGCCAGGCCTGGGCCGACTACGACAACGACGGGCACGTCGACCTCTACCTGACCACGGCCGTCGGCGACAACCGCCTGTACCGCAACAAGGGCGATGGCACGTTCGAAGTCTCCGCCTACTCGAGCGACGTGGCCTGCGGATCGCGCTGGAGCGGCGGCGCACTTTGGCTCGACTTCGACAACGACGGCTGGCGCGACCTGTACGTCACCAACTGGGGCCCGAACGTCCTGTTCCGCAACGTGGGGGGAGCGGGGTTCCAGGAGATCACGGCCGGCGTGGAAGACATCGGTCGCGGCTACAGCGCCTCGGCGGCCGACTACGACGGCGACGGCTTCCTGGACCTCTACGTCGCCAACTGGGGCTGTTCGGACTGCCTCGACGGCGTCGAGAACCCGGATTGGTGGTTGGAGGCCCAGGACCGGCTGTTCCACAACGAAGGCGACGGCACGTTCACGGACGTCAGCGAGCGCCTGGGGCTCCCGCTGCTGACGGGCTTCGGGTTCATCGGCGGCTGGGCGGACTGGGACGACGACGGGGATCCGGACCTCTACGTGATCAACGACAAGGGCTACCCGGGCCCGGATGCCCAGCCGACGAACCGCAACGTCTTCTTCCGCAACGATGGCCCCAGCCAAGACGGCTGGGTCTTCACCGAGATGGCGGTGGCTGCGGGACTCGACACGCGCGTCCTGGGCATGGGCATCGCGATGGGCGACGTGGACGGCGACCTCGACCTGGACGTCGCGCACTCCGACGGCGGGACGATGTGGTTGTTCCGCAACGACGGTGGCTTGGCCTTCGCGGACATCAGCGTCCCCTCGGGCGTGACCTGCCCCTGCTACAGCTGGGGCCTCTCGCTCTCGGACTGGAACAACGACGGCGACCTGGACCTCTACCTCGCGGCCTCCAACGGCCCGAGCCACTTCTGGCTGGGCGGCGGCGACGGGACCTTCGAAGACGTCACCGCCGAGAGCGGTGCGGGCGATGCGGGGCGCACCATGGGCATCGCCGCGTGCGACTACGACCAGGACGGCTACCTCGACTTCATCGTGGGCAACCACGACGAGGGCTACTTCCTCTATCGCAACGAGGGACTGGCCGACCCGGCGGCGCCCGCGCGGCACTGGCTGGCCGTGCGCTGCGTAGGTGGCGGCCCCGTCAACCGCGATGCCATCGGCACACGCGTCACGCTGACCCGCACGGACGGCGTGGTGCGCATGCAGGAGGTCAAGTGCGGCTCGAGCCTCGGCGCCACCGAGGACACGGCCCTGCACTTCGGCCTCGGCGAGTCCGACATCGCCTCGATCTCGATCCGCTGGCCCGACGGCACCGTCACCGAGCACTCCGACGTGGCGCGCGACGGCACCTGGACGGTGACGTACCCGACGGGCAGCTGACGCGCTCGACCCGCCCGAGCGGCGCCCGGGTCGCGGGGGCGGTAGCCTCGGGGCAATGACTCACGTCGGAGGTCAGCCCAGGACGGTCGCCCCGGGCACCGTCAGCCAGCGCTCCCGCCACGTCGACGGGGAGGCGCCGGAGGGGTGGGCGGGGCTGTGGCGCGTGCTGACTAGCCTTCCGCGTGCGCTCGTGCGGCACCCGCTGCATGTGCTGGCGCGCGGTCTGGTCGCCGCGCTGGTGCTGGACCTGGTGATGCGCCTGTTCCTGCATCCCCCAGGCGAACACAGGGTGCGAAACGCCTGGATCTTCCTGGAGGTCCTCGCCCTGGCTGCGGCGTACGGAGTCGTCTTCGTGCTCGGAGCCACGTGGGTTGCCCGCGCCAGCGCCCGTCGGTACATGGAGCCGCCTGCCCGGGGATCGGACTCGCGCTGGGCCGGGAGCTTCGGCTACGGCGCAGCCCTCGTGGGGACCTGTGCCTTCGGCGCCTTCGGTGCCTTGTTCGTCCTGAGTCCGGGGGGCTTCGGGCGCGAGCCTTCGCGGGCCGGCTTGATCGTTGGCGGCGTCGTGGCGTTCTTGATCGCGACGGTGCCCGCAGCGGTCATGGGCGCGTCGTGGCTGGGGTGGGCGGCCCGACGGCTCGCGCCCGGACCGCGCCCCTACGCGTTCCCCCTGCGACTCGCGCGCTTCGTGCTCGCCTGGGTGCTCGCAAGCGGCTGCATGGCTGCCGTGATCTGGCGAGCCAGCTGCGTGTACAGGACGTCCGTTGCCGAGACGTCCCCGGTCGCGCTGGCTCTGGGGCATGTCTTGCCCGTGGTGGTCGTGGGATGGGTGGTCGCCGCTCTCGCCGAGGCATCGTCGGTGACCCCTGCAAGCTCGGACATCGGTCGCGTCTTCGAGTGATCGGAAACGCGGGGACGTGTAGGCTGCGCCAACCGTTGGAGGATCCATGTCGCAAGCACCCGCACCGCTCGTTGCCGTCCTCATGGGCTCGACGTCCGACTGGGAAACGATGCAGCACTGCAGCTCGATGCTGAACGAGCTGGGCGTCCCCCACGAGTGTCACGCCATCAGTGCGCACCGTCAGCCGTCGGCACTCCATGCGTTCGTCGGTGACGCCGAGAAGCGCGGCGTGAAGGTGTTCATCGGCGCCGCAGGTGGTGCCGCCCACCTGCCCGGCGTGCTGGCCAGCCTCACCGCGCGGCCCGTGCTGGGCGTGCCCATGAAGGGCTGGGCCACGGAGGGCATGGACGCTCTCCTCTCGATCGCCCAGATGCCCGGCGGCGTGCCCGTGGGCACGCTGGCCATCGGCAAAGCCGGTGCGAAGAACGCCGCCATCTTGGCCGCCCAGATCCTGGGGATCTCCAACCCCACGATCGAAGGCGCCGTCAAGACGCTTCGCGAGCGCCAGGCCGGCGGCGCGACGCGCCTCGCGTAGTCAAGCCGAGACCCATTCGAGGGTCCGCTGGAGGTCAGCGGCGACGTGGGCGCGCGCCGCCCGCACTGAACCCGCCGCCGTCGTCCGCCGCGCCGAAGGCCATGCCACGCCCGCCACCGACGATTGCAGCCACCTTCTGGGCGTCGTCGCTGTTGGGCACGACGCGCTCGATGGCGGTCACGAGGTCGTTGCGCTGCTTCTCCATCGCGGCGCGCATGGCCTCGCGATCCACTTCGCCGGTGCGCATCTTCGCGAACAGATCGCGACGCGCGTCGCGCATGGCCTTGGCCGCCGCGAGCACTTCGCCCTTCTGGTCGGACGACAGGCCGATCTGCAGCTCGTCCAGGCGCTGGTTCATGCGGGCGGTCTGCTCGCGCTCGCGCTCGGCTTCGCGCTCCGCCCGCTCCATGGCCTGCACCTTCTCGTACATGGCGCGGAACTGCGTGAGGTTCGGATCCGCGTAGGCGTCGGCGAGGTCCTCCGGGAGATCGTCGAGGGTCAGCCCCTCGGGCAGGCCGGGGATCACCTCGGGGTCGGCGGTCCCGCCCGACGACGGGGCCGGAACGGGCGAGCCGCCGCGGGCCAGCTCGGCGCGCAGGAGCTCGAGGACCTGCTGGCGGTCCAGACCGGGGCGGGGCGTGGCGCTCAGCGAGGGGCCACGCTGCTCGAGGGCGTCCAGGCGTGCGCTGAGCACGTCCGTGGCGCCGTGGGTGCCCACGAGCACCTCCTGCGCCGCGCCCGGAGCCGCGGGGCGCACGACTTGGTCGTAGATCGCGATGCCCGCGCCGACCGTGGCCACGTTGACGAGCAGGATGGGCAGAAGCTTCATGGGACCTCCGGTCCGAGGAGGCTGGAACCCGGTCCAGGCCGCCGGGTTGCCGTGCTCCGGGGAAGACCCTACGCGAAAGCGCCCGCCCGGCGCGCACGTGCGCCCGCCCCCCAGGCCCCCCCGGCGGCGGCCCTCCTCGGCGCATCCCGGGGAACCGCCCCAAGATCGCGGGGTCTGGCACGTATCCCCAGGCAAGGAGACGCCACCCGGTGCACGGACCTCCGCCCTCGACCAGCGCCTGGCACGAAACGGTCGTCCGTGCCCATGGGGACGCGCTCCGGCGCTACGCCCTGCGCCTCCTGGGCTGCGCGGCGGCGGCCGACGACGCCGTGCAGGAGACCTTCCTGCGCTTCGTGAGGACGCCCCCGCCGGACGTGGGCGACCACGTCGTGAACTGGCTCTACCGCTGCTGCCGTCACCGCGTGGTGGACACGCTGCGCAAGGAGGGACGCATGCACGTGCTCACCGACGCCTCCGCATCGACGCTGCCGACGCGCGAGGCCCCGCCGGAAGCCCACGTCGCCGCGGCCGACGACGCGGCGCTGGCCGCACGGCTCATCCGCCGCCTGGCCCCCGTGGACCAGGAGCTGCTCCACCTGCGGCTCGTGGCCGGGCTCCCCTACGCCGAGATCGCCGACGTCACCGGCATGAGCGCCGGCAACGTCGGCTACCGCCTCCATCACGCGCTGCGCACCCTCCGCTCTTGGATGGACGCCGCGCTCGCCCCCACCCCGATCGGGAGGACCGCACGATGAACCCGGACGACGACCCCCGCGTGACCGCGTACGTGCTGGACGAGCTGTCCGGCGCCGACCGTGACGCCTTCGAGGCCGAGCTGCGTGGCGACCCTGCGCTGGCCGACGAGGTCGAGGGCCTGCGGAGCCTCCTGGGCCCCGTCACCCAGGCTCTCCGGGAGCACCCCGCGCTGGCCGCGCCTGCCTCCGTGCCGCAGGCGGGCCCCGTCGTCGCCTCGCGGTTCGCCTGGCATCGTGCCGCGGCGGCTGCGCTGGCCGCGGCGACGCTGTGGTGGGCGGTGGACGCGAGCTCGCGGCGTCCCCGCGAGTCGACCCGCAGCGCTCTCGAAGTCGCCCGTCTCGAGGCCGTTCCCGGGAGGTCGGCAAGGACCCCCATGTCGACGCCGACCCCGGCGGACGTCGGCACGCCCCTGATGACCGAAACGGGTCGCCTGCCCTCGGGTGAGAGCCGAGCTGTTGCAGACCGGCTTCGCGAGCTTGCGTCGAGGGATCGGGGAGCCAGCTTCGAGGGCCCGGGCACCGCGCCCGTTCCCCTCCCGATTGCCCCCCCGTCCGGGCCGCAGGTGTTCGTCGCCCGGGTCGGCCCCACCGGGGTGGTGCGGCCGAAGGTCGAGCTCGCGACGACGCCCTTCGGGGACCCGGCCAACCCGCTCGTCGTCGGTGGCGGCGAAGCTGGCGGCGTCACCCCCGGGCTCCAGGGCAAGCCCGAGGAGGTGCTGCTGCGCTCCCGGTTGGCGCGCCTGCACATCGTCGAGACCGACATCGACCTGCCCACGCCCCGGCCCTCCACCGGCGACGACTTCGAGACCATCGTCGATCCGGGCTGGCGAAGCGTGGACCAGGAGCACACGAGCACGTTCTCGATGGACGTGGACACGGCGTCGCTCGCCATCGTGCGTCGCATGGTGCGCGAGGGTCGCCTCCCGCCCGCGGACGCCGTCCGCATCGAGGAGCTGTTGAACGCCTTCGACTACGGCTACGCACCGCCGCAGCCCGACGATGCGTTTCCGCTGCGCATGCATGCGAGCGTCGTGGCGTGCCCGTGGGACGACACGCACCGTCTGGTACGCCTCGGCATCAAGGCGCGCGAGATCGAGGAGGCCAAGCGTCCGCCCGTCCACCTCGTCTTCCTGGTCGACGTGTCGGGCTCGATGAAGCGAGACGATCGTCTGCCGCTGGCCAAGCACACCTTGACGCTGCTCCTCTCGCGACTGCGCGCTGACGACCGCATCGCCATCGTGGCCTACGCCAACCAGGCGCGGGTCGTGTTGCCCAGCACGTCCGGCGCGGACCGCGAGACGATCCAGGCCGCGATCGACGCGCTCTCGGCGGGCGGCAGCACCAATGGGGCGGGCGGGCTCCAGCTCGCCTACGAGCAGGCTCGTGCGTTCGCCGACGCGCAAGGCGCCGTGCGCCGGGTGCTCCTCCTCACCGACGGTGACTTCAACGTCGGCGTCAGCGACAACGACCAGCTCGAGGCCTTGATCGCCCAGGAGGCCTCGACGGGCGTCTGGCTGAGCGTGTTCGGCATGGGCATGGGCAACGTCAAGGACGCACGCCTGGAGCGCCTGAGCAACCGCGGCAACGGCACGTACGCGTACCTGGACACCATCGCCGAGTCGCAGAAGGTGCTCGTCGAGGGCGTCGTCGGCACGCTGATCCCCGTGGCCAAGGACGCCAAGGTGCAGGTGTTCTTCAACCCCGAACGCGTGGGTGCCTGGCGCCTGCTGGGCTATGCCAACCGCCGCCTGGCGAAGGCCGACTTCAGCAACGACCAGAAGGACGCCGGCGACGTCGGCGCCGGTCACGAAGTGACGGCGCTCTACGAGATCATCCCCGCGGGTGTGGGGATGCCGGTCGAGCCCGACGAGAACCCCTTCGTCGCCGCCCCGCAGCCGAACGACGAGGAGACGCGTCGTGCGGCGCGGGCAGACGGCGAGGACGCGCCGGTCCTGCGCTGGCGTCTGCGCGCCAAGGCGCCGACCGCGACGGACAGCACCCTCGTCGAGGGGGACCTGTTCGACACGGGGCTCGGCTACGCACAGGGCGACGCGGACGTGCAATGGGCCGCGGGCGTTGCCGCCTTCGGCGCCTGGCTCCGACGCGAACCGAGCGCCGTCCGCTTCGGCGCCGACGGCGCGCTGGAGCTGCTGGCTCCCGCGGCCGGCAACGACGCCGAACGCGGGGCTTTCGTCGACCTCGCCAAGCGGGCGTCCACGCTGGCGCGCTAGACCCCGCGCCCGCTACGCTGGGGGGATGCCCATCCGCATCCCCCTGGCTCGCCTGCCCCTGCTCGCCCTGGCGCTCGGGTTCCTGCTGCTCGCGCCACGCGCCTCCGCCGAGGAAGGCGACTTCCGGGAAGCCCGCAAGACCGCCAAGGCCCTGATGGACCAGGTCGGCGAGGCTGGCGCCAAGCGCAAGGCCGTCGAGGCCCTGGCCGCGCTGGACAGCGCCGAGGCGGCCGACCTCCTCGTCGAGTGGCACGTCAAGTCGGCGCAGTGGGAAGAGAAAGAGCTCGGCCCGGCCTTCGAGGAGGCCTTCGAGCGGCTCGACAAGTACGAGGCCATGCTCCGCAAGAGCATTGGCGACAAGCCCCCGACCGACGCCAAGCAGGTCAACGCGCTCAACACGCTGAAGAAGGCCGTGAAGGACACCCGGGCGGCCGTGGATGCCGAAGAGGCCACGCGCCACGCCATCGAGGACGTCGTCAAGCGCATGGGCGCGGCGCCGGCCGACTGGTTCATGCAGGAAGGCCTGCCGCAGCTGCGCCGCAAGGACAAGGACGAGACGATCGAGCTGCGCGTGGCCATCGCCCGCTGCTTGATCGCCCAACCGTTCGAGCGGGTCCGGGATGCCCTGTTGGCCACGGCGGGCAGCGCCGGCTCCCCCAAGGAGCAGGCGGTCGTCTTCGCGGCGCTGGCGGAGCAGAAGTCCGACGAGGGCTTCGACCACGTCGTGGCGGGTCTGCGGTCGCAGCACGTGCTGGTCCGCCGTTCGGCCGTCTACGCCCTGCGCGAGTACTCGCAGCCGCGCGCCGTGCCTGCCCTGATCCAGGCGCTCGAGCGGGCCAAGGCCTTCGAGGCCCAGGAGATCGAAGAGGTCCTGCACTGGTACACGGGCCAGAGCTTCAACGCCGTCGCCCGCATCTGGAAGACGTGGTGGGACAACGAAGGCACGGCGTGGTCCGAGAAGGACACCGGCGATCGCCATCCGCCGCAGAAGCGCGAGCATGCGGGTACGGGCACACGCACGACCTTCTACGACATCCCCACCGAGAGCCAGGCCATCGTGTTCGTGTTGGACCGCTCGGGCAGCATGACCGAGCCCGCGGGCGAGAAGGCGCGCGAGAAGGACGACAAGCCCAAGGGGCCGGTGACCGGCGGCGGGGGCGCAGGCGGCAAGGGCGACGCGGACGAGGCCGTGGGCGGCGAGACGCGCATGGAGGTGGCCAAGAACAAGCTGGCCCAGTGCGTTGCCCATCTCGCCAAGGACGTGCGCTTCGCCTTGGTCTTCTACAGCAGCGACGTGGTCGTCTGGAAGGAGGCCCCGGCCATGGAGCCGGCCTCCGCCCAGAACAAGGAGGACGCCACGCGCTGGTTCATGGAGCTGAAGCCGCAGGGCGCCACGCTCATGTTCGACGCCTTGCTCAAGGCCTTGGAGTACGCGGACAGCGACCCGAAGGCGAAGGGCCGCAAGAAGAACGCGTCCGGAGGCGCCAACACGATCTTCCTGCTGTCCGATGGCGCCCCCACCGACGCGAGCGGCCAGCCGTCCGAAGAGGTCACGCGCGAGGGCATGGCACGGTTCCTCGAGGCCAACCAGATCTACCGCTGCGTGGTGCACACGATCGGCATCGGCCCCAAGCACAACCGCACGTTGATGCAGCAGCTGGCTGCGGCTACGGGCGGCGAGTACCGCGCCGCCGGTGTGGAGTAGCGACGCCTACTCGGCCCGCTTGACCTTCACGTCGCGAAGGAGCAGGCTCTCGTTCTCGGCGGCGAGGAGCAGGTAGCCCACGCCCACCACGCGTCGGCCGGCGACAAGCGCCGCCGAGCCCTGGCCGGGCAGGATGCGTACGGCATCGAACGTCGTGCCCAGGAGCGCCTGCTGCACGCGCTGGGCCTCGGCCTCGCGACTGGCCAGCATGCGCTCGACGCCTTCGCGCGCGACGGACGGGTAGCTCGCGACGATCTCCTGGGCGGGTGCCCACGTCAGGCCGGCCGGGCCCGCCGACCGGAGCGCCAGGAGCTCGCCCTCCAGGAACAGCCTGAGCGCAGCGGGAATCCCGGTCGGCGCCGCGACGGCACCCGGCACGGGCCGCGGGCCCACCCACCGCAGCCAGCACACGCCGGAGCGCGTGGCGCCGAGCTGGACCAGGGCCTCGACGCGGCCGACCGCGTTGCCGCCGTGCAGCAGCTCGAGGCTGACGGCCACGCTGGCGGGCTGCACGGCATCCAGCCCGGCGCCTTCCTGGGCGAGTCGCGCCCGGAGCGCGGCCGACGCTTCGGGGGCGCTGGCCTCGTGCGCAAGGTAGGCCGCGAGCCGATCGGCTTGGCCGCGCATCTCCTTGGCCAGCACCGTACCGAGGTCCTGGCCCCACTCGGCGAGCGTCGCGGCCGCGCGCTCGCGCTCGTAGGGCGGCATGCGCCCCTCGGCGATCCACGACGTGAGCGCGGCTTCGCGCTCCATCTGCGACTCGTCGACGATCTCGAGGTCCAGCCAGCCAGGTCGGTTCGCGCCGTAGAGCCCCCACGGCTGGTCGAGCGGTGCCACGGGCGGCGGCGGCGTCGGCGGCGCACCGTCACCCAGGGCGACGCCGTTGACCCAGACGAGCGGGAACACGGGGAGCGTCGGGTCGCCGGCCAGCGCCCGCTGCGGCAGTCGCACACCGGCGCACCCCGCGCGGTACAGCGCATCGAGCACGGTCACGGCGTCCTGCACGCTCGCATTGGCGGCGAGGCGCGCGCTGGCGACCACGGTGCCGTGCCGCTCCACCGCGCGACGGGCGGCCGTGTAGACCAGCGCCGGGTTGCTGCGCGTCGCCTCCTCCGGCGCCTCGATCGGCAGCTCCGGCGGCAGCTCGGGCAGGCGGCTGCGGTCCAGCACGGTCTGCAGGCGGACTTCCAGACCGACGGCCTTGCCGCCCGGGGAAGCGGCCGCGCCACGCGGCGGCGGGAGGAAGAGTGGAAACCCGTACGCGTGCGCGTCCCGGACGGAGTCGCTGCGCACGCGCAGGCCCACGCGGTAGATCCCGGCCCGATCGCAGGCGATCAGCACCTTCACGACGTGGGCCCACTTGTGGTCGCGCGCGGACGTGATCCAGACCGCGTGCTCGGTGCGCGCCCCGGCGGCCACGGCGCCGACGCGCGAGCCGAGGACCTCACCGAGGCGGTTCTCGTCGAGCTCGTCCGCCAAGCCGGCGACGCGGAACCACCAGCCGGGCGTCTCGGGCGGCGAGGTCAGGACGTGGGTGACGTTGCCCTCGGGGATCGGCGCGCACGTACCGGCGACCGGCAAGCGCTCGGGCGGGACCAAAGGCACGCGCTCGGCCGCAGCCGGAGCACCCGACCCGACGAGGAGGGCGAGGGGCAGCGCGACGAGGGCCGGAAGTCGGGACATCCGCATCCCGCAGAGTGTCGGACCGCGGCGCCGGAGGGCAAGCCTCCCCCGCGGCCCGGGGCGGCCCCGCGGGTCGTCGTGGCGCGCGAAGGCGCGGGCAGGCACCATGCGCGCGTCACGGGAGACACCATGGTCCGCCGCTTCGCCCTCACGTTCCTCGTCCGCGCCCTCACGGTCCTGCTGCTGGTAGCAGGCGTCTCCGCCGGCGAACCCCCCGCCGACGTGCCGGCCGCGCCGGCGCCGCCAGCCCCGCCGCCGCTGGACGCCTCCACCCGCGACATCGACCAGCTGGACCTTGCCATCCGCGTCCACCCGGACCTCGAGGCGGGAACCGTGGCCGGCGAGGTGGACGTGTCGTTCGCGGCCCTCCGCGACGGTGTGCGCCAGCTGCGTCTGCACGCGCTCGACATGGAGATCGCGTCGGTCGAGGACGTGGAGGCGAACGCCCTGCCGTTCCAGCTGACCGACGGGGTCTTGTCCATCGAGCTGCCCGAGCCGCTGGCGGCCGAGGCGACGTCGCGCGTGACGGTCAAGTACGTGGCGCGTCCCACCCAGGGGCTGTTCTTCCACAAGCCGTGCCCCCAAGACCCGGCACGCCCGCTGTTGCTCTACAGCCAGGGCCAAGGCAACGAGAACCGACGCTGGATCCCCTGCTACGACCTGCCCGACGACCGCTTCCGCTGGACGCTGGAGGTGCGCATCCCCAACGGCCTCACGAGCGTGAGCAACGGCGAGAAGCGCCGGCCGCTCGAACACGAGGACGGGACGCACACGGATCGCTGGGCCTTCCGCGATCGCGCGCCCAGCTACTTGATCTCGCTCGTGGTCGGGCAGTTCGAGACCGTCACGAGCAACTGGAACGGCGTGGTCCTGGAGTTCAACGGTCCGCCGGGACGTCGCGACGAGCTGACCACGTCGCTGGCACTCACGAGCAAGATGATGGACGTGTTCACGACGTGGCTCGACGAGCCCTACCCGTGGACGCGCTACGCGCAGACGTACGTCTGGGACTTCGTGTACGGCGGCATGGAGAACGTCACCACCACGACGCTCAACATGCGGGCGCTGCACACCGAGAAGGTGCGGCCCAACTACCGCTCCGACGGCTTGATCGCGCACGAGCTGGCCCACATGTGGTTCGGCGACCTGCTCACCTGCCGCACCTGGGAGCACATCTGGCTCAACGAGGGCTTTGCCACGTACATGACCGACGTGTTCTTCGAGCACCACGACGGGGCCGAGGAGCTGCAGCTGCAGCGCCGTCGCCAAAACGGCGGCTACATGGCGGAGACGCCGACGCCCGAGACCCTGGGCTTGGAGCGCGACCCGCGCGGCGACCGCCCCGTCGAGCTGTCCGGCGGCAAGGCCTACAGCCGCGGATCGGGCATCCTGCACACGCTCCGGCGCGAGATCGGCGACGAGGCGTTTCGCGAGGGCATCCGCGCCTACGTGGACCGCCACCACGACGGCACGGTCGTGAGCGAGGACCTGCGGACCGCGCTCGAGGAAGCCGCCGGGCGCGACCTGGAGTGGTTCTTCGACCAGTGGGTCTACGGCGTCGGCTACCCGCGCTTCCGCGTGACACGTGACGAGCAGCGCGGCGTGCTCGTGGTCGAGCAGGAGCAGCCCGAGGCCGGCGGCCAGGGTCTCTTCCGCATGACCGTGCCCGTGCGCTGGGGCCCGGACGGCGAGGTCACGCCGCTACGCCTGTACGCGCGCCGTCACACGTTCCCCCTGCCCAAGGACGCGGGGCCGTACTTGCGCTTCGGGGTGGGCGGAGACCTCCTGCTCAAGGCAACCGTCGACCAGGGACCGGAAGCCTGGACGGCGATGCTGCTGTCCGACCCCGACGTCACGGCGCGCCTCGACGCCGCAGAAGCCCTGGAGCCGTACGGTGAAGTCGTCGTCGCCGCCCTGGCCAAGGCCATGGCGGACGATGCGAGCGCGTCCGTGCGGGCGAGCATCGCCGAGATCCTCGGGCGCTTGCAGGGTCGGGCCGCGGGCACGGTGCTGGTGGCGGCGGCCGAAGATCGTGACCCGCGCGTGCGCGAGGCGGTCGCGGAGGCGCTGGGCGCCTACCCCCGCGCGCTGGCCGGCGAGGCGCTCTTGGCCCGGGTCATCGACGAGGGCGAGCACCCCTACGTGCGCGCCGCAGCCGCCCACGCCCTGGGTCGGGTCAAGGCCGAGGGCGCGCGCGACCTGCTCGAGGGCCTGCTGCACGTCGACTCGCACGTGGACATCGTGCGTACGGGCACGATCCGCGGGCTGGAGGCCCTCGGTGACCCGCACGCGCTGCCGCTGGTGCTGCCCTACCTGGACTACTGCTGGGGTCGGGGCGCGCACCACAAGCTGCGGCAGGTAGCGCTCGACTGCGTGTTGCGCCTGGCACCCGACGATCCCCGTGTGAAGGCGGCGGTGGCCGCCCTCCTGACCGACCCGTACCACCGCATGCGGCAGTGGGCCGCGGAGGCGTGCGGTCGCTTCCGGGTCGATGCCGCTGCCCCGGCGCTGGAGGCGCTGGCCAAGGACGACTGGAACGGCAGCGTCCGCTCCGCCGCCAAGAAGGCCCTCGAAGCCATCAAGCCCGCAGCGAAGTAGCCGCCATGCGGCGGCGCGCGCGAGGTGCCCGGCACCTCCGCGCGCCTCGCAGCTGGACGGCCGGCGTGCGTCGCCCGCCCGGGCCCGCGGTCAGTCGCTCGCCTTCGAGGGCTCGGGGATCGACCAGCCCTTGGCCTTCTCCTCCTCCTGGATCTCCTCCAGGAGGCGGGCCGAGTCGAGCGGGTCGGAGCCCTCGGTGATGTTCTCGCCCTGCTCGAAGAGCTCGGCGTTCTTGGCCTCCCAGTCGGCGTACTCGGGCGGGAGCTCGTGGTCGGGGTAGATCGCGTTGACCGGGCACTGGGGCACGCAGGCCTCGCAGTCGATGCACGTACCGGGGTCGATCACGAGCATGTGCGGGTCCTTGACCTCCCAGAAGCAGGACACCGGGCACTCGACGACGCAATAGGTGTAGCGACAGTCGACGCAGCGGGCGGTGACGACGTGGGTCATGGATCCTCCGAGGTTTCGTGACCGGGTGGGCGGAGCATAACGAACCTCGCCACCTCCACCAACCGGCGCCAATCCGGGCTCCTGAACCTTGCGAAGGGTTCTCATTCTCAAGCCACCACTCACGCGCCTGCGTGTACGTGGCGCTGCAAAAACGACGACGGCCCGTTCGACGTGCGAACGAGCCATCGCAGCGTTGCCCTCGCTGGCGAGCCCAGAGCCTGGGAAGAGCTCCCGGACCCACGCGTCGTCCGGCCTCTTGCCCAGCCTGCGAGCGGTGAACGATCAGTTCGTGCTGGGGCAACCGCAGTCGAGTGCGCCACCCGGCATCACGGGCGACCACTTGCGCGCGTCGACCATGCAACCGCCTTCGCAGCGCGGCACCCAGACCGTCTCGGCGGGCTTGTAGAGCTCGCGCACGTACTTCACTTCGTAGCGCGGCGGGATGTACTCGGTACGCGTGCGGCGCACGGGCACCGTCTCGACGACGGTCTTGTACTCGGGCGGCGTCTCGACGCAGTAGCGCACGCCACTCTCCTCGACCGTCTTGTCGCACCACTTGTACTCAGGCGGCGCCTCGCAGTACTGCCAGCAGTTGCAGTCGCGGTCGTGCACCCAACGGAAGCCGCCGGGCTTGACCTGGACGAGCTCCTGCTGGCAACGCTCGCCGCATGCCTCGTAGGTCTTGTTGATGCGGGGCGTCACCATGACCTCGCGCGCGCGCATCTCGTAGACCGTCTCCGGGATCTCGACGGTCTTGGCGCAATCCACCTGGCACAGCTTGGGCACCATGCGGTAGGTGGCAGGCACCTCCTCACGGCAGTAGCTGACGCAGGGCTCGGGGTTCTCCGGCAGGTCCGGCGGAAGCGCACCGAGGACGGGGCGCTCGGCGAACGAGCCAGGGAACGACGGCTTCGCCGTGGCAGCACAACCGGCCAAGCCGAGCGCCACGACGGCGACGGCGAGACCCAGGACGGTGCGGACCTGCATCGGGACTCCTCCCTGCCCACGCCGACGCACGCGACGGGGGGATGCGCCCCCGGCGGCACGCCACGCGCGGCAGCCTATGAACCCGGCCGCCTCCAAGCAGCCGGGCTCCCTCCGGACGGCGCCCATGGTGCCACGCCGCGGCGTCGGGGGGAAGCCGGCCGGGCCCGGGTGGCCGGGCCGCAGGGCCTCCCGCCTGGCTCCGGCCTCGCTGCGGCGCCGCGCGGGTCATCCTCCGGTCACCGCGTCGGCGCCCCGTGGGGGGACCCGGGCTCGGAGGCCGTAGGATCGGGCCGAGCGATGGCCGAGCCCGCGTCCCCCCCGGAGGCGCCTTTCCCCCACGAGGTAGCGGACCCGTGTGCGCGGACCGTCGCGTACCTGCATGCCCCGTTCGGGCTGGAAGACCTCTTCACGAGCCGGGAGATCCCGGTCGCCCAATGGCTCCAGACGTACACCCGGAGCCTGCCGGACGACCGCCGGGAGGACCTCACCCGGGCCATGGCCCAGGGCTTCCAGGGCCTGGCCGCGATCGTGCAGGCCCTGCGCAGCTACCCGTCGCTGCGCGAGCGCGGCACGCTCGGCCGCCGCGAGCGCAGTGGCGACACGCTCATGCAGAAGCTGCTCGAGGCCGGCGCGCACGCCGTCGAGTGGTCGCTGCCGACCAAGGCCGTGCTCAGCCGCTCGTTCGGCATCGCGAAGGTCAACTTCTGGACGGCCATGCGCTACGCCGTGCAGGCCTGCGACACGCAGCGTGATGCAGGGCTGGAGCGCGCGATCAGCGAGGCGATCGAGGAAGCCGTCTACACACGACTGGCCGAGGAGCTGTACGGCTCGTTCGTGACGTCGCGTTCGGTGCCGGCCGATGTGCGTCGCGCGGCGATCGACGCCCTGATCGACCTCTGGGATGGGCGCGTGGGCTTCGCCACGCATCGCTTCTGTCCCCTGCTGCGCTCCGCGTGGGCTGCGCGCTGCCGGGCGCCCCGCGCCTTCGGCACGATGATGGGCACGTCGGAGATCTTCCACCTGCTCTTCGCCGACTGCGACTCGCGCTTCGTGGACGCGCTGACGGAAGGCGAGGACAGCGAGCGGCTCCAAGCCTTCGAGGAGTTCCTGTTCGACCTGCCCTACGAGAGCCTCGTGCGCGTGCGTTCCCGCATGCAGGAGGACGGCAAGACCGTCGTCGGACCCGAGGAGGTCGCGCGCTACATCGGCCTGTCGGAGACCGGGCTGCGTCCGCTCGTGGACGACCCCAAGGCCCTCTACTCGTCGTTCCGCACGCGGCGCGTGAAGGCCCAGTACCGCGCAAGCGTCGGCGCCCCGGGCCCCAAGCGGACGGCGGAGGGCTACGTCCTGGCCGCGCTGCTGCGCGAGCAGATCGAGCACGCCAAGCGCGCCCACGAAGGATCGGGCCCGCGGTAGTCTCTCGACCGGAGCGGCCATGCCCCTGCACCTGGACTCCCTCGAACAGCGCGTGATCGGCACCTTGATCGAGAAGGAGCTGACCGTCCCCGATGCGTACCCGCTGACGCTCAACGCGCTCGTGACGGGCTGCAACCAGAAGAACAACCGCGACCCCGTGCTCGAAGTCGAGGACTTCGACGTCGAAGGTGCGTTGCGCTCCCTGATGGACAAGAGCTGGGTCACCCGCCGCGAGCGGGACGGCGGCCGCACGATGCGCTACGCGCACGAGGCCAAGGCCCAGCTGGGCGTGGATCTCGCGGACCTCGCCATCCTCGCCGAGCTGATGCTGCGCGGTCCCCAGGCCGCCGGCGCGCTCCGGACGCGCGCCTCCCGCATGGCCCACGTCGGCGAGGCGGCCGACGTCGAGGCGCGGCTCGAGGCCCTGGCGGCCCGCCCCGTACCCTACGTGACACGCCTGCCGCGCCGCCCGCGCGAGCAACAACCGCGTTGGGCCCACCTGCTCGACGGGCGCAGCCCCGAGGAAGCCGTGGCCGACTGGGGCGAGGGCGACGCGCCGTCGGCTCCGTCTTCCGCGAGCGTGCCCGCGGTTGGCCCGTCGCGCGGTAGCGCCGACCCGTCGCCCGTGGAAGCGCTCGAGCAGCGCCTCGCCGAGCTCGAGACGCAGCTGGACGACCTGCTGCGACGCATCGAGCGGCTGGAAGGTCGCTGAGCGGATGCGCCTGCCGCCGCCCCGTCCGGCCCTCGTCGTCGCCGGCCTCGTCGTCGCCGGCACGGTGATCTGGCTGCTGGACGGGGGCCACCGCCTGTTCCGCCCCAAGCGCCTGGGCGTCGTCGAGGAGGGCCGCATCTGGCGCGCGGGGCAGATCCACCGTCGGCTCTTGCCCGATGTGATCCGCGAGCACGACATCGACGTCGTCATTGACTTGGCCCGGGACGAGGAGGGTGACCCCGACGAGGCCGCCGAGCGCGAGATCCTGGAGCGCCTCGGCGTCGAGCGCCTGGGCTTCGAGGACCTGGGCGGCGACGGCACGGGCAACCTCGGGTCCTACGTCGTCGCGATGCGACGCCTGCTGGACGCGCGCGATGCTGGCGAGCACGTGCTCGTCCACTGCGCCGGCGGCAGCGAGCGGACGGGCGCCCTCGTGGCGTGGTACCGCATGCTGTTCGAGGGCTGGTCGGGCGACCGAGCCTGGGACGAGTACCTCTCCTACCGCAGCAAGCCACCGAAGGACGACGTGCACCCCACGTACGTCAACGGCCACACGGACGAGCTCGTGCGACGGCTGCAGGAAGCCGGCATCACGATCCCCCACCCGGAGCCCGGTCGCTTCGGCCCGGAGCGGGCCAAGTGATGCCCGTCCGGCGCGACGTGGTGCGCGCCCTCGTCCCGCCGCTTGCGCTCTGTGCCGGTCTCGTGCTCCTCGGCGAGATCCTGCTCTACCGCGTCCCGTGGACCGCGGACCCGCTCGACCTCGTCGGCGAGAACGGTCGGATCGAGCTGACGCAGACGGCCGTCGGCGTGGCCTTCGGCGCCACCATGGTGCTCATCGCGCGGGCGCATGCACGCGTCAGGCCGCTGGCGATCCTGCTGGCCGGCTTCGCCGTGGCCCTGCTCGTGCGCGAGCAGAACAACTACTTCAAGGACCACGTCGGCGCCGGCGTGTGGCAGGCGGTCGTGGCCGCGGTGGCGCTTGCGACGTGCGCGATCGCGTGGCGCAGCCGTCGCGCGTTGCCGCACGCCCTCCTCGACCTGCTGCGCCGGCCCGCCGGCGGCCTCCTGGTCGCCGCCGTGGCCGTGTTCGCCTACGCCCAGCTGTTCGACGAGACGCGCCTCTGGCAGCACCTGCTCCAGGAAACCGACGTTCCGTTCGCCGCACGCCGCGTCACGGAAGAGGGCCTCGAGCTCGCGGCGTACGTCCTCGCCTTCGCGGCGGGCTTGGCGTGGCGTGCCGGGCTCGTGCGTGCGTCAGGCGATCGCGAGGCGTAGCCGCTCGCCCAGCTCGGCCAGCGCCATCGCCGTGGCGCCCCACACCTCGAAGGGCCCGAGCTGCACGTGGGGAACGGTCCGCGCGATGCCCCGCAGGACGAGCGTGCGCTCCACGCGTCGCCGCGGGTCCATCAGCTCGGCGAGGGCGGCGAGGCCGATGGCCTCCACCTCGCCGTCGGCAGGCGCGAGCGGGCCGGGCGCCGGGCCCACCGCGACATGGACGACCAGCCGCGTGTGCGTGACGGGGATGTACACCTCGTGCAGCACGCCCAGGACCCGCGCCGTCTCGGCCCGGGAGAGCCCGATCTCCTCGTGGGCCTCGCGCCACGCGGTCGCCTCCAGGGGCTCGCCGGGCTCCGGGCGACCTCCGGGCAGCGCGATCTGCCCGGGCTGCTCGCGCAAGCCCGCGTGGCGGCGGGTCAGCGGGAACACCAGGCGCCCCCCGGCGTCCGGGAACACGTAGCAGAGCGCCGCGGCCACGCGCACGTCCGCGTCCGTCGAACCGGGCGGTAGGGGACCGCGATCGGTCGGCTCCACGGCCCGCTGCGCCGACCTGCCATCGAACGCCCGGAGCGCCATCGCGCGCTCCACGTGGCGGACGGTGGGCTCGAACGGCATGGATGCACGTCTCCGGGACCTGTCGGGTCGATCCGCGGACGGTACCCTTGCGGCCTGCTGCGCGGGCCCCTGGATCCGGGTGCCGTCCGCCCCGGGAGCACCCCATGAAGACCCTGACCTTCGCCACGTCCGTCGAGGCCGCCCTGAAGGGTGCCGAAGTCGTCCACTTCCTCGCGGCGCAGCGCCACCTCAGGGCCGGCTGGCTGGCCAACGTCGCCCCGCCGCAAGCCCTGCGCCTCCTGGCCCGCGCGGCCGCCGAAGAGGAAGCCCCCGTCGCGCCCAAGACGGTCCATGCCGAGAACCCCGACGGCGGACCGAAGCGCTTCGTGCTGACGGTCCTGCCCGACGCGCGCTCGCGTCACAACGCGCCGTCGCGCCCCGAGGAGTGCTTCACCGCGTTCGGCGCGGCCGAGCTCCCCAAGACCGGGTCCGCGGCCGTCGTCGCCTGCTTGGACGAACCGGGCCATGGCCTGGGCGTCGCACGCGCGCTCGGCCGCGCTCTCCCGCAGTACCAGCGCACCACGTCCACGCCGAAGAAGGGGGCGAAGAAGTCGGCCGGCGCGCACGTGCGTTTCGTGGGCACGGACCCCGACGGCGTGGTGCACAAGCTCGGTGCGCTGGAGCGGCACGTCGTGGAGTACGCGCGCCACGCCGCGGAGTGGGTGGACACCCCGCCGTGCGAGCTGCACACGCCCGAGTTCGTGAAGCGCGTGAAGGCCCTGGCCCGCGACATCCCCCAGCTCACGATCGAGGTCTGGAGCGGCGACGAGATCCGCGAGCGGGGTCTGGGCGGCCTGCACGCCGTCGGGCGCTGCGCCGTGCATCCGCCCAAGGTGCTGTTCATCAGCTACGAGCCGAAGAAGCCGCGCCGCCGCGTGGCCCTGGTCGGCAAGGGCGTGATCTACGACACGGGTGGCCTCTCGCTCAAGCCCAGCCCCGGCATGTTCGGCATGAAGTGCGACATGGGCGGCGCGGCCGCCGTCGCCGGCGCGACCCTGGCGCTGGCCAAGGCGAAGTCGCCCGACGCGATCTACGCCGTCTGCGGGCTGGTCGAGAACGCCATCGGGCCCGACGCCTACCGGCCGGACGACATCCTGGAGATGCACAGCGGCAAGACGGTGGAGATCAACAACACCGACGCGGAGGGCCGTCTCGTGCTGGCCGACGCCGCCTCGGTCGTGGCCCGCCGCCGCAAGCCGCACGTCCTGATCGACATGGCCACCCTGACCGGCGCCCAGCTCGTGGCCACGGGCCATCGCCACGCGGCCGTCGTCAGCAACCGGGGCGGCCTGGAGGCCGCGGCCGTCCGCGCAGGACGCGCCTCGGGCGACCTCGTGCACCCGCTGCCCTTCGTGCCGGAGTTCTACCAGCCGCACTTCCAGAGCCAGGTGGCCGACATGCGCAACTCGGTCAACGACCGGACGGACGCGCAGTCCTCCTGCGCCGCCCAGTTCGTCTACAGCCACATCGCCGATCTCGACATCCCGTGGCTCCACGTGGATCTCGCGGGCCCCGCCTACCGCAAGGACCGGGCGACGGGCTATGGTGTGGCCTTGGTCGCAGAGCTTCTCCGCAGTCTGGGCGACGAAGACCTCGTGGCCTGATCGGCTCGGGAGACCTTCTTCCATGCCCTACGCCCCGACCCTTGCCCGAACGGCCGTGCCATGGCGACGGTGGACGAAGCCTCCCCCTCCGCACTCGAGCGCCTGCTCGAGGTAGGCACCGACGAGGACATCCAGCGCCTCCTGCTGGCGCTGAGCCCGCCGGAGACCGCCGACCTCCTGGAAGAGCTCGGTGACGGCGAGACGCGGGCGCGCGTCTTCCGCTTGATCCTCGGTCGCAAGCAAGCCCGCGTCTTGCGCGACATGGACGACGAGGAGCGCGTCGAGCTCGTCGAGCAGCTGCCGCCGGCGGAGACGGCCGGCGTGCTCGAGTACATGAAGTCCGACGACGCGGCCGACGTCCTCCAGCAGCTGGACGAGGACCACCAGCAGGAGGTACTGGACGCGCTCGATCCCGCGGATCGCGTCGAGATCGAGAAGGTCCTCGAGCACCCCGAGGACTCGGCCGGCGGCATCATGCAGACCGAGCTGGTGCGCGTCCGCGCGTCCTCCAGCGTGCGTGACGCCATCGAGGAGATCCGCCGGACGGCGGAAGACACCGGCGAGCTGCACGAGGTCTTCGTCGTGGACGGGGAGAACCGCCTCGTCGGCTGGGTCAAGGAGCGCGACCTCATCCTGGCCGAGGACGCCACGCGCATCGGCGCCATCACGACCCAGGTTCCCGTCACCGTGCCGGTCGACATGGACCAGGAAGAGATCGCGACCCTCGTGCAGGACTACGACTTGTCGTCCGTGCCGGTCGTGGATGGCCAGAACCGCCTCGTGGGCCGCATCCTGGTGGACGACATCGTCGACGTCATCCACGAGGAGGCCAACGAGGACATCCTGCGCCAAGGCGGTTCGAGGGCGGAGGAGCTGTACGCGCCGAGCATCGCCATGGCCGTGCGCAGCCGCTTCCCCTGGCTCGTGGTGACCTTTTGCGGGGGCATCCTGGCGGCCTTCATCATGTCCGCCGCCGAGGGCGCCATCCGTCATGCCGGCGCGCTGTTCGCGTTCATCCCGGTCATCATGGGCACGGGAGGCGCCAGCGGAACGCAGACGGCAACCGTCACGGTCCGCAGCCTGGTGACGGGGCGCATCGACACGAGCGACCTCGTCTGGGTCGTGCTCAAGGAGCTCGCGGTCGGCGTCGTGATGGCCGTGGTCACGGGACTCCTGCTGCTGGCGGTCGTGCAGCTGCGGGGCGGCGAGCTCCTCGTCGCCGGGATCGCCGCGGGCGCCCTCTTCGGCACGATCTTCCTCGGAACGATGTTCGGCGTGTTGATCCCGCTGGTCATGCACCGCGTCGGCGTCGACCCTGCCGCCGCCACCGGTCCCTTCGTCACCACCCTCAACGACGTCCTGGGCTCCTCCATCATCTGGGCCCTCTGCCTTGCGTTCGTCTGACGTCCGATGCGGCGCAGCACCGCGGAGGAGCGGGGTGGGAAGCCGACTTCTCGCCCGACCAGGCGCACGCACCTCGTGGTGCCTCCCGGCGAGACGTGGGAATCCCACCGGGCTCCGTACGGTCCCGCCCGCGCCCCGGTGAACCAGCGACGAGGGCGAGCCACCGCCCAGCCCGGCGGGAAACGCCGCAGGAAGGAGCCCGGCCCGCAGCCCGCAGCGCTGCGCTCTGCGGCCGCGAGCCGGGCACCTGCGCGCTTGCCCCCCCGCCGAGCGGTGGCGGGCTGCGTCGACAGACGCTCCAGGGCCCCCCACCCCCCCAACCGGCGTCCTCGCCAGCGGCTGGTATCCTGCGGGAGCAGGCGCCGAACCGGCGGCGCATGCCTGCTGGAATCCCACCTACCGTCCCGGAACCCTCGCGTTCCAGGAACCCAGGAGAGTCCTCCCATGACCCTGCTTCGTACCCTTGCCGTGGCCGGCATCCTTGCCTCCGGTCTTGCCTTGGCGACGCCCGCCCACGCCGACACGTATGTCGACTTCGGTGTCAGCACGGGCGGCCCGTGCGGTTGCGGCACGCCTGTCGTCGTGCGGCGCGCGCCCGTCTACTACGCGGCGCCCCGCTACTACGCCCCGACGTACTACTACACGCCGACCTACTACACGCCGACGTACTACGCGCCGCGCTACTACCCGTACTACCGGCCGTACACCTCGAGCTACGTGGGCCTCAGCTGGTCGAGCCACTCCCACCGCCATCACGGTTGGCACGGCCATCACGGCTCGCGCCGTTCGCTCTCAGGTCGCCGCGTCATCGGCACGCGCCGCTAGATCCAGCCACCCGGGCCGACATCCTGCGCGCGCCGGCAACCCCGGCGCGCGCGTTCGTTCCGGGGCCGGTTCGCGTACGGTCCACGCCTGCGATCGGAGCCCCCCGCGATGAAGCTGCCGCTCTACGACCCGGACGCGCTCGTCCGGCTGGGCACGTCGTCGTTCTCGAGCAAGGACTGGGTCGGCTCGTTCTACCCCGTCGGCACGCCGCCCGGCGCCTTCCTGGAGCTGTATGCCCAGCAGCTGGACGCGGTCGAGGTGGACAGCACCTACTACGGACTCCCGCGCCCGAGCGTCGTCGATGGCTGGGCGCGCAAGACGCCCGACGGGTTCCTCCTGACCGCGAAGTTTCCCCGGTCGATCGTGCACGGTGGTCAGGGCGCCAAGCCCGAGGGTCGCTTGGTGTTGGCGCCGGACGCGACCTACGAAGATCGCGACCAGTTCCTGGGCACCATGCGACGGCTGGGGCCGCGTCTTGGGCCCCTCGTGTTGCAGTTCCCCTACTTCAACCGCCAGGTGTTCCCTTCCGCCGGGCCGTTCCTGGAACGCTTGGACTGCTTCCTTGCCGACCTACCCCGCGACGGCTTGCGCTACGCCGTCGAGGTGCGCAACAAGAGCTGGGTCAACCAGCAGCTGCTGGACCTCCTGGCGCGCCACGACGTCTCCTTCGTGCTCGTGGACCAGGCCTGGATGCCGCTGGGGGACGAGCTGGCCGAGGCGTTCGACGTGGTCACGGCACCGCCCGTCTACATCCGCTTGCTCGGTGACCGCAACGCCATCGAGGCGATCACGAAGACGTGGGACAAGGAAGTCATCGACCACGCAGACCGCCTCGAGCGCTGGGCGAAGCTCGTCGTCGGCTTCATGAAGCGGGGCGTCAAGAGCCTCGTCTTCGTCAACAACCACTACGCGGGGCACGCCCCGACGACGGTGCGCCGCCTCAAGGCGGCGATCGAGAAGGGGCTGGGCGAGGGGTAGCGGAGGCGCGGTGTCAGACACCAATGCCGGTGACTTAAGGGGGCATGGAGTGAAGGGGGCCGCTCCCCCGGCCGACTGTGGAGGTTGCTGACCGCGCAACCGACCCGCAGAGAGGGCCCCCAGGATGCCTA
>JBFWRP010000040.1:28576-31698 GCA_050248855.1 Planctomycetota bacterium | reverse complement strand
GTGCCTCGGAGCGAAGCGACGGTGGCACGGTGTCAGTTCTTCATGCCGACGGCAAAGCCCGTACGGAGGCGGGGAATTCTTCCGCAACTTGCCGATGGGCACTTGCGCATGCCGAAGCGCAGGGCGGCAAGTTGCGGAAGAAATCCCCGCCTCCGTACCGCGTCTCGATGCGCGCGGCACCCCCTCCCATGGAAGCGTGGCTGTCCTGTCCGAGCCCGGAGTTCAGGCACCTTCCATTGCAGACACCGCAGTGCGACGGTCGCCGGCCGGCGAACCACGACCCCTGCGTGTCAGGCACCTTGCCCACGTTGCCGCTGTGCGGCGCCGCGGCAAGGGTCCTGACACATCCGGGGTCGTTCCCCCGCCGTCGACCACGACCCCTGCGTGTCAGGCACCTTGCCCACGTTGCCGCTGTGCGGCGCCGCGGCAAGGGTCCTGACACATCCGGGGTCGTTCCCCCGCCGTCGACCGCGACCCCTGCATGTCAGGCACCTTGCCCACGTTGCCGCTGTGCGGCGCCGCGGCAAGGGTCCTGACACGTTCGGGGTCGCGGAGGCGCTTCTACGCGGGGATCACCGCGTCGGCCTCGACCTCGATGAGGGCCTGGGGGTCGTAGAGGCGCGAGACCTGCACCAACGCCATGGCAGGGAACCAGCGGCCGAACGACGCGCGCCACGCGGCGCCCAAGGCCTTGGCGTGCTCGGCATACGCGTCCGCATCGAGCACGTAGATCCGTACGCGCACCAGGTGCGCGGGCACCGCGCTGGCGGCCGCGAGCACCAAGCGCACGTTCTCGAAGGCGCCCTTCGCCTGCGCCACGAGGTCCCCGGGGTTGCGCACGCGCCCGTCATGGCCCATGTCGATCTGGCCCGCGACGGCGACCTGCTTGCCCGCGCCGCTCACGACGGCGTTGCTGTAGCCCTGGTGGGGGAAGCCGGGCGGGTTCACCGCTTCCCAGGGACTCTCGCGCGCGCTCATGCCGTGTCCTTCCCGGGTGCGCCCGTGTCGCGGCCCAACAGCTGCCGCGCCACGATCACGCGCTGCACGTGGCTGGTGCCTTCGTAGATGGTCAAGGCCAGCGCATCGCGATGGTGTCGCCCGACGGCGACCTCGTCGCTGTAGCCGCGCGAGCCGTGCAGCTGGATGGCGCGCGTCGTCGTGGTGACCGCGGCCTCCGTCGCATGGAGCTTGGCCAGCGCGACAGCTTGCGTGTCCTCGTGGCCCGCGTCGCGCAGGCGCGCCGCGTGGTGCACGAGCAGCCTGGAGGTCTCCAGACGCACGGCCATCTCGGCCAGCTCGGCGCCGACCTGCTGGAAGTCGCCCACGCGCTGGCCGAACTGCCGTCGGGTGCGGGCGAACTCCACGCAGAGGTCCACGCAGGCGCGCTGGATGCCGACCGCGCCCGCCGCCACGTTGAGCCGACCGACCGCCAGACCGCCCATGGCCGCGGCAAAGCCCTGGCCCGGGGCGCCCAGGCGGTCCTGCTTGCGCAAGTGCACGCCGGAGAACCGCAGACGTGCGTGGTCGCTGGCGCGGTGGCCCAGGGGCTGCCCCGCCAGGGGCTCGCGCGAGACGCCCGGCGCGTCGGGCGTCACCACCACGGCCGACAGCCCCTTGGTGCGCGCCTCGGGGATCTCGCTGGCGAAGACGATCAGCACGTCGGCGCTGCCGCCGTTGGTGATCCAGACCTTCTCGCCGTCCAGCACGAGGTGCTCGCCGTCGTGCACCAGCCGCGTGCGCAGGGCGCCGACGTCGCTGCCGGCTTCGGGCTCGGTCAGCGCAAAGGCGCCGACCTGCCGGCCTTCGAGGAGTCCCGGCAGCCAGCGCGCCTTCTGCTCGTCGCTGCCATGGCGGACGATCGTGGAGGCCACGAGCCCGGCCTGCACCGCGAGGAAGCCGCGCACGCTGCCGTCGACGGCGCCGATCTCCTCGGCAATCGCCACGGCGGCGAGCGCCGACGCTCCGCCGCCGCCGATCTCCGCGGGAAGCGCCGCGCCGATCAGCCCCGCGGCGCCGAGCGCGGGGATGACGTCGTCGTCCAGTCGCCCGGCGCGGTCGGCCTCACGGGCGCGCGGCGCCAGCACGGTCTCGGCGAAGCGTGCTGCCCGCTCGCGCCACGCTTCCGCTTCGGCGTCGAGTCCGTAGCGCGCCGCGTACGACGTCATGTCAGCGGCCCTCGAAGCGCGGTGTCTCGCCCTTGGACCACGCGTCGAAGAAGTTCCGGTGGTCCTTGGCCCGAAGCAGGTACGCCTGCGCGACCGCCTCCAGCTCGATCCCGGCGGAGAGGTCCATGTGCACCTCGTGGTTGAGGAGGCGCTTGGTCATGCCCTGGGCCATCGTCGGCCCGGCGGCCAGGCGCTTGGCCAGCTCCTTGGCCGTGGCCTCGACCTCCTCGCGGGGGCACACGCGCTGGGCGAGACCCGCGGCCTTGGCTTCCCCGGCGCCCACGCCGTCGCCCAACAACAGCCACTCCGTCGCACGGCCGAGGCCCACCACGCGCGGCAGCAGCCACGCCGCGCCCATGTCCGCCCCGGTCAACCCGACCTTGGTGAAGAGGAAGTGGATGCGCGCCGTCTCGGCCATCACGCGCAGATCGCTGGCCAGGGCGATCACCGCGCCCGCGCCGGCCGCCACACCGTGGATGGCCGTGACGATGGGGCGGTCCAGGCGGCGCATGTTCTCGATGAGCTCGCCCGTCATGCGCGTGAAGCGCAGCACGTCGCGGCTGTCCTGCTCGAAGAGCGCGCCGATGATGTCGTCGACGTCGCCGCCGGAGCAGAACCCCTTGCCGGCGCCCGTCAGCAGCACGGCGCGGACGTCATCGTCGGAGCGCAGGCGGTAGAGCTCGTCGGTCAGCTTGCGGTAGACCTCGAAGGTGAGCGCGTTGAGCCGGTCGGGGCGGTCCAACGTGATCGTCGCCACGCCGTCCTCGACGTGGTACCCGAACGGTCGAGTCGTCATGGTGCCTCCGGTCCGCTCCCTGCCGCGGCGGCGCGACATCCTAGCGCGGTGCGCTGCTCGCGGTGTACGGCGGTGGGCCGCGCGGTACGGAGTCGGGTGAGATTCCACCCTCGGGCTGCCAAGCGTGCCCACATGGGGACGCTCACTGCGGCCCGAGGGTG
>JBFWRP010000040.1:0-28566 GCA_050248855.1 Planctomycetota bacterium | reverse complement strand
GGCACCACCACCCCCCGACTCCGTACGCCGACTCCGTAGAGGGGGCTACTCGAGCACCACCGGCTCGGGGTCGTCAGTGCCCTCCCGCAACCGCGTGAGCACGAGCTCGGCTACCTCCTCGGGCCGGATGAGGCGTCCCGAGCGGTTCATGGCCGCCAAGGAGGCACGCGCCGCGGCGGCATCCAAGCGCGAGGTGGCCACGATGCGCGCGACGGTCTGGTCGGTCATGGGCGTATCGAGGAAGCCGGGACAGATCACGTGCACGCGCACGCCCTTGGGCCCGACGTCCGCGGCGAGGGCCCGGGCGAGGCCGAGCACCGCGTGCTTGCTCGCGACGTAGGCAGCGGTGTAGCGATAGCCGCGAAGCGCCGCCGTGCTCGCGATGAACACGAGGTCGCCGTCGCCCTCGGCGAGCATCGCGGGCAGGCACGCCGTGGCGCTGATCCACGCGCCCGTGGCGTTGACGCCCATCGTGGCATCCCACAAGGCATCGTCCGGGGGCAGCACGGCCGACGAGCGCGCCAGGCCCGCGGCATGCACGAGCAGCCGTGGTGCGGCGCCTCGCGCCGCCAGCTCCGCCGTGGCGGCCTGGACGTCGTCGCGCTTCGTGACGTCGCCGGGGATCGCGTGGGCGTGCGCGCCGAGCTCCGCCACCGCCGCATCCAGGCGAGCCGCGTCGCGTCCGAGCAGGCCGACCTCCCAGCCGTCCTCCACGAGCCGTGCGGCCACCGCGCGGCCCACGCCGCCGCCACCCCCGGTCACGAGGGCCGTGCGCCGGGGGCCGGGCGGGGGGCTTGTCGCCATGGCGAGGACGGTAGCCCGCCGGACACGACGGGGCACGCCCAAAGGCCTGCGGGCGGGACCTGGCGCTGCCGCGAGGCCCCGGAAGGAAGGCCGCTCCGCGTAGGATGCGCCGACACCGCCCCCGGGAGCACCGCCTCGTAGCCCATGGATGTCCTGCGCAGCCAGATCGACACGTCGAGCCCGGAGTTCCGCACGCGCCGGGCCCACCATGCAGCCGAGCTGGGGCGCCTGCGCGACGAGCTGGCGCGCATCCGCGAGGGCGGCAGCGGGAAGGCGCGGGCCAAGCACGCCGAGCGCGGCAAGCTGTTCGTGCGCGACCGGATCGACGCCCTGCTCGACCCGGGCAGCCCCTTCCTGGAGCTCTCGGCGCTGGCCGCGCACGAGGTCTACGGCGACGACGACGTGCCGGCGGCCGGCGTCGTCACGGGCATCGGCCGCGTGCAGGGCCGCGAGGTCGTCGTCGTGGCCAACGACGCGACGGTCAAGGGCGGCACCTACTACCCGCTGACCGTCAAGAAGCACGTGCGTGCGCAGGAAGTCGCGCTCGAGAACCACCTGCCCACGGTCTACCTCGTGGACAGCGGCGGCGCGTTCCTCCCCCGGCAAGACGAGGTCTTCGCGGACAAGTACCACTTCGGGCGCATCTTCCGCAACCAAGCGGTCTTGAGTGCGGCGGGCATCCCGCAGATCGCTGCCGTGATGGGCTCGTGCACGGCGGGCGGCGCCTACGTCCCCGCCATGAGCGACGAGGCCGTCATCGTGCAGGGCACGGGAACCATCTTCCTGGCCGGCCCGCCGCTGGTGAAGGCCGCGACCCGCGAGGAGGTCAGCGCCGAGGACCTCGGTGGGGCGGACGTGCACACGCGCATCAGCGGGGTGGCCGACCACATGGCCCGCGACGACGCGCATGCGCTCCGGCTCGTGCGCAGCATCGTGGGCACGCTGGGTCCGGCGCCTGCGCCCTGGTGCCCGATCGGCGCTGCCGAGCCGCCGCGCTACGACCCCGAGGAGATCCTCGGCGTCCTGCCCACCGACACGCGCACACCTTACGACGTGCGCGAAGTCATCGCGCGACTCGTGGACGGCAGCCGCTTCCACGAGTTCAAGACGCGCTACGGGACCACGCTGGTCACCGGGTTCGCCGCCATCCACGGCGTGCCGGTGGGCATCGTGGCCAACAACGGCGTGCTCTTCTCGTCGTCCGCCTTGAAGGGCGCCCACTTCGTGGAGCTCTGCGGGCAGCGCGGCGTGCCGCTGCTCTTCCTGCAGAACGTCACCGGCTTCATGGTCGGGCGCGAGGCGGAGAACGGCGGCATCGCCCGCGACGGCGCCAAGCTCGTGCAGGCCGTGGCCACGGTGAACGTGCCCAAGATCACCGTCATCGTGGGCGCCTCGTTCGGCGCGGGCAACTACGGCATGTGCGGCCGCGCCTACGACGCGCGCTTCCTGTTCACGTGGCCGAACGCCCGCATCAGCGTGATGGGCGGCGAGCAGGCGGCGCAAGTCCTGCTCACCGTCAAGCGCGACCAGCTGGCCCACGAGGGCAAGCCGCCGCTCTCGCCAGAAGACGAAGACGCGCTCACCGCGCCCATCCGGGCCAAGTACGAGACCGAGGGACATCCCTGGTACGGCAGCGCGCGCCTGTGGGACGACGGCGTGATCGACCCCACCCAGACGCGCGACGTCCTGGGGCTGGCGCTGGCCGCGACGCTTGGGGCCCCGCGCCCGCCGGCGCGTGCGCCCGTGTACCGGATGTAGGGGGGCGCCGTGGCCGACGACCTCCGCGTGGAACGCAGCGACGACGTGGCGCGCGTCGTCCTCGACCGCCCCGGGAAGCGCAACGCCTTCGACGACGAGCTGGCGGCGCGCCTGGCCGCCGCCTTCCGCGAGCTTGCCAAGGACACGAGCCTGCGTGCCGTCGTGCTGGCGGGCGAGGGCAAGGCCTTCTGTGCCGGCGGCGACCTGGCCTGGATGCGACGTGTAGCGGGCTACTCCCTGGAGGAGAACCTCGCCGATGCGCGCGGCTTCCAGGAGGCCTTCGAGGCCATCGACCGGCATCCCGTGCCGGTCGTCGCGCGGGTGCAGGGCGCGGCCATGGGCGGCGGCGCGGGCCTCGTGGCGGCGGTCGACATCGCGATTGCCGCCGAGGAGACCGCGTTCGCCTTCCCCGAAGTGCGCCTGGGCCTCGTTCCCGGCGTGATCGCGCCGTACGTCGTGCGCGCCCTGGGCGCCCGCGCAGCGCGGCACCTGTTCGTGACCGGCGAGCGCTTCAACGCCGCCGAAGCCCTGCGGCTCGGGCTCGTCCATCGCGTCGTGCCGCTGGCCGAGCTCGACGCCGCCGTCGACGGCATCCTCGCCGCGATCCGCATGGGCGGCCCGCAGGGTGTGCGCGCCGCCAAACAGCTCGTCCGCGACGTCGAGGCCACGTCCGGGGACGCGCAGCAGGAGGTGGCCCGTCGGGCCATCGCCGCCGCGCGCGGCTCCGAGGACGGGCGCGAAGGCACGACGGCCTTTCTCGAGCACCGCCGACCCCGCTGGCAGGAGCCCCACGCGTGACGATCCCCTACCGCAAGGTGCTAGTTGCCAACCGCGGCGAGATCGCGCTGCGGGTCATCCGTGCCTGCCGCGTACTGGGGATCGGCAGCGTGGCCGTGGCATCCGAAGCGGACCGCGGCGCGCCGCACGCCCTGGAAGCCGACGAGTGCGTCGAGATCGGCCCGCCCGAGCCGCGCGCCTCGTACCTCGACGTCGAGCGGATCGTGGCCGCGGCGAAGGCGACGGGCGCCGAGGCCGTCCACCCCGGCTACGGGTTCCTGTCGGAGGACCCGCGCCTGCCGCGTGCGCTCGAGAGCGCCGGCATCGTGTTCGTCGGCCCGCCGGCCTCCGTGCTGGAGGCCTCCGCCGACAAGCTCGTGGTCAAGCGTCGCGTCGCCGAGGCGGGTGTGCCGGTGATCCCCGGACCGCTCGAGGCCGTGGCCGATGACGAGCGCGCCTTGCGCCACGCGGGCGCCGCCACGGGCTACCCGCTGCTCGTGAAAGCCGTCGCGGGCGGCGGTGGCAAGGGCATGCGCCGCGTCGTGCGCGAGGCCGATCTCGTGGAGGCGGCGGCCGGCGCCCGACGCGAGGCCGCCGGCGCGTTCGGACGCGCCGACCTCTACCTCGAGCGCATCGTCGAGCCCGCGCGCCACGTCGAAGTCCAGATCCTGGCCGACGCGCATGGCGGCGTGGTGGCCGTGGGCGAGCGCGACTGCTCCATGCAGCGCCGCCACCAGAAGGTGCTCGAAGAGTGTCCGGCGCCGGGCCTGGGCGACGCGCAGCGGGCCGCGATCCACGCCGCGGGCGTCGAGGCCGCCCGCGCGCTGGCGTACCAAGGTGCGGGCACCGTCGAGATGCTGCTCGATGCGGACGGGGCGGTCTGGTTCCTCGAGATGAACCGCCGCCTGCAGGTGGAGCACCCCGTCACGGAAGCGGTCTTCGGCGTCGACCTCGTGACCTGGCAGCTGCGCCTTGCCGCGGGCGAGCGCCTGCCGCCGTCCGATGCGTTCGAGGGCCGCGGACATGCGATCGAGGCCCGCGTCTATGCCGAGGACCCGCCGCGGGGGTTCCTGCCCTCGCCGGGCACGATCCTGCATGCGCGCTCGCCAGCGGGGCCCGGCATCCGCGTGGACGGCGTGCTCGGCGACGGCGTGCGCGTGCCGCCGTACTACGACCCGCTGCTGGCCAAGGTGATCGCGCACGGGGCCACGCGCGAAGAAGCGCGCGCGCGACTGGATGCCGCGCTGGCCGAGACCGTCGTGATGGGCGTCCGGCACAACATCGGCTTCCTGCGCACCTTGCTGGCCGATGCCCTGTTCGCCGACCCGTGCCGCCTGCGCATCGACGGCATCGACCGCGAGGTGGAGCGCCTCGTCGTGGAAGACCCGCCGGACGACCTGGTGCTGCTGGCGGCGGCGACGGCGGCCCCGGCGACCAGCGCGCCGAGCCGCTCGGGACCCGGCCGCCCCGCCGGCCCCTGGGCCACGCTCGGCGCCTTCCGGCTCGGCGAGGGAGGTGGCCGATGACCTCGCTCCACCGGACGTGGAAGGCGGCCGAGGAAGCCGTCGCGGCGGCGCTCCAGGTGGCCGAAGGGCACCTGGAGGGGACGCTCGACCGCGGCAGCGGGCCTACCCCCGTGCGCGTCGACGTGGAGCGGCTGGGCGACGGGCGCGTGCGCCTCGTCGACGGCGAGCGCCGGGTCGTGGCCACCGTGCGGCGGGCCGGCGAGGTCACGTACGTGGCCGTGGGGGGCCGCACCTACGAGGTGCGCGAAGCCACGGAGAACGACACCGCCGAGGATGCCGCGCATGCCCATTCCGCCGACAGCCCCATGACGGGTACGCTGGTCAAGGTCTCGGTCGCGGCGGGCGACGCCGTAGAGCCCGGTCAGGAGCTTTTCGTCGTCGAGGCCATGAAGATGGAGTACGTCGTGCGCGCGCCTCGGGAGGGCCGCGTGGCACGCGTCCACGCCAACGTGGGCACCTCCGTCGAGCTGGGAGGCATCGTGGTGGAGTTTGCCGACGCGTGAGCCTGGGCCGGCCGTTTCCGCGCCGCGTGCACATCACGGAGATGGGGCCGCGCGATGGCTTGCAGAACGAGCGCCAGCCCGTGCCCACGGACGTCAAGGTGGCGTTCGTGCGCGGGCTCGTCGCGGCGGGCTTGACCGACATCGAGGTGACGTCGTTCGTGCGGCCCGACCGCGTGCCGCAGCTGGCCGACGCACGCGAGGTCATGGCGGCGCTCGGGCCTGCGCCCGACGGCGTGACGTGGAGCGCGCTGGTCCCCAACGAGCGAGGCTGGGAGGCGGCCCGGGCCTCGGGCGTAGGCAAGATCGGCGTGTTTGCCGCTGCCAGCGAGACCTTCAGCCAGCGCAACGTGAACGCATCGATCGCCGAGACGATCGAGCGCTTCCGGCCGGTCGTGATGGCCGCGCTCGCGGAGCAAGTCCACGTCCGCGGCTACGTCAGCTGCGCCGTGGCCTGCCCCTTCGAGGGGCCCATCGAGCCGGCCGCCGTCGTCCGCGTCACGCAGCAGCTGCTGGACCTGGGCTGCGAGGAGATCTCGCTCGGCGACACGATCGGCGCGGGCACGCCCGCGGACATCGCCGCGCTGCTCGACGTGGTACTCGCCGAGGTGGATGCCGACCACATCGTGCTGCACTTCCACGACACGCGCGGGATGGCGATCGCCAACGTCGTCGAGGGCCTGCGCTTCGGCATCACGTCGTTCGATGCCAGCGCCGCGGGACTCGGCGGTTGCCCCTTCGCGCCCGGCGCCAGCGGCAACCTTGCCACCGAAGACCTCGTGTTCCTGCTCGACGGCCTGGGCATCCAGCACGGGATCGACCTCGAGCGCCTGCGGGCCGCCAGCGAGGTGCTCGTCCCGCACCTGGGCCATCCCTTCGTGGGCCGCGTGCGACAGGCCCCGCCGCTTCCGCGGTCCCGCCGGAGCTGACGTGGAGGGCCGCGCCCGGGTGGCCCTGGTGACGGGGGCGTCGAGCGGCTTGGGTGCGGAGATGGCCCGCCAGCTGGCGAGCCAGGGCTGGCACGTGGCCCTCTTGGCCCGCCGGCCGGACCGCCTGGCCGAGGTGGCGGGTGCCGTGCAGGCGGCCGGCGCTCGCGCGCTCGCGCTGGAGGTCGACGTCACCGACGAGGGCGCGGTGCGCGACGCCGTGCAACGCGTGGAGCGGGAGCTCGGCGTACCCGACCTCGTGATGCTGAATGCGGGCGTAGGCCTGTCGTCGCCGTTGCTCCGCGAGACGCACGAGCACTTCGCGAGGATGGTGGACGTCAATCTCGTCGGCGCTTGGAATGTCGCGCGGCACGCGGCACCGGCGATGGTGCGCCGCGGCAGTGGGCGGCTCGTGGGCATCTCGAGCCAAGCGGCGTTCCTGGGGCTGCCGGGCTCGGGCGGCTACGCCGCAACGAAAGCCGCGCTCGCGCGGTGGCTCGAGAGCGTCGAGATCGAGCTGCACGGCACCGGCGTCGAGGTGACCGTCGTGCACCCCGGCTTCATCGAGTCCGAGCTGACCGCGACCAACAAGCACCCGATGCCCTTCCTCGTCGACACGCAAACGGGCGTTCGCCGGCTGCTGCGCGGCGTGCTCCGGGGGCGTCGGCGCGTCGTGTTCCCGCGCCGCCTGCACCTGCTGATCGGGATCGCGCGGCGCCTGCCCCTCGGCTGGAGGGCCCGGATCTTGAGGCGCGCGAGGGGCTCGAAGGCGCGGCCGCCCCGCCGGCGGACGACGACACCCCTTGACCGGCCACGTAGCCTCGGAGGCATGTCCTCCTCCCCGACTCCCGACGCCGAGACGTACGGCCAGCGCCACGCCATGGAGGACCCGACGATGGTCGGGACCCTGCAGGCGCAGATCGAGATGATCTGGCCCCACGAGCGTCCGATCCTCGAGCGACTGGGCGTCGGCCGCGCGGCTCGGCTGCTCGACCTGGCCTGCGGAACGGGCCGCTTCCTGCGCGAAGTCACGCGCACGTGGAACCACCTCGAGGCGACGGGCCTCGACTTGTTCCCGGGTCACCTGGCGGTCGCGCGTCGCGACCTCGAAGCGGATGGCCGCGCCGACGTGGCGCTTGTCGCCGGCGATGCGCGCGCGACGGGTCTGCCGAGCGGCGCCTTCGACGTGGTCACGATCCGTCACGTGCTCCAGGCCGTCGGCGACCCGCCCGCGTTCCTGGCCGAGGCGCATCGCCTGCTCACGCCGGGGGGGCTCGTCTACACGCTCGTGGAGGACTACCAGGGGCTGATCGTGGACGCGACCACGGAACCCGGTCGTCGGCTGTTCCTCGACGCCGAACCCGTCGTGCGGCCCACGGGCACGCACTTGCACCACGGACGCCAGGCCTTCCGCGAGCTGCGGGGGGCGGGGTTCGAGGACGTGCGCGTGCATCCGATCGTCGTGGACACCACGAACACGCCGCGCGCCACCTTCGCGCGCATGCTGCGTTTCTGGCGCGACGGCTACGTCGACTTCCTGGCGCAGCACCTGGCGGAGTCGCCGGCCGCCACGAAGGCGCGCTTCGACGACCAGATCGCGGCCGTCGAGGACCCCGAGCGCTACGCCGGCTGGTGGCTCCTGGCCGTCTCCGGGCGTTCCACGACGTAGCCCGCGTCCTCGATCATCCGGGCGTCGTCGTCGACGCCGGCGCCGCCGGTCGTCAGGTAGCCCTCGGTGAAGATGCTGTTGGCCACGGCCAGGGCGAGCGGCTGCAGGGAGCGCAGGACGACCTCGCGTCCTCCTGCCGCACGCACCTCGCGATGGGGGTGGACCAGGCGCACGATCGCCAGGCGCCGCAGCGCTTCGCGCGGGGCGATCTTCGGGCGGTGCGCCAGCGGCGTGCCCGGGCGCGGATCGAGGAAGTTCACGGGCACGGAGTCCACGTCCAGCTCCCTGAGCGCGAACAGCCAGTCGAGCCAGTCCTCGTGGTCCGCTTCGAGACCGACGATGCCGCCGCAGCACGTGCCCATGCCGGCGCGTCGCGCGCGGGCCACGGTTTCCGCGCGTTCTTCCCATGTGTGCGTCGTGCAGACCTCGGCGTAGCCGCGGGGGCCGGCTTCCAGGTTGTGGTTGAAGCGATCGACGCCGGCGCCGGCCAACCGATCGGCGTGGGCGTCCGACTCCAGCAGGCCCAGCGAACAGCACACCTTGACCGGCAGCTCGTCACGGATGCGCTCGAGGGCAGGCACGAGGCGGTCGAGGTCCCGTGTCGTGGGCCCGCGCGTGGCCGTCACGATGCAGAAGCGGTAGGCCCCGAGGGCGCTGGCCCGCCGCGCCGCCTGCACGATCGACTCCGTGTCGAGCATCTCGTGGGCGTCGATGCCCGTCACCGGCGCGTGGTGCGCGGACTGCGAGCAGAACCCGCAGTCCTCCTGGCACGCGCCCTTCTTCGCGTTGAGGAGCACGTGCAACCGGACGCGACGGCCGAAGTGCTCCTCGCGCAGCGCGGCGGCCGCCGCCACGATGGCCCAGTCGTCCGCGGCGGGGGCATGGAGCAGCTCGCGGGCACGCTCGCGCCCGAGGCCGCGGGCCTCTCGCGCCTCTGCCACCAGGCGGGCCAAGTCGATCATGGCGTCCTCACTTCGTACGCTGCGGTGACGGTCTCGATGGCCTCGGTGAGCACGTCCACGAGCTGGTCCAGCTCGTCCGCTCCGATCGCCAGCGGGGGCATCAGTACCACGACGTCGCCCAGCGGCCGGAGGCGGACGCCGAGGCGCGTCGCCTCGTCACAGACCCGCACGCCCAGGCGCCAAGCGTGCGGCCAGCTCGTGCCGTCGGGACGACCCAGCTCCACGCCGCCCATGAGGCCCAGCGTGCGGATGGCCCGGACGCCCCGGTGGCTCCCGAGACGATGCGCGAGGGCGGTCTCCAGGTGGCGCCCCATGCGCTCGGCGTGCGCCACCAGGCCCAGGGCCTCCATCCGCTCCATGGTCGCGAGCGCCGCGGCGCAGGCGAGCGGGTTGCCCGTGTAGGTGTGTCCGTGGAACAGCTGCTTGCCCGCGGCCGGTTCGGCCAAGAAGGCCTCGTAGACGGCGTCGCTCGCGACCGTCGCGGCCAAGGGCAGGTAGCCCCCCGTCAGGCCCTTGGCCACGCAGAGGAGATCGGGCACGACACCCTCGTGTTCGACGGCGAACCAGCGTCCGGTCCGTCCGAAGCCGGTCGCCACCTCGTCGGCGATGAGCAGCGCGCCCGCCGCGCGCGTCCCGCGCGCGACCTCCGCCAGCCAGCCGGAGCGCTGCCGACGCATGCCCCCGGCGCCCTGGATCAGCGGTTCGACGACCACGGCGGCGATCTCGTCGCCGCGGGTCTGGAGGAGCGCCTGCAGCGCGCCGAGGCTGGCCTCGTGGTGCCACGGAGCGGGTAGGCGCACGGCGTCGAACAACAAGCCGTCGAACGTGGCGTGGAACACGTCGATGCCGCCCACGCTGACGGCCCCGAGCGTGTCGCCGTGGTAGCCGTCCTCGAAGTGCACGAAAACGCGCCGCCGCTCCTCGCCCCGTTGACGGGCTGCCTGCCAGGCCATCTTCAGCGCCACCTCGACCGCCGTGCTGCCGTTGTCGCTCCAGAACACGCGCGTGAGCTGGCCCTCACCGGGCACGTGTTCGAGGAGCCGGGTTGCCGCCGCGGCCGCGGCATCGTTGCCCAGGCCCAAGAGCGTCGAGTGGGCGACGCGCCCCAGCTGGCGGCGCACGGCCCGGTCGACGTGGGGATCGCGGTGACCCAGCACGTTCACCCACAAGGAGGCCACGCCGTCCAGGTACCGCCGGCCGCGGATGTCACCAAGCCACACGCCGTCGCCGCGCTCGATGACGATCGGATCACGGTCCTCGTACTCGCGCATCTGCGTGAACGGATGCCAGACGTCGCGCCGGTCGGCGCGCTCCAGGGCCTCGATCCCGGCGCGCGAGGTCGCCTCCCGGATGCGTGCGTGCAGGGCGTCCACATCGATCGCAGCGTCGACGGCATCGGCCAAGGCATCGACGTCGCGCGGCTCGCGCACGGCCTGCATCACGCCGAGCACCGGAACCGGAAGGCTCGCCTGCAGGAGCCGGGGGTCGTCCCGCATCTCGTCCTCGATCGTCGCCGGCTCCGTCCGCACGACGACGACGCCCAGCACGTCGAGACCGTCGCTCTCGATGGCGTCCACCGCAAGACGCGTGTGGTTGAGCGTGCCCAGGCGACCTGAGGCGACGACGAGCACGGGCATCCCGAGGCCCGACGCCCACCGGCCGAAGTCCGCATCCAGGCCCGGCCCCAGCGGCACGCGCCAGCCGCCGCAGCCTTCGACGAGCAACGGGCCGCCGGCCGTCGACGGCAGGTCCGCGGGCGATGCACGCAGCGGCAGCGAGCGGCCCTCGGCCGCGGCGGCGCGGGCCGGGGCGGCGGGCATCGCGAAGCGCCAGGTCACGATGTCCCTTCGGGCCTCGGGCGGCAGGCCGACGGCCGCACCCAACAGGTCGGCGTCCTCGCCGGGCTCGAGGCGGTCCGCCGGGACACCGGTGGCGAAGGGCTTCCACACCGTGGGATGCAGCCCCCGTCGCACCAGCGCGCGCGCCAAGCCCGCGGTGACGCACGTCTTGCCGACGCCCGTGTCGGTGCCCGCGACCAGCAGCGCACCACCCAGCGGAAGCCCGGAGCGGCCGACGCTGGGCGCGGTCATCCCAGTACCTCGCGCAAGGCGCGCACCGACGCGTCCAGGCCGTCGTCGGACAGGTCGCTGCCGACCGTGAGGCGCAGCCTCGAGGATCCCGCGGGCACCGTGGGCGGACGCAGGGCGATGGCCAGGACGCCGTGCTCGGCGGCCAGTCGCTCGGCGGCGGCCAGGGCGGCACGCGGTGCGCCGAGCTCCACCGAGAGGATTCCACCGGCCGGTCGCGTGGCGGTCGGTGGTCGCGCGGGCACGCCCTCGGCCAGGCGCGCCGCCAGGTCGAGGCAGCGCAGCCGGCGCCAGGGCTCTGCTCCGGCCACGCGCAGACCGGCGCGCGCGGCGCCCACCGCGGTCGGCGCCAGCGCCGTGGAGAACACGAAGGCCCGCCCTCGCTGCGTGACGAGGTCCACGACCTCCTGCGCGCCCAGCACGAACGCACCCTGGGCGCCCAAGGCCTTGCCGAGCGTGCCCGTGCGGACGAGCGCCGGGTCGGTCGGGGAGAGGCCGGCGGCCCGGCAGGCGCCTCCTCCGTCGGGCCCCACGACGCCGAAGGCATGCGCTTCGTCCACGACGAGGAAGGCCTGGGCCGTCTCCGCGATCTCCCGCAGCGGGGCCAGCGGCAGCAGGTCGCCGTCCAGGCCGTGGAGCCCCTCGACCACGATGGCCGCGCGCCGGAAGCGATGGCGGTCGGCCAGGGCTTTCTGCACCTGCGCGGGGTCGCGGGCATCCACGAGCCGCCGGGTGGCGCCGGCGAGGCGCAGCCCGTCGATGAGCGAGGCGTGGTTGCGGATGTCGCTGGCGACCAGGTCGTCCGGTCCGAGCAGGGCCCCGAGCACGGCCAGGTTGGCGGCGAAGCCGCTCGCGGTGACGAGGGCGGCGGCGCCTCCGAAGGACGCCACGAGCTCGGCCTCGAGCGCGGCATGCCCGGGTCGGGTGCCGGTGACCAAGCGCGCGGCGCCGGCCCCGCTTCCCTCGACGCGCGCGGCTTCGGCCGCAGCGTCGGCCAGCCGCGGGTCGCGCGCGAGCCCGAGGTAGTCGTTGCTGGCAAGGTCCACGAGCGGGCGGCCGTCACGTCCGAGGGTCCGTGCGCCACGGGCCTCGGTCACGCGTACGACGCGACGGAGATCGGCCTGCGCCAACGTGTCGAGCTCGTTGCGGATGTCGTCCAAGCGCGGATCGTCCGCGGCCGAGCCGGCGCCTCCGCGCTGCTTGTGCACGAACGGCAGGGCGCTCATGGTGTCTCGCGCAAGCTCTCGAAGGCACGCCGGTGGTGCTCGGGAACCGCCATGCTCTTCCAGGCCGCCATGTCCACGGCCACCTGGACGTTGCGCACGCGGAACGCGAGCGTGTCGTCGCTCGCGCGGTGGCCCTGGTAGAGGAACGTCACCGACGAGCGACCGATCGCTTCGGTGGCCATGGAGAGATGTAGCGTCTCGCCGTACGGAACGGGTGCCAAGAACTCGGCATCACTCTTGACCGTGGGGTAGCCGACGCCCTCGTCCTGGAGCGCGCGGGCGTAGGGCACGCCGACGACAGCCGCGAACATGGCCTCCATCGTCAGGTGGCAGAAGTGCAGGAACTGCGGGTAGTAGACGATCCGCGCGAAGTCGATGGCCCCGTAGGGCACGGCGTGGTCGAAGCGGAATGCGGGCACGTGGGCGCCTCCTGGCGGCATGGTAGGCGGGCGCCGCCGCGAGGCGACGGTGGCGAGGAGCCAAGGGCTTGCGGTAGAGTCCCGAGCCCCGCGCGCGGGAGGCGCGCCAAGACCGCAGCGAGGACCCCGCATGGCCGAATCGCCCTTCTGGAACCCCAAGACGGAGACGATGCCCCGCGAGGAGCTGAAACGCCTGCAGGGCCATCGCCTCGCGCGCGCCGTGGAGCGCGCGTACGCGGGCAGCACGTTCCACCGCCGTCTGTTCGACGAGCACGGCGTGGGCCCGGCGGACATCCGTAGCCTGGATGATCTCGAGCGCCTTCCGTTCACCACGCGGGACGCGTGGATGGACTCGCAGGCCGCGAATCTCCCCTACGGCGAGATGCTGCTACGGCCCGCGGAGACGGCCATCCGCTACCACACGACGTCGGGAACGACGGGTCGCATGCCGCTGCGCGTGCTCGACGGGCGCACCGACTGGAAGTGGATCGCCGAGTGCTGGTGCTACGCGTTCCACGGCTTCGGCATCCGCGCGCACGACATCGTGTTCTTCGCGTTCTCCTACGGCACGTTCATCGGGTTCTGGGGCGCGCACTACGCGTGCGAGAAGATGGGCTGCTTGGTCCTGCCGAGCGGCAACATGACCACGCAGGGCCGCGTCGAGCTGATCGAGCAGATGGGCGCCACCGTCGTGTGCGCGACGCCCACGTACGCGCTGCGCTTGGCCCAGGAGGCCCGCGACATGGGTATCGACCTGCCCGGCGGCACGGTCAAGCGGTTGATCCTGAGCGGCGAGCCGGCGGGCTCGATCCCCGCCACGAAGCGCCTGATCGAAGAGCAGTGGGGGGCGAAGGCCGCCGACACCGCCGGCATGACCGAGATCGGCACGATCATGATGTTCGAGAGCGAGAACCAACCGGGTGGCTGTCATGTGATCGAGGACCACTTCATCGAGGAGGTCATCGACCCCGAGACCGGTCGCGCGCTGGACTACGGCGAGCAGGGGGAGCGCGTGGTCACGTCGTTCGGCCGCAGCAGCCTGCCGCTGATCCGCTACCGCACGCGCGACCTCGTGGTGAAGGTGCCGCACACGAAGAGCTCGTGCGGAAGGACCTGGGACCTCTACGAAGGCGGCATCCGCGGCCGCGTCGACGACATGCTGCTGGTTCGCGGCACCAACGTGTATCCGCGCGCGGTCGAGGCCATCGTGCGCGAGTACCCGGCTGTCGACGAGTTCCAGATCTACCTGTGGACGAGGGACGGGATCCGCGACGAGATCGCCGTGCGCTGTGAAGTGCGCGCCGGGTTCGAAGACCAATGGGACGCCGTGGCGCGGCGACTCTGCGAGGACCTGTCGTCCAACACCGAGGGCCTGGGCTTCGACGTGGAGCGCGTGGGCGCGGGCACGCTGCCGCGGTTCGAGCTGAAGGCGCGCCGCGTGCTGGACGACCGCAAGGTGAAGGGATCCTGACCATGGCCGAGACGAGCACGACCGACCTGCTGGGCCATCCCCTCACCGCGTTCGAGAAGGAGCTCCTGGCGTCCTACGAGGCGCTGAAGGCCTTGTTGCGACACGACGACCTCGCGCCCTGCGCGAGCGCCAACGTCAAGGAGGCGCTCGCCGCCCTCTGGAACGCCGTCAACGACCTGGCCCTCACGGACGACCGCCCCGACATCTAGTCTCGAGCAACGAGGCGCGCGGAGGTGTCTGAACCCGTGCCTCGGAGCGAAGCGACGGTGGCACGGTGTCAGACACCGAAGTGCGACGGTCGCCGTCCGTCGGACCGCGACCCCTGCGTGTCAGGCACCTTGCCTACGTTGCCGCTGCGCGGCGCCGCGGCAAGGGTCCTGACACATCCGGGGTCGCGCGACGTCTGCTGGTCGGCGCACCGCGACCCCTGCGTGTCAGGCACCTTGCCTACGTTGCCGCTGCGCGGCGCCGCGGCAAGGGTCCTGACACATCCGGGGTCGCGCGACGTCTGCTGGTCGGCGAACCGCGACCCCTGCGTGTCAGGCACCTTGCCTACGTTGCTACCTCGGTCAACGAGGCGAGTCTCGGATGTGCCTTGCGTTGCCCGTGGAGGGACGACGCTCTCGCATCCGTTCCGCGCTCCCGCGCGGACTCGGTGCTCCGGCTTCGCCTCCGCAGCAGGAGGGCTATTCCGTACCCCTCCTGCACCTCTCACGGTGCGGCGCCGCGGCAAGGGTCCTGACACATCCGGGGTCGCGAGGCGCGCGGAGGTGTCTGAACCTGCGCCTCGGAGCGAAGCGACGGTGGCGCGGTGTCAGACACCGAAGTGCGACGTTCGCCGTCCGTCGGACCGCGACCCCTGCGTGTCAGTTCTTCATGCCGACGGCAATGCCCGTACGGAGGCGGGGAATTCTTCCGCAACTTGCCGATGGGCACTTCCGCATGCCGAAGCGCAGGGCGGCAAGTTGCGGAAGAAATCCCCGCCTCCGTACCGCGTCTCGATGCGCGCGGCACCCCCTCCCATGGAAGCGTGGCTGTCCTGTCCGAGCCCGGAGTTCAGGCACCTTCCATTGCAGGCACCTTGCCTACGTTGCTCCCTCGGTCAACGAGGCGAGTCTCGGATGTGCCTTGCGTTGCCCGTGGAGGGACGACGCTCTTGCTTCCGTTCCGCGCTCCCGCGCGGACTCGGTGCTCCGGCTTCGCCTCCGCAGCAGGAGGGCTATTCCGTACCCCTCCTGCACCTCTCACGGTGCGTACGCCTCAGTCGCCGTTGCGCGCAACAGGGACCTGGACTTCGAAGAGCTGGCGCTCGGCGGGGACCATGGGGCTGTTGTAGGCGAGCACGCGGAAGGCGCCCGTGGCCTTCAGACCATGCTGGGCCAGCTCGGCCTCGAGCAACGCACGGGCTTCGGCCACGAGCGCCGTGGAACGCCGACCGCGAAGCGCGAGGGACAGCACGGACTGGCGGTCGAGGTCGACCACGTCGACGCGGCCTTGTGCACCGGCGCGGCCCTGACGCGGCGACTCGTAGAGGAAGGCCATGTCGACGGCGCGGGCTCCGCCGTCGAGCGTCATCTCGACGGGCGCGGTCATCTCCACGTCGTTGCGCTGGATGTGGCCGAAGAGCGTGAAGAAGCTGCCCTCGCCCCCGCGCGCGCGTGCCGCACGGTAGCGCGGGTACGTCTTCTCGACGATCTGCCCGACGGGGCCTGCCTCCGGGAAGCCCTCTGGCAGCGGAGCCTCGTTCAGGGGACGGAAGGCCAAGTCCGCGCGAATCGCATCGAAGGCGTGGCGCAGGGCCCAGGCGCGATCGGAGGGCGAGGCGGCCTGCTCATCGAGCACGGCCATCAGTCGCTGGCGGTGCCAGGCACCGACGCCGTCCGCGGCCGCAATCGCGTCGCGCGCGATGGCTTCGTAGACGGCCGCGCAGCCCGCGTGGTCACCGCGGTTGTACAGGGGTGCGCCGCGGTCGATGGCCCCCACCAGCGCCGCGTCCAGGTCGAACGCGGGCTGGGCCGGTGGCGTCGTGCGCGCCGTCGGGACCAGCACCTGGTCGATCACGTGCAAGACGCCGTTCCGCGCCTCGAGGTCCACGGCAAGCACCCGGGCGGGTCCGACCGTCAGCCCGATCGCCCACGTGCCGCCGCCCAGCGTCCGGGCGGTCGCCACGGGCCTGAGGTCGCGGGCGCGAAGGGCACCGGCGACCACGTGCGCCTGCAGGACGGCGGCGAGGGCGGGCGGATCCGCCAGCAGCCCTGCCAGGGCGCCAGGGGGGAGGGCCTCGAACGCCTCGTCCGTGGGGGCGAACACCGTGAAGGGGCCACTGCCGCGCAGGGCGTCGGCCAAGCCGGCCGCCTCCACGGCCGTGACGAACGTCAAGAGGCGGGGATCGGCCTGCGCCCGGGCCAGCAGGTCGGTTTCGGGCTCGGCCGCCCGGAGCATCCCGGACGGGGCCATGAGGGCGAGGAGCCCGGCAAGGGCGGCAAGGGGGCGAAGGGTCGGCATGGGAGGACCTCCAGACCCAGATCGTACAGGAATTTATCTAAACTCAATGAGGTGCGCGGTGGCTGTCCAGGTTTTCAGGTCCGGGGCCGCTCCACGGAGAACGGGACGCGCGTGTCGCAGTAGCCGCTCCCGCCCAGGCGCCCGACGGCGCCCAGGCGCGCCGGGTCCGGCAAGCCGTTCACGACGATGTCGTCGGCGGCGTGGATCCGGACGATCTCCAGGAAGAAGACGTCGACCGGGCCGCGGCCCACCTCGAGGTGCCGCACGGCACGCGCTTCCAGGGCCAGCTGCGCATCGGCCAGGCGGGGGACGCCGACCTCCATGGAGGGCGCCGTGGCCAGCCCCAGGGCCTCGACCTCGCTGGCGTCGGGAGCCAGGGCCGCGCTGCTCGCGACCATGATCTCGGCCTCGTCGTGCGTCGGGATGTGCACGACGCCCTCACTGCTCGCGAGGAGGTTGCGCGCCGTGTCCTTGTGGGAGCCATCGGGTCGCCGGCCGATCGAGACCATCACCGTCATCGGGTCGCTCGTGACGCCGCCGAAGAACGAGAACGGCGCCAGGTTGAGCACGCCCTCGGCGCCGAGCGTCGTCATCCAGGCGATCGGGCGCGGAACGAGCGAGCTGGTCAGCCACAGGTAGGCCGTCTTGCGGTCCAGCGCACGCGGGTCGATCTGCACGGGCACTCCTCGTCTGGGTCTGCTCGGCCCGAACCGTATCCTGGGCGCGGCCGCAAGCGGACCTGCGGGTCCGGCGGTCGCGGGAGCCAGGGTGGAAGCAGGACGTCGAGGCGCCGCCAGGCCCGCGCGCCCCGGCGGCGTGTGCGCGTCCGGGGACGAGGCCAGCGCCGAGGCCGGTGCCGCGGTGCTCGCGGAGGGGGGCACCGCCTCCGATGCGGTGATCGCCGCCACGCTCGTGGCGGCCGTGACGCTGCCCACGATGACGGGGCTTGGCGGGGCGGCCTTGTTCCTCGTCCACGCGGGCGGATCGACCGAGGTGCTCGACGCCTTTGCCGACGTCCCGGGGCGCGGACGGCGCGCGGCCGCGCGCGCCGGACCCGAGGTCGTCACCGTGCCCTTCGAAGAGGTCGAGGTGGACTTCGAGGTGGGTCCGGCGTCGGTCGCGGTCCCCGGCCTGGGGCCCGGCCTGCTCGCCCTGCACGAGCGGCACGGACGCCTGCCCCTGGCGCGCTTGGCCGCGCCAGCGATCCACATGGCCCGCCACGGCAGCGACGTCGGGGAGGGGCACCACCGGGCCTTTGCGCTGCTGGCCGAGATCTTCCGTCGCACGCCCGAGGCCTGGTCGCTCGTGGGCGACGAGGACGGCCCGTACCGACCTGGCCAGCGGCGCGCGAACGCCGCGCTCGCCGACACGCTCGAGGCGCTCGTCCACGAAGGCATCGCCTGGTTGCGCGATGGCGACCTCGCACGCGGCATCGTGGACGCCAGCGACGGCCACGTGACGACCGACGACCTCGCGGGCTACCGCGTGGCGTGGCGCGCGCCGCTCGTCGGCAGCTACCGCGGGGGCACGGTCACGGTGCCCGCGGGACCGAGCGTCGCGGGCGCCCAGGTTCTTGCGGCCCTGGCCGCCTTCGAGCGCTCGCCGCCCTTGGCACGCCATCCGGAGCCACGGGCCGTGTGGGAGCTCGCCGATGCGCTCGCCCTGGCGGAGCGCCTGCGCTCCGAAGAGCTCGAAGCGCGTCGCGACGACATCGCCTGGCTGACGGCTCGCATCGCCACCTGCCGCGCCGGCAACACCGTCCACATCACGGCCGCCGATGCCGAGGGAAGCGTCGTGGGCTGCACGTCGACGCTCGGCGAGAGCGCGGGGCTCGTGGTCCCCGGCACCGGCGTCGCGCTCAACAACTTCCTGGGCGAACCCGACATCGCGCCCCGCGATCGCGCGGCCTCGGTCGGGCGACGCATGATCACGTCCATGTGTCCCACGCTCGTGGAGCGTGACGGCGTCAAGCTCGGTGTCGGCAGCGCAGGGAGCAGTCGCATCCGTTCGGCCGTACCCAATGTCGTGGTCAACCGCATGGATCGCGGCATGGACCTCGCCACGGCGATCGCCGCCCCTCGCGTACACGTCGAAGACGGCATGCTCTACGTGGAGGGCCATGGCCGCGCGCGCGCCGAGGTCGAGGCGCTGCTGGCCTGGCCCGGGGGGCCCGCGCGCGCCAACTGGCCGCTCGGCTTCTACTTCGGCGGGGCGCAGGCCGTGTCGTTCGAGGCCCAGGGTTTCGATGGCGGGGCCGACGTTGCACGACGCGGCTGCGCCGTCGCCTTCGCTTGAGACGTTCACCCCCTCCGGGAACGAGCCGCCAAGCCCCTCACGGCCCACGTTCCCGTCTCGCGGGCGATCAGGCCACGTGGGGGGCCGGCGTGCGGCGGCGCGAGCCGGGCGAGGGGATGTCGGCCTCCACGTCGCCACCGCCGCGATCCCGCAAGATGACCAGCGTGCGGGCGAGCGCCGGCGCCGGGTCGGACGGCGTTGGTGTGGCGCCCTCCTCGCGATCGAGCTCGGCGCCCTCGGCTTGCAGGAGCACGCGCACGCGGGGAAGGCCCTGGAACCAGCGCGGGTCGAGCGGCGTGCGGCGCTGGTCGTAGCACTCGAACAGCACGCCCCACACGCGCTTCAGGTCCGCCCAGGACACCGCGTCTTCGAAGAACACGACGTCGACCTCGAGGTCGCGCAGCACGCTGCCGATGTAGCGGCGCGAACGCGCATCGAACACCGTGACGTACGCCGGGCCGTGCAGCCGGGGCAGCGCCGAGCCCGTCCCGCGCGGCGTCTCCTGGTCGCGCAGCATCCCCGGCAGGAAGCGGATGTGGGGCGCGAAGACGAACCCGCTGCCGGGTGGGTGGCAGCCCGGGCGCGCGGCCTTGAAGAGTCGCTCGAACCCGCGGAAGAAGGCCCGGCGGTGGACGATGTGGAAGCGGCGCGCCAAGCGGAACGTGGTGTCTTCGGGCGCCTCGTCGTCCGGCGGCTCCGGCACCGCGCGGGGATGTCCTTCGAGGCCCGCAACCAGGTCGAACCCCGCGAGCGGCGGATCGGAGCTGCGCAACACGATCCAGCCATGGCGGCGTGCGGCGGTGAGCCAGGGCGCCTCGATCCCTGCCGAGCGGTCGCGGGCCCACAGCGTGGGCACGAGCGGCCGCTCGGGGATCTCCCCGCGCGCTCCGCCGACGCGCAACAGCCACGTGCCGAGGCGCCCGGCGAGCAGCAGGCACGCCGCCGAGGCGACCAGGCCGAGCGCGCCGGTGAGGGCGAAGGGCGGGCGCGGCCATTTCGGCACGAACAAGCGGTCCGCTTGGCCAAGCGCCGCGATCAACGCACAGAGCAGCGTGCCGGCCAGCTGCGCCCGGACGGCGAAGGTCGTGAGCGAGACGACGCGCCAGCTCCCCGCGGCGTCGCGGCGGCACAGCCGATAGGGCTCCGGCGGCAGGCGCTTGAGCTCCAGGGCGGCGCCCAGCCCCAGCCAGAGCGTGGCGGCGACGGCGACCAAGCCCGGGAGGCAGGCCAGCACGCCGACGGCCAGTGCCGCCACGGCGCCCAGCAGCACGCCGACGTGCCAGCGACGGCGGCCGCGCGCGAAGGCCTCGAAGCCCATGCGCGTGGCCACGATGGCCGCCGCGCTGATCGGCGCGAGGAACAGCACGAGCACCGCGCTCCAGAGCAGCAGGTACACGGTGGTTCCCGCCACGGCGCGCACGGTGACCAGGCCCGTGAAGAGGCGTGGCCCGAGCACCACCACGGCCACGAGCAAGGCCGCCGTGAGGGGCGCCCAGGCGGAGAGGGCGCGGTCCTGCGGTGCGCTGACGCCAGGCGCCGGTCGCATGGCCAGCGCGAAGCGCGGCTCGAGGCGACGGCGCAGGGCGCGCCCCAGATGGCGCACCCCGCGCACGCACGCCGCGGTCACGGGGAGCCAGCCGTGGCGCGACGCGGCCAGCAGCAGCTGGACCGTCAGCACGACGGCGATCACAAGCAGGAGGTCGGTCCCGTCGTGCAGGCTGCGCGCGCCCAGCATCTCGATGGCCACGACCAGCCCGGCGAGCAGCGCCAGGTCGGGGATCGCACGCAGCAGGTCGAGCGGTGCGACCCGGGCCCGGTCAAGGCCGGTCAGCCGCGGAGTCAGGCGCACCATGCAGACATCCAAGCCGCCCCGCCCGGGGCCGTCAACCGTGGCGTGCGTGCGAGGCCGATCCGTCGGCGGACGCGCCTCGGGGGCGTCAGCTCGTCGTGCTGGCGACAAAGCCCGTACGGAGGCGGGGAATTCTTCCGCAGCTTGCCGAAGGGCACTTCCGCAGGCGCACGACCAGGGCGGCAAGCTGCGGAAGAAATCCCCGCCACCCTGCTGCAGACCCCGCGGCCGCCTACTTCTTGCGCTCGCGCGGGGGCTGCCCTTGGGCGATGTACTTCGGCCGGTAGATCGGGAAGCCGTCCTTCTTCCCCGGCACGATGCGCTCGTCGACGATCTGCGCGGCGATACCCGCCACGCGCGACCAGCCGAAGAGCAGCGTGTAGTACCCGGGATCCGCCAGACCGGCGGCCGTCAGCAGCGAGCCGGAGACCGCGTCCACGTTGGGGTACGGGTTCGCGATCTTCGGGTTCTCCTTGAGGATCGGCGGCACGACTTCGCGCAACGCGAGCGCCGTCTTGACCAGCTCGTTGTCCGGGAAGTGCTTCTGGCCGAACGCGTACTGGATCTTGGCCCGCGGATCTTCTTGGCGCAGGACGGCGTGGCCGAAGCCGAACACGAGCCCGCCGCTTCCGAGGATGTCGCGGACGCGCTTCTCGACGGCGGGCTTGTCCGACGTGCCGATCGACTTGACGAACTCCAGGCACTCCTGGTTGGCACGACCGTGGCGCGGGCCGTACAGCGCCGCCATCGCGGAAGCGATCGAGGCGAACATGTCGGCCTTGCCCGAGGCCACGGCCTTGCCGACGAACGTGCTGAGGTTGCCGCCGCCGTGGTCCATGTGCAGGACGTAGAAGAGGCGCAACAAGTCCGCGAGCACGGGCGAAGCATCGTCCAGGCCCAGCATGTGCACGAAGTTCTCGTGCAGCGGCAGATCGTGACGCGGTGCGATGGGGTCGCCCCAGCCCTCGCGGATGCGGTAGATGGCGGCCACGAGCGTGCTGATGCGCGCGATCAGGTTGCGCGCGTCCTCGCGGTAGTCGTCGGTCTTGCCCGTCATGCCGAGCAGCGCGAGGCCGGCGATGAGCCACTCCATCGGGTGCCCGTCCTTGGGCAGGGCACGCAGCGCGTCGAACACGCGCGGGTCGATGGCGCTGCGTCGCGCCATCTCGTCCTTGAAGGCGCGAGCCTGCTCGCGCGTCGGAAGCTCCTTCTCGAGCAGGAGGTACACCACGTCCTCGCCCGGCAGGTCGGCAAGGTCCCAGAGCGTGTAGCCGACGTACGTCACGCCCAGCTCCGGGCTGACGGCACTCGTGCGACAGTGGCCGACCGGGTACCCGCGGAGCCCCGTGTCCAGGTGCTCCTCCGTGATCGTGAACAGCACCTTGGGCGGCTGTTCGGTGGACGTGCCTTCGGTCATGGATGCCTCCGCGAGGGAAGGCTACGCAGGCCGGGCAGACGGGCCAGCCGAATCCGAGGCGCCGCCGGGCCCTGCGTCGGGCGGCTCCTCGACCAGGGCCAGGACCGTGCTTCCCGGGCCCGGTTTCAGCGGCCGGTCGACGGCGTGGATCGTGACCTGGCCCTGGGGCCCGACGGCCAAGAGGGGCAGGGCGCGCTCGCCGTGGTGCGCGAGGAACGCCGCGTAGTCGAACTTCTCCGTGAGGCGTGTCGCCCGGACACGTCCCTGGCGCCCCATGCGGCGGCTGATCGCAAAGTGGTCGATCTCGGGGCCGAACAGCACGCGCCCGGAACGGGGGGCGCTCCCTTCGCCCAGGGGATCGCGCGCCAGTACGTAGGTCCCGCTGCTCCCGAACTCGTGGCGGAGGCGCTGGGCGACCAGGTCGTTGACCTGGTCGTTGGGCGTGAGCGCAAGCACGTAGCCCAGGCCCGAGAGGTCCACGTCGTCAAGCGCCCCCTCGTCGAGGATGTTGCCGCCCCACGCCTCCAAGCCGGCGAGGCGCGCCTGGCGGACGTGCGAGCGGTTCGTGTCGGTCAACCGCACGGTGATGCCGGCGTCCTTGGCGGCGCGAGCCAGCTCCCGCGCCCAGCCGTGGGCGCCTACGAGCAACAGCCCTTGCGGGTTCCCGATGGAGAGGCCCAGCCGCCGCGCCAGCGGACCGGCGGTCAGGCCATACACCACGACGGTGCCCACGATCACGAGGAAGGTCAGCGGCACGAGGCGCTCGGCCCCCTCGAAGCCGGTCTCGACCAGGCGCAGGCCGAACACGCTGGCCACGGCCGCGGCCACGATGCCGCGTGGACAGATCCACGCGAGCAGCGCACGGTCCTTCCAGCCGAGGTCCGAGCCCCAGGTGCTGGCCAGCACGGCCGCCGGGCGCACCACCAGGATCAAGCTGGCAAGGAACAGGAAGGCGCCGGCGTCCAGCAAGGCGAGATCCGCCTGGCGCACGCGGGCGGCCAGGAGCAGGAACAGCCCGGAGATGAGGAGGACTCGCAGGTTCTCCTTGAACTCGAGGATCGGTCCCACGGGCACGCCCCGTTGGTTGGCAGCGACGATGCCCATCACGGTCACGGCCAGCAGGCCGCTCTCGTGCTGCAACGCGTCCGCGCCCGCGAACACACCGACGACGAGCGCGAGGGTGACCGCGTTGTGCAACGTGTCCGGGATCCAGTAGCGGCGCAGCGCGTGCCCCAGGGCGAAGCCTCCCAGCGCGCCGCCCGCACCACCGACCACGAGCGTGCGGAGGACGCCCTCCATGCCGTGTCCGGCCACGGCCCCCCAGCCCGGCAACAACAGGGCCTCGTAGACGAGCAGCGCGAGCAACGCGCCGACGGGATCGATCAGGATGCCTTCCCAGCGAAGGATGGGCCCCGTGGGGCCGCGCGGGTGCACGTGCTTGAGCAGGGGAAGCACGACGGTCGGTCCGCTGACGACCAGCACCGCGCCGAGCAGCGTGGCCAACCCCCAGGGCAGGCCCGCGAGGCCCCACGCCGCCAAGGTGGCCAAGGCCCACGTGACGCCCGCGCCGACGGTGACCAGTCGTGTCACCACGCCGCCGTGCGACGTCCACTCCCTGGCCTGCAGGCCGAGCCCGCCTTCGAAGAGGATGACGCCGACGGACAGACCCACGATGGGAAACAGCAAGCTGCCCAACAGCGCGTCCGGGTCGATCCAGCCCAGCCACTCCGGGCCGCTGAAGAACCCGACACCGAGCAGCAGCAGGATGCTCGGCAGCCGCAGGCGCCACGCGGCCCACTGCGCCACCGCGCCCAGTACGAGCAGCAGCGCGAGCATCGTGAGCTGGTCCGGCATGGTGGGCTCCCTCTCCTCCCGCGACCTGCGTTCGCGGTAGGGTACGCGCCCGCCCATGAAGATCGTGTCTTGGAACGTGAACAGCATCCGCGCCCGCGCCGAGCGCGCGGAGGCGTGGGTCCGCAAGCACGCGCCCGACGTGCTGGCGCTGCAGGAAACCAAGGTCGTGGACGAGGACTTCCCGCGCGAGCCCTTCGAGGCCCTGGGCTACCACGTCGAGACCTTCGGCCAGAAGACGTACAACGGCGTGGCGCTGCTCTCGCGCAGCAGGCCGCAGGACATCGTGCGTGGCTTGCACGACGACGAGCCCGACGCCGAGCGCCGCCTGCTGGCGGCCACCGTGGACGGGATCCGCATCGTCAACGTCTACGTGCCCAACGGTCGCGAGGTGGACACGCCGCCCTTCGCGTACAAGCTGGCTTGGCTCGGACGGCTCCGTGCGTTCCTGGACGCCACGGCCAAGCCCTCGATGCCGCTCGTCGTGCTGGGCGACTTCAACATCGCACCCGACGAGCGCGACGTGTACGACCCGGAGGCGTTCCGCGGCCAGGTGCACTTCCACCCGCGCGAGCACGAGGCGCTGGCCGGGGTGCGCGCCTTCGGGCTCTCCGACCTGTTCCGCGAGCACCATCGCGAGGGCGGGCGCTACAGCTGGTGGGACTACCGCCAGCTCGGGTTCCCGCGCAACGCAGGCTTGCGCATCGACCTGATCCTGGGCACCGAGACGATTGCCGAGCGCTCCACGGCCTGCGACATCGATCGCGACGAGCGCAAGGGCTCCAAGCCCTCGGATCACGCGCCCGTGTGGGTGGACCTCGCTGCGTCGTAGGCGGCCTCCAGCTCGTCGAGCTCGTCGCTCGGGTCGGCAAGACGTCGCAGCAGGTCCACCGTGCGCGCGTGGCGGGCCACCCGCTCCGCGTCGGTCTCGGCCCAGGCCGCCTCGTGCCACGGTACGAGGCGCGGGTCGTCGGGTTGCTCGAACAGGGTGATCGTCCCTTCGTAGAGCCCTGCCGCGTCGCGGTTGCCCGGAACGTCGCGCACCCAGGGCCGGCAGCCCAGCGCCAGGCCCTCGAGCAGTGCGTTGGCACCGCCTTCGTGCAGGCTCGTGTTCCACACGACATGGGCCGTCAGGTAGGCGGCGGCCATGCCCAGCATCGAACGACGGCCCAGCTCGATCCAGGGCAGGTCGCGCGCGGCTTCGCGGACGCGGGCCGCGTACGCCCCGTCGAGCTCGGCACCCAACACGCGCAGACGGTGGGAGACGCCGGCCGCGTGCAAGCGGCGGCTCATGGCGAGCGCCGTCATGGGATCCTTGACCGGTCGCAGCCCGGCGGGCAGGACCACCTCGAGCCGCTCCGAACGACGCGGCCAACCACCGGCATCGGGATCGACCTCCACGCCGCGACGCACGACCTCGTAGCGCGGCGCGTCCGCAGCGCCCAGCGCGCGGGCGAGTCGCGGTCCGAAGGAGGCGAACGCGCCGGTCACGACGTCGGCGGCGGCGAGGGCCTCGCGCTCGGCGCGCGTGGCCGCCGCGGGGCTTGCCTCGAGGTCGTAGAGGTCGGTGCCGCCCAGGCTCACGACGAGGGGTCGGCCCGCGGCCCGCGCCATGGACGCGCCCGCGGGGCCCGCACGACGTGCGTGGTAGGCATGCACCAGGTCGGCGTGCCGCGCGACGTCACGCCGGGCGGCCGAGCGCGGGTCGTGCACGCGCACGTCGTGGCCCCGTTCGAGAAGGCCATCCATCCAGCGTCCGACGGTGGTGCCGTTACCGCGCGCCGGTGGCGTCAGGGCGTCGGTGACGAGCACGATGCAGAGGCGGCGGCTCACGGGCGGCCAGCTCCCAGCACGAAGCCCCGCTCCGCCAGCAGCGCCTCCAGCGCCTTGCGTTCCACGAGCCACCGGGCTTCGCGCTCACGGTCCGGCGACTCCGTGAAGCGCGTGCCCGGACGGCCACCCGGGTGCACCATCCACTCGACCCACGTGGCGGTGGGGGGCACCGCATCGAGCTCGCGCCCCAGCGCCTCCGGGCACGGATCGCCCATCGTGGCGAGGCCCACGAACGCCTCGGGGTGCTCGTGGGGGGCGAGCGTTCGCTCCAGGGCCTCGAGATGCTCCGCATCCAACGTGTCGGCGAGATCGGTGGGCGCGTCGACCACCGGTCGCGGCACGCGCACCCAGACCCCTTGCTTGGCGACCCGCGCCAAGACGGCCGACAACGCGTGGGCGACGGGGGGCAGGACGTGGACGTGGTTGTGGCCGTTGACGAAAGCCGGCGTAGCGCCGGCGCGCACGAGGTGCTGCCACTGGCGGCGCACCTCGACGGCGATCGCATCTCCCGCCGCAGCGGGCGCCGCCGCAAGCGCGGCCTTGCCGCCTGGCCAGCGCCCCTCGGCATCGGTGAGGCCCGGGAGGCAGCCCGAGAGCGGGCAGCCCTCGGTCAGGTCCACGTGCAAGCCCACCATCAGGCCGGCTCGACGCGCGCGTCGGACGAAGCTCGTTGCGGTGGGGCCCGTGGCCGTGACGGAGGCCCCATGCACCGTTCCGGCGCGCGCGGCGGCCAAGATCGCGTCATCCGTGTGCCGGTCGAGCCCGGCGTCGTCCGCAATGACGGTCAGCGTGCGCAGGCTCATCGCTTGGTGACGAGCCAGACGCCGGCCACCAGACCCTCGCGGCCCGTGCTGCTGCGGACCAGCCACGAGCGTCCCTCGGCGGCGCGCCGGCGGAACCCCTCGGCCGCCGGGCCGTACTCGCCGCGTCCGAACCACCTCAGCTTCCAGCGCAGCAAGGTGAGCTCGCCGAGGTCGGCGTAGCGGGCGAGCAGGCGGGGCGCGGGCAGGGAGTGCAGGAAGAACACGATGCGTGACCCTTGCGCCAGGTGATGGGCAAGGTTGCGCACCAACGCCTCGTGGGCCGCGCAGCCGTCTTCGCCCCCGGCCTGCGACAGCGGTACCCAGGGGCCGCACGACGCGGGCTTGTGGGGCAGGTTGGCGACCACGACATCCGGCCAGGGCTCGAACGGGGGCACGCCCTCCACGTCGGGACCTGCGTACGCGGCCAGCGCCGTGCCCGTCGTGGCGACGGTGGCGCGGGCCAGCGGCAGGGCGGCGGGGTCGAGATCCGTGCCCACGACGTGGCGCGCTCCCAAGCGGACGGCGGCGGCGGCGAGGACGCCGGTCCCGCAGCCGACGTCCCAGACGACCTGGCCCGTGAGCCCGGGGTCGAGCTGCTCCAGGGCCGCGACGACGCTGGCGGTCGCGTGGTCGGCCCGGAGGCCCTCGTGCGGCGCGCGGTGCTCGTCGAACGCCTCGCCGGCCCCTGCGCGGAAGGCCGCGCGGCGGCCGCCGCGCGGGGGGAAGGGGCCGAACACGTCCGGCTCGCGCACCAAGTCGGCGGCCAGCCTGGGGCGGACCCCGCCCGCCGCGAGCCAGTCGAGCCAGGCAGCCAGGGCCCCGTCCATGGCGCCGAGTGTAGGGCCGGTCCGGGCCGCTGGCCCCGGCTCGGGTGCGGGCCACGGGTCCGATCTGCCGATAGGGTGGCGTGTCCGGCTGGAGCTCCCGCATGCGACCGCTGATCACCCGCCTCGTTCCCATGGTCCTCGGCGCACTGCTGCTCGCAGGCTGCGGCGCCGGTGGCTCGTCGGGCATCCAGCTGCCCAGCGAGGACCCCGGGATCAACGGCGAGATGACGCAGGAGGAGATGGCCTACGCCCTGGAGGTGTTCGACCGGACGAACGCCGAGCGGGCGGGCGCCAACCTCGATCAGCTCACGTGGCACGCCGAGGCCGCCGCCGTGGCGCAAGCCCACAACCGCGACATGCGCACGCGCGGCTTCTTCGCGCACAAGAACCCCGACGGTCTCGAACCCGACGACCGGCTCACGCGGGCCGGCATCAGCTGGTCGGCCTGGGGGGAGAACATCGCCCGGGCGCAGGCCACGCCCGCCGAGGTGATGCGCAGCTGGATGAACAGCACCGGCCACCGCGAGAACATCCTCAGCGATTGGTTCAGCCACCTCGGCGTCGGCTGCCTGCTGCTCAGCAACGGCCCCTACTGGACCCAGGCCTTCCTGTCGCCGTAGGCAAGCGTTCAGCCCCTGAGGTGCGGACGTGCGGCTCGCCCGATGCTCGGTCGCACACCAGCATCGGCTCCTCGAGCAGCCGACGCGCCTGAGCTTCGCGCCGCGCTCCCGCACCGTGAGGGGTGCAGGGGTGGTAGGGACTAGCACCCATGCCGCGAGGGCGGAGCCTGAGCGCACACTCCGCGCGGGAGCGCGGAACGGATGCGAGAGCGTCGTCCCTCTACGGGCAACGCAAGGCACATCTGAGACTGGCGGTTGACCGAGGTAGCAACGTGGGCAGGGTGCCTGACACGGAGCGGTCGCGGTCCGACGGACGGCGAACGTCGCACTTCGGTGTCTGACACCAATGCCGGTGACTTAAGGGGGCATGGAGTGAAGGGGGCCGCTCCCCCGGCCGACTGTGGAGGTTGCTGACCGCGCAACCGACCCGCAGAGAGGGCC
>JBFWRP010000039.1:0-36518 GCA_050248855.1 Planctomycetota bacterium | reverse complement strand
CCACGGCCCGGCAAGGGGCCGCGCCAGGACGAAGAGCGGCAGCCACGGCAGCAGGCGTCGCATGGCAGCTCCCGCACCGCAGCACGAAACGCACCCGCGGTCCATGCGGGAAGGCTGCCATGCGGGTGCGCCGCGCCGATGACCCGCGCTGGCAGTCCTTGCGTGTTCCCGACGTCCCCTTCACGAGCTCTTCGCACGACAGCCGTAGCGTGCGGTCGTTGTCGAGGAGCATGCCCATGTTGACCTTCGAGCGGCTCGAGTCTTCCGTCCGCTGGTACGCGCGTTCGTTCCCGACGGTGTTCGCGGCCGCCAGCGGCAGCACGCTCCGCACGGAGGACGGCCGGGAAGTGATCGACTTCCTGTCCGGTGCGGGCGCGCTCAACTACGGACACAACCACCCGTCGCTCGTGCGGTCGGCCATCCGCTACCTGCTCGAGGGCGGTGTGGTGCACGGTCTGGACTTGGCCACGACTGCGCGTCGGCGCTTCCTCGAGACCTTCGACGAGGTCATCCTCGAGCCGCGCGGGCTCACGTACCGCATGCAGTTCACCGGCCCCACGGGCACGAACGCCGTCGAGGCGGCCATCAAGCTGGCGTGGAAGTTCACGGGCCGCGAGGGGATCGTGCGCTTCGACGGCTCCTACCACGGCATGACGCTCGGCAGCCTGGCGCTGAGCGAGGCCGGCCGCTCGACGCGCGCCGGCTTGCGGGCGTCCTTCCCCGTGCACACCGCCGGGTTCGACGACGGCTGCGACCCGGACCTCGTCGACCTCGCCGAGCTGGCCGCCTGGATGGACAGCGTGCCGCGCGAGAGCGACCTGCCCGCCGCAGTGATCGTCGAGACGGTCCAAGCGGACGGCGGCGTCCGTCCTGCCCGCCTGCGCTGGCTGAAGGCCTTGGCCGAAACCGTCCAGTCCCGCGGCGTGCTCCTGATCGTGGACGACATCCAGGCGGGCTGCGGCCGCACGGGTCCGTTCTTCAGCTTCGAGCCCGCTCGGATCCGCCCGGACATCGTGTGCCTCTCCAAGTCGCTGAGCGGCATGGGCCTGCCCCTCTCGATGAACCTCATCGCGCGCCGCGTCGACCAGTGGTCGCCGGGCGAGCACACGGGCACCTTCCGCGGCAACAACCTGGCCTTGGTCACGGCAACGGGGGCGCTGGAGCTCTGGCGGACGCCGGGCCTCGAGTCGCTGGTCGCCGAGCACGAGGGGCGCATCCACCGCTGGTTCGCCGACCTGCGCACGCAGCTGGCCGATCCTTCGCAGGCCAGGCTGCGCGGCCGCGGCCTGCTCCAGGGCATCGTGTTCCCGAGCGCCGAGGTGGCGCGTCGCGTCTCGCGCGAGGCCTTCGAGCGTGGCGTCATGGCCGAGACGTGCGGCACGCGCAACGACGTCCTGAAGCTGCTTCCGCCGCTCGTGATCTCGCCCCAGGACCTGCTGCGCGGCCTGGAGCGCATCGGTGACGCGATCCGTGCGGTGCTGGGCACGGTGGACCCGGAGACGGCGGCCGAGCTACTCGTGCGCCCGCGTACCCGCCAGAGCGCTTGACCGCTCGCGCGGCAGCAGCACGACCTGGTCGATCAGGCGACCCTCGCGGTCGTGTGCGCGCACCGTCAGGCGGTCGCTCTCGACGAACACGAGCAGGTGGTGGTGGACGGCGCGGACCGTGGCGCTGAACCACGGCGGTGCCGGGCCGAACGCGTCCAGGTACCCGCCGGCCCCGCCGGTCACGATGTACGTGACACCGCGCTCCCGGTCCACGCGGTCTCCGCGGATCGGCCATGTCCGCTCGTAGCCGTGGACGTGCCCGGACAGCACGAGGTCCACGCCCGCGTCCTCGTAGATCGCCTTCAGGTCCTGGACGCGCGGGTCCCCGGAAGCCGCCAAGCCGTCCCGGGCGTCGCCGTAGTCGTCGCTGTCCGACGACCAGACCGGGTGGTGGTGCAGGACCACGCGCCAGCGCGCCGTGGAGCCCTCGAGCGCCTCGCGCAGCCACGTCGCCTGCACGCTGCCGATGCCGCAGGGTCGGTTGCTGTCGACGCCGAAGAGCTCGAGGCTCCCATACCGCCGCTGCCACGTGTGCGAAGCGCGGGCGAACGCTCCGTAGCGGTACCACGCCGGCGCGTCTTCCTCGTGGTTGCCCGGTACGGCGAGCAGGGGCGCGCTGGCGAGCAGCGTTCGCGCGGGACCGAACAGCTCGCGGTTCCAGGCTTCGGCCTCGAAGCCGTTGCCCACCAGGTCGCCGACGTGCACGAGGAACGCGGGACGCGCCTCCTGCACCCGGGCCGCCACGTCGCGCCACACGATGGGCTGGTCCTGGGTGTCGCCCACGACCGCGAACGTGAACGGCACGTCCTCGACGGGCGCGGTCACGAACGGCGCGGGATCGGTCGCGTGCCAGCCCTCGCCGTCCTGCCACTCCACGACGTAGCTGTGCACGCGGCCGGGCTCGAGGCCCTCCAGGTCCACCGCGTGGAAGCAGGCGGCAGCACTCGCGGTCACGTGGCAGCGGTCGGGGCCCGGGCCGTAGCGCACCCGCGAGGGCCGGGGCGTGGCGCTCTCGAAACAGACCGTGACACCATCGGCGCGCACGTGGCGCAAGTACGGAGCGACGGTCCATGTCGCGGGCGGGCCGACATGGTCGACGGCCATCCACGTACCGCTGGTGACGAGAAGCGCGAGAGCCCAGCGCATCGGTCCTCCGCCGGGAGGAGTAGCCCGGCGGAGAGCACGCGGCCAGAAGCGCGTGTGCGGCAAGCGCCGTCGTTGACGCGCCCTACACGGCGCGTTCACGGCGCCTGTTCGTCAGCGGATGGTCGCCAGCCAGGCGTCGGCGGTCTCGCGATCCGGTGCGCGAACCGTCTGCCCCTCGGGCCCGACACCGATCAAGGTCACGCTCTTCGCGGGCTCGCCGACGGAGAGGTACTGCTCCAGATCCTCCGTACCTTCGCGCAGCACCCACAGACGGCCGTCGTCGAGGAAGACGGCGAACCCGGGCGCCCCGTAGCGGATGGACGTGCGGTAGGAGTCGAGGACCTCGCGGGAGGGACCGATCAGCGTGCGGCCCTCGGGGCCGGCGCCGACGAGGGTCACGCTCTTCGCGGGCTCACCGTGGGCGAGGAACTCCTCGAGGTCCTTGCTCCCCGACGCGAAGACCCACAGCCGGCCATCGCGCTCGAAGACGTCGAAGCCGGGACGACCGAACGCGGTGGAGCGGCCCGCCACCATCCCGTACGCACCCAGCCAGGCCTCGATCGTGGCCTTGTCGGAGCTGCGCACGGTGCGGCCGCCGGGGCCGACGCCAATCAGCGTGACGCTCTTGGCCGGCTCGCCGACCGCCAGGTACTCCGCGAGGTCCTCGCTGCCGTCGCGTAGCACCCAGATGCGCCCGTCGTCCTCGAAGACCTGGAACCCGGACCGGGACAGGGCGGCCGAGGGCCGACGCGTCGGCTTGGTCGTCGTGGCGGAGACCACGGGAGCCGGGGCCGGAGCCGGAACGTACACCGGAGCGTCCTGGATGTAGACCGGAGCGCCCTCGACGACGATGACCGGGTCGCCGGGCAGCGGCTCGGGGGCCGACTCCGCGGCTTCCTTGGCCTTGCTGCGTGCCTTGCAGCACTCGTTGCTGGTGCAGGCGGAGAAGGCGAGGACGGCAACGCCGCCCACGAGCAGAGCCCGTACGTGATCGCGCATGATGTCGGATCCCTCCCGAAGGCCGGGAGGATGCCGAAACCATGTGAAGATCCGCGGAAGACGCGGGGTGCAGCGCGTGTAGCGAAGCGTGAATCCGGGCGCCGACCGCGTGGCCGCGATGGCCGCCGCGGCGAAGATCTCCCCATGGCACGCACTTTCCAGGAGATCGTCGCGGCCCGCTTGTCGCGGCGCGGCTTCCTCGCCGCCGGCGCGGCCACCGTTGCGCTGGGCCTCTCCCGCACGGCGCGAGCCGACGCCACGAGCGAGGACGGCACGGCGCCGGGCCCCTTCACGCCGTTCCCCGGCGATGCGGGCCCGACGCTGCGCCTCGCCGAGGGCCACCGCTACCACACCGTCCTCGCCTGGGGCGACCCGCTGCTCCCCGATGCGCCGTCCTTCGACCCGCGGGCCCACGACGTGGCCGCGCAGTCGCGGCAGATGGGCTACAACGCCGACTTCGTCGGCTACCTGCCGCTCCCTCGCGGCGCGCCGGGCCTCGCCCACGGTCTGCTCTGCGTCTCGAGCGAGTACACGTCGCCCGAGCTGATGTGGCCGGACGAACCCCGTACCGCGCGCACGCTGACCCGCGAGCGGTGCGACGTGGACATGGCCGCCCACGGCCTCAACGTGGCCGAGATCCGCCGCGATGTCGACGGCCGCTGGCAGCTGGTGGCACGCAGCGGGCGCAACCGGCGCGTGAGCGCGTTCACCCCGATCCGGATGGCGGGCCCGGCCGCGGGCCATCCGTGGCTCCGCACCTCGGCGGACGCGTCGGGCCGCATCGTGCAAGGCACCTTCGCCAACTGCAGCGGCGGCCTCACGCCGTGGGGCACGTGGCTGCAGGCGGAAGAGAACTTCGAGAGCTACTTCGCGGCCGACGGCGCGCCCGCCGATGCCCTCCTCGAGGACGAGCTCCGACGTGCGCGCGTCGCCGCGCGGAGTGCCTTCGGGTGGGAGCGCCACCACGCGCGCTTCCGCGTGGCCGACGAGCCCCACGAGATCTTCCGCCACGGGTGGCTCGTGGAGATCGACCCGTACGACCCGGCTGGCGTGCCCGTCAAACGCACGGCCTTGGGACGCTTCAGCCACGAAGCGGCCAGCATCGTGGTGGCGCCCGACGGTCGCGTGGTCGTGTACAGCGGCGACGATGCCGAGCACGAGCACGTCTACAAGTTCGTCAGCGAGGGTCGCTACGACCCGGCGAACCGCGCCGCGGCACGCGATCTCCTCGACCGGGGCACCCTCTACGTCGCTCGCTTAGACGACGGTCGCGGGACGTGGCTGCCGCTCGTGTTCGGCGAGGGCCCGCTCGGGCCCCAGCGCGGCTTCCGCTCGCAGGCCGAGGTGCTGATCCGCGCGCGCCAGGCCGCGACCTTGCTGGGGGCCACGCCGATGGACCGACCGGAGGACGTCGAGGCCTTGCCGGGAACGGGACGTGTCGTGGCCGCGTTCACGAAGAACACGAAGCGCAGCGCCAGGGCGATCGACGCCGCCAACCCGCGGGGCCCCAACCCCCACGGCCACCTGCTCGAGTGGGTCGAGGACGGCGACGACCCGACCTCGCTCGCGTTCACGTGGGACCTGCTGCTGCTTGCGGGCCCGGCGACCGAGGGCGGCACGGCGGACGGCGACGCCGTGCTCTCCTGCCCCGACAACCTCGCCTTCGACCGCCACGGTGCGCTGTGGGTGACCACCGACGGGCAGGCCAAGGCGCTCTGCATCCACGACGGCGTCTACCGCGTGCCGCTGGACGGCCCGGGGCGCGGGCGGCCCGAGCGCTTCCTCTCCGCGGTGCCCGGCGCCGAGGTCTGCGGACCCTGCTTCACGCCGGACGACCGCACGCTCTTCGTGGCCATCCAGCATCCGGGCGAAGGCAGCACCTTCGACGCGCCGTCGACGCGCTTCCCCCACGAGATGGACGACAAGCTGCCGCCGCGCCCCTGCGTGATCGCCATCGAGCGCGAGGACGGCAAGCCCGTCAGCGGCTAGCTCTCACGGCTGGAACGCCAGATCCGCAGGCTCGCCGACGCCGGTTGCACCGAGGGGCGTCGCGGTGCCCGTCGTCTCGACCTTCCAGATCGCGTCGCTGCCGGCCACGGTGGCGAAGAGCACGCCGTCGGCAGGTCGCACGGCCAAGCCCGTGGACTCGGAGAGGAGGAGCGGCACGCTGGTCAGCACGAGGGCGTCGGACGTGCGCAACGTCAGCAGGCGCGACACGGAGCCGCGCGTCGTCGCGTAGAGGGTGCCGCTCGGCGTGAAGGCCAGGCCACCGACCGACTCGCCGGCCGCCAGCGGCAGCACGCCGACTTCCGTGGCGCGCCCGTCGGCGGTGCTGACACGTACGAGACGGCCGGCGCCCGTGCCTTCGTCCACCAGCGCGAAGAGCGAGCCGTCGTGGGGATGGGCAGCGAGGTCGGCGACGTCGAGCGCCGTCCCTCCGGCGGTGACGCTTCCGAGCGCGAACACGACCTGCCCGCCGATCGGCGAGAGGGCCAGGAGGTCGCTGGTGCCGGCGATCGAGCGCGACGTGGCAAACAGACGCCCGTCGCGGTCGAAGGCAAGCCCGCCGAGCCCGTCGCCGCCGACGATGGCGCCGAGCGAGATCCCCTGGGCCTCGGAGGGACTCAGCTGCAACACGTGGCCTTCGTTGCTCGGCGAGCCCAAGGCGCCGACGGCCAGGAGGCGCTCGGGGCGCCCCGTGTTGGACGCACCGGGCGTCTTCGTGCGCGCGTCGAAGTCGGAGGCGTTGGCGTTCGTGTCCGCCCCGTCGAGAAAGCGCCCGATGGCCTGGTCGGAAGCGGAGGCATCGTCCACGAGGCCCACGCCCGTGCCCTCGATCCAGGGAAGCGCCGCGTCGCCCTCGTAGCTCAGGGCATCGACCACGCTTCCGCTGCGCACGAGGCCCACGGCATCCGGGGCCCCGTTCTGGATCAGGTTGCTGTCGGGGCTGACGTCGAGGTCGGCCTCGGGCACGACGCTGGAGTCCCCCGCCACCACGAAGTAGCCACCCGGCGGCAGGGAGACGTCGGGGAGCGGGATGCCCTGGTAGATCGTGCCGCCACCCCCCGTTCCGTTCACGAGCTGCAGCGTGTAGTCGCCGAGCGAAGCCGGCCCGTCGCCGGCGTTGTAGAGCTCGACGTACTCGCCGGTGTCGACGCCCGGCTGGTCGTAGTCGACCTCGTTGATGACGACGCGCGGCGTGCCCACGTGCGGCACGAAGGCGATCGTGTTCAGGGCCTGTTCCTCGCGCCCGTCGGGCAAGCGCACGTACACCTCCGCGAGGGTGAGGGGCGCGAGGGTGAGGACGTCGAGACCGGGGAGCGGCGAGAGGGCGCGCACGCTGGCGGACGAGGTGATGAGGCCCTCTACGGTCAGGCGATCGGTCGTGCCGCCGCGGAAGGGCGTGCCCGAAGCCGCCACGACCGTGATCGTGGCGATGCCGCCAACGGGCGTGAGCTCGCTGCCCTGGACGAGCATCACGGAAGGAACCTGGGTGTCGTAGCTGCTGGGGATGACGACACCGACGGTGAAGGGCGGCGGCGGGGGCGGACCCTCGAAGCGCGCGTACCAGCGGTCGCTCGCGGCCTCGCTGCCGTCCTCCAGCCGGACGGCGACTTCGCAGAACCACGACCCCGTCACATCGACCTCGGGGGACGTGAACGCGATCTGCGTGGGCGACAGCACGCTGCCCACGACGTCCACGCTGGCGGCGGTTTCATCGAGGAACGGCGTGCCGGCGACCGTACGGAAGGTGATGACGGCCGAGGAGCCGACGGGCCCGAAGCCCTCCCCGAGCAGCGTGGCCGGCCCGGGCGGAGTCCCCTGGATCAGGACCGGCTCCGTGCCGGTGATGCGCAAGGCGTCGGGCTCCAGACGTGCGCCGGGCTGCGTGAACATCGCGCGGCCACCTCCGGCCAAGCGGACCTCGACGTCGGCCTCGACCACGCCGGGCCACGTGCGCGGGATCCGCGGGTCGGGCAGCGTCCCGCGGACCTGGCGGTCGGAGTCGACCTTGCCGACGGCCTCGAGCACGGCGGACGTCCCGTCCAGGAAGGGCGTACCCGTGCGCGCGTGCAGCGTGACGGCCACCGTGTCACCGCGGCGGGCGAAATGCCGGCCCAGCAGTCGGTACGCGCGCGAGCCCTCGCTGCGCACGAGCAGGGGATCGAACTGCTCGACGACGGGGTCGGCGCTGCCGTCGGTCGCGACGGGCGAGGCGCCCCCACCGCCGCAGCCGACGACCAGCAGGGTGAGCAGGAGGGTGAGCAGGATGAGCAGGGTCTTGTCCATGCGCGGAGGGTGGACGCAGACAGGGAAGAACCACGTCGCTACCGATGGGGACCACGTGAAGGACGAGGCGGCGGTCACGCCGCCTCGACCGCCAAGCTCCCTACCCGACCGTGGGCTCGGGAACGGGCAGCAGCGTGAGGCGCTCGCGCGGGTCGTCGCCGCTCGCGGCGTAGCCGCCCAGCTGGAACACGTGGGTGCGGTAGCTGAGCAGGTCGATCAGGGAAAGCGTCTGCACGGCGCGCAGCGTGACCACCTGCTCGCTGATGCGCCGGGGGTGGCGCAACAGGTCGGCGACGCGACGCGTGCCCTCGGCCGCGGCGTCGGCCTCCCCATGCATGCCCCATGCCTCGAGCGCGCTGCGCACGCCCACGTCGTGGACGGCCAACCGCCAGAAGGCGCGACGTGCGTCCTTCCGGCGCGTGCCGTGCGCGGCCCACCAGCGCTTGAACATGCGCTTCAACCGCGGACGCGGCCAGAGGACGACGGCGGCAAGCGGCTGCTCGAGGACGCCCGCCAGCGCCTCGTCGAGCACCGCTCCCGAGGAGAGCAGGGTCTTCACGCCCTCGTAGTCACCGCGGTAGGCGATGGCCAGGGCCCGCAGGGATTCGCCCCGGAACGCCTCGAGCGGGATCCCGATGTGCTCCGCGACGCGCAGCAGCAGGCCCTCGTCCAGGAGCCGCGTCAGGCGACGCATGTCGGTCCGCGCGCCGACACGCAGTGCGTCCACTGCCCGCTGCAGCGCGGGACGTGCGCCGAGGAACGCGAGGTCTTCGCTGGCGTGGTCCACGGCGCGGCGCCCCCCCGGGCCCGGCCAGGAGACGCCGAGGTACTCGGGGTCCATGCGTGCCCGCAGCATGAGGCAGGCTTCCACGACGGGGTCGCGCATGCGACCGATCTTGCGCACGGCGGTCTCGAAGTCGGCGTGCGCCGCGATCTCCGGGTGAAGGCGCTGTTCCGTCCGGCGGATCTCCCCCACCGCCCGCGCGATCCAGAGGACGGCGGCCCAGGTGCTCTTGAGGAAGAGCAGCAGCAAGCGGAACGGGATGAAGAGGCCGCGCCCGCCCTGCAACCAGTCGTTGTAGAGCTGGTAGAGGTTGGCAACGCGGCGCTCCTTGGGCCGTAGATGACGCGGGTAGGTGCCGAAGATCTCGCGCACCAGGACCTGCCGGTCCGCGACGAGCTTGGCCGCCACGTCCTCGCCGTAGACCGCTGCGACCTCGGCATCGCGGCCGGGGTCCACGTCGAGGAAGTGCAGCGCCTTGAACGCCGTGGTCTGGTAGACGACGTCACGCGGGTGGAACTTGGAGCCGTGCAGGTCGTCGTTCGCCCCGCGCTTCCAGCGCTCGTACGCCTCGCGCTCCTTCGGTGTCGAGCGCCGCAGCTCGGCCAGGGGAATCGCGTGGCGATTGTAGTCCACGATGAGCCGCGCGACGTCTTGGGTGACGGCCTTGCTGATGAAGCTGAACCAGAGATACGGGCCACCGAAGAAGGTCCGCTTCCGCAGCAAGTCCAGCCGCAGCAGCTGGCGTTCGTCGTGGCGGTCGAAGCACCACGCCAAGCGGCGCATCTCCTGGAGCGCCGGGTCCCCCAGGAGCTGCGCCGTCGTGCGGTTGTCGTTCTCCACGAACAGCGCCCCGTCCAGGCTGTCGCGGTAGAGCATGACGACCCGGTCGAGCGTCTCCGAGACCCCGCTGTCCGCCCCGCTTGACGGCGCCACCAGCCAGGAGCGGACGACACGCAGGAAGAGCTCGCGCCGCGACGCGCCGTTGGCGGTGACGGCCCCCGGAACGACCCGGCTCTCGGGCGCGAGCACGCGCTGCTCGAAGATCTCCGCATCGCGCGTCAGGTAGCGTCCCTTGATGGCCTCCGTCAACGCCAGGTACTGCGCGTGCGCGACCTGCTCGTAGAAGGCCGTGGCACGGCCCGCCAGGCTGCGCAGCCACCAGCCGATGCCCAACACGAGCAGGCAGATGCCGCCGAGCAGGAGCAGCGTGTCGCCGATGAGCGACTCGATCCAGGCTGCCCAGCCCCGCGCGTCCAAGCCGAACACGCCCGCCGCTCCCTGCAGGAGCAGGAACACGCCGCCGACCAGGAGCAGCTTGCGCGCGGGACGGAGGCTGGCCCGGAACATGACCGTGCCCACGCGATCGACGAGCTCGGCGGGGGTCACCGTGCCGTGCAGGTCGCCGAGCGCCATCACCCGGTCGTGGTGACGGCGCAGCTCGCGCCCGAGGGCGTGCGCGGCGGCCGCGGTGATCTGCGCATCCGTCATGCCGGGCGCCAGCCGCGGCACCGCGTGGCGCAGGACCGGGAACCAGCGGATCGGCGGACGCGCGAACAAGCGCGTGGCCCGCGCGCAGCGGGCCACGAAGTCCTGCCCGTACTCCGCCTCCAGCTGTTCGGGCGTGACGGACTCGAGGCGGTCGAAGAACGCCTCGGCGGGGACCTCGACGGTCGTCCGCACCGTGACCAAGTCCTGCCGCGCGGGTCGTTGGAGCCAGCCGCGCTCGCGCGCGGCGGCCAGGGCGTCCACCCGCGTGGCCAGCACGGCCGCACGCTCCTCGGGCGGGGCGCTGCGCAGGAGCACGCGCCACGCTTCGTCCAAGCGCGTCCGCAGGCGCGCGGCACGACGCGCCGCGCCCTCGCCCAGGCGCCGTGCGGCCTCCCGCTCCTCGCGGCGCGGGTAGAGGATCACGTTGCGGTTGAGCAGCTCGCCGTAGCGACGCATGAGGCGGTCAAGACCGCGGGCCAGGAAGCCGTACGCGCGCATCATGCGGATCAAGGGCAGCAGCACGCGGAGATAGCGCGCCACGCGCGTGATGCGGATCAAGCGCAGGAGCCGCCCCCAGCGCGCCTGGTCGGCCGCCACCAGCTTGTCGTGCAGCGTCAAGAGGCCGAACGGGATCGACGGGATGAAGTCGATCAGGACGTGGCGCAGGAACCACGAACCCCGGCCCTTCACGAGCGCCAGCTTCACGAAGAACTCGGTCAGGAAGATGCCGCACGCCAAGGTGTCGATGGCCGTCAGCGCCACCTGCACGGCGAGCGGCGGGTCGAACAGGGCCTCCACCAGCAGGATGCCGACCACGACGAAGATCAGCAGCAGGACCAGACGCTCGAAGCGGGACACGGTGCGCGCGCCGAAGCGGTCCTCCAGGGCGTCCTGGAGCTGGCGCTCTTGCACCTCGACACGCAGGCGCCGCAGCTTGCGGTCCAGGGGCTTGCCCACGCCGCGGCCGGGCTCGATCGTGCGGCGGTGCCACGCGACGTCGTCGGCCACGAGGCGCAGGTGCTGCGCAGCCCGCGCCGGCGGCATGTCGTCGACACCCGTCAGGACGTCGTCGGCGCAATCGACGAGGGCGCGCACCCACTGCTCGCGCTGCCGCGCCGAGGGCTTCGCAGCGGCGAGGGCCTCGCGCACGGGCTCGCGCGCAGTCCCGACGGGCGTGGGGTCGTCATGGTCGCGATCGCGACAGAGTGCCTCGCGCTCGAGCGCGGTCGCTTCGAGCAGGTGCTCGAACAGACGCGCGGCCTGCACCTCGTCGCCCTCGGTCCGGTCGAGGAGGGCCGTGGCGGTCCGCTGCCAGCGCTCGCCTTCGTCCGCGACCAGGCGTTCCACGAGCTGCTCGGCAGCCGTGGCGGCCTCGGGCTCGGCCAGCTGCCGGGCGTCGTCGCCCCAGGCCTCCATGGCCGCCATCACCGGGTGACCGCGCAAGCCCGCGAGGTCGGGCGCCGAGGCGTGCTCGGCGAGCGCCAGGCAGAGATCGCTCTCGATCGCCGCCAACGCCCGGGCGCGCCGGGCGGGCGGCGCCTCGCTGTCCGCGCCGACGGCGCTCACGCACGCCTCCAGCTGCCCGAGCGCCACGGGCAGGGGGGCGTTCGGCAGCGGGGCGTTCGGGGGTTCGATCACGCGGGCGCGGCGATCCTCGCAGGCGGCGGGGCGCGAGGCCCGAAGTTGCCATCCAGGGTCTTGTCCGCGCGCCGGTGACCGCGGCCCCCGCGATCGCGTGGACCTCCCTGCGCGCCCCAGCCCGGGGCCGCTCCAGGAGGTTCCCATGTCCGTCCACCTGCTCCCCGCCGGGCGCGCCGGTCCGCTCGCCCTGCTTCTCGCCTGCGCCCTGCTCGCGGCGCCTGGCGCCCGCGCCGACTGCGAGGACTGCCCGCCCCCCACCGAGCGCCAGCTCCGGCAGCAGCCCGGCTTCGAGATCCTCGACCGCTGGGGCCCTTGGGGCCTCGGCGCGGACTACGTCGAGATGGACGGCGGCGAGTGCCGTGTCGCGCTCGAGGAGGCGCCCGTCATCGTCAAGACGTCCTCGTGGCTGGCCCTGCGCGCCACGGGCGAGGTGTGGCACTGTCCCCACGGCAGCAGCACCGATCGCGTGGTGATCGAGACGCGCCAGGGCGACTCCACGTCGTGGACCGTCAGCGGCTCGTTCGGGCTCGAGGCTTCGCTCGCGATCGCGACGCTCGAGGCTTCGATCAGCGCCGGCCGCACGCGCGGCGAGAGCATCACCGAGGTGACGCGCGTCGAGAAGACGATCAGCGCAGCGTGGTGCCTGCGCATCCCCTGGGAGGGCTACTTCGAGATCGCACGCTACGAGGCGCGCGCCCAGGGGCGCGTGGAGCGCCGCTGGGCCTGGTGGACCAAGAACGTGGCCACGGGCAGCAGCGTGCATGCCAAGGGCGAGATGTGGGTCACCTGCCAGACGGGCGAGCTGGTGCTATGGCGCCGCGCGCCCATCGCCGGCCTCTTCCACTTGAGCCAACGACCGTGCCTGGACCCCGCGTGCGAGGGCCAAGCCACGCGCGACCTTGGTTGGTTCCCCGACCCGCCCAAGCCCCCGCCGGTCATCACCGAACCCTCCACGCCGCCCCCGCCCGGCACGCCGGTCGAGGACGTCGACCACATCACCTTGGACGATCCGGTCGAGGAGCCCCGATGACGTCGTCGCGTCGTCCCGCCGGGACCGCGTTGCGCGCCGCTCTCGCCCTTCTCTTCCTCGCTGCCGGAGGGCCCGCATCCAGCGGGCCCTCCGAGGTGCGCCGCCTCCCTCCCGGAACGGCGACACGCATCGGGGCTCCCCCTTTCGAGCCGTCCTCCCGCGAGGAGGCGGACGTCGTGCGCTGGCTGGAGCAGGCGCGCGCACTGGCCGACGCCGAAGGTGTCACGAACCACGCCGCCGACCTCTGGCTCTCACGGGCCGCCGTGCTCGAGCGTCGGCCCGGCGGCCACGAGCACGCGCTGCTCGACTACACGCGGGCGCGCGACCTGTACCCGACGGGCGCACCGCGCCAGGGCCTGGCGGCCGCACGGGTCGTCGCGCTGCACCTCGAGGCCGGCAACGCACCGCGCGCCGAAGCCGCGTTCGCGTGGCTGGCGGCATGGCGCGGCCATCCACCACGGGGCGTGGATCCCACCGTCGCCACGGCGGAAGTCGCGCTGATCGAGCGGCTCGAGCGCGACCGCGTGCTGCTGGAGAGCAAGCTGGCCCGCATGTTCGGCCGCTTCGGCGAGGCCGCGCTGCTGCTGGAGGGTCTGGCCGCCGATCCCACCCACGACGTGGACGACGCACGCCGCGCCACGTGGTGGGAGCAGGCGGCGCGCGCGTGGGCCCGCGGCGGCCAGCCAGAGGCGGCCGACCGCGCGGTCCGCATGGCCAACGCGCTCGTCGACGACCCGGCGCGATCGTCCCGTCTGGACCTGTGGCGCCTCCACGCGCGGTTCGACGCCCTCGACGAGCACGGCGACCCGACCGCGCCCCTGCCTTGGCCCGGCGAGGCGTTCGTCGAAGCCGCGCTCGCGCACCTGGCGGCCTGGTCGCACGAACCCGAAGCCGCATCCCACGCCCTGACGCTGGCCTCGAGCGCGCTCCGGGCCGACGCCCCCGATGCCGCGGCCCGCCTCTACGCGGCCGCGCTCCGGAGTCCCTCGCTGCTGGCCCAGGCGGCCATCGACGACGACGTGTTCGAGGGACTGCTCGTGCCCGTCGCCCTGGCCCTGCGCCACGACGACCTCGACGAGGCCGCGCGGCTGCTGGCCGTGCTCGCGCCGCTTCGCGGCGACCCCCATCCGGCGCTCGACGCGCTGCGCCTCCAGCTGGCGGAGCGCCGCGCACATGCTCCCGGGGCGCAGACGCCGCCGCAGGCGCAGACGCCGCCGCAGGCGCCTGTGCCACCCGCGCCCCCACCGCTTCTCCACCCGCGCATCGACGTCGCCCGACCTCCCCACGAGGGCGACGCGCCCGTCGAGCTCCAGGCCGACCCGCCGGCGAAGACCTCCTCGGCGACGACATGGCTCGTGCTGGCCCTGGCGCTCGTCGTCGTCGTGGCTACACGACGACGAGCGGGTGGTCGCCGGCTGCGAGCACGTCGCCGACCACGGCGCGCGTCGTGACACCGCGCGCCTCCAAGGCGGCGAGCAAGGCGTCGAGGCGATCACCCGGCACCGAGATCAGCAGGCCGCCGCTGGTCTGGGGATCGGCCAGCACCTGGCGCTGCAGGTCGTCACCGCCCTCCCACCGCACCTTGCCCTCCGCGTAGGCGAGGTTGCGCTTGAGGCCGCCACAGGTGTTGGGCCCGGTGGCGAAGGTCGCAAGGCCCTGCATCCAGGGCACGTCGGCCGCACGCAGGCGCATGGTGACGCCGGCGGCGGTGGCCATGCCCAGCACGTGGCCCAGCACGCCGAAACCCGTGATGTCGGTCGCGGCGTTCACGCCGACCTCCACCATGGCCTCGCCCGCGGCGCGGTTGAGGGTGCTCATCACGTCCATGACGTACTGCTCGGTGGCCTCGTCCAGCTCGCCGCGCTTGAGCGCCGTGCAGAGGAACCCGCTGCCCAGCGGCTTGGTCAACACCAACACGTCGCCGGGGCGCGCACCGGCATTCGTCACGATGCGTTGCGGATGGACGACACCCAGGACGCACAGGCCGAACTTGATCTCCTCGTCACGCACCGTGTGTCCGCCCACGAGCGGCGTGTCGGCTTCGCGCAGCACCTCGATGGCGCCGTTCAGGATCGCGGCCGGCACGTGCTCCGGCAGCTTCGCGGGGAGGGCGTAGACGCACACGGCCGAGACGGGGCGGGCGCCCATGGCGTAGACGTCGGAGAGGCTGTTGGCGGCTCCGACGCGCCCGAAGCCCGCGGGGTCGTCCACCATGGGCGGGAAGAAGTCGACGGTCTGCACGAGGGCCACGTCGTCCGACAGGCGCACGACGCCCGCATCGTCGGACGTCTCCGAGCCGACGAGGACGCTGGGATGGGTGAAGTGCCGCACGGACACGAGCAAGGCCTCAAGCGTGGCCTTGTCCACCTTGGCGGCTCAGCCGCCGGCAGCGGCGTACTTCGTGAGGCGGATGGCGCGATCACGGGCCATCGGGGTCCTCCGCGGGGTCCTGGAACGCGGCCCGGAACGCGGCGAGCACATCGTCGTCGTCGCCGGGCTGGAGCGTGCGTACATGCAGGTAGACGTGGCCGTCCTTGACGGTCGTGAACACGGGGACCGGGCCCACCCGCAGGCGACGTGCGAGCTCGCCCGCCTCGATGGCGTGCGGCGTGAGCCGCACGGCACGCCCGGGCAGCTCGACCGTGGGCAACGAGCCGGCCCCGACCGCGTCGGGCACGCTCGCCTCGTCCACGTGCACGGCCAGCCCACCGGCCGCAACCACCTCGGCCAGCCGCAGGGCCAGGTCCGCGGCAGCGGCCTCGAGGTGGTGCGTCTCGGCCGTGAGCATGGCAAAGGTCGGATGGTCGTGACGCAGGCGCTCCGGATGGAGGAACGTGCGCAGCGTCGCCTCCATGGCGATCAGCGTGAGCTTGTCGCAGCGCAGCGCGCGGTAGAAGGGGTGCGCACGCACGCGGGCCACGGCCGCACGCGTGCCGAGCAGGATGCCCATCTGCGGCCCACCGATCAGCTTGTCGCCCGAGGCCGTGATCAGGTCGGCTCCTGCCGCCAGGCTGGTCTGGATGAGGGGCTCGTCGCCGGGCACGCCGTGGGCCGCGAGCGAGACCAACGCCCCGCTGCCGAGATCGTCGATCACGGGGATGCCGTAGGCCTTGCCCAGCGCGACCAGATCGTCCAGACCGACCTCGCCCTGGAAGCCCTCGACGCGGTAGTTCGATGTGTGCACGCGCAGCAGGGCTGCGGTCTCGGGGCCGATCGCGTTCTCGTAGTCCCTGAGGTGCACGCGGTTGGTCGTGCCCACCTCGCGCAGGATCGCCCCGCTCTGGTTCATGACCTCGGGGATGCGGTAGGCGCCGCCGATCTCCACGAGCTGACCGCGCGCCACGATGATCTCGCGACCGGCGCCCAGCGCGGCCAGCGCGACGAGGGTCGCGGCGGCGTTGTTGTTGACGACGGTGGCGGCCTCGGCGCCCGTCAGCTCGCGGAAGAGCCGCTCGACGTGGCGCTCCCGCGGCGAGCGCGCGCCGCCCTCCGCGTCGGCCGCGAGCAGCTGGTAGCCGCGACCGTGCGCGGCAAGGGCCTCGAGCGCGGCCGGCGGCAGCGCGGCACGCCCCAGGTTGGTGTGCAGCACGACGCCGGTGGCGTTGACCACCCGCACGCAGCCCGGGTCGCGCCGCCGCTCGATGCGGCGGCGGGCCGCGCCGATCAGCTTGCCCGCCGCGATCCGCCCCCCCAGCACGACCGGGCCGATGCGCGCCGCCAGGACGTCGGCGCGTACCTCCTCGAGGGCCTGGCGCAGGGCATCGCCCCACTCCTCGCGCGGCGCCTGCTGGAGGTCCGCCGGGGAGAGCCCGCCCAGGAGGTCGTTCATGCGCGGCAGGCGACGCAGCAGCGCGGCGATGTCGCCCGCCCCCTCGGGAGGGGTCGGGCGGGGCAGCGGCGGGAGGACCTCGTCGGACATGGGCGCCCAGGGTAGCCCGCTCCATCGGGACTCCCCACGGACTCCACGGCTTCTCCACCGTCGCGACCGCAGGGCCTCGCGTCCCGCGCCGGACGGTCGCTTGGCGCTGGTAGGTTCGCCCGCCCACGAGGGAGCCGATCCGCGGTGGCCGAAACCCCTGCCATGGCCCAGTACGCCGAAGCCAAGCGTCGTCATCCCGACGCGTTGGTCTTCTTCCGCATGGGCGACTTCTACGAGATGTTCCACGACGACGCGAAGGTCGCCGCGGAGGAGCTCGGGCTCACGCTGACCGCGCGGGACCGCGAGCGCCGCATCCCCATGGCCGGCGTGCCCGTGCGCGCCGCCGACGGCTACCTCCGGCGCCTCCTCGAACGGGGGCACAAGGTCGCCGTCTGCGAGCAGGTCACGGACCCGGCCACGACCAAGGGCCTGCTCGAGCGGGAAGTCGTGCGCGTGCTGACGCCCGGCACGATCACCGAGGACGAAGCCCTCGACCCGCGTCGCAGCAACTACCTGCTCGCCGTCCGGCCGGCCACGGCCAAGCGCGGTCGTGGCGCGCTCCATGGTTTGGCCTGGGTGGATCTCTCCACGGGCCGCTTCTTCGCCGCCGAGGTCGACGACGAGGGCCTCGACGAGGAGATTGCGCGCATCCAGCCTGCCGAGCTGTTGGCGCCCGAGGCCGAGACCGACCCCGAGCTGGCCACGCGCCTGGAGCAGGCGGCGGGCGTAGCCATCACCTTCGTCCCCGCGTTCACGCTGGAGCCCAAGAGCGCCCTGCGGCGGCTCAAGGAGCACTTCGGCGTCGCGAGCCTGGACGGCTTCGGCCTCGCCGGCCAGGGCGCGGCGCACGCGGCCGCCGGCGGCGCGCTCGCCTACCTGGACGAGACCCAGCGCACCGCGCTCGGTCACGTGACACGCATCGAGCGCCGCGACCGCAACGACGTGCTCCTGCTCGATCGCACGACGCGCCGCCGCCTGGATCTCGTGCAGCGCGCCGACGGCAGCACCGACGGCACGCTCGTGGGCGTCCTGGACCGCACGCGGACCGCCATGGGCGGCCGCTTGCTGCGCGAGTGGATGCTCGCTCCGCTGCGCGACCGCGCGGCCATCGCGCATCGTCACGACGGCGTGGAGGAGCTGGTTCGCGATGCGTTCCTGCGCCGTGACCTGCTCGACGCACTCGGGGCCGTGCGCGACGTGGAGCGCATCCTCGGACGCGTGGCCACCCAGCGCGCGAGCCCGCGCGACCTCGCGGCCCTGGCGCGCAGCCTCGAGGCGTTGCCCGCGCTACGGGAGCTGGTGAAGGACGCCTACAGCCGCACCGTGGCCGAGCTGCGCGAGCGGATCGGCGACTTCTCGGCGTTGGCCGAGCGACTGGCGCGGGCGCTCGACGACGAGCTCCCGATGACCCTCACGGAGGGCGGGATCTTCCGCGCCGGCTGGTCGACCGAGCTGGACGAGCTGCGCGGGCTGGCCCGCGGCGCGAAGGAGTGGATCGCCGCGTACCAGGCACGCGAGATCGAGCGCACGGGGATCGCCAGCCTCAAGATCGGCTTCAACCGCGTCTTCGGCTACTACCTCGAGATCACGCACGCCCACCGCGACAAGGTGCCGGACAACTACATCCGCCGGCAGACGCTGCGCAACGCCGAGCGCTACGTCACCCCCGAGCTGGACGAGTGGGAGCAGAAGGCCCTGAAGGCCGACGAGCGCGCCAAGGAGCTCGAGCACCGGCTGTTCCTCGAGCTGCGAGGCGACGTCGCGGCGGCCACGGCGCCGCTCCAGGCGACAGCCGACGCGCTGGCCGAGCTCGATGTGCTCGCGGCGCTGGCCGATGTGGCGGCCGCGGGCAGCTGGGTGCGGCCGGAGCTGCTCGACGACCGCACGCTCGACATCCGCGATGGTCGCCACCCCGTCGTCGAGGCAGCGCTCGACGGCGGCGAGCGCTTCGTGCCCAACGACACGGTGCTCGACGACGAACGCCGGGTGGCGCTCATCACGGGCCCCAACATGGCCGGCAAGAGCACCTACATCCGGCAGACGGGCCTGATCGTGCTGCTGGCCCAGATGGGATCGTTCGTGCCCGCGACCAAGGCGCGCATCGGCCTCGCCGATCGGCTGTTCGCGCGCGTCGGCGCCGAGGACGACCTGGCACGCGGCCAGAGCACGTTCATGGTGGAGATGAGCGAGACGGCGTTCATCTTGCACCATGCGACACCGCAGAGCCTCGTGCTGCTCGACGAGGTCGGCCGCGGCACGAGCACGTTCGACGGCATCGCCATCGCCTGGGCGCTCACCGAGTACCTCTCGGAGGTGAGCGGCTCGCGCACGCTGTTCGCGACGCACTACCACGAGCTGACGCGCCTCTCCGAGGAGCTCCCGTCGGTCATCAACCTCAACGTGGCCGTGCGCGAGTGGGAAGACCGCATCGTCTTCCTGCGCCGCATCCAGGAAGGAGCGACCGACCGCTCCTACGGCATCCACGTGGCCGAGCTCGCCGGCGTGCCGGAGGCGGTCGTGCAGCGCGCGCGTGCCGTGCTGCGCGGACTGGAGGGCGACCGCGACCGGGTCGTGGAGCGCATCGCCTTCGGCACGGCGCCGCGCATGCCGGCCGACGTGCAGCTGGGGCTGTTCGCGCCCGAGCCGCCGCATCCCGTGCTGGAGGCGCTACGCTCGCTGGAGCTCGACGCCGTCACGCCGCTCGAAGCGCTCAACCGGCTGGCCCAGCTCCAGCGCGAGGCGCGCGGCTGAAGCGCATCGCGTGGATCGTGCGCCCTTCGGCGCGCCAGCGTTCCTCGAACACCGTCGTGCGCTCGGCGGGAGGCGTGGTCGCCCAACCCGGGGCCGGAAGCGTGTTGACGAGGCCCGGGACCTCCGCCAGGGCAGCAACCACTTCCTCGGCATAGGCACGGGCATCGGTGGCGACATGCACGCTGCCGCCGGGCTCGAGCGCCGCCGCCAGATCCTCCAGGAACGCGGGATCGAGCAGGCGATAGCGCGCGTGGTGGGCCTTGGGCCAGGGATCGGGGAAGTACACGTGGAAGGCGCGGACGCGCTCCGGCGCCAGGAACGGGCGCACGACGTCGCGGGCCGGGCGCCAGAGGAAACGCAGGTTGGAGAGCGGCTCCGCGTGCAGGCGCTCGACCCGTCGGATCTGGCGACGGACGCGCTTGTGGCTGTACTCGATGCCGAGCCAGCGGGTGCCGGGCCGCTGCTCGGCCGAGCGCAGCAGGAAGTCGTCGTCGCCGCAGCCGATCTCGACCTCCAGCGGCAGGTCCGCGGGCGGGAAGGCTGCATCGGGACCTGCAAGGCGCAGGTCCTCCCAGGTCAGCTCGTACGGCGCAAGGACGGGGTGGCCCACGCCGCGGGCTACGTGTTGCCCAGGTCCGGCGATCCGACCGGCGCGTCGTAGGCCCGGAGCGCCAGCTCGACGCGATTGCGCACGCCGCACTTCTTGTAGACGCTCATGAGCACGTTCTTGACGGTCTTCTCGACGATGCCGAGGCGATCGGCGACCTCGCCGTTGGAGTGACCCCGCGCCACATGCGAAGCGACTTGGGCTTCGCGCAGCGTGAGGGCGAAGCGACCCTGGAGACGGCGCACGGTGGGCTCGTTCCAGGGACGCGCGCTCTGCACGCGCAGCACGATGTAGGTGGAGCGATCGGCGTCGAACGCCTCGGCGCTCACCCGGAGGCGGCGGTCCTCTTCGTGCGGGTAGTAGGCGTCGGCCAGCGTCGGCCCGCGGGGCGCACGGATGCGCTCGGCGAACTCGCCAAGCCAGCGGTCCAGTGGAGCAGGGAGCAGGGCGTCGCGTCCACGCTCCGTACCGTCGCGCAGGAAGTTGCTGGCGGCAGTGTTGGAGTAGAGGACGCGCCGGTCCAGGGTCAGCAAGACCACGCCTCGTTCGGGGTCGGAATCGAGCAGGCCCTTGGCGAGGGCGTGCGTTTCCCTGTCGCTCAGCACCGGATGTCCTCGCTGCGACTCGGCCTTCGGGGGATGGATGATCACGCGCGCCTCCCGGCGGCGTCAGCACCGCCCGCAATTGCGACACCGCCCGCGAAGGCAGCCCTGCCCGAGAAGGCCCCCCGATGTTCCGTACTGCCCGGGGTGGTGACGTTGCGAAAGTCCCGCAGGTTCCGGGCCTTGAACCATCGGAAGTTCCGATGGTTCTAGCGTCATGATTGCATTCCATCGCTGGATACGGGCCTCGGCACCCAGGTCATCAGGAGCATCAGGGCGACCACCACCACGACGGCCGCGCCCGCGAAGACCGGACCGTAGCCCAGCTCGATCGCCACGAGACCGCCCCCCCACGCGAAGGTGCCCTGGAGGGCGGTGGCGACCGCGCCCTGGAGTCCCAGGGCTTGGGTGCGCTGGCGGGCCGGGACGATGCGCATCAGCGAGAGCCCCAGGCAGGTCATGCGCGTACCGAGCGAGAAGCCGACGGTGGCGGCGACGAACCCGTAGTGCCACGTGCCGCCGCCGATTGCCGCGACCACCCCACCCACCGCGAGCGCCGCCATGCCCACGGCCACCCAAGCACGCGGACGGACGCGGTTGCCCGTGAGCGTGACCAACACGGCTGCCAGGAGCATGCCGACGGCACTGGCCTGCGTCCACGGTCCCGCCAGCCAGCGTGGATGGCCGTCGCGCGAGAAGGCCGCTTCGGCGAACAGCGCGATGACGACCCACTGGGCGATCCCGAGCGCGTCGGCGAGCACGAAGCGGCGGAAGGCCGCAATGCGCCGCCAGGTGCGTCCCATGCCCGCCAGGTGGCTGCGGAGCGGGGGCCGCGGGCGTGGGCGAATGCCACGCTCCTGGATCCAGCGGTAGGGCCAACAGGCCAGCAGCCCGCTGGCCCCGCTGATGGCGAACAGGCGACTCCAGGCCTCGCCCGGGCTCGCCGCGGTCTCGATCACGTATCCCGCGAGGCCGCCCCCGACCAGCGCGCCGATGCGGTTGACGGCAAACACGACGCCCAGCAGGCGGTGCTGCGCGCCGGGGGGGAACAGCTGCCCGACCATCGCGTACCACGCCGGGATCTGGACGCCGATGGCCAGGAAGAAGACGGGGACGGTGAGCAGGTAGACGAGGCGCAGGGTGCCCGCCTCGGCCCACGCGGCCACGCCCGCAAGCCCCAGGAGCAGGACGGCGGCGGTGGCGTGGCCCCAGGCCACCAGCCCGCGCATCCGGCCGAAGGGCTTGAGCAGCCACGCGGTCACGAGCATGGGCAGGGCGATGCCCAGGCTCTGGAGCAGCCAGATCAGGCCCGCATCCCCCTCGCCGCGACCTATCCCGGCGGCGAACGCCGCGATCATCGGCGCCTCGAACACCAGGGACCATGCGAAGCCCCAGCCGAGCTCCGACACGGCATACGCGGCGGCATTGCGCCGCTCGACCGACAGGGGGGCACGCTCCGCCACGAGCCCCTGGGGTACCCCAACCCCCAGCGGCCCCGCAAATCCTCGCCCCCCCGCCAGCCCCCGCTATCTTCCCCCCTCCACCGCGACGCGGGGTGGAGAAGTGGTATCTCGTCAGGCTCATAACCTGGAGGTCGCGGGTTCGACTCCCGCCCCCGCTACCAGACTCGGAAGCCGCTGAACCAAGGGTCAGCGGCTTCCGCACTTTTTGGCCCACCCGCGACCGGGTTGGGGGTGGAGCCCAGCTGACTGCGAAGCAGCAGCGGGGCGTGGAGGGGGGCTACATAGCCCCCCTCCGACAAAGTCGTTCGCAAAGCGCGAGCCGCCAGGGCCGTCAGGCCCGCAGCGGCCGCGCGGGTTCGACACCCGCCCCCGCTACCGGGGGCCTCCGCCACGCAGTGCCTTCCCGCGTTCCCGCCATCCCGCCATGCCGCCATCCCCCCTTCCGCCCCCTACAGCCCGCCCCCCACCACGCCAAGCCCCTGGTACCGCAGGCTCACGTTGTCCACGTAGAAGGTCGTGGGCAAGCCGTCGTCCTCGTGGGCCCGCAGCCGCACGAGCACCTCCTTGCCCGCCAACGGCCAAGCCGAGATCGCCTGCTCCAGTCGGATGTAGCCGCGCCAGCCGTGGCGCGTGCCTTGGCGAACGAAGCCATCCTCGTGGGTGGCCATGGCGTACTCGCTGATCTTGACGAACGTGCTCATGTCCCAGAACTCGACCCACAGTGCTTCGGACGCCGCGCCGATGGGACCGGGGGGGCTCGCGGGCTCGCTGCTGTCCGCGTGCATGCGCAGGCTGAGCGTCAACGAGGACATCGCCTGGGGGCCAGGCATCTGCACCACGACGCCCACCTGCGAGTCGCCCAGCTCGCCGACATCGCCCAGCTTTACGGCCTGTGTGCCGCGGAATGCCGCCTTGGGGTAGCTGCCGTTGGGGATCACCTGTACGCGGGGCGGTGGATCGCCGTAGGCCAGGTCCCAGGCACCGCTCTCGAAGCTGCCATCGGGCAGCAGCTCGTTGAAGGGAAGGCCCGTCTCGAACCACACGCCGAACGAGTCCACGAGGACGGAGCCGTCCAAGGCGCGCACGCGTCCGCCTACCCAATGCATCCCAGGCGTCAGCGCACTCGTGAACCACGCGCCGTAGTAGTCGGTGAGGGACTCCTCGCCGGCGCCCACGAACACGCCGTCCAGATACCAGTCCACCCGCAGGATCTCGGCCGTCGAGGCCCCCTCGATGTCGGGCAGCTTGAAGCTGACGACACGGTCGTACTCGGCGACCTCCACCTGCGGCAGGCCCACGGTGACCTCCGTGTCGTACGTCATCATGACGTGGTCCACCAAGAAGCTGGGATCCCCGGTTGCCGCGTCGCCGTGGAACGCCAAGCGGATCGTCTGGCCCGCGTAGGCGCTCATGTCGAGCTCCTGGCGGAGCCAGCCGCGGTTGACCCAGTCGCGTGTGTCGGGGGGGTTGTCGCGATCGATGGTGAGCAGGGTCGTGATCACGCCGCCGGCAGGGTCTTGGATCGTGAGACGAAGCGACTGGTCGGCGGTGGCGATGTCCCGGACCAACACGCGGAAGACGAGGGCCACGTCTTCGGCGTCGGGGGGGATCGTGACGTCCTGCCACACGCGATCGACGCCCTGGATGCGAAGGAACTGCTCGCCCAGGAACGCGGCCGAGGGGAAGTACGCGGTCTGGTTCACGCCCGACTCGCTGACCCAGCTGCCCATGCCGTTCTCGAAGTCACCGTTGGTGATCAGGTTGCGGTCACGGGGCTTCAGGAAGGGACGGACGACCGACGCCGTCTTCCCCGTGCCGTCTTCGATCGTGATGGTTGCATCACTCACGCCCACGGGCGCACGGGCGATGCTGACGTACCCAAGGAACCAGTCGCCGAAGAGATGGTCCGGCGTGCCGCTCGTCTCGATGCGCATCTCCTTGAACCCCGTGTCGTCCGTCGGCACGGCGAAGACGGCGGCCGTCATGTCGCGCGTGTTCACGTCGAAGACCTGCGCGTACGCGATCGTCGGCGGGTCCGGGTCTCCCCACGAGCTCCCCACGCGAATGGCGGCGAAGGCTCGGCGCACCGCACGATCGGGCATCGAGCCCACGCCAAAGAGCGTCTGCGCGGCGTCGAGCCACGCTTGGCGCATGTCCGGGTACGTCGGGGACCCGGAGACCAGATACGCCGTCGCGTAGTGCCAGATGATGGCGGCGCGCGTGATGCCGATCCCACCGAGCCCGCCCGGGAACTCCGTGGTGTACAGCGTGTTCTCCTCGTCGGCGGGCGCCCCTTCGGCGAGGTAGATCATGGCCCGTCCGTACGGCAGGCCCCCCACGTGCTCGGGCCCGTCTTCCAAGGTGGAGGACCAGTACGACAGGCCCGTGTACTCGACACCTTCGTCGTCCGTCTCGTCGTATCCCGCCGGGTTCACCACGCGCCCCCGCCAGCCGCCGAGGTACGGCTGGCGAATGACGAGGGCGCCCTGGCCGCTACCCGTGGCGCGGTACAGGAAGACCAAGCCGCCTTGGATGTCCCCCGTGCCCTCGTTGAGGGCATCGGCCTCGCCGTTCTCCTGCTCGATGCCGGCACCGGACCACATCGCGTGGCCCAGCTCGTGTGCCACCGTGGCCAGGCCGTAGTTGCCAGGACTCGAGATGCTGTTGCCGTCGCCGAAGCAGATGAACTGGCTGGACCCGTTCCAATGGGCGTCGCCGTAGGGGTTGCCGTAGTGCACGCACGCCCGGGTCCGCGTCCCCAGGCCGTCGGGCCCCCAGAACCCGAGCACGTGGTCCAGGAAGTCCCACGTCATCTGGATCCCGTGGGCCACGTCCACGCCGGGCGTCTGCCGGCGAGGCGTATCGATCGGTGACCCCTCGCTGTCGTAGATCGAGCCATCGCCCCACTGGTTGTTCCAGTCGCGGATCCAGGCCATCTCCCCGGCGTCGTGCGTCTCCAGGTTCTGCGCATCCAGGACGTAGCTGCCCACGAGGACGCCCGTCGGGTTGACGTCGGGTCGCTCCACGTCCATCAGGTAGTACGTGTTGTTGGACGGACGGTAGGCGACGGACAAGGGAACCACGCCGCTCGCGTAGCTGTAGCCCACGCCCACGGCCGGGTCGAGCTCGTCGTCGTGGTCGATGAGCACGCGCTCGTCCACGATCTCGCCCGTCGCGGCGTCGACCAGGTAGCGCACCGCCGGCTGCATCAGGGCGTCCAGAGGTGCGTGGCCGTGATCGGGTTCCGGATCGGGGTCTCTCCCCCCACGCACGGGACTGTCGCGGCGCGTCGCTGCGGTGTCCGCGTCGTCCGCATCGGCCTGCTCGGGCAGCTGGATGGCGTCCAGCACGAGCGACTCGTCCGACGGGTAGACCGGCGACACGACGACTTCCCACACCAACCGCGCCTCCACGAGCTGCCGCTCGAAGTCCTCGGTGTGGTCCTCCGCACGACTGCTGCGCACGCGTACCCAGTCCAGCGTCGGCCAGATGACGAGGCGCCCCTCGCTCTGCGTCGGGAGGCCGTCCCGCGTCGTCTCGCGTGCGGCGTAGCCGGTCTCCGCACGACCGATGGCGGTCGCAAGCGCGGTGGATGGCTCCGTGTCCACGAGGACCGGCGGCACCAGCTGTTCGGTCAGGAAGCGGCTGCGCCCGGGCACGTCATGGCAGCCGATGCCGCCCCCGAGGATGGGCACGCCGCGGTAGGTCTGGCCCATCTTCACGTGCACGCCGCCGTAGGGGTCGCGTTGGACGCGGCGGACGACGACATCGTGGTCCTCGTCGTAGCCGCGCTCTCCCAGACGGGCCAGGGCGTCGGTGCGCCCCACGGCCCCGAGCGCCACCTCCTCCTCGCGCGTCAGCGGCTCGGCGCGATCCGCGCGCAGGCGCGGAACCAACGGCGTCTGCAGCAGCTCCTCGGGCGGACGCTGGTTCAACCCGCTACGCGCCGCCGCCGGCGGTCCGACCAGGAACTCGAACTCGGGTGCATCGGGCTGACCCGAGGAGCCGCCCCCTCCGCAGGCCGCGAGCAGGGGGAGAACCAGGAGGGACAACGGCCTGGAAACGCGCATGGGAGGCTCCGTTCGCCTTCTGACGAGACGGAGCCTCCCCGCGGAGTTGCCAGGCGATTTCGCCTGGGGTCAGTTGGTGCCGAGCAGCACGCCCAGCTCGCCGCTGGTCGTGTGGCCGACGATCACGTCCAGGCGCCCGTCGTTGTCGAGGTCGGCGATGGCCACGGAGGAGGCGCTGACGCCGCCGCTGGCCAGCGCCGTGGGCGCTCCGAAGCCGCCGAGGCCGTTGCCGAGCATCACGACGACCTGCGCCGACCCACCCAGCGTCGCGACGAGGTCCAAGCGGCCGTCACGATCGACGTCGGCCGTCGCCAGCGCGACGACGTCGACGCCGGCACTCACCGTCGTGAAGAGGTTGAACGTGCCCGAGCCGCTGCCCAGCGCGATGCCCACCGTGCCGTTGTTGCGGTTGGTGGCAGCCAAGTCGACGCGCCCGTCCTGGTTGAAGTCAGCCGCCACGAGGCTCGTCAGCTGACCGCCCAGCGCCACGGTGAAGGGGACGGGAGCCGAGAACCCGCCCATGCCGTTGCCGAGCAGGATCGCGATCTCACCCGTCAGGCCACTGGAGACGGCCAGATCCAGGCGTCCGTCGCGGTCGAAGTCCGCCGACACCATGGCACGCGCGTCGAACGCCGCGGCCAGGGCCGCAGTCACCGGGGCCGCGAAGGTCCCGTCGCCGTTGCCGAGAGCGATCTCGACCGTCGACAGGCCGGCTGCGACCACGGCCACGTCCGTGTGGCCGTCCAGGTTGAAGTCGCCCAGGGCGAGCGCCTGGGCATCGGCACCCAAGCCAAGATCGATCGAGGTGCCGAGCGAGATCGCCGCCCCCGTTCCAAGGGCCACGGCAACCTCGTCCATGCCCGTCGTCGAGGCAAGGACGTCGACGTTGCCATCGGCGTTCACGTCCGCGGTCGCGACCGCCGTCGCGTCGGCGCCGACGGCCAACATCGTCGGGTTCGGCAAGCCGAAGGAGCCGTCGCCCATGCCCATGAAGGTCACGAGGGCGTCGTTGCCGTTGTCACCCACGGCGATGTCCAGGTTGCCATCCTGGTCGATGTCGACCACGGAGACGGAGGAGATCGAAGCGCTGGCGCCGGCGTCCACCGAAGTCGCCGTTCCCAGCTGGAAGGCGATCGAGCGATCGATGCCCAGGTGCACGGTCGCCAGATCGGCCGTGCCGTGCAGCACGACAAGGTCCTTCGAGCCGTCGACGTTGACGTCCGCCACGACGACGGCGCCCGGGGTCGCCGCACCGGCCGCAAGGAGGACGCCGCCCTGGAGCGTGCCATCTCCGTTGCCGAAGTGGACCGAGAGCTCCTCGCTCGTGGCCAGGGTAGCGACCACGTCGATCCGACCGTCGATGTCGAAGTCCGCGGCGGCAGCGCCGGCGACGTCGGCACCGACCGCGGTCGTGGACGCCAAGGTCAAGCTGCCCGTGCCGTCGCCGAGGAGGACGTGGATCGACCCGCTCGTGCGGTTGACGACGATCACGTCGGCGTCGCCGTCGGCATCGACATCGGCCTGGGCCAGGGCGTCGAGCTCGGCGCCCGCCGCCGCCGTCACGATGGCGCCCGCCGAGAAGGAGCCCATGCCATCGCCGAGGTAGGCGCGAATCTCACCGCTGGTGGCGGTGCATACGACGATGTCCAGGCGTCCGTCGGCATCCAGGTCCATGGCGAGCATGTCGCTGGCCTCCACGCCAGCGGGCAGCGTGAGGTCGGCGTAGGCGCCGAAGCCCAAGGCGCCACCCAGGCTGATGTAGATCGACTCGTCATCGGTCGCCAGGACCGCGATGTCGGTGTACGCGTCCGCGTTGAAGCGGCCGACCACGATCGCGTCCGCCATCACGTTGGCCGGGAGCGGGACACTGGCACCTGCCAAGAGGCTGCCCGAGCCATCGCCCTCGAGGATCAAGGCTTGGCCGGTACCTGCCACATCCACGACGGCGATGACGTCGAGGTCACCGTCCAAGTCCACATCGGCGACCGCCACGTCCGTGACCGTGCCGCCGACGCCCGTGTTGACCGTGGCCCCGAAGCCGCCTGCACTGCCAAGTGCCACGGAGACGTCCGTGGAGCCGGCATGGGCCAGGATCAGGTCCGGACGACCGTCACGGTTCAGGTCGGCCGTGGCCGCCGCGCGCACGTCGGCGCCGGCGGAAGCGGTGACCGACGTCGCGGGAACGATGAAGGGCGGTGTCGTGGGGGGCGGATTGTCATCCGAGCCGCCGCCACTGCCACCGCAGGCAGCGAGCAGCGTGAGGGCGGACGTTGCGAGCGCAGCTGCGCGGAAGCGTTGGGCGAGGTGCATGATGTCTCCTGAAGCTCGAGAGGGGATGGGGTAGGCGGCGAGCGGATCGCAAGCGGTGGACCAAGGGCTCCCGGGGGCATGACCCGTTGCGGCACCGACCACTTGCGGCGCCGAGGCGACGCCTGGTGCGGTGCTTCGGGAAACAGCGACGCACGAGGGAACTCCTGCTCCGAGCGCGCATCCAACGAGGTCCCCTGACGGAGATCCCCATGCGCCCTCCCGCCTCCCCGCTCGTCGCCCTGTTCCTCGCGGTCCTCGTGCTGACGCTGGGCTGCGGCAGCCCCGACGAGCCCACTCCGACGGCCTCTCCGGACGCTCCGTGGCGCGAAGCCCTCCATGCCTCTGCCGAGCTCGGCGGCCGGGCGCTTGTCGCCACGTCGAGCGACGGCTGGACCGTTCGTCGCGTGGATCGACCCGCCCATGGCGAGCGTGACCGTCGGATGTCACGCGGGACGGGAGGCTTCGCGGGCGGCGACGAGCCGATGGCCGACGCGGCGGTGCTCGAAGCCGCGGTGCCCGGGGCCCCCGTTCCGGCCGCGGCGGCGGAGCGGGGTCGCGGCCCGGCGGAGGGCGGTGCGCCACAGCGCGCGGGCTCGATCGATGACAACGCGGCGTACGAAGACTTCTTGACGTTCCTCGCCACCTGGGAGGACCAAGCCGGCGTCGCCGACCGCGCACACGTCGTCGACGTCCGCGACCGGACCTGGATCCGCGTCCTCGGCCCCGAGGGCCGCCCCGTACCGCTGGCCCGTGTGACCGTGATCGACGAGCAAGCCGATCGCATCGCCTGGAGCGCCACTACGCTCGGCGATGGCCGCGTGGCCTTCTACCCCCATGCCGACGGCCTCGAGGTACCCGCCTCGTGGCGCGTCGAGGTCCAGGCCCACGGCCAGACCACCGTCGCGGCGCTGGACGCGCAGGCCCGCACGTTGGACGTACGCGTGTCGACCGGCTACGCGATGCCCACGAGCGTACCGCTCGACGTCTGCTTCCTGATCGACACGACGGGATCCATGGGCGACGAGATCGGGCGCATCAAGCACACGCTGCTCGCCGTCACCAAGCGCCTGCGCGATCTCGCCGTGGAGTTCGACCTGCGCTACGGCGCCGTGCTCTACCGTGACCTCTCCGACGACTACGTCACCATGCGACGCCTGTTCTCGGCCGACATCGAGGGCTTCGACGCGGCGCTGCGCGCGGTCGAAGCCAACGGCGGCGGCGACACGCCCGAGAGCCTCAACCAGGGACTGGCCGAAGCCATCGGCCAGATGGACTGGCGATCGGACGCAGCCAAGCTCTGCTTCCTCGTGGCCGACGCGCCGCCGCACATGGACTACGCCGGCGACGTCCCCTACGACCGCTCGATGCGGGCCGCGGCCGAGCGGGGCATCAAGGTCCACGCGGTGGCTGCCAGTGGCCTCGACCCCTTCGGCAGCCTCGTCATGCGCCAAGTGGCACAGATGACGCGCGGTCGCTTCACGTTCATCGAGTACGGCGGCGACGTGGCCGCTTCGGGTGCGGCCCATGGCGTCAAGGACACCGGCCCGGCCAACAACCTGGACGCGATCCTCTTCCGCACCATCCAAGACGAGCTTTCCGGCTGGGGCCGGATGGAGGCATCCTCCTCGGTGGACTGAGGTCCGGGAGGCGCATGCACCCCACACCGCCGGAGGATCACCTCGGAGCCGGGGTGACGCTGCGCGGAGGGATGTGGAAGCGACTTGTTCGCCCTCCGGCGGCTGGCGCACTGCCGTAGCTGGGGTAGCGTCCGACCGGAGTCCCATGCGCCACGCCTGCCTTGCCAGCTTCGCCACCCTCCTGCTTGCCAGCTGTGGAGGTGGCGGAGGGGGTGCGCCGCTCCCGCCGGGACCAGGCGTGGATCCGCTGGCCGCCCTCTCGGACGAGTTCGACGACGCAGGCACGCTCTCGGCGTGGCAGCGGCTGTTCGTCACCGAGGGCTGGGGCTTCGACCAGCTCGAGGTCCACGACATCGGTGCCACGCGACCCGGCTGGATGACGCTCGTGCCGTACAGCAGCAGCTGGTACCAGGAGTGGCGTGGCGTGCTCGTGCACAAGCTGGTCAGCGGGGACTTCATCGCCTCGATGCACATCGAGGTCGCCAACCGGGCAGGCACGGCAGCCCCCGGATCGCTGTACTCGCTCGGCGGCCTCTTCGTGCGCACGCCGCGCGCCATCACGCCCGCCACGTGGACGGCGGGCGGCGAGAACTACGTGTTCCTCTCGATCGGTGCGGCCAACACACCCGGCACTTGGCAGAGCGAGGTCAAGACCACCACCGACAGCGACTCGATCCTGGAGATCGATGCCGGGGCGTCCAGCGCCGAGCTGCGGTGCGCGCGCATCGGCAGCACCGTGCTCTTGTTGCGCCGGCTGGGCGCCGGCGCGTGGACCGTGCACCGCCGCTACGTCCGGACGGACTTCCCCGACACGCTGCAGGTGGGCATCACGACGTACACGGACTGGACGACCTGCGAGACGGCGGGCTACCCCACGCACAACACGACGCTCTTGGTGGGCGGCAACCCGGATCTTCGCGCCCAGGTCGACTACATGCGCTTCGCCACGCCGATCGTGCCCGTGTCTCTCGTGGGGCGCGACCTCGCCGACTCGGGCGACGTCAGCGACGGTGAGCTCCTCGCCTGGCTTGCGCCGTAAGCTCCGCTCCGGAAAGCCCCCACCCAAGAAGAAGGCGCCGCCCGTTCCGGGGGGAGGAACGGACGGCGCCGAGATGAGCCGAGGTCTCGCCTGGGGGGGATACAGGGGGAATGTGAGGGGAGAGCGAGTGCGTGGATTGCGAGGAGCCCGGCTCAGAGGAGGGAATCAGGCCTTGTCGTAGGCCACCTGCAGCTCGTGCATGCGGTCGTGTGCCTGTTGCACCTCGCTGCACTGGGCCCGCACGATGTCGCGCGCGGACGGGGCAAGGGGCTGCTTCAGCGCCGACTTGTAGGCCTCGATCGCGTGATCTTCGCCACGTTCGCACTCGTTGACGACGGCCTTGGCGTCGTCGGACGCGAACGTGGTCTTGACGTCGAACCAAGCGCGATGGGCCGCGCCGGCCAGCGTACCGCCATCCACCGGCGTGCCGCCGAGACGACGGACCTCACCGCGGAGCTGGTTGGCGAACTTGCCGCGCTCCGTGCCGTACCGCGCGAACGTCGACCGGAGAACCGGATCGCTCGTGAGCTCGGCCGCCTTGCGGTAGCCGGCGCAGCCGTCCTCGCATACCCGCACGAGGTCGTTGAGCGCGTCGATGCTCTGGGTGGGGACGTGGGTGGTCATGGGAGGGATCCTTTCATGGGGTGCTCGAGGGAGCAGGAACAAGGCGCAGGAAGCGAATGCCGTACCGCGCCGGATGCGGGCGAACGGGGCTCCGGGCGTCTCCCCACGGCACGTTGCATCCGCGGGGCGTCCCCTGGGCGCCTCCCCCACCGACCTGCGGGCACCCACGGCCCGATGGCTGCTTCGAACGGCCTTCGCCTTGCGTACCGCGAAGCGACCGGTCACATGCCGTGGCCGTCGAAAGGAGTCACCTCTCATGCTCTCGCAGGATCAGAAGATCAAGAGCAACAGGACGATCAGGCCCGGCACGCCGATCAACCATCCCAAGAGGGCGAGCGGAATGCCGCCCTTCTCCTCCGGAGGCCGTTGCTGCTCCATGTTGGTTTCGCGGGGATCTAGCATTCCAGTCTCCTTTCAGCGCACGCGCATGCGGCGCGAGTAGACGAGGACACCGGCGCCGACCAGCGACGCGACCAAGCCCGTCACGCTGGCCGCTCCGGCCGTGCCCCAGGCGGAGCGCAGCGCCACGAACAGCGCGACCAGGAGGAACGCCACGCCGGTCAAGAGGACCAGGGCGCCGACGATCACGCTGCTGGCCGCCCGCATGGCGTCGACCTTCGTCTGCGCGAGGCTCCGTACTTCGGCGTTGACGATGCCGAGCGACGAGCTCAGGAACGTCGCAAGCGAGGCCATGGCCCTACGACCGATCCAGAAAGCGACCCACGAGGAGACCGACGCCGAGGGCTCCGAAGACGCTCCACCAGGGGTGCTGCTGGATCCCTTCGCGAGCGCTCTCCTCGGCTTCGCTGACGCGCGCGGCGCCGTTCTCGGCCACGCGACCGGCTGCGCGGGAGAGCTTGTGGATCGATCCTTCACCGGCATCGCGGAGGGCGACCACGAGGTTGCGGACGTCGGTGCGCAGGGCGCCCAAGTCGTCACGCAGCTCGTCGAGCTCGGATCGGACGCGGGAGCGGGGGGCGGACATGGGTACCTCCTTCGTGAACGCGACTGCGTGGGCCCTTGGCGCAAGGAGCGTGCCGCCACTCACGCGCACCTCCTGCGCGGCGGTCCGTCCCCCCAGGAAACGGGTGGCGCCGCGAGAGACACCTGCGGCGGGCGCAGACGCCCTCAGGGCAAGTGCGCGACAGGCTCGCGCGAGCCCGAGGGCCGCACGGCCGCGAGGGCCTCCGCCACCGTGTGCACGACGCGATGGGCAGCCATCGGGAGCCCTGCTTCGCCATCGGGCCGCGCGCGGCTGCGGGACCACGCCAAGAGCAGCAGGCGCGTCCTCGGGAAGTGCGCGCGGAGGCGCTTGAGCAGGGCCGCGCAGTGCTCCATGCCGTCGGGCGGCAGCGTCGTGACGACGAGCAGCGAGGGCTCGAGCTCCTGCAGCTTGGCAACGTGCTCCGCGACCAAGCGGCGCGGGGAGAGCACCACCGTGCCCGGTTCCTGCCTGGCGACGAGCTGCCCCACGGCCCGCGCGGCAAGCCCGTCCGCGGCACCCTCGCCGGGAACGATCGCGATGCGCCGCGAGCCGTTGCGCGCCGTGCCCTCTCGGGCCGTGTCGACGTCCACCGCGGAGCCGTCCAGCAGATCGTCGAGCAAGCGACGCATCTCGCCGTAGAGGAAGCGCTGACGGCTCGCGTCGACGGTGCCGGCCTGACGCTCCTGCTCGGACAAGGCGAGCGCCGGCAGGACCACATCGTCGAGCAGACCGACGGGACCCCGCTCCTCGGCGTGTCGCCGGGCCAGACGCCGCGCCCCATCCCCGTCGAACGCCATGATGCGCCGGAAGAAGTGCGTGTGGTGCTCGCGCGACGGATCGGCCGACAGCAGGATGTGCAGGAACGAGAGCTCGGGCACGTAGCGTCCGGCCACGGCCAGGCACAGCGTGAGCGGCACCGCCAGCACGAGGCCCGCGGCCCCCCACAGCCATGCCCAGAACAAGGCAGCGAAGATGACGGCCAAGGTGCTCAGCCCGCTGCTCTTGCCGTAGAGCAGCGGTTCCACGACGTTGGACGCCACGAGCTCCAGGACCAGGAACAGACCCAGGATGGCAAGCGTGGGCCCCCACGTGGGGAACACGGCCAGCGACAACAGGACGGGCAGCGCCGCCGCGGTCCAAGGGCCCACGTAGGGGATGAAGCGCAGGACCGTGGCCAAGAGTCCGAAGAAGACCGCGCCCGGCAGGCCGAGGAGGTAGAGCCCCACACCCACGGGCAGTCCGTACCCGGCGTTGAGCAACAGCGTCGTCGAGAGGTAGCTGCCCACACGCCCCGTCGCCTCGTCGAGCGCCTGGGTCGTGATGGAGAGGTTGCCGGGCCCGAGCACCTGCACGATGCGATCCCGCAAGCTCGGCGCGTAGATCAGCAGGAAGAGCGCCAACACGAGGACGGCGCCCAGCGTCGCGATGCCGGTGAGGAACGGGGCCAGCTGTTCGAGCAAGGGCGGCGAGGGCGACGCCTCCGCCTTGGGCGCCTCGGGCTCGCTCTGCTCGGCCTCGGGCTGGGCCTCCGCCTCTTCCCCGCTGGCCTCCCGGGCAGCCGTCTCGACGTCGCGCTTCACGTCCTCGAGCTTGGTGGAGACCTCCTTGATCTGGGTGGTCACGCCGCGCAGCGCGGCGACACGCTGCTGGAAGTTCTGACGGTAGGCCGGGATCGCCTCGGCCAAGGCGATGCCCTCATGGACCACGAACCAGCCGAGCAGCCCCAATACCGCCGTCGCCACGGCCACGGAGGCCAGCACGGCCGGGATGCGGGGCAGGCGCAGAGCGCGCTGTGCCACGTTCACCAGGGGTCCCAGCAACAGCGCCAGCAAGGCGGCCATGCACACCGGAACCAGGAAGGACTCGCCTGCGGCCAGAGCGGCAACGACGGCCAAGAACGCCAAGAGGCGCAGGGCAGACGTCGTGGTCGATGAGCGCATGCGGATCTCTCCGATCGGCACGCCGCTCGCAACCCCCATGCCGTAGCCTGGGAGAGCGCGCCGAGGAGGGCAGCACGTGGAGTACATGCGGTGGACCCTGCCGTTGCTGGCGGAGCTCGACCGGTTCGTGGGCTGCTTTGATGCGGAGGGGCGCCTGCTCTGGTTGAACGCCGGGGGCAAGCGCCTGCTCGACCGACCGCTGGTGCGCGAGGGCGACCTCACGATCGGCGACGTGCTGCACCCGGCCGAAGCGACCCGTTGGTACGCCACGGTGGGCGCCGCGATCGAGACCGACGGGCGGTGGTCCGGACGCCTCTGCCTGCAGGATCGCTACGGGGCTCCGCGCACCGTGGACGCCCTGGCCGTGCGCGTGGACAGCACGAGCGTCAAGTTCGCGCTCGTGGCCAGCGACATGGCCTCCAACGAGTCCGCGGCGGAGCGCGCTCGCGAGCGCGACCGGCTGCTACAAGCACTGCTCGGAGGCGTCTTCGCGCTCGCCGCCGTCTGCTTGCCGGACGGCACGATCCTGGAAGCGGCGCACGGCACGTCGGAGGTTTCCGACGTGCTGGAGCGACCGCTCCATGCCGCGCGGTGGTGGCAGCACGACCCCGATGTGCAGGACGAGATCCGCCACGCCGTGCGCGCCGCGGGCGGGGGACGTGCTGTTCGCTTCGAGGCCACGGCGACGCTCGCGAACGAGCGCATCGTGCCGCTCGAGCTGTCGATCACCCCGCTGCGCGGCGCCGACGGCGACGTGACGCACCTCCTCGCCTCGGGCATGGACCTGAGCGATCGCATCCGCTTCGAGCGACGGTTGGCCGCCAGCCAAGCGGCCTCGCGTGCCGTGAGCAAGGCACGCACCCTGGACCAGGGCGTGCAGGGGACCCTGGAGGCGATCGTCAACGTCTTGGGTTGGGACGTCGCCGAGTGGTGGCGCGTCGGGGAGGGCGGCGGCGCCTTGGAGCGCAAGCACGCACGACTGACCTCGCGCCTGCGACGCCACGCGGCGTGGACCGAGGGGAGCGATCGCCTGCGCTTCGGCCCGGGCAAGGGCTTGCCCGGCAGGGCGTGGTCCCAGGGCAAGACCGTTTGGCACGTGGCGGACGACCCCGACCCGCCCACGCTCGGCCGCGAGGCCGAGGCACGCGACGCGGGGCTGGCGTCGTCGGTGGCCATCCCCGTCCAGCTGGCCGATGGCGGCACGGGCGTGCTCTCGCTCTTCGCCCGCGAGTCGTGGCCCGTCGACCCGCTGCTGGCCGGCATGCTCGAATCGCTGGGCCTGGACCTGGCAGCGCTGTCGGTCCGCGAGTCCCAACGAGCCACGATCGCGCTGCGCGACCGGGCCCTGGACACCGTACGCACGGGCATCGTGCTCTGCGATGCCGGCGCCCCCGACCTTCCCATCGTCTTCGCCAATCACGCCTTCGAGGAGATGACGGGCTACGCGGCAGAGGATGTGGTCGGTCGCAACTGCCGCATGCTCCAGGGGCCCGACACGGATCCGAAGGCCGTGGCCGCCCTGCGGGCGGCCATCGACGCCGTACAGCCGGCGCGCGCCGTGCTGCTCAACTACCGCAAGGACGGCTCGCCGTTCTGGAACGAGATCTCGATCGCCCCCCTGCGATCCGACGACGGGGCGGTCACGC
>JBFWRP010000038.1:0-38439 GCA_050248855.1 Planctomycetota bacterium | reverse complement strand
TCGCCGGGCGCACGACCTCGATCCCGATGACCTCGCCGGTCGTCGAGTGGCCCGCGCGCGTGGACAAGGACCACCGCACGTCCGTCTCCGGCGGCCTCATGGTCACGCGCAAGGCCGAGACGGTCGCGGCCGCTGCGAGCCGCCAGAAGTACGAGAAGATCCGCATGGCCGTGGACGACCTCTTCGGGGTCGCCATCGCCACCGAACGGATCCTGGCGGACTCGCCGATCAGCTTCGCCGCCCTGCTCGAGGCGGGCTTCGCCGAGGAGTTCGCCGCACGCGTCCTCTTCGAGCGTCTCTACGGGAGCGGCATCGGCGAGTACCTGGGGATCCTCAACTCCCCGTGCCTCGTCGGGATCGCGCGCGGGGGCGCCGGCGCCATCGCGGGTGCCGACATCCTCAAGGCCCGCCGGCGCTGCTGGCGCTACGGCGAGGCGATCTGGCTCGCCAACCACGACACCTACGAGGACCTCGCCCAGGCCCACATCACCGGGACCAACGGCGACGTGTTCCTCTTCTCGCCCGCCCGGGGCGAGGACGTCCCCGACATGCTGCTCGGCCGTCCGGTGTTCTTCACCGAGTTCGCCGAGACCAAGGGCACGAAGGGCGACCTGGTCCTGGGCAACTGGTCCCAGTACCTGGAGGCCGTCTACCAGACAGAGCAGCGCGCGGAGTCGATCCACGTTCGGTTCCTGGAGCACGAGCGGATCTTCAAGTTCTGGATCCGCAACGCCGGCGCCCCGTGGTGGAGCGCGGCCCTCACCCCGAAGAAGGGCGCGGACACGCTCTCGCCCTTCGTCGTGATCAACACGTAACCCGCGGCGAACGGAGACACCCATGGGAGTCAGCGTCCAGGCCACGAACCGCTTCCTCGCGAACCACGCGGTGAAGCTCTACGACTTCGATCCCGACTCGGCCGACCCGGTCGATGTCGACTGGGTCCCGTTCCACTCGTTCCTCGGGCTCGTCGTGGGGTTCTTCCGCACGATCGGTGTGGGGGCGCTGGACACCTTCCGCATCCTGGCCAACACGAAGGCCGACGGCTCGGGCGACGACGTCATCGTGAAGGCGCACGCCGTCGCTGCGGAGCCCGACGCGGTCGGGGACCAGATCTGGCTGGAGGTCACGGCCGAGGAGGTGCTCCAGGCCTGCACCGACGAGGGGAAGGTCCCGGCGGCCGTGTCCGCTAACCTGGAGTTCGCCACGCTCACCGACGAGGGCGTGGTCGTCTACGTGCGCCACGGGCCGCGGTTCGCGCAGGACGGCCTCACCGCCGACATCGTCGCCTGATCCCATGCTGCCGCGGAAGGTCATCGCCGGGCCCGCGAAGGAGCCGCTCAGTCTCGAAGAGGCGAAGCGGTGGTGTCGCGTCACGTCGGACGCAGAGGACGACGTGGTCGAGGCCCTCGTGGCGGCGGCCAGGAAGCGGATCGAGCGGGGCACCGAACTCGCCCTCATCACGCAGACCGTGGAGGTCAAGCTCGACCGCTTCTGGGGCAGCTGCGCGATCGAACTGCCCATGCCGCCGCTCCAGTCCGTGGAGTCGGTGAAGTACGTCGATCCGGACGGCGTGGAGCAGACGCTCGACGCCTCGACCTACCTCGTCAGCACGCACCGCCGCCCCGGGCGCGTGTGGCTCGCCTCGGGGAAGTCCTGGCCCGCGACGAAGGACGAGCGCGAGGCCGTGACGATCACGTTCAAGGCGGGCTTCGGCGACGAGCCCGCGGACGTCTTCGCCGCCGCGCCCAACCTGCTGCACGCCATGCGCATGCTCGTCGCGCACTACGACCGAAACCGCGAGGCCGTGATCGCGGGCAACGCGCCCGAGATCGTGCCCGAGGGCGTCGACTCGCTCATGGCCGGCGAGCGCATCCCGGAGGCGGCGTGAGCACGAACCAGACAAGAGCCGGGCGCGACGCGTCGGCGAACGGATCCCTGCTGGAGACGTCGGGGGCGTTCCCCGCCGAGGGGACCCCGGAGCCGGGACGCGCGCGCCTGCTCCCTTCTTCCGCCATGGAGGTGTCCCTTGGCTGACCTCGTCATCACCGCATCCCAGGTCAAGGCCGGCGCCGGCGCCGTCGAGGGGACCGGCGTCGCCGGTGCCACGATCACGGCGGGCCAGTCCGTCTACGAGGACGCCGCAGACGGGAAGATCAAGCTCGCCGACGCGAACCTCTCGCTCGCGGCCGCGAAGGCCAGGGGCGTGTCTCTCCACGGCGCACTCGCCAACCAGCCGATCCGCTACCAGAAGGGCGGGAAGGTGATCGTGGGCGCGGGTGCGGCGCCCGTGAAGGGCACGGTCTACGGCGTCTCCGGCACCGCGGGCGGCATCGCCGTGCTCGGCAGTCCGACCGGCGCCGGGCCCGGGGCGAGCGACCTGGCGAGCGGCTGGCACACCACGATCCTCGGCGTGGGCGACGGCGACGGAGGCCTGGATCTCGTCCCCGGCGGTCCCTACGCGAGCGGGCACGCGGTGGCGTGATGCGCCTCGGAGAGCTTCGCCACCTGCTGGTCCACGAGGTCGCGGTCGAGTCCCGCGAACTCGACGGCGGCGTCGCAACCGAGTGGGATCCCCGCGGGGTCGCCTGGGGCAAGGTCGAGCCGCTCTCGGGACGCAAGCTCGAGCTCGCCCAGCGCCAGGAGCCCCGCGTCACGCACCGGGTAACGCTGCGCTACCACCCCACGCTCCAGGCGCGCGACCGCCTCGTGTTCGACGAGGGCCGCGCGCTGCACGTCCACTCCGTGCTGACCACCGACGAGGGGAACGACGAGACCATCGTGCTCGCCGAGGAGGTGGCGGCGTGATCGACGAAGCCCTCCAGGACCACTGCCTCTCGGACGCGGCACTCAAGAAGCACGTGGGCGAGCGGATCTTCCCCGAGTTCGCCCCGGCCTCGGCCGTGGTGCCCTACGTGCTGCGCTCGCGCATCTCGAACCCGCCCCACGACCACCTGGGCGGCGAGGCTGCGATCGGGAGCCCCACGTTCCAGTTCACCGTCGTCGCATCCTCGAACCGCGAGCGCAACGATGTCGGCGCCGCGCTGCGTGCGTGCCTCTCCCGCTACTCGGGCCCCATGGGCACGGAGGACGTCGAGGTCGGTAGCCCCGACGAGGCCGACGACATCGAGACGGCGTCGGACGGCAGCGAGCGGCGGCTCTTCGTGCGGCGTCTGGACTTCGAGGTCTGGCACGGCCGCGAGCCCGTGAGGTAGTCCCATGAGCAACAAGTTCGTCAGCGTCGCCAACGGCCTCAAGATCGCCTTCGGGAAGAGCGGCTTCGTGGCCGACATCCTCTCCGTCTCGCACTCCGGGATCGCTCGGGCGCTGATCGAGACGAGCCACATGGGCACGCCCGAACCGGGCGAGGACGAGATCGGCGGGAAGACGTTCATCGTCGATCCGCTGGAGGACCCGGGGCAGCTCCAACTCCAGGTCCACTACGACCCGAGCAACCCTCCGAAGCGCACGGACCCCGACGACCCCGAGGAGATCGACGTCACGTACCGGCTGCCCAAGGGTGCCGTGTCCGCGGCGCGCCTCGTCGGCCAGGGGTGGCTGCAGGAGTGGGGTGCGGAGATGAACCTGGGGGCCAAGATGACCGCGACCTTGACGGTCAAGTTCACGGGCCTCCTCAACGTCGTGAAGGCCGCCTGACCATGAAAACGCTGCGTGACCAGATCCTCCAGTCCCCGGGCCTCTCGCCCGTCGCGGTCCCCTGCCCGGAGTGGGGCGAGGGGGTCGTGGTCCACGTCCACCCGCTCACCGCCGACCAGCGAGACGCCCTGGAGGAGGAGAGCACCGAGCTCGCAGCCGCGGGCGACTTCGCCCCCGGCGCAGGCCGAAAGCGCCTCCACGCCCGTGCCGTGGTGCGCGCCGCGCGCGACGCGCAAGGGTCTCCGCTCTTCCGCCTGGAGGACGTCGAGGTCCTCGCGCAGAAGGACGCGCGCGTGCTCGACCGGCTCTACCGCGTCGTGGACCGCCTCTCGGCCGTGAGCGAGGAGGAGGTCACGGCGCTCCTGGGAAAATCCGTAGCGACCCCTGGCGGCGACTCCTCCTCCGACTCTGCCGCGAGCTCCACGTAGCGAGCCCGCGTCTGCTGCTCGGGCAGCTCAGCTCCCGGGAGGTCTCCGAATGGGACGCGTACTTCCGGTGGCTGGACGGTGGCGAGCGACTGGAGCCCGCACGTCCGCGCGCGCGAGCCTCGCGGCCGGGCGACGACCCCGAGGTGTCCTGGCAGCGGCTGCTCTCCTTCGCCGACCGCGTGAACACGAGTCGGGGAGGGTGACGTGAGCACGTCCAAGTCCATGGTCGTGACCTTCGCGGGCGACAAGGAGCTGGAGGCGGCGTTCAACGCGCTGGCCCTCGGCGCCCAGAAGCAGGTCTTCCGCCCGGCGCTGCGTGCCGGGGGGAAGGTAATCCTCGCCGCCATCAAGGCGCGCGTGCCGCGGAAGACGGGGAATCTCCGCAAGTCGATCAAGCTGCGCGCGAGCCGCCGGTCCAGGAAGCGCATCGGCGTCGCCGTGTTCGTGGACAAGGGGGTCCTCGCACCCAGGAAGCAGCCGAAGAACCCGAAGCCCGACCGGCGCGAGGGCTGGCACCCCGCGCACATCGAGCTCGGCTACGTCCGCAAGACGAAGAACGGCACGTTCGTCGTCCCGCCGAAGTCCTTCATCCGTGCGGGCTTCGACGCCGTGAAGGAGCAGGCCCTGGCCGCCATCGAGGCCGAGGTCGGCCGGCGCATGGAGCTGATCTACCAGAAGGCCAAGGCCGCCGAGTCCCTCGATGAGGGCGGGGACTGACCCATGGCCGGGACGCTTCGAAACCTCCGCGCCACTGCCACGGCCGAGGTGTCGAACCTCGAGCAGGGGATGAAGCGCGCCGCCCAGGCCACGCGCCAGGTCGGGCAGGCCGCGGAGGAGACGAGCCGCAGGGGCTCCCGTGCGATGGACGAACTCGGCCGTCGCAGCAAGGTGAGCATGGGCGTGCTCGCCACGGGCGGGCGCAACGCCACGACGGGCCTGCTGCAACTGGCCAACGTGGCGGGCGCCACGTCGGGCCGGGTCGGGGGCCTGCTTTCGACCATGGTCATGGGGTTCGCGGGCGGCGGCGTGATCGGACTCGGGATCGCTGCGGTCACGAGCGCGCTCTCGTTCCTCGGCGCCGAGTCCCGGAAGGCCAAAGAGGAGCAGGAGAAGCTCCGGCGCGAGCAGGAGAAGGCGGCCGAGGAGGCGAAGCGCAACGCCGAGCGCGCACGCGAGCTCGCCAAGCAGAAGGCCGAGGACCTGCGGCAGATCCGCGAGGAGATCGAGCTCATCAATGCCCGCTCGAAGGCCGAGCAGCGTTCGATCGAGAACCGGATCGCGCTCCGCAAGGCCGCCGCGAAGAGCCCCCAGCACCGGGCGCTCGAGGAGGATCGCCAGGAGGCCGAGGCGCGCCGGCGCCGCCGGGAGGAGGACGAGAAGGCGGCCGAGGCCTCCGCGGCGCGCGTGAAGCGCGAGGCCGAGCAGCGGGCCGAGATGGAGCGCCGCGAGGCCGAGGCCGCGCGCGAGCGAACGCGGGCGCTCGTCGAGCAGGCCCGGCGCGAGTTCGAGGTCCTCACGCTCTCCTCCGAGCAGCTGGAGATGAAGCGCCGCCAGAAGCTGATCCAGGACCTGATCAACGAGGGCAAGCGCGAGGAGGCCGAAGCCGTCCGCCAGGCCATCGAGTACGAGAAGGAGACGAAGGCCCGGGAGGAGAAGGCCAAGGAGGAGAAGCGGGCCGCCGAGGAGACCAAGCGCGAGGAGGAGAAGCGCGTCGAGGTCCGCCGCCGTCTGGCCGAGGCCGCCGACGAGGAGGTCTCGAAGCTTAGGAGCGAGCGCGCGTTGCTGGCCGCTGGCACCGACGAGCTTCGCAAGCGCGAGGAGCGCCGCCAGCGTGAGATCGAGCTGATCAAGCAGTACGGCGTCGAGGCCATGAAGGTGATCCAGGAGCAGCGCCGCTTCTGGGCCGAGGAGGACGCGCGCGAGGCGAAGCAGAAGTCCGCGCAGGCACGCACCGCCAAGCGCGACGCGAGATTGAACGACGCCGGCGTCGGCATGGACCGCTTGGATGAGAAGGGGAACCTGGTCGAGGGGAGCCTCGCCGCGGCGCGGCAGGCACGGCGTGACGCGACGCGCCAGCAGAAGCGCCGACGCGCAGCCATCGGTCGCCGCATGGGCCGCTCGATCCATGACGGGCGCTTCTCGGGCCTGGGCGGCATCCGCAGCGGCCGGCGCCTGGACCAGCGCGGGCCCTTCTCCGAGTGGCAAGGCGGCGCGGGCGATATGGACGAGGGACGCCGCGGCGAGGACGACGACGCCCCCGGCGCGCCCGGGCATCCCCACGACCGCCGGGGCGGGGACCGCGGCCCCACGGCGCCGGCGTTTCCGGGGCCGCCGCTCCCTGCGATCACGTCCACAGGCGATGCGCCCCGGGACAACCGCGGCGAGGCCACGCAGGCGCTGGAGGACACGGCCTCCGCGACGCGCGAGACGGCGGACGCGCTCGGCGCGATCGCGCCGTCGGCCAAGGAGGCGGCCGAGGGGGCGCGCAAGACGGCCGACGCTGCGGGCGAACTCGACGCGCCGGTGAAGGAACTCGTCACGGGTCTCACGGACACGACCCAGGGCCTGGAGCAGGTGCGCACGTCCGTCGGCGAGGCGGTCACGGGCATCGGCCAGGTCGTCAAGGTCGTGAACGAACTCAAGTCGGAGATGGCGAAGCTCAAGCAGGCGCTCGACCAGCTCCAGAAGGCGGCATGACGTGGGCGCGGCGACGGGACGTCTCTACTACGGCGACTTCCGCCTCTGGCGCGAGGCGATCGCGCCCGAGGAGCGCTACGCCCGCACGCTCGTGCAGGAGTTCCAGGGGATCGACCAGCCGCGCGTGCTCGTGATCGCCGCGAGCGCGAACGCGGGCCTCGATCTCGAAGCCCGGTGCCTGGGGTTCCCGAACCCGGACTCCAAGACCCGCAAGGGCTGGGTCGCCGTGAAGCGGGCGCTGCGCCTCAGTATGGAGGCCCGCATCCACCGCACCGACCCCGTGGTGTGGATCGAGGACGACACGACGCTGCGCGTGGTGACGAGTCTGGGGTCGCCCTTCATCCAGATCGCGGGCGGCCACCCGTACGTGAACGGCGACATCGTGCTCGTGCGCCGCGCTGGAGTCGGGCTCTTCTCGCTCGGCGCGGTGCTCAACGCCACCGGGACGGCCTTCGACCTCTCCTCGCTCACGGTCGGGATCCCGCTCCACGCGATCATGGCCGGCGACGAAATCCTCCTCGTCGAGGCCTACTGGCTCGGCATGGTCTGGCGGGACTTCGAGCCCAAGAACGAGATGGGATGGTGGGCGAAGGAGGTCGGCTACACGTTCCGGGGCTCGGGCGCCTCCAGCTACGCCCGCACGCTCGCGGCGGTCGGGAGCTGACCGTGCCGGCCGCGAACCTCCTCTTCCAGCACACCTTCGACGGCGCCGGCTACCCGGACTTCAACGTCGTGTGGCCGGGGTTCACGTTCCCCGCGAGCGGTGACGTGAACGCGCTCGGCCGCACGCGCCCGGTCGTTGACGGCCACGGGCGCGGGCTTCCCTCGCGCACGATCGGCGGCGTCACCTGGCGCGCGAAGAGCACGGCCTCGCCCGGGCGCCAGGCGCACCGCACGGCCTTGTGGGCCAAGTGGAAGAACGCCGGGTTCGCGGGTCGGCGCGAGGTCGGGATCGTCGTGCGCTACGTGGATCCGAAGAACTGCCTCGTGGCGCGGCTGCGGTCCATGGGAACGGCGAATCCGGAACTGCGGCTCTTCAAGGTCGTGAACGGCGTCGCCACGCAGCTTGGGCCCACGTACAGCGGGGCGGACGTCAGCGCGACGCAACTCAACGCTGGCGTCGAGTGGGCCGTGCGCGTCGAGGACCTCGCGGGAGGCGACGACACGAAGGTCGAGGTCTACGTCGGCACGCAGACGACCGCCTCGCGCGGGACGCTTCGGCTCTCGTGGACCGGGGACGTCGGCATGCTGCGGGGGCTGCACACGTCCGGAGTCGAGCTCCACGACCAGGTCTACGGCGACGACGTGCGCGTGGACAACCTGGCCTGCTACGACCTCGCGGATGAGTGGAACCCCTCGGGCCCGCCGCCCGCACCCGGCGCCGGGTGGCAGGTCGAGATCGGCAACACCCTCTACGCGCTGGACGAACTCTCCTCGATGACGCCGCGGATCGACCTCGTGCGCGTGACGCAGGGCTACGGGCAGAAGTCGAACAGCGCCACGTTCCGGGTTTCTGGGGACTACCGCCAGACCGCGCTGCTGTTCCCGGGGCAGACCGTGCGCGTGCTCCACGACGGCGCGGTCCGGTTCCGTGGGTGGGTCGCCGACGGCCAGCTCTCCGCGGACCCGACCGAGTCCCAGGACTGGCACTGCTACGACGCCCACTGGAACGCGAGGCTCGTCACGCTGCTTCGGCCCGACAAGGTGGGGGCCTACTACTACAACGTCACCGACACGGAGAGCGACGAGTACGACGGCGAGCTCACGGGCAAGACGATCGGCCAGGTCCTCCGGCACCAGTTCGAGCAGAACGCCGCGCTGCTCAGGTTCTACGGCTGCGCGCCGCCGACGGGCGACGCCTTCGTCTCGACCGAGCTCGATCTTCTGGACGCCGAGATCCCCGACGTCGTCGCCTCGGGGCAGTTCCCCGTGATGGTCGACACGCTGCTCCGCTTCATGGGGCACAAGTTCGTGGTGTGGGTGGACCCCGCCGATCTCAAATGGCACTTCCGCGACGTGACGACGCTCACGGGCGAGGACGTGTCGTTCACCTCCGAGTGGGTGACGTTCAAGGTGAAGCCCGACCGGGACAAGGCCTACACGCGCGTGGAGTGGCGCGGGACGCGGAAGGCCGATGCCGAGTCCGTGAAGCTGCGCCTCAGCGACGGGTCCTTGAAGCCCGTCTGGACGAAGGAGCAGGAGGAGAAGTACGGGAAGACCAAGCGCAACAAGACGCTGGCCGTGGGGAAGATCCTGCTCGCCGGGGTGGGCGTGGCCCCGGACGGATTCACGCGGCCCTACTTCGATGTCCCCACGGGCCTCTTCGACCAGGACGACTTCCGCGGCGCGACCTGCACGAACGACGACGGGCACCTGCGCCTCGTGGTCACGCACTCGAGCACGCGCTTCTGGCTCTCGCCGCCCTTGTGGGGAGGAGGCACGCCGCCCCCTGCGGGGAGCCAATACAACCTGAACCTGCTCTCCAAGGACGCGCTCGCCGAGCTCTCCGCGCAGGGCGTGGGGCGCGGCTTCTACTACGCGGGGCCCACCTACATCTGCGGCTACCCGAGCGCGGCGTCGGGGCTCAAGATCAACAACCTCTGGCAGCACGGCTTCTGCGGCCGGGCCACCGCGTACACGACGGGCGAGGACGGGATCGTCCACTCGGAGGAGTACCAGTACCGGGTGAACGTCCCGAACCAGATGCAGCGAAGCGCGGGTTGGTGCGACACGACGATCAAGATCTCGGAGAAGCCCAAGCCCTCGATCGGGCTCGTGAACTTCCTCCCGCCCGCCGGGGGCTCGCCGCCCACGAGCTCGTGCGTCCCCGGCAACACGAACCGCCCCTCGCAGATGCCGCTCGTGGACATCGAGATCGAGGTCCCCGTCACGGAGGCCGAGGCAGCGTGGTTTGCCGAGCCGCCCGATGTGGACGACCGTCCCGCGTTCCACGGGCCTGCGTTCAGCGACGACCCGGCGGTGTGGGACGGCGCCGGCGAGCCCTACGACGACGACTGGCGTTGCACGCAGACCTACATCGTGGACGACCCCGACTTCGTGGACATGGAGCAGGAGCCTGGGCTTCGCAAGGCCGCGAAGGCCATCCTCGACGTCAAGAGCCAGAAGCAGTACCTCTTCGAGGTCGGGATCGCCACGCCCTGGAAGGCGGCGCCCCCGGACGCGATGCAGCCCGCCTCGACCTCGCGCTGGGCTGGGATGAGCAAGCGCATCACGCTCTCCTCGGCGCTGCGCGCGACGCAGTTCGAGGCATCGTCCGACCTCCAGGTCTTCAAGGTCACCTGGGACGTGCTCGGGAACCGGACCGTGCTCGAGGCGGGGACGGCGAGCGGCTGGATGGCCTTCGAGGGGATCGACATCTCGAAGGCCTTCAGTGAGGCGCGCGTGCTGAAGAAGGCCGCGCGCATGATCAAGGACGTCGAGGACTTCCGGAACTGCCTGCTGACGAAGCCGGAGGACCGGATCGGCGGCGTGCAGAAGGGCCCGATCGACGCCTGCGACGTCACGATCATCAACGAGCAGGTGCGCCGCGTCGTCTCCGTCGAGCAGGACGAAGCCGACAAGGTCCGCAACATCACGCACCAAGGGCTGCGCACCTGGCTCGACGAGGAGCTCTCGATCGGGCCGCACGCGGACAACCCGGGCGCCAACATCGCCGTGCCCGGGCGCGACGGGACGGCCGCGAAGCAGGCCATCGACGGGCCCGTGCTGCGTTCGCACGCGAACCCCGACATCCCGTTCCAGGGACCGGCCGTTGGCAACAACGGCGACCGGGGCCGCTACGGCGGGCAAATCGTGACCAATGCCGCGCTCGACGGCCGCCCGCCGCGCGAGATCTTCCGCCGGGGCGGCTTCGCGTTCCGAAAGCGCGAGGACGGGGCCATGGGGTACGACGGCCCGCCCGGTGTCGAGTACTCCGCGCTCGGTGCCGACGGCGCGCCTACGGGGCCCTGGACGACGTTCACGAGCGCCCGGAGCCTCCCGAACCAGCGCGCGCCGCTATCGATGTTGGGCCACGGTTCGACACAGCACCAGCTGCTCGGGATGGCCCGCGAGCTCGCGCGTGCGCTTGGGCGTGTGCAGGACCAGGTGACCGAGGCGCTCCTGGCACCGGGCGACGTCGGCGACGGCTACCCGGATGGCGTGCCCGCTGACCTCGCTTCGTTCATGCGCGTGGCAGGCGCGGCCAACCCGTGGCTTCGCCCGGTGCCGCAGTCCTTCGAGGATCCCGGCGGACTCGTGTTCCAGGGCCCCATGAACGACCTCGGTGCCGACGCCGAGATGCTCTGGCGCGTGCGCACGCCCGAGATGCTGCTGATGCGCGTCTCGCAGGTGGGCCCCGGCGGTGGCACGAACGGGGGCTCCTACGTGTGGGACACCTCGGGGCCGGGAGGGTCCACCGAGTTCCTCGCGAGCGCCTCGGTCATCCACAAGCAAATCGACCCCGTCGCCATGACGGCCGACATCCGCTTCCCTGGCGCGGTGACGCCCACGCCCGCGCTCAATCCCTTCGGCTTCGACCACGAGGGCATGCTGCTGAACGCCACCGGCATGGGACTCCCGGCCGGCGCCGGCGGCACGCTCCCGATCCCGCCCTACGCCCGGGGCCGGGTGGGGCTGTGGGCCTCCTTCGGCGAAGAGGCGAGCATGGGCGCGCCGCTCCCGCCCGGGACCACGTATCAGGTCCAGATCGACGTGGCCTGGAAGGCCTCGCCCTGGGGACCGCCGACGCCCGGCGCGCCGCAGAACGTGCCTGTGGCAGACGGCACCGGCCAAGGGACGGCCCTGTTCCTCTATCCCGGGGGCTACGTCACCCCGGGGCTTCGCAAGCCCAGCGACATCGCCGTGTCCGCGGTCTACACGCCTGGCGGCGGCACCGCGCCGCCTAACATGGGACTCAACCTGCTCGGCATCGGCGTCGAGGTCGCCGTCGTCGAGGGCGGCTACGCGCTCCTCACGAAGGAGAGCATGGAGGCCTCCGAGGACTGGCGAACGAGCCACGCCCAGCCCGTCGAGCGCTTCCTCGCGATGGACGTCTGGGCGATGGAGGTCACGAAGTCGCTCACCGAGTCGCTGCAGGTGACCGAGTCGTGGGACCTCGAACTCAACCCCGGCGTCGTCGAGTTCGACGCGCTGGGACTTGACGAGGCCTGGGCGCTCGACGCGACGAAGCAGATTGACGAGTCGCTGCAGGTCGCCGAAGCCTGGGACATGGTCCTCAACCCCTGACCGACCCGTCGCTTATCATTCCCCTGTCTTCGCGCGCCCGCGTCTCCAGCCGGTCGAGCGAGAGGAGGCTTCGATGCCCTCTCCCTCCCGCTGGATTCCGTCTCTCCGCACCGAGCGGCCCATGGCCCTGCGTGCCGAGTGGGATCTCGTGCTCCTCGGCCCCGACGGCACGGTGAAGGGCCGACGACGGTTCAAGAACCTGATCGTGAACGCCGGGCTCGAGCAGGCGAAGGACCGGCTCTTCAATCCGGCGACGGCCGCGCCCGTGTTCGGCTTCGTGGCCATTGGGACGGGCGCCGTCGCCGAGACGCCGGTGGACGTGGCGCTCGGGAGCGAGGCCGCGCGCGACGCCGTGGCGTACACGCCGGGCGGCACCGGCGTCTGCACGGTGGACCACACGTTCCCGGCCGGCGTCGGCACCGGCGCCATCACCGAGGTCGGGCTCTTCGACGACCCGGCTGCGGGGAACATGTTCAATCGGAAGACGTTCCCCGCGATCAACAAGACCGCGGGCGACGCGCTCAAGGCGTCCTGCACGATCACCCTGATCGCCGCGTGACGCCGTGGCCTACGCGGTCTTCAACGACGGGGCGACCGACGGCCGCGAGCCGTGGGTGGACTACGAGTTCACCGACGAGCCGTTCGTGGAGGTCCTGGGCGAGAGTGCTCCAGGCCAGACGGAGCGCGTCGAGATCTTCGCCTGCACACGGCGCCGCTACCGCTGGCCAGCGGGCCTGACCGAGGCGCAGCGCGTCGCATGGGAGGCGTTCCTGCAGGCGCGGGGCATCGTGCGCGAGGCATTCCTCGTCGAGGACCCCCGTGACCCGCTGCGCGAGCTCGTGGCGCTGGAGCCTTCCACTGGCGACGGCGCGCGCGTGACGTTCAGCCTGCCCACGGCCGAGGCGAGCCCAGACTTCCGCTGGTATCCGAAGCAGGGTTCGGTCGTGGGCTACGTCGCCGGCGTGCCCGCCGCGGTGGCGAGTGTGGACACAACGGCGCGGACGGTGACGTTCGCCGCGCCGCCCGCGCCGGCTGCTGCCGTCGCCGCGACCTACCGAGGCCTGCGCCTCGTACGCCTGTCCGATCCGCCCACGTACCAGGGCGTCACGAAGCGCTTTGGCCGCTACGAGTTCGCCCTCGAGGAGGTTCTGCGGGACTGACCGCGGGGCCCCCGGGTGGTATCCTGGCCCGCACACCCAAGAGCGCCACTCCAGCGGCGCGCAGCCCCTCACGGAGGCTTCGCCATGCGCCTGCTGGTTTCCCTTCTCGCGCTCTGCGCACTCGTTCTTCTCTCTGCCTGTCAGTCCGGCCCCGGCCCGTCGAGCGCCCTCGACCTGCAGCCCAGTGTCGGTGGCGGCGCCCGCGTCTTTGCCGGCCCCGAGGACGGCGTCGGCTGTGCCGCCCGGTTCGATCTGGGCCGGTACGGGCTCCGCACTGGCAAGGCGGCCGAGCCCGCCCACGCCGGGAAGCCTCAGGGCGCTCAGGACGCGCCCTGCGTGGGCGGGGCGTGCCAGTTCGGGGATGTCCCCGCCGTCCCGCCGGCCGCGCCCGAGGCGCCCGCGCTGGGCGACGGGGGGCAGCCGTGAGCGCGCTGCGCGCCGCCTTGGGCTCCCGCTACGCCGGATTCGCAGTCGTTCTCCTGGCCGGCCTCGCCGCCTGCCAGGGGGTCGAACTCGGCGTCGGGGTGAAGCCCGCCGTCCCGCTGCCGGACCCCGCCGTCGCCCGGCAGATCGAGGCCGCCCAGGCCGAGGTCGCGGCCGCCGAGGAGCGGACCCAGGAGGCGGCCCACCTCGCAACGGAGGCCGAGGCCGCGCGCGCTGCGGCTGCCGAGTCCGTCGCCGACCTTGAGCGCCGTGTCGCCGCCGGCGAGGCCACGCAGGAGGACCTCGATCGCGCGCGGCGTCGCGCAACGGAGGCCGCAGCCGAAGCAACGCAGGCTCGAGACCGTGCGGAGCGCGCGCGCGCGTGGACCGACGACTTCGCCGCGCGAGTGACCGTCGCGAACGACCGGCTCGCCAAGGCCGAGCAGGCATGGCGCGATGCCGAGGGCCAGGGGCTCGACGTCGAGGGCCCGAAGGACACGTCGCCGTGGGGTCTGATCTCCTGGGCGCTCAGCACGGGGCTCCTGCTGGTCCTGAACGAGAAGCGGAAGCGCGACGCGAAGGCCGTCCTCGAGGAGGCCAAGCGCGAGAGCCGCGAGGTCGTCGCCCGCCAGGACGACGCCCCGTTCGTGGGCACGGGCGGGCGCCTCGAACCCGAGGAGCGCCTCACGGACGCTCCGGCCCGTCTCGACACCCTGGAGGCTGCGCTTCGCTCGGCCGGTGTGCTCAAGGGAGCATGAGCTACGACCGTGGCCCCCGCTTCGCCCCCGCGGAGTCCGGCGACCCCGAGCGCCGGATCCGCCGGATCGAGGACTGGGCGGGGCGCCACGACCAGTGGGCCGCCCTGACCGCGATCGATGTCCGTGCCCCGCGGCCACCCCTCGTCACCGGGCGGGCGGAGCGTCCGGGCCGCGCGTAGCCCGCGCAGGGGGCGGGGGCGAGGAAGGGGGCGCCGGGGGCGGAGGCGCCGCGCCCGCCGGAGGCGGAGACCCGGCGGTCCCGTCCGGGATCGGCGGGGGCGTCACGCAGGGGAAGCACTCGCTGCACCAGCCGCCTCCCAGGGCGCGATAGAGCCGCACGAGGGCCACGTACTGGTCGCGCTTCGTGCGCGCGAGCGCGAGTCGCGCGGGGAAGAGCGTCCGCTGGGCGTCGAGGACCTCGAAGTAGGCCGCGAGGCCGTTGGAGAACCGCGAGCTCGAGAGCTCGAGGGCCTGCCCGAGCGCGGCGACCTGGCGCTCCTGCTGCACGCGCGCGTCGCGCGCGCCCTTGACAGCGGCCAACTGGTCGGCCACGTCGCGGAACGCGTTCTGCGCGGCGCGGCGGAAGCGGGCGACGGCCTCGTCGCGCCGCGCGAGCGCCGCGTCGCGATTGCCCGCGAGGCGTCCTCCCTGGAAGATCGGCGCCAGGAGGGACCCGCCGACTGAGGCGAAGGAGGACCCGTCCGCGGAGAGCCCCGACAGCTCCTGCGTCCCGAGGCCCACGAGGGCCAGCAGGTCGAGGCGGGGGAAGAACTCGGCGACGGCGACGCCCACGCGCGCGTTCGCGGCGATCACCTCGGCCTCGGCCGCCCGGACGTCCGGACGGCGCTCGAGGAGGGTCGCGGGCAGGCCGGTCGGCAGGACCGGGGGCAGGGCGGCGGCGCCGAGCGAGCGGCCGCGGGGGACGGGCCCCGGCGTCCTTCCCACCAGGAACGAGAGGAGGTTCTCCTGTTGGGTGATGCGCCGCTCGAGGTCGGGGATCGTGGCCGCCGCGAAGGCGAAGTCGGCCTCGGCCTGTGAGGTCTCGAGCCGGCTCGACACACCCTCGCCGATGCGCTGGGTGAACAGTTCGAGCGTCTTCTCGCGCGTGTCCCGCGTCTCGCGAGCGATCGCGAGCTCCTCGTCGAGCTCGCGCAGGTCGAAGTAGGCCTCGGCGATGTCGCCGACGAGAGTGACGACGACGCTGCGCCGTCCCTCCTCGGATGCCATCCAGTCGGCGAGGGCCGCCTCCTCGCCGCGACGCACGCGACCCCACAGGTCGAGCTCCCACGAGGCGGAGACCGTGCCGCGGTACGTGCTCGTCGTGCGGCTGCCCTCGCTCAAGAGGTCGCGCGAGGCCCGGTCGCGGGTCGCCGAGACCCCCGCGTCGATCTGAGGGTACCGCTCGGACGCGGCCACGCCCACCCGGGCGCGCGCCTCCGCGACGCGGGCGAGCGCGGCGCGGAGGTCCTCGTTCCCCGCGAGCCCGTCGCGCAGGAGGCCCTGCAGCGCCGGATCCTGAAAGGCCTGCCACCACGGTAGGTCGGCGAGCGACGGCCCGGACGGCCCCGCACCCGTCGGCGCCGCAGCGGCCGCGTCGCGGAACTGCGGAGGCACCGGGACCGCGGGGCGTACGTAGTCGGGGCCGACGGCCCGGCAGCCGCACGCGAGGGCGAGGGCCGCGACGAGGACGCCGACGCGCGCGGTCGGGGCCGGGGACGTCGGGGGGCGCGAGGGCCGAGCGAAGGTCATGACGGCAGCTCCGGGGCGGCGGCGTCGACCGCGGCCTTGCGCTTCCTCGGCGCGAGACCGGTGGGGGCGCGCCGGGAGGAGCGGAAGAACGAGGTGCGGTCGAGCACCTTCTCCTGGAACAGCTCGAAGATCAGGTAGATCGGCGGCGTCACGTACAGCGTGAGGAACTGCGACACCAGGAGCCCGCCCACGATGACGAGGCCGAGCGGCCGGCGGGAGGCGCCGTCCGCGCCGTAGCCCAGGGCGATCGGGATCGCGCCGACGACGGCCGCGAGCGTCGTCATGAGGATCGGGCGGAACCGGTCGAGGCTCGCATCGTGGATCGCGCGGTCGGCGGCCTCGCCGTGGTCGACGCGCTGGCGCGCGAAGTCCACGATCATGATCCCGTTCTTCTTGACGATGCCCATCAGCATGAACATGCCGATGAAGGCGTAGAGCGAGGCCTGCTCCCCGAACAACTGGAGCGCCGCCAGCCCGCCCAGGAGAGCGGTCGGCAGCGTGGACAGGACGGTGAGCGGGTGCACGTAGCTCTCGTAGAGGATCGCGAGGATCACGTACATCACGAAGACCGCGAGGAGCATGAGCAGCGTCAGGTCCTTCAGCGTGTCGCGGAAGGTGAGGGCCTCGCCCTCGAAGCCGCCTTGGACGGCCGAGGGCAGCACCTCGGACGCGACCTTCTCGACGAAGTCGGTGGCATCGCCCACGGGCCAGCCCGGCACGAGATTGAACGAGAACGTGACGCTCGTGAACTGATTGAGGTGGTTGACGGCCTGGGCGCCCACCGTCGTCTTCCACTCCACGAGCTCGCCGAGCGGGATCAGGCTCTTCCCGTCGTCGGAGCGCACGCGCAGGAGCGCGAGGTCCTCGGCGCCCGCGCGGGCCGCGTCCTCGGCCTCGAGGATCACCTGGTACTGGTCGCTCGAAGTCTTGATCAGGTAGACGTAGTTCTGTGAATAGGCCGTGCGCAGGAGCGACAGGATGCGCGTCTCGGACACGCCGAGGAGGCGGGCGCGCTCCCGGCGGATCGTGACCTCGGCGCCCGGCGTCATGGTGTACCGATCCGACAGGAGGAACTGGAACCCCGGGTAGCCGAAGAGCCTGGCCCGCAGCCGGTCCGCCGTGGCGTAGACGAGCGCGGGATCGACACCCGAGAGCGCGTACGAGAACTGGCCCTGGCTCTGGCCCGTTGCCCCCGTGGCGATTTCGAGCACCGGGTTCGCCCGTAGGAACGAGAAGGCGCCCGGGATGGAGGCCAGGCCTCCCATCATCCGGCCGGCCACCGCCTCGATGGGGGGGCGCTGCTCGGGGGCCTCGAGGAAGGCGAGGAGGAAGCCCTGGTTGGAGGCCATGAAACTCGAATTGCCGGTCACCGAGAAGGTGGCACGGACGGCCGGGTCGGCCCGCATGATCTGGTCGGCCCGGTCCTGGAGCCGGTGCATCTGCGCCGGGGACGAGCCCTCGCGGCCGATCATGAGGCCGCGGAGGAAGCTGCTGTCGCCCGCCGGCAGGAACGCCTTGGGCACGATCAGGAACAGCCAGGCCGTGCCGGCCAGGGTGAGCGCCCAGATGCCCAGCGAGACCCACTTGTGGCGCAGGAACCACCACAGGGAGCGTCCGTACATGTCGAGGACCCGGCGCTCGGCCGCGCCCATGACCCGCTCCATGAACGTCGACTTCACGCCCTGGCCGCGCGCCTTCAGCAGGCGGGAGCACATGAGGGGCGTGAGCGTCAGGGACACGAGGCCCGACGCCAGGATCGACACCATAATGGTCACGGCGAACTCGCGGAAGATGCGTCCCACGAGGCCCGACATGAACACGAGGGGCAGGAACACGGTGGCGAGGGAGATTGTCATGGAGACGATCGTGAAGCCGATCTCCTTGGCGCCGTTGAGCGTCGCAATCAGCGCGCTCTCGCCGTGCTCCATCCGGCGGACGGTGTTCTCAAGGAACACGATGGCGTCGTCCACTAGGAAGCCGATCGCCAGCGTCAGGGCCATCAGGGACAGGTTGTCGAGGCTGTAGCCCAGGAGGCGCATCGCGATGAACGTGAGCAGCAGAGACATGGGGAGCGCTACGGCCGGGATCAACGTGTCCGTCGCGCGCCCGAGGAACACGAAGATCACGAGCACCACGAGGACGAAGGCGATGAGGAGGGTCTCCTCGACGTCTGCCACCGAGTTCACGATGGTCCGTGACCGGTCGTAGATCGGGGTGATGCGGATCGATCCGGGCAGCTCGGCGTTGACGACCGGCAGGAGCGCCCGCACGCTCTTGGCCACCTCCACCGCGTTGGCGCCGGCCCGGCGGTTGACGGCCACCACGACCGTCGCGCTCGGCGCCTCGAAGCCGCGGACCCAGAAGCGCATGCGCGCGCGCTCCTCCTGGACGGTCTCCTCCACGTCGGCCACGTCGCGGAGGCGGATCGGCGAGCCCTCGTGGCGGGCGACGATGAGGGCGCCGTACTCGGCGGCGGTCTCGAGCTGGCCCTCGGGTTGGACGAGGAGCGTGCCGGCGGGGCCATCGAGCTGCCCGGCGCCCACGGTGCCCGTCCCGCCGCGGACAGCCGCGGCCAGGTCCTCCATCGTGAGGCCGCGCGCGCCCAGCCGCCCAACATCCGCCTTGATGCGGATCGCGGACTTCGTGCCGAAGACGTCCACCCGGCTTACGCCCGGCAGGATGCTGATGCGCTGGCCGACCTGTGTGCTCGCGTAGTCGTAGAGCCGACCCTGCGTCAGCGAGTCGCTCGACATCGCGATGAAGAGGATGGGCTGGTCGTTCGGGTTCGTCTTCGAGTAGGTCGGGGGCGAGGGCAGGTCAGCGGGCAGGCTCGCGGTGGCCTGGGTGATCGCCGTCTGCACGTCGGTCGCCGCGGCGTCGATGCTCTTGTCGAGGTCGAACTCGAGGACGAGGGACGCCTGGCCCTGGGTGCTCTTCGACGTCACCTGCTTGAGGCCGTTGATCTGCATGAACCAACGCTCGAGGGGCGTCGCGATCGTGTTCGCGACGGTCTCGGGGGTGGCGCCCGGGTAGGCACAGCGCACCTGGATGACGGGGTAGTCCACCGTCGGGAGGTCGTTGACGGGTAGCTTGAGGAACGAGAGCACGCCGAACAGGACCACGGAGACCGTGCCCACGGTGGTCATGACGGGGCGCTGGACGAAGGCGTGGGCGATGCTCATGGGCTAGCGTCCCATCCCGGCGCCGCCGGGTGGCGCGGCGCCGGGCGACCCCGTGGGCGTCTGAGGCGGCGCCTCGATCACCAAGGTTGCGCCCGACATGGCGCCTAGTTGGCCCGCGACGACCACGCGGTCGCCCGCGTCCACGCCTTGCGTGACGACGACCCGGTCGCCGTGTCGTTGCCCGAGCGCAACGGGGCGGATGTCCGCCTTCTGCTCGGGGGTCACGACGATCATCATCACGCCCTGGGCGGTCGCCATGGGCGCGCTGGCCGGCACGAGCACGGCGCCCTTCAGCGTCTCGAGGACGAGACGCACCTTCACGAACCGCCCTGGCCAGAAGCGGTGGTCCGGGTTCGAAAGGCTCGCCCGGAGCCGCACGGTGCCCGTCGCCGGGTCGACTGCGTTGTCGACGAATGTGAGCGGCCCCGTCCGAGGCGGGCCGGCCTCGTCGGGGAGGATCACCTCCACCGTAAGTGGGCGTCCGCCCGTCCTCGACTGGACCCGCGTCAGGTCGTCCTCGGTGACGCTGAACTCCGCGTAGAGGGGGTCGTGGCGCTGGAGCGTGATGAGCGTCACGGCGCCCGCCGCCACGATGTTGCCCTTGTCCACGAGCCGGCGGCCCGCGCGGCCCGCGATGGGGGCCTTCACCGTGCAGAAGTCGACGTCAAGTTGCGCCGCCGCCACGGTGGCCTTTGCGCGCTCCACCTCCGCGTCGGCCGAGACCACCCGCGCGGCGGCCTCGGTGGCGAGGGACTCGGCCTCGAGGATGCCGTCCTGCGCCGTCGCGACGGCGGCCTCCACCTCGCGGACCTGGGCCTCCGTCGCGACGCGACGGGTCCGGGCCGCCGCGGCGCGGGCGCGCGCGCCGCGCGCGGCCGTGCGGGCGCGGTCGAGCTCCTGGCCGGACACGCCGCCCGCGGGGCTGACCTTCTCGAAGCGGGCCAGATCATCCTCGGCGCGCGCGACCTCGGCGTCGGCCGCCTCCACGTCGGCCGTCATCTCGTCGATGCCCGCGCGCGTCGCGTCGATCTTCGCCTTCGTCTCGAGGAGACGGCTCCGGGCCGAGCCCACCCTCGCCTGGGCGGTCGCGACCGCGGTGCGGGACTCCTTCGCCGCCGCGTCGGCCACGGCCTCGCGCGCCTTCGCCTGCGCGAGGGCGGCGTCGTACGGGCGCGGGTCGATCCGGAACAGCGTGGCGTCCTCCTCGACGTCCTGGCCGTCCTTCACGAGAACCTCGACGACCTGCCCCGAGACGCGGGGCTGGACCGCCACCACCTCGGTGGCGACGCACCGCCCGATCTCGTCGATGTAGAGGGGGACGTCAACGGCCTCGGCCGTCGCGACGGACACCACCGCGGGGGGCCGGCCGGTGGGCGCGGGGGCCGCGGCCTTCCCGCAGGCCGTCGTCAGGCCGGCGAGGGCGAGGCAGAGGACCGTGGACCGCGGGCTTCGGGCAACGATGGCGACCGGCATGCAGCGCCCCTCTCTCGGGTTTCGGGCCCGGCGCAGGCGGGCAATCGCCCGGCCCGTCCCCGGGGTCTGTGGACTCTGACGAAATGTCGAACTCTGCGGGGAAAGGGAGCGGCGCTCATGACGTTGGGGGAGCGTCGGTCGGCGCCTCGAGCAGCGACCGGATCCGCCGCGCGGCGGCGTCTTCGTCGAACTCGCCCCGCGGAGGGCGCCAGCCGAGGCCGTCCAGGTAGACGGCCCACTGAGTGCGGATCGCTGCGGCCGGGTCGTCCACCCCGAAGATCTTGTCCGAGCTGTGGAGCTCGGTCAGCAGGAACGAGCCGAGCATCATGGCCCACAGCGCGAACGGGATCGTGCGGGCGTCGATCCCGGGCCCGGGCACGAGATCGCCTCTCGCGACCGCCCACTCGACGACCGCAGCGCAGGCCCCGCGCACCCGCTCGTGGGCCGCCTCCACCGAGAGGATGCGCGCGGGCGACGCCTTCTCAAACACCGTGGGGGAATGCACGAGGGGGATCACGCGGAAGGGCACCGGGTGCCGCTCCACGAAGAGGCAGTAGGCTTCGACGATCGCGATCATCCGCTCGCGGGAGGTGCCCGGGAGGGCCGCGGCGCGTTCGAAAAGGGCCGCGAGCCGCGTGCCAGACTCAGCGCACGAGGCGACCAGCGCGTCCTCCTTGCTCTCGTAGTGCTGGTAGACCGTGCCCTTGCTGTACGCGATGGCGTCCGCAACGTCCTCCATGGAGAAGCCGTGGAGGCCCCGCTCGACGAGCAGTCGCCGGGCCGCGTCCCGAATCTGGCGGTCGCGCTCTGCGTAGCGCTGCTGCTTGCCGGCGGTGGATCGGGCGGACAAGTTGCTCGGGGCCATGGCGGGAATATACGTGGCGTCAAGGATTGACGTGGCGTAATTCCTAGAGGGGGGGGGCCCTGGAGTCCCGGCCGCCGTGCTCACGCACCGGGGTGTAGGCCGAACTCAGGGGGGGGAGGGGGCGCGGGGGGACATGCACTGTCTCCCCGTGCACGTCGCCCACCCTGCTCCGCGACCGACCTCGTCCACCTGGGCCCTGCGGCTCGGGGTCAGGCTCCTGGCCGCGTGCGGAGGTGTTCGGGTTCGGCGCTACGCGTTCCTCACGGCTTCGGCCACGGCATCCGCGGCCTGCCGGAGCCGGTCATCGTCCGTGTGAAGGTACCGCAGGGTGATCGGCGACCCCGGCCGGTGCCCCAGGATCCGCCCAATCGTCGCCACGTCAGTGCCCGCGGACGCGAGCAAGGTGGCCGCAGTGTGGCGTAGCTGGTGCCAGCCGCTCCGTGGGACCTCGGCCCGGTCCATGAGGCGGTGGAGCGACTTGTAGAGGGAGGAGTCCGACTCCGGGAGGCGGCGGCAGACGAGCCCCGAGCGCTGGCGGTGGCGCTCCAGGATCTCCTTGAGCGGGGCCGAGATCGGGAGCCGCAGCCGTGTCCCGGTCTTGTGCCGGGGTCGCGCGATGAGACCGACGTCGAGGTCGATCTCCTTCCATGTCAGCGCCCGGAGGTCGGCGCGCGAGAGGCCCGCGAACAGCGCCAGGGCGACGGGGACCTCGAGGTAGTGGCCACGGGCGGCGTCCAGCAGGCGGCGGCACTGCTCCGCGGAGAGGGCCTCGCGATGTTCGGCGGGGCGCGCGCGCGGGGGCTTGAAGTCGCCCACGAAGTCGCCGCAGGCGTAGCCGACCGCCGCGCACCACCCGATGAAGCGGCGGTAGACGCCGAGCGCCTGGCGCACTCGCGAGGAGGACCAGCCGCGTCCGTCGAGCAGTCCCTCCAGCATCGTGCGCGACCAGCTCGCCATCGGGCGGTCGGCCCACTCGTCGAGCAGCGGCTTCAACTTGTCTGCGTCGTGCTCGATCGTGCCCTGCCGGCGCCCGGAGACCTTGAGGTGCTTCAGGTATCCGGCGACCGCCGTCTTCGGCGTGGTCGTCTGGGGCGTGCCGCGTCGCGTGCTCTTGCCCGCGTTCATCGCGGCGAGCTCGTACTGCGCCTCCTGCTCCGTGACGGCACCGAGCGAGCGGGAGCGGACCTTGCCGCCGCGTCCGCCTTCGCGCCACTCGACCACCCAGGTGGTGACCCCGGATGAGCGTTCGGTACGAGAGCGGAGCCAAGGCATGGGACGAGACCTCCGGCGTGGGTCCCGCACGTTACCTCGTGCGTCGGACACCCATGAAGGGCTGTTCCCCGCGGCCTGGGGGCGAAACGACCCTCGGCGCGATCTCGCCGCGCGTGCGCGTAACGCGCGCTCTTTCGTGCTGCGCGCGAGTGATCGGGATGCGATCGGGCGTGGATCGGGCGTCGATTCAGAGGGCGTTCTGCGCTGTACCAGCACCGGTGCTGGTACGGGGGGATCCCTACGTCCAGAGAGCCGCACGGCGCCTAATCGGCGCGCGGTCGTAAACCCGCGTGGATGCGCGGTTTGCGCGCGAGTTGAATGGCGGGAGTGACGGGACTCGAACCCGCGACCTCCGGCTTGACAGGCCGGCGCTCGCAAGTCGCAAGTGTTTGTGACTGCGCGACTTACGAAATCGGCGTCAGGCGACTATGCCGTAGATCGACATATTTCTGCGCACGTCGTTGCACGTGGATGCACGAACGGGGCGGTGGGGGGGCCTAAGCGGGGCGGTCCCATGCCGTGCCAGGAGGTCGGTCAGTCCCGCTGCCGGAACTCGGCCCAGGACGGACCCACTCCGCCGCCGGCGGCTCCCAGGCAAGAGTCCGAGCCGCGTGGGATGGCGCCCCATGGCGCGACGAGAACTCGTCACGGATCGTCGGAATGCTGTGAGACAGAGCCGTGCTCTCACGCGGAGCCCGGTGCCTTGCGATGCCACTTGGGCTAGGTCCGAAGGGACGCCGCAGCGTGCGCGCACGGGCTACCTAAGCTCTGGATAGTAGGTATGGAGATACGCTAGCAGCACTCGTATCCCCTCATCCTCCTCCTGACCAAAGCGCGTCTGGAACTCACTGATCGCGCGTCTCACACTCGGGGTCAACGCTCCTCTTTCCCCGGGTGCAGGGAAGACGATGTTGGACTCGATGTTCATGAATGCCGCCAAGCCTTCCAGGCGTGTGACGAGCGCCGGCTGGCTCTCATCGCTCTTGGCTGCGGGGAGCAGTCGCTCACGAACTACGGACTCAAGCTGCCGGATGGATTCGGCCGTACTTCTTCGCGGCTCGCCAAGTTCGGGGCAGTAGCGCTGGAAAAGCATCCAAAGCGAACCAGGCCCCCAGCCGCCGTATCCCATGAGTAGCCTTCCCTTCACGGCCTTCTTCTGGGTGCCATCGAAGTCCGGGTGGGCCAAGCGCCACTCTGCCACGGACGTAACCGTCGAACATAGGAACTCGCCAGCCTCCAACTCAGGTCCGCAGGCCAACAGGGCAACCAATAGACGGCCACGCACGGTCGCAGCGAACGCGTCTTCCTCTAGCTCCGCGAGCAGTTTGCGGAGTTGGGCAATCCCCTCAGCGGGCCGGCCCTCCCTGATGGTTGCGTACGCCTGAGCAATCCTCCCACGTGCGCTTACGTCGACTCGCGCGCCGTCCGGCGCTTGGCTCGGTGAAGACTCTTCTGGTGCGATCGGCTGCCGGTCGTCACTCGGAGGAGCGGATTGAGGCTCGAGCGATGGGAAGGGGCCGGCATCTTCACGCGAGCCCTGCTCTGGAGAGGAACCGACTAGGGAGCCACTCCCATCGGGCCGACTCTCACTCAGGATCCACGCGACGAGGGCGACTGCTGCGATCACCACGAGCCCGACGAGCATTGCAGGTGCCCTGGCGAGTGCCTTCCGTGAAGACATGTCCGCTACTCCCGGCGCAGATCGCACCCCGGTCTGCTCACCGCACGACCGCTACGGGGCCGCAGCATCCTCGTTGAACTGTGTAGCACTGTAGTACGTCCCACAGGAGGCATCTGGCGGATCAAGGTTGCAGTCACCGTCAGACTGAACGTACTCGCCGGATCCCACGTTGCAGGAGAAATCTTCAAGGTGACCTTGGGTCGGGTGCGTGTTTCCGCATGCGAAGTCGTGAGCTCCAGTCTCATGTTCGATCGTCTGGCCACACTGATTGTCCTCGTCCATCTGTTCGGACGAAGTAAGCTGGCCACACGAGTTGTCGGAGGTCGCAACTTCATCAACCGCGTTCTCCAGACACGCGGCGTCCTCATCCGCATAGCCCGACGAGCTGTTCTCGCCGCACATGCCGTCCACTGAAACCACGCCAGCGTGATCGTGCTCACCGCAGTCGGCATCCTCGTGGTACTCGTCTTGTGCGGAGTTCTTCCCGCAGGTCGTGTCGACTACGAGCAGGCCATTGGCAAGAGTGTTCCCGCAGTTGTCATCAATGTCGTACATCCCTCCGCCCAGTGCGGTTAGGCATGCAGAGTCCTCGTAGGAACCTCCTGACGGGTCGGAACTGCCGCAGCGTGAGTCTGAGTGGTACTCTCCATCAACGTTGGTTGTCCCGCACGTATCGTCGCTGTAGTGGTCATTGCTGGGGGTCGAGAGTCCACACCGATCGTCGGGATCGATGCCGCCTGAAGTCGGCGCGCCGCCACAGCCCGGATCCGGATAGGCGGCCTGAAGAGAGGGGTGCCAGCCGCACTGCCCGTCCTCGTGGTAGCCCCCCCCGATCATCATCGTTCCGCACGTGACATCGGGAATGACGGGGGGCACCCCCACGCCGCAAGACTGATCGGAGTCGACTTCGGATCCGACCACCGCTCCGCACTCACCGTCAGGCCATGCGGCACCGTTGCCCTGCAACTCTCCGCACCTGCCGTCCTCAGCATACGTGCCAACCCCTCCCTGGCCACAGGTGGCATCCGGCGCACCCATGGGCACACCCTGGCAGGCTGCTGCCGCGGGTATTGTGCTGGCTCCGAAGGCCACGAAGAAGATCGCGCCTGCAGCCGCACCTCGACTCAGCCTCAGCAAGGCCTCGCGGCGCGACAACTCGCGCTCGTCCCGCCCCTGATCGTCCGTCACGTCCGAACTCATGACAACTCCTACTGGGGATTGCAGCACCCGCCAGCAGCCGGTGCTCGGGAGAGTGCCGCAAGTACATCCGGGTGTTTCTGGCTCAGATGGAGACTAAGCCAAGCGGAGCGCCGAACACTTCGGCGAATCGCGTGGCACTGGTCCCGATCGGGAATGCGCAAGTTGCCATCATCGTGCGAGTGCTGCCATACGCAGGCCGAACTGCAGGTGTAACGGGCCCAGCAGTTGCGACAGTGATTCATCCACAGGTCGAACACCTGCTTGTAGACCGCCCGGACCTTCTCGGGGTCAACACCCGACCGAACGTCGCCAATCACGTAGCTGTCGAGCCCAACGTAGCGATGGCACGGATAGATGCGCCCGTCAGTCCCAATGCCCTGGTCGTTCCTGCAGACACCGCATCCGATGAACGCCTTCGTACTGCCCATGGACATGCTGCCCACAGTCTTGTAAAAGGGGTTGTATCGTGGAGTCCGTCGTCCTTCAGCGAGTGCTTGAACGACTTCGTCCAGCGCATTGTCCAAGACTTGGTCCATCTCGACCATGTCATCGGGCGTAACGTCCGTACCTTGCGTGTTGCCCGCGCGATGGAATGTTGTTCCGATGCCGTAGTTTGTGATGCCGCTTGCGTCGAAGTACCTTGAAATCGCAAGCGGGTCGTGATTCTGGTGCGACATCGTCGCACGGATCTTCAGCTGGCCTGGGCGCTTGCACACAGCCTGGAGCTTTCTAATGCCGGCAAGGACGTGGCGGTGGCTGCCAGACCCACCCTTGGTGGGACGGTTCACGTCGTGCCCCTCAGGAGATCCGTCCATGCTGACACAGATCTGGAAGTCCTCCTGAACCAGGAAATCCACAACCTTGTCGGAGAGTAGCGTGCCGTTGGTAGTGATGCCAAACTCAACTGTCTTGCGGAGTTCCGCCGCGCGCTGCCGGGCGTACTTGACCGTGTGCTGGATGGTCTCGAAGTTGAGAAGGGGCTCTCCGCCAAAGAAGTAGATGTAGAAGTGGCGACGTTGTGGGCTGTTCAACATCAAGTAGTCGACGGCCGCCTCGGCCGTCTCAGGCGACATCTTCTCTCCCTTGTCAACGTAGTTCCCCTCGATCCCATAGCAGTACGTGCAGCGAAGATTGCAGCTCTGCGCCATGAATAGCATCATCTTCATTGGCTGATGCGCACTTAGCCGCATCATCGTGTTCGAGATCTCGGCAGATTGTCGTGCGGCGTCAGGGGCGCGAAACAACCCGAGATCACGGTACTCCACGAGAGTGTCGTGAATCTGCCCCACGCTGGCCTCGAAGCCCCTGACAGCCAGGCACTCGGCGATCTCGCGGTAGCCAGCTCCAGCGAGCATTGCGGCCACCATGACGTACCGCTGTTCGTCCACTTCGACCACGGTCTGCATCTCAGTGGCGAAGTAGAAGTACTTCCCACGAGTCTCAAGCGCGGCACCGGGTCGGGGCAAGAGAAGGACACCGAGTTCTGTCGCCGCCGAGTCACGATCTTGGACTATCGACGGCGCGGAGGTGGGATCAGGCAGGCTGAACTCGCCACGTCGATTGGCGCCAGCTGCACCCACTTGGTGCTGTGGGGGGGGGAGGAGTGAGAGTTGAACTAGCTGTGTTTCCCCCAGGCCCCCGGAGCAAGGCCCGCAACTGCCCGCGCCGGAAGTGCGGTTGTCTTCTAGAGGGCGTACGCTGCGATCGTGCATGCTCATCTTGGTGCCTTTCCTGCTTCCGCACTCGGCTCATGAAGTTGGCCGGGTTCACTGACTACACATCTCCGGCGCTCTGCTCCGCCGCCTTGGCGCACCAACTCCGATCCGCAGCCAGCGGATGGTGGACGTGTCCTGTCGCGACAGGCACACGCAAGGCTAGGTAGCGTGCGACGCTCTTGCCGCGCATGGCTTCCCCTTTGCGAACTGTCCACGACGTCTCTGTTCCACGCGTACGAGACTGCGCGAACTGCGAGGGGCGCGCAAGCCCCCTGCTCTGGATTCCGCGTCGCTTCATGCGAAGCCCACGAAGCACAGCTCGTGCCGCAGCTGCTGCGCCGACGTGCTTTCCGCGACAGGCGCACCGATCAGGCGTGCAGCCTCGCCACGCATCCCCGAGTCCCGCTCCACCAGCCGCAGAATGGGAATCCCCACGACCAATCGCGCCAGATCGCGCCAAACGTCGCGGATCGCCGTGAGGGCCTGAACTCGGGGCCCCGTGCCGCCGAAGCGGACCAATGTCCCGGAAACCGCCATGCCCACGCGCCTCGCCGCACGACCCCGACTGGCCGCGAGGACCGGGTGTACCTGGCCCACAGAGGCTGAATCCACGGCCATCGCCGCGTTCCGTTCAGGAACCTGAACGTTCCCTGAAGTCAGGGGCCGCTGGCGCTGAGCTGGACGGGTTGGTGGGGGCCATCAGTAGGGACCACGGCGTCCGGGCGCTCGACCCGCCACGCAAAATGGGAATCCGCGATACCGATCTCGCCAGATCGCGCCAAGCAGGCTTGTGGCCGTCATGCGTCGGCGGTGCTGCCGGGCCACGGGTCGGTAGGCTCAACGCCCAGGCGACCTAGGACGCGGAGCGATGCGGCGTCGCGTACTCGTCACGAATCGTCGGGATGCTCTGACGCGGAGCCGGGTAAGGGGCTTGGTACCCCGGAGGCGCGATTGGATCTGCTCGAGCGTGCGAGCAGGGCAAGAGCGAGGCGAAAGTAGAGTTGGAGTCCACAGAATGAGTGCATACGCGAGCCCTGATTCGAGACGCCTGCGTGCTCTCGGGATCGATCCGGGGTACTTCACCGGAGTCTGGTCAAGGCGTCATCCCTGGTCTGCGCCGGGTGCGATCTACTCGACCACGTTCAACACGCTGAGTTTCGGTGCGCAGGGCGCCGATCAATCGGGCTTAATCCTCTTCGATGACCGGGGTGAGTTCCTGTGGCGCCAACCACTGACGGCCCAAGATCTGGACTCGGTGCTGACGGCGGCGAACAACGATGACGCCATGAGCTACCAGGTCGATGGGGACCGACGTTGGACTCCGGTGGCAGTGGCAGCCTGGAGGCGATCGGAGCTGCCGGCGCTGCTTCAGTGGGCAAGCGACCCAGACACCGCAACCGACCTCGCGGCAAGCAGCAGTGGGTGGCTCACGAGCGATCAGTCCCGCGCCGCGCTGCGCAACTTGACCCACTACTGGTCGAGCCGGGGGATCGAAGACCTCGCGGCCTACTCCTCCTGGCTAGCGTTGAGGCACTGACCAGACTGACGACCTTGCAGCCAGCGCTCGCGGCCCCGCGTTGGCGCCAGCAACGAGACGACGTCACGCGCAGGACTCCCGCACTCTGTGCGGGCCATGCGCGCTCCGCTCCTGGGAGGGAAGGCGCTGACCCGCTGCCGACGACTGTCCTGCCAGCTCAATCGGCGCCTCGCTCCGGGACTGCACCATCCAATAGTCAGTCCCACCAGAGGTGGATGCGCCCGCTCTCCACCATGTCCTCCACGACACTGCGGGACTCGTTGCGCAAGTCGCCGCAGAGGTGCGTCAGGTCGTCTGCCAGCAGAGCCTCGTCGTAGGGACCGTCCCGAAGATCGAACGTCAGGTGATCGGTCGACACGCCGATGACATCAATCCCCATGGTCCTGTCGTACTCCGTCAGCCAGGTCACGACGGCCTCGGTCGACAGACCGCTGTTCACGGGGTCAAGCCGAGCAGCGCGGAGCATGTCGGCCCATCCGTTACCCGGTGCGACCACCAACTCGACGCCATCAAGGTCCGGGTTGTCCAGCCAACGGCGGCTTCCGAGGAACGCGACCCAGCCCTTGGGCAGATCACCTCGGATGTTGCCGAGTGCAGCGTTGGCATCATCGTCGGAGTCGAGGATGACGGAGGCACACTCCGAGTCCTTCGCGCGGCCGAACTCCCAGGTGGAGAAGGCACGCGGAACGATCCCCGTGTGCTTCTCAAGCAGAGCCACGATCTCGCGTGGGACGGCGCGACTCTCCGCCGCGACGGGCCACTCGAGTCGACACTCGAACTCCAGCGACGGGCTCCCTGACTCGGTTGGTAGGCGGGCGCGGATCTTCCACACATGACCGCTCTCGGAGAGTTCCGCTGCCCATCCCTCGTCGCCCGCCCGGCTAGACGTCCACGATTTCTCTGCGTAGGGAGCGTCCCAGCGGCTCACGCCCACGCTGAGAATCTTGTCGCCATCGCGCTGGATCTGAGCCTTCCATGCCGGGTACACGCGTGGTCCCATCAACTCGAGCGAAGACATGTTGAAATGGCCATCCGTCGGGCTGTCATAGGGACGGCCCACGTAGCCGGCGGCCTCGCACACGATCGCGCCGCGCATCCGAACGGCCGCTCGCCGCGCGAAGCGCACGGGCTTGGGCAGTGCGATCGGCAGCGTCGCTAGGGCCTCGTCGAACGTACTCACGCCACCCTCCTTGGTCCCGACAGGCTCCTCCGCGTCGGTGCGGAAGGCAGAGATCGCAGAGATCAAGACTAGTGCAGATGCGCCGCAGAGAGCGCCCAGGCCCCGATTCCTCATGCGCTGCCTCCCAACCGCACTTGCGTCGCGTACAGCCTAGCCGAAAGGCTACGTGCCCTCGGACGCGGGGTGGCGAGTTCGGCGTTCGCCCAAGGCTGAAGAGCACCGCCGGAAACCTCTTGGAGAAAAGGGGAAATGTGTGGAATGAGAAGGAGGTTTGACGCTATCGAGCAACCGGCGGCGCGGGGGCATTGTAGCGCCGAACGGGGTCGACTCGGAAGCGGGACGTTGGAGGAGACATGGAACGCGCACCTGACTGGACCACCGAGGAGTTCGCGACTTTGCTCGCGCACAACGACCTTGGTCCCGACGACTTCGCCGAGCTCCTTCCGCGTCGCTCCCCGGGCGCGATCGATGCGGTCCGCTCAGGCGTCCATGCCCACCACACGGGCGGCGACGAGTCGCTGCTGTCCGGCGTCATGAGGCGGTACCTGGCGGAGCACGCGGCGGAGCTGGAGTGCCCGGTGTGTGGGAGGGGGATGGGGAGCTAGCCGGGCGTCGGGCATCGCCTGACCCGTACTGAACGGGGGGAGCGCGGCATGTCCCCCCGGATGCCTAGGCTGGTGCGATGCGTGTCCACCACATGACGCGGGGAACAGCCGTCCACCGCATATCCGCGGAGGCCGCGATCGAAGTATGGTCGCGCCCGAAGATCGGAAACCCCTTGCTCTCCCACTTCGCCATCGTCGTGAGGCAGCGGCACTTGGGGCTCGACGACTTGGTCGTGGACCTCCGAGGCGGGGAGGGCGTGCGCGTCGTGTCAGTGGCGGCTGAGGCAGAAGGCAACTGGCAACTGGTTCGCCAGCTGGATTCCGAAGAGTCCCAGCGTGCTATCGCGGGGCTCCTTGACGCCTGCGCCGAGAACCCGCAGTGGTCGGTCGGCTACAACTGCGAGGACTTCGCGAACCGCGTAGCCGATGGGACCCCGCGGTCGGGGCAGCGCCAGTTCCTGACGGTAGCGGGCATCCTGGGCTTCGCGGTCTGGTGGGATGCTCGACAGGAGCGGCTAGAGCGCGAGGCGCGTCGCAGGGCTCGCCGCCGCCGGGCGTCGGCTCGAAAGCGATAGCGACCGCATCGCCCGCTCGGCCGGGAGAGTCCTAGAGCGTCAGCCCAGCCATCTCCTGCAGCGCGAAGCTGACCTGGTACGTCAGGCACCGGATCGCAGGCTGACCGTCGAGGGCGTACTGGAGCTTGGTGTCGGGGGCGGCACAGACGATGGCACCCTCGACCGCGCCCGTCGTTGACGCGAGGTGGCGGCGTACCCAGCTCATGTAGCGCAGGACCTGGCCCACGGTCTCGTCGCTGGTCTGGCCGCGCTTGAGCTCCAGCACGAGCCAACGGTCGTCGGTCTTGTGCCTCGCGAGGAGGTCGATCCTGCCGACAGCGCCGGTGTTGTACTCGGAGCCGACGAGCTCGCCGTCCACCTCGTACAAGTCCCACTCGCGGAGCTCGGGCACACGGGTCCAGTTGTCGATCAGGAACTCGTGCAGGTGGCGCTCCAGGCCGAAGACGCCCTCCAGGGGCTCGACGTGGTTGACCGCCTCGACCTCCTCCGGCGCCTCGTCGGGTACTTGGACTATCGGAAGCCACCACAAGGCGTCCAGCGTCCATAGGTCGACGTCCAAGGCGGCTGCGATCTCGTGCAGCCGCTCGTTCACGATCTCGTACCGCGCCCCAAACGAGGATCCCCAGGGCAACTCGGGCATGAGCTCGAGCGCCTTGAGGCCACCTTCTGCCGTGTTGTTCCAGACGCCGTACCGCTCGGGACCGACGACATGCAGGATGGCGGTGATGGTGGCGCGACCCAAGCCCGAGACCATCCCCGCCCCCTGGCTGCTTGGGCGCAGGGTATCGAGGCGACTCGCAATCGGCTGCGTCTCGTCAATCAGCAGCGTGAGCGCCTGACGGAGCAGCGGCATGTCGGCAGTCATGGCCGGGCCCTGACGGTGGAGGCTGTCCCAGTGGTGGTTGTTCTTGAGCAGGAGGAAGTCCCGAAACTCCTCCGCCGTGAGCGTCGCGATGCGCTCCGGCGTGAACATCGGCTGGAACCGCGCCAGCACCTCGTCCTTCGCGGCCAGGATCTCCGCCACCTCCCGTCGCTTCGGATCGTCGGCCTGCGACCGGGCGAAGGCCAGAGCAGCACGGAGCTTGTCGAGGGCGGGGGCAGGCAACATGTGGGGAGTAGATCCGGTGGGGGAGTGGGGGTCAATGAGTCAGCTGCGCTGCTCCAGACTGTCCGGACATGTGCGCCCGATGGTGCTCCAGGTATCGCGCCGTCGCCTCACTGGGAGGACGCGACAGGCGGATCCCGCCCAGGCCGAGCCGACGGCGGTCCTTCCGGTCAAGCTGATCGGAGACGACGGCGGAACCGTCCGCGGAGAAGGAGATCAGACGGGCGTCGAAGAGCGCATCGAGCGTGGCGACGAGCGGCAGGCCGTTCGCCGGATCCAACCGCTCTGCATCCGTCGAGTCGCGCCACGGCTTGATGTGGGAGGCCCGGATCGCCGCCTCTGTCGTTGCACCCGTCACCGCGCATCGGCCATCCCACGCTGCGAGGACGGCGGTGCGGAACGCGCCCTGTCCGACGCGAGCCAGCACGAGCGCCTCCCGCGAAGTCACATCCCCGTCCACGCGGGCCAGGGCAACGAGGTCCTCGGCCAGGTCGGCTCCGGACACCGGCGCTCCCACGACGGCGGACAGGGGGATCGTCCCGAGCACGCGAGCCAGCGTGTCGGCTCCCTCCGTGGACAGTTCTCCAAGCCGCAGCAGGTAGCCGTTCTCGAACGACCTGATGGACCGATAGTCCGGCGAGCTCGGGTTCTTCGCCGTGCAGACGACCCCGAACGTGGGCATCCCAGCCCGCAGGAGATCCAAGTGGGCGTCGCGCTCCGCCGTCCCCGGCGAGCGGTAGCCGGGACGGTCGCGGGCGACGAGCACGTGCTGCACGCCGTCGATGTCGACGATCTGGTCCTCCCAGACGCGCAGGTACACGTGACCGCGCTCCGCATGATGCGCGCCCCAGGACCAGCGCAGGTTGGCCAGGGGCGCTCCGAGGACGTCGGAGAAGAACTGCCCGATGCGCATCAGGCTAGGGGTAGTTCACGGCTGCCGTCCCCCTGTAGAGGGCCTCGGCGCTCGCGGCTGCAGAGATGGCTTCCCTGACGTCTTCACGGAGTAGGTTCAATGCGCGCAGTTGGTCACCCACCTTCGCGACCGCCTCAATGCGCCGGAAGGCTTGCGGGTGCGTCTCCGCGTAGCGGGCGAGCCCCTTCAACTTGGGCAGAGCGTCAGCGAGATGGAATCCGTGCGGGTCAACCAGATCCACTACGGCCTCACCGTCCTGTTCCGCGAAGAACAGGAAGTCGGGCCTGAGCATCCTGGTCTCGTCGCCATCCAGGTAGGCGATCCCGAGTGAGTCCTGGCTCGGTCGGCTCGGATTGCGATACCAGGCCACGAAGTCAGCGCGCTCCATCTCCACATGGAGCACGTCAAGCTCCGGGCCCCCGAGTCCCGCGGGGTAGTCGCCCTTGGCGTCACACAACAGGTGTTGCCTGTAGGTCGGCAGCGCAGACTCGGAGCCGTCCTTCTCTCGCACGGACGTTGGCTCGAAGCCCGACACGGGCGCAGCAAGGTCGACGTCCTGGGGCTCCGTGCTCAGCGCCACGATCTGCCGGTAGGCGTCCTGGCGATCGTGAGGAAGCGCCTTGATGGCAGCGCGACACTCGAGGAACCATTCGTCCGCTAGCTGCCTGGCTGCGGCATCAAACTCTTGCTGGAGGTTGTCGAGCAGGTGCAAGGCGGCAACGTCCTCACGAGCTTCAATCAACGCCGCCTCGAAGTCCTCAGCGGCTTCGGGTTTGCGTTTGGCTCTTTCGGTCGTGTACGTCCGGGCGATGTCTGGGCTGATGATTCGTGCCGTGCGGCGGAAGGCATCGCCCACGACGGCGGCGTCCGCAGACTCCGCGAACATCACATCACGGGCGTCACCACTCTTGAGCTCCGTGTAGACGGTTCGCCCGGTCAGCGTCAGAATCGAGGCGCGCTTCTCAGCGAAGAGCTTCTTCTGGCGGGCGATGAAGTCGTCAAGCACCTTGTGCATCGCGGCGTGGGCCTTCGCACCGGCAGCGGGAAGTAGGCCGTCCGATGCCAACTCGTGAGCCAGGGCCGTGAGGCGAATCGCTGGCTTGGCCGCGCGCTGCGGTCGCGTCTGTGAGGGTAGCGACTCAAGCCGAGACCAGACTGCAGGCGGAACATCGGGGTTGCGGGCGACCTCAACTGGGTTGATCAGGATCCGACCCGTTGGGGGCGCGTGGCCACTTCCGTCTTGGAGGGCCTTGACCACAGCCTCCGCAGCCTTCCTGTCGAAGCTCGGGAGAAGGCACTCAACCGTGTTCAGCCTGTCGTCACCAGGTATGCGCCGCGCTAGTGGGCTCCGCACCATGCGCCCGAGCATCTGCGCGATGTACGTTTGGTCCTTTGCAGGCCGGAACGACACCATCACCTCGGCGCGAGGGCAGTCCCAGCCCGTGCTGATCGCATCCTTCGCAATCAGGACTCGCACCCACGTGTCGCCCTGCACTCGCTGCGGCTCGATGTAGGGGACCGAGTGGCTGCCGAACTGCTGAGTCTTGTGCTCGCCAAACACATGCGCCACGGAGCCTGGCGGCAAGTCAGGCCACTGCCTGGCGATTACATCCAATGCTTGGCCGATCTCGTTGGGGTTCGGCGTGTTGGGAACCTGGAGCACGAGAAGGGGGATCACCGTCTCCCCGGTGCCCTGCAGCTCCGTGTACGCCTCCCACTGCGCCGTGACGTCTCGCAGTTTGTCAGCCGCTCTGCGAACCAGAACGGTGTCGAAGTCGCCCTTCGCTTCGTCCGGGATGTCGAGTGCGATGGTGTCCTTCAGCAGGCCCGAGTCCTGCACACGCGCTGCGTCCACACTGACTGCCGGTAGCGTGCTCCGGCCCTGCATCCCCTCCATGGCCTTGGTGAATCGCTCAACGGTGGCCGAGATGCCCCAGACGACGGGGATGCCGGGTACACCGTTTACGCCGTTGATCAGCCTGCGCACGATGGTCGACTTCTCGGCGCTCGGTCCGGAGCCCATGCCGCGGTGCGCCTCGTCAAGCACCAAGTAGAGGGTCAGCGTGGGATCTTCGATCGTGCTTCGAATCGTGTCCCAAATGGTGTGGCTGCGTAGGTCAGGCCGCATCCCCTCGAAGAGCGAGCCCGCCTCATCCTCTTCAGCCCCACGAACCAACAGGCTCTTCTTGCCAAGCTTCTGCGTGTTGAGGAAGTAGATCTTGCCTGGATCGAACTTCGATCGATTGAACGTGTTCTCGATGACGACGAGGTCGGTGTGCCGTAGGCGGTCCGATGACTCCATGAGGCGGAAGCGGGTCTGCTCGTTGAGGGACGGATCGTCGCTAAACCAGATGACGACAGCCCCGGGGTCCGCATCGAACTCGTAGCGGTCATCACCGTGGAACAGGGCCTCGAAGACGGCCGCAGCCATGACCGTCTTTCCCGCACCGGTGGGGGCAGTCAGGGAGAAGGCGTGCCGATCGCGCTCCTCAAGCCAGCGCTTCCGTGCCTTGTGCAGGTTGTCCAGCACGTCGAGGACGGCGTCGTCCTGGTAGTCCTTGAGCGTGAACTTCATGCGACTTCCCCGTTGGAGAATGCGAAGTTGGTGAGATAGGACTCGTAGAGGCGAACTGGTTCCACGGTCTGCGGGAGGCGTCGGGCCAGCGCCTGGAAGCGCCGTTCGTCATCCGTCACGATGTACGCAACCCTCAGGCCGGCGCGCTTCCGTACGGCCCGGAGAAACTCCGTAGCCATGTCCAGATCGGTCAGCAAGCCGTACGTGTCGGCGACGGCCCATCCCTCTGTTGGAAGTCGTTCCACGCGACTGCCCTGGCTGCCTGCCCGAAGCCAGAGCAGAGGCGCGATGCGCGTGAAGGCCGTCTGGTAGTTGACGGCGATCGGCGTCTCGTAGGTCAGCGTGAAGAACTCGGCGTTCTCTGGCAGGCCATCCGCCATCGGGAAGACGTCTGTGAATCTGTAGTCACCGACGATCGGCTCACCGTCCGGTGCTCTCCCTGTGATGGCGGCCTCTATGCGCGGCTTCGTGATGTGCTCGCATATGCCAAGGGCATCCCAGTCCGAGTCCCCGGGGCGCAACCCGGCCGTCCGCAGCGAAGACTGCTCGCGGGCACCAACCTCGTTGTTGGTCACGCTAATGCACTGCCGTGCGCCTCCATCCTGCTTGTTCAGTCGCATGACGGCGTGTGCGGTCGTTCCGGAGCCAGCGAAGAAGTCGAGGATGATGGCCTCGGGCTTGTCGGAGACGAACAGGCGAAGGACATCTTCGACGGCGTACAGACTCTTCGGAAACGGGAACTTGCGGCCCTTTAGCAGCGACCGCAGTGTCTTGGTCCCGTAGTGCTCAGCATTGTGGGATCTGAGGTACCACTGCGTGGACGGAGCCTTCGCGTTTGGTGCTTCGTAGTAGGCAATCACGGAGCCATCGTCGTTGTATCCCTCGACAACAGCTCGGCCTTCCTCGATGTCTCTGATGGGGCCGCGCTTCAGATACTGGATGATGTACTGCTGTGGCTCACCCGGCTTCGCGCTTCCGGCTCGTGCGAACCCCCTCTTCCAGCGCTCTCGAAACGTGGGTGCGGTCACGCCCCAGTTCATCTCCGTTCCATCCTTGCGCACTGGAAACACAGCTACGCAGCCAGGTCTTCCCTTCGCGGACTCCCGATCCTGGTCGTGTGGGATTGGATCGCCGACTGCCTCGATTCGCCCTGTCTTCTCGCTCACGTAGATGGGGTAGAACTGAGCCGGCCGTGTCGGGCGCACAGACGCTAGGTCCCGTCTGCGTGCCGTTTGCCAGTCCAGTCCAGTGCGCGCGTCGTCATTGGTTCCGTCGCTTGGGTCCTTCTCGGGGCCGTCCATGGGGCGGCTTCCCAAGGCAGGATCCGCGCTGGGCCGCACCTCTTGGGCTCCGAAGCGGGCGATGAACACGTACTCGTCAACTCGTTTGAATCCCTCGCTGACTCCTACGCCCTTGGGATTGATCTGTGTGGAGATCATCCGGACCCTGGCCTGTGGAAACAACTGTTCGAGCAGCAAGCCGAGTCGGAGGAACTCCTTTTCATCAATCGTCACGATGAGCACGGAGTTGTCGGGGTCTAGCAACTCCCCGGCAAGGAGTAGGCGACGCTCCATCATGGCGAGCCACTTGCTGTGGCGATAGATGTCGTCGCCTTCGACGTAGTCGTTGTTGTACTTCCAGTCGCGCGCGCCGGAGTTGTACGGGGGGTCGATGTAGATGGCATCGATCCTGCCGCGGTGCGTCCACGTGAGCGCCTTGAGCGCGTGGTAGTTCTCGCCGTTGATGACGGTGTGCCAGTGCTTGTCACCGCCGCGCTCGACGCGGCCTGTTGATGTCAATCCCGGGTAGATGGTGTCGCGGAACTCTGCGACGACAACGACGTCCTCCAGCTTCGCCTCGCACGTCTCTGCACCGTCCGGCAGCAAGGCTAGCTCTGCCCGGCGATCCTCCCCGGTCTTGAGAATCCTCCGCACCAACCAGATCCGCTGGTCACCCCTGGCGCTCGATCCGCGTGGCGGCAGCACTCGTACCTTGTCGCCCCGGCGGACGGGTCGTTGGGGGAGCTCGACGGCCTCGGGCCGGTGGCGCTCGAAGTTGAGGCCAAACGACAAGCGGGAGGACAGGGCCCGGAACTCACGCTCCAGGTCGGCTCCAAGCTGAGGGTCCTTGGCCTTGGCGCTGGCTAGCAGGTCGGTCAGTCGCGACACGGGCGTTCCTTACTGCGTCGAGGGGACGCGGCTGGGGAGCGCACGCACCACTAGCGGAAGAAGGGCATCTCTGGAACATCCAGCATGGCGCGCAGCCCGGGGCGGTCGGCCGACCGCCGAGGGCACGGTCCCGATCGTGTCGCGCAAGTGTCCCCCCCCCCCCCGCGAACGGGCCTCAGGCGCGAGGCCCGCCGGTCCACCGTTGCCTCGCCTTCAGCGCGAAGAGTACGACACGGCCACCACGGTGCCTGGGCGCCCACGCCGGGTGGGCCGGACC
>JBFWRP010000037.1:35379-41597 GCA_050248855.1 Planctomycetota bacterium | reverse complement strand
GGCCGTTGCGCGCTACCGCATGGGTGTAGTCTCCGCGGCCCGAGGGTGGAATCTCACCCGACTCCGTACTCCAGGGAGCGAACGTGGAGTCGCACCCGACTCCGTACGACGGGCCGCCGTTCCGCTGGCTACTCCCCCCCGCTGCGCAGGCGCTCCATCTCGGCGGCGATCTCGCGCAGACGCTCCTGCAACGCCTTGACGCGCTCCTGACGCGTCTCCTCGGGTGCGGCAAACGCTTGCTGGAACTGCTGGCCCAGCTCCTCCCGCTCCTTGGCGAGCTCCTCGAGCCGACGCACGGTCTCCGCCGGCAGGGGCTCGAGGCGCACGGCCTCCGGCGTCGCCCCGGCCTCCACGACGATCTGCGCGCCGCGGTGGGTGTCCGAGCTGAAGATCAACGTGACCGGCTTGTTGCGCGAGACGCCACGCACGACGTAGTGCCCCTTGGCGTCCGTCGTGATCCCGCCGTCCCACATCTGGTGGACGCGCTCGTCGCCCACCTGGTAGCGGACGTTGATGTCCTCGAGCGTCTGCCCGGTGCCATCGAACACGTCCCCTTCGAGGGTGCGCGCACGCTCGAGCACGATCCGCAGCGGCGCCGGGTCGGCGTCTTCGGCAATCGTCGCCGTCGAGCTGCCCTCCAGGTGGTCGGGCGCCTGCGCCTGGACGTCCAGCTCACCCACGGGCAAGTCCCGCAGCGTGGCCTTGCCCTGGGCATCGGCCTGCGCGCGTCGACGGATCTCGCCGATCATGCGATCGGCGAGCACGACGCTCACCGCAGCGCCAGCCACCGGCTCGCCCACATCGTCCACGACGGTGACGTGGAGCGAGCGCGTACGCGGCAGGCGCAGGTCGCCCACGCGCACTTCCCCGCGAGCGGGCAGGTCCACGGGCTCGCTCGTCGCTTCGAGGCCGTCGGCGGACACCGCGTGCACGCGGAGCTTCTTCACGCCGCCGGCCAGACCGTCGAGCGTGAAACGACCCGCCGTGTCGGTCAGGGCCTCCGTGCCGCGCGGGCTGCCGAGCATCTCCGTGAAGTCGAGCTCCCCCTCGCCGTCGCCCTCGGCCTTGCCCCTGACCTGGACGGCCGCGACGGGCTTGCCGTCCGCCGTCAGCACACGGCCCGTCACCAAGACAGCGGGAACCAGCGCCAGGTCCTGCTCGATGGGCTCGTCCATGGCCTTCCCGTGCGTCGGCACGGTGACTTGGCCGTCGGCCAGCACGAGGCCGGGAGCCGAGGCGCGCACGACGACCGGGATGAACTCCATCGCCATGCGTTGGAACGGCAGGCGGTACGCTCCGTCGGCATCGGTCAAGACCGCCGTCGACCCGCCGAACATGCTGTGCACCGACACGGACGCACCCACCACGGGCGAGCCCCCTTCGCGGCGCACCACGCCCCGGATGACGAAGGGCGTCCGCACCACGATCTCGACGCGCTGGCGCCCCTCCTCCAGGACGTACCCGCCCGACGGCGCCTCGATGCCCATGCCCATGCCGCCGGGCATGCCCTCCCCCACCCACGCGAACGAACCCAGCTTGGGGTGCTTGATCAAGATCCAGGCGATGGGCCCAGGCTGGGCCGGCATCGTGGCCATACCCTCCTCGTCGGTGACCTCCGAGACGATGCTCATCCGGCGGGCCCCGCCTTCGCCCACCTCGCCGAACACGAGCAGCACCTGCGCCTCTTCCAGCGGCTCGCGGTCGTCGGCACGGAGCACGTGGACCTCGACTTCGGCGCGCTTGCCCAAGCGGAACGCGAGCGGCTGCAGCGCCATCTCGGCCGAGACGTCGAACATCGAGGGCGGGAAGCCCTCCGCCAGGACCAGCGCATCCCAGGAGGGCGCCGCGGGCATGGGCGCCTCGGCGAAGCGCCCGGCGCGGTCCGTGGCCACCCAGACCTTCTGGCCGACCAGCTCGTCGGGGCCCTGCATGTCGGCGATCAACGTGACACGCGCATCCGGAACAGGTCGCCCGTCGCCATCAAGCACCACGCCCGAGGCGCTGCGCGCCCGATCGAGCTCGATCACGAGCTGCGCGTCCTGGCCCGCCTCGCCGCCGACGCGCCACGCCCGCACGCCGGAACCATAGGAGCGAGCCCAGGCCGTGACGATGACCTCGCCCGGGGCAAGCCCCGCCAGGCGAAACGAACCGTCGGCCTCGGAGGTGACCATCGCCAAGGGCTTGCCGACCTGTCCGAGATCGCGGAACAGCTCGTGGATGCGATCGAACATCCCGCCGCCGGACAGCGAGGCCGGATGCGCTTCCACGGTCGCCTCGGCGATGCCGCGACCGAGCGGGTCCACGACGCGGCCCACGATGTCCTGCGGCTCACCCAAGAGGATCGTGCCCAGGTCGCGCACCTCGCCCGGCTCGATGGTGGTCACGACGAAGCGATGCGTGGGGTCATCCGCCGCGCCGATGGAGAGGTGCAGGTCATCGACGGCGGGCACGTCGGTCGCGCGGAACGCGCCGTCGCTCGCCGTGACCAGCGGCAGCAGGATCGCGCTGCCGTCGCGCGCCGTGCCCGTGACCTGGATCACGTGGTCCGCGACGGGCACGCGCGGCGTGTAGCGCATGAGCCGACCCGTGAGCGAGCCGGGGCCCTTGAGTCGGGCGCCAAGGCCCGTCAGCTTGGGCCCGCCCGAGGCGGAAGGCTTCCCGTCCGCCGTGGACCCGGAGAGCGGGTCCGCGAGCGGGTCGGTGCTCTCGGTCCCACGGCTTCCGCCGGGCCCGCTGCCCCCGAGTCCACCTCCGAGCCAAAGCAACGCACCCAATCCGGCCGCGGCGGCCACGACCAACGCCAGCCAGAGGCCGCGTCCTCCCTCGTTCGGCATGCTTCCTCCCCCGCGCGTCAACGCTTGGGCGTGACGGGTTCCAGCGTGATGCGTATGCGGCTGTCGGGCCGGGTGAAGCCACCGACGACGGCAGGCACGAGCCCGTTGACCGCGGCGCGCAGGCGCCAGGACCGCTCGTAGGACAGGCCCGACACGCGGAAGGCGCCCGAGCGATCCGTCCGCGCGCTGTCGCCGGATGCCCGGGGGCCGTTGCCCTCGGGCGTGGCCACCACACGCACGCCTTGCAGCGGCTGCCCCTGCCCGTTGACGACCGTGCCCTCCAGCACGATGCCGGGGTCGAGCTCGAGCTCGACCGTGCGGTCGCCAGCGCGCTCGAGCGTGATCGTCTGCTGCGTGGCGGGCAGATAGCCGCTTGCTGCGGCGAAGAGCGTCCACTCGCCGGGCAGCACGGACGACACCGCGTACTCCCCCTCGGCGTTGGTCGTGACGCGATGCTGGTTGCGGCCGCCCGGTCCGACCTTGCCGGGCCGCAAGTAGACGGCGGCGCGGGGGATGGCTCGACCGGTGCGTTGGTCGACGACGCGACCGCTCACCGTGGAGGTGGGCGCCAGCAGCAGCACGAGGCCGTCCCCCGACGCGTCGTCGGGCAAGCGGTACGGGTTGGCCTCCTGGTCGCGCAGCTTGGCGCGCACCGTCACGCCGCGGTCCGCAGGTACGTCGAACAAGGCGAAGCGGCCCGTGGTGTCCGTCCAGGTCTCGAGCGTGCGACCCGTCTGGCGCGCACTCCGCAGCACGGAGCCCCCGCCGAACAACCACACGCGGGCGCCGATGGCCGCAGTCTGGTCATCGACCATCACCGTGCCCGTGACGCGTCGGGCAGCCAGCACGACGAGATCCCGTCGCACGGTGGCGCCGGCCTGCGCAGGCACGTCGACCTGCAGGTTCTGGTTGGTGACCGGCAGCACGCCGTCCGTTCCGATGGCGAGGTCGTAGCGTCCTGCTGCCAGGTTGGCGATGGCGAACCCGCCCTCCTCGTCCGACGTACCGGACCCGGCCAGGGCCTGCTGGCGCTGGATGCGGGCCTCGACCTCGACGCCGGGCACGGGACGCCCGTCGGCATCTTGCACGCGACCGACGAGGGCCCCGCCCGTGACCAACACGACGTCCATGTGGACCGGCGCCGCGCCGCGCAGCTGGCGCATGGCGCGCTTCGTGGCCCCGTCCCAGCGCGCGCCGGGCCAGTCCGCGAATCCGTCGGCCTCGACACGGATCATGCTGGCGTTGCCTCGCGGCACCTCCAGCGTGAAGTGACCGTCGCCATCGGTCAGCGTCTCCATCGTGGCGTCGCCCGCGTTGCGCCCCTGCGACACCGAGAGCGTCACGAGGGCGCCCTCGACAGGCGGGCCTTCGGCGTCGCCTGCGCGGACCTGGCCCGTCAGCGTGGTGCGGGCCGCCAGCTTGAGGGTGACGGTCATGTCCTGGCTGACGCGCTTGTCCTCGGCGATCACGAGGCCATCGTCGAGCTTGGCGTGGAAGCGGTAGTGCCCCACGGCGAGGTCATCGACTCGCGCGGAGCCGTCGAAGCTGGTCGTCGCCTCCCGCCGCAGGAGCGGCGCCGCGCCCGCGTCGTCCGCGACGAGCTCGGCGATGATCGTCTGCCCCCCGAGGCCCACGCCGGCGCTGGTCAGCTGCACCACGACGCTCGCCGTGGGGCGCAACGCCCATTCGATCTCCTCCAGCGTCCCGTCCACGAGGAAGGCGGGCAGGAACAGCGAGCCGTCGCGACCGCCTTCGAGCAGCACGCGATAGCGACCCGGGACCAGCGCATGATCGAACGCGCCATCGGCGTCCGTGGTGAACACCTCGCGCCCCGCCGGACCGACCACGGTGATCGTGACCTCGCTGGACGCATGCCCCCGCGCGTCCACGACACGCCCGCGAACGGGCAGGGCGCCGAGGGGGACCGCGGCCCCGCCTGCGCCGGCGACGATCGCCGCAAGAGGTGACACGCCGCCGGACACGTCCCCCGCGGCAGGGCGGGCGCCACCCGGGTTGCCACGCAGCCCGGGGCCGGTGCCCGTCGCCTCATCGGTTCCGGCCAGTGCCGGGTCGAGGGATGCCGTGAGGGCGTCGTGGTCGTCACCGTCCACGCCGCCACCGGCCAAGTCGCCGAGGTCCAGCGCAAACCACGCCACCACGACGATGGCCAGCAGCACGAGACCCTGGATCGCTCGACGCCCCATCCGCGCATCGTATTCGCATCCGGGCGGCCCGCGGGGCGCGGGCGGTGCCAGGCTCCGTCGGCTGGCTTGCGACACACTGGCGGCCTCGCGCGAGCGAAGGCACCTCCGTGGCGCCCGCCGCCTTCGAGTGGGACGGCTGCCGACGTACGCTCCCCCCGTGGACGGCACGGCGAGGCACCGCGGGCAACTGCCCCTCCTGATGCTGGCGGGATGCCTGCTGGCCCTGCTCGTGGCCCCGTGGGCGTGGCGGCTGTTCGCGACCCTGGGCTGGTGCGAGGGCCAGGGGGAGGCGGGGCTCGAGGCCTTCCTGAAGGTCGTTCGCCGTTCCTTGCTTCTCGGGCTGGGGCTGCCGATCGCGATCGTGGTGCGACCTTGGCGCGAGGTCCCACCCTCGCAGCTGGGCTTCGTGGGCCCGCGAGCCCGCCCGCTTCACGGCGCCACGACGTACGGCGTCACGCTGCTGCTGGGGATCGCGGTGCTGGCCCTGCAGCACGCCGCGGGATGGTGGCGCTGGCGCGAGGACCTGGACCTCGGCGCGGCGCTGGCGCGCACGGCCCGCGTCGCGCTCGTGCCGGGGCTGGGCGTGGCGATCTTCGAGGAGCTGATCTTCCGCGGGTGGCTCGAAGGCCGTGGCGAGGGGCCGCGACGACCCGTTCGGACGGCCCTGTGGGTCAGCGCCATCTACGCGGCGCTTCACGCGTTTCGACCGCGGCCGCTGCTGGTGGACGTGGAGCCCGGGACGCTCGGTGCCTTCCAGGCGGTGGGCGCGTGGTTCCAGCGCGCGCTGGACCCCCGGGTGTTCGGTCCCACGTGCCTGGGGCTGTTCCTGTTCGGCCTCGTGATGTCCGCTGCCTGCCGCCGGGCCGGCACCGTGTGGGCTTCGATCGGCATCCACGCCGCGGGCATCACCCTGCTGCAGGCCCAGGAGGGCTGGCTGGTCCGCACCGGGCAGCCGGCATGGTCCGGCACGGGCCGCCTGCTCGACGGCGTGCCCGTGATGCTCCTCCTGCTGCTGGCCGCCTGGTGGTTGGAGCCGACGCGGCGCAAGGGCGCGGCCTCGTCGTCGGGCGTCGGAGATCCCCGGTACGGAGTCGGGTGAGATTCCAACCTCAGGCCGCGGCGGACCCTGGCATGCGGAGGCGCTTCCCGGCCTGAGGTTGGAATCTCACCCGACTCCGTA
>JBFWRP010000037.1:29653-35369 GCA_050248855.1 Planctomycetota bacterium | reverse complement strand
GTTGTTTGAAAACACCCCCGACTCCGTGCGTCCGCCGAAGGCCGCACCGCGGCGCGACACTCCTCCGCGACTCGCCAGAGGCCTAGCCGCGTCAGTCCTGGTCGAGGTCGAGATCGTCCAGGTCCACGTCGTCGCCGAAGGCGATGAGGCCGTCGCCGAGCGCCGTGTTGCGGTCGACGCGCTCGCTGGAGGGCTCGGCGGACGTGCTCACGCGCAGGACGCCGAGGTCGCCGAGGGACTCGAGGAAGCTGGCCGGGTCCGAGGTGTCCACGCCCGTCACCCCCAGGCCCCGCTCGACCCGCGCCGCGATGGCCTGCATGTACGAGGTCGCGTCGCCGCCCGGGGCGCCCTCGGCGCGACGCATGAAGTCCACCACCTCCTCGGCCGTACCGAGGTAGAGGTCCTCGCCGATCTCGACGCGATAGAGCACGGGGCGCCACATGGGGATGGCTCTACCATGAGGGCGTGGCCGAGGCCGTCTCTCCCCCCGTAGGTCGGTCCGTCGCCGGCAGCGCGTACCTGCTGGCCGCGGCGACGACGTTCCTGTGGGTGGCCTGTTCGCTGCCCGCCGGCCCCGCCCAGATCGCCACGGACCACCGGGACGCGACGACGCCGATCCACCGCGAGGCCATTCTGCTGGTCCCGGCGCTGCTGCTCCTCGTCCTGCTGCCCGTGGGCATGGCCCTGGCCCGCCGCGTTCGCGGTGCGCTGTCGGTGCTCGCCTCGACGGACGCGTTCGTCGCGGTCTACGCCGGCATGGCCCTGGGCACCTCGCCGACGCGCGACGACCCCGCCGCGCGCATCATGTTGGGGATCCTCCTCGTGCTCGGGCTGCTCTCGGCGGTCGAGGCGTGGCGCTGCACCCGACCCGATGGCAATGCCCTCAAGGTCCCTGCGCTGCGCGGCGTTCGCCTCGCGATCTGCCTGATCGTGCTGATGACCCCTCCGGACCTGCTGCTCAGCGACCAGCGGGAGCGCGCGAGCCTGCTGGCACCGTTCCTCCTGGTCACGCTGGGCTCCGGAGGGGCGCTGATGGTCAAGACGCTGCCGGGCTTGCGCGCCGTGTGCGGCCTGGTGTTGGTGCTCGTCGCGGCGCACCTGGTGGTCACCCTGCGTCTCACGCTGCACGAGGGCGATCCGCCGCTTGCGGCCCTGGGCCTCTCGGGGCAGGCCACGCTCGCCTTGGCGATCGCAGTCGCCGTGCTGGCGGCGGTGCACTGGGTGTTCCTGCTGCGCGAGGTCCGCCGCGGCGGAGCGTCGTAGGAGGGGGCCCGTACCGAAGCGGGGCGGGGCCATACGGAGTCGGGTGAGATTCCAACCTCAGGCCGCGACGGACCCCGGCATGCGGAGGCGCTTCCCGGCCTGAGGTTGGAATCTCACCCGACTCCGTACCCGAGGCACGGAGGGCCTCCGTACCATCGACGGCCCCATGCAGGCGACCCAGGCACTCGCGGGCTCCACGGCCCACCCCGACGACGCCGCACCTCCGGTGCCGGCTCGTGACCGCCTGCGCCTGATCCTGCTCTTGGTCCTGGTGCTCGTCTGGGTGCTCCCCTCCTGGGGCCGCGCCCAGGTGGGCGACGGCTTCCGCGAGCAGATCGGCGCACTGCGCACGGGGGCAGCGGCCGCGCTCGGCCTGCTCATCCTCGGCGGGCTCGCGGCGACGTCGCTCCTCGCCCGCACGCGCACCGCGCTGCGTGCAGGGCTCGCCGCGACGCACGCCGTCGTGGCGGCGGTCATGACGGTGCTGCTGCTGATCGAGCACCCGTGGGTACCGGGCGGCGCCCTGCGCTCGGCCTGGGTCCCCGTGTTCGCGCCCCTGGCCCTGTTGGCGGCGCTCGACGCGTGGCGCAGCGCCATCGACCCCGACCACGGCGACCTGCTCGGCTGGGCGCGTGCGCTCTCGGGGCTGTTCGCGGCGGGCGCGTTCTACGTCGCCAGCGCGCCGATCCCCGCAGGCGTCGCCGCGTGGCTGGGCTTGGGTGGCTTCGCGGCGCTGCGCGCGGGCAGCGCCCGCGGCGTACGACGCGTGCTCGAGACGCTCGTCGTCCTCGCGGGCCTGGTGGCCGGCGGCGCGCCGCAGCTCCAGGCGCGCTTCGTGGGCGTGGACCCGCTCGAGGCGGCCACCCACGGCTGGCCGGGCTACGTCTGGGTCGTGCTTTGCGCGGTCGTCGCGACCACGGGCGTGGACGGCGTGCTGCGCCCCTCGCCCGACCCCGACCTTCCGTGAGCTGGCGCGCCGCCCTCCTGGACCGGCAGGTCCACGCGCTCGCGTGGCCGGCGGTGGTCAGCGCGGGCGTGCCGTTGGCCCACCGCCTCATCGACAGTGCCTGGGTCGCCGGCAGCTTCGACCACAAGGCCGTGGCCGCGCTCGGCGTGGCGGCCGTGGGCGTGTGGCTCTTCACGGCCTTCGGCTGGCTCGTGAGCATGGGCATCACGTCCGTGGTGGGGCGGTACGTCGGCGCGGGTCGCCACGAAGCAGCGGCCTACATGGCCCACCAGGGCCTGCGCTGGGCCATCGTGCTGGGCGTGACCGCGGGCGCCCTCGGCGTGGTGGGCGCTCCATGGATGTTCGAGCGTGCGGGCGCGGACGCCCAAGTGGCCGCGCACGGCGTCCCCTATGCGCGCATCTACTGGGGCGGCGGCGCGTTGCTGCTCGTCCACGTGGCGTTGGACGCGATCTTCCGCAGCCATGGCGATACGCGCGCGCCGATGCGGGCCGCGGCCCTGGCCTTGGGCCTGAACATGGTGCTCGACCCCATCTTGATCCGCGGCCTCGGGCCGGTCCCCGGCCTGGGCGTCGCAGGAGCCGCCTGGGCCACGCTGGTGGCCACCGCGGTGCCCGTCCTCGTGCTCGGACGCGAGGCGCACCGGCGCGGCTGGCTGAAGGGTGACGTGCCCCAGGGCGACGAGATGCGCTTCACGCCGCGTACGCCCGTCGGCCAGCCGGGGCTGTTCGGCCTGGACCCGGTCGCCGCGCGGCGGATGAGCCGCGTCGGCCTGCCGAGCGGCGTGGCGAGCCTGTGGTTCAACGTCGTCTACCTGCTGCTCTACGACGTCGTGGGCGTGGCGGGCGGATCCGCGGCCCAAGCCGGCCTCTACATCGGACACCTGGGCGAGGGCGTCGCGTTCGTGACGGGACTCGGCTGGTCGGCGGCCGCCTCGAGTCTCGTCTCGCGGGAGCTGGGCGCCGGCCGTCCCGAGGAGGCCGGACGGGCGGCGTGGCGGGCGGCGTTCCAGTGCATGGCCGTCACGGCCGTGTGGTCGATCGTGCTGCTGGTGGCGCACGAGCCGCTGGCCCATCTCTTCTCGCCCCGGCAGGCCGACGCGGCGGCAACCGCCTACGGCGCGGCCTACCTCTGGATCGTCGCGCTGTGCCTGCTGCCGCAGGCCGTCGAGCTGGCGCTGGACGGCGCGTTCGGCGGCGCGGGGGTCACGCTGCCACCGATGCTCGTGGGCATCGTGTTGTCCACGGCGCGCGTACCGCTGGCGTGGTGGGTGGTCGACCAGGGCTACGGCGTGTCGGGCATCTGGGCCGTGATCGCCATCACGGCCGCCGTGCGTGGCGTGCTCGTGGCGCTGTGGTTCCAGCGCGGGACGTGGAAGCAGCGGACGGTGTAGGAACGTCCGGTACGGAGTCGGGTGAGCCGTAGGCGGCTTGCCAAATGCCGTACGGAGGCGGGGATTTCTTCCGCAACTTGCCGAGGGGCACTTCCGCATGCCGGAGAACAGGGCGGCAAGTTGCGGAAGAATTCCCCGCCTCCGTACCGCGTCTCCGACTCCGTACTCGACTCCGTACCATCGGTCTACCGGATGTAGAACTCGTACGTGACGGTGAGTTTCTTCACCTCGCCGGGCTGGAGCTCGAGACGCCACTCGATGTCGGAGTGGTTGTTCACGCCCGACGCATTGCCCCCGTTGGTCCAGTCGTCGGCGCGGAAGTCGTTGATGCGGATGGTGCCACCGTCGGAGGCTTCGAGGGCCCGACCGCCCAACGCCATGCGCACACGCGTGGAGCTCGGTTCGTCGCGGTAGCTCGAGATCTCGACCGTGCTGCGCTTGACGATGCGCATGTAGCCGTGGCCCTGCCAGCTGACCTTGTCGGGCTCGCGCTGGATCTCCTCCTCGACGACGTGCGCGCGCATGTCCACGGCCAGCGTCAGCGGCAGCAGCGACTTCCCGCCCCGCGGCGTGTACGTGAGCATGTCCTGCCCGAGAGGCAGGCGGCCCTTCATGGTGAGCGCCGCGCCGGTGGTCCACGGCACGGAGGCGTCGTTCACGAGCTCCAGCTGGTGCCAGATCGACAGCTGGGCCAGCTCGAGCGGGGAGGTGCTCTCGCGGCGCACGCGCGCCGAGCGGACGTTGTCCCGGACGTAGGGCGCCCCGCCCCGCGCGTCGCGGCCCAAGTCCAGGTCGAGCGTGTAGACGTGCGAGAGCGGAACCTCGCTCTGCCAGAGCGGCATCGCCGCACGCCCGCCCACGGGCAACGTCACCGACGGCAGCGAGTAGACGAACAGGTCCTGCGCACCCTCCGTCGCCAGCTCCGGCGCGATGTCCATGCCCGAGGGCTCGAAGCGCACGCGCTCCCCGGCGCGGGAGGCGAAGGACGCGTTGGACAGCGCCACCTGTCCCATCAGCTGCGGCGCCGCCTCGGCCAATGCGTTGCGCAGCGCGGCTTCGAGCGTGAGCGGCGACGTGACCTCGCTGAACGTGAAGTGGGGCACGCCCACGACGAGGTCGGCGGGCACGCCGTGAAGCGCGATCGACTGGTTCAGGAGCTCGGCCTGGAGCGCGAGCGTGGCCCGCCCCTCCAGATCGCCCGTGAGTCGGTAGGTCGGGATCCAGCGCAGGCCCGGCCCGAAGTGGAGCACGGTGACGCGCGCCGTCTGGCCCGCGCGGTCCTTGCCCAGCACGAAGGCCAGCTCCTTCTCGGTCCACGTGTGGAAGGTCTCGTGCGTCGTGGTCGTCACGAGCTCCGCGCCGCCGATCGACTGCACCTGGCCGATCGGGACGATGCGTTCCCCCCCGCCACCGGACAGGCGCATGTGGACGTAGGTCGCCGTGCGCGAGAGTCCCGTGCGCGTGACCTGACCCGGGGCCAGGGGCCGCTCCGCAGCCGGGGGTGGGCCGGGAAGGTCATCGGCGGCGTCGGGGTGGGCGACGCGCTCGAGCGTCGCCACGACCGAGCCGCGCAGCTCGCCGCCGCCCGCGAGCTCGAGGACCAGCTCGCGACCGACGTTGGCCGCGAGAAGCTCGCGCATGTCGCCGCAGGCGACGTCTTCGGAGCGCTCGCGCTTGCGTTCGACGACGCGGGCCTCCATGCCGACCGCGCGGTCGCCCTCGGCCAGCGCCCAGAAGGTGCCGAGGACGGCGGCGTCGGGCACGTCGGAGGTGCGCAGGCGACCGTCAGCCCCGACGACGCCCTCGCCTTCGCGCACGAACAGCGCGTGGCCGTCCTTGAACACCACCACACGCTTGACGACGAGGTCGATGCGCGAGGGGTCGGGGGGTGCGGCCTCGGGATCGGCCGCGACCGGGTGGGGTGCGAACGCCCACAGGGCCAACAAGGGCAGGAGAGCAAGGGCCGTCTTCACCATGGGTCACCTCCGGCCGTCAGTGTGGCGAGAGGCGCGGGGCCGGAGATGCAAACGGCGGGCAAGTAGCAGGAATGCGAGTACGGAGTCGACCGTACGGAGTCGGGGGTTGTTACACCCCC
>JBFWRP010000037.1:0-29643 GCA_050248855.1 Planctomycetota bacterium | reverse complement strand
GGGTGTGGGGTGAGATACACCCTGGGGGCGGCCGGGCGTTCCCGCGGGGGGGGGTGCTTGGGGGCCGGGGGGTGTAAACCCCCCCGACTCCGTACCGATCCTCCCCGACTCCGTACCGGCCTAACGTGCGCCCTTGCCGGAGAAGGCCACGCCGACGGTCTCGAAGAGGATGGCGAGGTCGAACCACGGCGAGCGGTGGGAGACGTAGTACAGGTCGTACTCGAGCTTGCAGCGCGCGTCCTCGGGGCCCGCGGCGTAGGGAGCACGGACCTGGGCCCAGCCCGTGATGCCGGGGCGCACGATGGTGCGCATGTCGAACAGCGGCACGTCGCGGCGCAGGATCTGGAAGAAGTGCGGGCGCTCGGGGCGCGGCCCCACCAAGGCCATCTGCCCCACGAACACGTTGAACAGCTGGGGCAGCTCGTCAAGCCGCGTCTTGCGCAGCACGCGACCGACCTTGGTGATGCGCGGGTCGTTCTCCGCGGCCCAGACGGGGCCCGAGCGCGACTCCGCGTCGCGGTACATGCTGCGGAACTTGATGACGGAGAAGGTCTTGCCGCGCAGGCCCGTGCGCTTCTGCAGGTAGAAGACCGGCCGGCCGTCCTCCAGCACGATGGCCAGGCCGACGACCACCCACACCGGGATCAGCAGCACGATCAGGATCGCACTGGCCAGGATGTCGAGCAGGCGCGAGAGCACGAACCCGAACCAGTGGCGGGGGCGACCGAGCAACAGGTTGAGCGGGTTGGCCAGATCCGTGTCGATGCGCCCCTCGGCGGCACGCAGCACGGCCGACTCGCTGCTGATCGCGTGGCCCAGGGCGACCAGACGCGCGATCGTGCTGCCCACGCCTGTGTCGCGCACGGGGCAGCTGACGATGATGCGCTTCTCGAGGCGCATCGGCTGTTCGGCCTCCTGCGGATCGCCGGGCCCGCCGCTGACGGGGCGATCCAGCAGTCGCTCGGCGGCTCGTGCGTCGCAGTCGGGGATGACCACGTTCGTCACGACGAGACCGGGAATCACCTCGAGGCGCCGGATGGCCTCGGCCGCGCCCCACTCGGTGCTGGCGAGCAGGGTCACGCGCGCCGGGCGGTGGCGGATCCACCACGACTGCCAGGCGCGGGCCACGGGGTAGGACAGCCACGACATCAGCGCCACGAGCGCCCACGTACCCGCGTGCAGGTAATGACCGGGCAGCAGCACGTCCATCAGGACGACGAGCACGACGGAGGCCGTGGGCACGGCCGCGGCGACGGCCCGGCGTCCCCCGGCGCCGAGCGCGATCATGCGGATCGCGAACAGGATCGGGATGTGGACGGCCACCAGCGTCGTCAGGCGCAGGAAGGTCAGCACGCTCGGCTCGGGAATGAGCAGGGCGTGGAGCGCCAACGTGGCCGCGATCGTGAGCAGGTAGACCACGACCGGCGGGATCAACACGGCCTCGGGCTTGGCCGGCGAGAGCGGCCGTCGCGCGCGCGCGGCCCCCGGCAACGAGGTCGGGCGCGGCGGCGCGCGAAGCTCACGCACAGCGACGGCCGTGGGCGGGGGAGGCGGAGGCGTCATGCGCGGGGGATCAGTCCTTGGGCGGACGGGCGCCGTTGAGCACGACGCCGATCACGCGCTTGGTGACGTGGCCGAGGGCCTTCTGGAGCGCCCGCTTGGGGGTACGGCCGCTCTGGACGACGACGACGAGCTCCTCGACGCAGTCGCGAAGCACGATGCCTTCGGGGTTGTCGAGGATGGAGGGGCAGTCGATGACGATCTGCGCGTAGCTGGGGCGCAGCTCGTGCAGCGTGTGCGCCCAGGCGGCCGGGTCGTGGAGCGTGAAGCCGTCCTCGCCGTCGGGCGCCGTCATCAGGTCCACGCCCTCGAAGGGCGTCTCGAGCAGGCTCGGGTGCGGCCCGGGGTGGTCCCCTGCCAAGGTCCGCGTCAGCGTGCGGCGCTGGCTGTCGCCGTCGACGAGCAGCACGCGACCCGCGCGACCGCGCGTTCGCCCCAGGCATACGGCCAGGTTCACGGCGGCCGTCGTCTTGCCTTCGCCGTCGCGCGCGCTGACCACGCCGATCGTGCGGAAGTCGCGGCGCTGGCTCTGCAACAGGATGTGGGCCGTGAGCCGCATGTAGCCGCGCGCCGACTCGGGGCGCGGCTTCTCGACGGGCTCGAGGCGACGACCTTGGTGGACGGCCAGGAGGCCGCCGGGCCGCGCACCCTCGCGCAGCGCCAGCGCGGACGTACCGTTCGAGCCGCCGGAGGAGGGAGTCGGGTCGGCCATCGTCACGCCCCCTTCTCGAGCAGGCGTGCGAGCCACGCCGGTGCGTCGAGCAGGCCGTAGTGCGCGGCCATCGCCATCGCGGCGACGCCCAGGCAGCCGGCCACCCAGCCCCCGAACACGACGTCACGGGCGACGCTACGCACCGGGACCAGCGGTCCCTGTTCCAGACGCGGCACCTCGACCACGAGGGCACCGGGCAGCATGCCGGCCACGTCGCGGGCATCGACCACCGTGCTGTCGTCGTAGCGGCGGCGCAGCAGCATGAAGCCGTAGCCCAGCAGCAGGCCGCCCGCGAGCGCCATCACCAGGTACTTCTTGCGCGACGGACCCGTGGGCGTGGCCGGGGCCACGGCGGGCTCCACCAGCTGGTACGGCGTCACGAGCGAAGCGGGGGCGGTCTCGGTGAAGCGGCGCTGGCTCTCGAGCTCGATCTCGGCCTTGCGCGCGTTCTTGAGCGTCTCGTACGCCAGCTCGCGCTTGGCGATGAAGGGCTTGACCTCTTCCTGCAGGAGGGGCGCAGCCCTGAGCTTGGCGAAGAGCTCGCGCTCCTGCACGGCCAAGGTCCGGAGCTCGTCGTCGATCTCCCCGACGCGCGCCTTGGCGACCACGAGCCGGTCCCGGCGCTGGCGCACGATCTGGTCGCGGTCCTCGCGGACGCGGGCCAGCCACGCCTCGTCCTCGACGCGACGCACCTGCTCGAGCTCGGCGGCCGTGGCGCGGACGCGCGCCTCGAGCGTCTCCATCTCGCGACGCGCGCGGATGACGCTCGGGTGCTCCTCGGTCTTCGTGGCCCGCTTCTGCGCGAAGTCGGCGCGCGAGGCCGTCAGCGCCTCCTGCTCGCCCTTCATGCGGTCGGCCAGGAGCTCCTCCTGCGTGGTCGCCGGACGCGACTTGACGTCTTCGAGGCCGGCCTCGCCGTGGGCCAGCTCGTCCTCGATCCGCTGGATCTCGAGGCCCGCCGCGACCCGCTCGCGCTGCAGCTCGTCGAGCTGGTTGCGCCGGGCGTCCAGCTCGCGCTCCAGGCGCGTGACCTCGAGGTCGAGCGTGCCCTTGCCCTCGTGCTTGGCGTAGAAGGCCTCGAGCTCGCCGCGGGAGGCCTCGTAGGCCACCTCCGCCTGCTTGCGATGCTCGATCGAGAACTCGTGCTTCTTCTCCGCCTCTTCGACGTAGGGGCGCTTCTCGTTGGCCAGGAAGCGGTCGATCAGCGCGTTGACGGCGCGCTCGGCCACCGGGCCGTCGGTGAACGTGGTGCGCACGCTGAAGGCGTTGTCGCCCAGGCGGTTCCACTCGATCCGCTCGGCATGCTTCTGGATGACCTCGGGGTCGGCCAGGTTCGCGGTCGGATCGAGCTCCGCCGCGAAGGCCCGCACGTTGTCCGAGGCCAGCAGGCGGTCGCGCGTCTTGTTGACCAGCTCGAAGGCGTTCTCGTCGCGCGCGCTGGGCCCCACGATGCGCGTGGCGCCCGCGGTCATCTTCTCGTTGATCTGGATGACGGCGCCCACGTCGTAGGTGTTGGGCAGCCGAAGCGCGTAGAGCGTGGCCGGGAGCAGCAACGTGGCCACCGGGACCGCGTAGGTCCACTTCCACTTCCACAGCACGCTGCCCAGCTGACGGGCGGAGGCGCCGGCCCAGCTCATGCAAGCACCTGGGGGGCCGCGGGGACCCCCTCCCCGACGAGCGGCGGGCCGCTCAAGCGCCAGAGCTCGCCGCGGACCTCGTCGGCGGGCACCACGCTGCGCGCGTCGACCACCAGCGAGGAGGCCCGGGCGACCAGCTTCCAGTCGATGTCCGTGTGGTGCGTCGTCACCACGACGCAGTCGGCCTCGCGAAGCGCCTTCTCCCCCAGCGGCACGGCGACGTGGCGCCGGCCGGCGAGCTCGAGCTCGGGAACGTGCGGATCGACGTAGCGCACCGAGGCGCCGCGCTCCTCGAGGCGCTTGATCACCTCGAGGGCCGGCGACTCGCGCGTGTCCGACACGTCGCGCTTGTAGGCGACGCCGATCACCAGGACCTGGGCGCCGTTGACGCTCTTCTTGCGTGCGTTCAGCGCGGCCGCGATGCGGTCCACGAGGTACGCGGGCATGCCCGTGTTGACGTCCTGGGCCAGCTCGACGAAGCGCGCGCGGTAGTCCAGGTGGCGGAGCTTCCACGAGAGGTAGATCGGGTCGAGCGGGATGCAGTGGCCGCCGATGCCCGGGCCGGGGTCGAAGCGCATGAAGCCGAAGGGCTTGGTGTCGGCGGCGCGGATGATCTCGTTGACATCCAGCCCCAGGCGGTCGCACATGAGCGCGACCTCGTTGACGAGGCCGATGTTGACGCTGCGAAACGTGTTCTCGAGCAGCTTGACCATCTCGGCCGCCGAGGCCGAGGTGACGGGGTGCACGTGCTCGATCGAGCCACGGTAGAAGGCGGAGGAGAGCTCGGTGCTGACCGGGTCCACGCCGCCGACGACCTTGGGCGTGTTGCGGATGCCGTAGCGGTGGTTGGCCGGGTCCACGCGCTCGGGGCTGAACGCCAGCCAGATGTCGCGGCCCACGACGAGCCCGCTCTGCTCCAGGCGCGGCTGGACGTACTCGCTGGTCATGCCGGGGTAGGTCGTGCTCTCGAGGATCACGAGCTGACCGGCGCGCAGGCAGCGCTCGACGCTGGTGGTGGCCGCGTCGACGTAGGAGAGGTCCGGGTCGCGGCTCTTGGAGAGCGGCGTGGGGACGCAGATGCTGATGATGTCGCAGTCGGCCAGCTCGCCCATGTCCAGGGTGGCGCGCAGGTGGCCGGAGCTGACGACGGCGGCGAGGTCTTCGCTCGCGACGTCGTCGATGTAGCTGCGCCCGGCGTTGAGCTCGATGACCTTCTGGGCGTCGACCTCGAAGCCGACGACCTCGACGCCGTCCTGGGCGAAGGCGACGGCGAGCGGCAGCCCGACGTAGCCGAGGCCGATCACGCCGTAGCGGGCCTTGCGGCCTTCGATCTTGGCGGCCAGCTCGTGGGCAGCGGCAGTACGGACCGGCGACGTGGTCATGTCGGATGCCCCCCCGGCGTGCCTAGGCCGCGCTGCCTTGCAGCGTGTCCACAATGCGTGCGATACCCTGCTTCAGGCTCGTGGCCGGCGTCCACCCGAGCCACGACGTGGCCCGGCCGATGTCGGCCAGCGAGTCCCTCACGTCGCCCACGCGGGCGGGTGCATGCCGAAGGTTCGGCTCGACGCCGAGTGCCTCCGCGATGACCGCCGCGAGGTCGTTGATCGAGATGCGTTCTCCCCCGCCGAGGTTCATGGGGCCCTGCGTGGCTCCAGGCGCGGAGGCCGCGCGAACGAGCGCGTCCACGACGTCCTCGACGAAGGTGAAATCCCGGGTCTGTCCGCCGTCTCCGTTCACGGTCGCCGGGTGGCCGTGGCGAAGCGCGTCGACGAACAGGGGAACCACGGCAGCGTAGGCGGAACGAGGGCTCTGTCGCGGTCCGTACACGTTGAAGTAGCGCAGGATCGCCGCCTCCAACCCGTAGGTGGCCTGGAAACCCTGAAGATAGGCCTCCCCCGCCGCCTTGGAGGCCGCGTAGGGGCTGCGCGGCGACAGCGGCATCGTCTCGCGCTTGGGCAGCTCGGGCGTGTCGCCGTAGACGGAGGACGACGAGGCGAACACGACCCGGCGCACGCCCGCCCCACGGCAGGCCACGAGCAGCCGAAGCGTGCCCACGACGTTGACGTCGTTGACCTCCTCGGGGTGCTCGACGCTGCGCGCGACGGCGGCCAGCGCCGCCTGGTGGAAGACCACTTCGCAGCCCTTCACGGCCCGCGCGACGAGGTCGCGGTCCCGGAGATCGCCCTCGACGAGCTCGATCGCCGAGCCGGCGGCCTCCAGGTTCTGGCGCAGGCCCGTGCTGAAGTCGTCCAGCACCACGACCTCGTGGCCGTCGGCCAGCAGGCGGTCCACCAGCGTCGAGCCGATGAAGCCCGCTCCTCCGGTCACGCACGTCCGCATGGATGCCCTCCGTGGGCAGGCCGCCGCCCGCTAGGCCGATGTTCGTCCTGAACCCGGTAGGAGAGCATGCGAACGGCCCTGACAGCAAGGCAGGTGCCACCTGCCTGCTGCCGCCGCGCGCCGACCCCCCGGCGGCGATCCGCCCGCCAGCCCGCTCGCACGGGCCGGTGCCGGGAGGGCCGCCGCCTCGCCTGCCCCTCGGACAGGCTCGCAAGTCCTATCGGACGGGCATGCAGGCCCGATAAAGGCTGGACACGACGGTCGTGGGTGGTCGATGTGGCAGCAGCAGGACATCGGCAGCCGCCGTGTTGCGGGGCGAGGACATCATCTCCGGGCCGTGAGCGAGACAGCGCCCCCCTCCCCGCGCCCCGGTGGCACCCCGCCGGAGGCACCTCGACCCGCGGCGCCGGCTTCGGGCGCCGGTCGCGTGCTGGCCCGCAACGCCGCCTGGAACGCGGCGTCCTACCTGCTCCACGCCCTCGTGCTGCTGCTCCTGAGCCCGGAGGTGGTGCAGGCGCTGGGCAACCACCTGTTCGGCGTGTGGGTGATCATCAACACGCTCACGGGGTACTTGAACGTCGCCGACTTCGGCATCCGACCGGCCATCGTGCACTTCGTGGCACGCCACCACGCGCGCGAGGAAGCCGACGAAGTCGAGCGCTACGTGCACGGCGCGTTCGTGACCCTCGCTGCCGGGGGCGCGCTGATCCTGGCGGCAACGCTCGTCCTCGCGCCCAACCTGGGGGCGTGGTTCGACGTCCCGGCGGACCGCCACGACGAAGCCGGCTGGGCCTTGGTGATCAGCGGCGTGCTGCTGGCGGTGATGTTGCCGCTCAACGCGTTCACGGCCGTGCTCATCGGTCGCCAGCGCTTCGACCTCACGTGCCGCATCGACCTCGTGTCCCTGGCCGTCAGCACGACGGGCATCATCCTGGTGCTGGTCCTCGGTGGCGGCATCGTGGCGCTGGCGCTGGTGATCGGGCTCGTCGAGCTCTGCGAGATGGTGTGGAAGACGCGGCTGGCCTTCCGCGAGCAGCCGGGGCTCTCGTTCTGGCCGCGGCGCGCCACCCGCGGCACGGCCCGGGGCCTGCTCGGCTACGGCGCCTTCAACATCATCGTGACGACGTCCTTGCTGCTCTCGGACAAGACCGACGCACTCGTCATCGGCGGCGCGATGAGCGCGTGGTGGGTCACGCTGTTCGACCGCGCCGCGAAGATGCCGGTCCACGCCCGGACGCTGGTGTTCCAGGTCGGCCGCGTGCTGATGCCGGAGCTGGGCGCCCGCCATGCGGTGGGCGATCGTCTCGGTCTGGTCCGGCTGCTCACGACCTCGTCGCGGCAGGTGCTCGTGGCGGCCACGCCGCTGATCGTGTACCTGTTCGTGCTCGGCGGGGCGTTCCTCGAGACCTGGATGAAGGGCGACGCGTCGTTCCGGGAGTTCGGAGGCGCGAGCCTCGTCGTGCTGGCGTTCGCCGCGCTGTTCCCGATCAGCAGCTACCCCCTCGTGATGGCCCACCAAGGCACGGGGCACATGCGATCCCTGGCCCTCGCCACGCTGTGCGAGGGCGCGGCCAACTTGGGGCTAAGCCTCTGGTGGGTCCAGGAGCACGGCTTGGTGGGCGTGGCCTACGGCACCCTGGTCCCGGCGGCGATCGTGCACGGCTTCGTGCTGCCGTGGTGGAACGGCCGACGCCTCGGCTTCAGCCTCCCCGCCTGGTGGGCACGTGTCTGGGGCCTGCCCTTGCTGGCGGGCGGGGCGACGTACGGTGCCCTGCGCTTGCTGTACGACCCCGCTGCGACCTACGGATGGCCTGCGCTGATCGCGGGCGGCTTCGTGTCGGTGGCCGTCGTGGGTGCCATCGCGTACGCGGCGCCTCCGGGGATCGGCCTCCGGCGGCGCGTGGGGACGCAACCGTGAGGCCCGCCCCTCCCGCCACGGCCCCCGCCGGGACGCTCGAGCGCGCGGACCGCCCGTGGGAGCCCAACCTCAGGCGCGGCTTCTTCACGTTCGCCCGCACCCACTTCGGAGGGCTGTCGCTGCACTTCTGGGTGCTGATGGTCTACCTGTTCCTGGCGCTCAGCTACCTCGACGAGTACCTGCCGTCGCTCGAGAAGATGCGTCCGCGCTCGTTGCTCGGCCTGTTCGCGCTGCTGGTGGCGATCGGTCGCTCCATCCACGAGGGCATGAAGAAGCGCAAGCCCCTGGCCATCGAGCGGCCGCAGACGTTCTGGCTCGGGGCCTTCGTGGTGGCCTGCACGCTGTCTGCGCTGTTCGCGTTCGAGCCGAACCTGGCCGAGCAAGCGCACATCGACCACGTGACGATGATGCTGTCGTACTTCCTGCTGGTGAGCATCATCAAGACGCGCCGCGAGCTGCTCCTCACCCTGCTCGTCATGTGCGCGGGCGTCGGGACGTTCCTGCTGCTCTCGTTCATCGAATGGAAGGCGGGCCGCTACGACTACGCGCAAGGCGTGGTGCGCATGATGGGCGTGGGCTGGTCCAACGCGGACCCGAACAGCTTCGGGGCGACGATCGTGTTCACCCTGCCGCTCGTGATCTGGGCCGGCGTCACGTCGCGATCGTGGTTCGTGCGGTTCTGCGCCCTCGTCTACGCCAGCTTGGCGGTGTACTCGGTGTTCATGTCGTCGAGCCGCAGCGCCCTGGTGCTGACGATCCTGACGGCGCTCTGGACCTTGACGATGCTCCGCAAGGGCTGGCCGCGCCTCGTCGGCATCGGCCTCCTCGTCGCGGCCGGGGTGGCGATGGTGGCGCTGCTCAGCGACGCGCAGAAGAAGCGCATCGAGAGCATCGTCAGCGGCGAGACGTACACCCGCGAGTCGTCCACGGCCGACCGGGTCGAGGGCTATCGCGTGGCCTTCCGCATCCTGGCCGACAACCCGATCCTGGGCGTGGGGCCCGGCAACTGGAGCGAGTACCGCGTGCGCCGGATCGACGGGCGTCCGTTGCTCCCCCACAGCCTGACGGGCCAGATCGTGGCCACGCGCGGGTCGTTGGGCACGATCACCTTCCTCGGCTTCCTCTTCAGCTCGATCGTGTTCGCCGTCCGCGAGATGGCCCGCCGTCGGCGGGGGAAGACGCGCTGGGACCGGGCGGTAGGATCCCTCTGCTGGACATGCCTGTTCACGCTGGGGCTCATGCTGGTGAGCGGGCTCGCCGCCCACAACCTGGAGCGCGCCAACTGGTACTGGCTGCCGGCCCTCATGATCATCGCGTCCACGGCGCGCAACGAGGACTGGGAAGAGCTGAAGGAGACGTCCGTATGAGCACGGCCCCCCGCCATGCCCTGACCGTGGACGTCGAGGACTGGTACCAGGTCAGCGCCTTCGAGGACGTCGTGGACCGCGAGCGCTGGGAGGAGTACGAGGACCGCGTCGTGGCCAACACGACGCGCATGCTGGACCAGTTCGCCCGCCACGGCGTGCGGGCCACGTTCTTCACCCTGGGGTGGGTCGCGGAGAAGCATCCCGCGCTGATCGCGCGCATCGCGAACGCCGGCCACGAGGTGGCCAGCCACGGGAGCGTGCACCGGCTGGTGCATTCGCTCGACGAGGCGTCGTTCCGCGAGGACCTCGCCCGGGCCCGGCGGGCGTTGGAGGCGGCGGGGCTACCGACGATCCGGGGCTTCCGCGCGCCGTCGTTCTCGATCACGAACGACACGCCGTGGGCCTACGACGTGTTGCGCGAGGAGGGCTACGCCTACTCCAGCAGCGTCTTCCCCGTGAAGCACGACCGCTACGGCATCCCCGACTTCCCGCGCGGGCCGGTGCGCGTGGACGACGGCGACGGGCGCTGGATCTGGGAGCTGCCCATGACCACGTGGCGCGTGGCCGGCCGCAACGTGCCGGCCAGCGGCGGGGGCTGGCTCCGGCTGTTGCCCCTGGGCGTGATGCGGGCAGGGTTGCGGCAGGCGGAGGCAGAGGGGCGACCCGGGATGCTCTACCTGCACCCGTGGGAAGTGGACCCGGACCAGCCGCGATTGGCCGAGGCCTCGCGCGTGGCGCGCTTCCGCCACACCGTGAACCTCAAGCACACCGCCGGGCGCCTCGACAAGCTGTTGTCCTCGTTCGCCTTCGGCGCCGTCGAGGACGTCATCGCGGGCATCGAGGCCGGCGAGTTCGCTGGCGACATCGCCACGCGGACGATCACGGCGAAGGGCGCGGAGCGAGCTGCCCGGTAGGCCCGTACGGAGTCGGGTGAGATTCCACCCTCGGGCCGGAGAAAGCAGCCGCGGGCGGGGGCGCCGGGCGGCCGGTGGGTGTAAACCCCCCCGACTCCGTACGTGCGTACGCGTCTCGATGCGCGCGGCACCCCCTCCCATGGAAGCGGGGCGGACCGTTCGGCCCGCCCCGCAGGGTCGTTGGGGATGACGCGAACCGCTAGTGCGCCGCAGCGCCGTCGCCTGCCTTCTCCAGCTCTTCGGCCATCTTCGCGGCTTCCTTGCCGGCGACCGTCTCCTCGTACTTCTTCGACAGGAGCGGCTTCAGGCACTTGATCTTGTCCTCGGCCTTGCGCTCGCCCGCCATCTCCTTCTTGATCTCCTCCAGCTTCTCGCTGGCCTTGATCTCGAGGCCCGTGTCCTTGTCCTTCTCGAGCGCCTTGGCGGCGTCCTTGGCTTGCTTGCCCAGGTCGTGACCGCTGAAGAGCTCCTCGATCTCGCCGTACATCTTGAAGCCGGCGTAGACCTGGCGGTCCGCGACGAGCCCGGCGGCCGTCTCCATGCGCTTGGTGGCCACGCCCGCGATCCAGTCGCGCAGCGCCTCGCCCTTGGCCTTGTCGTCGCCCTCGAGCTTCTCGACGGCCTTCTCGACCGCCTTCAGCGTGGCGCCGAACTTGCCCTTCACGAGGTTCTTGGCGTCCTTGTCCAGGCTCTCCGGGACCTCGGGCATGGTGCGCGTGATGTTGAACGCCCACGTCGAGATGCGGCGGTCCTTGTCGACGTTCTTGAGCTCGGCATCGATCAGGTCGTCGGACAGCGAGCCGGGATGGCCGGCCCAGACGATCTTGCCTTCCGCCGAGATCAAGCAGGCCGACGGGACTCCGCCCGTGCTGTACGAGCCCGTGCCATTGGCCTGCACGAAGATCGGGTACGTCGCGCCGAGCTGGTCGACGAAGGCCTGCACGACCTCCTTCGACTCGCCGCTGGCGCTGATGATCGTGAAGCCCTTGGCGTCGTAGTCCTCGTGAAGCTTGTTGAGGTGGCCAACCTGGCCACGGCAGGGGCCTCAGGTGGTGGTGAACAGCTCCAAGAGGATCACGCGCCCCTTCAGCTCGGCCAGCGTGACGGGGTCGATGTTGATGTGGGCCTGCGCGGACACGTCGGTCGCGTCCATGCCGACCTCGGGGCCGGCGTGCGCCGGACCCACGGCCAAGCCGAGCAGCAGGGCCGCCGGCGCCAAGCCGGTCAGCCAACGGGGGAAGCGATGCGTGGTGCGCCTCATGGTCGGGTCTCCGATGCGTCACATTCTCGGGATCGGGAGGGCCGGATCAAGCGCGGGCAGCCGCCGGCACGGCCGCAGCCAAGGGGACGAAGGACTCCTCGGGGGGCGCCCTCGCATCTCCATGTCCATGCGCATCGACGCTGGAAGTCGCCCGGAGGTTCGCCAGGCCCGATAGCCCGGGCCCACCGGCCCGGGCATGCCCATTGCGGGGCGAGGTAGGCTTCGAACCGCCATGGTGCACCACCCCGACCTCCCCCCTCGCCGCGGGATCGCGGCCCTGGCCCGCACCGCGGCCCTCGCGCTCGTGGGCGTGCTGGTGGCCTGCGGCGGCGGCGGCGAAGCCAAGTCGGGCCTCGGCGGACCCGACGGCTACCGGCCGCCGCCCCCGCTCCCCCCGGTCGACGGCATCGTCCCGACGGCCCTCGAGGGCCTGACCGCGTGGCCCGGCGAGCGCGGCGTGGTCCGCCTGACGTTCACCGCCCCGGCCGACCGGGGGTCGATCGAGGCCTACGAGGTGCGGGTCTCGCCGGCCCACCTCTCCCCCGACCCGGCCTCGCCGCGCTACGCGGGGAGTGCCCCCCTGGCGACGTTCCGCGGCGGCAAGCGCACACCCGGGGCCCTCGAGACGCTGGAGGTGCTCGACCTGGAGCCGGGACGCACGCTGCAGCTGGCCGTGCGCGTGAAGCACGCTTCGGGCTTCGGCCCCTTCAGCCACGGCGTGGGCGCGCGCGTGCCCGGTGCGTTGGCGGGCCCCGCGGGCACGGCCACCCCCGTCAGCGGGCCGCGCACCATCACCTCGCCCGGCCTCTACCGCCTCGACCGCGACATCACGGCCCCGGGCACGGCGATCACGATCAGCGCCAAGGACGTCACGCTCGACCTGGCCGGCCACACGATCACCTACGGCACGGCGGCCGAGCCGAGCAAGCCCGGCATCCTGAGCGAGTACCAGTACGGCAGCGGCCGCATCTGGATCCACGGGGGCACGATCCGCCAAGGGGCCCCGGGCGCTTCCTCGCCGGCCATCCAGTTCCGCGGCGGCCACGACGTCCGTTTCTCGGGACTCGTCGCGGACCTGGTCGGGCCCGACTGCAGCGGCCTCGTCATCTTCGACCAGCCGAGCGGCGACATCCGCATCGACCACTGCACGATCGCCACGCACACCGAGGTCGTGGCCGACCGCCACTACCCGGGACTGGCCGCCATCTGGCTCGGCGGCATCACGCGGGCCTGCGAGATCGACCAGAACCTGATCACGGCCAGCCCCCAGTGGGGCATCTACGTGCAGGGCAACACCACGACGGGCCCGTTCCGCATCCACCACAACCGGGTGCAGGGCACGCGCTCGGCCGTCGCCAACGCGTACATGATCGGCGTGTACAAGCCCGACGCCGACGTCTACGAGAACCTGCTCGACGGCGAGAGCCGCGGCGTCCACATCGATGGCCAGGACGCTTCGGGCCTGCGCTGCGAGCTGCACGACAACCGCATCCGCGCGCAGGACCGGCCCAACGCCGAGTACCCGGTGCACTGGGCGCACGGCGTACGCCTCGAGACCGCGACCGACGCGCACGTCCACCACAACGACGTGCTCGTCACGGCCGATGCGCAGCACAGCGAGGCCCTGGCGCTCTCCATCTCGATGGATGCGGCCCAAGGCGTGCAGGTGCACGGCAACCGCTTCCACGCCACGTCCACCCACGCGCCGTTCGCCGCCAAGGCCTACGTCTGGGCCGGCGGTGCCGCGTCGGCTCCGGCGGACCTCGAGATCCGCCACAACGTCTTCCAGGCGACCGACGTCCTCGTCCAGCGCGAGTGGGACAGCAGCCACGGCGGTCCGACGCGTGACAACGTGTGGATGCGCGACGTCGCGCAAGGCCCCGGCAAGCCCGTGCTGTTCGAGCGCATCGACGTCAGCGACATCGTGCCCAGCAGCGGCCATCGCCTCATCGACGAGCTGACCGCCGAGTCCATGGACGCGATCACGGAGTGGGCCAACCCCGCCGCGTGGCGGAGCGAACGCTGGTTCACGCTGCGGGTCGTGGTGCGCAACGAGTCCGGACAGCCTCTCCCCGGCGCCGCCGTCACGATCGACGATCGCGAGGGCGCCCGCGTGGCCACCGGCATGACCGACGCCGAGGGCGTCGTGGACGCCCTGGTGCTCGCGCGCGTGGCCTCCAACGGACCGGCGTTCGATGCGCGCGGGCCCTTCGCGATCCAGGTCACGCACGCGGCGGGCAGCTACGGCGGCGCCCACGACGTCCTCGGCCGCACGGCCGTGCTCGTCACGCTGGGCGCGGCCTCGAGCGCCGTGGACGACGCCACGGCCCCCACCGGCCCGACCACGCTCTGGGCCCACGCACTGTCGGCGACCCGCGCGCGCGTGCGCTGGGATGGTGCCGACGACGACACGGGCGTGATCGCCTACCTCGTGCAGGTGGACGACGAGGTCCGGGCGCTGAGCGCCGTGCCCGAAGCGTTCCTCGGCGGCCTCGAGCCCGCGACCGAGTACGCCATCTGCATCCGGCCCATCGACGCGGCCGGGCAGGTCGGCGACCCCATCGGCCCCGTCACCGTCACGACGTGGGCCGAGGACCGCGGACCTTGACGTCCGCGGGTCCCGCGCCGCTGCGGGTCGTCCACGTGCGCAACAGCGACCGCCTCAGCGGGCCCGAGCGCCTGCTCCTGGACCAGGCGCGCCAGCGGGACGTGGGTGTGGACGCATCGCTTGCCGTGTTCGTGCGACCGGGGACGAGCTCGCCGCTGCTGGAAGCGGCCGAGGCGGCCGGGCTCGCGACGCATCGCATCGAGCAGCGCTCGTCCTACGACCACCGCATCACCGCGCGCTTGGTGGCCGTGTTGGAGGAAGCACGCGCCGATGTCGTGGTCACCCACGACTACAAGGCCAACGTGGTCGGGGCCAAGGCCGCGAGGAAGCTGGGGCTGCCGTGGGTCGCCGTCGTGCACGGGTACACGGGCGAGGACGCCAAGGTGCGCGCGTTCGAGGCCTGGGACCGGCGGGCCTTGCGCAAGGCGGACGCCGTGGTCGTGGTGAGCGACGCGCTCGCCGAGCGCTTGGCCGCGCGCGGCGTGCCCCGCGAGCGCATCCATCGCGTGGACAACGGCATCGACGCCGTGCAGGTCGCCGACGCGGCGGACAGGGGACGAGCGGCGGCGCGCGCCGCACTGGGCGCCAGCGGCCACCAGCGCCTGATCGTGGCGCTCGGACGGACGAGTCCCGAGAAGGGCCAGGACGTCCTGCTGGAGGCCTTCGCGCGCGTGGCGCCCGAGGCCCCGGACCTGCGCCTGGCCCTGGTCGGCGACGGCGCCGACCGCGAGCGGCTGACGGCGCGCGCGGCGGCGCTGGGCTTGGCGGACCGCGTGGCGCTGCCGGGCTGGCGGAGCGACGGTCCTGCGTGTCTCGCTGCGGCCGAGGTCGCGGTGCTGCCCAGCCGTACGGAGGGGCTACCGATCGCCTTGCTCGAAGCGCTGGCCGTGGGTGTCCCGGTGGTCGTGACCGACGTCGGCGCGATGGCCGAGGTCGTCGAGCACGGCCGCGCGGGTCTCGTGGTGCCGCCCGACGACGCCGCGGCACTTGCCCGCGCCCTCACGCGCGTTCTTGCGGACCCGGCCGGCGCGAAAGAGCGTGCCGCCTACGGCCGCCAGCGCGTCACCGAGCACTACGGCACCCGCGCCCAGGCCAAGCGCCTCGCCGCGATCTACCGCAGCTGCTTCGCGTAGCGACCCCGTATGTGTCTGGACCCTTGCCGCGGCGCCGCGCAGCGGCAACGTGGGCAAGGTGCCTGACACGCAGGGGTCGCGGTACGACGGCGAGCGAGCCCGGATGTGTCAGGACCCTTGCCGCGGCGCCGCGCAGCGGCAACGTGGGCAAGGTGCCTGACACGCAGGGGTCGCGGTACGACGGCGAGCGAACCCGGATGTGTCAGGACCCTTGCCGCGGCGCCGCGCAGCGGCAACGTGGGCAAGGTGCCTGACACGCAGGGGTCGCGGTACGACGGCGAGGGGACGTCGCAGTCTGGGGACTGGTCACTCCGCGCTCGTTCCGCGCTCCCGCGCGGATTCGGTGCTCCGGCTTCGCCTGCGCAGCAGGGGGGCTATTCCGTACCCCCCCTGCACCCCTCACGGGGGTCGCGGTCCACCGGCCGGCGAACGTCGCACTCCGGGTGTCTGACACCGTGCCCCCGTCGCTTCGCTCCGAGGCACAGGTTCAGACACCTCCGCGCGCCTCGCGCCACGCCGGCGAGCGTCAGAGTGCCGTACGGAGTCGGGTGAGATTCCACCCTCGGGCCGTCAGGCATGTCCGCATGGGAGCGCATCGGGCAGCCCGAGGGTGGAATCTCACCCGACTCCGTACCGGCTACTCCGTACCCGGCAACCAGCGCCCCGCGCGGCGGTTGGCGGCGTTGCGGGCGGCGACGGCCGTCGGCGGGTGGTTGGTCTGCGCCACGTCGATGCCACGGCGGAAGATGCGACCCACGCTCGACGCGGCGCCCGAGGCTTCGTCATCCCACGTGAGCTTCCACGAGTTGCAGTAGGTGCGGTAGCCCATCGCCCGCAGCTCGTCGCAGAGTCCGCCGTGCATCCAGTCGTAGTCACCGTGGATCATCACGATCTTCGGGTCCTGCCGGGCCGCCCAGGCCCGTGCGCCCTTCGCATCGTGGGCGCGCACCATCACGTCCAGCTCCGGCATCAGAAAGCGCAGCCGGTGGTACTCGTGCTCGTCGCTGGCGAAGGCCACGACCCGACCCGCGGCGCGCGCCGCGCGGATCGCCGCCACGACCGACTCCAGATGCGGCGTCTTGATGTCGAGGACGAGCAACGGCTTCCCGATCGGTGCCGCCCACGCCAGGGCCCGCGCCAGCGTCAACAGGGGCTTGCGTCGCCGCTGCCAGTCCGCCCACGTCTTCGTCCGCGGCCACTCGTCGTGGACCACGACGGGCACGCCGTCGGCCGTGCTCTCCACGTCGATCTCGATCAGGTCCAGGCCCGCGCGCCAGCCACTGTCGAACGACCGCAGGTTGTTCCCCTCCTGCAACCGGTAGTCCCCCCGATGCCCGCACACCAGATGCCGCCGCGTCCCCGGCCCCGTCAGGATCGCCTCGATCCGCGTCCGCGTGGCGACCGCCGTACCGTCGGCCCAGGTACGGGATCCCGGGTCTTCAAGCGCAGGGATCAGGCCGCTCGCCACGAGCAGCAACGAGGCCGCCGCGAGCCGGAGCCAGGAGGAGATCGTGTCCATCCCGGAAGCCTAGCCTCAACGATCGGGGGCGACCCACTGCACCGACGTGCCGTCGAGCAGGTCGAGGACCAGGATGGGCAGGTCGGCCGCATCCCATCGCTCGGAGCGTCCGTCGGCAAACCGCAAGACCACCGGCTCGGACCGAGGGGGCGGCGAGTCGCGTGCCACCGCTTGGCAGCGCGACAGCAGCAGCGGCACCGCAGATCCGCCGTCCTCCAGCACCGCGCCGCGCACGCCCCGCAGGCTCGCATCGTCAACGGACGCGAACTCCAAGACCGCGCGCACCTCCAGCGCTGCGTGATCGTCAGGCCGCGCACCCAACGCGTCGAGATCCACGGCCTGGCCCAGGGGAACGCCGGCCATCGTGCGCAGGGAGACGTGGGTGGCTGCAGCAGGCAGTTCGATGTGGGTCTGCTGGCCGCAGATGACGTCGTACGCACGCCACGCACCTGTCGAGGGATCCTGGATCTCGATGCGCACACGGAGACCCTCGGCGCCAGGCGCCTCGAGGAGGAAGGGCACGGTTGCCGGCGGCAGTGCCTGCCCCACGCGCTCGAGGGTGTGCCGAACCACATCCCCATCGCTCCGTGTCAGGAGCTTCAGGCCGGTCGGGAACTCTGCGGGACGCTCGGGCGCGCCGTAGAGGAACACGGGAACGTCGGTCCACGCCGAACGCATGGTCACGAACGTCCTCACGATGATGTCACCGAGCCGGTGCGAGCCGAGATGGAGGCCTGCCGCAAGCTGGGCCACGTCCAGCTGGGCTGGGTCTCCGCCCAGGACAGCCTGTCGAGCGTCCAGGGTGAGCTCTGGTGGGCCATCCTTCCGTAGTTCGAACCGGACCTCGCAGACCCCCGACGCAGACTCGCCGCGCAGGACGACATGGCGCGGCCGCAGCTCCATCGGCGGCCCGAACGCCAACGGCACGAAGAAGGGCCCTTCCACGGGCCCGCCGATGCCGACTCCGTTCACCTGGGTGCCCCAGGTCCACGTCCACGTCGGTGGAAGTCCTCGCAGGTCGAAACGCGTGCCCTCGGTTGGCTTGGCGCCGAGGGACTCGAGGACGATCTCCGTGGTCTCCGGCCCGACTTGCAGCACATCGGGCACGCGGACCGCACCCGATCCGGTCAAGAGCTCGACCGTGGGGTTCCACGAGGTCTCGGCCAACCACAACGTCGCGTCTTTCCCCCAGTCCAGCTCGACCATGTGGAAGTTGCGAATGCCGAACTGGAAGTCCGGCATGGTGCGGGTCAGCCAGAGCATCACCTGGGCGCGCACGGGCGGGCCGCGGTACGCGACGCGCACCGCGCGCGTCGGTCTGAGGGGCAGCTCGACTTGCGTGGGTCCGCGCGGCCCGTAGTCGACGGACCCGTACGCGCCGACGGCGCCGTCGCGCAGATCGACCGCGATCCTGCCGGCTACGCCCTGCGGGAGGGTCACCTCGCCCCGGAAGGCGTGCTCGTCGTGACGCAGGAGCGTGAAGGGCCAGTCCGCCCCCACCTCCGTGGAGAAGGTCCCGCTGCAGACGCTCTCCGCTGTGGTCGGAACGGAAGACGTCGCCACGATCGTGACGGTGACGCGCGGGCCGCCGACGAACTCGAGGCGATGACCGCGCCCTCCCTCCAGGTGCACCGCCAGGCGATCCACGACGACGCCATCGCGTAGGGCCGCCGCGCGGGCGTAGACGGCGGGCACGGGAACGACTGCCGCTTCGAACGGCACGTCCATCGACAGGCCGTCCAGCTCCAGGCGGAGCGTGTCCGGCGGACCTTCGCCCGTGGCCTCGCGGTCCGCCCAGACCGCGGTCACGGAGGCCAGGGGCGCCAGGGCGACCACGCCACCCTCACCGGGCGAGTCGGTCACGGTGGCGTGCGTCGCCGTGAACACGAGATGACGCCCGCCCCCGGGCCAGGCGTAGCCGTCGAGAGCACGGCCGAGGTCCGTTCGCGTGGGCCAATCGACGGGCAAGGTGCACGGGCAGGAGAGCACCCGCGCGTCGGACAGCACCACCCCGCTCGTCGTGGCGATCGTCACGCGGGGCTCGCCCTCGGGGAGCGGCTCGGAGGCAGTGGAGGCGGCCTCGGCGGCGGTGGAGGCGGCCTCGGTGTCCCCGCTCCTCCCACCGACGCCAGCCAAGGCAGGCGCGCGCTCGGGGGCCGCGACCGGCTCGCGGCCGTCGGGTAGGGCCGGTGCACCGCCTCCAGGAGGAGACGGAAGGAGACGCCACGCTACGACGCAGAGCCCAAGCAGCAGCACGAGGACCACACCACGGCGCATGCCTCCAACGGTAGCAACACGGCCGCCCGCACGACGCGCGACACAATCGACGCCTCTCGGCCAGGGGGATGGGAGCATGCCGCGCACGATGAGCACCGCAACGCTGCCGCTGAAGTCGCCTGCTGCGTCGGGGTCCGGGCGGTTTGCGGGCCAGGGGGCGCTGCTGGTGCTGGCCGTGCTGCTGGCGCTCCTCGACCTGGGGACGCGGAGCCTGCACGAGCTCGACGTGGCGCGGTGGGGCACGCTGGCCCGCGAGATGATCCGCACGGGCGACGTGCTGGTGCCCACGCGCTACGGCGAGATCTACGCCAACAAGCCGCCGCTGTACCTCTGGATCGTCGCGGGGACGGGGTGGATCAACGGCGAGATCACGCCGTTCCTCGTGCGCCTGCCGTCGGCGCTCGGCTTCGTGCTGCTGGTGATGGCCAGCGCACGGTGGGCGATGCGGCGCACGGCCTCGGCGGACGCGGCACTCGTCGCGGGGCTCCTGGCGCTCTCGACGTTCGGCCTGGCGTGGCTCGCGCGGGAAGGCCGGCTCGACATGTTCGGCGCAGGGCTGGCCGTCGCCGGAACCGCGGCCCTGGACGCGGCGCGTCGCGAGGGAGGCTCCCGCGCCGCGTGGGCGGCGGGTCTCTGGCTGGGCTTGGCCATGCTCGTGAAGGGCCCGCCGCTCCTGATCGCCCCCATCGCCCTCCTGCTCCTGGATCGCGCGCCCAGGCACTTCCCCAAGCCGCTGCCCTTCCTGCTGCCGCTGCTGGGTCTGCCGCTCCTGTGGCTCGTTCCCGCCCTGATCGCGGGGGGCGAGCCCTACTTCCGCGCGCTGGTCGTCGACCAGATGGGCGACCGCGTCGCGGGCGATGGCAACCACCAGCAACCGATCCACTACTACCTGACCATGCTCCCCGCGCAGTTCGCACCCTGGGGCCTCGGCTACCTGCTGGTCGCCGTGCTGGGCCTCGTGCCGCGCGGGCGGCGCTTCCTGGGGAGCACGGCCGGCCTCGCCACGGCGGGCGCCGTGTCGCTGCTCGTGTTCAGCGCCGTGCCCACGAAGCACGTGCGCTACCTCGCCCCCGTGCTGCCCTTGCTCGTCGTGCCGTCGGCAGCGTTGGTGGCGCGCTGGCTCGACGCATCCCGCGCAACCGCGGGGTGGTCGGTCCATCGCCGCGCGGCCGGCGTGCTGGCCTTGGTGGCGGCGGGCGCCGTCGTGTATGGCGGGCTCCAGTCCTCGCGCGATGCCGTGCCGTGGGTGGTCCTGGCGCTCGCGCTGGCCGCGTTGGGGCTGCTTGCCGTGTTCGCACGCTCGGGCACGCCCACGGTGGAGCGACGCCGGCAGGTCGCGCTGGTGTTGCTGGTCGCGTGCTTGGGCGTCGGTGCGGCGGGGGTGTTCCGCTATCGCTTCGTGGTCCGCGACAACGAGTGGTTCAACCGTCAGCTCGCGGAGCAGGTGAAGCCTGCGGACACCGTGCTGGCGCTGGCCCCCATGACGCCCGAAGACGTGTTCCACGGCGCGCCGCAGGCGACGTACGTGCGCGACATCGCCGAGGCGAAGGCCGTGGGGACGCCGGGCGTGGTGGTGGTGTTCGGTCGCGACCAGGACGAAGCGGATGTGTTGGCCGCGCAGATCGGTCTGATGCAGGCGTTCGGCAAGCCGACCGTGTTGGTGGAACCGCGGCCGAAGCACGGCTACCGGGCGATGCGGTTCGGGCCGTAGGGGAACGCGGGAACGTCTGCCGCGACTCGCCCAATGCCGTACGGAGGCGGGGATTTCTTCCGCAACGTGCCGAGGGGATCTCCCCCATGCGGTCAAGCAAGGCGGCACGTTGCGGAAGAATTCCCCGCCTCCGTACCGCGTCTCGCGACGCCGGGACTGCCGTTACGACCTGCGGCGCTTGATCTCGTCCTTCACGACGCCGTAGAGGCCGCGGGTGGCGGCGGCGAGACGGCCGCGGGCGCCGCGGGGGTGGATGACGAGATCGAAGAGGTCGTGGTGGCCCGTGGCCCAGGCGTGCTTGTAGGCCTCGTCGCCGTCCAGGAAGTCGAACGATGTCGCGTCCTGCCCGAACACGTCCTCTTCCAACATCTTGGCGCGCAGCACGGTGCCCGCACTCGTGCCCGCCTCGCCGTCGTCGATGCCGCTCTGGAAGTGCAGCACCCGGCCCCGGTGCCGGAAGCCGTAGTACACGGCCACGTCGCGCCCCTCGTCGACCAGCGCCAACAACACGAGCTCGCCGCGATCGAGCAGCTTGGGCGCGAGCGCGCGGTGGAAGCGCTCCACGGCCGGGCCCGAGAAGTCCGTATCGGCCCCCTGCCCCGCGAACCGCTTGGCATGCAGCGTGAACAGCCGCGTGAGCAAGTCGTCCACCGCGGCAACCGTCGTGGCCCGCTCGACGCGCGCGCCTTCGCGCTCGAAGAACCGCTTCACGGTCCGCCGCAGCTCGTGACGCCGCTTCCTCGACCACACGCGACCCAGGTACTCGTCCCACGTGCCCCGCGTGTCGATCTCGTGGCAGATCGTGGTCCAGCGCTCGTTCCACGCGATCCCGTGCCGCGGGTCGTGCAGCGCCAGGCGGAGCCACCCCTCCGCCCGCACGTGGCGCAGGCGCAGCTTGCCGTACGAGCGGCGCGTCAGCGCGTCGAGCACGGTCGCCGCCACGGCCTCGCCCTGGCCCGGCGCCGCCACCACGTCCAAGTGATCCGCGCCCACGTCCTGGCCCGCAAAGCCGAGCACGCCGCGTGACTCCACGAGCGGAAGAACGCCCTGCGGCTCGCCGGACGCGTCCAGGGCCTCCACGACGAACGGGGCGTCGCCGCGCGTAACCCACCACGTCGCGTTCCACACCGGCCCCAGGAAGAACCCACGGCCGTCCAGGTGGTCCTCGGCCCGCTCCAACGCCTCGATCGCCGCCTCCGGCTCGCGATGGATGCGCACCGTCCAGCCTGCGGGCGCCCATGGCTTCGCGAAGCGCTCGACCTCGGCGTCGAAGCGCTCGGCGAAGCGCTCCACCATGCGCCCGGCGACCAAGTCCGCGTCGAACCGCACGCGACCGGCCGCTCCGAGGGCGCGCGCGGCGGCCGGGTCGTCGCGCAGGCGCTTCAAGTGCGCGGTCAACGCCGGCACGTCCCCCACCGCGTACAGGTGCCCGGTGCGCCCCTCGTCGACCAGCTCCGGCGTCCCCCCCACCGCCGTGGCCACCACCGGCAACGAACACGCCATGTACTCGACGATGGCGTTCGACAGCCCCTCGCTCTCGCTGCAGAGCACCCCGACGTCGAGATTCTTGAGCCACGGGACGACGTCGTCGGTCACGCCGTGCATGTGGAAGCGTCCGTCGAGCCCGCGCGCCGACGCGTGGGCCCGAAGCGCGGCGACCTCGTCCTCCTCGCCCGTGCCGATCACCAGCACGTGCGCAGGCCGCTCACCCTCGCCCAGCGCCGCCACGGCATCCACGAGGTCTGCATGGCGCTTCAGCGGCCTGAGGTTGGCGCAGATCCCGGCCACGAAGGCGTCTCCCGGGATCCCCAGGCGCCCACGCAGCCCCGCATCAGCGGCCGTGTCGAAGCGCTCCGCACGATGGCCGTTGAGGATCACGTGCACGCGCGACGGATGCGCATGCTCCACGGCCACCGTGCGGTCGGCCACGGCCTTCGCGTTGGCCACGATGCCCGCCGCCACGCGATTGGCCGAACGCAACAGCGGCAGGTGCAGCGGACGCTGCCAGTAGCCGAGATCCCGCCGGCTCGTGAGCACCGGCACGCCGGCCCGCCGCCCGAGGCGCGGGCCCAGCCAGCACGTGTCGCTGTGGAAGGCCTGCACGAGGTCGAAGCGGGCCGCGCGCGCCGCCTTCACCAGCTGCCCGAAGCGCCACGCAAACCGCGGGTCCTTGAGCGACGGCAGCTGCCACACGCGCCACGGACAGGGAAACGGCTCGGCCGTGGGCGTGCTCGTCGAGTCCCCGCGCTTCGTCCCGGGTCCCAAGCCGAAGTGGTAGCTGTGCTGCATCACCCACAGCTCGGCCTCCCACGGGTCGGGAAGCTGCCGGAGCAGCGTCAGGACCTGCCCTTCCGTTCCGCCATGGAGCCCACCGAACACGTCGGTGAGCAGGAGCAGGCGCCGCCGGCTCACTTGGGCCCCACGAGGAACGGGACGTCGGACACCGTGAAGCGGTGCTTGCCCGAGGGCCCGGTCTCGATGCGCTCGACACGTCGCCAGACGAGGTCCACGCCCGCGCCCAGCCGCTTGCGGATCGCAGCCAGCACGTCGGCCAGCGCGGCCTCGTCCGCGGGCCCCTCCGTCAACAGGGTCACGTGATCCAGCGCCGTCTGGTGCAGCTGGAAGCGCCGCACGTCGTCGCGGCCGTAGAACAGGTGCGTGAACCACTCCCCATGCACGCGCAGGCCCGAGGGCGTGGTCAGGAAGTCGCTGCTGCGGCCATGGATCTTCTCCAAGCGCGGCCAGGACACGCCGCAGGGGCACGGCGCGGGATCGGGGTCCCACGAGGCCACGTCCCCGTTGGCGTAGCGCAGGAACCCGAAGGCACGGTTGCCGAGGTCCGTCACCAGCACACGAGCCGGCGTGCCCGGCGGCACGGGCGCACCGGCCTCGTCCACCAGCTCGATCACCTTCGTGTGGGCCATCACGTGGAAGCCGCCGTGGGCGCACTGGGCCGCCAGGCACGGCGTCTCGCGACTGCCGTACACGTCGCGCACGGCCACGCCGAACGCCTCCTCGATGCGCGCGCGGCGATCGGGGAACAGCGCTTCGGCCGCGGAGCGCACGACCTTCGGCCTGACGGGAGGCCCGCCGTCGCGCAGCAGGTACGCGGCCACGAGGTCGAGCGCCGTGGCATACCCCTGCACGACCTCGGGCCGGAAGCGCCGCAGCGCGGCCGCGAAGCGCGCGAGCCCGGCGTCGTCCACCTGGAACGCATTGAGGTGCAGGCGTCCGAGCAGGCGTTCGACCAAGCGCTCCTTCAGCGACCCACCGGCCTCGCGGTCATCGCCCCACACGTACGCCGTGCGCGCCCAGGGCTTGACCCCCCACCAGCGCTGGAGCAGCAGCTCGGTCGCAAACGTGCTCACGGCGAGGTCCGGGTGGTGGAAGAAGCGCACCGGCTCGCCGGTGGAGCCGCCCGTGCTGTCGGCGACCAGCGTGGCCACGTCCAGCGAGGGGTCCCGCAGCGCGTCGCGGCCCGCTTGCACGTCACGGCGTGTCAGCGGCGGCAGGTCGGCGAGCGTCGTGGCGTCGGGGGCACGCTCGGCGAACCACGGCAGCGCCTTCCGGCCCCAAGCCACGTGCGCGCGGACGGCCTCTTCCTGCCAAGCGCGAAACGCCGCGGGCGGCAGCTTCGCCCGGCGCTCGAACTCGGCCAGCCGGGCCTGCCACCCCGGGTTCCAGCGACCGTGGGTGCGGGCCCACGTCAGGCGTGCGAGCACGGTTCGTCCTCGGTGCCCGGGGCCCGGCCAGGGAGGGCAGGAAGGGGGCTGGGGGCCGAGTGCATGGCTTGTCGAGAGGGATGCTACGTGGCCGCACCGTACGATCCGCCGACGATGGGGCCCCCCGTCCATCGGCCGGTCCCCGGACCCCGGATGAGCGCCTTCCTCACCCCACCTCCCGCGCCCGACTCCCCCACGCCGGACGTCACGGTGGTGGTCCCGGTGCGCAACGAGGGCCCCCACGTCGTGGCGGTGCTCGAGGACCTGCTGGGCCAGGAGCCCGGCGGGCCCACGTTCGAGGTGCTCGTCGTGGACGGCCGCAGCACCGACGACACCCGCGAGCGGGTGCGCGAGGTCGCGGCCCGCGACCCGCGCGTGGCGCTGCTCGACAACCCGGCGCAGCTCAGCTCCGCGGCCCGGGCGCTCGGCACGCGGCTGGCCCGTGGACGCTACATCGCCGTGGTCGACGGCCACTGCCGCCTGCCCACGAAGACCCTGCTCGCGGACATGGTGGACCTCTTCGAGCGCACCGGGGCCATGTGCCTCGCACGCCCCCAGCCCCTGGTGCCCGAGCTCGAAGGCGGCTGGGCGCGGGCGATCGCGGCGGCGCGGACGTCGCCCTTCGGCCACAGCACCCAGAGCACGATCTACGACGACCGCGAGCGCCCCGTCGACCCGACCAGCGCCGGCGCCATGTACCGCCGCGACGTCTTCGACCAGGTCGGCACGTTCGACCCGGCGTTCGACGCCTGCGAGGACGTGGAGCTCAACTGGCGCTGCGCGAAGGCCGGGCTTTCGTGCTGGACCAGCCCCAAGCTCGCGATCGCGTACGAGCCACGCCGCACGCCCCGCGCCCTGTTCCGCCAGATGGTGCGCTACGGCCTCGGCCGCGCACGCCTGCACCGCAAGCACCCAAGCGCGTTCACGGTGGAGTCGCTCGTGCCCGCGGTGTTCACCGCGGGACTCGTCCCCGCCGTCCTCGGCGTGCTGCTCTTCCGCGGGCCGTTGCAGGTGCTCTCTGTCACGCCGATCGCGCTCTACCTTGCGGCGGACGTCGCCTTCTCCTTCGTCACCGCAAGGGCCAAGGGCGTGACGCTGTTCCCGCGGCTCCTGCTCGTGTTCCCCGTGATCCACCTGGGGCTGGGCTGGGGGTACTTGAAGGGCTGGCTCACGCGTCCGCCGCACCCGGCCCCGGCGCCGACGACCCCCGAAGCGGTCACGTCATGAAGCCGCCGCCGGGGCCCGACCTCTTCTCGCGCTTCCACGCCGCCGTGCCGCAGCAGCTGCTCCGGTGGTGGCGTGGGGACCGTCAAGGCAAGGCCTCCGTCGTGCGCGCCTACCGCGAGCAGCTGCTGGCCTCGCCGGAGGAGGCCAAGGCCCGCCAGCGCGAGGCCCTTCGTGCGTTCCTCGTCCGGACGCAGGCCGAGACGCTGCTGCACGCCGAGCGCATGAAGGCCGCGGGCGTCGACCCCAACGCCGACGACCCGTACGACGTGCTGATGGCCCTGCCCGCGCTGGACCGCGAGACGCTCGTGGCGCGCCTGGACGACGCCGTCTCCACGACGCAGGACCGCTCGACCTACCACACCGTGCGCACGGGCGGCACCACGGGCGAGCCGGCGCCGTTCTTCCTGACGCAAGAGGACGCCGCCGCCAAGAACGACCTCGCCGAGGCCATGCGCAACCTGATGGGCTGGTGGCCCGGCCAGCGGGCCGCGTACGTGTGGTCGGCCGAGCGGGACATGCCGGGCCATCACGGCTCGTGGCTCCATCGCACGAAGGCCGCGCTGGTCGGTCGCTACCTCGAGCGTCGCCTCTACCTTCCCGGCACGGGCCTGGACGCCGCACGCATGGACAGCCACCTCGACGCGCTCCGTCGCTTCCGCCCGACCTGGGTGCAGGCCTACGCCGGGCCCATGGACGTGCTGGCCCGCCATGCGCTCGCCCGCGGCCGCTCCTGCCCCATTCCGCACGTCACGATGACGGCCGAGCCCAGCACGCCCGATCAGCGGCGGCGGATCGCCGAGGCCTTCGGGGCCGACGTCACCATGTGGTACGGCAGCCGCGAGACCGCCTGGATCGCCGCGGAATGCAGCCCGGAGAAGCGCCTGCACGTCAACCACGTCCAGCACGTGCTCGAGGTCGACGACGACGGACGGCTCCTGGTCACCGATCTCCTGAGCCGCGCCATGCCGCTGGTGCGCTACGCGATCGGGGACCGCGCCGTGCTCGGCGACGCGCCGTGCCCCTGCGGCGACCCGCGTCCGACCATCCAGAGCCTCGAAGGACGCTTGCAGGACGTGCTGCTGTTGCCATCGGGCACGCGCATCCCCGGCGTGATCCTGACGCGGCGCGGGCTCTCCCAAGTGGCCCCCGGCATCTTCGAGACGCAGTACATCCAGGACGCGCCCGACCGCCTCGACGTGTACTACGTCCCCGCCCCCCACTTCCGCCCCGAGCACGCCACGGCGCTGCTCGCCGACATCAGGGGCCTCACGCGGGGCGAGCTCGAGATCGTCGGCCACGAGGTGAGCGCGCTCCGCCGCGAGCCCAACGGCAAGATCCGCTACTGCATCTGCAACCTGGAGCACGCCGACGTGCTCGGGGGGGAGCGATGAGCAGCGCCCGCCCTCGCGTGCTCGTCGTCGACGAGGCCCTGCCCTGGCCCGCGGACTCGGGCAAGCGCATCCGCACGTCGGCCCTGCTCACGCGCCTGGCACCCGAGTTCGACATCACGCTCGCCTACCACGACGAGGGCGACACGCCGGCCGAGGGCCTCGAGGCCGCCCGGGCGACGGGCGTCAAGCTGCTCCCGGTCAAGCGCCGCCCGCTCGTGAAGAAGGACCTCAGCTTTGCCTGGGACCTCGCCCGCAACGTCGTACACCGCGCGCCGTACATGGTGATGGGCCATCGCACGGCGGCGATGCGTGCCGCGATTGCCAAGGCCCTGGCGTCGTCCGAACCGCCGGACCTCGTGCACGTGGAGTGGACGCCGCTCGTGGCGAACGTCCCCGAGGACGCACGCGTCCCCGTGGCCATCTCGGCGCACAACGTGGAGGCCGACATCTGGCGGCGCTACCGCGAGAACGAGAAGCGCTTCCTGCATCGGGCCTACATCGGCCTGCAGCACAAGAAGGTGGCGCGCTTCGAGCGCGCGGCCCTCGGGGCGGCCGACCTGGTCACGGCCGTCAGCGAGCACGACGCTCGCCGCATCGGCTCCTGGAGCGGCCAGCCGCACGTGGAGGTCGTGCCCAACGGCGTGGACGCCGCGTGGTTTGCCCCGTGCCCCGACGTCCCCGTGCAGCCCGAGGAAGTCGTCTTCGTCGGGGCGCTGGACTGGCGCCCCAACCAGGACGGCATGGAGTGGTTCCTGGCCGACGTGCTGCCGCGCGTCCGGCTCGAGCGGCCCGAGGTGCGGCTCACGATCGTGGGCCGCGCGCCGCCCGAGGCCTTGGCGGCCCGCTGGCAGCGCTTGCCGGGCGTGGAGGTGCACGCGAGCGTGCCCGACGTCCGGCCCTTCATGGCCCGGGGCGCGGCGTTCGTGGTGCCGCTGCGCATCGGCGGCGGCTCGCGGCTCAAGATCTGCGAGGCGCTCTCGATGGGCCGGCCGGTCGTGAGCACGTCCGTGGGTGCCGAGGGCCTCGACCTCGGCGACGGCGTCTTGCGCGTCGACTCGGCGGCCGACTTCGCCACCGGGGTCCTGGGCGTGCTGGCCGATCCCGGCGCCGCCAGCGCGATGGCGGCCCGCGGCCGCGCGCGCGTGCTCGAGACCTACGAGTGGGACGTGATCGCGCCCCACCAAGCCCGCGCCTGGCGCGAGACGATCGGGCGCGGGCCGCGCCCGTCGAGGACGACATGAGCCCGCTCGTGGATCACGTCGCCCTCAAGCTCGGCGCCGAGCGCGTGCTGCGCCGCAAGCGACGCCACACGCTGGCGATCGTCATGTACCACGGTGTGGTCGAGGCGGCGCTCGAGCCTGTCTGCTGGCACCAGCTGCCCCTTCGCAGCTTCGAGCAGCAGATCGCCTGGCTGGTCCGCCATCGCACGGTGCTGCCGCTGGCCGAAGCGCTGGGCCGCATGGTCGACGGCACGCTGCCTGACGAGGCCGCGGCGGTGACGTTCGACGACGGCTACCGCAACAACCTCACGCGCGCGCTGCCGATCCTGGAGCACCACGGCGTGCCGGCCACCGTGTTCGTGGTGACGGGCCGCCGGGGCCCAGACGCCCGCCTCTGGCCCGATCGTCTGTGGAAGGCCTTCCGCGACACGCGCGCGACCACGCTCGACGCAGCGCCCCTCGAGCTGGGCTCGCTCGACGTCCGCGACGTGCGCGCGCGCGGCGCGGCCTACGCCCGCGTCGTGCACGCCATCAAGGAGGTCGACGTCGCACGCTGGGACGCGCTCATCGACGAGCTGGTCCGGCGTTTGGCGCCCGAACCGGGCGGAGCCCCGGACGACGATTTCGCGCTGCTCGACGACGGCGAGCTGGCCACGCTGGAGGCCCACCCGCTGGTCGAGCTGGGCCCCCACAGCGTGACGCACCCGATCCTGTCGCGGTGCACCGACGAGCAGGTCACGGAGGAGGTCACCGCGTCGTGCGCCGAGCTCGCGGCTCGCAACGGCGCCCCGCCGACCGTGTTCGCCTACCCCAACGGGCGCGCGCAGGACTTCGACGACCGCGCCCGCCGCGCGGTGCAGCAAGCGGGCGTGCGCTTCGCCCTCTCCACCGAGCACGGCCTCGCCCGCCGCGAGAGCGACCCTCTGGCGCTCCCCCGCATCTCCGTCGGCGCCGACCTCCCCTTCGCCCGTTTCCGCCTCCTGCTGGCGGGGGCGTAGGTCGTCCCCGCGCGGAGGCGGACGTCCCGCACGGAGGCGGATGCCCCGTACGGAGTCGGGTGAGATTCCACCCTCGGGCCGCACCACACTCTCGCCGGCGGGGGGGCCTGGCAGCCCGAGGGTGGAAT
>JBFWRP010000036.1:0-44246 GCA_050248855.1 Planctomycetota bacterium | reverse complement strand
GATGGCGCGGCCTGCCAAGGCAGGCCGACGCTCGAGGCTGAGCAGGATGCCTGCTCAGCCTCTCAGGTGCCTGATGGCGCGGCCTGCCAAGGCAGGCCGACGCTCGAGGCTGAGCAGGATGCCTGCTCAGCCTCTCAGGTGCCTGATGGCGCGGCCTGCCAAGGCAGGCCGACGCTCGAGGCTGAGCAGGATGCCTGCTCAGCCTCTCAGGTGCCTGATGGCGCGGCCTGCCAAGGCAGGCCGACGCTCGAGGCTGAGCAGGATGCCTGCTTGGCCTCTCAGGTGCCCGATGGCGCGGCCTGCCAAGGCAGGCCGACGGTCGAGGCTGAGCAGAATGCAGGCTTGGCCTCTCAGGCTCTGAGGCGCCCGGGCTCCACGAGCCCGGCGCATCCTTTCCGGGCCGTCGCGACACGATCGCTACGGCCCGTTCTCGTGGCACCGCCTGGCCCGGGTCCGCCATTCTCGATCGGCCCCGTCCGGGGGCCGACCAGCCTCGGCCAGCAGGGCGACGTGGGTCTGTCCGAAAGCCCCCCCTGCTGCGGCCACTGGGTGTCTCGCTGCGCCACGGCCGGACTCGAGTCCGGGTCCTCCAAGGTGAGGAGGCCGCCTTCGGCCCGGATCCGCGCGCCCATCCGCGCTCGCCTGGGCATCGGCCGGCTCGCGGCGGGGGATCCCGAAAAGGAGCTTGGCGCCGTAAAGGCGCCCCCCTGGAGGACCGATCCTCCCCCCTGGCGTGCCATCGGCCGTTCGTGCCATGATGGGGTGCCGCTACCCGGGGAGGGGTAGCCGACAACCCGCGGGATCCCGGCTCGACCGGGCCGCGACAGGGAGACAGGTACATGCACAAGCTCGTGACGGCGCTCTGCGCCCTCGCCCTGCTCGTCGCTGCGACGGCGCCGGCCGTGGCCGATGGCAGCGCCCGCGACGTCCAGGCGGCGCTCGACAGCTACTTGGCGAACGACAGGGCCGACGTGGCCTTGGTCGGTGGGCCGGGTAGCGCCGGCTACGACAACGGCTTCTGGATCCGCGGCGGCGACTTCCTGCTCCGGGCCAACGTCACGTTGCAGGCGCGCTTCGAGGCCTTCGACCACGACGAGACGCAGCCCCCCGAGGCTGCTGGCGGCAACGTGATCATGGGTGGCCTCGGACAGATCATCCAAGTGCCGCAGGACTTCGGTGGTGACCTCTCCGGCTTCTCGTTGCCGCGTGCGACGCTGAAGCTCTCGGGCGAGGCTCCCTGCAACATCCGTTGGTACATGGAGCTCGAGTTCGGCCACTTCGGTCGTGATGCCCTCGAGGCCCGCCTCGGCGACTTCGAGTCGGAGAACCTCGGCGCGACGTTCTGGCGCGAGTCCGCACATAGCTACAACTACGACAACACGCGCGAGGCGTGGATCGAGTGGGGTTGCAGCGACGCGCTCAACTTCCGGATGGGCCAGATCGCCCTGCCGACGACGCGCCAGCTCATGGTCAAGCCCGAGCTGCAGCAGTTCGTGGACATCTCGATGGCGTCGGCCTTCGTCGGCCAGCTGCTGCCGGGCTACACGGATCGCAACCGCGACCACGGCCTGATGGTCCACGGCGCGTTCGGTTGCAGCAACGAGTGGAGCTACATGCTGGCGGTCACCAACGGGGACGGCGGCGACAGCATCCGCAACGTGCTGGACCACCGGACCTCGGATGGCTTGGCCTTCAGCGGCCGCGTGAACTGGGCGTTCGCCAAGCCGATCGGCTACCAGGAGGGCGCGCTGGCCCAGGAGACCTGCGGCTGGTACGGCGAGATCGGCGCCTGGGGCTTCATCTACGCCGACCGGATCGACAAGAACCACACGACGATCTCGGACGCCACGCGCTACGGCGTGGACCTGGCGCTTGGCTGGGGCGGCTTCTCGTTCACCGGCGCCTACACGACGGGCTCGGACGAGGACGTCTTCGGAACGGGCTTCGACGTCGACTACACCGCGTGGCTGGCCCAGATCGGCTACCACTTCCCCGGCACGGCCTGGGAGCTGGCGGCTCGTGCGAGCAGCTACGACATCGATCCCGCCGGCGGCGGCGGCGGTGCCACCACCGAGCTCGCCTTCGCGATCAGCTACTACCTGAACGGCCACGGCAACAAGTTCACGGTGGACATCAGCTTCTTCGAGGGCAACGACCCCGGCTCGTTCCTGATCTGGGACGCCTACACCGGCATCGGTGGCTACGCCTTCGGCGAAGAGACCTTCGGCACGCTGCTTCGCTTCCAATGGCAGCTGGCCCTCTAGGAGTCCGTCGCACCTGACGCACGAAGACCCAGGCTCCCGGGAGCCGACCGCGGGCCGTCGCGACGTTGTCGCGGCGGCCCGTTTGCGTCTTGGAGTCGTGTATGGATCGGACTTCCCGATCCAGTGGCATGGAATCGGTCGGGGTGACGATGGATCCACCCTCGCCCGGACGGGTGGCGGGTGGCATCATGACCGGACTCGTCGGCCTGCTCGGGAGGCAGGTCGTCGTCGTTCAAACCCGGGAGCCGTGGCGTTCGTCGTTGGCGAGCCGCGGATCGGGTGGGAGGTAGGAAGGATGCATCGATTCACGTTGGGCCTCGCGGCCCTCGCCTTGCTTGGCCTTGCCGCGGCACCGGCGCTCGCCGATGGCAGCGCGCGCGATGTCCAAGCCGCGCTCGACAGCTACCTCGCGGGCGACACGGCCGACGTGGCCCTGGTCGGCGGCCCCGGTAGCGCCGGCTACGACAACGGGTTCTGGATCCGCGGCGGCGATTTCCTGCTCCGGGCCAACGTCACCCTGCAGGCCCGCTTCGAGGCCTTCGACTGGGACGAGAGCCAGCCCCCCGAGACGCAGGGCGGCGGTGGCCTCGCGGTTGCGCCCGTCCAGATCCTCGTCGATGGCGACTTCGGCGGTGACCTTTCCGGCTTCTCGTTGCCCCGTGCCACGCTGAAGCTGTCGGGCGAGGCCCCTTGCAACATCCGCTGGTACATGGAACTCGAGTTCGGCCACTTCGGTCGTGACGTGCTCGAGGGCGCCCAGCGCCAGCCGAACCAGTTCATCAACCTCGGCAACCTGGGTCCGTCGTTCCAGAGCGGCAACTTCGACAACACGCGCGAGGCGTGGATCGAGTGGGGTTGCAGCGACGCGCTCAACTTCCGGATGGGCCAGATCGCCCTGCCGACGACGCGCCAGCTCATGGTCAAGCCCGAGCTGCAGCAGTTCGTGGACATCTCGATGGCCTCGGCGTTCACGGGATGGATCCTGCCGGGCTACACGGATCGCAACCGCGATCACGGCCTGATGGTCCACGGCGCGTTCGGCTGCAACAACGAGTGGAGCTACATGCTGGCGGTCACCAACGGGGACGGCGGCGACAGCATCCGCAACGTGCTGGACCACCGGACGTCGGACAACCTGGCCTTCAGCGGCCGCGTGAACTGGGCGTTCGCCAAGCCGATCGGCTACCAGGAGGGCGCGCTGGCCCAGGAGACCTGCGGCTGGTACGGCGAGGTCGGCGCGTGGGGCTTCTACTACGCCGACCGCGTCGACAAGAACCACACCGTGTTCGGCGACTGGACGGTCTACGGCGTCGACGTGGCCCTGGGCTTCGGTGGCTTCTCCTTCACGGGTGCCTACACGATGGCCACCGCGGCGGACTACATCTTCGGGGGCGGGGACATCGACTACACCGCGTGGCTCGCGCAGCTCGGCTACCACTTCCCGGGCACCGCCTGGGAGATCGCCGCCCGCGCCAGCAGCTACGACGTCGATCCCGACACGGGTGGCGGTGGTGCGACGACCGAGCTGGCCTTCGCCATCAGCTACTACCTGAACGGCCACGGCAACAAGTTCACGGTCGACATCAGCTTCTTCGAAGGCAGCGACCCGGGTTCGATCCTGATCTGGGACGCCTACACGGGTATTGGCAACTCCGCCTTCGGCGAGGAGACCTACGGGACGCTCCTGCGCTTCCAGTGGCAGCTCGCCCTGTAGGGCCCGAGCGTCGATCGAGCGCCGGGTCCGCGCGGCCCGGCAATCCCCCCGCGGGCCGTCGCGACCACGTCGCGGCGGCCCGTGTGCGTCGGGGCGGGCGGCTGCAGGCGCTCGACCGCCCGGACATGACCGGGCGGTGACACGCTCCGAGCCCGGATCCCGCCTGAAGGGCGCGCGCTGCGCAACCGATCCAGCAGCCCTGGTAGGGCGGGGGGCTTTCGTGCCACACTGCCGACCGCGTGGACGCCAGGGAGGGTGCCCACGGGCGGCTCCAGGCGCGGGCGCCACGCCGCAGAAGGTTCCGGGACGACCCCAAGGGGCGCCCCTTCAGGAGGAAGGCAAGCATGCATCGCATCGTGATGGGCCTCGGTGCCCTAGCGCTCGCGGTTGGCGTCAGCGTGGCCCCGGCCTTGGCCGACGGCAGCGCGCGCGACGTCCAAGCCGCGCTCGACAGCTATCTCGCGCACGACACGGCCGACGTGGCCCTTGTCGGCGGCCCCGGTAGCGCCGGCTACGACAACGGGTTCTGGATCCGCGGCGGCGACTTCCTGCTCCGTGCCAACGTCACGCTGCAGGCCCGCTTCGAGGCGTTCGACCACGACGAGACCCAGCCGCCCGAGACGTCCGCTGGCGGTCAGCCCTTCGACCAGCAGCTGCCGACGGACTTCGGCGGCGACCTGTCGGGCTTCTCGCTGCCGCGTGCCACGCTGAAGCTGTCGGGCGAGGCGCCCTGCAACATCCGTTGGTACATGGAGCTCGAGTTCGGCCACTGGGGCCGTGACGCCCTCGAGGCCCGCGACGAGCGCGGCACCGACTTCTACCCGGGCGAGCTCAACCAGATCAACCTGGGCCCGTTCTTCCAGAGCAACAACTACGACAACACGCGTGAGGCGTGGATCGAGTGGGGTTGCAGCGACGCGCTCAACTTCCGGATGGGCCAGATCGCCCTGCCGACGACGCGCCAGCTCATGGTCAAGCCCGAGCTGCAGCAGTTCGTGGACATCTCGATGGCGTCGGCCTTCGTCGGCCAGATGCTGCCGGGCTACACGGACCGCAACCGCGACCACGGCCTGATGGTCCACGGCGCGTTCGGCTGCAACAGCGAGTGGAGCTACATGCTGGCGGTCACCAACGGGGACGGCGGCGACAGCATCCGCAACGTGCTGGACCACCGGACCTCGGACAACCTGGCCTTCAGCGGCCGCCTGAACTGGGCGTTCGCCAAGCCGATCGGCTACCAGGAGGGCGCGCTGGCCCAGGAGACCTGCGGCTGGTACGGCGAGATCGGCGCGTGGGGCTTCCACTACGCCGACCGCGTCGACAAGGCCCACGTGGTCATCGGCGACTGGACGTTCTACGGCGTCGACGTCGCGCTCGGCTGGGGCGGCTTCTCGTTCACCGGCGCCTACACGATGGGCGAGGTCACGGACCTGTTCCTGGCCGGTGGCGACGTGGACTTCACCTCGTGGTTGGCCCAGATCGGCTACCACTTCCCCGGCACGGCCTGGGAGCTCGCGGCTCGCGCCAGCAGCTACGACATCGACCCCGCGGGCGGCGGCGGCGGTGCCACGACCGAGCTGGCCTTCGCGATCAACTACTACCTCAACGGCCACGGCAACAAGTTCACCGTGGACATCAGCTTCTTCGAGGGCAACGACCCCGAGTCGGTCCTGATCTGGGACGCGTACACGGGCATCGGTGGCTACGCGTTCGGCGAGGAGACCTTCGGGACGCTCCTGCGCTTCCAGTGGCAGCTCGCCCTGTAGCGCGCATTCCCAGCTGAAGCACGCGTTCGGGCCGTCGCGACCACGTCGCGGCGGCCCGTTCTCGTCCGCCCCCGGCCATCGGATGGCCGCGGAGGCCGGATGGTCGGGGGGGCCCGCCCCCCCGGGCGGCCCTGGCGCCCCCCCCGGGCCCCATGGCAGACTCTTGGCCGCTGGCGGAGGCCGGCAGGAGGGCACCGAGGCAGGGAGGCCGCGGTCTGCTCCTCCATCGGGAGGATTCATCCATGCACCGCATCACGCTGGGCCTCGCGGCCCTCGCGCTCCTGGGTCTGGCCGCTGCTCCGGCGCTTGCCGATGGCAGCGCCCGCGACGTCCAGGCGGCGCTCGACAGCTACTTGGCGAACGACTCGGCCGACGTGGCCTTGGTCGGTGGGCCGGGTAGCGCCGGCTACGACAACGGCTTCTGGATCCGCGGCGGCGACTTCCTGCTGCGTGCCAACGTCACGCTGCAGGCCCGCTACGAGTCCTTCGACCACGATGAGGCCCAGCCCCCCGAGAGCGGCGGCGGCTCCACGATTCCCGGGACGGCCAACCAGGTCATCATCGATCCCAACGACGCGGACCGCGACTTCGGCGGCGACCTGTCGGGCTTCTCGCTGCCGCGCGCCACGCTGAAGCTGTCGGGCGAAGCGCCCTGCAACATCCGTTGGTACATGGAGCTCGAGTTCGGCCATTGGGGCCGTGACGCGCTCGACGCGCGCCTTGACGACTTCACGCCCTTCAACCTCGGCTCGATCTTCCTGTTCGGCCAGAGCTACAACTACGACAACACGCGCGAGGCGTGGATCGAGTGGGGTTGCAGCGATGCGCTCAACTTCCGGATGGGCCAGATCGCCCTCCCGACCACGCGCCAGCTCATGGTCAAGCCCGAGCTGCAGCAGTTCGTGGACATCTCGATGGCCTCGGCCTTCGTGGGCGGGCTCCTGCCCGGCTACACGGATCGCAACCGCGACCACGGCCTGATGGTCCATGGCGCGTTCGGCTGCAACAACGAGTGGAGCTACATGCTCGCGGTCACCAACGGGGACGGCGGCGACAGCATCCGCAACGTGCTGGACCACCGCAGCTCGGACAACCTGGCCTTCAGCGGTCGCGTGAACTGGGCGTTTGCCAAGCCGATCGGCTACCAGGAGGGCGCGCTGGCCCAGGAGACCTGCGGCTGGTACGGCGAGATCGGTGCGTGGGGCTTCCACTACGCCGACCGGATCGACAAGAACCACACGGTGATCGCCGACAGCACGCGCTACGGCGTGGACCTGGCGCTGGGCTGGGGCGGCTTCTCGTTCACCGGCGCCTACACGCTGGGCACGGACGACGACATCCTCGGCAGCGGCACGGACATCGACTACACGGCGTGGCTGGCCCAGCTGGGTTACCACTTCCCGGGTACGGCCTGGGAGCTCGCCGCTCGCGCCAGCAACTACGACTTCGACCCGTCCGTCGGTGGCGGCGGCGCGGTCACGGAGCTGGCCTTCGCGATCAACTACTACCTCAACGGCCATGGCAACAAGTTCACGCTCGACGTGAGCTTCTTCGAGGGTGGCGATCCCGGTTCGGGCCTGATCTGGGACGCCTACACCGGTATCGGCGGCTACGCCTCCGGTGACGACACCTACGGGACCCTGCTCCGCTTCCAGTGGCAGCTGGCGCTGTAGCACGGGCGTTGGTGGGGGTGCGTGAGCCCGGCTCGCCGCGTGCTCGGCCGCGCGCCACCATCGGCTCCGCGAGCACGCTGCCGTCGCCCTGACGACCCGATGAGCAGAGCGAGTCCCTCGCAGACCTAGAGTCCCAAGCGCCAGCAGCGGGCCGTCGCGACACGATCGCGACGGCCCCTTTCGCGTACGGTGCCAGGGCAATTCCCATCGCCTGACGTCGCCTCGGTCCAGTCGGCTCCGGTTCCACCCGGGCGCCGCCTTGGGCGGTAGGAATTGCCCTGGCACCGTATGTCGATGATGGCCGACGCTGACGTCATCCGGCTGCGCGGCGCACGACAGCACAACCTGCGCGGCGTCGACCTCGACGTACCCGTCGGCCGCATGACCGTGGTCACGGGCGTCTCCGGCAGCGGCAAGTCCAGCCTCGCGTTCCACACGCTCTACGCCGAGGGCCAGCGTCGCTACGTCGAGACGTTCTCGGCCTACGCACGCCAGTTCCTCGAGCGCATGGACCGCCCGGCCGTGGATGCGGTCGAGGGCATCCCCCCGGCGATCGCCTTGGAGCGGCGCGGCACGCTCACGGGGGGCCGCTCCACCGTGGGCACGCTCGCCGAGGTCCACGATCCCCTCCGCTTGCTCTGGGCGCGCGTCGCGGACCTGACGTGTACGTCGTGCGGGGCCCCGGTCCGCCCCGACCTGCCGGCAACCGTCGCCGACGCCCTCGAGGCCGAGCCGAAGGGCTCGCGCTGGGTGCTCGCCTTCGAGGTGGGCCTCGGTCGCGCCGCGGCCCTGGACGGCACTGTCCAGGACCTCGCGCGTGCCGGGTTCACGCGACTCTGGACGCCCGCCGGGATCGTGGACCTCGCCAACGCCGCGAGCGCGTGGCCGGCCGAGGGGCCTGGCGTGGTCGTCGTGGACCGGGTCGTGGTCGGCCGCACGGCGCGGGCGCGGCTTCTCGACAGCATCGAGACCGCCTTCCGCGCCGGGGGGGAGCGGCTGCTCGCCATCGAGGCGGACGGCGGGCGGCACCTGCGCTTCAGTGCCGGGCTCGCGTGCGCGTCCTGCGGCACCCGGCACCGCGCGCCGCGCCCCGCCACGTTCAGCTTCAACAGCCCGCTCGGCGCGTGCGAGCGCTGCAGCGGCTTCGGTCGCGTCACCGGGGTCGACCACGACCTCGTGGTGCCCCTGCCTCGGGCCACGCTCGAGGAGGGGGCCGTACGTCCCTTCGAGACGCCGGCGCACCGCAAGGAGCGCTCGCGCCTCCTCACGTGGGCGCGCGAGAGCGGTGTGCCGACGGACGTGCCGTGGCGCGACCTCCCCGCGGACGTCCGCCGCACGATCCTCGAGGGCGGCGACGGCTACGACGGCGTCGAGGGCCACTTCGCGCGCTTGCGCCGCAAGGCCTACAAGGTGCACGTGCGCGTGCACATCGCCCGCTACCGCGGGTATCCACCGTGCCCGGACTGCCGCGGTTCCCGACTGGGCCCCGAGGGGCGGGCCTGGCGCGTGTTCGGGCGGACGCTGCCCGAGGTGCTGGCACTCTCCGTCGCCGAGGCGCGGGCGCTCTTCCACGTGGAGGGCGATCCCGCACGCCTCGGCTCGCTCCCTGCGGACCGCCGCGAAGTCGTGCGGCTGCTGCGCCGCGAGATCGAAGCGCGCCTTGCTTGTCTCGACGACGTGGGCCTCGGCTACCTCACGTTGGACCGCGCCGGGCGCACCCTCTCGGGCGGGGAGGTCCAGCGCGTCCACCTCACGGCCGCGATCGGCACCAACCTGACGGGCGCGCTGTTCGTCCTTGACGAGCCCTCCGTCGGCCTGCATCCGCAAGACACGGCGCGCCTGGTGACCCAGCTGCGTCGACTCGTGCAGCAGGGCAACACGGTGGTCGTGGTGGAACACGATGCGTCGGTGTTGGCCGCGGCCGACCACGTCGTCGACATGGGGCCCGGCGCCGGCGAGCACGGCGGACGGATCGTTGCCCAGGGCACCACGGAGGACCTCGTCGCGGTCGGGGAAAGCGTGACCGGTCGCTGGCTGGCCGGGGAGCGCAGGATGCCCGCGCCGCGTCCACGCCCGCGGGCGGGTGCCGCGGTGGGGGTGCGGGGGGCCAACGCCAACAACCTGCGCGGCGTGGACCTCGTGGTGCGCCTGGGCGAGCTTACGGCGCTGGCCGGCGTCAGCGGCTCGGGCAAGTCCACGCTGGCGCACGACGTGCTGTACCTCGCGCTCGCCCGCGCGCTCGGACGCCCGGAGGGCACGCCCGGCGCACACGCGGCCGTGGTCGGCGCGGACGCGCTGGGCGACGTCGTGCTCGTGGACCAAGCGGCTGGCGGCGCGTCGTCGCGCGCCAACCCCGCGACCTACGTCGGGGCCTGGGACGCCGTGCGCACGTTGCTCGCCGCGACGCCCGCGGCCAGGAGCCGCAAGCTGGGTCCCGGGGCGTTCTCCTTCAACGTGCCCGGCGGTCGCTGCGAGGCCTGCCAAGGAGACGGCCTCGAGCGCATCGAGATGCTGTTCCTGTCCGACATCGAGCTCGTCTGCTCGGAGTGCGAGGGCACGCGCTTCCGTCCCGTCGTGCGCGAAGTGCTGTGGAACGGCTGCTCCGTCAGCGACCTGCTCGCGCTGGGCGTGGAGGCTGCCCTCGCCCTCTTCGAAGGCGCCCCGGAGCCCGCGGCGCGGCGGGCGGCCGCGGCGTTGGAACCCGTGGCGCGCGTGGGCCTCGGCTACCTCCGCCTGGGCCAGCGGGCCAGCACGCTCTCCAGCGGTGAATGGCAGCGCTTGCGGCTGGCCGCGGCCCTCGGCGAGAAGCGCGTGCACAAGCCGCGCCTCTACGTGTTCGACGAGCCCACCACGGGCCTCCACATGGAGGACGTGGCCCGCCTGCTGGACGCCCTCCGGCACCTGGCCGACCGGGGCCACGGCGTGCTCGTGGTCGAGCACCATCCGGAGCTGCTCGCGTCGGTGGACCGCATCGTGGAGCTGGGCCCCGGCGCGGGCGCCGAGGGCGGGCGCATCGTGGCCGATGGCACGCCGACCGAGGTCGCGAAAGGCCGCACCGCGACGGCGCCGTTCCTGCGCGACCCGCTGGCCGCCATCCGCCCTGGACGCACGCTGCCGCCCGCCCGCAGCCGCGCGCCCGCGGCCATCGAGATCCGCGGCGCGCGCCACCACAACCTGAAGGACGTGTCGATCGACGTGCCCCGCGATCGGTTCACGGTCGTGAGCGGCCCGAGCGGCTCGGGCAAGTCGTCGCTGGCCTTCGACATCGTGTTCGCCGAGGGGCAGCGGCGCTACATCGAGACGCTTGGCTCGTACGCCCGGCAGTTCGTGGGCGGCATGGCGCGTCCGGACGTCGACCACGTGGCGGGCATCCCGCCCACGGTCGCCATCGAGCAGCGGCGCAGCCGCGGCGGCCGACGGTCGACGGTGGCGACCGTCACCGAGATCTCGCATCACCTCCGCGTGCTGTTCGCGCGCGCGGGGGAGGCCCACTGCCCCACGTGCGACCGGCCGCTGGCGGCGCAGCGGAGCGACGACCTGGCCGACGTCCTCCGCGCCACGGCCGGGCGGGGCGAGGCGCGCCTGCTCGCGCCCCGCATCTGGGGGCGCAAGGGCTTCCACCGCGACGTGCTCGAAGCGATGGTCCGCCGCGGCGGCCACGAGGCCTGGGTGGACGGCGCCCTCGTGCCCCTGGACCCGCTGCCCCGGCTGGACCGCTACGCCGAGCACGACGTGGCCGAAGTCGTCGGCCACGTCGCTGCGCGCGCCAGCGCGGCGACGTGGCGCGAGGCCGTCGCGGGCGCCCTCGAGCAAGCCCGCGGCACCGTGGGCTTGCTCGTCGGGAGCGAGGCGGCGCGCTGGTACGCGGGCGAGCGTACGTGCCCCGAGCACGGCATCGGCGTACCGGAGATGGACCCCCGCCTGTTCAGCCACAACAGCCGGCGCGGCTGGTGCCCGTCGTGCCGGGGCCTGGGCACCGAACCCGAGATCGACCCGGAGCGCCTCCCCGTCGAGCCGGGCAAGACGCTGTCGGGAGGGGCCGTCCCGCTGCTGCGTCTGGACCGCGACCTGCGCAAGGCCTTCGTCCGGGAAGCGCGCGCTGCGTTCGGCGTCTCCGCGCAAACGCGCTGGGAGAACCTGCCCGCCGCCACGCAGAAGGCCCTGCTCGCGGGGCGCAAGCGGCCGGCGTTCACGGGCGCCGCCGAACGTCTGGCCGCGCACCTGCGGGACGCGGGCGAGGGCCTCCGCGAGCGCCTGGGCGACATCGTGCGCGAGATCCCGTGCCGCGCGTGCGGAGGCAGTCGCCTGCGGCCCGAGGCGCGGGCCGTACGCGTCGGGGGGCGCACGTTGCCCGAGCTCCTGGCCTTGCCCCTCGCGGACCTGGGCCCGACCCTCCAGGCCCTGGACCTCGATGCCCGCGCCGGCGCCATCGCGAAGCCGTTGCTCGGCGAGATCCGCGAGCGCATCGACCTGCTCGGGCGCTTGGGGCTCGGCTACCTCGGGCTGGACCGCGACGCGACCACGCTCTCCGGTGGCGAGGCGCAGCGGCTGCGCATCGCGGCGCAGCTTGGCAGCCCGCTGCGCGGTGTGCTCTACGTGCTCGACGAGCCCACGATCGGCCTGCACGCGCGCGACAACCGCACGCTCGTCGCGGCGCTGCGCGGTTTGGCTTCGCGCGGCAACGGCCTGCTCGTGGTGGAGCACGACCTCGAGACGATCGAGCAGGCCGACCACGTGATCGACCTTGGGCCAGGTGGGGGGCGCCACGGTGGCCGGATCGTGGCCCAGGGCACGCCGGCGGAGCTGCGCCGTCGCGCCGACACGCCCACGGGGCGCCTGATGGCGCGTCCCCCGCCCGTGCCCGGCGCGGGCCGCCCCGGCAGCGGGCACACGCTCGGCCTGCGCGGCTTCACGCGCCACAACCTCGTCGACGTGGACGTGGACGTGCCGCTCGGCGCCCTCGTCGTGGTGACGGGCGTCTCCGGCGCCGGCAAGTCCACGCTGGTCCACGGGGGCCTGGTGCCGGCCGTGGCCGACGCCCTCGCGGGGCGACGTCGCGCCGGCGGCGCCCGCCTCGAGGGAGGAGAGCACGTGGGGCGCCTCGTGGAGGTCGATGCGAGCCCGCTCGGCAGCACGCCCCGCAGCGTGCCGGCCACCTACCTCGGCATCTGGGACGACCTGCGTCGCCTGCTCGCGGCGACGCCCGAAGCGCGCGCGCGCGGCTACGGCCCAGGCCGCTTCTCGTTCAACACGCCCGGCGGCCGCTGTCCGGCCTGCGACGGGCGCGGCGAGGCCGTCGTCGAGATGACGTTCCTGCCCGACGTCCGCGTGCCGTGCGAGCGGTGCGACGGCGCGCGCTTCGAGCCCGAGACGCTCGAGATCCACTGGCAGGGACTGTCGGCCGCGGACCTGCTCGGCCTGACGTTCGAGGAGGCGGCCGAGAAGCTCGCCGACCTGCCGCGGGTCGCCCCCCTGTTGGCGCTCATGGTGGACGTGGGCCTTGGCTACCTCACGCTCGGCCAGCCGTCGCCGACGCTCTCCGGCGGCGAGGCGCAGCGGCTGCGCATGGTGGGGGAGCTCGGCGCGGCCGCGCGCGCGGACACGCCGGGCACGCTCTACGTGCTCGACGAGCCCACGATCGGCCTGCACGGCGAGGACGTGGACCGCTTGGTGGCCACGCTTGGACGCTTCGTCGACCGCGGCGACACGGTGCTCGTGATCGAGCACCACCTGGAGCTGATCGCCGCCGCGGACCACGTGATCGACGTGGGCCCCGGCGCCGGGGCCGAGGGCGGGCGCATCGTGGCGTCCGGCTCTCCGGCCGCGATCGCCCGCGGGACCACCGCCACGGGTCGGGCGCTGGCGGAGGCCGCCAAGCCGCGCCGGCGCACGCGACGGCGCACGTCCGCGTAACCTCGTCGGCCATGCGGTTCTCCAAGACGTTGCCCGTGATCGCGAGCCTGGCCGTGGTGTTGGGGCTGGCGGCCTGCGGCGACGCCCCGGCGCCGGGCATGCGCATCGCAATCCACACGCTCCCCGACGACGGGGAGCCGCCGCAGCCGCTCTGGCTCTCGCCGCTGGACAAGCCTGCCGGGTCGTATCGCATTCCCTTGCGTGCGACGGGGCGTGAGGGTGACGTCTACCACTACGTGGCCGACGCACCCGCCGGTGCCTACCGCGTGGAGAACAGCGCGGGGTGGGGGACGCTCACGAGCGGCCAGTCGCTCCAGGTGTTCCACACGCAGGCGGAGGGGCCGCCCAACGTCGTCTGGCTGGCCCGCTCGGGCACGCTCTACATGCGCCCGCGGACGGCGGACACGTGGCGCGTGCTGCCGGTCGTGGCCCTCGAGCGACGGACGAGCCCGCACGCCGACACGTACGAGCGCGTTCCCGTCGAGGTCACGGTGCAGCCGGGAGGCTGGCTGGTGGTCCGTCTGCCCGACGCCGTCTTGGTGCCGGGCACGCAGCTGCGGGCGTTCAGCCTGTTCGAGGGCCACGTCGCAACGCGCCCCGTCGAGCTGCCGATCCCCGACAACCCTGCCGTTCCGTATGTCCGCCTGCTGGATCCCGCCGCGAGCCCGCCGCTGGTCGTGGAGGTAGTCGGAGGCCCGATCGACGACGGCGTGGAAGCCGAGCTGCGCTTGGTGGCGCACCCGCTCGACCTGACGTGGACCGCGCCCTTCCAGCGGGGGCGTGCGTGGTTCTCGGGGATTGGCGAGCATGGGGACGGCGTGGTCGTGTCCCTCCCCGCGTGGGGGGACGAGGCCCGCTGGCGCGTGGACGGCGAGGCGTGGCAGGAAGAGCAGGCCCTGTTCCCGCTCGCCCTCGACGCGGAGGCGAAGCCCCGTCGCGTCCGCTTGCCGGCGCTCGCCGCCGACGTCGCCCCGCGACGCATCCTCCTGCGCGCGACCACGGCCGATCGCCTGGGTCAAGTGCCCCTCGACCGCGACGACGACGGCGGCTGGTCCTTCGTCGTGCCCGCGGGCGAGCACGTCGGGTGGATCGAGGCCGACGGCACGTTCGCGCCCATCACCGTGCGTGCGGAAACCGCATCCGATGCAGATGCCATCACCGTGGGTGCGTTCGCCCCCGCGGCCACGATCGTCGGTAGCGTGGTTGACACGCGTGATACGGTACGCGTCCGCGCGGAGCGCGAGACGGGCGCAGGCACCTGGATCGGCGGAGCCTCCCGGGACGTGATGCCCGACCCCGGCCTGGGGTTCACCTTGCGCGTGCCACCGGGGCGTTGGCGTCTCTGCGTGGTCCGCTCCGACCTGCGCACGTCCGAGCCGCGCACGGTGCCGGTCTCCCTCGAGCCGGGGACGCGCTTCACGGGCTTTGACCTCTCCGTCCGTTGACCCCCCCTTCCGGGGTGGGGTACGTTCGCGTGCGTAGCAGGAGCCCCGCCATGCCGCGTCAGGAACTGCCCCCGGACCCGAGCTCCCCGCAGGGCGCGTTGCCCGACCGGGCCTCCCGCGTGACTCGCCGCGGACTCTTCAAGGGCGCGGGCGCGGCCGCGGTGAGCGCGGCCATCCTGGGTACGCGCGAGACGTTGGCGCGCGAAGCCGCCGTGCCGGATGGCGTGCGCACGCAAGGTCCCGGAGCCGTCGCGATCGCGGTGCGGGTCAACGGCGAGGAGCGCAAGCTCACGGTCGAGCCCCGCACGACGCTGCTCTCGGCACTCCGCCTGCGCCTGGACCTGACCGGGGCCAAGCCGGTCTGCGAGCGCAGCCAGTGCGGGGCGTGCACCGTGTGGTTGGACGGCAAGACCGTCTACGCGTGCAGCGTGCTGGCGGTCGAGGCCGAGGGTCGCGAGGTGACCACCGTCGAGGGCCTGGGCTCGCCGGGCGACATGCACCCCGTCCAAGCCGCCTTCTGCGCCGAAGACGCCCTGCAGTGCGGCTTCTGCACGCCGGGCATGGTGATGGCGTGTGCCTTCGCCGTGAAGCAACACGGCAAGGACCTGACCGACGAGCAGGCCCGTGCCGCGGTCGCCGGCAACCTCTGTCGCTGCGGTACGCATCCGCACGTCCTGCGCGCGGCGCTTCGCGCGGCGAAGGGGGAGTAGGTCATGGCTCGCCGCGTCACCTACACCACGGGGCTCGTCGGTCACGACGACCGCGTCGCCAAGAACCCGGCGGCTCGCCGTGAGATCACCGTCGACGTCCACGACGACGATGCCACGCCGTGGGGCGTGGAGGCCGCACTCCGCGTCGTCGGCACGGACGTGCCGCGCGTGGACGGTCCGGCCAAGGCCACGGGGGCGGCCAAGTACACCTACGACATCCAGCCGCAGGGTCTCTGCTTCGCGGGGCTCGTGGCCTCGCCGCATGCGCATGCGGAGGTGCGGTCGGTCGACGTGGCGGCGGCGCTGAAGGTCCCCGGGGTGTTGGTGGCCCGCGCCGCCGGCGGGCGCCAGGTCACGTTCCCCGGTGCGATCGTGGCCGTCGTCTGTGCCGAGAGCGAAGAATCGCTCGACGACGGGCTGCGCGCGGTCGTCGTGACCTACGACGTCAAGCCGTCGGCGGTCACCGTCGAGGACGCGATGGCCGAAGGCGCACCGCAGGTCGATCGCCGCGCGCCCAACCTGCCCCCGGCCGACGACCCGCGCGCGACGATGCGCCGCGGGGACCCGGACGCCGCGTGGGACGCCGCCGAGGTCAAGGTCCAAGGCACGTGGCGCACGGCGATCCAGACCCACAGCTGCCTCGAGCCGCACGGCGTCGTCGTCCAGGTGACGCCGGACGGGCACGCCACGATCTGGGCCAGCACGCAGGCCACGTCCGGGTTCGCCGCCGGCCCGGCGATGAGCCGCGCGTTGGGCGTCCCGGCGGCCAGGATCCGCGTGCTCACCGAGCACATGGGCGGGGGCTTCGGCAGCAAGTTCGGGGCGCTGGAGTGGGACGTGCTCGCCGCGGAGCTGGCACGCGAGACCGGACGGCCCGTGCGCATGCTGCTCTCGCGCCGCCTGGAGCACCTGCTCGGCGGCAACCGCCCCGACTCGATCCAGCAGATGGAGCTCGGCGGTACGAAGGACGGTCGCTTCACCGTCCTGCGTGGCGACGTCCTGGGCACCGCCGGGAACGCAGCGGGTGGCGCCGGATCCCAGAACGTCATGGTCTACGAGCTGCCCAACGTGGCCATGCGCCAACGCACGGTGCGCACGCATACGGCGCGGGCCGCGGCGTTCCGTGCGCCGCGCCATCCCCAGGGCTCCTTCGCGCTGGAGGGCGTCATCGACCGCTTCGCGCGCGCGGCGGGCCTGGATCCGCTCGACGTGCGCAAGCGCAACGACGACCACCCCATCCGCCGCATCCAGTGGGACCTCGCGGCAGAGCGCATGGGCTGGGCCGAGGCGCGAGGGCGCGGCGGTCAGCGCCGCGATGGCCCCTGGCGCCTGGGTGTGGGCTGTGCCGCGTCGCGCTGGAGCAACGCGGGGCGCGGCGAGTGGCGCGTCGACCTCAAGGTCCACGCCGACGGCCACGTGGCCGTGATGAGCGGCGTGCAGGACATCGGCACCGGGACCCGCACGCTGATGGCAGTGCTCGTTGCGGAGGAGCTCGGGATCGGCGTCGACCGCATCGACGTGCGCGTCGGCGACACCGACTACCCGCCGGGGCCGGGCAGCGGCGGCAGCACGACGGCGCCGTCGATCGGCCCCGCCGCGCGCGAAGCCGCCCTGCACGCCCGTCAGGGCGTCGCGGCCAAGCTCGCCGACGCCTGGGGCGTCGACGTGGGCGACATCGCCTGGAAGGACGGCCACTACGAAGCCGGTGGCCGCACGGCCACGTTCGAGGAAGCCGCGCGCCTGGTAGGTGCGGGCGGCCTGGCCGTCAGCGGCACACGCCGCCCCAACCACGAAGGCCCCTACGGGGAGACCGCGGGTGTCCAGATGGCCGAGGTGGCCGTAGACATCGAGACCGGCGTCGTACGCGTGACGCGCGTCGTCGCCGTCCACGATGCAGGCCGTTTGATCGACACGCTCACGGCCCGCAGCCAAGTCAACGGCGGTGTGCTGCAGGGGATCTCGTTCGCGCTCCACGAGGAACGACGCCTGGACCGGGCCCAGGGGGACATGGTCAATCCCACGTTCGACACGTACCGCATCATCGGCCTGGCCGACACGCCGCAGATCGACGTCGTGCTGACATCCGTCGTCAGCGGCTTCAACAACGCCGGCATCATGGGCTTGGGCGAGCCCGCCACGGTGCCCACCGCGGCCGCCGTGGCGAACGCGGTCTACGACGCCCTCGGTGTCCAGGTCACGGAGCTGCCCATGACGCCCGCCCGCGTCCTGGCGGCCTTGGAAGGAGCCTGACCGTGAAGGCCTTCACCTTCGTTCGCCCGCGCACCCTGGAGGCCGCGGCCGCTGCGCTGGCCGAGACCGGAGGCGCGCTGCACGCCGGCGGCGTGGACCTGCTCGATCGCATGAAGGAGCACGTGGACGAGCCTTCGCACATCGTCACGCTCCTCGACGTGCCCGGGCGCGAGACGATCGCCCTCGAGGACGACGGCGGCGTACGCTTGGGCGCCGGCGTCACGCTGGCGGCGCTCGCCGAGAACGACATGGTGCGCCGCTTCCTGCCGTCCCTGGCCGAGGCCGCGGGCCAAGCCGCGAGCCCGGCCATCCGTCACCGCGCCACGCTGGGCGGCAACCTCGCCCAGCGCACGCGTTGCGGCTACTTCCGGATCGCCTCCTTCCGCTGCTGGAAGCGCGGGGACGACGTGTGTCCCGTGCGGGCCGAGACGGGCGTCCAGGAGACGGCCGCGGTGTTCGGCAACGACGCGTGCGCGTCCGCGCATCCCTCGAGCTTGGCGCCCGTGCTGCAGTCCCTTGGCGCTCGCGTGCACGTGCAGGGGCCGAAGGGCACGCGCCACGTCCCGCTGGCCGACGCCTGGCAGTCTCCGGCCAAGGGCGTGACCACGGACCTGGCGCTGGCCGCCGACGAGGTGATCACGGCCATCGTGCTGCCCCCGCGCACACGACCGCAGCACGTGGCCTACGAGGAAGTGCGCCAGAAGGCTGCGTTCGACTGGGCGCTCGTTTCCTGCGGGGTGCGCGCCGAGCTCGGAGAAGACGGCCACGTCGCCGACGTGTCCATCGTGCTGGGCTCCGTCGCGCCGACGCCGTGGGTCGCGCAGGGTGCGGAGGCGGCGTTGCGTGGTGGCCCGCCCAGCGCCGAGCGCATCGCTGCGGCCGCGAAGGCCGCTACGCAGGGCGCCACGCCGCTCGCCGGCAACGCCTACAAGGTGCGCCTGGTGGAGGTCGCCGTGCGCCGGGCCCTGATGCGCGCGTTGCAGGCGGGGAAGGAAGGTGCGCGATGAACGAGCGACCCACCGATGGCCACGCCTGGGGTCCCGGCGAGTACGTCGCGGACGTGCGCGCCCAGATGCGCACGCGCTGCATCCATCTGCTCACCAAGGAAGTGTTCACGGGTGTTCCTGCGGAGCACGAGAAGCCGTTCGGCCTCGACGAGCCGCTCTGGTGGTGCGACCGCACCGGCCGCGCCCTCGGCCCCGACGGCTCGGCCGCCTGCCGCGAGGGCTGCCACGCACCCGGCCGCCCCTGCTACGTCCCGCCGATCCGCCTGTAGCAAGCCAGCGGTGCCCAAGCGACCCCGGATGTGTCATGACCCTTGCCGCGGCGCCCCGCAGGGGCAACGTGGGCAAGGTGCCTGACACGTAGGGGTCGCGGTTCGACGGCGAGCGAACGTCGCATCTTGGCGTCTGGTCACTCCACGCTCGTTCCGCGCTACCGCGCGGACTCGGTGCTCCGGCTTCGCCTGCGCAGCAGGGGTGCTGGTGCCGCACCACCCCTGCACCCTTCACGGGGGTCGCGGTTCGCTCGTCGGCGACCGCCGCACTTCGGTGTCTGACACCGTGCCCCCGTCGCTTCGCTCCGAGGCACGGGTTCAGACACCTCCGCGCGCCTCGCGAACCCGGATGTGTCAGGACCCTTGCCGCGGCGCCGCGCAGCGGCAACGTGGGCAAGGTGCCTGACACGCAGGGGTCGCGGTTCGACGGCGGGCGAACGTCGCATCCTGGCGTCTGGTCACTCCACGCTCGTTCCGCGCTACCGCGCGGACTCGGCGCTCGGGCTACGCCCTCGCGGCACGAGGGCTATTCCGTACCCCTCCTGCACCCTTCACGGGGGTCGCGGTTCGCTCGTCGGCGACCGCCGCACTTCGGTGTCTGACACCGTGCCCCCGTCGCTATCGCTCCGAGGCACAGGTTCAGACACCTCCGCGCGCCTCGCGAACCCGCATGTGTCAGGACCCTTGCCGCGGCGCCGCGCAGCGGCAACGTGGGCAAGGTGCCTGCAATGGAAGGTGCCTGAACTCCGGGCTCGGACAGGACAGCCACGCTTCCATGGGAGGGGGTGCCGCGCGCATCGAGACGCGGTACGGAGGCGGGGATTTCTTCCGCAACTTGCCGCCCTGCGCTTCGGCATGCGGAAGTGCCCATCGGCAAGTTGCGGAAGAATTCCCCGCCTCCGTACGGGCTTTGCCGTCGGCATGAAGAACTGACACGCAGGGGTCGCGGTGCGATCGCCGGCGAACGTCGCATCCTGGCGTCTGGTCACTCCACGCTCGTTCCGCGCTACCGCGCGGACTCGGTGCTCCGGCTTCGCCTGCGCAGCAGGGGGGCTATTCCGTACCCCCCCTGCACCCCTCACGGTCCCCCCTGCACCCCTCACGGGGTTCAGACACCTCCGCGCGCCTCGCGGACCTCCGCGCGGCTACAACCCCCGCGTCCAGGCCGGGCGCAAGGGGACGTCCCCTTCCAGCGCCGCGTCGAGTACCTCCACGATGCGATCGCGATCACGCGGCAGACGCCCCTCCAACGGCAGCCAGTTGCTGGCGTGGTTCGTGCGGAAGATGGCGTTCGTCGGGGCGGCTTCGGCAACGAACGTGCGCATCTCCTGCAGGAGACCGCGCACGTCGGGCAGCTCGAACGCGCCGCGCTCCCGCAGCGTTGCGATCGGCGTGCCCGGGATCACCGTCAGCGTGAGCAGCGATACGAACCGCGGGTCCATCGCCGACGCCAGCTTGGCGCTGGCCACGGCGTGTTCGTGGCTGCGCTCGACGCCACCGGCGCCCAAGAGGAAGATCGTCGACAGCTTCATGCCCGCGGCGTGGGCCTTGCGCGCGGCCTCGACGTGCTCGTCGTGGTCTGCCCCTTTGGCGATGCGCTTCATCGTCACGTCGTCGCCGCTCTCGGGGCCCACGTAGAGCAGGGACAGCCCCTCCCGTGCCAGCTCGGCCAGTTCGTCGTCGGACTTGGCCAGCAGGTTGCGAGCCGTCGCATACGCGCTGACCCGACGCAGGCGCGGGAAGGTCGCGCGCAACGCCGTCAGCAGGGGGCGCCATACGTCGAGCTCCATCACGAGCGCATCGCCATCGGCCACGAAGACCTTGTCCACGCCGGGGCCCAGGTGCTGCCGGGCCAGCCGTACGTCCTCGAGGATGTCGCTCAGCGGCCGCACCCGGAAGCGTTTGGCCCGGTACATGTCGCAGTACGTGCAGTGGTTCCACGAGCAGCCGATCGTGGCCTGCAGGATCCACGACTCCGCCTCGCTCGGCGGCCGGTAGATGTCGCCCTCGTAGCGCACGCCCCGAGGGTACGCGGCCGTGGCCGCCCCGTGACCTACCGGGAGCCCAGGCGCCCGTCCACGGCGTCGGGTGCGGCCCGACGCGGCGCCGCGTGACGCCCGCGTGATCCACGGCGCCCAGGCTTCGAGCGCGAGGGAGGTGCACCATGGACCAGATGGCATGTGCTCGGCTTGGTCGGGGGCTTCGGTGGGGCGTGTTCGCGCTGGCCGTCTCGAGCCTGGCCGCCTGCCAGGGAGCCCGGTGTCGTACGTCGGCACGCTGCTGCCTGCCTGGGGCGTACCCAGCCTCCGTCCCGGCGCCGGCCCCGATTCGCGTGCGGCCGCTCCCCGATGCCCCGGCGCCTCTCGCGACTCCCGCGAACGAGGGCGTGCCCCGCACGCGACTTCGCTACTACGACGTGAGGGACCTGGCGGCTCGCCCTGCGGCTCAGGCCTCGATCGACGCGTGGGTGCAGGCCGCGCCGGATGAGGCGAGTGTCAGCACCAAGAACGGCATCCTCGTCGTGCGCGGCTACCCGCACTTGCTGGGGGCGGTCGAGTCGTGGCTCACCGCGTTGCGGCGCGGCGAGGAAGCGTCCGGTCCGCCCGTGCCCAAGCTCCCGGCGTCGATGCTCTCCGGAGCGCATCGCGTGCACAAGGCCGGCGGTCGTACCGTGCGGATCCACATGGTGGCCGACATCGTTGGACTCGAGCTGCCGATCGACACGGAGCTGGCTCTCGATCGCGCCGGCTCGGAACACCTGTCGGTCCGGGCCGGCGAGCCGATCGGCGGCGAGACGCTTTTGGCGAGCCTTCGCTCGTGGCTTCAGGCCATCCACCAGGAGGACACGGAGCTGTCCTTGCCCCCGGGCGGCACGAACCTCGTCGTCAAGGGCGGCAGTGCGGGCCAAGCCGCCGTGTCGGATGCCCTCACCCTGGTCCGTCGCCAGCTGGCCTGGCAGTTCGAGCCGCCGCTCGCAGGCGCGGGCGAGGCATCGCCCGCCACGTTGCGCATCTACGACGTGTCCGACCTGTTCGTCGACCCGATTCCCGTCGCCATGGAGCTTCCGTGGCCCGATGGCACGACGCGCTCGTTCGCAGCGGACACCTACATCCCCGCCGAGGAGCTGCTCCGCGCGCTGCAGGGCGCCGCGGGCGACATCCGTGGCGAGACGATGCTCGACGGCGGGACGCGCGCCGGCCGTGGCGCGCTCGTCGTCTCGGGCCCGCACGCCTTCCACGACCACGTCGCCACGGCGTTGGGCACGCTCCGCAGGGCGTACGAGCGCCACGTGTTGCCTCCGCCCGCGGAAGCGAAGTAGCAGGGCGGATTCTCGACCCCACGCCGTCGACCCGCGACCCCTACGTGTCAGGCACCTTGCCCACGTTGCCGCTTCGCGGCGCCGCGGCAAGGGTCCTGACACATCCGGGGTCGCGAGGCGCGCGGAGGTGTCTGAACCCCGTGAGAGGTGCAGGAGGGGTACGGAATAGCCCTCCTGCCGCGAGGGCGTAGCCCGAGCGCCGAGTCCGCGCGGTAGCGCGGAACGAGCGTGGAGTGACCAGACGCCAGGATGCGACGTTCGCCGGCCAACGAACCGCGACCCCTGCGTGTCAGGCACCTTGCCCACGTTGCCGCCTCGCGGCGCCGCGGCAAGGGTCCAGACACATCCAGGGTCGCCGCACCTACGCGCGCAAGATCCTGCGCTTCATCACCGTCCACCCCACGCCGCCGGCGACGTACGCAATGCCAATCGCCACGATCGCGTCGCGGCCGAAGGTCAACGTGCCGAGTGCTCCCGCGATTGCCCCGAAGAAGAACGCGATCGTGAGCCCCAGCGGCGCCACCCAGGCCCACGCCGCCACGTGGCGACGGCGCAGGGCCATGCCCGCGGTCACGCCGAGATCCGTCAACAGGCCCGTCACGTGCGTCGTGCGCAGGATCACCCCGCGATGGTGCGTGGCGAGCGCGTTCTGGAACCCGCACGCGATCGCTGCGAGGCCGATCGCGAGGGTCGTGTCGAGGTCGATCACGGCCCACGATGCCACCAACAGCCCACCGATCGCCGTGACGCTGCGCCCGTAGGGACGCGACAGCTCGAGAGCCCGGTGGTGGATGAACACCCCCGAGAGCATCGCGCCGCCCACGAACCCGAGCAGCGCAGCCGCCAAGTGCCCGATCGGCGCCCCGCGCGGCATCCCCGAGCGGGCCAGGTCCTCCGCGAAGCGCGACAGGTCACCGGTGAGGTGGCTCACCGACGTCCCCAGCTCCATCAGGAAGCCCACGTTCAGGGCCGCCGCCAGGAAGGCAAGGGCACAGCCCCCCGCCAACACCCACGCCGCCCGCGGTTCGATTCGCATGGCTGCGCATCATCGCGCCGGGTCCCTCGCTCCCCCAAGCCCTGCCGAGATCCGCTACCCTCCCGCCATGAGCGACGTCAGCGAGAGCCCGCGGTTCGAGATCTCGGTGAACGGCGTCGTGGCCGCTACGTGTGGAGTCGGCGGCTTCGGGATGCTGCAGGTTGCTGCCCAGTGGTGGGCGAAGCCGCGGCCCGAGCAGGGCGAGGCGTGGCCATCGGGCTGGCCGGAGGGGATGGGCGTGGCCGCGTACGGTCAGGACGTCCGCGGGAGTCGCCTCGACCTATGGGGCCTCCCGCACGGCTTGCAGGTGGGCGACGAAGTCCGCATCCGCGTGCTCCCGCCGGGCCCGATCTCGCCGCCGACGGAGTCCCGCCCCATGCCCCGTCCAGGCGAAGGCGGTTGAAGACCTGGCGACCGCGCGTCGTGACGAGCCGCGGGCTGCGCAGGGACGAGAAGAGCCCGGCGAAGGACGGGCCTTCGCCGGGCTCTCGAGGGATCGATGCAGGTACGTGCCTTCGTGAGGCACGCGAACCCTACATGTAGTTGATGAACCAGTTCTTGCGACCGGTCTCGGCCTCGGCCTCGCGACGCCACGGGGGCACGACGCCCTCGAACATCGCGGCGACCCACGGCACGTCGACGGGGGCCAGCTTGCGGCCGGGCGTCAGGTGCATCGGACGGTCGCGGATGTCGGCGAGCAGGTGGCCGAGGATGTCCAGGTGGAACGAGTGATCGCCCGCCAGGACCTCCATGAACTTGCGCAGGTAGCGGTCATCGACCTGGTCGGTGGCCTTGCGATGGAAGACGATCGCGCGCTCGGCAGCACGGAAGGCCTCGTCGAAGGCGGAGTAGAGCGCCGGGGGCGTGAGGATCGCCGGACCCTCGGCCGCGCGCGGACGACGACGACGCCCGCTCTGCTTGATCAGCGAGCGGCCGCCATCGCGGTCGCGCAGGTGGCGCGAGAGGATGCGGGCGTGGTCACGGACCTCCGCGGCGTACTCCTCGAAGAGCCGACGGATCGGGCCGTACGTGAACGCACGGCCGACACGCAGGTAGCGCGCCTCGACGTTCTGCTCGATGTGGATGCCCGTCTGGACGATCCGCGCGGTGCGATCCTGCTGGGAGGTGGTCTGCGTCATGTTCGGCTCCTCCGTTTGCCAGTCCGAAGACTCGCTAGGGGGGGTGAGGGAGCTTGGCGAGGTAGGTCGATCGGGCGGTCCACCCGCCCGAGGTCGGCAGCGACGCGTTGCACGCGAAAACGCTGCTGTAGCGGAGCAATGTAGATCGGGTAGGTGGGGCCGCGCAACCCCCTGGATTTCCAAAATCTTTCTGGGGTGTTTGAATGTCACATTGCGCCGTGCTCGCAGCATCATCGCAAGACAATATCTTGTAACGACTTACGTCGTTCTGAGCATCCCTGTTCCCAGCCTGTGGATTCGCACACGCGTTTGAATCCGCGGGTGGACGCTCTCGCGAGCCCCGGAAACAGGCCGCCCGCCCCAGGGGCTGACCGGAAACCCTCCGTCGCGCGAGACCCGGTGGCCGCAGCAGGATGTGTCTCCAGACGGACCCTAGGCGGAGGGCGCGGTCAGCGGCTTCTCGAGCTGGGCCTCGAGGTGGGCGGCCCTACCCATCGGCTGGCGCTGGAGGAGCCTCGTCACGCGGTAGCCGCGCCGCTCGTACCAGCTCACCCTCCCGGCTTCCGGGATGGCCTTGAGGACGGCTTTCACGAGGCCCCAGCTGGCCAGGGTGGCCTCGGCCTCGGCGAGCAGCCGGCTCCCTACCCCGAGGCCCTGGAAGCGGGGACGGACGGCCAGGTCGGCGATCTCCCCGACCGTGGCGGCCCGCAGGCCGGAGGACGGCTGGACCCGCACGACCCCCGCGGTGCGCCCGGCCAAGGCCACCAAGAGGAACACGTCGCCGCGCAGGATGGCGGACGCCAGGGCGCCCTCGTCCTCCGGGGGGCTGCCGATGGGGACGGCGGCGCCGAGCGGCCCGCGCCCCACGTGCGCACGCTGCAGGACGCGGGCGATGGCCGGCACGTCGGGCAGACCGGCCTGGAGGACCGCGACTTCCGGGCGGAGGGCCTGGGCGAGGTCGGCGCCCCGGAGATCCCGGCCGAGGCGTTCACCCGGCAGGGGGGCCACCTCCTCCACGTGGGGGAGGCCCTTCAGGTGTCGGGTCCAGTCGCCGCCTCGGACGAGGTCGTCGGCGATGGCCCGGAGGCGCCAGCCTTGGCCGCGCCAGCGCTGGCGCAGGGCTTCGACCTTGGCCGCTGTCGGTTCGAGGAGGGACATGGGGGGGGACCCTTCTATCGACCCGCCCTTCGCCGCGCCTTGACCAGGTCGGCCCCCGGGCGAGGAACCGGGGTCGGGCGGGGGGTGGGCCGCACGCGGCGCCGTCCGTACCCTTCCCCGCATGGAGGGACCGCTCAACTTCACCGTCCTGCCGCGCCTCGCGCGCAAGACGCCCACCCGCATCCTGTTCCTGGTGATGGACGGGCTCGGCGGCTGTCTGGGCAGAGGCCCGACGGCTCTCCAGGCCAGCCAGCACCCCCACCTGGATGCGTTGGCCGCCCGGAGCGCGTTGGGTCGCACGATCCAGGTGCTCGACGGCATCACGCCGGGGAGCGGTCCAGGCCACTTGGCCCTCTTCGGCTACGACCCGCTCACGGTGGACGTGGGCCGGGGGCTGCTCGAGGCGCTCGGTGTCGGCGCGGACGTCGGCCCCGGAGACGTCGCCATCCGCGGCAACCTGTGCACGGTGGATGCCGAGGGCCGCGTGGTCGATCGCAGGGCAGGACGCATCGCCACCGCGGCGGCGCGTCCGCTGATCCGCCAGCTGGCCGAAGCCATTCCCGCGGTCGACGACGTGATGCTCGAGTTCCACGCCGGGCTCCAGCATCGCTTCGCGGTCGTGCTGCGCGGGCCCGAGCTCGGGCCCGACGTGGACGACACGGACTCGGGCGAGATCGGTCGGCCGATCCTCTCGGCCTATGCGCGCAACGGGGCCGCGGCGCGCACGGCCAGCGTGGCCGACCAGATCACGCAGCTGGCGCAAGACGTGCTGCGCGGTCGCGACGTGGCCAACGCGGTGCTGCTGCGAGGCTTCGCTGCGCGACCGGACATCCTCACCTACCAGGAGCTGGCCAAGCTCTCGGGTGTCGCGATCGCCGCGTACCCGGCGTACCGCGGCGTGGCCCGGCTCCTGGGCATGGACATCCTGGACACGATCGACCCGGGCTGTCCCGTGCGGGAAGAGGTCGATGCGCTCGTCGACGTGTGGGGCGACGAGTACGACTTCTACTTCCTGCACGTGAAGGGCACCGACAGCGCGGGGGAAGACGGGGATCTTGCGCGCAAGGCCCAGGTCATCGAGGAAGTCGACGAGCAGCTGCCGCGGATCCTGGCGCTCGAGCCCGACGTGATCGTCGTGACCGGTGACCACGCCACGCCTGCGCCCATGCGCGCCCACAGCTGGCACGGCGTGCCCACGATGCTCCACGGCCCCTGGTGCGAGCCGGACGCCGAGACGACCTTCGACGAGGAGGCCTGCCAGCGCGGTCGCCTCGGAGCCCGCTTGCCCGCGACGGCGCTGCTGCGACTCGCACTCGCCAACGCCGGCAAGCTCGTCAAGTACGGAGCGTAGCGACATGGTCCAGCCTGCTGCCCTCGGCACGCGTCCCGCGGCGGGCGTGGGCACGTTGCTCTGGGCGCTGCTCGCGCTGGCCTGGGTCGCCGCGTTCATGCCCGACCCGTGGGTGCTGGCGACCGTGCCTGGCGTCTTCGGCATGCTGCGCGTGATGGAGCGCTGCCAGCGCTTCCGCAACCTCGTCGGCCTGATCGCGCTCTTCGGCGCGCTGGGCATCGGCTACGGCTACCGCTGGCTGGCTCCCACGGTCGAGCAGTTCAGCGGCGGGCGTGTCGGCACGGCGGGCTCGTGGGCGCTGGCCGCGCTGTTCGGCGTCGTGGGCACCGTGCACCTCCTCGTGTTCGCCGTCGTCTACCGCGCGCTGCTGCGCCAACCGAAGCGCCCTCATCCCCTGGTGACCGTCGCGCTGTTCGTGGCGTGCGAGTCGCTGCCCATCCGTCTCTTCCCCTGGATGGCGGGGCATGGCGCCGTCAACGCGCCGCCGCTGCTCCAGAGCGCCAGCTGGGGTGGCGTGCCCGGCGTGTCGTTCGTGCTGCTCGCGTTGATCGTGCCCGTGCACGAGATGTGGGCCAGCCTGGGCGCCGACGCGGCCCGCGCCCGCGTCAAGGCCGCCACCTTCACGTTCGTGGTGGGAGCGGCGTTGTTCGGCTACGGCCACGTGCGCTGGGAGCAGCTGCGCGAGCAAGACGAACGCGCGACCGAGCGCGTCGTCGTGGGGATCGTCCAGCCCGACATCGGCGCAGGCGACAAGCGCGGCGCCGAGCGCGGGCAGCGCGACAAGCACGCGGCCACGATCGAGGCCTACAAGCGCGGCAGCCAAGTCGCGATCGACCAGGGCGCCGAGCTGGTGGTGTGGCCCGAAACGGCCATCACCGACCCGATCCGCATCCTGGAGCCCAAGTTCGATGCCAAGGTCACACGCGGGTCCTTGGGACGCTACGGGTGGGACTTCCTGGAGGACCTGGGACAGCACGCCACCTTCCTCGTCGGTGCCTACGAGCAGAAGGTCGTCGCGCCCGGCGCCGTGCCGTCGACGGGGGCGCGCGACGTCGCACGCCACCTGCAGGCGAACGACCAGCGCTACAACGTGGCGGCGCTGCGCCCGAAGGGCGAGGCGGGCCCGGCGTGGGGCGTCTACCGCAAGACCTACCTGATTCCCTTCGGCGAGACCATGCCGCTCGGGCTGCCCGAGTCGATGTTGCCGCAGGGCTTCTTGATGCGCCCGTCGCCCACGCCGTCGGAGGCCCTGGTGTGGCAGGGTCGGCGCGTGGTGCCGTTCCTCTGCTACGAGGGGATCCTCCCCGACCACGTCCTGGACACGGCCGGCACGGAGGTCCCCGATCTCCTCGTCAGCCTCACGAACGACTCGTGGTTCGGCGACACGTGGGAGCCGCACCAGCACTTGAACTTCACGCGCTTCCGGGCGGTCGAGCACGCGGCGCCGCTCGTGCGCGCGACCAACACGGGGATCAGCGCGTTCGTCACGGCGTCCGGCGACGTCGTGGAGAGCCTGGGTGTCGGCAAGGAGGGCACGCTCGTGCGTCCCGTGCCGCTGGTCGACCGCGGCCGCACGCTCTTCGTCCGCTACGGCCATCGCCTGCCGTGGGCGTTGGGTGCATTCGTGCTGCTGGCGCTGCTCGTCGGGCCCTTCCTCCCGGGTGGGCCGCGTCGCGAAGACTGACCGCGTCCACGGGGGCGAGGCATGCTGACGGTCCGCCTGACTCCGCACCTCAAGCGATTCTTCCCGGTCCCCGACGAGGTGCAGGTGGAGGCATCGACGCTGCCCGAGATGGTGCAGCGGCTCGATGACCTCTGGCCCGGGTTGGCGTTCTACGTGGTGGACGAGCGCGGCGCACTCCGCGAGAACGTGGCGATCTGGGTGGACGGCGACCGCCTCCTGGACCGCTCGCGATTCGGGGACCCGCTCCGGGCCGGCGCCGTCGTCCACGTCATGCAGGCGCTTTCCGGCGGGTAGGGAGACACGACGATGGCCACCACGAACGACCGCTTCCTGCTGGGCACGCGCAAGGGGCTCTTCGACGTCCGGCGTCGCGACGGCGTCTGGACCCTGGGCGAGCCCAGGCTGCTGGGCCAGGTGGTGGCCTGCGCCGTGCACGACGCCCGCACGAACCAGGTGTGGGCCTCGCTCGACCACGGCCACTGGGGCGCCAAGCTGGCGCGCTCGGACGACGACGGCGCGACGTTCGAGCAGGCCGCGCCGCCGACGTACCCGGAGCACACGGGGGCCAGCGCCAAGTACTACTGGGTGATCCAGCCGGGGCCCGCCGACCGTCCCGGCCACGTGTGGATCGGCACCGACCCCGGCGGGCTCTTCCGGAGCGCGGACGGGGGCGCGACGTGGACGCTCGACGAGGCCCTCTGGGCCCTGCGCAAGGAGCACGCCTGGCAAGGCGGGGGCCGCGGCGAGGCCGGCATCCACTCGATCTGCTTCGACCCGCGCGATGCGAACCATGCGTACGTCGGCATCTCGTGCGCAGGCGTCCTGGAGACGAAGGACGGCGGTGCGTCGTGGGCCTACGTCAACAAGGGCCTGATCAACGTGTTCGATCCGGGGAGCACCACGGACTTCGGCCACGACCCGCATTGCGTCGTGCTGGCGCCGTCCAAGCCGGAGGTCCTCTGGCAGGCCAACCACTGCGGCGTGTTCAAGTCCGACGACGGCGCCGCCACGTGGAAGAACCTCACGCAGAAGCCGTGGATCGACTTCGGCTTCGCCGTGGCCGTGCATCCCGCCAACCACGATCGGGCCTGGCTGGTTCCCATGAAGGGCGACGAGCACCGGACCACGGTGGACGGCCGGCTCGCCGTGGCGCGCACGGACGACGGCGGGTCCAGGTGGGAGATCTTCCGCGACGGGTTCCCCGCACCGGCCTACGACTTCCCCTTCCGCCACGGCCTCGACGTCGGCGCCGACGGCGAGACGCTGGCGCTGGCCACGACGTCGGGCAACCTCTACGTCAGCGAGGACGGCGGCGTGACGTGGAGCACGGTGTCCACCAGCTTGCCGCCCGTCTACAGCCTGCGCTTCGCGTGAGCGGGCCCGACCTCGCGACGCTGCGGCTGCGCGGGGACCCGCCGCGTCGCATCGTCTGCCTCACGGAGGAGACGACCGAGATCCTCTACGCCCTGGGCCAGGGCGAGCGCATCGTCGGCATCAGCGCGTGGACGTGCCGGCCACCCGAGGCCCGCGAGCGGCATCCGATCGTGTCGGCGTTCACCGGCGCCAACGTGGAGAGGATCCTCGCGCTCGAGCCGGATCTCGTCGTGGGCTTCAGCGACGTGCAGGCCGAGCTGGCCCGCGAGCTGGTCAAGCGCCAGCTCGCGGTGCTCGTCACGAACCCGCGCTCGATCGCCGAGATCCTCGACGTCGTGCTGATGCTGGGGCGGATCGTGGGGGAGGCCACACGGGCCGAAGAGCTGGTCGCCGGCTACGAAGCGCGCCTCGAGGCGATCGCCGCGCGCACGCCGGCGGGCGCCGTGCGCCCACGCGTGTACTTCGAGGAGTGGCCCGATCCGATGCTCACGTGCATCCGCTGGGTGAGCGAGCTGATCGCCGTGGCGGGCGGCGAGGACATCTTCGCGGAGCGTTCCGCGGGTCGCGCGGCGCGCGAGCGGGCGGTGACGGCCGACGAGGTGCTGGCGCGCCGTCCCGACGTGATCGTGGCGTCGTGGTGCGGGAAGCCCGTCGAGCGGGACCACTTCGCGCAGCGTCCCGGCTGGGAGGCGCTGCCCGCCGCGGACGCCTCCCGCGTCCACGAGATCGCGTCCGAGCTCATCCTGCAGCCCGGTCCCGCCGCGCTGACCGACGGCCTCGATGCGCTGTGCGCGGTCATTCGCCGCGGCAACGGAGTCGGGTGAGATTCCAGCTTCGGGCTGCCGGGTGCGAGCGGCGGCGGACATGCGTCGCGGCCCGAGGATGGAATCTCACCCGACACCGTACGGACGACTCCGTACGGAGCAGCCGCGCCCGTCGGGCGGGAGAGCGCCGCGGTAGGATGGGCCCCGTGCGCGGCCTCCTCCTCGTGCTCGCGGTGCTGGGGGCCGCGATCGCCGGCTGGCTGCTCCTGCGCGACGAGGGCGTGCACAGCGACGATGTCCAGGAGTCGGAGGCCGAGCTCCTCGGCGACGGACGCGGGGCCACGCTGCACGGCACGCCCATGCGCCCCGCGCCGCCCCGCGACGCGGACGCCGCCTCGCCCCCGCCGGCCCGCCCGCCCGCCGTCGGCCCCGAGGGCGAGGCGCCGCCGTTCCTGACCGGGCTCGTGGTGGATGCCGACGAGGGCTCGCCGATCGCCGGCGCGCACGTCTGGGTCGAGGCTGCGGCCGAGCCGTTGGATCGCCTTCCCCGGCACCTGGGCCTGTACGACGCCGAGACCGACAAGCCGCCGGGTCCCGGCTCGGCGCTGGGCCTGGACGGTCGCCTCGTCGGGGCCTTCTCCGACGCGGACGGGCGCTTCCGCATCCTCGAGGCGCCCGACGGCGTCACGCACGTGGACGTGTTCGCCTTGGCGACCGGTCGGCTCGCGGCCATGAACGGCCCGCGCGTAGCCGGCGAGAACGTCGTCCTGCGCATGGAGGCGGGCCTCGAGCTGACGGGCACGGTGCGTGGTCCGCGTGGGCGTCCGCTCGTGGGCGCCCGCCTCGTGGCGCGTCCGGCGCCGGGGACGCGCCCGTCGCTGCGTCACGTGGCCGTGGCCACGAGCCGCGAGGACGGGTCGTTCCGCCTCGGTGCGCTGGCGCCGGGCAACGTCCTCGTTCGCTGCGAGCACCCCTCGCACCTGCCCGCGGAGCTCGGTCCGGTCGACCCGGCGACCAGCGGGCCGCTCGCCTTCGAGCTGGCCGCGGCGCTCCATGTCACGTTCGAGCTGGCGCCGTCGGACGCCGTCGAGCCCGTGCATCCCTCCGTGGAGTTCCGCACCGACGCACCCCAGCCGGAGACGGGCCTGACGCTGCTTCGCGCGCGCATCGACGTCGGCGAGGACGGCAAGCTCCCGGGCGTGTGGACGTACCAGCCCGTGCCCGTGCCCTGTCGTGGTCGCACGGTCACGTTCACGGTGAAAGCCGAGAAGCACGCCCCGTGGACCAGCGACCCGGTGGACTTGCCCGTCGAGGGAGGCAGCACGACCGTGCGCGTGCCGCTCGTGGCCACGTTGGGCTCGGCGCAGGCGCGCGTCGCGTTCCGCGACGAGAGCGGCCAGGTCGTCACGTACGGCAGCCTGGGCGCGAGCCTCGAGCTGGTCATGTTGAGCGGCAGCGAGCTGCCGGCGGGTGCCGTCGTGGAGGGCGCCGACGAGCTCGTGCTGCGCAGCGTGCCGGAAGGGCGCTACCGCATCGTCGTGCGTTCGCCGAGCTACGCGCCCGCCAGCGTGGAGGTCGAGGCCACGACGTTTGACTCCCCGGCGACCGAGGTCACGCTCGAGGCGGCGGCCAAGGTGCGCGTGATCTTCCGGGCCACGGAGGCCATGACGGTGCCGTTCCGCATCTACGAGAGCGGCCGCGCCATTCCCGTGTTCCGCGACGGCGTCCGCGGCGACGCGACGCAGGCCCCGGTCGGGGGCCAAGAGGGCGGCGACGTGTTCACGGGCCTCGGCAAGGGCGTCTACGAGGTCATCGTGAGCAGCGACCAGCTCGAGGCGCGGCCAACCTCCTTCCGCGCCGAACCTGGCGAGACCGTCGAGGTCGAGATCGACGTGTCGCGCAAGTGATCGCAACACGGCACGACGGAGTCGGGTGGAATCCCACCCGACTCCGTACGGGGGGGCGCCGCCTCCGCAGCTCCCCGGCGTACTACGCCTCCGCCTTCCGCGGCCAGAACAGCGCGAACGTGGCGCCTGCGATCGCCACCACCAGCACGATGCCCGCCACGAAGGGCAAGGGCTTGAGCAGGTGGTCGTGCGCCAGACGCAGCAGGTCGTTCGTCAGGCCGAACGAGCCGTTGCTCGCGTACTTCGCCCGCGCCGCATGGCTCGTCATGAGCCCGACGCAGAGCACCATGGTCTGTCCGACGAGGTACGCACCCGTCGCGGCGTACGTGATCCGCTCCGCGCGCGAGCCCGTGAAGCCGTCGCCCCGCGCCCGCCAGAGGAACACGCTGCCGAACGCGATCTCGCCCAGGTGGCCGCCGAGCAGGAACAGCACTTCCTTGGCGCGGCCCAGGGCCAGCCAGGGGTAGAGCAGCGTGACGACGCCGACGACGGCGCAGAGCACCCGCTGGCGTCGTAGCGCCCAGGTCAGCCACACGAGCCCCGCGGTGATGGCCACGACGAAGACCGTCGCCTGCTCGCCATGGACGGCGGCGGCGTGGCCGTCGAGTCGGATCGCCGGCACGGCCGCTTGTCCGAAGAACCAGGAGATGGCCACGTGCCCCGTCTCGTGGACGAGCGAGACGAGGAACCAGCCCATGCGCTGCAACAGGGGCGTCGCCGCGAACAGGGGCGCCAACGCGAAGCCGACCAGCAGCGTGAGCCAGACCGCTTGACGCGGCGCCGCGGCGGGCCGTGGCTGCGGCGTCGACCACGTCCCGAGGACGGGGGGACGCTGCGGCGAGGGGCCCGTTCGCGGCGCGGGCGCGCGAACCCCCGGCAGCGCCCCGCAGAGTCCGCAGACCGGGTCCTCCGGTCCCAGGGCGTAGCCGCAGGACCCGCAGGCCGACGTGGAGGGGGCGCCACGGAGACGGTCCATCCCACGGCCTATCGGCCAGACCTGGGCGCGGACCTGCACGCGGCTTGCCGGGCGGCGATACTGCCGCCCTTCGTCCCGCACCCCCACAAGGAGGAGGTCCCATGCGTTCGTTCTGGATTGCTGCCGTTGTCGTCCTTGCCGCCGCCGGCGGCTGGATCGGTCGTACGGCATTCGGTGAAGACGAGCCCGGCTCGGCTCCCGCGGCCCCGGCGGCCGAGGCGGACATGGAAGCCGAGATGACGAGGCTCGCCACGCCCGGCCCCATGCACGAGTGGCTGGCCCAGGCCGTCGGCGAGTGGGACATGGTCACGTCGAGCATGACCCCCGCCGGCACCATGGAGGAGAGCAAGGCGTCGGCGAGCATCAAGATGGTGCTCGGCGGTCGCTTCCAACAGCAGACGATCAAGGGCTCGTTCCACGGCCAGCCGTACGAGGGGCACGGCCTCACGGGCTACGACAACCTGTCCGAGGCGTTCCAGAACTACTGGTTCGACACGATGGGCACGGCCCCCAGCGTGGCCAAGGGGAAGCGTTCCGCGGACGGCAAGACGCTCGAGATGAGCGGTGCCTGGCCGATGCCCGGTGACCAGGAGATGCCCTTCCGCATGGTCACGACGATCGTCGATGCGGACCACATGACGTTCGCCATGTACGGTGACTGGCAAGGTCAGGAGATGACCATGTTCACCGCCAGCTACACCCGCAAGAAGTAGCGGCGCGACGTCCGCCGGCCGGCGCACCGCGAGGCGCGCGGAGGTGTCTGAACCCGTGCCTCGGAGCGAAGCGACGGGGGCACGGTGTCAGACACCGAAGTGCGACGTTCGCCGGCCGGCGTACCGCGAGGCGCGCGGAGGTGTCTGAACCTGTGCCTCGGAGCGAAGCGACGGGGGCACGGTGTCAGACACCGAAGTGCGACGTTCGCTGGCCGGCGTACCGCGATCCCTGCGTGTCAGGCACCTCGCCCACGTTGCCGCTCTGCGGCGCCGCGGCGAGGGTCCTGACACATCCGGGCTCGCTCTGACACCGCAGTTCGCTGGCCGGCGAATCGCGAGGCGCGCGGAGGTGTCTGAACCTGTGCCTCGGAGCGAAGCGACGGGGGCACGGTGTCAGACACCGAAGTGCGACGTTCGCTGGCCGGCGAATCGCGATCCCCGTGAGGGGTGCAGGGGGGGTACGGAATAGCCCCCCTGCTGCGCAGGCGAAGCCGGAGCACCGAGTCCGCGCGGTAGCGCGGAACGAGCGTGGAGCGACCAGACACCGAAGTGCGACGTTCGCTGGCCGGCGAGCCGCGATCCCTGCGTGTCAGGCACCTCGCCCACGTTGCCGCTGTGCGGCGCCGCGGCAAGGGTCCTGACACATCCGGGCTCGCGATGCGCCGGCCGGCGAGCCGCGCTCTAGATCCTCTCGAACGGCGAGAACAGCCGCGCGTGCTCTTCCTGGGCTTCGCGGTCGCTCATCGAGGCGATCCGGTCGCAGATGGCACGCTCCAAGCCGACTTCGTCCACCCAGCCGCGCGTCACGTGGTCGAGCATGCGCGGCTCGCGCTGGTAGGCGGAGAACAGCTCCATCAGGATGCGCCGGGCCTTGGTGCCCATCTTCATCAGGCGCGGATGGCAGTAGAAGTGCTCGTGGAGGTAGTGGGACAGGTGCCGCTGCATGCGGTGCATGTCCTTGCTGAACCCCACCAGCAGGCTCCCGTGGTCCCGGACGCCCTGCGGGCTCGTGACGCCCGCGGCCGCGATGCGGTCCCACGTGCTCTGGACGAGATCGCCCACGGCGTGGTCGATCATGCGCTTGACCGTCAGCAGGGCCTTGCGCTCGTGGGACAGCTCGGGCTCGGTGCGCACGACGTGCTGCCAGTGGCCCCGCCAGAGCTCCACGTCGCACAGGTCGAGCGTGGTGACGATGCCCGACGTCACGCCGTCGTCGCAGTCGTGCGCCAGGTACGTGAGCGAGTCGCAGACATCCACCAGCTGGGCTTCGAGCAGCGGCTGTTGTCCCTGCGGGAAGCCGTGGGCGGAGAGATCGCGCGGGCTGTGCCGGGCGAAGGCCTCGCGCACCTCGTACGTCAGGTTGAGGCCGCGCCAACGGGGGTAGCGCAGCTCGAGGTGGTCCACCACGCGCAGCCCGTGCTCGTTGTGCTCGAACCCGCCGTGCTCGGCCATCAGCTCCTGCAGGACGTACTCGCCCTTGTGACCGAAGGGACCGTGCCCGAGGTCGTGGCCCAGCGCGATGGACTCGGTGAGGTCTTCGTTGAGCCGCAGGGCGCGGGCGGCCGTGCGCGCAATCTGCGCGACCTCCATCGTGTGCGTGAGGCGCGTGCGGTAGTAGTCGCCTTCGTGGTTGACGAAGACCTGCGTCTTGTACTCGAGCTTGCGGAAGGCCGAGGCGTGGATGATGCGGTCGCGGTCCCGCATGTAGGCCGTGCGGTAGTCGTGCTCGGGCTCGTCGTGGACGCGCCCCGCGCTGTCCTGGCTGCGCATCGCGTAGGGCGCCAGCTGGGCGTCCTCGCGGGCCTCGATCTCGCGACGGGTGACGGTTCCGGCGGCGAGACCGGGACCGGACGGAGGGGGGGGAGGCGTCGTCGGCAGCACGCGGGGAGTCTACCCCCTGCCGTCCCGGCGCCCCGGGGCCGCGCTGCAGGTTGCGGTGGGCCAGGCGTACGCTGGGCCCATGCGGACCGTCGTCCAGCGTGTGACCAGCGCCTCCGTGCGCGTCGTGGACGAGGTGGTCGGTTCCATCGAGCGCGGGGCCCTGTTGCTGGTCGGCGTCGAGAAGGGGGATGGCGTGGCCGATGCCGAGGCCACGGCGAGGAAGGTTGCAGCGCTGCGCTTCTTCCCGGGTCGTACGCCGATGGACCGCACGTTGGCGGAAGTCGGCGGCGCCTGTCTCGTCGTGAGCCAGTTCACGCTGCTGGCCTCGCTCCGCAAGGGCAACCGCCCGGGGTTCGATCGCGCGGAGTCGCCCGACGCAGCCGCGTGTCTCGTGGACGTCGTGGCCGAGGCGCTTCGCACTGCGGGCCTGACCGTGGCCACCGGCCGGTTCGGGGCCGACATGCAGGTCGCCCTGGTCAACGACGGTCCGGTCACGTTCGTTCTCGAGGTCCACGGCGGTCGCGTCGTCACGCCAGGTGGCCCGTCCAGGGCCGAGGCCGGCAGGGAGGCGTGATGGACGAGACGCCGCCCCCGCGCATCCGCACGAAGGAGATCGTGATCCTGCTGGTGCTCGTCGTGCTCACCCTGGCCCTGATCGCCCTTTCGACCGCCGACGTCTGGGAGCGCTGGTTCCCCTCCGAGTAGGGAGGCGTGCGACGCTCGCCGGCCGGTGGATCGCGACCCCTGCGCGGGCCGCCCGGGCGGTTTTTTGCCTGGGACGTGCGTGGGGAGCGGGCCGGCGTGTCCGGTTGGCGTTCAATGCACGCATGGAGGCCCAGGCGTCATGACCGCTCGCGCGATCCCCCTCGCCCTCCTCGCTGCCGCCGCGCTGTTGGCGCCCGCGCGGGCGTGGGCGGACTCGGGCTGCATCGTGCCCGCGGGCCAGGTCCCGCTGGGCGCCCCGGGGGCGCGCTTGGAGCGGGAGGAGGTCGACGTGCGCGTGAGCGGTGCCCTGGCCCAGGTCACCGTCCGCCAAGTCTTCGGCGGCATCGTGCCGCGCACCGGCGGCCTCGAGTACGTCCTTCCCCTCGAGCCGGGTGCGAGCAGCCACGACGTGCGCATCCTCGTCGATGGCGAGCCGTTGCGGACCCGGCTGCTGGCGGGCCCGGACGCGCGCCCGTGGTTGTTGGATGCGATGGCTCGCACGCGTCGTCGTGATCTCGCCTGCCTGTGGGGGCGCGACCTGCTCGTCGCCTCCCTGGGTGCAGTCGCAAGTCCCCGTCAGCGCACGGTCGAGGTGCGCCGCGACGTGAAGCTCGTGCCGGCTGGCGGCGTCCGGTCGTTCATCCATCGTGCGGGCTGCATCGCGGGCACGGCCGCACTGCACGTGCGCGTCGAGATCATCGGCCCCGAGGCCGACGGCCCCTTGTGGTCACCGACGGCCGACGTCGTGTTCACGCGCCAGGGCGCGGCGCACGTCGTGGCCGCCCACACGGGACGGGTCGACGAGCGGGCCGCGCCGTTCGTCCTGGCCTGGGGCGATGGGGGCCCCGGTGGCAGCACGCTGCTCGCCACGCACTGGCCCCGCGGATCGCCGACCGGCTGGTTCGCCTGCGTGGTCGCACCGCCACCGCCGGAGCCTGCCGTGGCACGCCCGCCGGTGCCGCTGGCGCGGACGCTGATCTTGGTGCTCGATGCCACGGCCTCGATGCGGCGCTCGCTGGAGCTCGTGCGCCGCGCCGTGGAGCGGCTGCTGCCCGATCTGCGCGAGCGCGACCGGCTGATGCTCGTGGCGTATGGCAGCGAGGTGCTGCGGTGGCCGGAATCCCCCGCTGCCGTCGACGACGCCGTGAGGAGCGAGGCGCTCGCCTGGCTCGGTCGCCTCCGCCCCTCCGGGGGCGGCGATCTGGCGGCCGCCCTGGACGTGGCCCTCACGGCGCCGCGCACAGCGGACCACGTGACGCAGGTCGTCGTGGTGACGGACGGCCGTCCCACGCCGGGCGACGTGGACGCAAGCCAGCTGCTCGCCGACGCCGCGCGCCTGCTCGGCGAGCCCCCGGCATCCGTGCACACGGTGGCGGTCGGCGTCGACGCCCCCAGCGCCCTGCTGGACCGCTTGGCGCTGGCCTCCCGCGGCACGCCGGTCACGGTGTCCCCTCGCGAGGACGTGGGCGAGGCCCTGGAGCGCGTGGTCGCCCGGCTCGGCCAGGTGTGGCTCGCCGAGCCCGACGTGGACCTGTCGGCGATCGAGGCCCGTGGGGTCGAGCCCCCACCCGACCGGCTGCCCGATCTGGTACTCGGCGAGCCCGTGGTGTTGCTCGGGCGCTACGGGAAGCCCGGCGTTGCCGATGTCGTGTTGCGCGGTCGGGAGGGCGTGACGCGCCGCGAGCGCCATCAGCTCCATCAGGCCGCCGAGCGGACGCAGGGCCTCGGGCTCGATGTGATCGAGCGCGTCGCGGCGGTGCGCAGCGCGGCGCACCTCGTCGACCGCATGCGCCTGGACGGCAGCGACGACCCGAAGCTGCTCGAGGACCTCGTTCGCCTCGGAGCGCTCTACGGGGCGGTCACGGAGTACACGGCGTCGCTCGCCGATCCCGACGCACCTCCCCCCGGCCGCACCGAAGACCATGCGGTACGCGCCCATGAGCTGCTCGTCGAGCTGCGCCGGCTCACGAGCGGCGCCTCGGCCATGGCGCAGGCCCGGGGCAACCAGCTGCGTCGTGGCGCACAGCGCGTGGCCCCCGACGACGTGCCGCTCGTGGCGGGCACGCCCGACGGCCGCGACCTCGAGGTCGTGCGTCTCGCAGGCGTTCGCCAGCGCGGTGGGCGCACGTTCTTCCTGCGCACCGGCCAGGGCTGGGTCGAAGGAGCCGTCGCCAGCTACGACGACATCGAGACCGTGCGCCCGGGGACCCCGGCGTTCATCGAGCTCCTCGACGAGCTGGGGCCCGAGGGCGTGGATCTGTTCGCCCTCGAGGGCCCGATCCTCCTGGTCTGGCGAGGCCGCGTCGTGCAGGTGGCGGTGGACTAGCCCGGATGTTCCATGAACACAGGTTGCATCGCGCGGCCCTGCCGTCGCTCGCCGCAGACGGGTCCAGCATCGACGTCCCGCGACGGCTGCGACATCGGGCGCGATGGCGGCGCGAGGACGCGCCGTGGCTTGGCGGTACGCTGCCAAGCAGCTGCAAGCCGTTGTCCGCACACCCCTTGGGCGAATCCTGCCGCGCGCTTCATGAAACATCCGGGCCAGGAGCCATGTCGTGACGATGGACCAACCGCGCGTCTTGGTGGTCGAGGACGAGCCGGCTCTCGCCGAGGGCTTGGCCGAGGCCTTGGCGTTCCAGGGGTATGCCGTGGATGTCGCGGACGACGGCGAGCGGGGCTTCGACCTGGCCATGCGTCGTGGCTACGACGTGATGCTGCTGGACGTGATGCTGCCGCGCTTGGACGGGTTCGAGGTGCTGCGCCGGCTGCGGGCCGCGGGGCGCACGGTGCCCACGATCCTGCTCACGGCGAAGGGCGCGGAAGAGGATCGCGTGCGCGGTCTCGAGACGGGTGCCGACGACTACGTGACCAAGCCGTTCGCCCTGCGGGAGCTGGTCGCGCGCGTGGCGGCCCAGATCCGTCGCACGCGTAGGGAGCGTCACGAGGGCGACGTGTTCGAGGCCGACGGCATGCGCTTCGACCTCGGTCGTCTGGTGGTGTCCAAGGACGGCGAGGAGATCGTCCTGACGCCGCGCGAGGGCGAGATCATCGCCTACTTGCGCAGCAAGCAAGGCAACGTCGTCACGCGCGAAGCCTTCCTGCTCGACGTCTGGCGCTACCCCACGGCCACCGTCGAGACGCGAACCGTCGACAACACGCTGGCCGCGCTTCGTCGCAAGATCGAGGGCTCCGCCGAACCGCGTCTCATCCTCACGGTGCGCGGGAAGGGCTACCGGTGGGGCGGCGGGTAGGTCGCGCCCGCCGCCTCGGCGTCCCGCGCGCTGCCTGGGTCGTCGCCCTCGTCCTCGTGACCCCCGCCATCGGGTTCTCGGCGCTGGGCTGGCGCAGCGTGCGCCGCGAGCACGCCGTGCGCACCGTGGAGGTGGAGCGCTTGGCGGAAGCCGCTCTCGACCGGCGCCTGGCGGGCCTGGTGGACGCCCTGGAGCGCGTGCGCGCTCGCGAGAGCCTCCGCGACTTCACGGACTGGCAGGACGAGGTCCTGCCCCGGTCGTTGGACGAGATGGCGCTGGCGTTCCAGGCCTCGCCGCTCAGGCCGTCGGCCGCCGAGCCGCTCGTGCGCGGGTGGTTCCAGTGGGAGCTGCTGGGCGGGTTGCCGATGGGGGAGCGCCCGGACGTGTTCCCGCCCGGGGACGTGACCCTCGCCGATCAGCTCGCCGCCGGGTTCGGGGCCGATCTCGTCGCGCGCCTGGAACACGCGCCGCACGACGTGGCCCTGAGCGGTCGTGGCGCCATCGTGCGCCGCTACCCCCTGCGCTACATCGCCGCCAACGAGGAGCGCGGACAGCTCATCGAGGAGCTTCTCGACCTCAACCAGCGGGGGGCGACCCGGCAGCTGGCCAACGTCCAGCAGCGCCTCGAGCCCTCCACGGCGACGCCCTACATCGACTCCTTCGAGCGCCGCACGCGAGGCGGGGAAGAGATCGAGGTACGACTCACGCCCATGCGCTGGCTGGCCCGCCCGGCGGGATCCGACGCGCCGCACTTCCTGGCCTGGCGCTTGGTGCACGTGCCCGCCGACTTCGCCGACCGCCGTGAGGTCCACGCCGATCGCTGGATCGTGCAAGGGCTGGCGGTGGACATCTCCAGCCGCCTGCCGAGCCGCTGGGAAGCGGAGGGCGACATCGAGATCGGCGGCGGCGCGCTGCTGGACGGTACGCCGCCCGCGATCGTGCGCCGCGACCTCGCCGCGCTCCTCGGCGCCGAGTCGGCGGCGCCCGTCCGCATGCCGGGCAAGGGAGGGCCGCGCGGGTCGCTGGTGGCCCCGGGCGACGACGAGCTGCTGTTCGGCGCCCGCGTGGCCCCGGGCGCCATCGAGCAGCAGTGGGCGAAGATGCGCGACCGCTTCCTGCTGCAGCTCGCCGGACTGGCGGCGCTCGTTGCGGGCGGCTTCGTGCTGCTCGTGCGCATGCTGCGGCGCGAGCGCGCGCTCGTCCGCCGCAAGGAGGACTTCGTGGCCGCGGTCACGCACGAGCTCAAGACCCCGCTCACGGGCATCCGCATGTACGCGGAGATGCTCAAGGAGGGTTGGGTGAGCAGCCCGGACGCCGCCGATCGGTACGCGTCGCGCATCCTGGGCGAGAGCGAGCGGCTGGGCCACCTCGTGGACCAGGTGCTCGATCTCGCTGCCCTCGAGCGGGGCGTGGCCCAGGTGCATGCACGGCCCGGCGACCTGGGCGCCGCCGTGGAAGAGGCGGTTGGCTTGATGCTGCCCCGCGCCCAGCAGCAAGGCGTCACGCTGCAGCTCGACATCGAGGCCGGGTTGCCGCCGGTGGTGTTCGACCCGCGCTTGGTGAAGCCCCTCGTGCTGAACCTCGTCGACAACGCGATCAAGTACGGGGCGCGCGGCGAGGACAAGACCGTGCGTGTGCGAGTGGCGCGCGACGGCGAGCGCACGGTGGTCAGCGTGGCGGACCGCGGGCCGGGCATCGATCCCGAGATCCGCCGCGACCTGTTCCGACCTTTCCAGCGCGCCGAAGGTGAGCTGACGCGCGACACGGCGGGCGTCGGCATCGGCTTGGCCCTCGTCAAGCGCTACGCCGACGCCCACCGCGCCCGCGTCGTCGTCGTCAGCGAGCCCGGCAAGGGCACCACCATCGGCGTGCGCTTTCGCTAGCCCTCGCGCGCGCGGAACGACATCCCTTGCGCTTCGCTCGGGGTCGCATCGCGAAGCGCGCGGAGGTGTCTGAACCTGTGCCTCGGAGCACCGTGAGAGGTGCAGGAGGGGTACGGAATAGCCCTCCTGCCGCGAGGGCGTAGCCCGAGCGCCGAGTCCGCGCGGTAGCGCGGAACGAGCGTGGAGTGACCAGACACCCGAGTGCGACGTTCGCCCGTGGTCGAATCGCGAGGCGCGCGGAGGTGTCTGAACCTGTGCCTCGGAGCGAAGCGACGGTGGCACGGTGTCAGACACCGAAGTGCGACGTTCGCCGGCCGGCGAACCGCGACCCCTACGTGTCAGGCACCTTGCCCACGTCGCGGCTGCGCCGCTCCGCGGCAAGGGTCCTGACACATCCGGGTTCGCTGGCCGGCGCATCGCGACCCCTACGTGTCAGGCACCTTGCCCACGTCGCGGCTGCGCCGCTCCGCGGCAAGGGTCCAGACACATCCGGGGTCGCGACACCCGGCTTCGTACACTTCCTCGCATGACCCTGGACGGGATCGAGCGGGCGGTCATCCATGCCATCACGTGCACGTGGCACCACCCCGTGCTCGGGGGCGTGTTCCGCGTCGTGCAGAGCGACGCGATCGCGATCCCGCTGTTCCTGCTGGCCGCGTCCCTGGTCGCACGCCGCGACGGGCGCCGCGCGGCGCGCACCGTGCTCACCGGTGCCGCGGCGTTCGGTGTGGGGATGCTCGTCGCCACGCTGCTCTGGGCCACGGTCGCGCGCGAGCGCCCGCCGCATGCCTACGAACGCTGGCTGCGCTCCGAGTCCGAGCTGGCCACCTGCGCCGCGCATCCCGAGGCCTTCCCCGTGCGCGACCGCGTGAGCTCGCGGCGCTCGTTCCCGAGCCGCCACGGCATCACCGTCGGAGCGTTCGTCACGGCGTTGGTCCTGGCATCGTGGCGCTTGGGCCTGCTGGCCATTCCCTATGGCCTGCTCGTGGCCGTGGGCCGCGTGTACGTCGGCAGGCATTGGCCGACCGACGTCCTGGCCGGCATGGTAATCGGGACCACGCTGGCGCTGGTCGCCTGGCGCCTTGCGCCTCGCGTCCTGATCTGGCCCCCGCCCTGGCCCGGCCGACGGGCCTAGGCCTGCCCACCCGCGTGGCCCCGGTTGCTACACTGGGCGTGCGGGTCGCCGCATCGCCCGACGGTGCCTCGCGCGGGACCTTCCGCGTGGACGTGATCACCGAGCACCGGCTGCGCCACCTCGACCTCTGTGCGGCGACCCTCGAGGCGCTCGCCGAAGGCGCGCGGGCGCTTCGTGTCTACGAGGCCTTCCTCGACCGCATCCCCTACGAGAACCTCAGCAACAACCTCGTCGTGGCCGAGAGCCCCGACGAGCCCGATGCGTGGCCGCGGGCCACCGACCGCCTGCTGCGCGACAACGCCCTCTGCGGTCTGGGCGGCACGAGCTTCTCGCTGGCGTACGCCTTGGCGGACCTGCTGCGCGGTGCAGGGCTCAACGCGCATACGACGCTGGGCTACAACCTCGTCACGGAGCAGGCCCACGCGGCGGTCATCGTGTACGTGCAGGGCGCGCCGCTCCTGTTCGACCCCGCGCTGCTCGTCCGCGGCGCCGTGCCCGTGCGCCCCGGCGGCAGCCTGCAGGACCCGCTGGGCCTGCTGGGACTCGAGCCGCGCTGCGGGGCGACGCTGACGGTCACGTTGACGGTGTGCTCCACGTGGCCGCACGCGCGCAAACGCGCCGTGTACTCGCTGCTGCCCGTTCCGGCGCCGCCACCCACGTACCGGCAGTCGTGGCTGGCCTCGTTCCGTCGGGGTCGAACGCTACCCCTGCGCATCGCGTGTCGACGCGGCGACGTCATCTGGCGCTACGGCGAGCGCCCGCACTCCATCGAGATCCTGAGCACCGACGGTCGTCAGGAAGAGCGGCTGCCCGCCGATCCCGTGCCGCGTCTGGTCGAGACGTTCGGCATCGATGGCGCGTGCCTGGAGTCGTGGTTCCGTCGCAAGCGGGCGTAGGCGGCGGGCGCCTACGGAGTCGGGTGAGATTCCAACTTCGGGCTGCCAGACGCTCCCGCTGGC
>JBFWRP010000035.1:0-46115 GCA_050248855.1 Planctomycetota bacterium | reverse complement strand
GCCCGCGCCGACCGAGCGAAAGGGCGTTCAAGCCGATTCACGTGCTTCGCCGAAGCTGGAATCCAGGAATCCGAGCTGCAGGACGGGGGTGGCGCCGTGCACGCGATCTGTGGCGCAGGCTCCTAGACCGGGCGAACTGCCATGCTGCGCAACGTCCTCACGCCCCTGCTCGTCCTGCTCGTGCTCACGGCGCTGGCAGGGAGTGCCGTACGCATGTGGGCAGGCGACCCGATCCCACCGGACCTTCCCACGCTCTCGACGCGCGACCCGGTCGAGGCGCCCGAGGTGCCTGGCCACGAGTTCCAGTGGCTCCGCCACGGCTACCTCAAGAAGATCGGGGCCACGTTCGGCGGCGAGGACCACCCGCACCCCGAGTCCTACCGCCTCGCCACGCGGCGAGGGCCGACCACGGAGCACGGTTGGCCCTTGACGGTCGATTTCACCTGGACGGGCCAGGGCGTGGCGCGGGTCGAGGTGTTCGTCACCGCCGACCGCTCGGAGAAGGACCTCGCCAAGTGGGAGCAGAGCGCGCCCCTGGAGCTGCGACAGGCGAAAGGTGGCCTGGTGGCGCAAGTCCGCGAGCTGATGGTGCCGATCGACGCGCGTCGTTACGCCGTACGCGTCACGTATGCCGATGGCACCCAATGGCACGTCGGGAGCAGCGTGCCCCAGGCCCCCACCGCGCTCGGCCGCTGGGCCGACCGGTTGGCCACGTGGCCGATCTTCCGCTGGCTTCCCGACTTGCGCTGACGCGCGGTAGCCCGGGTGCTTCATCGAGCGCGCGGCGGGATTCGCCCAAGCTGCGGTGTGTCCTCGCGTCTCAACCGGCGCACATGGAGCTTCCGGGCCAGTGTCCCGCTCCAGGAGTCCGGTGACTTGTACTGAGCCGCACGGCCGTGACTCCCGGTCCTGTGTGCTCGGGGCGACCGACGCCGATCGGAGGGCTGGATGGTGAGCAGAAGGCCGATGAGGAGGCCGACTCGTATCCGTTACTCGGGGCTGACGTAGCGGCCTGATCGCCCCCAGTCCAGCCCGCAGCACCGGGAGATGCAAACGGACTTCTGCCCCACCACGCTAGACGGCCTCGTCGCCGACCTCCTCGCGCACGGCCTCTTCGCCGGCATCGAACACGCCCGTCCAGGCGTCGTCCGCCGTCACGTCCAGCACGCGGACGTTGTCCTGCAGCAGCCGCTGGATCATGGTCATGTCCGCCAGGAAGAAGAAGTGGCTGGGACCGCAGTGCTCGCGCAGCGAGTCGATCAGGTCCTTGGTCGGCGGCATGGCGCAGGCCCAGGTGAAGGACTGGCCGAAGCGGCCGAGCGGCAGCACTTGATGCTGGTAGAGCAGCGTGGCCGGGACCGACTCGATCAGGTCCGTCGGCAGGCGGTAGCCTTCGAGCGGCACCACGGGCATCTGGTAGGACGCCGCGACGCGCTTCATCAGCTCCCACGGCGTCAGATGGCCGCTCTCGACCACGACGTACCCGAAGGGCTCGGACGTTTCGTAGGCAGACTCGACGAGGTCGTCGGCCTGCTCGTTGGTCAGGACGCCGTCGGCGACGAGTACGTCGCGCAAAGATCGGCGGGTGAACCGGTCGTAGGGGTCCATGGCGCTCCTCGCGCACCCCTATCGGCCGTCCGGCGCCGGGCCCGTAGGGCGCGGCGGGCCACCCCCTACAAATCCCGAACACGCCTCAGATGTCGAGCTCGGTCACGTCGAGGGCATGGCGCTCGATGAACTCGCGGCGCGGCTCCACCTGCTCGCCCATGAGGATGCTGAACAAGCGGTCGGCCTCCGCGGCATCGTCCATGTGCACGCGCATCAGGATGCGGCGCGCCGGGTCCATCGTGGTCTCCCACAGCTGGTCCGGGTTCATCTCCCCGAGCCCCTTGTAGCGGGTCACGTCCACGCTCTTCTGGCCCGCATGGCGGACCGCGTCCAGCACCTCCTCCAACGAGGTGAGCTCGGTCGACGCGCCGGAGCCGGTGCGCAACACGAAGCGCGCCGGGTCCTCCGTGGAAGCGCGCGCCCAGGTCGAGGGGTCCAGGCCGAAGTCGAGCACGATGCGGACCTGCTTCTCGATCTCGCCCGCCTCGTAGATGGGGATCACGACGACGTCGGCGTCGTCACGCCCCGCGGGATCCTCCCCTTCACGGAAGACCTGGGGTGCGACGCCTCCGGCCAGGGCGGCTTCCTCGACGAGGAACGTCTGCAGCGCGTCCTCGTCCCGTACGAACTGGGCGTGGCCGGGCGAGCGCCGGGAGCGCACCATGCGTCGCGGCAGGGCCCCGTCGGGCGCGGCCGCCGCCAAGAACGACGCCACGTCCACACCACGCCTCGCGAGCGGCTTGGCAAAGCCCTGGATCTTGCCCAAGGCCACGACGAGGTTCTTCAGCCGGACGTCGCCCAACGTGCCCGTCACGGTCTTGTCGGGGCCCGGCGACACCACGTCGAGCTCGAGGTTGCTCGCACCCAGGTCCTGCAGCCGCGTCTGGAGGTCATCCTCGTCGAAGATGTAGGTGATCGAGCGCCCCTTGCTCACCGCATAGAGCGGCGGCCGCGCCACGTAGATGCGTCCGTCCTCGATGAGCGGCATCATGTGCCGGAAGAGGAACGTGAGCAGCAGCGTGCGGATGTGGCTGCCGTCGACGTCGGCGTCGGTCATGATGATGACCTTCGCGTAGCGGCACTTGGTGACGTCGAAGTCCTCGGCCCCGATGCCCGTCCCCAGCGCCGTGATGAGCGACTGGATCTCCTCGTGACCGAGCATCTTGTCGATGCGGGCTTTCTCCACGTTCAGGATCTTGCCGCGCAGGGGGAGGATGGCCTGGATCTCGCGGTCACGCCCGGTCTTGGCCGAGCCGCCTGCGCTTTCGCCCTCGACCAGGAACAGCTCGCCGCGCTCGGGATCGCGCGTGCTGCAGTCGGCGAGCTTGCCGGGCAGGCCACCGCTGCTCAGCGCGCTCTTGCGCCGCACGAGGTCGCGCGCCTTGCGCGCCGCCTCACGCGCCTGGAACGCCTGGATGACCTTGTCCAGGATCGCGCGGGCTTCCTTGGGGTGCTCCTCGACGTACGTCTTGAGCGCTTCCCCCCACACCTTCTTCACGATGCCGTCGACCTCGCCGTTGCCCAGCTTGGTCTTGGTCTGCCCCTCGAACTGGGGCTCGGGCACCTTGACGCTGACGATGGCCGTGAGGCCTTCGCGGAAGTCGTCGCCGCTGGGCTTGTCATCGGGTCGGAACAGGTTGGCCTTGCGCGCGTACGCGGTCAGCGCCTGCGTCAGCGCACTCTTGAAGCCACTGACGTGGGTGCCACCCTCGACGGTGCGGATGTTGTTGGCGTAGCTCTGCAGGATCTCGTTGTAGCCATCGTGGAACTGCGCCGCGATCTCCACGGTGACGTCCTGTTCCACACGCTCGATGTAGATCACGTCGTCGTGCAGGACGGTGCGCGCCTTGTTGAGGCGCTGGACGAACTCGCGAATGCCTCCCTCGAAGTGGAAGCTGGCATCCACGGGTTTGCCCGCCCGCTCGTCGAGGAACCGGATGGTGATGCCCTTGTTGAGGAACGCCAGCTCGCGGAAGCGCATCGTGAGCACGTCGGCGTCGAACTCGATGTCGCCGAAGATCTGGGCATCGGGCTTGAAGTAGACCTTCGTGCCCGTGCGGTCCGTCGTGCCCCGCACCTCCATGGGGCCGAGGATCTCGCCCCGCGCGAACGCCTGGAAGTGGATGCGTCCGTTCTGGTAGACCTCGACCTCGCAGCGCTCGGACAACGCGTTGACGACGCTGGCGCCGACACCGTGCAACCCACCGGACACCTGGTACGCGCCCTTCTTGAACTTGCCGCCGGCGTGGAGCTTGGTGAACGCGACGGTCAGACCGGGCAGCCCCGCCTTGACGTTCATGCCGGTCGGGATCCCGCGTCCGTCGTCGAGCACGACGACGCCGCCGTCCGCCGTGATGCGTACGACGATCAGGCTGCAGAACCCGGCCATCGCCTCGTCGATCGCGTTGTCCACGATCTCGTAGACGAGGTGGTGCAGGCCACGGGCGGTGGTGTCACCGATGTACATGCCCGGACGCTTGCGGACCGCCTCCAGGCCCTCGAGGACCTGGATGTCATCGGCGGTGTAGGACGAGGTGCTCTCGTCGGGCGGGACGGGGGTGTTCATGCGTCTCCCGGGAAACCAGCCACGTCCTCGAACCGGAGCGCCACCAGGGGCGTGTCGGGGAGGGCCTTCTGGAGCACCCGCAACAGTCGGGGTGCGTGGTACGCCACGAGCTCGTGGCGCAGCGAAGCCGACGTGACGCCGATGCGCAGCACGCCTCCTTCGATGGCAAGCGGACGCGTGGTCTCACCCCACGCCGGGTCTGCGGCCATGCCCCAAGCACGTCGCAGGCGCTCCCCCGCACGCTTGGACGGCAGCCCGAGGCTCTTGAGGGCGGGCCCCAGGAGGTCGCCCAGGGCCTGGGGCCGGCGCAGCGGACCCGGCGTGGATGAACCGCCGGAGCTCGGGGTGCGTCCCTTCACGCCCACTACTCCAGCGACACCGGGCTGACCACGTACACGTAGTCGGCCGCATCGGAGATCCGCGCCGGGCTCTTGGCATCGGAGAGGCCGATCTCGACGTCCGACGCCGGGTCCATGGCCTTCAACGCTTCCTGGATGTAGGTGGGGTTGAAGCCGATGCGAAGCGCAGGGCCGTCGTAGCGGATGGGGATCTCGACCTGGGCCTCGCCCAGCTCCTGCGCGCGACTGCGGACCTCGAGCCCGTCCGGCCCCACGTTGAGCTCGACGCTGCTGGCCTCGCGCGTGGTCAGCAGGGACGCACGGCGCAGACCTGCCGAGAGGGCCGCCACGCCGACGCGCAACGGCTTCGTGCTCGCTGCGGGGATCACGCCGTCGACGGCCGGGAACGAACCATCGATCAGACGGCTGGTCACCAGGAGACTGCCGCTCCGCGCGAGCAGGAGCCGATCCACGAGCGCCAGCTCGAGGTCGCCATGCAGTCCGCTCCCCAAGGCCCGCTCCAAGAGCAGCAAGGCCTTCGGTCCGACCAGCAAGGTCAGGGGTTCCTTCGGGCCGCCGCCGGGGAGCGGGCGCTCGATCCACGCCAACCGGCGGCCGTCCGTGGCCACGAGACGCAGCGTGCCGCCGCCGACCGTCATCTGGATGCCGTGCAGCGCGAAGCGACCCGGCTCGCGCGCGGCCGCGAACGCCGTGCGTCGGACCATCTCGCGCAGCTCGCCGGACGGGACGCGCACCGCGCTCTTCTCGGGGAAGCGCCCGATCGTCGGGAACTCCGAGATGTCTTCGTGACGTACCGTGAAGCGGCTGCCCGCGGTGCTGATCTCGAGCCCACGGTCGGAGGTGGCGAGCGTTGTCTCGTCCTCCTCGATCTCGCGGACGATGGCAAGGAGCCGCGCCGCCGGGACGGCCACCTCGCCCGCGTCCGTGGTGACGCTGTCCTCGACATGGACGCGAATGCCCACGTCCAGGTCCGTGGCCTCAAGGGAAAGCCCCGTCGTCTTGTCGGCCCGCAGCGCGACGCACTCGTAGATCGGCTTGGTGCTCTTCGAGGACGCCACGGCCGCGGCGTGGCCGACCGCTTCGAGGAGGCGACCGGTGGGCAGCGTGACCTTCATCGAAAGCCTCCCGAACAGCTGGCGGGCCTCGAGGCAACCGCTTCGATCACAAGTGGTTCCAAGAGGAGATACCTGTCTTCGTCCGTCATCGCATCGACGGGCGTCGGATTGTGGGGACAGCCCTTCCGGCGGGCACCGAAGTCGATTCTTCCCAAGGGGTTAGGGGCGCCGTGCCCACCTCCGCAAGCCGCTGGGAACGTCCCCGACATTCTAGGCTTCTCCGCCTCCGGCAGGGCAGGCATTCCGGCCCCTCCAGGCTCTGGGAAGGGGGTGCCCCAAGCCGGGCCTGGGCCGGGGCCCGGACTCGACGAGACCTCCACCGACCTCGCCCGCCCATCCCCACGAATACGACCGTCGAGGCGTCACGCATCACCCTTGTGGACAACTTGGGTAGCGATGACGCAAGTGACGAGCTGACAAGTGGTTGCATGCCGTACCTCGATGTGGAGAGAACTGCGGGCAGACCCCCGCCCGCGCCCGCGGCGGGCCGGTGGCGGGATCGGGCCTTGCGGGGATGCAGATCGAGGCAGCTACGGGGCGCCGAGGCGGTCCCGCAGGCGGCCCAGCAGCTGGGCCAAGCGGGGGTCCTGGCGCATGCGTTCCTCGGTCTTCTGGACGCCGAAGAGGACGGTCGTGTGGTCCCGTCCGCCGAACCACGCCCCGATCTCCTGCAGGGAGAGGTGGGTCAGCTCGCGGGCCAGGTACATGGCGACCTGGCGGGGGACGCTGATGTTGCGGGTCCGGCGGCGGCTCTTCAGGTCACCGGCCTCCACCTGGTAGTGGGCGCAGACGGCGGCGGCGATCGTGTCGACGTCCAGCTTGCGCTCGGGCATCCGGATGCGGCCGGCCAGGGCGCGCTCGGCCAGGGCGAGGTCCACGACGCCCCCTTCGATGTCGGCGCGCGCCTTGATGCTCTGCACGGCGCCTTCGAGCTCGCGGATGTTGTTGCGGAAGTGGACCGCGATGAACTCCACGACGTCGCTCGGGAGCGTGATGCCGAACTGGTGGGCCTTGCGCGTCAGGATGGCCATCCGGGTCTCGGTCTCGGGCTGCTCGAGACAGGTGACCAGGCCCCAGTTGAAGCGGGACACCAACCGCTCCTTCAAGGCGGGGATGTCGCTGGGGGCCGCATCGGAAGAGAGCACGATCTGGCAGCCGAGCTGGTGCAGGCGGTTGAAGGTGTTGAAGAACTCCTCCTGCGTACGCTCCTTGTTCGCCAGGAAGTGGATGTCGTCGATGATCAGCAGGTGCACGCGGCGCAGGCGCTCGCGGAACGCCTCGACCTGGTTGTGGCCCAGGGCGTGGATGAAGGCGTTGGTGAACTCCTCGCAGGAGAGGATGCACATCCGCTGCTCGGGGAAGCGGCGGCGGAACTCGTTGCCGATCGCGTGCAGCAGGTGGGTCTTGCCCAAGCCGACCGCGCCGTGGATGAAGAGCGGGTTGTAGTTGGTACCCGGCTCGTCGGCGACGCCACGCGCGCTGGCGTACGCCATCTCGTTGCTGGGGCCGGTGACGAAGTCGCGGAACGTGTAGTGCGGGTTCAGCGGCGTCGCATCGAAGAGGTCGTCGGCCCAGGCCGCCTCCGAGGCCGGCGCCGGCTCGGGGGCCGTGAACAGGGGCGCGGGGGCTGGTTCGGCCACGGCGTGGCCCTCCGGGCCGGCAAGGCCCTCCTCGTGCTCGACGACGAACAAGACCTGGACAGGTCCGTCCGTGTGCTTCTCGGCAGCCGCACGGACACGGTCGTGGAACTTGCTCTGGAACCACTCCTGGTAGAAGCGGTTGGGCAAGTGGATCTTGAGCTGGCCGTCGGCCCAGCTGCCAAGGCGCATGTTGCGGAACCACGTCCGCCACTGCTGCGCCTCCATGCCTCGCTGCAGCGTGCCGAGCACCTGCTGGAAGCGATCCTCTGCCGACCCCAAGGTCCCTGCGCCAAGTCGTTCGTTCACCGGCCGTGCCCCTTCCCGCATCTCGAGTGCCCCGCCCTCGACGAATCACCACGCCGTCGCCGGTGCGCGCCCTGTCCGCGGCGCAACGACGAGACGCTCCGGCACGGCCCCCCGCGCCGGCGGCGATCCACGACGACAGCCCGACGCCCCGGCGACCCGACCGGCGGACCTCCCTCCACCGCACCGCGGGCCGACACGTCTTGGTGAGCGTGCCCGCGTGCTCGCCACGGACGTGGCTCGTACGCGGCGCGCATCACGGCGTCGTCGCGTGCGCAAGGTAACGAAGTCGCCGCATGTCCGTCAACGACCGGAATCGATGCCGCGATTCGACCGGACCGAACACAGCGTCAAGTCGAGAGCCTTGGAAACACGGCTCTGGAACGATCATCGCCGCGAGGATCCGTGGCCGGCGCGCAAGGCGTCCAAGCGTTCGAGAATGCGTACGAATGCGGTGGCGACGATGCTTGCATCCTCATGGATCGTGCTGTTGCCGATCGAGATGCGCACGGTACTTGCCGCTTCACGTGCGGTGTAGCCCATCGCGAGCAAGCCGGGCTGTGGATCGGTTCCACCCAACGCACACGGGCTTCCCGATGCGACGGCAATGCCCTCGACGTCGAGCGCCGTGGCCAGCGCATCACCATGGGCATCACCAAGCCGCAGCGTTCGCACGCCGGGAAGATGGGAACCGCGCACCCCGATCACCTCGAGCTCGGACCGCGTGGCCAGTAGCTCGATCAGCTGTTCGATCCATGCATCCAGCGCGGCGGCGCGCGACGACACGTCGCGCGCCGCGTCTTCGAGAGCCACGGCGCCCGCTGCCGCGAGCATCACGGGGATGTGGCCGCCGCGCAGGCCCTCCTCCTCGACGCCGGCGGCGGAGGGCGAGCGCTCCAAGCGCGTCCCCTGCTGGACGCGCAGCCAACCGAGGCCGGCGGGCGCCCCCACCTTGGACCCGGACCACGCGCAGATCGGCGCACCCAGGTCGTTGACTTGGAAGGGGATGCGTCCGGCTGCCAGGGCGGCGTCGCACACCCACGGCACGCCCGCCTCCGCGAACAGGGCGCCGGCTTCCTCGAGCGGCTGGCGGACGCCGGTCTCGTGATGAGCGGCCATGAGCGCCCCGGCGGCAGCCCCGCCGGCCAGGCGGGCGCCGAGCTCGTCCGGGTCGACGCGGCCCTGGCGTCGGACCGGGACGGGCACGATCTCGAACCCCTCGGCGGCCAAGCGCGCGGCCGCGGCGGTGATGGCCACGTGCTCGATCACGGGGACCAGCACGCGCCGGGACACGGCGGCCCGCGCACGCGCGAGCCCCACGAGCCCGATTCCCAGGGCCTCCGTGGCTCCCGAGGTGAACACGAGCTCGCGCGGGGGACAGCCGAAGACGGCGGCGCTCCGCGTGCGCGCCGCCTCCAGGAGGGCCCGGGCGCGCTGCCCCTCGCGGTGGGGCGAGCTCGGATGGGCGAAGGTCGCGGATGCCTGGGCCAGCGCCTCGGCCACCCCCGGGCGCCAGGGAGCACCGCCCACGTGGTCGAGGTAGATGCGCCGGCCCGGTCCGCTGGAGGTGTCCACGTTCTCCACCATGGCACCATGCCGGCGGACCCGCGTGGAAGAGGCTCCGGGCGGCTTCTCTCCCCGGGTACTCCACACGCCCGAGGGCGGGGGGGCGACATCGATGCGACGCGCTCGCCGCCTGCTGGTCGTCGACAACTACGACTCGTTCACCCACAACGCCGTCGACGAGCTCGTGCAGCTGGGCGCGCACGTGGACGTCCGACGCAACGACGCGATCCGCGTGGGCGAGGCGGCGGCGTACGCGGGCATCGTCCTGTCCCCCGGCCCCGGTCGCCCGCGCGATGCCGGCGTCACCGTGCCCATCATCCGCGCCCTGGGCGAGCACGTCCCGATCCTGGGCATCTGCCTGGGCCACCAGGCCATCGCGGAGGCCCATGGCGGCCGCGTCATCCGGGCCGTGCGCCCCGTCCATGGGCGCTCCACCTGGATCCGCAGCCGTCGGCGGGGCCTCCTCGCCGACCTCCCGGCCCGGTTCGAGGCCGCGCGCTACCACTCCCTGGTCGTGGACCCGAGGCGGCCCGGCAAGGGCCTGGAGGTGACGGCCACGAGCGAGGAGGGCGAGATCATGGCGCTGCGCCACCGCGTCCACCCGGTCGAGGGCGTCCAGTTCCACCCGGAGAGCCACCTGAGTCCCGAGGGCCCCGTCTTGTTCGCCGCGTTCCTGCGCCGCGTCGGCCTCCGGCCCAAGGACCCCGCGCGGGTCCGTAGGTAGGCCCTCCCCGTGCGGGGCCAGGGGTATGCTCCGGACCTGATGACGACCCCCTACTTCGATCGACTCGAGGCGTGTCGCCGCGAGCGGGGCTCGGCGCTGTGCGTGGGGATCGATCCCCGCATCGACCGCATCCCGGCCTCGCTCCGGGGCCCGGACGTGCGCACGACCCTCGAGCAGTTCGGGGCGGCCGTGCACGAGCGCACCCGCCCCCATGCCGCCTGCTGGAAGCCGCAGATCGCCTTCTTCGAGGCGCATGGCCTGCCCGGGCTCACCGCCTTTGCGCACATCGTGCAGACGATCCGCGCCAGCGGAGGTCTCGTGATCGCCGACGCCAAGCGCGGCGACATCGGGTCCACCGCCGAGGCCTACGCGGAAGCGTTCTTGGCGCCGGGAGGCGACTTCGAGGCCGACGCCCTCACGATCAACCCGTATCTCGGCCGCGACGCGCTGCGCCCGTTCGTCGAAGTTGCCGCCGCGCACGGCAAGGGCCTCTACATCCTCGTACGCACGAGCAACCCGGGAGCGGGTGACCTGCAGGAGCGAGCGCTCGCCGACGGCCCGAAGGTGTTCGAGCGCGTCGCGGCGATGGTCGACGAGCTCGGCGCTCCGCATATCTCGCCCGTCACCGGGTGGAGTCTCGTCGGGGCGGTCGTCGGTGCGACCAGCCCGGCGGCGCTCGCCACGCTGCGCGAGGCCCTGCCACGCACCCCGTTCCTGGCGCCCGGCTTCGGTGCGCAAGGTGCGACGGCTGCGGACGTGGCTGCCGCCTTCCGCAGCGACGGCAGCGGCGCTGTCGTGAACGCGTCGCGCAGCGTCATCCACCCTGCCGTGAGCGACGAAGACTGGCCCGAGGCCGTGACCGTCGCCGCACGTGAGGCCGCCGAGAGCATCCATGCCGCTACCGCTGCTTCGTGACGAACCCTGGTACGCGCGCACGTTCGATCGTGCCTGGTTGCGGCTCTACGCGCACCGCGATGACGACGAGGCGCGGGTCGACGCGCCGGCGATCCGTCGGCATCTGGGCGTGCGGGCCGGACAGCGCGTGCTCGACGTCGCATGCGGCGCCGGACGCTACGCGCGAGCGTTGTCGGCCCTGGGCCTGCGGGTCACCGGCGTCGACCTGAGCGCGGACCTGCTCTCGGAGGCGCGTGAGCGTAGCCCCTTGTTGCCGGGCTCGCCGCAGTATGTGCGTGGCGACGTGCGCCGGCTCCCGTTCTCGGGCCAGTTCCACGGCGCGATCTCGATGTTCACGTCGTTTGGCTACTTCCCGACGCGCGCCGACGACGTGGCGATCTTCCGCGGCGTGCGGCGTGCCCTTCTTCCGGGGGGACGATTCGTCGTGGACTTCCTCCACGCCGCACACGTGCACCGGACGCTCGAGCCGAGGAGCTCGTCGCGTCGGGGGACGTTGCGCATCGACATCGAGCGGGAGATCGACGAGCACGGGCCGCACGGACCCGTCGTCCACAAGCACGTGGTGGCCCGCGACGCGGGCAGTGGGCAGCTCGTGACGGAGTTCGACGAGCGCGTCCGCCTCTACACACCCGACGAGGTCGACGCCTTGCTTGTCGAGGCCGATCTCGAGCTCGTGGGCGAGCGCATGGGGCATGTGGATGGCCGGCCGCTGGACGAGGACGCCCCGCGGTACGTACGCGTCGCACGGCGCGCACGGTGAGCCCGCCGAAGCCGCCACACCGGGTGAGCCCGTCGAACCCCCGAGCTCATCGACTCGCGCCCGACGCCGGCCCGCCGACCGGCGCGTTCGCCCACGCGCTGCGCACGCGCGAGGGAGCGGCTCTCGCGCTCCTGCCGCCGCCCCCCGCCGACGATGCGGCATGGCGAGCGCTTCTCGCCGAGGTGATGTCACGGGCCCGCGCGTTGCCGAGCGCTGTCGGCGCGGCGATCGTCGAGCGCCAAGCTCTGCTGGGAGCCGGCGAGCGCGCCGTCGAAGCGGCCCGCCTGCTCGCCACGGGCCAGGCGATCGCCGTCGTGACGGGGCAGCAACCGGGTCTGTACGGTGGGCCGCTGCTGACGGCGCACAAGCTGGCCGGTGCGGTGCATCTGGCGCGCCGGCTCGATGCGCTCGGCGGCCCCCGCGTCGTTCCCGTGTTCTGGTGCGCGAGCGAGGACCACGACCTGGACGAGGCCAACCGACTGGGTGTGCTGGACCGCGAGGGCATCGCCCGCATGCTCCGCGTCGAGGCCGCGCCCGACGGGCGCAGCCTGGAGCACGTGACCCTGGGCCCCGGTGCCCTCGCCGCCATCCACGCGGGCTTGCTCGAGGCGCTCCCCGACACGCCGCGCGCGCGCGTCGTGATGCAGGCGCTCGAGCCGCGCCCGGAGGAGAGCTTCGTCGCGCATGCGATGCGCTCGCTGGTCGGCGTGTTCGGCGATGCGGGCGTCGTGATGCTGGACCCGTTCGACCTCCTGCCTGCGGCGGGGCCCGTGTTCGCGCGGCTGGTCCGCGAGGGCGTGCGCATCCACGAGCGCGTGCGGGAGACCGGCCGGAAGATGCGGGCGGCGGGGCTGCCCGCGCCGCTGGACCCCGAGCCCGGCGCCTTGCCCATCTTCGTGCGGGAGACGGAGGACGGACCGCGCTTGCGCGTGGCCGTGGAGCCCGACGGTCGCGTGACGGCGCGCGGCGAGCCGGCAGCCGCGGACGTGGAGGCCTTGGCCCGCCGCGTCGAGGCCGAGCCACGCCTCGCCAGCGGCAACGTCGTGGGGCGCGTCTTCGTCCAGAACGCGCTGTTGCCCGTCGTGGCCTACGTCGCGGGACCGACCGAGATCGCCTACCAAGCCCAAGTGCGGGCCGCGGCGCTCGACCTCGGGCTGCCCTTCCCCCTCGCCCTGCCGCGTCCCGAAGCCACGTGGGTGGACCGCAAGACGATCGATCGCTTGGCGGCCTTCGGCCTCGATGTCGGCACGGCGCTGCGTCGAGGCGCAAATGCGGGGGCGCCCGAGCGCGTGACCGACGAGAGCTGGAGCGAGGCGATGGACGAGCATCTGGCCACGTGGCCGGGCGCCGTGATGGACCTCGTCGAGGGCGGCGGCCGGTCGGGCGCGGCGATGGCGAAGGCGCTCGATCGGTTGCGCGCCACGTGGGAGAAGCTCGCGCCCTCCGTGCACGCCGGCCAGGCGGCCGACGCCGGCATGGCCGGGGCCCGGTACGCGCGCGCGGCGGAGCTGCTCTGGCCGCGCGGCCGCAGCCAAGATCGCTTCCTCTCGCCATGGTCGTTCGCGGCTCGCCACGGGCTCGAGGCGCTGCGGTCGGGGCTCTCGGAGCTGGACCCCCTGCTTCCCGGCCACGTCGTCGTGGAGCTTGACCCGGCTCCCGCATGACACGGCCCGGCTCCCGAGGGACCATCCCGCGCATGCACGACCTGCCCGAGCCGGCCGACGTCCTGGCGTTCGGCCCGCACCCTGATGACGTCGAGATCTGCGCGGGCGGACTGCTGCTGCGCCAGGCGCAGGCAGGCCGGCGCTGCGTGATCGTGGACTTCACGCGCGGCGAGGCCAGCACGCGTGGCACGCCGGAGGAGCGCGCGAAGGAAGCGGAAGCAGCCGGTCGGGTCCTTGGGCTGGCCGCGCGCGAGAACCTCGGGCTGCCCGACGCGGGACTGCGCGTCGTGCCCGAGCAGGAGGAGGCCGTCGTGGCGGCGATCCGCCGCTGGCGGCCCCGCGTCGTGCTCTCGCCCTGTCGTGAAGACCGCCATCCGGATCACCTGGCCGCGGCGGAGATGGTCCGACGCGCCTACTACGCCGCCACCATCGGGCGGGCCGCGGGCGGCGGTCTGCCCCCCCATCGGCCGGACGCGCTGGTCGAGTACTTCGGCCACCTCGAGCCGACGCCTTCGTTCATCGTCGACGTGACCGACGTCTGGCAGCTGCGCATGCAGGCCGTACGCTGCTACGGTTCGCAGCTCGGCGAGGGCCCGCGCGGCGGCGCCGTGACGAACATCGCGTCTCCGGACTTCGCGCGGCGGCTGGAAGCGCGCTACGCGTATTGGGGCTCGCGCATCGGCGCCGCCTACGGCGAGCCCTTCCGCGTGGATCGCATGGTGCCCGTCGACGATCCCCTCGAGACGTTCCGCAAGCGAGGCTGGGCCGTCCTGTGAGCACGTCGCCCGAGCGCCCGCTCTCGGTCGGCATCCTCTGCTACCCGACGTTCGGGGGCTCCGGCGTCGTGGCCGTGGAGCTGGCCCAGGGCTTGGCGCAGCGCGGCCACACCGTGCACCTGTTCAGCTACGCGCCGCCTGCGCGCCACGACCCCTTCGACGAGCGCCTGCACCTGCACGAGGTCGCCGTCTCCTCGTATCCGCTGTTCCGCTACCCGCCCTACGACCTGGCGCTGACCTCGCGTGTGGCCGAGGTCGCCGAAGATGTCGGCCTCGACCTGATCCATGCCCACTACGCCATCCCGCATGCGATGGCCGCGCTGGCGGTGAAGGACATGCTGCGCCCGCGCCGCGTCCCGGTCGTGACCACCCTGCACGGCACCGACATCACCGTGGTCGGCCAAGATCCTTCCTACACGCGGGTCACCCGCTATGCGCTGTCGCGCTCGGACCGCGTGACATGCGTCTCGCAGTGGCTTGCCGCCGAGACGCGGCGCGTGTTCGGCATCGAACGCCACCTCGACATCGTTCCCAACTTCGTGGACGGCGAGCGCTTCCGTCCTGCCCGGCCCAGCCCCCTGCGTGGCTGCTTCTCGCGCGGCGGCGAGAGCGTGCTCATGCACGTGAGCAACTTCCGTCCGGTCAAGCAGACGCCGCTGGTCGTGGATGCGTTCGCGCAGGTCGCCGCGGAACGTCCCGCCACCCTGGTCATGGTCGGCGACGGTCCGGATCGTGCCGCGTGCGAGGCGCGCGTCCAGACCCTGGGTCTGCGTTCCCAGGTGCGCTTCCTCGGCGCGCAGAGCGACGTGGAGAACCTGCTGCCGGCGGCCGATCTCTTCCTCTTGCCGAGCCGCTTCGAGTCCTTCGGGCTTGCGGCGCTCGAGGCCATGGCCTGCGGCGCGGTGCCCCTGGCCACGGCGGCGGGCGGTCTGCCGGAAGTGATCGAGGACGGCGTCACGGGACGGCTCGTCCCCCCGGAGGAGCTATCGCAGATGGGGCGCCATGCGCTGGAGCTGTTGGCCCAGCCTGACCGGTTGGCCGCGATGAGTGCGGCGGCTCGCGACGCCGCCGTCACGCGCTTTGCCCGGGAGCCGGTTGTCAGGCAGTACGAGGCCCTCTACCGCGACGTCCTCGCTTCCGGCTCACGTCGCCACCCCGAGACGGCCGACTAACATTCCGTGATGGCGCGCACCGAGGCTTCCTTCGACACCTACCTGCGGGAGATCCAGCGGCACACGCTGCTGACGGCCGAGGAAGAGAAGGCCTTGGCCCGTCGCATCCAGGCGCAGGACGTGGACCACGTCGACGCCATGGAAGCCCGCAACACGATGATCCTGGCCAACCTGCGGTTGGTCGTGTCCGTTGCCAAGCGCTACAGCGGACGCGGGTTGTCACTCCCGGACCTGGTGGAGGAAGGCAACGTCGGCCTCGTCCACGCCGTGGAGAAGTTCGACCCCGACATGGACACGCGCTTCAGCACCTACGCCACCTGGTGGATCAAGCAGGCCGTGCGCCGCGCGCTGATGAACAAGGTGAAGACGGTGCGCATCCCGTCGTACATGGCCGAGGAGCTCAACCGCTGGCGCGCCTTCGCCCGCACCTTCGAGCAGGAGAACGGGCGCCCGCCGGAGCCCGACGAGCTGCTCGTCGCCATGAAGCCGCCGACGGGCCGCCGCAAGCTGATCCTCCGCCTCTACGAGAACAGCCTCCCGGGCACGAGCGCGGTGTCGCTTGACTTGCTGTTCGAGACCGTCGACGCCGTCGTGGATCCGCGTGCCGAGCGGCCCGATCTGATCGATTTCAGCTCGTACGAGCGTGCGGAGCTGTACGAGCACATCGAACGGCTAGGTGACCGCGAGGCGACCATCCTGCGCATGCGGTACGGCCTGGGCGAGCACGATGCCCCGCTCACCCTGCGCGAGATCGCGCGCGAGCTTGGCATCTCCCGCGAGCGCGTCCGCCAGCTCGAGCACGAAGCCGTCGGACGTCTGCGCCAGTCGATGTCGGGACGTCCGTGACCGTCGTTTCGCGCGCGACGTGGCCCCAGGCCGTCGCGGCGCGCCTCGGCGCCCCCCTCGAGCATCTCTACGTGCACATGCCGTTCTGTCGGCAGCTGTGCCCGTACTGCGATTTCAACTCGTACGCGGGCCGCGATGCGGAGATCGATCCCTACCTCGACGCGCTCGGCGCCGAGCTCGAAGCGTGGTCGCCGTGGCTGCGGCCCACGACCGTGTTCGTGGGAGGCGGCACGCCCACGCACGGCCGCAACGAGGTCGTCGCTCGCCAGGCCGAGGTGATCGGACGCCATGTGCGGGGACCGCATCTGCTCGAGTGGACCGTCGAGGCCAACCCCGGGACGCTCGAGATCGCCAAGGTCGAGGCGCTCCTGGCCGCCGGCGTGAACCGCATCAGCTTGGGTGCGCAGAGCTTCCATCCCGCGCACTTGGCCACGCTCGGCCGGGCGCACGGGCCCGCCGACACGGTGCGCGCCATCGAGATCCTGCGCCGCGCGGGCATGCCGCGCGTGTCGTTGGACCTGATCGTGGCCATCCCGGGGCAGACGCTCGGCGAGCAGCGTGCCGACGCGCGACGTGTCGTGGATCTCTCGCCGGACCACGTCAGTGCGTACGTGTTGACCTACGAGCCCGGCACGGCCTTCACGAGGGCCTGGGAGGAGGGGCGTCTGCCCGGCCCCGATCCGGACCGTGAGCTGGCGCATCTGGACGCGACGGCCGAGATCCTCGAAGCCGCGGGTCTCGCGCGCTACGAGATCAGCAACTTCGCCACGCCCGGCAACGAGAGCCTGCACAACCTCGTCTACTGGCGCAATGCCAGCTGGGTGGCCGTGGGCGCCGGCGGTCACGGCCACGTGGCCGGCATGCGCTGGAAGCTCGAGGACGATCCCGCGCGTTACGTGGCGCGTGTGCGGGCGGGCGAGGTACCCGTGTCCTTCCAGGAGGTGGTCGACGCCGAGGCCCAAGCGGTCGAGCACTTGCTGATGGGCTTGCGGCTCTCCGAGGGTGTGGACCTCGAGCTCGTGCGCCAGCGCACCGGGATCGACGTGGCGGCGACGCGCGCGCGCGCCCTGGCTGCGCTGGACGCCCAGGGCCTGCTGCAGCGTCGCGGCACGCGACTGGTCGCCACCCCTCTCGGTCGCAACGTGCTCGACACCGTGCTGGGGCAGCTCGCCGAGCCCGAGGCCTAGCGGAAGCGGTGTGAGCAGTACTCGCGTCCGCTGTCGCTGAGGCGGTAGAGACCGCGGCCCGCCGAGTCGTCGAGCAAGCCCTTCTTGCGCTTGAGGATGCCGAGGTGGTTGTGGAGCGAGCCGGGCTCTTCCCAACCGGCCTGCGAGAAGCAGAACGCGATGTCGTCCGTCGTGGCGCCAGGACGCCCGACGTTGTGCTCCATGTGGTAGATCGCCATCAGGATCCGCTCCTGGATGGCGCCGCGCCCGTCGCGCACGGGGTTGGCCGCCGCGAAGTCGGAGAACGCGACGATCGAGGCGGACGGCGCCATCGGGGGCGCCGTGGGCGCCGCCGCAGCGACCGCGCCCGTCGAGCCGAAGCCGATGGCGCGTTCGAGGAATCCGCGGAAGCGCTCGACCTGGCGGGTGACGAACTCCTCGGTGCCCTCGAACTCCAGCTCCACGCCGTCGGCCGTCACGTGGAAGACGGTGCGATCCTCGGCGTTCATGGTGGTCCTCCTCCGGTTCTCTTCCCGGGGGGCCGAGGATACCGGGTCGAGGTCGACTCCGACCTGCGACGTCCGGGTGCCCCGCCGGTCCGCTACCGACCGACGTGCAGGCGCTCGGCCAAGATGGGCGGCAGGCCCGCATCGAGGATGCGACGCGCGGCCTCCTCCACGTCGTACTCCACGCGGCGCTGGAGCAGGCGCCCCTCCGCATCGTCGTAGACGAGGTAGGAAGCGCGCGGGTCCTCGTCGCGCGGCTGGCCGACGGAACCGGGATTGGCGATCACCCGACGCTCGCCCCGCGTCAGGTCGTCGTCCACGCTGTAGGTGACGGCCGTGCCGTCGAAGAAGAACGCGACGGGCACGTGGCTGTGCCCCACGAATCCGACGTCGGTCGTCATGGCCGCGAACGACCGGTAGGCGTCGTAGCCCGTGGTCATGTACTCGAACATCTCGGGCTCGTGCACCGTGCCGTGGGCCAGGGTCAGGTCCCCCACGACCTCCAGCGGTTCGAGCGAGGCCAGCCAGCGGATCGCCTCGTCGTCCAGCTCCCCACGCGTCCAGATGACGGCCGCCCGGGCATGGGGGTTGAAGTACTCCAGGCCCAGCCGGGCGGCGACGGCCCAGTCGTGGTTGCCGGCGATGACGGGGATGTCGAGGGCCCGCACCCGCTCGACGCAGGCACGGGCGTCGGCCCCGTAGCCGACGAGGTCGCCCAGGCAGAACAGACGATCGACCTGCTCGGTTTCGAGGGCGGCGAGCACGGCCTCGAGGGCCGGCTCGTTGGCGTGGATGTCCGCGAAGATGCCGTAGCGCACGTGGAGAGTGTCGATCCTCGAGGGGTCCCTTGCCGCCTCGGCCGGTCGTCCGAGGTCATCCGGCCCTGATCAGATCATGGGATCGGTCGATCGGACCCGTTCCGCGACCAGGGCTGCGAGGAGCGCAAGCCCAACCGAAGCCAGCAGCCCGGCCGGAGCCCCCTGAAGCGGGGCCTCCAGCAGGGGCGGCCGCGGGAGCAGGGCGCCAACGCCCCGCCCCAGGGCGCCCTGGGCCAGGGGGTCGCGTCCCCACGGCAGATGGCCGAGGACGAAGAGCACGGCTCCCACGCCGGCAGCACGCCCGGGGCCCAGCGGCGCCGCGAGCAGGGTGGCCCAGGCCCCCAAAAGACCCAGCGGGACACTATATGCACAACACAAGTATAGTGTTTGGGCCATGGGAGCCCGAGCAACCGCGCCCGCAAGCAGGCTCGCCGCCGCGGCGGCCATCGTGGCCCCCACCGTGCAGCCGAGCCAGCGGCCGAGCACCCTGCCTCCTGGTCCGGGCGCCGCGGCGTCCGCGGCGAGCGCGAAGCCGGAGCGACGATCCTCGGCAAGGAGACGGGCCAGGCTCCAGAGGACGAGCATGGCGGCCGCCAGGGCCGCGGAGCTGGCCACGACCTGGGCCCGTCGAGCCGGCTCGTCGTGGAGCGCGAGGACCGCGAAGGCAACCCCGACCCAGCCCAGGAAGACGCCAAGGGCGGAGAGGCCCCAGCTCATGGGGGCTCGCCACAGGAAGCGCAGGGATGCAAGGGCGTGGGCGACCATGGCGACTGTCCTACACCGCCCGGGGCGTGGTCGATGCGACATGTTTCCCGGGAAACAGCTGGGGGAGCCGCGGACCCAGCAATGTTTCCCGGGAAACGCTGGCCCGGCATCGACCTCGGGCCGGGGCCAGCCGATCGCACCCCTTGCGGGAGTGTCCCGCCCCCTGGCTACCGTGGGAACCGAGACCCTGGGAGCGATGCATGAAGCCCAAGCGCCTGGGCCGCGGACTGAGCGGCCTGATCAAGACGACTGACGACAATGCCACAGAGGAGCTCACGCCCCCGCCGCGCGGCACCGTGGCGCCTTCCAAGCCCGCAGGCTCGCCGGCGCCCGCCGTTGCTCCGGCGCCGTCGGGTGCACCAGCTGCGATCCCGATCGGCGAGATCGTCCCGAACCCCTTCCAGCCGCGGGAGGTCTTCGATGATGAGGCGCTCCAGGAGCTGGCGGCTTCGATCCGTGAGCACGGCGTGCTGCAGCCCGTCGTGGTCCGGCGCGGCGTGCGGGGCTACGAGCTGATCGCTGGCGAGCGCCGCTGGCGGGCCGCAGGCCTCGCAGGTCTCGCAACGCTGCCCGCCGTGGTCCGCCCGGCCAGCGACGCCGAGATGCAGACTCTCGCCCTCGTCGAGAACCTGCAGCGCGAGGACCTGAACGCGATCGAGAAGGCCCGCGCGCTGCGGGCGATGATGCGCAATCTGGACATGACGCAGGAGGCGGTGGCCGAGCGGGTCGGCAAGGCCCGGGCCACCATCGCCAACCTCTTGAGGTTGCTCGAGCTCCCTGACGAGGTGCAGACGATGGTCGAGGCGGGTGCGCTGTCCGGCGCGCACGCTCGCGCGCTCCTGCGCGCGAAGACTCCTGACCGGCGTCTGCGCCTCGCCAAGGAGGCCGTCCAGGGCGGGTGGTCCGTGCGCGAGATCGAGCAGCGCACGGCGGGGGACGCTGGTGGCCAGGGTCCGGCGCGCGCAAAGCCCGCGGCGACCGAGAACCCCTACCTGGCGGATGTGGTGGACCGTGTTCGTCAAGCGCTAGGGACGAAAGTCCGCATCCTGCCGAAGGGCAGCGGAGGAACGATCGAGCTCACGTACCACGACGCACGCGACCTGGACCGTCTGCTCGAGGCCTTCGGCGCATAGCGGGCGAGCCTGCCGGCGCCCGCAGCAGCGGCGGATGGTCCATGCATGATGCAAGGAGCCGCCCGACACGCCCTCGCGCGCAGGAAGTGGCCTGCGCGGCCAGGGGTCGTAGGCAGTCCCGCCGTCGTGGGGGCGGCGGGCCGAAGCGAGCCATGGGCACGACGAGAACCCTGGCCGGAGGCCGTCTCCTGAGCGTCAAGGACCCGGATGTGTGCTCGGTCGGGGCGCAGCGAGAGGCGCGGTGGCCCCAGCCGGAGGTGCCTTCGGACAGGCCCTAGTTGCCCGCGTCCTCGGGCTGGCCGTCATCCTTCGGCCCCTCGTCCGCGTCGCCGTCCCCGTCGGCGCCCTCGGCGGGCTTGTCGCCTCCGTCGGCGTCGGCGTCGCCGTCGTCACCACCCTCGTCGGGGGGGACCTCGACGAGCGGGCGCTTCGGCACATCGACCTTGTAGGCATCCGCGTCCAGCGTCGCCAGCGACCCCTCCGCGGTGGTGGGGGCCACGAGCGACGGGAGGGCCTTGCCCACCGCCGGGGTCAGGAGCTTGCCGCTTGCGTCGTAGGCCAAGGCCTTCACCACGACGACGGGGACCTGGAACACCTCGAGAAGGTTGGCGTACTTGGCGCCCTCGGCGTTCCTCGTCTCGGCGTCCTCGCTCCACGTTGCCGACCCGAAGATGGCGTCGAGCACCGCCAGCGACGCGTCGTCGATGACGCGACCGACGGGCGTGTACTCGTAGTCCATGTCGGGCGAGCGGCGCGTCAGGAACACGAGGTCCTCGGGGTCGTCGTACTCGGTGGCCCCGTCGTGCCAGGCCGAGACGACGCCGCGTTCGTGCAGGATCCTGTTGCGGCTTTCGTCGTAGACGCGCCCGCGGCGCGTCACTTCCTCGCCGAGCGGAAGCTGGCCGTCCCGGTCGTAGGGCTTGGGATCGAGCACGTCGGAGTGGCCCAGGCGCACCCACGTCGCAGAGAGCTCCTTCTCCGTGGCGTTGCCCTCGCGCTGGAAGAAGCTGACGCCGTCGTAGCCACCCGCCACCACACGGGCCGTCAACGCTTCGGACGCCGTCGGGGCGTCCGAAGCGTAGAGCTTGATGCGCACGTCGCCGCGCATGGTCCGGAACACGATCGTGGTGTCGCCGTCGGGCTGCTTGGCCTGCGGCAGGTGCTCGGACTCCCACGCCCGATTGCGCTCCAGGAACTGCATGAACTGGCGCGTCAGCGTGAGCTTCGTGGGCTCCGCGATGTTCCAGCGCGGGTCGTTGAGCGGGTACTCCGGGAGGCTCGCGTTGATGTACTGCAGCTCCGCCAGGGCGCGCTTGTAGTACTCGTCGCGCTTGGCACGATCGATAAGCTGCGGGCTGCCGAGCAGGTGGTTGGTCAGGGCGCGCGCCAGATGCCAGCGGGCTTGACCCTCGAGCGCCGGACCGACTTCGCCCTGCTTGTGCTCGATGAACTTCTGCAGCGCACCGATGTAGCGTTGGCGCGTGGCGTCAGCCGTGCCACGCAGGCCGAACCAGAAGTCGTCGCGCTCGGGCTCGAGGTCGGTGCGGAGCTGGGACAGCTGGTCCCACGACTCCTTGACGGCGGCTTCCTTGCCGTCGTTCACGATGGCCAGTACGAGCCAGAGGATGAGGAGCGCGATCGCGGCGATGATGCCGATGCGGATCCACTTGGCGATCTGCTCGTGACGGCGGTCGCGATCGGACGTCGCCGGGTCGACGATGGTCGAGTTCATGGGGTCTCGTTCCGGATCAGGCGGGGTTCGCGGCCGCAGCGGCCGCGCGCTCCTGATCGAGCAAGGTGTTCGGATGGTCCGGAAGCGGCATGTAGGCCTCGAGATCAGCGAGGCTGGACGCTTCCTTCATGAGGTTGCGGGCCACGACCAGGCGCTGCACCTGGTTCGTGCCTTCGTAGATCTGCGTGATCTTCGCGTCACGCATGAACTTCTCGATGGGGTAGTCGCGCATGTACCCGTAGCCGCCGAAGACCTGGACGGCATCGGTGGTGACGCGCATGGCGGCGTCGGTGGCGAAGAGCTTGGCCATGGCGGCCATCTTGGTGAGCGCCGGCACGCCGAGGTCGCAGGCGCGAGCCGAGGCGTAGACCAGCTGGCGCGCGGCCTCGACCTGCGTGGCCATGTCCGCCAGCAGCTGCTGGATCATCTGGAAGTTGGCGATGGACTGGCCGAACTGGTGGCGCTTCATGGCATAGACCGTGGCCAGCTCGAGCGCACCGCGGGCGAGCCCGGCGGCCTGCGCCGCCACGCCGGGGCGGGCGCGGTCCAGCGTCATCATGGCGTGCTTGAAGCCCATGCCGGCGCGTCCACCGAGCAAGCGGTCCTTGGGCACGCGGCACCCGTGGAAGTGAAGCTCCACGACCGGCACGGCGCGGATGCCCATCTTGTCTTCGGCACGTCCGATCTCGAAACCGGGATCGCCCTTCTCCACGATGATGGCGGAAATGCGACGGCTCGCACTGCTCGGGTCGGTGACGGCGAAGATGCTGTAGATGTCCGCGGCGCCGCCGTTGGTCGTCCACTTCTTGGAGCCGTCGAGCACGTAGTGATCGCCGTCCTCGACGGCGCGCGTGGCGAGACCGCTGGCGTCACTGCCGGCGCCGCGCTCGGACAGACCGAACGCGATCAGGCGCTTGCCCGAGGCGATGTCCGGCAGGTAGCGCTTCTTCTGCTCGTCGGTGCCGGCGAGAAGGATCGGGAACGAGCCGAGGGCGTTGACGGCGAAGAGCACGCCGATGCCGCCGCAGGCGCGCGAAAGCTCCTCGACGACGAGGCACAGCTCGAGCACGCCGCCGCCGTGGCCGCCGAACTCCTTGGGGATCCACACGCCGAAGAGGCCGGCCTCGGCCAGCGCGTCGCGGATCTCCCAGGGGTACTCCTGGATGCGGTCGTAGTGCGCGGCCTTCGGTCGGACGACCTTGTCGGCAACTTCACGGGCCTTGTCGCGCCAGACCAGCGACTCGGGGCTGAAGAGCTCGTCCATGGCATCTCCCGCGGCGTTCCCGACGCCATGGGAGGGCCCGGATCCGCCTTGCCACGCCTCGACCCCGGAGGTCAGGCGAGCCGCGCAAGATAGCAGTCACGCGGCGGCGGGGGCGCGGGGAGACGGACCGTCATGGGGTCTCCCCGCAGCCGGGGGGTGGATCGGCAGCGTGCTGCCGCTAGAGGGTGATCGTGGTGGGGAGCGGCCGGCGCTCTTCCGCGCCGTCTTCCAGAGGGTGCCAGAAGGCGATCTGCTCGTCCCCCGGGCTCCAGGAGAGGTAGACGATCTCGCCGTCCAGCTCGCCGTAGAAGTCCACGGCCCCGCGCTCGTAGTCCTTGACGGTGCCGCCGAGGGCTTCGATCTCCTCGATCAGCCCCTGGAAGCGGTCCAGGAGCTCGGCAACCCGCGCGTCATGCGCCCGGATCTCGCTCTCGAGGCGGATGGCCTCGGCCCCATGGGCCTCGGAGGCCGCCTGCTTGGAAGCGTCCAGCTGGCGCAGGGCGTCGTGGACCTGGCGGTACGTCCGGACGATGTCGTCCGCGATCCGTGCCACGAGGGGCAGCATCCGGTTGGCCTCTTCGGAGGTGAAGATCTTGCCACGCATGACTCGCTCCTTCGCCCCGTCGGCGCCTCGCCACTCGGCAAGGCCCTGTCAGGGCCAGGTCCCGCGAGCGGGTATTTGCTTCCTTTCTTTTCGGCAAACCGGGCGGACTCGCGGTCCTCACCCGTTCAGACGCGATTTGCGGGCCAACGGCACCGCAAAAACCCCGCACTGACCGGATTTGCCGGCCTCCCTCCGGCGCGACTTCCTAACCTGCTGCAAATAAAGCACTTGCGCGTATTGCGCGGTACCGGGCCCGGCTTCCGCGCCGGCCCCGCGCGCGCTCGGGGCCGGCGGTCGTCCCCTGCAGGGGACACGGACTCGCCCGATCGTGCGCAGCGTGCGGCGGGGCGGCCAGGTTCCGCTCGATCCGCAGCTCCGGGGCTCGACGCGCGCGGCCCAATACAGGGACGTGGCGCGGCCACGGGGTAGGTTGTCGCGTTCGGCCCTGCAAACCGGGGGGCCCCGAGGAGCCAGGCTCGTGAACGAGCGGATCCGCGCCATCAACGAGTACGTCTACGCCAAGTACGTGGACGCCCTGCGCGTCGAGCCGCTCGACGAGGCCGCCATCTTGGCCGAGCTCGAGAGCTGGTTCGCCCGCCCCGAGAACCGCCAGGACCCCGAGTGCGTGTACCTGGGCATCCTCGCATTCGAGCTCGGCTTCGAGCAAGAGGACGAGGCCGGGCAGATCGAGTACTTCACGCGCGCCAAGTACTGGCTGGATCACCACCGCGCACTGACCGGCGACGAGTGGGATGCCGTCGACGACCGCCTGCTCGACCTCGACGAGTTCTTCGCGCAGAAGGGGATCGAGCCGGGGCTGCCCGCCGAGGTCGATACGCCTGCCGACGAGGTTGCGCCCGCGGAGCCGACGTTCGCGCCCATCGCGGTCGAGGCCGTCGAGGACCACGGGACGATGATGCTCATCCCCGCGGGCACGTTCCTCTTCGGTCCGTCCAAGGAGCAGCGCACGCTGCCCGCCTACTACATCGACAAGTACCCCGTCACGAACCGCCAGTACGAGGCGTTCTGCCGGGCGACCGGCTACCGCTTCCCCAAGCATTGGGGCCGCGAGCACTTCAGCGACCCGGACGCGCCGGTGGTCGGAGTCAGCGTCAACGACGCGCTCAAGTACAGCCGTTGGGTCGGCAAGCAGCTGCCCACCGAAGAGCAATGGGAGAAGGCGCTGCGCGGCATCGACGGGCGGCGCTTCCCCTGGGGCGATGACGCGGCCAACGACGACCGCGCGTGCTTCGGCCGCGACCCGCTCAAGGGGGGAACGGATCCCGTGACGGCGCACGAGCGCGCGGGCTCCAGCCCCTACGGCGTCACGGACCTGGCCGGCAACGTCTGGGAATGGACCGCGACCACGGACGAGGACGAGTCGGAGACGATCCACGTGATCAAGGGCGGTTGCTACAACGACCCCCCCGACCTCCTGGACGCCTCGGTGCGCCTCGGCGCGTCCCCCAAGGACAAGTTCGAGACGATCGGCTTCCGCTGCGTCAAGGAGGTCTGACGCGGACGCCGTGGACGGGCGGACGGTCCTCGATCTCGTTCGTCCGTTCACGCTGCTCGCGCCCGCCGTCGGGTCGCTGGCGGGGGCCGTGGCCGCCACCGCCGCAACCGGAGCCTCGCTCGACCCGTTGAGGGTCGGCCTCGGCGTCCTGGCCGCCCTCGCTGCAACGGGTGCAAGCAACGCCTGGAACCAGGCGTTCGACGCGCAGATCGACGCCGTCAACAAGCCCGAGCGTCCCGTGCCGTCCGGGCGCGCCAGCGTGGCCGCGGCCCTGCGGCTTGGTCATGCATTGGCCGTCGTGGCCCTGACGCTGGCCTTCCTGGCCAGCCTTGCCTTCGGCGCGTGCGTCGCCATCGGCATCGTGGCGACGTGGGTCTACAGCGCGCCGCCCTGGCGCACGAAGGCCTCGCTCGTGGGGGCGCTGCTCACGATCGCGATCCCGCGCGGCTACTTGGTGCCGGTCGCCGGCTGGTCGCTCGTGATCTCGCCGTTTGACGCGTCCGACCCGTGGGCGCTCGGTGCGATCGCGTTCCTGTTCGTGCTGGGCGCGGCGGGCACGAAGGACTTCGCGGACGTCGAGGGCGACCGGGCCCACGGCTGTCGCACGCTGCCCGTGGTCCTGGGACTACGCCCCGCCGCGCGCCTGATGGCCCCGTTCCTCGTGCTGCCGTTCCTCCTGTTCCCGCTCGGCGCGTGGCTTGGCTGGCTGCACGCCCCGCTGCTCGCGTGGGTGGTGCTGGCGCTCGTCTTGGTGGCCCTCGGTCTCGTGGCCGCCATCAGCTTGCTGCGCGATCCCGATGCGCTCGCGCGCGGCGGCACCGCGCATCCCGCCTGGCGCGCGATGTACCTGCTGCTGCTCGCCATCCACGTCGGCAGCGCGATCGTCTACATGCTGTAGTCGCGCGGAGGTGTCTGGACCCGTGTCTGGGAGCGTAGCGACACGGACGTGGGGAGTCTGACGTCGCAGCTACGCCGCCTTGCAACGAGGGATCGGACACATCCGGAGGCGCTTACCGTTCGCGGCGGCCGACACGCTCGAGGACGAAGTTGAGGGCGAGACGCTGGGAGGCGACCGCGCCCGCCACGTTGCCCGCTTCCTGGAAGTAGTGGCCCATCGCGTGCAGCACGCGACCCCGCCCGTACTTGAACACCACGGCGACGTAGGGGCTGACCCCCATCGTGTCGTGGAGCATCGCGCTCGAGATCAGAGGCTCGACGTGACCACGCCCGCGCGGCCCGATGCGCACGTCGAAGGCCAGCTCCTCGAGCCACCAGCGGCCGCGGATGCCAGGGAGGAACACGCCGTCGAGCAGGGGGTGGTCCGCACTGCCGCGCGCGGGCTCGATGTCGACGATCGTCTCGGGCAGCGCCACGTGCCGACCGGACGTCGCGAGGTAGCCCGGGAACGCCAGCATCACGACATGCTGGATGGCCCAGTCCGTCGTGAAGAGATAGCCCCCCTGGCGCACGAACGTCTCGAGGCGCTTGGCGACGGCCGCCATGTCCTCCTGGGGCAAGGGGTCGCCGCAGTTCCAGAAGACGACCTTGAACTTGGCGAAGTCGGCATCGGTCAGCTCGCGAATGTCGTAGGGGTTCGTCTTCCTGAACGGCAAGCGCAGCGACTCGAGCACGCGGCCCACCTTGTCGAACGATCCCGTGACGACCAGCAGGTCGTCGCCGCGGATGTCGTCGAGCGTGGCCCCGGAGCCCCGACGTCCGCGTCCCACCATGTCGCGCACGATGTCGGCCGCGCGACGGTTCGCCGAGGCCGCGTGGCCGCCAGCGAACGGCTGCAACATCTCGTTGTCCTGGATCGTGGGCGTCGGGGGCGTACGCTGCACGTTGCGCTTCGGCGCCCGTCGGCGGAAGAGGTCCGACGTCGGGTTGACGCCGATCGCCGAGGGGTTGACCTCGGAGCTCTCGATCTCGCGCGCCAGCTGGGCGAGGGGATCGCTCTCTGGCGCCGACTCGGTGGGCGGCGTCTCCATCACCGGCTCGGGCAGCTGCGCGAAGGTGTCGTTCCACTCGGGGAGGTCCTCGACGAGGTCCTCGACGTCGACCTCCTCGGGGAGCTCGCCGAGGTCATCGTCCATCGCGAGGCCCGCTTCGAGCGTGCCGAGCCCGCTCTTGTGCGCGTCGTCCTCGGTGGTGTCGACGAGCATCAGCACGAGCAGGAAGGCCAAACCGTGCAGCGCGGCCGACAGCACGAAGAACGGCGCCCGCCGAAGGCTCGTGACGAGCGACTCCGCAAACGTGGGGGCAACGAGCGAGTGGCTGCGTGCACCGGGTCGCTCGGCCGTCGGGTCCCGCGGGGGCTCGACCGGTGGCTCGGGCGGCGGCCTGTCGACCTGCGCGCGCGCGACGTCGCGCGCGACATCTCTTGCGGCCGTCGTGGCCGCTGCCGCGGTGGGCGGGGCGCTCGCGGCCGGCCGGGCGGCACGGCCCGTGGGTGGCCAGGTCGGCCAGCCCGCGGGCGCCACCGGTTCGCGCACCGGCGGGCCGGGATCCGGCTCCAGGGCGAATGTGGCGGGGCGCGCCTCGGTCGTGACGGGGTCGTCGTCGTAGCTGCCGAACACGATGCCGGTCGTGGGGTCCGTGGCGCCGAGGGACAACACCTCCACCTGGACCGGGCCCAGCGTGAAGCGACCGCCCGCGGGGACGCGCCCGCGCGCCCCGCCCGCCGCCACGACCAGCAGGTGCCCGTCGACGACCCGCGCCCGGGCCACCTCGTCGGCCCAGCCCACGCCCTGCAGCGTGACGTCGGCGACGGGGGACGAGCCGAACGTCACCTCGTCACGGGCGAGGCGTACCTGTCGGCTCTCGGACCCGGACGTGAGGCGCAGGACGAGCAAGTCGGGACTCCAGCCCCCCAGAACGTCGTCGGACGGCACCTGTCCGAACGCGGTCCAACCTAGCAGGGTTGCGCGGCTTCGGGTCTCCGTCAGGATTGCCGACCGTCAGGCGTGTCCGCGCCGCGTCGCCTCACCCACGCCCGCCGCGAGCACCAACCCGAAGAGGGCGAGGTCCGCTCGGAGCCAGCTCCCGAGCTCGTGCAGGGACGCACCGAAACCCGTCAGGGCCTCGGGCGGTGCACTCCCGCCGACGCCGTCGATCATCGCGTTGGCGATCGCCGCGGCCACGAACAGCACCAAGACCACGGCTCCCGTGTCGGCCAGCCACCGACCGGGGATGCCGAGCAGCCCGAACAGGGCCAGGACGCCCATCACCGCGCCGAGCAGGAGGGGGGCTTGGGTCCTCGCGGTCTCGCCGAGGTCCGCGCTCGCCGCCACGGCCTCGACGGCGGCGAAGACCGGGGGCTGGTAGCCGACCGTGACCTCTTCCTGGCCCGGAGCCACGAACAGCGCCGCGACGAGCACGGCGAAGCCCGCCGCCAGCACGCGCCAGGTGCCGTCGCCGCGTGCCGCGCGGGGGACGCGCAGGGCGCCCGCAACCAATGCCGCGCCCACGGCGAGGGCGAGGCCCCGCAGCGAGCCCCCCGTCGGGCTGGTGACGAAGAGGGCGCCGAGGCTGGCGAGAAACACGGCGAGGACGCCGCGCGCGCGGCCCCCGCGCAGCAGCGCGAGCAGGCCCAGGCCGACGGCCAGCACGAGCCAGCTGGCCACCTCGCGCTGGGCCGGCGAGCCGGTCCACACGAAGGTGCCGTCCGCGTCCTGGAACCAGGCAAGGGCGTGGCCTTTGCTCGCGTCGCCGACCCCGATGGTCTTGGCGCCGTAGGTGGGGTCGAAGCGCAGCCACAGGGCGAGCAGCGCGAACACGAATGCCAGCACGTACGCCGCGCGGGGGCAGCGCAGGAAGGCCAGCGGGCCCCGGTCCCAGTCCGGCGGCGTGGGCTCCGGTGTGGCGAGGCGTCGATCCTCCGCGGGCAGCGTGCGACGCAGGCCCGGCGGGGGATCGGGCTCGACGGCAAATGTCGCGTTCATGCGGCCCTCCGTCGCGGAAGCAGGTCGGCCACGAGCGCGCTGGCCAGCAGGAAGAGGGCGCCGCCGTGTGCGACGAGCATGCGGCGACCCGCGGCCTCGAGCGTGGCGCCATCGAGCCGGGCCTCGACCAGCGGTTCGGAGATCGCGGGCCAGAGAAGGCCGAGGACCGCCAACAGCCAGCCGATGCGGCCCAGCCACTTGGCGCGCAGGCCGAGGCCCGCGAGCAGGCCCAGGAACGCTGCAAGCAGCAGCGCCGAGACGGCGATGGGAACCGTCCCCGATGCGCCCACGCGCAACGCGTCTTCGAGACCGACGCCCTCGTCAGCGAGGTGCATCAGGTCGGAGCGCACGCGATCGAGCCCGGCAACAGGCCCAAGCTCCGTGGTCGAGGCGAAGAGCGCAACGTGCAGCAGGAACAAGACGGCGCCGCATGCGGCCGCCGCACGTGCCGGCCCGCCGCTGTCCGCCTCGCCGGAGCGCAGGAGACCCGCGGCGAGCACGGCAAGGGCCAGCAGCTGGCCGACATGTGCTGCCACGGCGAAGGGGCTCGAGGGCACCAGCGCCAGCGCCGCGACGAACCCGGCGCCGAGCACGGCGAGGATCGACGCGCGCGCTCCGAACGACGGCAGCAGGGACGTGACGAGCGCCACGAGGCCGGTGAGCGCCCAGAGCGCGGCCACGCCCCATCGCAGGGGCGGCCCGTCCGGTCGGAACGCCTCCCAGGGCCAACCGTCAAACGGCGCGTTGCCGTAGGTGTTGGCCAGCAGGAACAGGCTGCCCAGGAGCACCACGCCGGCGACGAACAGCAGGGGCGAGGCCCCGCGCGGCGGTTGGTCGAAGACCTTCATGGGGCCTCATCCTCCTCGCGCCCAGGGGGGCGGGTAGCAGCGTACGGACCGTCCTTCACGCCAGGCTTGCGAGCACGAGGTCCAGGGCCTCGGACAGCGCGAGGAACTTGGTTTCGGCGAGGCGCTGGAAGTCCTCGTCGAGGTGCGCGACCTTGTCCGGGTGGCAGGCGAGCGAGCGCTCGCGGAAGGCCCGCTCGGCATCCGCCCGCGTGGCCTGCGGCCGCAGCCCCAGGAGCCGGAAGGCTTCGTGGAGGTCGAGCGGGGCGGGCTCTGGACGAGGCCCCGGCCGGCCGGCGCCGGGGGGTTCCTGCACGGTTTCGCGGACGGGGGCCTCCGCCTCACGGTCCAGCCAGGGTGCTTCCAGCTCGGTCTCGGCGGGTGGGGGACCCGGCGGCTCGCCAGGCCGGGCGAACCGGCCCCGGCCATGGGGGATGAGGTTCACGATCCGTCCGCAGTGCGGGCAGCGGTACTCCACCAGCGGGCCCCCGCGCGAGGCGTGGCGGGGGCGCAGGACCCCGTAGGCGGCGACGTCCCGAGGCAAGTAGGGCGTGGAGCAGCCCGGGCAGCGGGCATCGGACATGCGCGGGAGGATACGGCGCGCCGCGGCGTGGGCTTGACGGAGCGACGCCCGCCCCCACCATGGGCCCCCTTCGCGCCCAAGCCACGAGGAACGACCGATGCAACTCCGCATCCGACGCAGCACCAAGAAGCGCCGCCACCTCGGCTTCCGGGCCCGGATGGCCACGAAGTCCGGTCGCAAGATCGTGAACCGTCGCCGTCGGCTCCGCGGCACGTACCCGTAGCTCGCCGCCGCCTCGTTCCCTGCTCCCACCGACGGGGCACGGAATGTCGTAGGCTCGGGGCCTTCCGGCTGGAGGACCCGATGGAACGACCCCCCGCGGGCCCGTCCGCGTTCCAAGGCCCGGTGTCCGAGGCGCCTTCGCGTCGCACGTTCCTGCGCGGGTTCGCCTCCACGGCGCTGCTGGCCGGTCTCGGTACGCAGGCCCTGGCCGATGGCGACGCCGCGGCGCCGGCCCCGATGCCCATGCGTCCCTTCGGCCAGACGGGTCGCACGGTCAGCGCGTTTGGCCTCGGGTGTTTCCCGCTCGGGTCGCTGAGCAGCGAACGCGATGCCGTCGACGTGGTCCTCGCCGCGCTCGAAGCAGGCTGCACCTACCTCGACACGGCGCCGTCCTACCGCCGCGGGGCCAGCGAGCAGCGCGTCGGGCAGGCGCTCAAGGCTTGGGGCCGCCGCGACACGCTGACGCTCGCGAGCAAGACCACGGAGCGGACGGCCGACGGCGCGCGCCGGGATCTCGAGGGCACGCTCCAGCGCTTGGGCGTCCCGTGCCTCGACCTGATCCAGGTCCACGCGATCAAGGATGCCGCGGACCTGGATCGCGCGCTGGATCCCAAGGTCGGCCCGCTCGTGGCCCTGCGTGCGGCCAAGGACGAGGGACTCGTCAAGCACATCGGCGTCACGGGCCATGCCGACCCGCAGGTCATGGCGGCCGCCATCAAGCGTCACCCGTTCGAGAGCATCTTGATACCGCTCAACTGCGTGGACCCGCACCGCCTCTCGTTCGTCAAGGACACCCTGCCGGTGGCCGTGGAGAAGGGACTGGCTCGCGTCGGCATGAAGGTGTTCGCCAGCGGCGAGCTGGTGCGCCGCGGCATCGGAGCCGAGGACTGCCTGCGCTACGCCTACGGCTTGGACGTTTCCACGACGATCGTGGGCTGTTCGACGGTCGAAGAGGTCGCGCTCGCCGCCCGTATCGCCCGCGAAGCCAAGCCCCTGGACGCCGAGGCGGCCGCCGCCCTGCTGGGCCGGACGGCCGAGCACCAAGGCAAACCGGTGGAGTGGTACAAGCGCTCGTAGACCAAGGGGGCGGGCTGGCTCGAGGGTCGCCGGGTGGGGTTCCATCCGCGCCGCGCCCTGCCCGTAGGCAGAATGCCGGCCTGGGGCGTCTTCGCGGAGTCTGGTGCCATGCGTGCATTTGCCTTGATCGTCTTGGTGGCGTTGGCCGCCGGAGGCGTGCTCTTCGCCACGGGCGCGTTCGACGCGAAGGAGCCGGGTGAGCTCGAGCCGGGCGTGGGTCCGGCGGGGGCCGGGGACGGCAGCGGCGCCAACCCGACGGACCGGACCGGGACGGGCGCGCTCGCCGGCGCCGGCCCCAAGGACCGTCCCGACATCAAGCCGCGCCGACTCACGAAGCCGCGCACGGTCCTGGTCGTCGCCCCCAACCCCGAGCCGTGGAACCAGACGGTGCTCATGGCAGCCGGCGACGTGCCGGTGCTGCGCTACGCCGTCTGGTACACGGAGCGCCACGCCAACATGGCGGGCGCCGAAGGCCCGGGGGCGGGCGAGGCACGTGGCGTGGACAAGCTCGCCGGACCGCCCCCCGGCGACTGGCTCGACGCCAACGACATCGACGCGGTGTTGTTGGACCGCATCGACCCGGACGCGCTTCCCGACTCGTTCTGGCCGCGCCTGGCCGATCGCGTGCGCGACGGCACGACGGGCCTCTGGGTGCGGATGGGACCGCCGGGCATGCAGGGCGCCGACGCGGCCACGGTGCATCCGCTCGTGGCGCATCCGATCGTGGGTGACCTGCTGCCCATCGGCGAGGCGGTGCCGTTCCAAGGCCAGCCGTTGCCGGGCGTGTTCCCGCAAGGCCTGTCACCCGAAGTCACCGACAGCGGTGCGCGGCACCTGGCCTCGCGACTGGTCGCCTGGCCCCGCTGGAGCCGCTCGTGGTGGCAGCAGCTCGTGCTCGGTGAACATGCATGGCGGGTCGAGTTCGCGTACCCGGTGGAGGGTGTAGCCGCGGGTGCCGAGGTGCTGCTGCAGGGCACGGACGGGCGCGGGGCCAAGGTGCCCATGCTGGTGGCCAGCAGTGGGGGCCAACGCGTGCTGTGGCAGGCCTTCTTCGACTTCGGTCGACCTGCGCAGATGGACCGCAAGAGCCAAGCGCACCTGATCGCCTGGATGACGCACGCAGTGGCCTGGCTGGCCGGCGAGCCGCTCGACGACCCCCGGGAAGAGGGCGGTAACTAGACCGTGGGCGTCGAAGCCGCTGTCACGGCGCTGCACGTCGTACCGCTACGCGGCGGACCGCAGCGGGCGTTGGAGGCCGTCGAGGTCACCGAGGCCGGCTTGGTTGGCGATCACCACCTCGGCGGGGATCGCCCGGTGACCGTCGTGGCGCAGGGCGAGCTCGATGCGGCGTCAGCCGCGTTGGGCGCGCCCGTCGCCTGCGGCTCGACCTACCGCAACGTCACCGTCTCGCTCCCTGCCCTGCCGCGCGAGGCGGGTCGGCGTCTGCACCTTGGCGCCGTCGTGATCGAGGTTCGCGACGACTGCGCTCCCTGCGGGTTCATGGAGCGCTCGGTCGGCCCGGGCGCCAAGGCCGCGCTCGTACAGCGCGCCGGCATCTGGGCGACCGTCGTCGTCCCGGGCACCGTCCGCGTCGGCGACCCCGTGCGCGTGGAGTAGCGAACCCGGATGTGTCAGGACCCTTGCCGCGGCGCCGCGCAGCGGCAACGTGGGCAAGGTGCCTGACACGCAGGGGTCGCGGTACGTCACTTGACGCTCGCTCCGCGCTCACGCGCGGACTCGGCGCTCGGGCTAGCGCCCTCGCGGCAGGAGGGCTAGTTCCGTACCCCTCCTGCACCTCTCACGGGGGTCGCGGTTCGGCGGCCAGCGTTGCGCTTCGGGATCCGTTCGTCATGCCGGCGGCAAAGACCGTACGGAGGCGGGGACTTCTTCCGCAACTTGCCGCCCTGCCCTTCGGCACGCGGAAGCGCCCATCGGCAAGTTGCGGAAGAATTCCCCGCCACCTTCCCGCAGACACCTCCGCGCGCCTTGCGCGACTACCGATCCAGCGGATTGCGCCGCGCCTCGCGCGCGGCCGAGTCGAAGAGCGCCAGGCCCTCGGGCTGCGCGGCGTGCCAGGGCAGCTTGCGCCATGCCGCCTCGGACGCCGGATCGCGACGCAAGGCGTCGACCAAGTCGTCGTGGCAGGCGCCCCAGCTGCCGAGCGCCGCTTCGATCTCCGCCATGTGCAGGTGGTAGATGCCCGTGCGGTCGGCTTCGGCGCGATGCAGTCGCGCTGCAAGTCGACGCGCAGCTTCCTGCGCGCGTCCCGTGTCCAGGAGGATCATGGCGAGCGTGTCGGCGGACGCGAGCGACGACACGACGTCGGCGCGCGCCTCCAGCTCGAGCGCACGGCGCACGTCCCGTTCGGCCCGCGCCAGGTCGGTCTTGGTCTCGCGGCGGTACCAGGCGATCGTGTTCAAGTGCAGCGGGCGGTCGGGCTCCACGGCAAGCGCCGCGGCCCACGTCGCCTCCGCCGCCGCGACGTCGCCCCGGGCGGCTTGCGCGGCACCTTCGAGCGCCAACGCATGGAAGCGCCGCCACGTCACGGCATCGCCCTCGTCATCCTCGATCTGGCGGTGCAGGAGATCGTGCACCGTGGCGCGCTCGACGGCGGCGGCCTGGGCGTAGTCCTGCTCGAGGATGCACCAACCCATCCAGGCGTCCGTGGCGACGCGCCGTACGCCGCCCGCGCCCGGTGCGATCCGCGACAGGGGCTCGAGCAGCAGCGCCGCGGACTTGGGCCGGCGATGCGTGGGCGCGTCGAGCAGGTTGCAGATGGCCATCGTGAGGTAGGCATCGGGGCATTGCGCGAGCCCGCCGTTTCGACGCGCGTCCTGGATCACCCCGGCCAGGCACGCGGACAGCGTGTCGTCGTCCAGCGCCTTCGCCTGACCCAGGATGTGTCCCGCGGGCGCGGGCAGGCCCGCCTCGAGACGCAAGTCGTAGGCGCCGCGATCCTCGACGAGCTTGCCGGGGCGCGAGAGGCGCGGCAGGCCGCGGCCCTCCGCACCGATGCGGCGCAAGTCGCCCAGGCGGCGGCTCGCGATGCGGCCGAGCCGCCCGTCGAAGGCGCGTGACAACAGCTCGCGCACGACGGCGTCGTCGCCCGAGGCCGCGATCCCCCGCGCGAGCGCGCGCAAGCGTTCCTCGGCTTCGCTCTGCGCGCGCTGGTCGGCCAAGCGCACCTCGAGGCTGGCCGACGGCGAGGGCTGGGCGCGGATCCACCGGGTCAGCTCGCGGTCCAGGGCCTGGAGCAGCGCCCGCGCGATCTCCGGCCCGCCGCCTCGTGCGACGGCGACGGCCAGCTCCACGTGCAGCCCCGGGTCGTCCATCGCACCGCGGCCCTCGGCCTGGTCGACCACGGCGCTCTCGTCCGCGCCGTCGGGGAGGGGCCAACCGAGCCAGCGCATGATGCGCCACCGCGCCCGCGGCCGCAGGCGCCCTTGCATCGCGGCGACCGCGGCATCGCGCGTCGAGAAGGGCAGCAGCGGATCGAACACGGACTCCACGAGGATGCCCTCGACCTCATCCCACGGCTGGTAGGCCAGCGCTTCCACGAGATGCTGTCGCGTCGTGATGTCGTCCTCGCTGTTGCGCAGCGCCGCGAGCCACGGCACGAGCAGGTCCGTGAGCACCGGCGCGTCGGGGCTGGCCACGGCGCCCAGCGCGAAGTTGCGCAGCGGATGCCACGGCACGAGCAGGCCGCGCCAGAACCGGATCACCTCGGGCCGTCGCCAGGTCCACCGGCCGCGCAGCACGCTGGCCACGGCGGCGTCGTAGACCTCCGGGCGTGGCGCGTGCAGCCAGGTGTCGAGGGCCAGGTCCACCGCGGCGCGCGAGGCTTCGGCACCGCGCACCTCCTGCAGGATGCGTAGCGAGTTCGAGCGGATCGCGTCGCTGGCCAGCTGGTCGAACTGCGTCGCGACCCAGGTCACCGCTTCGCCGGGCGCCAGCACGAGCAGTGCGTACACGTAGGCCTGGACTTCGAGGGGATCACGGACCCAGGCACCTGCGGGCCGGACCAAGTCGAGGACCGCGGGCGTGTGCAACGTCGTCACGCGGGGCCGGATCTGCTCCAGCGCCAAGCGCCGTACGCCGTGCCGCTCGTCGGCGAGCGCGCGGGCCAGGACGTCGAGCGCGGGCCCGTCGCCCGCCCGCACGAGCTCGGCCAGACGGTCGTGCCCGTAGGCGTACGGGTCGTTGAAGAAGGCCTCGATGCGCAGCGCGCGGGCCGTGGCCTCGGGCCGCGCCGCCAGCGTGCGCCGCACGTCGTCGCGCAGGGCGCCGTCGCCCGAGCGCAGGGCCTCCTCGAGCAGTGCGGCGACCCAGCTGGCCGGATCACGCGCGAGCAGGCGCAGCATGTCGGAGCGCGCCCACGGTTTGGCGTCGTCGTCGAGCAGGAGCCGCCGGGCGAGGTCGGCGTCGGCCATGTGCCCGATGTCGACGAGCACGCCGGTCACGGCGCTGAGCAGGCTGCCGCGTGCGGGGAGATCGCCAAGCGCCAGCCGGGCCAGGTCCTGCAGCACGGGGACGACGACCTCGGGCTCGAGCGCGGCCAGCAGGCGGACGCCCGTGCCGGGCTCGTAGAACGCGCCCCGTTCCAGGCGCTTCACGACGTACGGCACGAGGGCGGGGCCGACGCCGGGCAGCCACTGCGCCAGGCGGGTCTCGGGCTGCGGGCGCTCGTCGCGCGAGTCCATGGCCACGGGCCGCGCGATCTGCTCCACGGCGTGATCGAGGACCGCGCGTGCCGCCGCGCGCGTGTCGGCGTCAAGGGCCTCCAGGCCGCCGGCGCGAACCACGACCCGCTCCCACCACGACATCGCGGCCTCGATGGCGATGCGTCGGCGCCGTGGGCCCTCCTCGTCCCAGGGCAGGGTGGAGCGGCTGGCGCCCGGCGGGTGCGGTGCGTCGAGGCGATCGACCAGCTGGCGCAGGACATCCGGCGCGGTGGGGGCATCGTGCTCCGCGAGGAGATCCGCGGCCTCGAGGCGCACGTCGAGGGTGACGCCGTCGCGCCAGAGCCGCTCGGCCCGGGAGATCGTCTCCGGTTGCCGGTCGCCGCTTCGCGCGTGCCAGTGCAGCCGCGTGGCCTCGCTGCGCGGGTCCGGGTCATCGGGCCAGCTCGTGCGCGCGGTTCGGGCCTCGGCATCGTCCAGCGCCATGAGCGAACGAAGCGCACTCCAGCGCACGGCGGGCATCGGCGAGGTCGCGCATGCCGACAAGGCATCGGCCACGCGCTGGCGCATCGAGGCCTCCCGCGTGCGCGGCTGACCCAGCCCATCGGCGGCCAGGGCCTGCACGGTCGGGTCATCGTGCTGCACCAGGTCCAACAGGGTCGGATCGACGCTGGCGTCGCGATCGTCGGCAAGCACGGCGACGAGGGCGCGCATCCACGCGACATCGCCCGCGTCCCGGGCCGCGGCAAGGGCCTCCGTCGTCACGGATCGCCCCGCGGCGCCGAGCAGGCGCAGGTGCTGGGCGGCGTACGCTCCCTCCTCGGCATCGAGCTCGCCGCGGTGGGCGGCCAGGCGCCGCCCGAGTGCGCCGCGGGCAGCCTCGAGGTCGGCGCCGACCGGCTCCTCGCCGCGGGCGGCGGGCCCACGCACACCCAAGACGGCGAGGGCGCAGAGCATGGCCAGGCTCGCCGCGCGCCTCATGCCGAGGACTCGCTACGCCACGCGGCCAGCGCGTGGGGGATCTCGTCGGCGATCTCGCTGGCCAGCACGCCCCGGTCAACGCCCTCGCGGGCGCGGCGCTCGCCCGCCAGGGCATGCACGTGCACGGCGGCGCCGATCGCGTCGAAGGCGTTCGCTTCGCTGCGCACGGCGCTGGCAAGGAACGCGCCGATCACGCCCGCGAGGACGTCGCCGGTACCGCCGGTGGCCAGCACGGGATGCCCGGGCCCCGCGCGCCAGTGGTGCGTGCCGTCCGTGACGAGCGTGTGCGGGCCTTTGAGCACGATCGTGGCGCCGGTCCGTTCGGCCAGCAGCCGGGCGGCCCGCTCGCGGTCGCTGCGCACGTGCTCGACGCCCACGCCCAGGAGGTGGGCGGCCTCGCCCTCGTGCGGCGTGAGTACGAAGCGCGTGCCGCCATCGAGGTGACCCACGCGCGGCCCCAGCGCATGCAGCGCGTCCGCATCGAACACGAGATGGGCGCTGCCGACCTTGGCCAGGGCCCGCACGAGGGTGGCCGTGCTCGCGCTGCGACCCATCCCCATGCCGAGGACGGTGACTTCGGCCTGTGCGCGCGCACCGTCGATGCCCGTGCGTGCGGCAAGTCCCAAGGTTCCGTCCTCGTCGGGCAGCGGCACTACCATGGTCTCGCGCTGCCACCCCGCCACGATGTCGTGCACGCACGCGGGCACGGCCACGCGCACGAGGCCCGCGCCGGCGCGCAAGGCTCCGTAGGCGGCGAGCGCAGGCGCGCCGGCCATGCCCCGGCTCCCGCCCACGATCAGAACGCGACCCACGGAGGCCTTGTGGGCATCCGCGGCGCGCGGAGGCGGCGGGGCAGGCTCGGAGCGGAAGGCCATGGGGCGATCGTACCCGTGGCGTCGCGCCGGGGCCGCTGGTCAGACCGCGGGCTCGGTCCGGGGGGCGGCCTGGACGGGCGGCGTCTCCACGACCAGCGCGCCGACCTCCTCACCGGCCCAGTTGCGGATGATCGGGTCGGCGTGCAGCGTGCGCAGCAGGGTGGCGGTGGCCTCGTCGAAGACGCCCAGCCGCTCCAAGAGCGCGATGATGACGCCGCGGTAGCCGCGATCGATGCCGTCCTCGACCTTGGCCGCGATCAGCAGGTCCTCGTCCGGGACGAGGGTGATGTGGACGCCTTCGGCCCCGGCCTTGGCCACGATGCGCCCCTTGCCCGCGAGCATGAGGTCCGTGTCGAAGCGACCGGGCCCGGCGATCAGGTCGGGGTGCGCCGCCATGGCGCGGAGCACGCGCGAGGCGGCGTCGTGCAGCGGGTGGGCCTCGTCGCGTCGGGCCTCGAGCAGGCTCTGGAAGACGCGCGCGAAGCGATCCAAGGGCAAGGCGGGCGCCGGTGCACTGCACCCGTCGATGGCCACGACCAGCTCGTCGGGCCCGCAGTGGGCGAGCGTCAGGAGATCCGCCAGGATCGAGCGCTGCACCGGGTGGCCGGGCGACGTGTAGTGCTCGAGCGGCGCGCCCATCGCGCGCGCCGCGGCAAGCATCATCGCGTGCTTGCCCGAGCAGTTGCTCCAGATCGCGGGGGGGCCTTCGGGCGGCGCCTGCTGCAGACGCGCGATGTCGGGGTCGAAGCTGTAGTGGCCGCCGCATCCGAGCGCCTGCTGCGGGACGTTTGCCGCGTCGAGGATGGCCTGCGCGGCCGCGAGGTGCTCGGGCCTCGCCATGTGGCTCGCGCACGAGATCGCCACGCAGCGGTCGTCCATGCCGAAGCCCTCGACCGCGCCGGAGGTGATGCCGGTCAGGGCCTGCACGGGCTTGGCCGCGCTGCGCACGAAGACGAGATGGCGCGGGTCGCCGGCCGCGGCAACGACCTCCCCGCGACGCACGGCCAGCAGGTGGCCGCGGTGCAGCGACTCCGGCCGGCCGGCGCGGAAGAGGCGCACGAAAATGGCGGCGGGGGGCGGCGGGCCGGACATGCCGCCATGAGAATCCGGGGGCGGCCACCTTGGTAGGATTGGCGTCCCACGGGGCCTTGGATCGGGCCTCGTCACCCTCGTTCCGGAGACGCCATGGTCGAGATGCGGCTGCGCAGCATCAAGATCAACGACACCGGCGACCGCCAGTACGTGAACCTGGCCGAGGTCGGCGGCAACCGCCGGCTGCCCATCGTGATCGGCTACCAGGAGGCCCAGGCCATCGACCGCTTCGTGAAGGAGAAGACCTTCCAGCGGCCGCTCACCCACGACCTGCTCGTGGCCATGGTCGAGGCCACCGGCAGCAAGGTCGAGCGCGTCGACATCACCGAGCTGCGCGACGGGACGTACTACGCCATGATCCGCCTCGCCCGCTTGGACGGGAGTGCGTCCGAGATCGATGCCCGCCCCAGCGACGCGATCGCACTGGCCACCGCCGCCAAGGCCCCGATCTTCGTGGCCGAGGCGGTGCTCGAGGAGTCCGCCGAGATCGAGGCGTGAGCTCGGGCGGCCGGGGTCTCTCCGCCGCGGGCGTGGGCTGGGCCTTCGTGGTGGTCCTGATCTTCCTGCTGCCGTACGCGCAGCTGCCGATCTGGCCGTTCGCCTGCTCGACCGTGCTCCTGATGGCGTGGGGGCGTTGCGCTACGGCCGCCACGTGGCCGAGCGTCTGGCGCTGCCACGCTCGGAGCAGGCTTGGGCGATCACCGCGGGCCTGGGGCTCTTGCTCTGGGCCCTCTTCGCCCTGTGGGTGATGCCGACCCTGGGTGACGCCCAGGGCGTGGCGCTCAAGCCGTGGCCCTTCACCGTGGCGGCCCAGCTCGTGTTCCAAGCCTGGAACGAGGAGCTCGTGCTGGGGGCGCTGTTCCTCCTCCCGCTGGTGCGCTGGACGAAGCGGCCCGTCCGGACGAGCGTCGTCGTGGCCGTCGTCTTCGCGGCCCTGCACGTCCTCCTCTACGGGCTGGGCACGTACGGCCGTTGGCTGGATCCCTTGACGGTCGTGACCCTGGTCGCGGTGGGGGCACTACGCAACGCGCTGCTCCTGCTGGCCGGGCACATCGGCGTGGCCTTCGCGCTCCATGCGGCCTGGAACGTCGCGATGTTCTCCGGCGTCTGGTACCGCGCCGCCGGCATGCGCCGCCTGACCGAGCCCGAGGTCTTCGACACGTTCCTCGGGCGGCCCGCGATGGTCGTGGCGACGGGGGGTGGCCGCGGTGCTGGGTCACGCGGCGCTGGTCCGGCGTACCCTGCGACGGGGGCAGCGGAGGCCGGCATGATCCGTACAGGCGCGCTCGTCCTGGGTCTGGCGACACTGCTGGCCACGGCCACCGCAGCCCGCGCCGACGGCTGGCACACCTCGCTCGCAGACGGCCTGGCGGCCGCCGGCAAGAGCGGCAAGCCGGTCCTGCTCGTCACGCTCTGGCCGCCCAACGTGTGAAACCCTTGCGACACCTGGCGTGCCCAGGTGAAGGACGCTCCCGCGGTGGTGGCCCTCCTGGATCGCACCGAGCCCGTGCTCCAGACCTACGACGGGCTCCAGGGCAAGGTCATCAAGTGGACGCTGGCCCACGGCAACACCAACCACGACCCGAGCGTGCTCTGCTGGCTTGTGCACGCCGACGGCGAGCCCTCGGCCACGCTGCAGACCGGCGGCCAGTACCAGCCGTCTTCGATGGCGCGCTGGCTGGGTGACGAGCTGGTGGCCTACGAGAAGGCGCATCCGCGCACGCGCGTGCCCTTCGTCCGGGCCGTGGTGAAGGGAACGGCCGAGAGCCCCCAGCTCGAAGGCTTCGACACGGGCCGCGCCGACGGCCCCGTGGCGATCTACGTGGGCCGAGACCGCCACGAGGACGACGACAAGGCGGGCAAGACGCAGACCAAGCGCTCGCGGAGCTTCGAGAAGGCCGTGCTCGGCAGCAAGAGGGCCGCCGACGAAGCGCAAGGCTGGGCCCTGTTGCGGCTCGACCTGGCCGACCCGCTGCACGCCGCGTGGGCCAAGGCCCATGGCGTGGAGGCCGCGCCCGCACTCCTGCTCTACCCGGTGGGGGCCGCCACGCCGATCGCGCTCGACTACCGGGCAACCGCGGCCCAGCTGGCGCGTCACTTCGAACGGGACCGCCGCGTGGAGGCGCCTGTCGAACCGGAGCCTGCCAAGTGAGCGTTGCCCGCCGCACCCTGGGTCGCACGGGCCTGTCCGTGCCCGTGCTGGGCCACGGCACCGTGCCCATCGGGCGGCGGGGCTTTGACCGCGCGGAGGCGCGCCGCCTGGTCGATGCCCTGCTCGAGGCGGGCGTGGACCTGTTCGACACGGCGGCCGCCTACGACGACAGCGAGATCGTGCTCGGCGAGCTGCTCGCCGGGCGCCGCGACGACGTGGTGCTGGTCACCAAGACCGGCATGGACGTGGGGTACGAGCCCGGGTGGGGGCGCAAGAACCTCGAGCGCTTGATCGAGCGGTCGCTCACGCGTCTTCGCACCGACCACGTGGACGTGCTCCTGCTGCACACGTGCGACCTCGAGGACCTCGAGCGTGGCGAGGTGCTGGACGTGCTGCGCGACGCCAAGTCCCGCGGCCAAGCCCGGTTCGTCGGGTACTCCGGCGACGGCGAGGCCCTGGCCTACGCCCTGACCAGCGACGTGGTGGACGTGGTCGAGACCTCCTACAGCCTGCTCGACCAAGCCAACCGGCCCTTGATCCGCCAGGCGGCGGCCAACGGCATCGGCGTGCTCCTCAAGCGGCCGCTCGCCAACGCCGTTCCGGGGCGCAACAAGCGGCCGGCCGACAGCTACGCCGCGGCGTACTGGCCGCGCTGGCAAGGACTTGCGTGGACGCCGAAGGATGTCGGCGGGGTGCCCTGGCTGGAGGCGGCGCTTCGCTTTGCCGCCTTCGCCGAGGGCGTCACGACCGCGCTCGTCGGGTCCGGCTCGCTCGACCACATGCAGGGGCACGTGGCCGCCGTGACCAAGGGCCCGCTACCGGCCGAGGTGGTGACCCACCTCGAGCGCTCGTTCGACGCCGCCGCCCACGGCCGGTGGCCGGGCCTGCGCTAGCCCTTCGCCCTCTTGGCCAGCTCCTCGGGCGACAGCGTCTCCTTGCGGGTGCTGAAGAAGAACTGGAAGCCGTCGGCGTCCTTCACCCCCGCCGTCCGGTCTCCGTAGAACTGGTCGGCCGGCTCCTGGATGGACGTGGCGCCCGCGGAGAGGGCTTGGCTGTAGGAGGCGTCGCAGTCGGGGACGTAGAGGTAGAGCATGCAGGGCCTGACCGGGTAGCCGTCCCGCGCCTGGCCCATCATGACCATCGAGTCGCCGATGCGGACTTCCCCGTGCATGAAGGTGCCGTCCTGGCCGGCGATGCGCTCGACCTCGTTGCCGCCCAGGCCCTTCACCAGGAAGTCCATCGTGCGGTGGCCGTCCTGGACCATGAGGTAGGGGATGACCGAGTTGTAGCCGTCGGGGACGCCGGGGGCAGGCATGGAAGCTCTCCTGAGGTGGGGGGTGCGAGGCGCGCACCATACGCAATCCGCAGGATTCGCGCCGTTGTTCATGGTTCCCGGCAGGGAGGGCGTCGGTACCTTCGTGGGCTACCCCGCGTAGGAGGCCTCCCATGGCTGCACGCAAGTCCGCGAAGAAGACCGCCCGCAAGGGCACCGCTCCCAAGGCCAAGGCCGGCAAGGCGAAGGCCGCCCCCAAGGCCGCCGCACGCAAGAAGGCGCCGGCGAAGAAGGGCACCGTCAAGAAGGCGATGCCCCGCGCTGCCGCGAAGAGCACCGCGTCGAAGAAGGCCGCCAAGAAGCCGGCGAAGAAGACGGCCAAGAAGGCCGCCGCCGCTCCCGCCATGCCCGCCTGGGCTTGGCACGAGGTGATGACCAACGACGTCGCTGGTGCGCAGGCGTTCTACAGCCACGTGTTCGGCTGGACCGCTCGCGACGCCGGCATGCCCGGCATGGCGTACACGCTGTTCGCCAAGGACGGCAAGGACGTCGGCGGCTGCATGGCGCTGCCCGAGCACGAGGGTCAGCCCGTCTGCGCGCCGCAGTGGGTCGCCTACGTGCAGGTCGACGATGTCGACGCCGCCGTCGCCCGCAGCACCAGCAAGGGTGGCCAGGTCGACATGCCCGCGACGGACATCCCGGGCGTGGGCCGCGTGTCGATGATGCGCGATCCGGCCGGCGCCACCTTCGCCGTCTACAAGCCGCACGCCTGACCGCAGCGCGAGCGCGTCACGCAGCGGCCGCCGCCACGCGCGCGGCGCGCCGCTGCCGACGACGTAGATCGAGCACGTACAGCACGAGCCCCGACCAGATCAGGGCGAAGGCGACCGCGTGCGCACGCGAGAACGCCTCGCCGAACACGGCGATCGACAGCAGGAACTGGCCCGTAGGGGCCAGGAACTGCAACAGCCCCACCGTGGCCAGACGCAACCGCCGCGCGCCGTACGCAAACCACCAGAGCGGCAGCGCGGTGATCAAGCCCGCCAGCGGCACGAGGGCCCACGTGCCCGCAGCCACGTCCCCGGACGTGGCGCCGCGCGCCTGCAGCACCATCAGCCAGGCCAGTGCGAACGGCGCAACCACGCACACTTCCAGGAACAGGCCCGGCATGGCCTCCACCTTGGCCAGCTTGCGCACCAGGCCGTACGCCGCAAATGTCAGCGCCAGCACGAGGGCCGTGACGGGCAGTGTCCCCGTGGCCACCACGAGCACCGCCACGCCCGCGGCAGCCAGCGCCACGGCGATCCACTGCGCCCGGCCCAGCTTCTCGCCCAGGAACGCCGCGCCCAGCAGCACGTTCACGAGCGGGTTGATGTAGTAGCCCAAGCTGGCCTCGAGCACCCGGCCGCCGCTGACGGCCTCGATGAACACGAACCAGTTCACCGCGATCAACGAGGCCGAGAACACCACGACTGCCATCACGTGCCGCTGCCGCAGCACCGAGCGAACGTGGCCCCACCCGCGCCCCACCGTCAGGAACACGGCCAAGAAGGGCAGTGCCCACAGCACGCGCCACGCGATCATCTCGTGCGCCGTGATCTCCTCGATGGCCTTCCAATACAGCGGCACCAAGCCCCACGTCAGGAACGCCGCCGTCGTGGCCCACGCCCCCTTCGTCGTCTCGTCCGCCGCCCGCATCCCCCCATGCTCTCCGGGCCGACCCCTCCCCACCCCAATCAGCCCGTCACCCGCACCCCACCCCCGACCTCCGTCCCTGACCCGCTACCATGCCCCCTCGCCCATCCGCTGGAGGGATAGCCAAGCGGTCGACGGCACCGGTTTTGAAAACCGGCGTAGGGTCAAACCTACCGGGGGTTCGAATCCCTCTCCCTCCGCCACATCTCGCCTTTGAGGGGCTTCCAATGGCCTCTCAGGGGCGTTTCACGTTGCGCGCCCTTCGGACCCTCGCAGACCGCGACGGACCCCAACGGACCCACGTAGAGGGGGCCTGGGAGGGGGCCTGACAGGAGAGCGTGTGGCAGACAGTCCGAGACCCATTCACGAGTACGGCAACTACATCGTCCTCAACTACCCCGGGGTGCTGACCTCGGCCGAGAGCATGGCCGTTAGGGTGCTTCACGTGCGGTTCAAGACCCGCTCTGGAGATGCAGAAGCGCGCTTGGCGCGGATGCGCGAATCCGGCACGGTGCGGGACGACGACCCGGAGGTGGCTGCCCTCCTAGCCGATGGGGAAACGGCGTTCTACGACCGCCTTGTCCAGCGGGTGCGGACAGAGTGCGCCGACGAGGTGTTCTTCAACTGCTGCGCCGAGTGTGAGGGGTTGACCGCCACCCCTCTGGCGCGGCAGTGTCTCCATTGCGGCCACGACTGGCACTAGGGAATCGCAAAGTCATGTCGGGTTTCATCGGTAAAGACAAGATCGGGATCTGGGTCTGGAACCACGACCGGAACCTGTTCCTTGACTGGCTCGCGGAGCATCGCGCTGGCGACGACACGCGTTGGCGTGAGGAACTGCTCAGCGAGGCCCACCGCTGGATGGGCTGCTGTTTGGACCTCACCGACCTCATGCCAGAGGGCGCATGGAGTCCTCCAACAGAGAGTGAACTCGCTGCCGCCGCTAGCGTGAATGAGCGTCTCCCTGCAATCCTTCGACTGGTTGCGGCGACGCTGGATGGATCTTGGGTACACGATGTCGGGAGCCGAGAGGCCATCAACTGGAATGGGCCGCCCGCCTAGGAGTCTGCGCCACAGAACTGCGCTCGGGGTTTCTGGCGAAGTTCTCCCTTGGCCTGGGCGAGGTGCGGTCCAAAATTGGGCATGCAACCGTACTTCCGGCCCTACGAGCCCGATCAGCAG
>JBFWRP010000034.1:0-46362 GCA_050248855.1 Planctomycetota bacterium | reverse complement strand
GCCTCCGTACCGCGTCTCGATGCGCGCGGCACCCCCTCCCATGGAAGCGTGGCTGTCCTGTCCGAGCCCGGAGTTCAGGCACCTTCCATTGCAGACACCAAAGTGCGACGTTCGCCGGCCAGGGCACCGCGCCCCCCGTGAGAGGTGCAGGAGGGGTACGGAATAGCCCTCCTGCCGCGAGGGCGGCAGCCCGAGCGCCGAATCCGCGCGGGAGCGCGGAACGAGCGTGGAGTGGCCAGACACCAGACTGCGACGTGCACTCGCCGTCGAACCGCGCCCCCTGCGTGTCAGTTCTTCATGCCGACGGCAAAGCCCGTACGGAGGCGGGGAATTCTTCCGCAACTTGCCGATGGGTCTTCCGCAGGCGCGAGAGCAGGGCGGCAAGTTGCGGAAGAATTCCCCGCCACCAATGGCGGCAAAAACGAAGCGAGCGCAGCCTTGCGGCTGCGCTCGCGAGGTCTGTCCCGGGGATGGTGCCCCCGGGTGGGGGAGCGTGGATCAGCGAAGACCCATGGTGGCGTCTTCCTGCTCGCGCAGGTCCGTGATCGTGGCCTTCACGATGATCATGAGGTGGGCCACCTCGTCGCTGCGGCCCTTGCGGCTGAACAGGAAGCTCAGCAGCGGCAGCTTGCCGAGGAACGGCGTCTCGCTGCTCACGTCGACCGTCTGGATCTGCTTGAGACCGCCGATCAGGATCGAGCCCTGGTCCGGCAGGCGGACCGTGGTGCGGGCCTGCTGCAGGCGCAGCTCGGGCAGGCCGATGGTGACCGGCGCGAACGACGAACCCAGGAAGGTCGTGAACGTGCCGATCGGACGCACCAGGGTGGCCACGGTCGGCTGCAGCTCGAGCGTGATGTAGCGGCGGTCGTTGCTGACCGTCGGGCGCACGTCGAGGGTGAGGCCGTCCTGGATGATGCCCACGATCGGGTCCGCGATGAACGAGGTCTGCGCGACCTCGACGTCGAAGTCCTGGATGTAGGACACCTGGTTGACCATGGTCAGGTTGGCGCGCTGGGTGTTGTAGACGGTGACGATCGGGGCCGACAGCGTGCGAGCGCTCAGCGACTTCTCCGTGGCGCGGATGATCATGCTGATCTGGCTGCCGTCGAGGTAGCCGAGCGTGAAGCTCGCACCACCCGAAGCCGACAGCACCGTGCCGAGCGGGTTGTCGAAGATGTTCTCGGTACGCGTCTTGAAGTCGCCCTGACGGCCGTTGGAGAAGAAGCCACCCGAGCTCGGGTTGAGGGCGGCCGCGGCCGCGCCACCCACGCCGTTGTTGTCGAAACCGGCCGACGCGATGTCGTCCAGGCCGTTCGTCACGTCGTTGAAGTTGGTGAGGGCCGTGGGGCCGCCCGGCGTCGCGCCGGCCAGACCGCGGAAGTCCACACCGACGTCGCGCAGGAAGTTCTCGGTGACCGCCAGGAAGCGCGACTCGACCGTGACGACGATGCCCGCGAAGCCGCGGAGGTCGTCGAGGAAGCGGGCGATCTGGGCCTGGACCTCGGGGGTGGCCTTCACGACGAGCGTGCGCTCGCCGTTGGCGTTGATGTCGCCCGTGCCCTCTTCCCAGAACTTCGGGGCGACGGCGCCCTTGATGAGCTCGATCAGCTCGTCCGCCGAACCGTACGGCCGCACGGGCTCCTCGGCCTCGCTACCGAAGAGCGGCTGCTCCTCGTCCGACACGTCGTCGGGGCCGACGAGGCGGATCGTGGGGGGGATGAAGTTGGTGAGGCCCGCGGTGAGGTCGGCCACGTTGTGGATCTGCACCACGAGGTTCTGGGTAAGGAACTCCTTCTTCGTGAAGAGGACCACGTTGCCCTTGGTCGTCCACACGATGCCCTCGTCACCACCCTGGGCCTGGAGCATGTTGAGCACGGTGCTCAGCTGGGCGTCGTTGAGGACCAGGTTGTTCACCATGCGGTCGTTGAGGTCCGTCTGGACGCGACCGTCGATCACGATGTTGAAGCCGGTCTGGACCTGCAGGGACTTGACGACCTGCGGGAAGTCCTGCTCCTGCACGTTGACGCTGACCGTCGTGCTCTCGACCTTCTGGCGCAGGGCCAGGGCCTCGGGGTCGTCGACGACGTCGCCGAAGCTGGGGCGAGCCGAAGCGCGCAGCTTGGTGATGCTCGACCAGAACGAGGGGCTGGGCCACTTGAGGATCTTGTCCTGCGGCACGCGCGTCATCTGGATGTCGTCGTACCACTCGCGGAACTTGATCTTCTCGTCGTTCAGGAACTGCAGCTGGCGCTTGTCGTGCATGGCGCGACGAGCGGAGAGCTGGAGCTCGCGGGCCTTCGTGTTGTCGGGCTGGACGTCGAGGATCTTCTCGGCGTAGGACGTGGCCAGGTCGAACTGGTTGCGCTCGTAGGCCTCGATCCCGGCACCCATCCACTTGGCCAAGCGCTCCATCTCCTGGATCAAGCGCTGCTCTTCCTCGCGGGCGAGCTGCGTGAGACCCTCTTCCATGGCCTCGCGACGGCGCACCTTGATGGCGTCGTCCTGCAGGGTGCGGGCCTGGCGCAGGCCGTTCTCGGCCTCCGTGCGGATGTTGCCCCAGTCCACCTGGTAGGGGGACGTGTTGATGATGAAGAGGGCGTCTTCGAAGGCCTCGATCGCGCTGTCGAACCGGTCGTTGTCCAGGTGCATGCGGCCCTGACCGGTGAGCTTGGCAGCCTTGGTGCGCTGCTCGTCGATGCGGATCTTGGTGAGCAGTGCACGCTCGTCGGCGTACGTGCCGGCCGTGGCCCCGCGGTGGCCCAACGCGGCCTGCGTCTCGCGCAGCATGTGGCGCGCGCCCGCGTTGGTCGGGTCGAGGTCGAGGACCTCGTTCAGCGTGGCCTGCGCCGCGGCAAAGTCGCCGGCACGCATCTGCTCGCGCGCGGTGTCGATCTTCTGGCTGACGAGGAAGCGGCGACGGTCGGCCACGACGGCCTCGCGCAGCTCGACGGGGCTCGACTCGGCCGGCGCCGCCTCGGGTGCCGCCTCCTCGACGGCGTCGGCGGCGTCCTCGACGACCTCGCCCGCGTCCTCGACGGCCTCTTCCACGACCTCGTCGGGAGCGGGAGCGTCATCGTCCTCCGGCATCGCGAAGCCCGCGATCACCGGGTGGGTGATGGACGCGCTCACGTGCGTCGGCACGTACACCATGCCGCCGGACCGCATCGCCTGGGGCTCGGCGAGCGCGCCCGCCGGACCGGCCGGCGGCAGGTCGTCGGACGCGGAACCGCTCAGGCCTCCGCCGAATGCGTTGGTGCTGGTGTTGGCGACCACGCTGCCGTGGCATGCGGTCAACGCCAGGGCGGCGACCACCGCGACTCCAAGAAGGCCATGCACGCGCTTCATGGACGACTCGCTCCTCTCGAGGGCGCGCTCGACACCTCGTGTCGGCGCTCCCGGACTGCCTCTCTGCCTCGCTCGCAGCATGGCCCTTGCGAGCCGCGCTCCGAGTGCCTGTCGAAGGGCCCGTCGAAGGCCCACGGCGTGCTCCCACACGCGCGCGGACCCGGCCATGAAGCAGCAAGCCGCTCGACGGCCGACGGTACTTCCGTGGCGGGCCCGCTCCCTTGCGGGATCGGGCCCCCTCCCTACGGGCTCCCAAGACAATCGGAGGCCGTCATCGCCGTGTCATCAGGGCGCGACGGAGCCGCGATTTCCGCGCCCCAGGCGAGAGCCGCGGGGGGCGGCTGTCACCGTTCTGCCGCGGGGGCACACGCGCCCTCGAGCCGACGCTGCTCGGAGGGTCTCGTGCAGCGCGCCCGGGCCCTCGCGCAAGCGGCGTCGCGCGCTCGCGACGCCTCCTCGCCCGGCACATCCGCCAGGAAGCGAGCACGCAGGACGAGGAGCTGGCAGTCGGCCTCGCCGAGCGCCGCCTCCAAGCGATCCAGGAGTGCCAAGCCGGCCCGTGCCCCCGCTTCCGCGCCGTCCCGGGCGCGCCCGATGCGGGCCTCGGCGTCGACGGCGACCAGGATCGTGCCGACCCCACCGCGCCCGAGCCTGAGCGCCTCCAGGGCGGCCTCGCGGGAGGCTTCGAGGAGCGTCACGTCCTCGCCCTCGTGTGCGGCCAGGGCCGCGAGGACCCGGGCCCGCACGAAGGGGATTTCCGGGTTCTGCGGGTCCGCGGCCGCCAGCCGCGACAGCTCGGCAAGGCCCCCGCGCAGGGCCCGCGAGGAGGCCGATGGGCCCCCGGTCGCCGCCTTGACCGCATCCAGCCGGTCGTGGGAGGCAATCATCTCGTAGGGGTCGGGCAGACGGGCGTTCGCCTCGGCGGTGAGGAAGCTCGCCGTGCCGCCGTCTCCGCCGTAGTAGCCCGGGGCCGTCCCCCCGCCCTGGTGCGTCCCGGGATCCAGAAGCATGTAGGATGCAAGCTGATCGAGGGCGGCCGCTCTCGGAGCCTCGTGCGCCGCGAGCCCGGGTCCCGCAGCGTCCGTCCGGCGAACGCGTCGCCACCGCCCCTCGCCGGCAAGCACGCTGGTCTCCTCCTCCAAGCGGATGCCGGCGAGCTGGGCCCACCCGTAGAGCTGGTGGGCGTACAGGCTCTCGCTGGCCAACCGCCCGGCCGGCGGGGACGGCCCCCTCACGTCGTAGCCGTGCCAGCGGGTGGCCGGGGCCGGCCACGCGACACCGGCCAGCGCCGCCAGGGTCGGCGCCACGTCTTCCAGCCGCACTTCGCGGTCGTCGGTTCCCGGGGCGAGACCTGGCGCCCGGAGGAGGAAGGGCACGTCCAACGTGGCATCGGAAAGCAGCAGGCCGTGACTGCTCTCGCCGAGCTCGCCCAGGGCCTCGCCGTGGTCCGCGACGAGAAGGATCACCGCATCACCGCGGCCACGCGCTTCGAGCCCCTGGAGCAGGGCGCCCACGATGCGGTCCACGCGCGCCACGCCGCCGAGGTAGGTGCCGTCTTCGGTGTACGGCGCATGCGGTTCGAAGAGGTGTACCCACACGAATGCCGGGTGCGCAGGCGCGATCGAGCCGATCCAGTCGAGTGCGCGATCGACCGTCCGTTCCCCCGCGCGCTCGCGCACGCTGTAGCCGGCCGGATCGTCCAGGCCTTCGTCGTCGTAGACCTCGAAGCCCTGGTCGAGCCCGTACGCCTTCGCCAGCACGGCCGCGCTCACGAAGGCCCCCGTGCGCCAGCCGGCGGCGCGCAGTCGCTCCGCGAGGAGGGGGAACGACCGTGCCTCCGCGGGAGGAAGGGGAGGCGCCGCGTTGGTGCGGATCCCCGTCAGCGGCGGCGGCGTGCCAGCGAGCATGCACGCGTGCGAGGGCAGCGTGAGCGGCACGGGCGCGCGAGCCCGCGTGAACCGTACGGCCTGCGCCGCCAGGGCGTCGATCTGCGGCGTGACGCCTGGGCCGCCTTGCGGTGCGAACGCACCCACATGGCGCCGACCAAGCGTGTCGGGCGTCACCAACACGATCGTGCGCACGCCGGTGGTCGGGTCATCCGGCTCGCCACAGCCCGAGGCCAGCAGCAGCCCGGAGCCGAAGGCGAGGGCGACGCCCGCCAGGAGGAAGAGGCGCGTACCGTGCATTCCTTCACGGTACGCGCGTGGGCCTGGGGTTGCCTCCCTGGAGAGCGTGGGCCGCCCGCCGGGGGAGGCCCGTCAGCGGATCGCGGCCTCGCGGAGCGGGGACAGCGCCCCTTCGAAGCGAACGTCGTGGAAGCCCTCCTGCAGGAGGACATCCAGGATGCGCATCACGTCGCCGTGGGGGACGTACCCGCCGCTCGGGGGTGGCGCCACGATCTCGGCCAGCAGCTGGCTACGGTCCGCGGCGGCGGCAGCGCGCTCGCGCACCACGGACGCGAGCCGCAGGAGCATCTCGTCGTACTCGTGCCGGCGCTGCGCCGGCTCTTCGCTGTAGGAGGTCCAGCCCGTCGGCAGGATCAGCTCGTGCGAGCTGTCCACGCGCACGACGGTCATCTGCTGCGTGGCCGGGCCCTCCAGGCCGCGGCGGAAGACCTTGAGGGTCACACGGTCCGTCTCCGGAGGCGTGACCGGCAGCGCGATCTGCCCCTCCGTCTTGGGCAGCGTGGAGTCGATCTGGCGATCGATCTCCTTGAACTTGAGCTGCAACATGAAGAACACGATCAGCTGGAACACGATGTCGATCATCGGGGTCATGTTCAGCTCGAGGTCGCCGTCCTCGGTCCGACCTCCCAGACGTGCCCCGAGGGCGCCGTCCTTGGATGCGAGAGCCATGGTCGTCCTTCCGGGTCGGAACAAGACCACGTCCGCGGGCCGCTCGGGGGCGGCCTCGCAGGCTGCCGCGGCGCTCGAACGGGGCGCGCTCGCGACGGATGCAGTGTAGCGCCTGTCCGACTCGCCAGGCAAACCCCAGGTTTGCGCCCGTGGCTCCGGGCCACGCCCGAGGCGCGCCAAGACGCAAGCGGCCCCCGGCGAGGGTCGCCGGGGGCCGTCGGGTCACCGAGACACGCGAGTCGATCGCGCCCACCGGCACGTGCCGCAAGGCGCTCGGCTCCAGGGCTCCCCGAATCGCAAGGCGCCCAAGCCTGGAACCAAGGAGCCTTCCACGCTCATCGGGTGGTCAGGGCGATGGTGGCGCGGGACCGGGCATCGGGCGAGCCGCCCGCACGCACCCCAGCCTGTGAGCGCGTCGGGACTAGCCCTCACCGCCACCCATGGCGGCTGCCCGTTCGGCATTGGTCAGCGGGGCGGCTGCGCCCTCGAAGACCACGTCGGTGAGGCCGGTCACCAAGAAGATGTCGAGCATGCGCATGACGTCGCCGTGGGGGACGAAGCCACCCTTGGGCGGGGGCGCCACGATCTCGCCCTTGACCAGGCTCTTGTCGGGCTGCGCGGCGTACTTGGACTTCACGACCGCCTCGATCTTGGCGATCATGTCGTCGTACTCGCGCTGGCGGTCCTTGGGTTCGTCGTTGTAGCCCTTCCAATGCTTGGGCAGCATGAACTCGTGCGTGTTGTCGATCTTCACGAGCGTGTACTGCTCGCTCTCGGCCTTGTCGAACTCGCGACGGAAGACCTTGATCTTGATCTTCTGGAAGTCCGGCGGCTGCGTCGGCGTGGCGGCGAGGCCGCGGTCCTTCGGGAGGTTGCTGTCGATCTGGCGATCGATCTCCTTGAACTTGAGCTGCAGCATGAAGAAGATGATGAGCTGGAACACGATGTCGATCATCGGCGTCATGTTCATCTCGGTATCTTCGGCCTTGGGCATTTGCATGGCCATCAGACACCTCCCGCCGGCGCGTCCGCATCCTTCATGTTGGGCGGACGCTTCACGCTGAACTGGAGCTTGTAGATCTTGATGGAGGGGTCGGCCGCGACCTGCATGATCCACTGGACGTACTTCCAGTGGGCGGCGCGGTCCGCGTGGATGAGCACCGGCACCTTGCAGGCACCGTCGGGCTCGTAGACTTCCTCGCCGGCCGCACGTCGGTCTTCCACGAACGCCTTGAGCATCCGCTTGAGGTCCTGGACGGCGCGGTCCTGCTCGACCGGGTTCTCCTTGGAGAGGTCGTAGCGGTTCTTCCGGATCTCGACCCAGCCACCGGCTTCCAGGTTGATGACGAAGCGCTTGTGGTCGGGGTCGCGGTCCTTGTTCTCCTCACCCTGGGTCGCGAAGGGCAGCGACACGGGGAGGAACTCCTTGGTCGTCAAGTCGATCGTCAACATGAAGAACACGACCAACAGGAAGGTCATGTCGATCATGGGCGTCATGTTCATCTTGACTTCTTCGGTCTCGGGGAGTTTGCGTCGGCTCATGGGCTGTTCCCGGGGTCGGACGTCAGAGGTCATCGTGGGTGGGCGCCGGGTCGGGTCCGGGTCGGCACCCCAGGGCAGGGTAAGCGACCGGGCAGGGGACGGTGCGCTCCGTCCCCCGACCCGCCGCTTGCCCGCCAGCTGCTACTTGCCGCGGAAGCGCTCGATCATCTCCTCGAGCACGTCCGCGAAGTGGATGGAGATGCGCGTGGCCTTGTTCCGGAAGAACTGGTAGGCCGCGACGGCGGGGATGGCCACGAACAGGCCGAGGAAGGTCGTCACGAGGGCGGCCGAGATACCTCCGGCGAGGTCGGCCGGGCCCAGGTTGGCGCCCTTCTCCACGATCACGTTGAAGGCCTCGATCATGCCGTACACCGTGCCGAACAGACCCAGCATGGGGGCCACGTTCGAGATGAACAGCATCCAGCCGATCTTCTGCTGCAGCTTGACGGCCTCGATGCTGGCCGTCGCCTCGACGCTCTCCTTGACCGCCAGGTAGCCCTCGTTGATGCGGGGCAAGCCTGCGGCCAGGCTTCGCGTCACGAAGTTGGGCTCCGACTCGCAGAGCTCGAGGGCCTCTTGGTAGTCGTCCTCTTCGAGGAGGGCCTCGACCTCGTCGATGATCTCCGGCGGGCAGATCTTGTCGGCGCGGACGTTGACCGAGTACTCGATGATCAGGGCCACCGTGGCGACGGAGAGCAGGATGATCACCCACCCGATCGCGCCACCGTCGGTGATCACGGCCTCCATGAAGCTCTTGGCGTGCGCGTCGGGGGCAACGGCGACGGCGGCCAGCAGCAGCAAGCCGATCACGACGAAGAAGTTGGTCTTGGACATGGCGTGAGTGCACTCCGAGGCTGGGCGCGACCTTCCACAAGGTGCCGGCGGCCGGTTGGGGAAGCGGGAAGGGTACATCCCGCCTGCTTCCATCGCCACACCATGCACGGGCCTTGGGTCGGTCGGTTCCGGGTGTCGCAGGGGCGATCTGCCCGGCCGGGGTTTCGGGACGCGAGGGGCTGTTCGGGGGATCTCGCCGGGCGCCCCTCCTTTGCGCCGGGAGATCCCTGTCCGGGGGCCAGGGCCGTTTGGCCGACCGACCCCCGGTAGAGGTGGTGGGCGCCTACTTCTGCGCCCAGGCGGTGGACCGGTAGCGGGACTTGAGCACGCGGACGGCTTCGTCGCGCTGGGCCTTGAAGCGATCTCGCTCGGAGGCTTGGTTGCGCTTGTCGGCCGCCTCGGCGGCCTTGTCGGCGGCCTTGGCCAGGTAGTACAGGGCGCGCGCGGTCTGGTCGCGATCGGCGAAGTGCTTCACCGCGACCTCCTTGAAGGCCAGGATCGCCTCCTCGAAGCGCTTCTCTTCCAGGTAGGCCAAGCCCTTGCCGTTGAGGCCCACGGCCTGGATCTCGGCCATGCGTGCGCCGGCGAGCAGGGCGCGCAGGGCCGGCTCGGACAGCTTGGAGGCGTACTTGTCCTGCAGCGTCGACGGCTCGCCGGCTTCGATGTAGGACCTCAGCGAGCCGAAGGCCGCGCCGCCGACCTTCTCGGCCTGCAGCAGCTTCGCCGACGCCACGCGCAGACGGGCCAAGCTGTAGAGCTGCCCGTAGGTCCGCATCGTGCAGGGGCTCGTCTCCTTCTCGAGACGGATCAGCATCGTGGCGGCAACGCGGTCGTAGGACGAGGTCGCGTCCTGGCCTTGGCTCTCGGCAATCAGGCCCTCGCCGATCATGCCCTCGTAGAGCCACTTGGGGTCGAGCGGGACCTGCCCGGCCGCGTCTTCCAGGGCCTTGAAGGCGGCCTTGGCCTTCTCGGTGTCGCCCGTGCCGAGCAGGGCATGGGCGTGGATGCGCAGGGCCTGCGGGTACCAACGGCTGTTGCCGCCCTCGAAGCGCGCGAGGAAGCCGCCCGTCGAGCGCTTCACCTTGTCCTTGCCCTCGCCGACGGGGGGCAGCTCACGATCCTCCAGGGCCATCAGGACCTGGTCGTAGAGCTTGGCGTCCTTGCCGGCACGGGCCAGCTCGAAGAGCGCCATGACGTAGCCGATGTGGGCGTACTCGCTGGTCCAGGTCGGGCGCGACTTGCGACCCGGAGGGTCGCCCTCCGTGAAGGGCGTGTACGTGGGGGCACCGGTGCCCGCGTCGATCTTCTGGCCCCCGCCGGCGATGTTCTGGAACGCGGTCATGGCGTCCCGGAAGTTGCCGCGGGCCAGGTCGCCGTACGCCGAGTCCAGCAACCGCGCCTCGCGGGCCGGTTCCTTGCGCACGACCTTGACCACGTCGCGGGCCGGCACGGACTGCTCGGGGCCGCGAGCCCGGGTGCGGTACTTGACCTCGGACCACGTCTCGCTGGTGACCTCCTCCACGGACATCACGCGCGTCGCGCAGGTCTCCGCGTCGATCACGTGGATCTCGTCGGCCCAGGCCGGGGCGCCGGCCCAGGCCAGCGCAACGACCAGGGCGGCCACGGACAGCGCCTGCAGGGAGGGGAGGCGTGACATGGGGATCTCCAACCGGGGGTTCTGCGCGACCATGGTCAATTGCCTCCCGCGTCGTCCAGGGCGCCATCGGCCGGCGGCTCGTCCCCGCTGCCAGCGCCATCGCCCCCGGGGGCGTTGCTCCCGGTGCCATCGCCCGAAGCCCCGTCCGCACCGAACACCTTCAGCTCGCCGCGCCTCAAGATCAGGTCCAGGCGCGGCAGGTCGGCCCGCGTGCGCAGGCTGTCCACGCGCTCCTGCAGGGCGACCAGCTCGTCCAGCGTCTGCGGACGCTCCGGGGCGCCCAGCTGCGGGTACGAGTTCTGGAGACTCGTGAGGAAGGTGCTGGCGCCGTTGATCACGGCCTTCGTGCGATCCGAGGCTTGCTCCTGGGACCAGAGGGCCTCCGCGTACGCGACGCGCGCGCGCAAGCCCAGCACCGTGGCGAGCCACCAGTCCTCCGACTCTTCCTCGTAGATCATGCGGCTGTTGCCGCGCACGAGGCTGTCGGCCAGCTGTACGGCCTTCGGCGCATCATCGGCATTGCCCGACTCGCTGAAGACCCAGGCCAAGGCCAAGCGGAAGTCCTTGCTCGGGTTGGCGTACGTGGCCCAGAAGACCTGGTTGAAGCCCGCGGCCTTCTTGAGGCTGCCGACGAGCTGCTGCAGCTGGTTGTCCCTGTAGACGTTGGCCACGTACTGCTGGAACGTATCCATGCCCTGCTTGTAGCGGTTGCGGTCGCCCTCGCGCTCGAACGCCAGCACGGGCGGCCCGGCGGGCGTACCCATGTCCCGTACCTGGGCCTTCAGCTCGGGCACGGTCGAGACCACCCGCAGCAGGAACCACGGACGCGAGCCGTCCGCGGGCGAGGTCCACTGGTAGGCCACCAGCTCGTTCTTGAGCAAGGCCACCATGATCGAGTTGTTCTCTGGCAGCTGGGCCATGGAAGCCTGCAAGCGTTCGCGAGCCTGCTCCACGAGCTGGGCGCGCACCTGCTTGTCCTTCGTGGCGACGGCCAACCGGTAGTAGATGCCGCCGAGCTCGCCCATGGCCTCCTGCTTCTGCTCGCCCTTGGCGTCGGGCCGGGCGAGGTAGCTCTCGTACAGCTCGCGGGCACGCGACCAGTTCTCCTCCACGTCGGGACGCAGCAGGGCCGCGCGGCGATAGAGGTCGGCAAACACGCGGACGTTCTCCGTCGGCGTGGGGCTGTCACCCTCCTTCTGGGCGCTCCAGAGCTCGTAGTAGAACTCCGCGGCCCGGCGGCGCGGCTCGTAGAGCTCGTCGCGGCCGGCGTTGAGCTGCGCCTGGATCTCGTCGCGGCGCGCCGTGATGGTGGTCATCTCCTTGGACAGCTGCTCGATCTCGGGGGCCAGGCGCTCGACCGTCCCCTCCAGCTCCTCCGCGCGCTTCTTGTCCGCCTTGTACTCGGTCTCGCTGATCTTCAGGATGCGCAGCGGGTCCTCGCCCTTGGCCTTGACCTCGTCGTAGGCCTTGATCTTGTCCTTGAGCCGGCGCAGCTCCTGACCTGCGGCGTTGCGGGCCCCGGCCTTCAGGTAGTAGGTCTTCTCGGTGGTCGTGAACTGGCCCTTGAGCGTGCCCGACTCCGCGATGAGCGTGCGCAGGCGATCCTCGATGCCCTTGGCCTGGTCGTTGTAGAAGCTGGCCAGACGCTGCGTGATGATCGGCAGGCGGCTTGACTCGGGTGCCACGCGCAGCAAGCGACGGAACCAGTCGATGGCGTTCTCGATGTCGTCCTTGCCGAGGTACGCCTCGACCATGTACGCCATCGTGCCGCTGTAGAAGGTGAAGTCGTTGGAGTCCTTCTTGGCGGTGCGCCACGCGCCATAGGTACCGTGGTAGCCGTCGAGCATCTGGAGGACGTCGTCCCACTTCTTCTGGTCGACCAAGGCGGTCGCGGCCCAGAAGACCAGCTCGCCCCGCGCATCTTCGCGGCGCTTGCGGATGGACTCGTGCTCGGCGACCTGTTGCATCGCCTCGGGCGTGGCCCAGTACGCGGTGGCCTCCTGGTGGACCCGCAGCACGCCTGCGTTGTCGCCCAGCATGTTGGCGACGCGCGCCTGGTAGGCCCAGGCATCGTCCTGCTTCTGGTTGGTGGCGTCCTTGGCCACCTGCTTCAGGAGCTCCGCGGCCCGCTTGAGCAGGCGCTCGCGCTCTCCGCCCTTGGCCTTGGAACCCTGCTGGAGCAGGTCGAGGGCTTCGTTCCAGACGCCGACCTTCTCCTGGGGGTGGCCGGGGTAGTCGCCTGCGAAGGCGCTGCGCATCGCCTTGAAGCGCTCTTCGAGCGCCGTCGACTTGGTCTCGTCGGCCATGCGCTTCCAACGGGCGATCGCCGCCAAGCGCAGGTTGCCGTACTCGATCAGGTTGGGGTCGTTCTCCCGCGTGGAGCGCGGGGCCACGCCGTCCTGCCAGAGCTCGTGGATGGGGTCCAGCGACAGGGCTGCACCCAGGTCGTCACCCAAGGACGAGTAGCAGCTGCTCAAGCGCTTCCACAGGTCCACGAGCTTGTCGAGGTTCTCGCGCGTGCGCGGCAGCGCGGCGAGCGCCTGCTGGAACATGGCGATCGCGTCGGCCCAGCGCTCGTCGGCCATGCGCGCGTTGCCGATGCGGATCATGATGTCCGCGTCCACGTCCAGGGACCCGGTCGCGTTCTCGACGACCTTGGCGATCTCGCGGTTGGCCAAGGCCTCGAGCGCCGGCATGCCGCCGGTCTTGGCGAAGGTGGCCGCCTCGTCCAGGACGGAGATGGCCTGGTCGTAGGACTGGCGGGCGGCGTGGATCTTGCCCAGCTCGATCCAGGCGCGCACGCCGTTGTCCTTCAGGCGCGCGTCCGGGTAGCGGTCGAGCATGGGGGAGACGTTGGTGACACCCACGCGCAGGTAGTTGACGCCGCCCATCTCGCGGATCTCGAGGCAGGTGCGCGCGTAGTGGAAGAAGCCGCGCGTGATCACCTCGAGGTGCTCGGGCGACTCGTTGGGGGTCTGCATGCAGGTGTCGAACCAGCTGAGCGCGGAGCGGTAGGCCGACTCCCGCTCGGACTCCTCGCGCGCGCACTTGCCGATCTCGGCGAAGTTCAAGCCCGAGATGTCCTGGGCGTACACGGCGATGAGCGTGCCGTCGTAGTCGAAGACGAACGTCTCGAGCTCGACGGCCGCCAGCTCCAGCGCCTTGCGCGCCGCCGACGAGCAGGCGGGCTCGACCAGGGCCTTGTAGTGCTGGCAGAGCACCCAGTTGTAGTGGGCGATCAGCTGCAGGTCGGTGGGGTTGGCGCCGTTGTAGCCCTGGCGCAGGTTGTCGAAGTGCTTGCCGGCCGACTCCACGAAGGAGCGCGCCGCGGACTGGACCTCGACGGCCGTCGTGCCGCGCAGCTCCATCTCGTCGCCGTCGCCGAGCAGGCTGTCCTTGACGAACTGGGCGAAGCCCAGGCGCGTCGTGCCGATCTGCAGACGGGCCTCGTTGGCGCGCGGGTGCTTGGGGTACTTGCTGACGAACGCCTCCAACGCGTCGCAGGCGTCTTCGAAAAGCTTGACGAGGTCCTTGAACGGCACGCCGGCGCGGGCGAGCGCGCCGCGGGCCTCGTCGCTCGAGAGACGGGCCATGCCGTAAGCGGCCAAGTCCTTCTGCTCGTCGGTGGCGCCCGGCGCCTGGAGCATGCCGCGCAGCACCTTGCGGGCGTACTCGAAGTAGGCCTTGTCCCCCGTGGCTTGGCCGATGCCGGCCAACGCCTGGGCGAAGTCGAAGTCGTCCTCACCGGCGTGGGCCGCGGGCGTTGCGAGCGGCAGGGCCACGAGCAGGGCGAGGAGGGCGATGAAGGCGCGACGGCGGAGGGGGCGCAGTCGCGACAGGAAGTGGCTGGGACGCATGGGCTTCCTTTTCCGGGTCGGCAAGAGGTTCCAGTTCCGGGTCGGAATGGGCGAGGGATCCAGGCGCGCTACGCAGGGCATGCGAGCGAAGCGAGCGCGGGATGTGGAGGACGACGGGGGGCCAAGCGCGGCCGCGGAGGAGCGAGCTCCCTGGCCGCTTCACGAACCCCGTGACGGGGCGGCAAGCGGACCTCCCGCCGGACCGGGCGTACGTGGCGGCGGAGTCTACGGATGGGCCCCCAGGGGGTCAACCGGGCGAGGTGCGATCGGCGCGCGCCGTCTCGGGATGGCATGCGTGCTTGGCCTCCCGGAACCCTGGACGGGCGCAGGACGCGGAGACACGGCTGCGATGGAACACCCCGGCGGTGGAACATTGGTTCTGCCACGGAGCCAGGGCAGTCGGCGCGCGGAAGACGGGGCGGGGCCGAACGCGAACGGGTGCGCCCAGCATAGCGCGACCCGCCCCGCAAGGCACGCCTCCTGCGGATTCCCCCGCCGGACCCGCCCGGAAAGGAGCAGGCCCGCGAGCCGGAGGGCTCGCGGGCCTGGTGCAGGGCGGCTCGGGGGGGCCCGAGCGCGGTGCCGAGCCGCCTACCGGCGGGCGTTGCAGCTCGTGCAGGTGGGCTTGGGCGCCCGCGGTGCGCAGCCGCACGCCGGCTCGGCCTGCGGAGGCGGCACGTCGCACATGCCGTTCATGCAGGGGCCGCAGCCCGGGTCGATCTCGCGGATCGGGCGGTAGAAGCGCTCGGGCTCGGGCGGCAGGACGAGGTTGTCCTTCGGCTCGAGCTCCTCGAGCGACACGATGCGCGCCGTCACGAGGATCAGCAGGTTGCGGCGGTTGACGAAGTTGCCACGGCGCGTGAACAGGAAGCTCAGCACCGGGATCTTGGACAGGAAGGGCACGCCGCTGTCGCGGACGTCCTTGTCGTAGTACTTCATGCCGCCGATCAGGAGCGTGGCGCCGTCCGGCATCATCACCGTGGTGCGGACGCGCTGGATGCGCATCTCGGGCACCTGCAGCGTCACCGGAGCGCTCGGGAACGGACCCGAGGCCAGGTTCGTGGTGATGGTGGGAATGGGGCGGAGCACGGTGGCCACCGTCGGGCGCAGCTCGAGCGTCACGAAACGGCGGTCGCTGCTGACGATCGGGCGGACGTCGAGCACGACGCCCTCCTGGATGGTCTGCACGACCGGGTTCGCGATGTTCGACGCCTGGGCGATCTCGACCTCGTAGTCCTGCACGTAGCTGATCTGGTTGAGGATCGAGAGGTTGGCGCGCTGCGCGTTGTAGACCGAGAGGCGCGGGGCCGTGATCTGCTGGACGCGCTCGCTCTTCTCCACCGCACGCAGGATGACCTCGAGGGCCGTCTCGCCGATGAAGTTGGTGTTGATCAGCGTGTACTCGCCGCTGAACCCGCCGCTACCCGTGAGGGACGGCTGGTTGTGGATGCCGAAGGGCAGGGCCACGGCGTCGAACAGGTTCTCCACGCGGCCCGAGTAGGCGCCGTTGGCGCCGTCGTTCCAGATGATGCCCGCGTCGCGGCTGCCGTTGGCACCCGGGACGCTGGGCTCATCGGCGCCGAAGGCCAGACCGTTGGTACGCAGGTCGTCCATGACGAGGCCGCGCAGCGGCGTACCGCCCGGGGCCACGACGCCGCCCTCGGGCGAGTGCGCCGCGTTCAGGCCGCGGATGTCCACGCCCACCTCGCGCAGGAAGTTGTCTTCCGCCGTGAGGAAGCGGACCTCGAGGTTGACCAGCACGCCCGTGCTGGCGCGCAGCTGGCTCAGCAGGTCCTCGACCTCGGCCAGGATCTCCGGCGTGTTGCGGATGATGATGATGCCGTTCTGCGTGGTGGGGGCGCTCTCGCTCCAGGTCTCCTCGTTGCCGATCGTGTTCTGGATCAGCTCGACGAGGCTGTCGGGCGAGTAGATGGCCTCGGGCTCCGGAAGGTCCGGCGGCTCGGGCGGGGTGAAGTTCGACGGCACGAGGTTGAGGTCCTCGGTGCTGAAGTCGCGGATCTGGACGGCCAGGTCCCGCACGTCGAAGTAGCGCAGCTTCATCGAGCCGCGCACCTCGTCCTTGGTCAGGATCGTGACGACGCCGCCGCGCGGCTGCCACGCCAGCTCGTACTGCTGCGTGATCAGGTCGAGCACGGTCGCCACGGCCACGTCGCTGACGTTCAGGTTGACGGCGACTTCCTCGCCCTTCTCCTCGATCACCTTGGGGGTGACGTAGAAGTTGAGGCCGGTGATGGTGCGCAGGTAGCCGACGACCGTGTCGAGGTTGGCCTCTTCCCAGGTCAGGCCCTGGACGCGCTGCTTGGTGAGCACGCTCAAGATGGCCTGCTCGCCGCTGCTGTCGGCGTCGTCGATGGGGTCACCGACCGCACGCGGCTGACGCTGGGCGATGTCCTCGAGCCAGTTCTCGGGGAAGATGACCGTGTCGACCTGGGGGAGGCTGGCCTCCTCCAAGTCCATCATGATCGACTTCCACTGGTCGGCGAACTCGCTGCGGAACTCGCACTCGTTGTCGATGTGCTCCGCGTCGTGGCTCATCGTGATGATGCGCTCGGCGTCGGCGTTGTTCGGGTCGGCACGCAGGATCTGGCGCGCGAACTCGCGGGCCAGGGCGTACTCGCCCCTGCGGAAGGCGCGGTGGGCGCCCTCGAACCAAGCGCGGACACGGCCCAGGCGCTGCTCGCGCGCCTGCGCCATTTCGGCCTCACGCTCGGCCTGGGCGCGGCGGATGGCCTCTTGGCGATCGCGGCGCTCGGAGACCCGCGCCTTGGCGCGGGCCGCGTCGATCAGGTCGCGGATGTTTTCGGACGACGTGCCGAAGTCAGCGGTCTGGTCGTACCAGCTGATGATGGCGAGCGCCTTGCTGTAGTCGCGAACGGCCTCTTCGTAGCTCTCGCTGGACTCGTTCTGCTGGCCGCGACGCAGGTGGTTGCGGACCTCGGTCGCGGCGCGCTCACGCTGCACGGTGGCCACGTCGCCGCGCGAACCCGCGTAGGCGCCGGCCGTGCTGGCGCGGTCGAGCGAGACGGACTGCCAGAGCTCGCGGGCCTCGGCGTTGGTCGGATCGAGGTCGAGGGCCTGCGTGACCATGTCCTTCGCACCGTCCACGTCGGCCATGCGCAGGGCTTCACGCGCCTTCTCGATGTAGGACTGCACGAGGAACGCGCGGCGCTCGGCCATCGCAGCGCCACGGTCCGCAGCCGGGGGGGCGCCGTCCGAGGCGGCGGGCGCGGCGGCATCCTCGGGAGCCGGCAGGCCCTCGAAGGTGACCGGCGTCTCGACGGGGTAGCTGACGGCGGGAGCGACCGGAGCGGGCGTGCCCCACTCGCTCGACCACACGACCTGGCCCGGGCGGTGTCCCTGCCAACCCGCCGGAAGACCGTCGGTGCTCGTTCCGGCATGGACCGTCACCGGCTGCGACGTCGTCGGCAACACGGCGGCCGGGCTGCTGAAGCTCGACGGCGGCGGTGCCGGGAAGTCGCCCGCGACGGCCACGCGCGGCGCGCGGACCTGCGGCTGGGCGATGCGCGTCGGCTGCTGCGTGTCCGTCGTCGGCGGGAAGGGAGCGGGAGCTTCACCGGCGGGCGGCAGCTCGACTTCGGCCAGCTCCGCAAGCGCGGGCGCGGGCTTCTGCTCGGGCAGCACGCGTGCCGTGGGGGCCAGTGCGTTGGGCGCCGGTGACGCCTGCACGCTGCCAGCCGCCTCATCGCCGGCGTACGCCGTCGTGGCGGGCGCAAGGCCTCCCGCAACGAACACGACGAGCGCGCCAGCGAGGATCGAGAGGACGAGGGCGTTGCGCTTCATCCTGGGTGCCATCCTTTCGGGCTCTTGCGACGTTCCACCTCGAGCGCGTGCACACGCCGACGTGTCCGACCCGGTCGCTTGCTACGGGTGCGGATCTCCCTGCCTGGGCCAAGCCGGTCGACTCCTGCAAGCGCACACGAGGTACGGCCTGCGTTCGTCGACGTCGCGACACGACCGCCGGGCGATGGCGTGAGCTCCCTCCGAGCCCGCGCACCCCGTCGATCGCGTCCCGACTCCCTCCCTGCCGAAGGTCCGGCGTGGGCAGATAGGTAAGGGCCCCCTGTCACGCGGCGGTCACGTGGATCGCCGCCGGAGCCGGGATCTTGGGCTGGGCAGGTCATCCACCCGGGGCTCCGTCGCGGTCCCGTCACGAGGCCCGTCACCGGATCGTCCGCGGGAGCGGCTACCCTCCCCGGGTGCCCTCGCCGCAGCAATCCTCCGCGCCCGCGTCACGCCCCCCGGCGACCCCCCGGCAGGAGGCGGCGCTGCTCTTGGCCTGGCTGCGCCGCACCGGCGGGCGCTGGCTGGCCGCGGACGTACCCGCCGCCCTGCCGGCGGCTCTTGACACCGCCCGCGCGGCGCCCGCGCAGCCCCCTTCCGCGCCCGCGGGGGCCCGCGGGGTCCCGGCGGCCGGCGCAGGCGCGCCGCGGGAGGCCGCGGCGGCGCCGCTTCCCGTGGCGGAGAGGATCGCCGCCTTGGCCCGCGTGGCCGAAGACGTTGCATCATGCAAGCGATGTCGCCTCTGCGAGTCGCGGACGCGCACCGTGTTCGGCGTGGGCGCCCCGACGGCCCGTCTGGTCGTGGTGGGAGAGGCGCCGGGAGCGGAGGAAGACCGGCTCGGCGAGCCCTTCGTCGGGCCTGCCGGCCAGCTCCTGGACCGCATGCTTGCGGCCATCGGCCTCTCGCGGGACGGGGAAGACGTCTACATCTGCAACGTCCTCAAGTGCCGTCCGCCCGGCAACCGCGACCCCCACGTGGACGAGATCGGGGCCTGCCGGGCCTACCTCGACGAGCAGCTGAGGCTCATCCGCCCCGAGGTCGTCCTTGCCCTCGGTGCGCCCGCGGCCCGCACGCTGCTCGGGACCCACCGGGGCATCTCCAGCCTGCGTGGACGCTTTCTCACTAGCCCGCAGGGATGGCGCGTCATGCCCACGTGGCACCCCGCGTATCTCCTGCGACAGCCGAGCGCCAAGCGCGAAGCCTGGGCCGATCTCCAGAAGGTGGCGGCGGCCCTGGAGCTGCGGCTGCCTCCGCGAGCGTAGGGGCCGACGTGTCGGCGCTGGTTGACGTCCGTCGTCGGCACGGGACCGCGCGCGGCGGATCGTGCCAGCAGTCCCGCAGGTGACGGGTGAATGACAGCGGCGGCGGTATGCAGGTCGCGATGGCAGGAGATCGCGAGAGCCGGACCGCCGCGGCGGCACCGCGGAGCTTCGCCGTAGGGGCGGCGCTGGCCGCCATGGCCGTGCAGGCCGGGGTCGTGGCGGGCGGCGCGTGGAGCGGCTCCGCGCCCTCTCCCGTGCACGGCATGGGCGACGCTACGCTCGGACCGCTGGGCGAGCTCGTGGCGCGCTTCGACGCCGCCCTCGCGCCGGGTCTCCTGCTGCTGCGCCGGCTGCTCGTGCATGGCCTGCTGGTCGCCGTCGCCGCGCGGGTCTTCCGCCGCACCTTCACCGCCGGCGCAGGCGCCCTCCTGGCCGTCGGTCTGGGCGTGCTGCCCCTCTTCGTCTCGCATCTGGCAGGCCCCTACGGCGACGCGCCGGTCTTGGCCACGTCCCTCGCGCTTGCCGCCTGGGGTCTGCTCGCGGGCCGTGTCGCCGCGCTTCTCCTGTTCGTGATCGCCCTGCTGCTCTGGAAGCCCGTGGCCGTGCTGGCCCTTCCCCTCGCCGTCGCCTCGCTCGGCGCCCGCGCGCGCATCGTGGCGCTCCTCGCGCTGGCGCTCGGCGCGGCGACCTACGTGCTCTTCCCGGCCACGCGCTCGGCGTCCGTGGCCTGGTCGCACATCCCGTCGGTGTTCGCCCTCTTCTCCGCGCGTGTCGGGGACACCTGGGGCCCGCTCGCCTCGGCGGGCGCCGCGGTCTCGGTGGCCGCGACCGGCCTGGCCTTCGTCGTCCCGAGCACGCGCGCGACCTGGGGGCCGTGGTGTCTCGCAGCGCTTGTCGCCGCGCTTCCGTGGCCGTGGTTCGGCGAACCGTCTGCGCGTGGCGCCGTGCTCGTGCCCTGGGCGATCGGCGCGGTCGCCGTCGTACCCGTCCTCGCGCACGAGCTGGTCCTGCGACGCGTCCCGCGCGTCGCCGGCGCCTCGCTCGTGGGTGCGCTCTTGGCCGTCGTGGGCACGGTGCTCGTGACCGGCGCCATCCCGCGCTGGCGAGGTGGCGCCGAGGCCTTCGCGGTCACCACCGCCGACGACGGCGTCGGCGGGTACGCCCTGCTGCAGCATGCCCGTGCGCTCCAGGCGATGGGCAAGGAGCAGGCCGTCGCGCGTCAGCTGGGCGAGGCCCTGCAGGGCGATGCGCTGGTCCCCGTGCGACGCGTGCAGGCCGCCCTGCTCCGCGCGGATGCGATCGACGCGAAGGTCCCCCTGGCGATCCGACTCGATGCCGTGCAGGCCGCCCAGGATCTCGCCGAAGCGGCCCAGGACGACCCGCGCTGGCCGCGCGGCGACGTCCGGGCGCCGCGGGCGGAGGCGTGGCGCCTGCGCGCACGGGTCCTGCTGGACGTGCCGGACACCATCGGCGCGCTGGACGCCCTGCGCCGGGCAGTCGTCTTGGATGACGCCTCGGCGCCGGCCCACCGCGACCTGGGTCGGCTCCTGGCCGAGGCGCGCAGCGAGGACGATCGCGACGAGGGGCTCAAGCACCTGGAGCGCTCGACCGAGCTGGACCCCTCCGACCTCGGGTCGTGGCTCGCGCTCGCTGCCCTCCGCTCGGACCGCGGCGACGTCGATGCCGCGGCTGCTGCGCTCGATGCCGCCGGGCGACGCCACGCCAGGGACCCGCGCTTGCTGCATGCGCGGGCGCGCTTGGAGCTCGTGGGTCGTCAGGACGTGGTCCGTGCGCAGGAGATCCTGCGCGACCTGCGCGAGAACGCGGTGGGGGGGGAGCGCGGCGCCGAGGCGCGGGAAGCCGCCGCCCGCCTCGAGGCCGAGATCCACGTCGCGCTGGGCCGGCGCCTGCTCGACGCGGCAGACGAGGACGTGAAGCAGCGTCAGGGCCGGCTGGAGGATGCGCTACGCGCCTTCGACTTGGCCCTCGAGGCCGATCCCCGCCACTGGCAAGCCGACGTCTTCGCGGGCGACGTGCACGTGGCCAGGCGCCGCCACGCCGAGGCTCGTGCCCGCTACCGCAAGGCGCTGGACAAGCATCCGGCCGCGTCGTGGGTCAAGGACCAGATCGCCCGGACGGCCTTCCTCGAAGCCGCGTGGATCCTCGAGACGCGCCGCAACGACGTCGACGAGGCGGCGGCCGAGTCGCTGGTCGCCGAAGGGATCGACGCCGCCTCGTCGGGCATCGACCTGGGGTTCGCGCCCCTGGCCCGCGAGCTGGCGTGGCTGCGCGAGCTGGTCACGGCGCGCGCCCTGGGCTCCGTCGATCTCCGCGAACCCGCCGGCGACGTGCTGCGCGCCGCGCTCTTGCTGGCGCTCGGGCGCGAGCCGGAGGCCCGTGAGCTCGTCGGACGGGTTCTCGTCGCCCTTCCCGAAGACGAGGTCCACGCCCCGGTCCGCGACGTCGCGCTGCTCGTGCGCGCCATGGTGGCGGAGCGCAGCGGCGATCTCGACGGCGCACGCCGCGACTACACCCTGCTGGCCGATCGGCGCGCCGACGACCTGCTGCCCCCCACGCGCCTCGTGGAGATCGCGCTGCGCATCGCGCTGGCGCGACAGCGCACGGCCCGGGTGCTCGCGGACGACACGGCCGGCATCGAAGCGGCGTCGGCGCGCGTGGCCGAGGTGGCGCGGGAGGCCGTGGCGTTTGCCGATGCCCATCCCACCGACCTCACCGCGGGCCTCGTCGCCGTGGAAGCGGAAATGCACCAGCGCAGGTGGGTCGATGCCCTCGGCCGGCTGAATCGGCTCGAGCGCGCGCACCCCGACGCGCCCGCCGTGCACCGCGGCTTCGGCATGGTCTACCTCGAGCACTACACGGCCTCGGCGGATGCCGACCTCATCAGCGCCTCGGACCGCAACCTGCGCGAGGCACTGCGTCTGGACCCGCGCGACGTGCGTACGTTGCTCGACGCGTCGCAGCTGGCGGCGCTGGCCCGCGACTTCCCCAAGGCCGTGCGCTACGCCGAAGAGGCGCGGCGCTTCGAGCTGGTTCCCCGCGGTCCCGCCCGACGTCTCCTCGTCGAGCTGCACTTGTCGATCGCGCGCTACGCCATGGATGGCGGCCAAGCCCAGCCCGCAGCCGAGGCCCTGGCCAAGGCGCGCGCCTTGGACCCGAGCCACCCGGGGCCCTGGCGTCTGGAGGCCGAGCTGCTGCTGGCTGCCGTCGGGGGACGCGACAAGGCCAAGCGACTGGAGGATGCCTTGGCCCGCGCACGGCGTGCGCGCGAGCTGGCGCCGTTCGACACGGCCGTGTTTCCCGTCCTCGCGAAGATCCAACGCGAGCGTGCCTTGATCGCGACGCTCCTGGCCAGCGCCAAGCCGGCCGAGGGGGCCGACCCCGAGCGCGCCAGGCAACGCCGTCAGCATTGGCTCGACGAAGCGGCGCGCGCGCTGGAGGAGGCGATCGCCCTGCAGCCCGAGGCCCCCGAGACGGTCGAGTCGCGGCAGCGGTTGGAGGCGATCCGCAACAGCAGCCCCGATGAGCGGCGCAAGCGCATGCAGGACGCCCAAGCCGCCTACCTGGCCGGTCGCGAGCACCAGCGCGAAGGCCGCATGCTCGACGCGCTCCGCGCCTACCGCCAAGCCGGCTCGCTCGTCGCCAGCTACGGCCCCGCTTGGTTCGGCGTCCTGCAGACGGCGTACGAGCTGCTGCGCCGACCCGGCGGCGGCGCGGGCGATGCCACCGAGCGCGAGCAGGAAGACGCTTGGCTGGACGAGGCCTGGTACGCGCTCGGCGTCCTCGACCGTCTGGACCCGTCCTCGGAGCTGCTCGACCGCTGGCTCTACCGGGGCCTGCTGCACCGCTTCCGCTACCGCCGCGACGCGGACGAGAGCCTGCGTCACGCCGCGCGCGTGGCGTTCTCCCGCTACCTCGAGCTCAATGCCCGCCTTGGCGTCGAGGAGGGGACGAAGATCGAGATGGCCCGCACGTACCTTGGCGACCTCACGCAGCAGGACGACGAGTGAGCACGGCCGGGGACGCCGCCGGCGCCGGCCCCGAGCGGGCGTGGTGCGAGAGCCTCCCTGCGGATGGGGGGGTGGTCGAGCTCGACCGCGAGGAGTCCGCGCACCTCGTGCGCGTGCGTCGTGTCCGCGTGGGCGAGGACGTCGTCTTGTTCGACGGACGCGGGGGCCTTGGCCGCGGGCGCTTGGCGGTGGCCGACCCCCGCGCCGCCCGCGTCCAGGTGCTGGGACCGTATCCCGCCCGGCGGCCCGCGCGTGAGCTGGAGGTGCGTGCATCGCTGCCCGAGCCCTCGCGCGCGGACGACCTGGTGGCCACGCTGGCCGAGCTCGGCGTGCGCCGCTTCGTGTCGCTGGCCTGCCGTCGCACTCCGCCGGGTCGAGACGACTTGCTCCGCCGGCGTTTGCCGCGCTTCGCGCGCGCCGCCCGCGAGGCGCTGAAGGTGAACGGGCTGGCGCAGGCGCTCGAGGTGCACCCCGGGCCGGTGCGCTTCGAGGAGGCCCTGGCCGGCCGGGGCTGGCTGCTCGACACGGCTCCGGGGCTGCCGCCGCTCGCCGCCTGTGCGGTCGCGGCGCCTTCCGGCCCGCTCGTGCTCTGGGTCGGCCCCGAGGGCGGGTTCGCGCCGGAGGAGCGCGAGGCCGCCCATGCCGCGGGGCTGGGGGTGGCCTCGCTCGGGGGGGCCGCGCTGCGGACCGCGACCGCCGCCGCGGCGGCGGCCGCCGTCGTCCTGGCCGCTGGCCCCGGTCGCGGGGGCGGCGACGGGGCGTCCTGACCACGAACCGTCTCGCTGGCAATACGGCTCGCTCTGGCATGCTTTTGGCAACAGCCCGGCGGGTTCACGGAGTCCTCGTCATGTCCGAGCTTCGGCTCTTCGTCCGCGGTCCGCAAGGCCAGGAACGCGTCTACGACATCACCCAGGAAGAGGTGCTGGTCGGTCGCGACCCGGCGATCGCCGTACCGGTCACCGACCGCACGCTGAGCCGCCACCACTGCCGCATCTACAAGGGCGCGGACGGCTGGCGCATCACGGACCTGGGCAGTCGCAACGGCACCTTCCTCAACGGCCGCGCGATCCTCGACGAGCTGCTCGCTTCGGGCGATCGCGTGGAGATCGGCGAGACGCGCATGTCCGCCGTGATCACGGGCGACGGCATCGAGGCCCTCGTGCCCGACCTCGACGCCATGACCACGCGTGCCACGCCGCGCGAGACGCGGGGCCGCGACGCCCATCACGAACGTCAACGCGAGATCCGCGCCCTGCGCCACCTGATCGAGCTCAACGAGAAGATCAACGCGCTCGAAGACGAGGACACGTTGCTCGACGGCGTGCTCGATGCCGCGATCGAGCTCACGCGCGCCGGCCGCGGCCTGCTGCTCCTGGAAGCCGGCGACCACTTCGTCGTGCGTCGCGCGAGGTTGCCGCAGCAGCGCGACCTGGCCGACCCCGAGGGCTCGTTCTCCGTGAGCGTGGCCGCGTCGGTCGTGCGCGAGGGGAAGAGCGTGCTGTCGGAGGACGCGCGCATGGACGCCCGCTTCGAGGGCACCGCCAGTGTCGCGGCGTTGGAGCTGCGTTCGCTCGTGTGCGTGCCGCTCAAGACCTCGCAGGGGATCATCGGCGCCATCTACCTCGACAACCGCTACGAACACGGCACGTTCGACGGGTGGGACGTGCGCGTGCTGGAGGGGTTCGCGGGCCTCGCCGGCATCGCCCTGCAGAACGCCCGCCAGCGACGCGAGATGGGTCAGCGGCGGCGCGAGGCCGTGCGCCAGGCACGCCGCATCGAGCGCCTCAACGACCGCCTGCGCAAGGCCCTGCGCATCCGTACGAATGCGCTGCGCCGCGCCCGCGAAGACCTGGCCAAGCAGACCGACGAGCTGGGTCTGCGCTACAGCTACGAGCAGATCGTGGGGCGTTCGCCGGCCATGCGGGCGGTGTTGCGGCTCGTCGACCGCGTCACGGACCTGGACATCCCCGTCCTCATCCAGGGGGAGTCCGGTACCGGCAAGGAGCTGATCGCGCGCGCCATCCATTTCAACGGCCCGCGGCGCCGGGCGCGGCTCGTCAGCGAGTCGTGCGCGGCCATTCCCCCGACGCTCATGGAGAGCGAGTTCTTCGGGTACATGCGGGGCGCCTTCACCGGCGCCAACCGTGATCACGCCGGGCTGTTCGAGCAGGCCGACGCCGGCACGCTGTTCCTCGACGAAGTGGGCGAGATGCCGCTCGAGATCCAGGGCAAGCTCCTGCGGGTCCTCGAAGAGCGGGAAGTCCGCCGGCTGGGCAGCAAGAAGGTGCGTCCCGTCGACGTGCGGCTGGTCAGCGCCACCAACCGCGTCCTGCAGGACCGCATCCGCTCGGGCGCGTTCCGCGAAGACCTCTACTACCGCTTGGCCGGCCTCGTCATCGAGCTGCCCTCGCTGCGCGAGCGCAAGGAGGACATCCCGCCCCTCGTCGCCCACTTCCTCCAGGAGGCGGTCGGTGCGGAAGGGCGTGCCCCGCGCATGGACCCCGCCGCCTTGGAGCTGCTGACGGCGTACGAATGGCCCGGCAACGTCCGGGAGCTGCGCAACGAGGTCCAGCGCCTCGTCGCGTTGCAGGTCGGGGGCACCGTCCTGCCCGAGCACCTGAGCCAGCGCGTGCTCGACTACCGCCCGCCCGCGCTCGACGGCCCCACGCCCGGCGGGCTCAAGGCCCTCGTCGAGGACCTGGAGCGCCGGGTGCTCCGCGCCACGCTGCTGCGCCACGGCTGGAACAAGAGCCGCGCCGCGGCCGAGCTGTGCTTGAGCCGGTTGGGCCTGCGCAAGAAGCTCGAGCGCTACGGCATGGACGTGGAGCAGCCACCGGAGGCGTGAACCGCCAGGTGCACGCCGCAGGTGGCCCCGAGCGTGTCGCAGGGCCTCTCGATGGAGCCCGCCGAAGCCGCGGGCCCCGAGCCTGTCGAGGGGGAGCTGTCGGAGGCCCGGTCACCTCCCGACACCCTCCCTTGCCACCTCGGTGGTAACCTCGGAGGCAATCCAGTTACCGCCAGCAGCCAAGGCAGCCTGCGTCCGACCGTGAAGCCTTCCGGCGCCCTGCAGGCCTTCCCCCGCGCCCCGTCCGTGCGTAAGGTGCGCGCGCCGGAGGCGACGGCCAGGGAGGGTCTGCGCCGCGGCGGTGGAACAGGGCTTGCAACCGGGAGTGCCGGGCGGTCGCGCGGTCCAGGGCCGCAGGACGGCCTCGTCTCCTTGGGCCCCTGCTCGTCCACCGCCGCGACGGGATCCCGGGCTCTCCTGCACCAGCTCCTCCGCGGTCCCTTTCCTCCGTACTTCCGAGGGAGATTCGTCCCCGATGGCACGACTCATCGTGAACGACGGCCAGCAGGTCGTCGAACTCGCCGCCGGTCAGTCCGTCAAGATCGGCCGCGACGCAGCGAACGAGATCCCGCTCCCCGACGAGAGCAAGGCCTCGCGCAGGCACTGCCAGATCCTCGGCGTCAACAGCGCCGGCGTCACCCGCTACGAGGTCACGGACCTCGGGAGCACCAACAAGACCCGCGTCGGCGGCAAGGTCGTCGAGCGCAAGGTCCTGAGCCACGGGGACGTGATCGAGATCGGCGCGGCCCAGATCCGCTTCGAGGACGAGAACGAGGAGCGCATGCTCCGCGACGCGGGCAGCCAGGGCGTGTGCTACCTGGAGTGGGTCAGCAAGGAGCGGAAGGGCGAGAAGGTCTGGCTGCGCGGGCCGCGCACCACCTTGGGCCGCCGCGAGTCCAGCACCATCGTGCTGGACGACCGCATGGCCTCCGGCCACCACGCCGAGATCGTCAAGGACCTGAACGGCTACACGCTGCGCGACATGGGCAGCACCAACGGCACCCTGGTCAACGGCGAGCCCGCCAGCGAAGTGGCGCTCAGCCACGGCTCGCGCGTCCGCATCGGCAACTCGCGCTTCGTCTTCAAGGACCCCTCGATGAAGGACATCGAGGTGGAGCTGGCCCAGTTCGACGACGACGACGGCTGGGGCATGCTCGGCGACGTCGACCTGAGCCGTGCCAAGGGCGGCTACGCCGGCCTGCTGGTCGGCCTCGTCCTGTTGGGCGCGGCGGCGGCCGGTGCGTGGTTCTTCGTCCAGGGCGAGCAGCAGGGGGAGCAGGTCGGGAGCGCCGCCGACAGCAACCTGATCGCCGACGGCACCTTCCAGGATGAGTCTCCAGCCTGGGCTTCGGCCGTCGAGGGCGCCCCGATCCGCGTGAGCGGGGGCGGCGGCAAGCCGCTGGTCGTGCGTTACGAGGGCGACGGCGCCGCGGATGCTGCCGACACGGCCCGGGCCACCTACGCCGAGCGCTTCGCCGGCTTGGCGTCGCGTCCCTACAAGCTCGAGGCGAAGGTGCGGTCCAGCGGCCCCGCCGACCTCCTGGCCGTGTGGTCGAACGCGGTGGGGGCGGGCAGCCGCGTCGCCGCCATCGCGCGTGCCATCCCCCTGGTCGTCGAGGGCGGCCGCGCGAGCGCGACGCTCGTGAAGCCGTCGTGGGCGGAGAACCTCTCCCTTGCCGTACGCGTCGGTCCCGAGGGCCGCCTCACGCTCGAGTCGATCCGCTTGGAGGAGAGCACCGCGGGCGAAGGCAGCCAGCTGGTCCGCGTGAAGGACGTGCCTGGCACCGTCGAGGCCTGGGTAACCCCGACGGACGGCAGCCTCGACCTCGTGGAAGGCCTTGCCCAGCGGTTCGTCGGCGCGCGACCGATTGCGCGCCAGGCCGACGGCACGCTGCTGTCGCGCTTCGTGGTGGAGGGCGTCGCCGCGGAGGGCGGCGCCGTCGTGGCCACGGGGCGCCTGCGGGCGCCGGGCGCGGAGGACGCAGGCGTCGCCACCACCATCCGCTGGAGTGCCGGCGGCGAGGACGGTCTCCAAGCCACCGTCACGGTAGACGGCGCCACGGCGGGCTTGGCCGTCGAGCTGCCGCGCGACCATCTGGGCGACGGCGTGCGCCTGCTGACCGAGCGGGGCCCGCAGACCATCTCGGCCCGCGCGGGCTCCGCGGTCGACGGTGCGCGCAAGGTCCTCAGCGGGAGCGCGGAGGACGGTGGCGCGGGCCTCGTGACGTGGTCGCCCGCCGGGGAGCAGGCCGCCATCGCGCGGGTCGAGCTGGCCGACGCGCTCGACGCCTCGCTGCTCGAGATGTGGATGTTCGGCGAGGGCGCAACCGCCTCGTTCCACACGGTCACGGACTACGGGCCCAGCCGGCGCATCGCGGAGCAGCGCCTTTCCGCGGCACGGTTGCGGCTGTCCGAGCAGCCGGTCGCGGCCATCGCGGACCTGCGCGGCATCGCGCAGGAGTTCCCGTTCAACGAGGGCGTGCGCGAGGAGGCCCTGCGTCTGGCCGCCAGCCGCGAGCGGCAGCTGGCGGACCAGGTCGACGAGGCCGCGGCGGCGCTCCGCGCCCACGAGATCTTCGGCTCGGCCGACACGCTGCAGACGGCCACCGCCAAGGTGGGCGACGCCGCGCGGCTGCTCGGCCTGGAAGGCCAGGACGCGCCGCCTGTAGGCAGCGGCCCCGTCGTGACGCGAGCGCACGAGCTCGTCGTCGCCCTCGCCGAGGCCCGGGCGGCGCAGGTTGCGCGCGCGGCGGGCGCCGAGGTCGCCCGGCTCGAACGCCTCGCCACGATGCTCCAGGGCGTCGACGGCTACGAGCCGATGGCGGCGCTTTACCTGCGGATCCTGGTGGACCGCTTCGGCGACACCACGTCCGACCCCGCGCTCGAGGCTCGCCTCGAGCAGGCGCGCACGCGCCTGGACGCGCTGCGCACCCAGTACACGACCAGCCTGCTGCCCGACCCCGCCACGAGCGGTCGGTAGACGCGAGGAGCCGCAGCACATGCCCCAGATCGGACTCGGCGTCACCATCGGTAGCCACTCGTTGCGCGGCGTCCTGCTCAAGCGCAAGGGCGAGGGCTTCGTCGTCCAGCGCGTGTTCGCGGACCGGATCAGCGAGGAGACCACGCCCTTGGCGGGCCGCGCGCTGGCCAACCGCGGCCTGAAGGGTGCCCCCGTCACGCTCGGTCTCACCGGTCGCGACGTCATCATCCGCTACACGCAGATCCCGCCCGTACCCGACTGGCGGCTCAAGACGCTCATGAAGTACGAGGTGGAGGAAGTCAGCTCGCAGAGCGGCGGTGACGTTTCGGCGGACTACCGCAAGCTCAGCTTGCCGGATCCGGACGGCTCGCGCGACGACGACACGGTCCTCGTGGCCCTCGCCCGCAACCGCCACCTGGATCGCCTCTCGGCGGCCCTGGCGTCCGGCGGCCTGAAGCTCGGCGAGGCCACGCCCAACAGCGTCGCGCTGTTCAACGCCTTCGCCGTCAACGCCACGTACCGCGAGGACGAGACGGCCTTGCTCGTCAACCTCGGTGCGGAGAACGTCGACATCGCCCTGCAGCGCGGCGGTGAGCTCCTCTTCGCCCGCAACGCCACGCCGGGCGGCAAGGCGTTCACGGAGGCCATCGAGCAAGCCTTCGCCACCACCTTCGGCAAGGCCGAGAAGATGAAGACGTCCAAGGGCGACGTCACGCCCAAGGGCCAAGCCCGCTACGCGGATCCCACGGCCGAGAAGGTGGCCAACTCGATCATCGGGGTCGCGGGTCAGCTCTCCTCGATGATCCAGAGCACCATGATGATCGCGCGGGCGCAGACGCGTCTGCCCGACCTCAAGGTCGACCGCGTCGTCCTGGCCGGCGGCGGAGCCACGCTCCAGGGTCTGGACCTCTACCTCAAGCAGGCGATGGGCGTTCCCGTCGAGCGTTTCGATCCCTTCGTGCTGTCGGACCTGTCCGGCCTGGGCGATGAAGAGCGTGCGCTCGTCACGTCCGCGCCGCATGAGTTCGCCGTGGCCGTGGGCCTGGCCCAGAGCACCCTCTCTCCGGCCGCGTTCCGCTTGGCCGTGCTTCCCGAGAAGGTCAAGCGCGCGCGCGACTTCGCCGAGAAGGGCGTATGGGCCGTCGCCGCCGGGGCCGTGGCGCTGGGCTCGCTCTTCTTCCTCTACAAGGGCCGCAGCGATGCCGCGGCCGCTTACGACAAGGAGCGCGCGAGCGTCCAGCGCGTGCAGAAGGACGTGCGCACGGAGGACGAGCGCCTGCGCCAGGCCCTCGGCCGTTTCCAGCAGGTGCAGGTCAAGCATCGCCAGCTGGCGGACATGGCGCTCCCGGGCGCCTTCTTCGCCGAGGCCCTGGCCCTGCTCGAGAAGGCCGCCACCGAGCACATCTACCTGAACGAGGTGAGGCTGCAGGTCGACCGGCGCGTGAACACGTTCAGCTACCTCGTGGGTCGTGGCGGTTCCGCCAACGGCTACGACGAGAGCAGCCGCACCGCGGGCGAGGTGCGCGAGCCGTGGGTGCTCGTCGACGGGCGCGTCAGCGGGGGCGAGAACCCCTCGCGCCTCTGGCAGGAGTTCGTGGAAGCCCTGAACCGCAACGAGCGCGGCATCGTGGTCGACACGCAGCAGGCCTTCAAGGCCGGCGGTTCGGGCCAGCCGGGGACGTTCAAGATGACCTTGCGGCCCGGCGTGGTCCTCGAGCCCGAGACGGAGAACGACACGCGTCAGGTGCTTCGCCACCTGGACGTGGACAACGCGGAGGAGCCGACGGCGTTCGTCGGTCGGCGCTCGAACGGCGAGCAGGTCAGCGTGCCGATCACGAGCGTCGAGAAGGCGCAGCGCAAGGAGCTGCTGGACGACATCAAGAACCGCCGCTAGGCCCGCGCGGCCTACGGTGGGGAGACGGCCCCATGGATGAGCTTTGGCAGCGCTACCGGACGTTCTGGACCCCGGTCCTGATCGGCGTGGGCGTGTTCTTGGTCGGCATCATTGCCGTCCACATCGTCACGAAGGACCCGGAGGTGCAGAAGCGCCTGCTCACGTCCGACCAGCGCAAGCTGCGTGACATGAAGCGCCCCGAGCGCGGCGTGGCCGACGAGCTGCGCAAGCTCACGACCGACCTGGACGCCCAGGCCACGTCGTGGGCGACGCGGCTCGACTCGTCGCGCAGCGGCGGCCAGGCGCTCATCGAGCAGGCCACGGACCGTGCGCTGCGCGCCGCCGTGCTGCGCGGTGCGAGCGACGCCGAGGCCCGCGATACCGCCCGCCTCGCGGCACGCTTCGATGACGACGAGGTGGCGGCCGAGCGCGCCGTGCGCCGGTTCGTGTCGCTGAAGGACCAGAACATCGAGCTGCTGCGCTCCGGCGATCCGAACGTGGCCTTCGGCCGCCTCCTGAACGAGGTCTGGACGGCGCTGCGTGTGCGTGCCAACCGCGCCGACATGGAGATTGCCGACACGCTGGGCTTCGACGCCGTGGCTTCCGTGAACCGCGCCACGCTCCCGGGGCGCGTCATGACCCTGGCGCTCGTCGCCGACCTGGCGGACCTCGCCATCCGAGGCGGTGTCTCGGCCTTCGACCTGGTCAAGCTCGAGCCCAACATCGCGCCGGGCCAGCCCACGGACTTCGTCACCGAGTGGCCCGTCACGGTGTCGCTGGAGGGGCCGTACGGCGCCATCGCCCGGATCATCGACCGCGTGACCGACCCCCAGCATGCCGAGGCGCTGCTGGGGGCGACGCTCAAGCAACCCGGCGGACGCACCGGACGGACTCCCGACGGTGTCGTGCGCTTCGATGCCACGATCGGGGCCGCCGTGGTCCGCCCTGGCGTGGACCTCGGCCTCGACCGGAGCGAGCAGTGATGGCTGGCGCCCTTCTCCCGACCGGCATGCCCGGTCCCTTCGCGGCCACCGTGGAAGGAACTTCGATGCTCGAAGGCCTCTGGCAGGCCGCGCCGACGCTCGTCGTGGCCGGCGCGTTCGGAACGTTCATGCTCTACCTGCTGCTCGGCTTGCTGGCCCTGCCCGTCACGGCAGCGCTGGACAAGGCCCTCGGCAAGGAGAAGGCACTGCTGCTGTACGCGGGCGCCCTGCTGCTGTTCACGATCTTCGTGATGGCGGGCGGCACGACGAAGACCCCCAACGTCAGCCCCGGCCGCGAGGACAAGGTGCGGGCCCCGACCATCGAGCTGTCGGGCGACCCGTTTGCGCGGCCGGAGCTGCTGGCCGGGGGCGTGCCCGGAAGTGGCGACCGCCGCAACGTCTTCCGTCGCACGACGGACACCAACCCCCTGCCCGCCCCCGAGCTCGAGGCCCCGCCCTGGTACGCGCTGCCCATCTCGCTGCCGCCCACCGTGCCGGGTCCCGCTCCGGGTGCGCGCTACGTGCTGCACGGCGAGAAGCCGGTGATCGATCCCGAGGACGGCTCCACGATCGCCAAGGTGCCGGACGCCGTGTTCGCCGATCGCGCGCCCCAGCCCGAGGAGGTCTACGACGTCATCGAGACCGCGGGCAGCAAGACGTTCGTGTACGTGCTCGGCGTCAACGACGGCTCCGGCTGGGTCCGCGAGGGCGAGCCCGGGTTCGAGGACGCCGTGTGGCGGCTGTCGGCCGGCTCGGACGACGAGCGCGCCAAGATCGAGATCAGCGCTGCCAATGTCGGCACCGCGCAGGCCGCCTCCAAGCTGCTGGCCCCGGAAGACGTGCTCAAGGCGCGCCGCGGCAACGTGTTCCAGCGTCGTCTCAACCCGGCCGTCGAGACGTTCCACCGCCGCCAGACCGTCGAGAACCGCTTCCGGGCCGCGCTCGACGCGTCCGGGCTGAAGTGGGCGACGTGGCAGACTTCCCAAGACGTGGCGGCGCTTCGTCGCGCCGCGCAGAAGATGGCGGAAGTCGGCAAGACGGGTCAGGAGTCGGGGCTGGGCTGGGCGTACGCCGCACGGCTCCTCGAGGTGGCTCTCCAGGAGCTCGATCGCGTCGGCGACACGACGCGGCGGTCGGAGCTGCTGCTCGAGCTGCTCGACGCCTACCGCGCGCGCCACGACGAAGCGGCCCTGTTCCGGACGCTTGCGGCCTATGTGCGGGCCAACCCCACGCGGCCGGACGGCTGGACCTGGACCGGTGACCTCGTGCTCACCCGCATGGGCGAGCCGGAGGAAGCGCTGCGCTTCTACGACCGGGGCGTGGAGGCCCGCGCCACCTCCGCCGACGCGCACCTCGGGCGCGCGCGCGCCTTGGCGTGGCTCGGCCGCCACGCGGACGCGCTCACCGCCGTCGGCCGCGCGGGCTCGGACCCGGAGGCCCAGCTGCTGCGGGCCACGACGCAGCTGCGCCTGGGCCAGCTTCCGTTGGCCAAGAGCACCGTCGAGGCCCTGCTGGCCCGCGAGCCCACGCTCGCCGCCGCCGTCCACGTACGGGCCTGCGTGCTGTACGCGCAAGGCGACCTCGCGGCGGCCCGCTCCGCGTTCGAGCAGGCGGCCACGATGCAGGGCGGCGCCGACGTGCGCGCGCAGGCCTGCTACGGCCTGGGGCTGACCTGTGTCCGCCTCGGCCAGGGCGGCGCCGCGCGCGAGGCCTTCGACGCCTGCAGTCGTGCGCTCTCCCAGGGCAGCGACCCCGGTCCGCTCCCCGACGAGGTGGTCTCCCCCTCCTTCGGTCTGGCGTTCCTGGCCTGGTGCAGCGGCGACAACGGCGAGTTCGGCGAGCGCCTCGGCGAGGCACGCGAGCAGGCCCCCCGCTCGAGCTACATCGAGTACTTCGCCGGCATGACGTCGGCGCTCGACAACGACTACGCGTCGGCGCTCCGCTCGCTGGGCAACGCTTCGGAGCGGGCCACCGGCTACGCCGAGCTCGATGGCTGGCTGGGCCGCGTGCACATGGCCCTCGGCGAGGCCGCGGCCGCGGTGCAGGCACCGGAGAGCGAGGTTGCCGAGAGCTTCGACCGCGCCCTGGCTTTCCTCGGTCGCGCGGCGGATCGCGAGGAGGCGCGCGACAAGAAGGCGTTCGGCATGCGCCTGCGCCAGGCGCTGGCCGCCACGGCCGCCACGCACCTCAACCGCAAGCGTCGCTTCCTGGACGCCAAGGAGATCGTCAACAAGATCCTCTCGAAGGAGGAGCTCCGCGAGCAGCCGGCCGCGCTCTGCGTGCGTGGCTACGCCTGGTTCCAGCTCGGTGCCTACGACGAAGCGGCCTACGACGAGTGCCTGCGCGACTTCCAGCTGGTCGTGGACACCGTAAAGGACGACGCCGGCACGGAGTGGGGGAAGTGGCTTGCCTACGCCACCGCACGCCTGGACGACGTCAAGCGCTGGCGCTCCCTGGAGGAGAAGCGCGTCGTGTTCGAAGGCGTGTCCCTCTCCAAGGACTGGGAACAGATCGAGGGCAACGACATCTCGATCAAGCTCGACGAGGGTCAGCTGGTCTTCAAGGGGCCCAAGGCGAAGAAGGATGGCCGCCTGGAGGACCCCACGGTCGCCGCGGCCACCACCAGCCTCTTCTCCAAGCGCTCCTTCGAGGAGGTCTCCTTCAAGCTCGCGATCCCCGGTGAGGTCGGCGGGCGCTTCCTGAACAACAACGTGTTCGGCGCCCAGCTGACCGTCGCCTCACGCGGCGGCCGGGGCCGGTCGGCGGCCGCGGGCATCGGCGTGTTCAACGACCGTGGACGGGTGGCCGTACGCGTCGGCGGCGGTCGCAAGGAGGAGTGGCGCGACGGCGAGATCCACCGCTTGCTCGACGAGGCCGGCAAGGAGGTCCCGTGGCCGAGCAACGGCCCCGTCACCGTCCGCATCGTCCGCGAGGACGAGGACGAGGGGGAGATCGCGATCTACCTCGACGACACGCGCGTGGTCTCCGACCGGATCGGCGGGCTCAAGCGCGCTGGCGGCGACATGCAGCTCTGGATCGGCGGCTACTCGACCCAGGCACAGCCCTACGATGTGACCGTGACCGAGCTGCGCGTCATCCGCCAGAAGGGAGACCGCTGATGTCCAACCATGGTGCCGGCAGCCTGCGCCGCGAGCGCGGCTTCACCTTCATCGAGATCCTCATCGTCATGGGGATCATCTCCGTCTTGGTGGGCGGCGTGATCGTGGCCGTCAACATCTGGAACAAGCGCGGGCCCGAGTTCGCGACCAAGCAGCGGGTCGCCGCGACCCAGACGCTCATCCAGGCGTGGAAGTCCAAGTTCGAGATGTACCCGCCGACGGACGTCAAGAACCTGCCCAAGTACACGGGCTTTGGCGAGCCCTTGAAGGGCAGCGTCAACAAGACCAACGGGGGCATCGAGGCCGTCGTCCAGGCCTTTGGCTACCCGGGCTTCAAGAGCGAGCACACGTGGGCCGACGGCGAGCTCGGCAACACCGACGAAGACCGCTTGGACAAGGCGATCGTCTCGTCGGGCGTGCCCGACCTGAAGGAAGTCCTCGACGCGTGGGGCAACCCGCTCGTCTACTTCCACAGCTCCGACTACGCGAGCGCCGATGCCTCGCCGCACATCTACCGCCTGGGCAACGAGCCGTCGGACTTCTTCGAGCCGGGGGACGAAGTCGACGTCGCCCCGCACCGCGACGCCGATGGCCAGTTCCGCAACCCCAACACGTTCCAGGTCTTCAGCATGGGCCCCGACGGCCAGCCCAACACCGAAGACGACATGGGGAACTGGTGAGGCGAGGCCTCGTCCCCGACCGCACACCGCGCACGCGTCCGACGCGCGGCTTCACGTTCCTGGAGCTCCTCGTCGTGATGGGCGCCATGGCCGTGCTCATGGGCCTCACCGTCGGCTACCTCGGCTCCATCGGGTCGGCCACGCAGCTCGACCAGGCGCGCGGCATCCTCGTGGAGACCTTCCGCCGCTGCCAGACGGCCAGCGTGGGGGGCAGCCGTCGGGCCGTCACCACCTTGGCGCTGCGCACCACCGACGAGGGTGCGCGGGTCCTTCGCGTATCGGCCTCGATCGCCCAGCCCGTCGTGACGCATCAGTTCGAGGAGCTCGAGGCGATCAGCGGCGGTCTCATGGGCAAGGCCACGGCCGTAGGCATCGCACACGGCAAGGGCTTCACGGGGTCCGCGGGCGAGTTCGTCCTGGGCGGCCACGTCGACTACGGTCGCCAGTCCGCGTTCGCCATGACCGAGGGCTTCGAGCTGGACGTGCGCCTCAAGCCCGATCCGGGCGAGCCGGAGATGGCGCTCGTCGAGGGCAAGGGGGCCGAGAACCAGGTCATCTACCGGGTGGCCTTGGTCCGCGGGGGCACCAGCGGCACCGACTACGACGTCGAGGTGCGGCTGCGGGTGCGCAAGCCGGGCGAGAGTGCGCGCGAGTCCGACGGCACGGAGGTCATCTACCGGACCAAGGACGCCCCCGTGCGCGGGGCCAGCGGCTCGCGTTGGCAGCGCGTGGAAGTGGCCTGGCACGGCCTCGAGGCCACGGTTCGCGTCAACGGTCTCGAGGCGTCCGTCGGTGACGCGCCGCGCGGGCGATCGACGCGGCGCGATGCCAGCCTCGACGCGGACACCGCGGACGACGTGCGCGAGCTCGCCACGCCGTCCGATGGCCTGGTCGCCATGTCCATCTCCGGCACGTCGCGCTCGTTCCGCGGGCTCATGGACACCTTCCAGCTGCGCGGCGTGTTCCGCAGCAGCGAGCTGCAGCGCGACCTGCCGGAGGCGCTCCAGTGCGAGACGCCGCTGCCGATCCGGCTCGTCTTCCAGAACGGTGCCCTCGACCCGGACATCCATGCCCGCGGCGTCGTGCTGCGGTTCAGGGACACGCAGGCGCCCGACGACCTGCCGCTCAGCATCCTGGTGGGCATGAACGGCACGATCGACGCCCGCCAGGAACCGGTCGCGGCGCGGCCCGCCGGGGAGGGCTAGACATCGTGCGCGCCTCACGCCACCCCGCGCCGCTCCCTCGCTCGCGTGGCTTCACGCTGCTCGAGCTGCTCGTGGCGATGGGCATCTTCTCGGTGCTCGGCACCATGGCCGTCTGGTTCATGCGCCAGAGCCTGGACATCTTCTATTCCGGTACGCGGGAGTCGGCCATCTTCGATCGCCTGGACTCCGGCTTGCCGCGCTTGCGTGCGGACCTCGAGTCGCTCTACGTGGGCGACCACTTCACGGCGCCGCCCCCCGCTCCCACGGACGACGAGCTGCTGGCCGGCGTGGAGCCCCCGCCGCCTCCGCCGCCGCCCGCGGTGCAGCTGCGTTCCGGGTTCCTGAACCTGCGCGATGCGACGGGGACGCTCAAGGACACGCCGATCTTCTACATGGCGTTCGTCGTGGCCCTGGGCGACGAGTGGGCCGACGACCAGCTGCGCCGCGGTGGTTCGGACATCGTGTCGGAGCCCAAGGCGTTCACCCCGGAGACCATCGACGCCTCGGCCACCGACGCCGTGTTCCGGCCCGCCGGCGGCTTGATGGAAGTGCTCTGGATCGCGGTTCCCGAGGACGCCGACCATCCGGAGATGCTCACGCTCTACCGCGGCTTCCGGGCCCCGGTGGGCGACGCGGCCCACACGCTGCTCGATCCGTCGCACTTCGACAGCTTGGTCGAGATCCGCAAGGTGGCTCGTCCTGTCCTCTCCGGCGTGCTCCACTTCGGCGCCGTGTGGCGGCGCAGCTTCGCGCCGTCCTGGGACGAGACCGACGAGTCCGTCGAGCATGGCAGCCGGCAGCTCGACGAAACGGCCCCCTACGTCGGGCGTCGCTGGGACAGCACGCGCGGGTTCGACGAGAAGTTCGCGCTGCGCAAGGGGGACGCGAGTCGCGCCGACCCGAGCGACGACATCTTCCCGGCCTTCGTGCGCCTCGAGCTGACGCTCCAGAGCGAGGGCACGTTCGGGTACACGCGGGGCGACGTGCTGCTGGCCGATTCGGTGGACGCGACCGACCTCCGTATCCGCGTCGTCGAGACCGACCCGTTCTTCGCGCCGGCGCTCGGCCGGGACACGCTCTGGCTCAAGATCGGCACCGAGTGGATGACCTACGACCGCACCGCGATCGACCTCGGCGCGCGCGAGATCCGCGTCGCCCGGGCCCGGCGGGGGAGCAAGGCGATCGGGCACCCGGCCAGCTCCTGGATCCACCTGGGCACGCCCGTCCAGACCGAGATGGCGCTGACCTTCCGCGACCGGTTCGCGGTCCGGGGCAGGGTCCGATGACCGTCGCCGCCCAGCTCGCCGACCGCGGCCGCCGGTCCCCCGAAGGCCCGGTATCCCGGGCTCGCCGGGCGAGCGGCTTCACCTTCATCGAAGTCCTGATGGCGCTCGGGATCCTGGTCGTGGGCAGCGTCAGCATCCTCGCGTTGTTCACGTTGGGCGTCGAAGCGCAGACCCGCCGGCGCGTCGAGGCCCGCCAAGCCCAAGTACGACCCGAGATCGATGCGATCCTGCAGGCGGCCGTGGACGGCGCCAAGCCCGGCAACCCGCCGCAGCCGCTGGTGGGCGTCGGGCTCTCGGTGCCCGGCTACACCTTGGACGTGGAGTGGACGGTCGATGAGGGGCCGTCCCAGACGCCCATCGCCTTTCCCTTCCTCGTCTACCGGGGCCAGCGCGTGCGCGCGCTGGGCCCTCACCCCGTGCAACGGAGCCTATTCGATCCCGGTCGTTGACCCGGGAGAGCGGAGCCCGCCATGACGACACCCATGTCTTCGAGCCTGACGCCTCGCAAGCGCACGCGCCTGCTCGCAGGGGCCGCTGCGGCGCTCGTGTTCACGGGCGGCCTCTTGCTCCTGCCTCGGCCCGGTGGCGCCGACGTGGTCCGGCTGCGAACCGGCAATGCCATCAAGGGCGAGCCGATCCAGCAGCGCAGCAACGAGAAGGTGTTGGTCATCGAGGACTTCGTGACCGGCGCGCTGCGGCGGATCGCCTGGGATGTCCTGGCCAAGGCGGACCGGGACCGCCTGTGGGAGAAGTGGGGCTGGGCCTCCAACACCGCGAGCATCGTGAAGGGCCACCGCGTCCGCCAGCGTCTGGCCGACGGCAGCATCGAGGACGTGCTGGGCCTCGTGGAAGAGAAGGACGCCGCCGGCGTCTCGATCCGGGTCGGCGGGCGCGTGCTGAAGATCCCCGCAAGCCAAGTCGACGAGATCCTCGACGAGGACATGGACCCGCGGGATATCTGGTCGCCCGAGGACCTCGTCGAGCGCGAGAAGACGAAGATGTCCGAGGAGGGCGTGGACCTCGCCTCGTTGGGCAGCCGCGAGCACTTCCGTCTCGCCGAGGTCGCCTTCTGGGCAGGTGCGCTGGAGATCGCCCGCACCCACTACGAGCAGGCCGCGAGCGACGAGACCTTCCTGCAGGGCCCCATTGCACGCCAGCGACTCGCCGAGGTCGAGGCCCTGCTGCGTGACCAGGCCGCCCTCGAGGAGCTGCGCTCGATCCGCATGTCGATCTCGCTGAAGAGCTTCGGCGGCGCCCGCGAGAAGCTGACCGCGTTCGAGGAGAACAACAAGGAGGCCAGCGAGGCCATCCAGAAGCGCTTCGCCGACACCAAGGGGCTGTTCGACGAGAAGCGGACGGACTGGCTGCGCGACACGGCCCGGGCCTACTTCGTCAAGGAGCTCAAGGCGCTCATCAAGAAGAAGGTCCGCGAAAAGGACGTCGACCTGGCCGACGTGAGCGGCTGGATGAAGCGCGACCTGCCCGCCGCGGCGTTCGAGGCGCTGCGCGACCGCATGCTCAAGAACGACCCGGAGGTGACGGCCCAGACCGCCGAGGAGGCGTGGAACGACCGCCGCAAGCTGACGTGGTGGAGCGCCTCCTTCGGCGGAGGCACCTTCATCGTCTTCAAGCCCGTGGTCACCCCGCCCAAGAACCAGAACCGTGGCGGCAACAGCAACCGCGGCAACAACAACCGCGGCGGAGCCGGTCCCAAGGTCGAGACGCCCAAGCCACCCACCCGCGACCAGTGGTGGGCCAAGGCCGACCCGGGCGAGCGCGAGGACTGGGTCCTGGCCAAGTTCGCCATGGACAGCGGGCTGTTCGAGGTCAACGAGAACCACGGGAGGACGGTGTGTCCGACCTGTGCGGGCACGGGTCTCATCAGCAAGACCACCCAGAGCGGCCAGCTCTGGCAGTACCTCTGCACCCGCTGCGGTGGGGCGCAGCACGACATCCGCCTCAAGTTCCGTTGAGCGCCCGGACCAGGCGTCAAGGAGAGCGTGCCATGACTCGCACTCGGGTGATTCGCGTCGTGCTGCCCGTCCTGCTGCTGGCGGTGGCGGGCACCTGGGCGCAGTCGGTCCGCCATGGGGGCGCGGCCCCGGACGACGCCGTCGAGCTGCCGCCGGCTCCCGCTACGCAGCCCCGGGGCATCGACGACCTGCGCGATCGGATCAGCGCGACCATGGCGCGCGTCCAGGCCATCTGCGAAGAGGCCCAGCGCCATCCGAGCGAGCTCAAGGTCCAGCAGTACCTGAGCTACGGGCACGACGAGATGCAGAAGTCGCGCGGCCGCGACGTCACCGCCGAGACGTTGATCGAGATCCTCGCGAACCCTGACGTGCCCTACGGCGTGCGCGAGTCGTGCGTGAAGGCCCTCGTGGCCGGCGCGCGGACGCAGGGTGATGTCGACCTCAGCCAAGACAAGAAGCGCGGCTCGATGACCAACCGCGGCTACTTCTTCAAGAACGAGGTCGTCGGTCTGCTCTCCGATGACGACCAGGTCACCCGCAAGCTGGCGCACATGTTGCTCACGGAGTTCTACAAGAACGGCGGCGGCGACGAGGACATCATGGGCTACAGCGTGGACGACAAGTCCACGTGGAACAAAGCCAAGCGCGCTTGGACGAAGTGGCTTCAGCGCAGCGGCTGACGGTGCACGCCACGCCCCCCGCCCGAGGCGGGCCGCGGCTCGTCGTTGCCATCGTGGTCGTCGTGGCCGCCTCCGCGTGGCGCATGGGCCCCCGCGCGGAGGAGCGAGCGGGCGTGCCGACCGTGGCGATCGTCGGCGGCCAGGCCGTCACCACGGCGGACCTCGCGGCGTACTGGTTTGCCCGCTACCCGGAGGAGTACGCCCGCACGCTCGACGACCTCGTCGACGCGCGCTTGGCGCGGACGGCCGCCGCGGCGAGCGGGCTGGGCGTTCCCCAGGAGGCCCTGGACGCCGCCGAGGAGAAGGAGGTCGAGGCGCGTCGCGAGCAGGTCGCCGCCTTGCTGGGGGAGGGCGCCACGCTGGAGGAACGCATAGAGGGCGCCTACGGCGTGGACGTGCCCACCTGGCGCGCGCGCATCTTGAGGCCGCGCCTCTACGACCGCCTGCTCGTCGAGCGCGTGGTGCGCCACGACACGCGCAGCCGGCTGCGCTTGGCGGTCCGCGTCCTGGTCCGCCCTGACGAGCCCAGCGCCCGTGCCTTGGCCGCGGACGCTGCGCGGGGTGCCGACTTCGGTGCCCTGGCCTCCAAGCACAGCCTGGACCCCACTGCGCGCCGGGGCGGGGAGCTGCCCTCCTTCGGTCGCGGGGACCTCGCTTGGCCCGACGTCGAGGCGGCGCTCTTCGCCGCCGCGCCCGGTGGCTTGGTGGGCCCCCTGCGCGTCGAGGTGGACGGGAAGCCCGCTTGGCACCTGTACAAGGTCGTGGAGCGCCAAGCACCTTGGTCGGGCGACGCAGCCTCGCGGGGTCCGCGCTTGGAGCGGGACCTCGTCGAGCGTCCCGTCGAGCCGGCCGAGTACGAGCGCTGGCGCGCCCGCGCCGCCCGCGAGGCCGGCGTGAAGCTCTTCACCCCCGCCGGCCAACCCTGGAAGTAGCGCCCGCGCGGGTCGCCCGTAGGCTCGCGCCCATGAGCGATGAGGCGCCCGTTCCGCAGGTCACGCCCGACGAGATCGAGGGCGACGATCCCGCGCCCGCGACCCGCCAGCGCAAGGCCCGAGCCCCCGCGGTCGAGGCGGTCGAGCCGCCCGCCCCCGAGGATCTCGACGGGGCGCTCGAGGCCTTGTTGTTCGCCGCCGGAGGCGTCGTCCGGGCCGAGAAGCTGCGGGACGTCCTGGGGCTGCCGAGCGTCCAGCCGGTCCGGGAGGGGCTGGCCCGCGTGCGGGAACGCTGGGAGGCCTTGGGCCTTGCGGTGCAGCTGGACGAGGTCGCGGGCGGCGTCCGTGTGGTCACGCGACCCCGGTTCGCCAGCTGGGTCGAGCGGCTCGAGAAGCGCGGTGCGAGCGACGCGCGTCTGTCCAAGTCCCTCGTCGAGACCCTCGGGATCGTGGCCTACAAGCAGCCCGTCGGCCGCGCGGAGATCGAGCGCATCCGTGGGGTGCAGGCCGGAGAGGCCCTCAGGGCCCTGCTCGAGCGGGGTCTGCTCAAGGTCGTGGGCCGGAGCGACCAACCCGGACGGCCCCTGCTCTACGGCACGACCGAGCGCTTCCTGACCGTCTACGGCCTCAAGGGCATCGAGGACCTGCCCTCGCCCGCCGACCTGAAGCGGCTCTGAGGCGGAGGCGGTCCGCTGCCCCGGCGGCGGGGCAGGGCCCGTAGCAGGGTTCGAAGCGGCGGGACGCAGGCCGTATCCTGCGACGTTTGCCCCCGCACCGCCCGGGCCCGACCGCGGCGCACCCCTCGACCCGGAATCGATCCTCCATGGCCAGCAAGAACCTGAAGAAGTACGAGCGGCACTTCCTGATCGGCCTCGTGGTCCTCCTGCTCGCCTCCTTCTCGATCACCGGCGCGCTTGGCTTCTGCCACGACACGACGGGGGGCCGCCGCATCGAGGCGGGTGGGACCTTCGAGCCGAAGGCAGGCCAGCAGGTCGAGATCGGCGACGCCGAGTTCGTCGAGCGCTACGACCGGCAGCGCAGCTTCCTGGCCGCCGTGCGGACGCCCACCCTCGAGCTGTACCCGTTCCTCGCTGCGGTCGACCAGAAGAACCCCTTCAAGCAGGCGTGGATGGCCCTTGCGGTGGGCGAGGCCGCCGAGGCCGCGGGGTACCGCGTCGGGCCGGTGCAGCTCACGCGCGCCCTGCACGATCTGATCGGTGCGCGCTCGGGCGGCGCGGCAGGAGGCGGCGAGTTCACCAACGCGGCGTACCAGCAGTTCCTCGTCGACGAGTACCGCGGGGGAACCCAGGCGGAGTTCGAGGCCGAGCTGGAGCGCATGCTCATGCGCGACGCCTACCTCGCCCCCCTCGTCCTGACGACGGCCTACGCCGCCACGTACGAGGATCTTTTCGAGGAGTGGCGCAAGGAGCACGTCAAGCTCGATCTCGAGGTGATCGGTCTGCCGGCGGGCCCGTTCGCCGAGAAGGTCGAAGCCATCGAGCGCACGCGCAGCGCCATCGCCGATGCCTCCGAGCGCCTCGAGCTGGTGAGCCGCACGGCGCGGACCCTGCGATTGCTCCAGCGTGAGGCGGAGCGCCGTCACGCCGCGAGCGGATCGTGGCCCGCCGACATGGAGGCGCTGGCCGAAGGCAACCCGGGACTCAAGGACACGCGCGACACGTGGGACAACCTGGTTCGCTACACGCTGACCGGCGACGAGCCGGATCTTCGTAGCGCCGGCCCGGATGGCGAGATGGACACGGACGACGACGTGACGCTGGCCACCGTCGATCAGCTGTCGGCTCTCGCCGCCCTCCAGCAGGTCGGAGAGGCCCTGGTGGCGTGGCACAACGCAGCCGAGGCATGGCCTGCGGACCTCGCGGAGCTCCTGGTCAAGCCCAAGCCGGATCGCTTGGCGCCGCTCGCCAAGGAGAGCGAGCTGGACGACCCGTGGGGCAGCCGCCTGACCTACGTCGCGCCCGACGGCGAGAAGCCCGCGCGCCTGACGAGCGCCGGTCCCGATGGCGCCGCCGGCACGCCGGACGACCTCGGCGTCGAGGTCCCGGCCGAGGGGTTCGCCGTGGCTCCGCAGGGCGCACTCGTGGCCTACGTGGGCGAGGATGCCAAGGACACCTGGGGCCACGACCTGGACGTGTCGCTCTCCGACGGGCAGCTGTGGTCGTGGCGCGTGACCAGCCGCGGTCCCGACGGCGAAGCCGGCACGGACGACGACGTGACCTCCGGCAACCGCATGGAGATGCAGGATGCGTACCAGGACCCCGTGCTGCGCCGCGAGGTTCGCGTGCCGGAGAGGCGCCGCTTCGAGCTGGTCTACGTGCACCTGCCCTTGCTGTCGGACGACACCTTGAAGGCGCTCTGGGAGCGGTTCCCCGATCTGCAGCCGCAGTCCGAGGGTGACGTCTGGACGTACTGGCGCACCAACCGCGACACGTTGTTCATGGCCGAGGACCCCGCCGACCCGGTGAGGGGCTATGGCGCCGCCCGCATGCAAGAGGTCGCGCCGGACGCGCCGCGCAACCAAGTCCCCGGCCCCGACGCCTTCCCGGTCCGACTCGGTGCGGCCGACGCGCCCCCCGAGGAGATCAAGCCGGACGACCCGGACGCCGAGCTCCGCAAGATCTACAGCGACCAGGGTTGGCGCGGCATCGCCTTGCGCGACTTGTTCGTGGAACGCGTGATGGCGCATCTGCTCGAGCGTGCGCGCAAGAGCTCCGACGCCGTCGCCTCGTGGGAGAAGAAGTTCCGCAACGCGCCCGAGGGCACGGACGTGCCGCAGCGTCCCGAGGTCGAGACCTTCGGGGACCTGTACGCGAAGTACTTGGCCGACTTGGCGCCGTCGGACGAGGACCGGGCGGAGGGGGCCAAGGCGTTCGTCCACCACGTCACCAACGAGCTGGTCACGGACGAGTCGTGGGAGTCCAACCCCGACTTCGGTACGCCCGAGGTGCGTATCGAGCTGAACCGCCTCAAGGGCGAAGACCGCTACGCGTCCATTCCCACCCAGATCGGCCTGCGTACGACCAAGGCCATCGTGCACGGCATCCAGTACGAGGCGTCGACCGTCCCGCCGCTCGAGGACGTGCGCGAGCAGGTCTTCGCCCGGCACCTGGAGAAGAGCCGGATGGACTACGCGGCCGAGCGCCTCGAGGAGCTCAAGGAGGCGTACGGCGCCGAGGCCGACGCCCAGGCCGAGGGCGCGTTCGATCGCGCCGTGACCAAGTGGCAGGAGGGCCTCGGCGGGGCGACCGTGCATCGCGACCAGACCGGCTGGTTCCTGGGGCATGCGGCGGCCACGCAGGAGCCCGTGCCCGAGGATGCGAGCGACGAGGAGAAGGCGCGCCTGGGCCGCATCAACACCGCGCTGCGCTTGGGCTACGCCACGGTCGGTCGCACGCCCGGTGGCGCAGAGGACGAGGCGGCCGTCGGCAGCCTCGGGCGCACGATCTTGCGCGACGAAGACAGCGGCACCGCCTTGCTCGTGCGCGTCACGGCGCTCGAGCACGCGGGCAAGGCGGCCTTCTCGCCGTCGCGCTACGTCGACGTGTTGCGTCGCAAGGCCTACGGCGAGCGTCCCCGCAGCCCCGACGCCAAGCCCGTCTACGGGGCCGTCGCGGAGATGGCCAAGCGCTTCTTCGGCGACTTCGACTGGTTCCGCAGCGCTTTCGACCTGCGGACCAACTCCGACCTCGACGCCCTCATGCAGCGGTAGGCCTTTGAGGCTGCCAGGGTCTGTCCGGGATGCCCCCGTCGCTTCGGCCCCCGCGCCGTCGCGACGGAGTGTTTCCTAGCCGCTGCCCGTCGCGTTTCGCGGCGGCACCGGGTCCTCGCCACCACCTCCGCCCGGGCGGCAGGAGAGCAGACGCGAGAGGGCGAGCCGACCACCGCGCCACGCGCCGTGCAGGCGCAGCGCCTCGATGGCGTAGTGCGAGCACGTCGGTGTGTAGCGGCAGACCGCCGGGATGTGGGGCGCAACGACCGCCTGGTAGAAGCGCACGAGCCCGATCAACAGCGCACGGATCATCGCCGCGTCCGCTCCCGTGGGGGAGCGGGTCGCGCCGTCCGCGTGCGTGCGAGATCGTGGACGAGCCCTTCCAGCGTCGGCTCCTCCAGCGACCGCTTGGGCACGACGAGGTAGTCGAAGGCGCCCAGCTCGTCGATCAGCGAGCGGAACGCTTCGCGCACCAGCCGGCGGAAGCGATTGCGTCGGACGGCCTTGCCGTAGCGCACCGGTGCGGCAATGCCAAGGCGCGGGTGATCGAGGCCGTTGGCCCGCCGTCGGACGACCGCCTCGCGCCCGGGGAAGACGTCGCCTGCCGTCTGCAGCGCGCGGAAGTCGGCGGCGCGGCGGAGGCGGCAGGCAGGTGTGTAGCGGGTCACCACCCCTACGGTGCCAGAGCAATTCCTATCACCCAAGGCCGCACCCGAGGTGCGGCCTGGGGTGATAGGAATTGCTCTGGCACCGTACGTGACGGGGCGCGGGCCAGGCTCCAGCAGGCGCCGCGCCCGCCCGATTGGCCTAGCATGGGGCCTGCGGTCGCCGGCCGCCACGCGACCCCTGGAGA
>JBFWRP010000033.1:0-48520 GCA_050248855.1 Planctomycetota bacterium | reverse complement strand
CGCAACGAGGCAGCGCGCCGCTCCCACGAGAAACGACGCCTACGAGAGCTCGAGGCGATGGGAATCGACCCCGCGACGCTGCCGCGATGCCCGGCGACGCTGTGAAAAGTAGCGCTGTGGTACTAGGCGAAATCCAAGCTGCGCGGTGGGAGGACATCGATTGGGAGCAGGGCCTCCTGACCGTCCGGGGCACGAAGACGCACCGGGATCGTGTCATCCCGATGACCCAGCGGCTGCGGGCCGCCCTGGAGCGCCACCGGGCCGCCAGGGCGCACATCGTCCGCGTCAAGTGCAGCATCGACGTCCTCAAGCGCATCTGCCGTGACGCCAAGGTCCCCCAGGTCTCGTGGCATCCGCTGCGGCATACATGTGCGACCCTCCTGCTGCGCCAAGGAACGCCGCTTCCAACCGTGCGTGACTGGCTGGGACACGCTGATATCGCCACGACAAACATCTACGCCCACTCAAGTCGAGAGGACCTGAAGAAGGCGGCGAAGGCACTTGGTTAGCAAGCGCGGGACGCCGCCTCGATGATGCACGTTGCGCCAGGCAAAGGAGACGATGCGCCCGATTACGGGGCGCAGCAAGCGGGGGGGGCGCAAGACCGGCCGGATCCTCCAGAACTCGCAAGCGTCCCGCCCTGCCAAGGCCTTATCACGGCATCCTCCTTCGCGACCGGCAGGTGCGGTCACGCGCCTCCCGCTACTTCGCTTGCATGCGATGACCGTAGGAGGGTCGAGCGGGGTGCCGTGAGCATTGAAGAGCGCGAGAACCGAAGCGACCTCTCACGCGAACGGGTCGCGTGCCGACCGACAATTGCCGCGGTGCACCGACGACAACTACACCGGGCATGACACCGGCGGGGGCATGTGCGCCTTCACCGTCTCGGCCGGCGCGTCCAGCGCCGGCAGCTCGTCGGCGTCACCCTCCAGCAGCCCGGCCTGCCCAAGCAGCGCCGCGTAGCCGCGGATCGTGTCGCGGCCCATCCCCAGCAGCCGGGCGATGTCCCGGGCACTACGGCCCAGCCGGTGGTAGCGAACGAGCTCCTGCAGTCGATGCATGTCGGTCCTTTGCGCGCCCATCGGCTCCTCCTGGACGGGGTTCGTCCGGGGAGGGTGGGGGCGGCACCGGGCCCGGCCAGGGCCGGCCTCGGCGAGCGCTCGGGGTGGACCAGCTCTGCCGACCCGGGGTGGACCAGCTTTGCCGACCTGGGGTGGACCAGCTTTGCCGAGCTGGACCTACCTCACCGTGCGCTTGGGGTGGACCAGCTTTGCCGAGCTACGGGTGGACCTGATATGCCGGTCTGTGACAGCCCATGCCCATTGTGACGTCTGGGAAGGACTGGCCGGGCGCCGTCGGGTCCGCAAGGCAAGCGTCGAAGCGCTGTCGCAGTCACAGGGGATCCCCCTAGCGGCTAGGTCTCCCCGGTGGAGGACCGCGAAGGGGTCACGCTAGTTCATGGGATTTGCCCGCACTCGGTACGCCCCAGAAGGGGAAGCCGCGGCCAGGAGAGCTGCTTGAGCAAGGCCGACAGCTGGTGGTCAGGGCCATCCAAGGGCGACTCCGCCATCCAAGGGTCGACTGGAAGGAGTTGGAGCATTCGGGCGGCCGATGGGCGGACGGCGAAGGTCCCGCCGACGGCGGCTTCGCGTCCTGACAGCCACTCCGGACTGGGCAATCGGCACGAGCGGCAGGCTCCGAGCTGCTCATGACCAAGCAACGGCCGATGCGGTTCGGGCCTGACCTGAAGTAGCTCTATCTACCTGGGGCGGGCGACGTTGAAGTCGTGAAGCGCCCTTGCAAGATGCTCCATGACGCGGATGTAGTGCGGAAGGTGGTCGATAGCGACCACATCCACGCGATACAGCCTGCGAGAGTATCGTTCGGTGGCAAACTCGAACTCGATCTGCGCCGCCGGGACTCTCTCGATGTCCCAATCACCTTCACCGCTGCGCGCAGCGGCGACGAGCATTCCGTCCAGGACGACGACGGGCTGGACCACGTGGAGAACCCCTGTCCAGTCACGCCCGCCAACCGGATCGGATCCCGCTCCCTCACCCCTGCGCATCCGCTCACTGGCCACATGTTCTGCTGCCTTGCATGCGGCTAGCGAGGCCTCTAGCCAGAGTTCGGTCCGAGACCCCTGCGGCTTGTTCTTGGGGCGGAGGGGCTCCGTAATCCCGGCATCAATGTGCAGCTTCTTGCCACGAGTGGCACTGCCCGGCTCAAGCAGCGGATGTCCATTCCTCCGCATCGTCGCCGCGATGCCAGCCAGATCGTCCTGCCGAAGCCCGCCGGAGATCACAGGAACCCAACTCTCAAGAGGCGTCAAGATGCCCTTGGGCGCCCGCAATACCACCCAGGGTGTGTATCGAACACCCTTCACCTCCATGGCGAGGGTCAGCGTGGTCAGGCAGGGCTCGCCCTCTGTGGTCTCGGCTTTCGCAGTCACTGCCGCCCTCAGGTCGTACTCGCGGCTCTTCTTTCCATCCGCATCGATGTAGTTCGGCCGCAGTCGAACCTCCCAGTCCGTTCCACGGAACGCAGCTGCGGCCTCGTACTCGGCCCCCACACCTCTTACATTGAGCGCGTTGCCCAACCCGGTCTTGACGCCCGGCTCCAACTCCGTGAAGCGATCGAACACCTGGCCTTCGGATTCATCGTGCATGCGTATCCTCCGTTGCTGGCTGTTCGGCGAGGAGTTTGATCGGGCATCCGACCGACCCCCCTAGAGTCGAACAACGCCCTCGATAGAGCGCTCTACAGCCCTCCTGTTGCCGTACTGATTTGGCGGCATCCAAGAGAGGCGAAGTCGCCTCTCGTCGCGTACGGCCACGCCTAGCTTGAAGGCCGTCACGCGCTCGGCCCGTCCTGGAACCACTAGGGACTCCGTCACTAGGAGCCGTGCGATGGATCCCAAGCTGTCCTGAGGGATACGCAGCGCTCGAAGGGGCGCGAGCGGGTCCGCGATCGTCGCCAGGGACGCGAGCGAGCGGAGGGGATTCTGTTCCCCCAAGAGCGCCACTCGCAGGGCAAGCTCCGTGAGGTCATCTGCGCTGCGACCTTCCGATGCAACCGGGATGAACTGCGGCTGCTCGAACTGGTTCGTAACGACGCATTCGACCGCAATCTCGGTCAGCCTAGAGGCCCTGGTGGTCGTCTCGACCTTGCGAACTTCAACGGGAACGCAGCCCCTCGACCAGGTGAACGCCGTTCGCAGACCTCCGGCGTACTGTCCCGGGCGCATCCGCTGTAGTGCCGCTGCCACCTCGACATCGCGGATCTGGGCCCGGATCCGAATGTTCGCCCCGTCCTCCGACACCTCGACGGCACGAAAGACTGTGGTGCCGAGTTTGCACCAAGGCGATAGTTCCTCAGCCGCGATCTTCTGGAGCCTACGCTTCACTTGGCTTCCAAGGTCCTCAGGTGACGCGTACGTGGTGGCCACGTAGAACACGCGGACTTCGTCGAGGAATGACTGCTGATGACCTTCCAGGTCGCCCAACGAGGCAGCCCACACGCAGATCCGCAGACCCTGCTGCTCGGCCTCCAAGAACTCCTCGTGAGTCGCGCTGAACCGACTGGGCAGCGGCCTTCCATACTTCACACCGAGGATCCCCACGTAGATGTCCGAGGAACTCACCTCCGACAGGTAGGCGAGGGTTGCGTCGGAGTCCATTCCCCCAAAGTCCTCGAACATCACGGGCTGGGCACCGAAGGCCCGCACGACATCAGCGACAGCGGTGCGTTCGGCCTCCATCCCGCCGATCACACTGGAGATGAAGACCCGGTGTTCGGCGGCCCAAGCCCGGACTTCAGCGTCGGAGGGCTGGGCCGCGGCCGAAGCCAGATCAACAAGCAGAGGGTCAGGCACGTCGTGCATGGCGATTCCTCGGTGATGTCGCCAGGGTCAGCAGAGACGACGGAACTGCTGCAACATCGAAATCAGGTCGCCGGGCTTGAAGGCAGAACCACCAAGGCCTCTGCCGTTCCAAGCATCGATGATCTGCCTCTCAGAGGGACGAGGCGGGCGGTATCCCCCGCCTCCCGGCGGGCAGTCTCCGGCGGCGAGCCGAAGGTCGATGTCATCCTTCTTGATGTGGACGATTACGCAGAGCGGCAGGCCCGCCTCCTTCTTCCTCAGGTGCTGTTGCAGCCACCCTCGAAGTGCATCGTCCAGGCTGTGCGTCTCGCCACCGATCGTCACGGTCACCATGTCGCGCTCCAAGATCCATACGCGGGCGCGATGAGGGCAGCCCGATGCTGCACACATCACCCCGACTCTCCAACGGGAGTCTAGCCTGCGCCGCCGACACACATCCCCACGGCGATCCTGGATCCACGCTTCGGGCCGAGCTTCACCCGCGAGCTGGCGGAGCGGATGCTCCGGCAGGGGCCCTAGCCCGCTCGGGGCACGGGAGAGAACTACGCGTCACGGTCTGCCCGCCGCCCTGGTTGGCGAGTTCGCGGAGGCGACGCGTGGCCCCGCGCTCGCCCAGGGCGACCGCGTTCGCCACCCCACCTGGCCAATCCCCTGGCCACCTTCACGCCCGTTCGCTGCGGTTGCATGCCGCTCGTTGCCGCTAGGCGGCCGGGGCCTCGGCGGCGCCCCCGCGACGGCGGTCCCTCCCAAGCCCCGCAGATAGCGGCGTGGAACGGCAAGGAGGTGCAGCGGAGGACGGGAAGAATGGTCGGGGCGACCCCCGTCGATACATAGCCGCGACCCGTGCTGTGGAGGGTGCGCTTGGCCGTCTAGGCCCAGAAAATGGGGCTACCCCACGGTGCCGCCGCACTCGGGTGGACGTGGCGATGACTCATGTGCCGTCGTCGAGCGACTGGGTCCAGCGATTGCGGCGGCCTACCCCTCCGCCCCAAGCCTGCGGCTCGCCCCCGAGTGCGGCTCATGAAGGCGTAGAGGCATCGTCGTCGGGGCCGCGACTTCCCTCGATGGGGCTTGAGGCTTCCGGCGCGCACCCACCGCGATGACACCTCACGTCGACGAACCCGCTGTACTGCCTCTGGACCCAGATACGACGGGTTCCCTCGGGAAGATCCAAAGGCAGCCCGGGCGGGGCGTGCGCCCCCTCCCTCGACAACGCGGACCCAGGCCGGAACGGGACGCCCCACGTCGAGTGCGGCCCCACCTCGTATGGACCGCACCAGACCCCGACCTGATCGATCAGGTGCACGTTCCCAATGCCGTCAACGATGCGAAGTACCTGAGGGGGACTCAAGCCGATCACCCCGGTGTTCCAATGACTCTTCAAGACCTCGACGGAGGCGTCGCCCCCCGGGACTTCGGCATGCGAGTCACCCACGCTGGTACACCGTCTCGGACTGACTACAGGCTCGACCGCGGCTCCCCACAAGTCGGAGCCCCCGTCGGCCGCCCTCAGGGGCGCTACGGGCCAGAGTCTACCCTGTGCTCGGAGCCAGCGCCTGCGCAGACTAGCTCACTCGATCAACTAGTTCCGACACCAGGCCATTGCCCTTGCAGGGGACGATCGAGTTGCAGCGGTGGCACTCGCGCCCGCCTGCAGTTCCACGCGAGTGGGCGTGCCGGGAGACCGACCGATTGACCCCCGCAGCCTACCGGTAACAACTTGGGCCTCTGGAACCGAGCGCCAACTGCTCGGCCCGGATAGATGGGGCGCGAATCGAAGCGGCTGGAGGGTCTCGGTGCCCGCTGCACTCCTCGCGCCCGCATGCGGAGTGCTCATTGCTTGAACTCGACAACGTCCAGCCGAAGACCGGGCTGGGTGCTGACCCGGTGGATCCCATCCACGATCGGCTTGAACGCATCATCCGCAGTCCGGCCTGAGGCGCACATGGGCACCCCCGGATTGTGACCGTGGCCAGCGACGACGGATGCGTGCCAGACGCCGCCATGCTCGTGCGCGGTCAGGATGTACCGGGACTGCAGTCCGTCGCCCGGATCTGTCAATGCCGTGTTCTTCTCCAGTACGTCTACTACCCGGAACTCCATGTCGATCCTCCTGCAGGAAGTCTACCCACAGTCGGGGCACGCCGGGGGATCACAGGACCGACTACGTCGTCGCGTTGGCTGCTGCGGCCTTGGCGTGCTCAGCCGCGAGCGAGAGCAGCAGGTCCGCGAACTGGATTCGACGAATGGCCTGTCCCTCGCCGACCCCGGCGCAACTACCCACGCGCAGTGAAGATCAAGATGTCGAGCTATCCCCTCAAGGGCCCCAGGAGGCCCGCCCCAAGCGGCTAAGTAACCGCCATTGGGCCTAGATGTGTCTGTCACGGGGGCAGAGTACGGCCGACGGGCTTGCCCGGGCAGATCGCCGGCAACGGCCACCGCTCCATTCTCCGTTGATGCAAGCACCTGTGGCGGAGCCAGCCGTCTTCCGCTATCCCTTCCCTCGCATGCCCATCCCCACCTACGACCACTTCATGTACCCGCTCCTCCGGATCCTGGCGGGCCATCCGCAGGGCTTGCGGAGTTCCGAAGCCGCCCCCCTCGTGGCCGATCTGGTGGGCCTCTCGGAGGTGGAGCGCGGGGAGCTGCTGCCCAGCGGGCGGCAGGCCGTCTACCGCAATCGCATTGGCTGGGCCCATGACCGCCTCAAACGAGCCGGCCTGTCCAGCGCGCCCCGGCGGGGCTTCTGGCAGATCACCGAGGAGGGGCAGCTCCGGCCCGCGCGGCCACCCTCACGTGTCCCCGGACGCGTCTCCGGCAGCAGCCCAACCGGGACCAAAGTTGTCCGAACGTTCGGACAACTTTGGTCCCGGGTGTCCCGGAAGTCAGGGCTTTGGCCGCGGCAGAGTGTCCGGACGTTCGGACAACTTTAGTCCCGGGTGGGCTTCGGCGCGGCGGGGGCGGGGGTCAGGTGGCGAGGCGGCTCGCGTGCCATCCTTCCTCCGTGAAGACCCTCGTCGAACGACGCGTCCAGGTCGGGCGGAGTCAGGCCGCGCTCCAAGCCCACCTCGCTGGCGTGACCGCTTGGCCGTCGTGGGCGAGGCACCCGAGGTCGGCGGAGCTGGAGCCCGAGGGACCCCTGCGCCCGGACTCCGTGGGGGTCTTCCGCCTGGCGGGCGGGATCCCGACGGGCTTCCGGATGGTCCGCTTCGACCCGCCGCGCTCGTGGATGTGGGCCGGGCGCTTCCCATGGCTGCGGGTGGACTACGACCACGTGATCGACGCGGCAGGACCGCAGGCGAGCGAGGTGACGTTCCGAGTGGACGTGGGCGGCCTGGGCACGGCCGTGTTCGGCCGGCTCTTCGCGCGCGTCTACCGACGCAACCTGGACACGGCGATTCCCCACCTCGTGGCCGAGCCCGAGGGCGACTCGCAGCCCTCCGCACCAAGCCCTCGGGAGTAGCCTCATGCGATGCGTCATGCCCTCGTCGTGATCGACATGCAGGTCTGCTTCCTCGAGCGGCATGTGGCCCTGACGCCGCCGCTCGACGACGCCATCGAGGTCATCAACCACGTGGCCGGCGCCCTGCGCGAGGCGGGCCACCCGGTGATCTGGGTGCGCGACCACGAGACGATCGCACCCACCGATCCGCGCGGCCGCCTGCACGACCTCCTCCACGTGGACCCTGCGGATCCACACGTCGAGAAGGTCGCGTCGAACGTGTTCGTCGAGCCCGGCCTCCCCGAGCTGCTTGACGAGCTCGAAATCGACTTCGTCTGGTTCTGCGGCTATCGCGCCGAGCAGTGCGTGCTCGCCACGGCGCGCGGCGCCGCCGATCGCGGCCTCTCGTTCGCCCTCCTCCGCGGCGCCGTGCTGGGCCCCGACTCCGAGGCGGTGGCCTTCGTCGAGCGCCTGTTCCCACTCGCCAGCCACGAGGTCATCACGGGGCTGTGTGCAGGTCCCTGAGATGTACGGCACGATGAGTGTGCGCTCACCGTGAAGCGAGGAGGTCACATGCGTGGAGTCATCGTGGGGGTCTTGGTGGCGTGGACCCTGTCCGGGTCGCTCGCAGCCGAGGAGAAGCGGGCTCCGGAGCACCTCACCGTGCGCTCGCTGTCGGTGGTGGATGCCGAGGGCCGGGTCCGCGCCTACATCGGCGTCCCGGAGCGGCCTGGCTCGGGCATCGAGCTGACGCTGACGGACGAGAAGGGTGTGACGCGCGTCGAGATCGGCGAAGAGGGGGGGTGCACGGCCATCCGACTGTTCGATGGGAGTCGCGCACCGAGCCTCTGGCTGGCGGCCCTGAGGGCGGACGAGAGGTCGATGGGGATCGCACGCTTCAGCACGGTCGACGACTCGATCGTGAAGTCCCTGAACCTCGGACCCATGGGCGTCTTGCACGTGGACGACAACGAGACCACGCATCGCTGGCCACCCAAGTAAGGCCTCGCACGGCAGCGCCCCTCACGCGAGGGCGACCAAGTGCAGGCGCGCTCCAAAGGTGAAGGGCGTGCCCTTGAGGTCCGCGTGCGCGTGGACCTCTCGGAAGCCGGCTCGCCGCAGCAGCGCTGAGAGCTCGGCGACCGAGTACATGCGGATCGACGTGCGGGCGAGCTCGACCTTGTCGCCGCGCCGGAAGGTCCAGTCGTCGTCGAGTACGCCGGTGACGAAGTCGAGCTGGCGTCGTTCCTCGATGGTGATGTCGCCGAGCTGGGCGCAGCTCTCCGCTTGGTAGTGCGGCCCGATCGTCTCCAAGGACGGGCCCTCGATCAGGAAGCGACCGCCCGGTACGAGGGTCTGGTGCACGGCCCGCGCGAACGCCTCGTCGCCGACCTCGCCGAAGTAGCCGAAGCTGCCCCAGAAGCAGATCGCCGCGTCGAAACACGACGTCCACGGCAGCTCCCGCATGTCGCCCTGGTGCAGGTCGAGCGTGATGCCAGCGGTCTCAGCCGCCAATCGTGCCTCCTCGAGACGCTCCGCGAGGAGGTCAACGCCGCTCACTGCCAGGCCCGCTGCGGCCAGCGGGATCGCAATCGGCCCGTTGCCGCAGGGCACGTCGAGGACGCGGTGTCCCGGCTCGAGGGCCAGGAGACCGCGAACGGCCGTGGCGATCGCTGCGGCAGACTCCGGCGTGTAGCGAAGTCGTTGGACCTCGGCCCAGAGGGGACCTCGGAAGAAGGCCTCGAACAACGGCACGGCGAGCATCGTAGAAGCGGCACGGGCGTGCGCGGCAGAATGGCGCCTTCGACAGGTGGGCGCCGTGCACGGCGAGGCGTCCGGATCAAGGCGTGGGGAGGGGTGCAGCGTGACGAGGCGCTTGCCTGACGGACTTGTTGGAGCGCGGGCCACGATGGACTTGAGCGGGCCCGCGTACGCAGGCTTCGCCATCGCGGATGCGGCCATCGTGGCGATTTCGCTGGGTGTGGGGGCGCTGTTCGCGATCTTGACGGGCGTGCTGTTGCTCTTCCTGCCGCGCGAGGCCGTTGCCGAGCTCGGCAAGCGTCCCGCCGTCGTGCAGGGCGTGGCTCCTGGCAGACCATGACCACGCCGCCGCCCCCGCCTCGCGTCACGGGATTCTTGGCGCGGGATGTGCCGAGGGGCGTCCTCCTACGACGCGGACCTGCTCGACGTGTGCAGCTATTGGCGTGGAACACGGAGACTGACGAGCTCACGCCAGGTCAGTGGCTGCACGGGCGCATCAGGGAGTCGTGCAGCCACTTGTCTCCGGACGGGCGGCACTTTCTTTACAGGGCAGTCCGGTACTCGCGATGGAACAAGGAGCACGAGTGCCCGGTGTGGACGGCGATCAGCCGACCTCCCTTCCTGTCGGCGCTCGCGTTGTGGTGTCACGACTCGTCGTATGTGGGTGGGGGCTACTTCGTGGACCACTCGCACGTGCTGTTGGCGGGTTCTGATGGCCGACCCGAGCACGCGGAGGACAGGGTCGCCAGGGGCTGTCCTTACACCTTCTCGGCTTGGAGGTTCGACAAGAACCTGTGGCGCGCGCGCATGGTGGCCGATGGCTGGGTGCCCCTCGTCGCCGACGAGCAGGCCGAGACCGAGCGTCTCTTGGCTGCGGGCCATCCCTACGGGGGCCGACACTCGTTCGTGGAGAAGCGACGCGATGGTGTCGTGCTCCGCGCCGCAGATCCCGTCGGCAACGGCGAGCCGACCTACCGCCTCGAGCCGGGTCACGTGGACCTGACCGGCGCGGAGTGGGCCGACTTCGACCGCCGCGGCCGGATCGTCTTCACCCGGGACGGGTGCCTGTGGGCCAGCTCTTGTTCGGACGGGACCTGGACCACCAAGAAGCTTGCCGACTTTACCGCCAACACGTTCCAGCCTGTGCCTCCCACGCCCGAGGCACTGCGCTGGTAGGGTTGCGGCCGCGCGGGCGCGTCGGGGCCGCGGGGCCGCGGGGCCGGTCCGCGCGCGCAACGCGCGCGGACCATGTGACGGTTGCGAGGCGAGCCCGCGCGCGCGGAGACAGACGAGGATGGAAGCTTTCCCGGAGGCCGTCGCTCGAGCGCGAGCGCTGGCCGTGCGCCGCCACACGGTGTGGATCGCCGTCTGGGCGGGCGTGATGACGTATCTCGCCCTCACCATGGACTCCGGTGATCGCACCCTGCGCCGCCTGGGCCCCGTGCTGGGTCTGCACGGGACGCTGATCCTGATGGCGATCCTGTTGAGGGGGCCCTTGAGCCGAGGCAGGAAGCTGGGGCTCTGCGTCGGGCTCTCGGGCTTCCTGGCCCTCTCGCAGCTTGGCGGGGGTGGCATCACCTTGTTTGCCAAGGTCAATCATCCGTGGCCGTGGACCGTGACCGTGGCCATGGGGTTAGGTGGGCTCGTCGCGCTCCGCGCCATGCTTGCGGTCATCCTCTTCCGGCGCGCCCTCGCGCGCGACCCTGCGTCTGCTGCCGAGACCTTCTCGTGACGCGTCGCCGACCCCCTCGGCGGGCCGGGCGTGCTATCACGTTCGGAGCGGAAGGGGGACCTGGCCATGATGCGCGCCAAGACGTGCGTGAGCTGTGATGCCGTTCTGTTGTTCACCGCGAAGACGTGCACCAGCTGCGGCGCCGAGCAGCCAGACCCCGCGGAGCTTCGCAGGCTCCGCGAGGCCAAGGAGCGCGCCTTCGAGAAGGCCCGGCGCGAGGGAGCGCCGTCGGGATCGCGTGGTGGGGGAGCCGGCGAGCCGATGTCGCCCACGCTGCGCGCGATCTGGATCGCGGGTCCCTGCTTCCTCCTCGGACTGCTGCTGCAGTACATCGCCTCTCGCGCCGATCGAGGGCACGCCTATCTCTTGGTCGGCGCATGGGCGCTCCACACGGCAGCCCTTGTTGCCGCCCTCTGGGCCATCATCCACTCCGCGGTCGTCTGTGCGATCCGGCGGACGCGGACCGAGTAGGTGAGCGACGTGGGCGATCCCGGCGGTAGGCATCGCCCGCTCACGTTCACGAACGTCGTGGGCGTGTTGGCCGTCGTGCTCGCGGGTTGGGTCATCGTCCAGCGGATGTCGCGTCCTGGAAGAGAGGACCGCGCACGCAGCGAGCTTCGCGAGCACCTCGAGCGGTTCGCGCGGGAGGAGGATCCAATGCAACGCTCCATGCAGGCCACCCAGATCGCGAATGGCATGGAACAGGTCGCGGAGGTGGGCTTGCGACGGGAGGCGTGGGACGCCTTGGTGGGGCGCGCCGAGATCGAAGACGCCCCCGAGGTCCTCCCCCAGCTCCTGCTCATGCGGGAGCGCACCGACCCGGCGGCCCCGGCAGACTTGGCCGCGCGCCTGGACGCGCTGGTCGAGCGATGGCGGCGTCTTGGCTACACCATCACGATCGGACCCGGCCGTAGCGTTCGCGTTGCGGCTCCGGCGCGCTCGCTCGGAGCCACCGAGGGTGCCGACTAGTCGTAGGCCACCCACGCGCACGCCGTGCTGCGCTCTCGCAGGCGGCGCGACTCGCTTGTTGGAACAGCCAACTCGAGGGGGCCGCCAAGCTTGACCGGCTGCTGGATACGTGGTTTCCGGTGGCCTGGACGTCCATCACCGCGAGGCTGGCAGCGCCCCCGGTCCTCGCTAGGGTGTAGGCGGCATCAGCAACTGCACGCAAGTCTTGCATATGCAACGTCTGATGCCGCTTGGGGCACACACATGGCACTCTCTGGAACCCGCGCTTGGGTGCTGGGCGCTTGCGCTGTCGTGATCGCAGGTGCCACCGCATGGTTCGCGCTGCAACGTGACGAGCCGCACGCGCCCCCTGCGTCCCAGGCCCAGGGCGTCGACCCGGCTACGTCCACGTCGGAGTCGAACGCGGCGGCTGCGCGCGACGCCGGCGAGATCGTCGGCGGGCCGCAGCGCGTGGACGTCAATCCCGATGCGGAGACGGCGCGCGCCTTCGACGGCGACGTGCATCCCGAGCTGGATCCGCGTTCGACGCTCGTGATGAACGCCACGTGGACCGGGGTCGATCTCGACGGCCCTGGCGGCACGCGCATGGACCGCTACGTCGGCATGGAAGACCAGGGCCCCTTCGAGCTGGGCGCGCGCGAGCTGCAGATGCTGACGAGGCCGCCGCTGGCCCAGGCCACCAAGACCTACTCCGCAAGGGAGCTCTCGCAGCTCCTGCCCCCCGCGCTCGAGAGCGTTGGTCAGGTCTGGTCGATGGAGCCCGAGCGGTGGCTGCCCTTCCTCACCCAGTTCCACCCGGGTGCGTCGGTGCGCTTCGAGGGCTACACCACGCCGTACGGCCGCCGGCCCGGGCCCGCAGGCGCCTTCGGGATCGTGCGTACCCTCTCGGCCGACCGGGCCGAGCTGCAGTTCCGCGTACACGCCGAGTTCATCCTGGCTCCCGGCGTGTACTACACGCCTGCTTGCTTCGTGGGTCGTCTCCTCCTGGACAGGACCCAGAAGCGCGCGATGTGGTTCCAGGTCGCCGTGCCCACGCAGCGCTCGATCAACGTGACGGTGCACCTCACGGGGAAGCACCCCGAGACCGGTGTTCCGACGGCCACCATGCGCTTTGATCGCGTGCGCGAGATGGCGTTGGCGGGCGGCGAGCCGGTCCCGAAGGCCGAGGCGACGCCTGCGGATGGCATCTCCGTGCGTGAGGCGGAAGCGCGTCTCAAGCACCAGTTCTACAAGTTCATGGACATCAGCTGGGTGCCGATCACCAAGGCGCAGGAGCTGGCGCGCGAGCAGGATCGACCCCTCCTCGTGGCCGTTCTCACGAGTCCCCTCGACGACCAAAGCTGTTGACCCAGCGGAACGGACTTGAGGGCAGGTCTGCTCTCCGATCCCCAGGTCATCCAGCTCCTCGACGAGCGCTTCGTGTGCTCGTGGGTGGTGCATGACGAGATCAGCGATCCGGCGTGGAGCGGGCTGCCCATCGCGCACGCCATCCTGGAGCACCACGAGTACCCGTTCGACTTCATGTTCTTCGCGCCGGACGGGACGTACCTCGGTCTGGTCACGTCGTTCCGCCATCTGCGGAGCGCACATCCCGACGTCGCCCATCCCGAACGGGGTGGCCCGGACCACAAGGCGGTGCTGCTCGAGGCCATCGACCGTCTCGTGGGCCCTGCACCGGACCGCGAAGTCCGGTAGGGTCCCTCCGCGCCCTCGGCTGCGGGCGACGGGCGACTATGCTCCGCGCGCATGGAGACGGGCTACCTCGCGCATCCCGACTACGTCGAGGCGCTGGCCGACGAGCTGGGTGACATCACCCGGCGCCATGGGCGGCTCCTGATCGCACCGGGCGCGGCGCGGGAGTCGATGTGGGCGCAGAACGTGTGGATCGAGCCCGTCCGGCTCTCCATCCGCTCGATCGGCGAGGGGGCCAAGGCGCTTCGTGCGGTGCAGCGCAACTGGGTGGCGTACCTCCCCGACCACGCTGCACGGGGTGGCCTGCTGGCCGAGAAGCTGCCGCCCGTCTCGGGGCGGCCGCTCCGGTTCGGGCAGCCGCGGCCCTCCGCACCGCTGGGCTCCTGGACCCTGCTGGACCGGCACGAGCTGTTCTTCGCGGCGCGCTGCACCAGCGCCTTCCCCAACGGCGAGGTGCGCTTCGAAGAGGACCGTCACGTCCCTCCCAATCGCGCCTACCTCAAGCTGTGGGAGGCCTTGACGCTGCTCGACGAGCGTCCCGGCCCGGGCGACGTGTGCTTGGACCTGGGCAGCTCGCCGGGGGGGTGGACCTGGGTCGTGGCCAGCTTGGGGGCGCGCGTCGTCAGCGTCGACAAGGCGCCGCTCGATGACCTGGTGGCGGCGCTGCCCGAGGTGACGTTCCGGCAGGAGAGCGCGTTTGGTCTGGATCCTGCCGAGGTGGGGCCCGTCGACTGGCTCTTCTGCGACATCGCGTGCTATCCCGACCGGCTCCTCGCCCTCGTGCGACGGTGGCTGGAGGCCGGCACGTGCCGGCGCTTCGTCTGCACGATCAAGCTCCAGGGCCAGCACGATGCCGACGTCCTCCGCGCGTTCGCGGCCATCCCCGGTGCCCGGCTGCGCCACCTCTGGCACAACAAGCACGAGCTGACGTGGTTCCTCGTGCCGCACCTGCGCGTCTGACGGCCACGTGGGGGGCGCTTCTGCGCCGCGCCCGACAGCCCCTGGCCGAGGGGGCCGTGCGGCGCACACCGCGCCAGGTCGCGTGTGCGGTGGGACAATCCGCACGGAGTTCCGTTGCCAGTCACGTCCTGCATCGGGGGCGGGAGGATGCCGTGAAGACGATCATCGAGCCGTTCCGGGTGAAGGTCGTCGAGGCCCTGCGCCAGACCACGCCGGACGAGCGGCGTGCATGCATCGAGGAAGCGGGCTTCAACCCGTTTCGCCTGCACGCGGAGGACGTGCTGATCGATCTCCTGACCGACTCGGGTACCTCGGCGATGAGCGCCGAGCAGTGGGCGGGCATGCTGCGCGGCGACGAGTCGTATGCCGGGGCGCGCAGCTTCGATCGGTTCCGTGCCTCGGTGATGTCGGTGTTCGGCTACCGGCACGTGATCCCCACGCACCAGGGCCGCGCCGCCGAGCACCTGATCTGCGGAAGCCTCGTGCGCCCGGGCATGGTCGTGCCCGGCAACACGCACTTCGACACGACGCGCGCCAACATCGAGATGGCGGGTGGGGAGGCCCTGGACCTGCCGATCGCCGAGGCGCGCGACCCCGAGAACCTCCATCCCTTCAAGGGCAACATCGACCTGGGGCGCCTGGAGGAGGCGCTGGCCCGGTACGGGGCGGACCGCGTGCCGTTCGTGCTGATCACGGTGACGAACAACTCCGGCGGCGGTCAGCCCGTCAGCCTCGAGAACGTGAGGGCCGCCCGCGCCCTCTGCGATCGCCACGGCGTGCGGTTGCTGATCGACGCGGCGCGCTTCGCCGAGAACGCCTGGTTCATCCGCTGCCGCGAGCCGGGTCAGGCGGGGCGCAGTCCTCGCGACATCGCCCGCGACCTGTTCGCGCTGGCCCATGGCGCCGTCATGAGCATGAAGAAGGACGCCTTCGGCAACACCGGCGGACTCATCACGCTCGACGACGACGCGTGGGCGGCCGACATCCGCACGCGCCTGATCCTCACGGAGGGCTTCCCGACCTACGGCGGCTTGGCCGGCCGCGACCTCGAGGCCCTCGCCATCGGGCTCCAGGAGATCCTGGAGGAGAGCTACCTCGAGTACCGCATCGCCTCGACGCGCTATGTCGGCGATCGCCTGCATGCACAGGGCGTGCCGCTGCTGCGGCCGTTCGGCGGTCATGCGATCTACCTGGACGCCCGCCGTTTCTGCGCGCACCTGCCGCCCGAGGCGCTCCCCGGATGGTCGCTGTCGGTGGCGCTCTACGAGCATGGCGGCATCCGGGCCTGCGAGATCGGCAACGTCATGTTCGGGCGGCCCGATGCCCACGGTGTCTGGCACTGGCCCCACCTGGACCTCGTGCGGCTGGCCATTCCGCGTCGCGTGTACACCCAGAGCCACATGGACTACGTCGTGGAGTCCATCCTCGAGCTGTTCGAGAAGCGCGCCCGGATCCCGGGACTGCAGTTCGTGGAGCGCCCCGACGTGCTGCCCCACTTCACCGCGCGCTTTGCGCGGCGGTAGCCGGCGCACCCGACGTCAGCGATCGGCCTGCAACAGCTGGTCGGCGGGACGCCGGGGGAGGGTGCTGGGCTCGCCGGCGCGCTCGGGACAGCCCGCGTCGATCCACGCTTCCAGCGCCGCGAGCTGCGCATCGTCCAGCGGCGCCACCCCGACGGGCATGCGCCGGATGTCCACTTCGCGCAGCTGCCCCCCGGGCAGGCTGCAGATCATGCCCTTGCCGTCACGCATCGCGCGCAGCAAGTTGCTGCGCGCGCTGTCGTACGGCACGACCATGCGCACGCGTGCGACGGCGTCAGGCAGCTCGTACTCGAAGACCTGGTCCACGAACTCCTCGTAGCCGAGACGCCAGAACGTGCCGTGCGGCGCCGTCTTGGCCGAGCGCCCCAGCCCCTCGAACATCGCCTGCACGTCGGCGTAGCCGAGCGGACCGAGGGACTTCGTGGGGGCCGCACGCGCGTGTCGCGCGGACGGCGCCGGCGTCGCCCGTGCCTCCAGGCCGACGCGCACCGGGATCGTGGCCACGTCCAGGACGAGCGTCCAGCGGCCCTGGCGCAGGCGCCAGCCGCGAAGGAGGTCGCCCTCCCTGGCGAGCTCGGCACCCTCGGGGCCCGTAACGACCTGGCGGATGCGACCGAGGGACACGACGAAGGATCCGTCGGCCGTCACGGAGGCCGGCTCGTAGTCGTAGCGCGTGTCGTAGACCTCGATCGCCAGGGAGCGCGCAGGTCCGAGCTCGGCGAAGTAGGCCGCCCAGCGGGCGCCGATCTCGCGGCGGCCCAGGACGCCGCCGGCCTCGTCGTCGATGCGGAACGACGTGGTGCGCCCCGTCGGCGCCCAGACGGCCACGACCTCGGGGGCGCTCTTGCGCTGGAACGCCTCGCGAAGCGTCTCCTCGGCCCGAAGCAGGTCGGCGGGGGGGGCCCGATGACGCAGGTCGATCCGCGATGCGTCGTGGCCCCAGGTCTGGCGCAGATGGTTGACCACGGCGACGACTTCGTGGAGCGGCCACTGCGCGGCCCACGCCGGCATGGCCGTGTCGGGCACGCCCACGAGGACGCGCGCCAGCAGGCGCTCGGGGTCACGGTCCACGGCCAGGAACGGCGTGTCCCGAAGCGGTGGCACGAGGGCCACGGATCCATCCCCGGCCGCGTGCCGGCCGCGTCCGTCCTCCCCGTGGCAGCGCGCGCACACGTCCTGGACACGCTGGGCGCCGACGTCGGCCTGCAGTGCGCCCGGCGCGGCGGACGGGGGCAAGGGCGCGCCCAGCCGCAGCACGTAGGCCAGCGCCCACGTGGCCACGCCGAGCAGGAGGACCCACGCCCAGCGCGGAACGGGCTCGGGCGTTTCGGCCTTGCGCGGCTCGAACTCGGCCTCCGAGCTGCCGGCGAACGCGTTGGCCAGCACCTGGACCTGCCCGCCCACGACTTGACCGGGCTGCAGTCCGCTGACCGACACCGCGACGCCGTTGCGGACCTGGAAGGGGATGCGCCGCACGGTCGGCGGCGCCAGGCCGTTGCTCGCCACGATGCGCAGCTCGTGCGGTCCGTCGGCGAGCGGCAGCGTGGACAGGCGGAAGCGCACGGGCGGCACGGCGACCTTGAACGGCTCCTCGGCGTCGTCGAGGTAGAGGCTCAACGGCTCGCGGACGGGTTGGGCCACGCCTACCTCGGCGTCCAGGCCGCGGGCAGCTCCACGCGCTGCCACGACATGAGCAGCAGGGCGATCGCCGTGGCCTGGCGGCGATCCACCGGATGCTTGGGCATCTCGCTGCCCGGGGACAGCGCTTGCGGATCGAGCAAGTGCTCGACGTGCCAAGCCAACACGGTGCGCGGCCCGTTGTAGGCCGGCGGGAAGTGGCGCTTGGAGGGCGATTCGTCGCCCACGTGCGTGAGATCGGGGCCGGTCGTCCCCCCTTCGCCGTGGATCGCATGGCACCGCGCACAGCGCAGCTGTTCCACGAGCCGGCGGCCTTCGGCGATCGTGGGAAGTCCCTCGACTTCCTGTTGGTGCTGGTGGCAGCGGTTGCAGCGCATCTCGAGGAGCTGGCGCCGCTCCAGGCCCGCGCGCTCCGCACGTTGTGCGTCCAGCAGGGGCTCCTCCCAGAAGGGGACGTCGCCGTGCGCGGCGGCCAGCGTCGTCGCCGCGCCTTGCCCGCCGTGGCAGAGCGTGCAGCCGAAACGCTCGACCGGGTGGGCGGCCAGCAGCTCGGGATGGGGGTGGGAGCGCCAGGGCTGCGGCGCCTCGGCCGTCATCGCGCCACCGTCGGTCGCCACGTGGCACGTCGTGCAGCGGTCGACGCGGTCCAGGGCAGGGATCCAGACCTGTTGGAGACCGACCGGCAGCTTGTCGGCGTCCTCGTCGCCGTGGCGCTGGCGCACCCAAGCGCGCGCATCGTCCTGGTGGTGGCTCCACCCGGGCGTCGCGTCCTGCATGCCGGCCACGAGGGCTGCGAGCACCAGCAAGGTGCCGCCGAGCGTGACGAGCGCGATGTCGGCGCGGGGAACCTGCGGCATGCTCATACGGGTTCCACCGGCGCGGGCACGGCGTCCCAGGGCCACGTCCACGACCAGTAGGCGCCGCGGAAGAACGTACCGACCACGCCGAGGACGATGCAGGCCACGAGGATGGCGAGGAACACGCGGTTCTGGCGTCGGCGCGAGGGGTGGAACCAGACGCCGGCGGCCTCGAGCGGGGAACGGTCCAGGAACGGCCAGGCGGCCAGCAGGCCGATCAGCAGCCCGGGGACCAGGACACCACCCAGGAAGGCACCGTCCACCACCACGTCGCCTACCCGGAATGTGAGGATCGACACGAGCTCCTGGAGCCACAGGAAGTACCAGGGCGCCTTGGCCGGGTTGGGCGTGACGGCCGGGTTGGCCGCTTCCTCCAAGGGAGCGGGCACCACGAGACCGAGCCAGCTCGTGGTCGCCAACACGAGCAGGAACAACCCGGCCGTGCGCCACACCACGAGCGGGATGCTCGGCACGCTGCGCGACTCCAGCGCCGCGACGGGCGTGACGACGTGCACCGTGCCGCCCTTCGTGCTGCCCAGGAGCGAGTAGGTCTTGCCGGGCGGCGGCGGGCTGGCGGTGGCGCTGGCCCGCGCTTCGTCCCCGACGCGATCGGACACGGCGAGCCCCCCGTCCTTGCGGATGCGCCAGAGGTGGTAGGCCACCAAGGCGATCGTGACCGCGGGCAGCAGGAAGCAGTGCAGGACGTAGAAGCGCAGCAAGGTCTCCTGACCCACGCTGCTCCCGCCCAGCAGCAGGAACTTCAGCTGCTCGCCGACGAACGGGGCCGAGGCCGCGATCTGCGTGCCCACCGTGACCGCCCAGTACGCCAGCTGGTCCCACGGCAGCAGGTAGCCGGTGAACGAGAGGCCCAGCGTGCACAGCAGCAGCGCGATGCCCACGAGCCAGTTGAGCGGCCTCGCGGCACCGGGCGCGCCCCCCTTCTTGTACGCCCCGGTCAGGAAGACGCGGATGAGATGGAGGATGACGACGACGACCATGAGGTGCGCGGCCACGCGGTGGGTACCGCGCAGCCACCGCCCGCCGGTCACGACGAACTCGATGTCCTTCACCGAGGCGTACGCCCGCTCGACGCTGGGTACGTAGAGGAACAGCAGGAGCCCGCCGGTCACGCAGAGGATCACGAAGAGGTGCAGCGCGATCGTCCCCAGCCAGCCGCTGGCCCGCCACGAGAACGCGGCTCTCGTCATGCGCGCGGGAAACGCATGGAGCAGGAAGTTGCGGACGATGGCCTCGGATGCCTCGCGCGGGCTGCGGGGGCTGAAGCTGCGCCACGTGGGCTCGCCGGGCCAGGGTCGCATCATGAGGGACGTTCCTCGCTCGCGATCACGAGGAACTGCGTCGCGGGCACCACGCGCGAGAGATCCACCACGACCTGGCCATCGCCTGCCACGTCGAGGCGGTGCCAGGGCAACGGCGAGGGCGCGGGCCCCGCAAGGTTGCGTCCGCCCGCATCGAAACGGCTGCCGTGGCAGGGGCAGTGGAACCCTTCGTCCGCGCGACCCACCGTGCAGCCCAGGTGCGTGCAGACCGCCGACAGCGCGCGCAGGTGGGCGCCCTCGCGGATGACGAAGATCTTGTGCTCCGCCAGGAAGGTCGCGCCCTCCGGATACCTGGACGGCAGGCCCAACCGCCGCTTGGCCGACGGCTCGTAGAGAACACGCGGGACCAACGCACGCGTCCAGGAGCCGATCGTGGCCAGCACACCGGCCATGCCCGTGATCCACCCCGCGCGGCGCATCACCTGACGGCGCGTGGTCGGCCTGGCCCTCATCGGGAGACGCCCGGCTCGAGAGCAACGCGCTCCATCGTCATGGCGCCCGTCGGGCAACGCTCGGCGCAGAGCCCGCAGCGGATGCAGGTGTCCTCGTCCTTCACCAGGAAGACGTCGCCTCGCGGCTCGAAGTCGGGTGGGCGCTCGAGGGCTTCGGGGCCGACGAACGAGAGGCATCCGTGCGGGCAAACGTCCGTGCAGCGCCCGCAGGCGATGCAGAGGTCGCCGTCGTAGATCGTCTGCACGTGGCACACCAAGCAGCGCGCCGCCTGCTGGCGGGCCTGTTCGGCATCGAAGCCCAGGTCGACTTCGGCGATACCGGTGCGTCGATCCACGTCGCGCCGCGGCGGGGCGCAGCGCGGAAGCGTCTCGTAGCCGGGCGTCGTGCCCACGGCGCGCGCGGGGACCACCTCGAAGCGCACGCCCGCCGCCTCCGGCCGCGCACCTCCGAGCCACGCATGGATGTTGCGTGCGGCACGCTTGCCGTCCCCGACGGCCTCGATCAGCGTGCGCGGGCCGAAGGCCGCATCGCCGCCGGCGTACACGCCCGGATGGGTCGTCGCAAGCGTCTCGCGGTCCACGGCAACCAGCCCTCCGCGCGTACGCTCGAGGCTCGGGAGGTCATCGAGGTAGTCGAGCGCGGGCTCCTGGCCGACGGCGAGGAAGGCCACGTCGCAGGGCAGCACCTCGGCAACGTGCGCACCGTAGGTGGGGGCGTACCGCCCGTGTTCGTCGAGCAGCGAGACGACCTCGGCCAGCTCCACGGCCACGAGGCGGCCGTTCTCGCCGAGGAACCGCCGCACGCCGCGCAGGGGGTGGAACACGATCCCCTCCTCGCGGGCTTCGTCGAGCTCGCGCGTGCCCTGCACCGTGCGCTGGGCAGGCCATTGCCCCATGGGCTGGCGGGCGATCACGTGGACCTCGCGCTGGCTGCCTCGCAGGGCATGGCGTAGCGGATCGTTCGCCAGCGCCGGACCGAAGCCGTTCGTCGCCGTTCGAGCACCGCTCGTGGGCGCCAGCGGGTCGGGCGCGCGGCCGAGACGCGCGGTGCGGGCCACGTCGAGCGCCACGTTGCCGCCGCCCACGACCACGACGCGATGGCCGAGCTCGGCACGATAGCCCTGGTTGGCGTTGAGCAGGTACTCGATGGCCGTGATCACGCCGTCCAGGTGCGCACCGTCCACGTCCAGGCCGCGTGCCGTGCCCGCGCCCGAGGCCAGGAAGATGGCGTCGTACCCCTCCCGCAGCAGGGCACCAACGCCGCGCTCGGCGGCAAGCCGCGTGCCGAGCTGAACATCCACGCCGAGGCTCAGGATGGCGCCGATCTCCAGCTCGAGCAGATCACGGGACAGTCGGTAGATCGGGATGCCTTGACGCATCATCCCGCCCAGCTGGTGGCTGCCCTCGAACAGCGTGACCCCGTGGCCGAGCAACGCGAGGTCGTGGGCGCAGGCAAGTCCTGCGGGCCCTCCCCCGACGACGGCGATGCGCCCCGTGCGGCCGCGCTCCAGCGAGCGCACGCGATGGACGTAGGCCTCTCCCTCGATGCAGGGCGCGGCGTCGGCACGCAGCACGTCGTCCACGCGCGGCGTGGTGCCTTCCACGCCGAACTGCTCGGTCAGGAAGCGCTTCAACGAGCGGATCGCTACGGGGGCGTCGATGGCCCCCCGCCGGCAGGCGTCTTCGCACGGCGCCGCGCAGATGCGACCGCACACCGAGGCGAACGGATTGGGGGCGCGCGCGACGTGGAAGGCCTCGGCGAGCCGGCCTGCCGCGATGTGATGCACGTAGGCACCGGCGTCCGTGCCCACGGGGCAGGCCGTCATGCAGGGGATGTTGCGCACGAACCACGTGGCATCGCGAGGAGCGGCTTGGAACGGACGTCGCAGGATCGATGAACCGCTCGATCGGGCGTCGGCGCTGCGCCCCGCGACGAGCCCAAGCGCCGCGCGCACGGGAGCGACGTCGACGCCCGCCGCGGCGTAGGCCTCGAGGCTGGCGGCGAAGGTCTGCGGCTGCCAGGGGGCCGAGAGCAGCGGACGCGCGGCCCGTACGACATCCGCGGCGAGGTCCACGCGACCACGCGCCAAGTGCACGCGCGCCACGTCGAAGAAGCTCCAGGGGGCATCCTCGGGGGGCGAGGCCTGCGCTTGCCCGGCGCGGAGGGCCAAGACGGCCTGCAGTCGCTCCTCGTCCCACGGATGCAGGACGATGCGCCGATCGCTGCGCGCGCCGGCTTCGAGCGTAGGCAGCACCAGGTTGAGCTGGCCGTCGGAGATCTGGAGGGCGCGTGCGTAGAGGCGTGCGGCCCGCTCGGCTTCGCCCTCGCGGGAACAGAGGACGGCGAGCGCGACGAGCGCTTCGAAGTCATCCGCAAGATCGACGGCGCGCTCGAGCGCTCCCCGTGCGTCAGGGACACCCGCGTGCTGGCGGACCAGGCCCAGCTCGCGCCACGCGGCTGCCAGGTGAGGGGCCCGGCGAACGGCCCGCTCGAGACGCGGCAAGGCGTCGTGCCAGCGGCCCGCGAGGCGGTCGTGCACGGCAGCGGCCAAGAGCAGGTCGGCCGCGCGCGGATCGGCTTGCAGCGCCTGCCCGAGGGCCACGCGCGCGGCGTCGTGGTTCCCCGCGTGGCGAGCGCGTGCCGCGGCTTGCCATGCGGCGCGCGCTCCGCGCCCTTCGCGTCGGCGCGCCAGCACCTCCACCGCGCGTGGCGAGGTCCACGCGATCGTTCCGCCCTCGTTCGCCCGGGCCACCGCGCCGAGGGTGGCCAGACGTGCCACGGTCTGGCGGGCGTTCGCCCCTCCCTCGCGCTTTGCGTCAGGCAGCGTACGGACGAGCAGCTCGTGCAGCTCGAAGGGGAGGGCCGTCGTGCCGGTACGCAACAGGAGGGCGCTGCCAGGCCGCACGCGCGCCAACCACTCCACCAGGCGAAACGCCGGCGCGTCCAACGCTGCGAGGTCGACGACCAGCAGCGCAGCAAACTCCAAGGCCTGGAGCGTCTCCCGATCCAAGAGGAGCTCGTGATCGGTGGGCTCGATGGGCTCGATGTGGAGGGGGCGGCCATCGAGCGCGGACGCGACGTGCAGGGCCGGAGCCACGACCGATCGCCATACGGACGACTCGTTGGTCAGTGCCACGCAGGTGCAGGTCGGGTCGAACACGCGAACTCCGTCGACAGCATCGCGGCGATCGCATCCTGCGGCAACGTCCTGTCAGCCGGGCTCGCGGATGCAACCCCTTGTATCCATACGAGATCCGTCGGTTATCCCGCCAAGGGTACGACTCGCGATGCGGGATCTCGCATCGACCTCGGCGCGCACGCATGAACCGCGTGTGCTCGAGCACGTTCGGGGGAGTCGGCCGACCGCGACGCGGTGCGGCCGTTGGCGCACCGCCGCCTGGAGGGGCGGGGCAGGAGGCAACGTGAAGATCCGGTCTGTCGGGCGGCGTGGCTTGGCCCTCGTCGCTGGTGTTCTCGCACTCTCGTTGGCCACGGCCGCCGGCGCGGCTGCGGACGAGGGTGACCCCTGGACGCGGCCCACGGCGCGCGATGGCGCCGGTCGAGCTCGCTTGAGCAGGCGACGTCGATCCGACGATTCGGGCCTCGGGGGCTTCAGGGCCGCGCTGGCCGAGATCAACGGATCGGGCTCGGACGCCGATGGCGCGGCCCCGGCTCTGCCGGAGGGGCAACACCTTCCGCCCGTCCTGGTCACGGCACCACGCGTCGACGACGGGTTCGGGCGCGGCCCCGCACCCATGCAGGCGCGCTCCAGCTTCGACCGCGTCGGCCCCAATCGCCAGCCGCTTTGGACCACGCACCGTCGCTTCGCGAGCACGCGCGCGTACGTCAACGCCCCCTGGCAAGTCGAGTTCGAGTCGTGGTGGGAAGGCAAGTTCAAGAAGAGCGGTGACGAGCGGCACCGTTACCTGCAGGAGATCGGCATCGGTCTCCCGGGGCGCGTGCAGCTGGACCTCTACTGGCGCGTGCAGCACGAGACCGGTGAGGACACGCGCTGTAGCGATCTCCAGATCGAGGGTCGCTGGGCGCTCGCCAAGTGGGACTGTCTGCTCTGGAACCCCACGATCTACCTGGAGTACAAGCTCATCGAGGACGAACCGGATGTCTTCGAGGCCAAGCTGTTGCTGGCCGATGACATCGGCTGCCGTTGGCAGTGGGCCACCAACCTCTTCTACGAGCGGCAGCTCGGCGGGAGCAAGGAAGTCGAGATGGGCATCAGTGCTGGGCTCGGCTACACGGTCTGCGACCCGTCGTTCAGCGTAGGCATCGAGGCCAAGCTCGAGCACGTCACCGAGGCCGGCGCACGGGACGATCCCGAGGTCGCCTTCCTGCTGGGCCCCACGATCCAGTGGCGCCCAACGCGAAACACGCACTTGGACATCGCGCCCCTGTTCGGTTTGACCGACGACTCGCCCGACGCGCAGGTCTACGTCGTGTTCGGCATCGACCTGTTCCCCGGCACGTCCCAGGGACGAACGGCGACCCTACCCACGAGCAGCCGCGCACGCTGAACCCGGCTGGCGAGGCCCTGCCAACGAGTGGGTACGCCACGCGCGCCTGCCGATGAATCGGCGGGCCCGCGTGCGCGTAGGCTGGGTGCACCCCATGAAGCGCCGTGCGCATTGGTCCCTGCTCGTCGCCAGCCTGCTGCTCGTCGGTGGGGGTGCGGCGCTGCGATGGCTGGACCGCGAGGCGCATCTCGTCACGGAAACGAGGGGGCCGTCCAGCCGCTCCGGCGAGGCCGGGGAAGGGCACCTGCCACCTGGACTGATGGCCGGCTCGCCGGTGAGGCCCCACGTCGATCCGGCAGTCGGGTTTCGTCTGCCGTTCGCGCGCACCGGCTGGGTGGTCGACCGGCGCCTCGACGGCGTTGCCGGCGTGCGCGTGCATCTGGAGGCCGACGAGGTAGCCGGCACGAGCCTGGCCTCGCATCTCCACGTGGGCTTCGTCACAGGTCGCCCCCGCCGGGCGGAGGGCGCGCCGCGGCGTCTCGACACCTTCGTCAGTGGTGCCGACGGGCGGTTCGATGTCCCCGCGCGCTGGTCGGCGGTGTGCGGTCGACTCGTGGCCGAGCCGGGGCCCGACCACACGGGCGCGGTGTGCCAGCTGGACGCGGCAAGCCGTAGCGGGAAGGACCTCGTGCTGCAGGTTGCTCCCGCGGGTGTCGTCCGCGGGCGCGTGGTGCGCGCGGACGGTGCGCCGGGCAGCGGGCGCATCGCGTGCATGGCGTGGAGGGAGCATGGGCGCAAGCTCCCGATTGCGTGGACCGGACTCGATGTCCAAGGTCACTTCGAGGCGCTGGCGCCCGCCGCGCAGCGGGTCGAGTTCCAGCTCGAGGATTTGGCAGGCGCCGTGTGGACGTCGCTACCGTCGGAGCGTGAGGCTGACGGCAGCTACACGGTGCGCGTGCCCGCCTCGCGCCCAGGTGCGGTGCGCGGTCTCGTACGGTGGTCGCATGGGCCCCCTGCGCCGCACATGGCGCTGGCTGTCGCGGGCAGGCTGCTCGGGGGCGGCATGTGGTCGCGGGAGGTGGTTGCGGACCGGGAGGGGCGCTGGGCACTCACCGACGCGCCGCGCCTCGTGGAAGTCTTCGTCACGGCTCGCGCGAATGCCGGTCCAGGATGGACGCGGGCGACAAACGTCGCGTCTGACGACCAAGACATCACGGTCGATCTCGTCCTTCCGCCCTGTCGCACCATCACCGTGCGGGTCGAGGACACCGAGCATCGCCCCCTCGAGGGGATCCGCCTCGTGTACTGGGGCCATCCGAATGCACTGGCGGCGACGGATGCCACGGGTCGCATCGCGCTCGACGGCGTGCGGAGCGACGTCGGAAGCGAGCTCGGCATCCTGGCCCCCGGCTGGCGCGCCGCGGACGGAGCCGTCCTGCCGCTCCGCCTTCCCGCTGACGAGGGGACGGATCCGCGGGAGCTCCTCGTCGTGCTGACCCCTCTCGATCGCCAGGTGATCAAGGTGCGCGACACGCGGGGGAGCGCCGTTGCAGGTGCCACCGTCCTCCTCGTTCCGTCGGCCGAGGCGTGGTTTGACGACCTTCTCCCCGGCGTCGTCGGCACCTACGTGCCCGGCGTCACCGACGCCGGGGGAGGGGTCGAGGTCCTCGCGCTGCCGCCCGGCACCGAGTGCGATGTCCACGTTCGCCGGCCGGAGGGCGGCGATCACCTCGCGCACTTCGTCGTGGCGAAGGATCTCGCGCCACTCCACGTGCGCCTGCCCACCGGGGGACCGCTCTGGGGTCGCGTGCTGGATGAGGCGGGCGACCCGTTGCCCCACGTACCGCTGCACCTCTCCAGTGCGGGCACCGAGCCGTCGACGGCAGCGACCGGTCCGGACGGTCGCTTCCGATTCCCATGCACGGAGGACGCGGCCAGCACGCTCCGCGCCGAGCGAGGACCCGCCGGAGACTGGATGCAGCTTGAAGTGGACGTCCCAGGCGGGCGCCCTGCGACGGGGTTGGACCTCGGCGATCTACGCGCCACGTGCGACGACGCCAGCCCGGGGGGATGGGTCGAGTCCGCGACCGGCGAGCCCCGCGCGGGTGTGGCCGTCGCGTGTCGGACCACCGACGGGCGCTTGCTCGCGACCACGACGAGCGGCGACCAGGGCTACTTCCACTTCTGGATCCGTGATCCGGTCGTGAAGGCAGCCTCCCGGCTCCGCCCTGTCGAGCTGCGCCTCCAGGCCGCGGGCGGGGAGCCGGTGGCCGTCCACGTGCCAGGGCCAGCCGTCCGGCTGGTGCAGGGAGGCCCACTGCGGGCCTTGGCCTTCAAGCTCTCGAGCTCCGATGGCGAGCCTCTCGTGTCGGGCGAGCTCGAGGTGTCCTACACGTCCACGCGCCATGTTCCCGGTTGGAAGTTCCCCATCGAGCGTGGCGAGGTGCGCGTCGATCTCCCCGCAGACGTCGATCGACCGGTCTCCGTTTGCGTTCGGGAAGCGCGTGACGGCAAGGGGCGCGCCACGCTCTCGGACTGGAGCGAGACGGTCGAGATCGGGGAGGAGGATCGGGTCGACTTGGTCGTGCCAGCAGGCAGGACGCTGCGTGGTCGCCTGGTCGAGGCCGATGGCGAGACGCCGGTCCAGGCTGGTTTGGAGCTCCGTTTCGGGGGAGCTGGCGAGGCGGATCCCTTCGTGCGCGGCGTGACCGTCGACGCGCTCGGTCGGTTCGAGGTCGAAGCTCTGCCCGACCTCGAAGCTGCTCTCGCGACCAAGTCCAACACGTGGGTGCTCGCCGGGACGGGTGTCGTGCGGGTGCGCCCGGGAGGCGAGCCCTTGCTCTTGGTTGCCCGTCGAGCGCGCCAGCTCGCGGTCGTGCTCACCCGTCCAGACGGTGCTCCGGTGCGTGGGGCCATCGTGGAGGCGGCACCGATCCCTCTCGATCCCCTCGCGCGCCCCGGCACCGCCGTCACGGATGCGAAGGGGCGTGCGACGATCCGTGAGCTTCCCCACGCTGCTGTCCGCGTGGGCGTTCGCGGCGCCTCCGTGCGCAATCTTGGCAATCTCTCCATGGAGCCTATCGAGGTGGGGCCCGAGGTGGGCGAGGTCGACATCGCCCTGCGACCAGCCGCTTCGATCAGCGGCCATGTCGCGAGCCCTGGCGACATCAGGCCCCGTGACCTTCGGGTGGAGGTGCGCAGTCTCGCCCGGGGCAGCTCAGCCGAGACGATCTCGGCCCGCGTCGGCGAGGACGGCTCGTTCGTTGTCGGGCCGTTGGAGCCTGGGCCGCATGCCGTCCGCGCTGCGCTGGTGCGCGGCGCCCGAGCTTCGGCGTGGCGCGAGGTCACGGCGCCTGCGGATAGGATCGAGCTGGCTTTGGCGGCTGGGGGAGTGGCCGCGGTTCGCATCGAGGGTGATCACCGGGAGCTGGAGCTCGTCGTGCGGCCTGCGGGCGGCAGCGAAGAGCGGCGCTTCACCGTGCAGCGCGCCTTGTCTGGCGATCTGGCCGCGTCCATTCCCATCGGCGTCGACGGGGGAACCTTGCTCGTGGTCGACGCACGCAGTGGGCACCACGCGCGTATCGAGCGGCTCCGACCCGGAGACGACGTCACACTGACCCTCGAGCGCGGATCGCCGACGCGGGGACGCCTGCCGCGTGTCGCATGGCCCTTCAGGCCCCGCTACGTGTCGGTCGAGGCCACGGATGGATTGCGCCGTGTGCACGGCACGCTGGACGATGCCGCGCGGCTGTTCTCCTTCCCAGGACTGCCTCCAGGGCGATGGGTCGTCGAGGCTCGCGTTGCTGTCGATCGCCTCCGCCGCTTCCGGGCGGAAGGCGTCGAACCGGGCGACCAGGGCGTTCGCCTGGAGGAAGTCGGCTACGAGTGAGACGCGCGGGGGCGGCTGCGGGCCCGCGGAACTTGTCCGGCGTCATCCTTGCCGTATGACGCGCGCATGAAGGTCTGCATCGTCGGGGCGTCGGGCAAGCTGGGGCAGTACATGGTCCGGCACTGCCTGGAGCGGGGCTACGAGGTGGTGGGCGTCTGCCGCGCGCAGAGCGTGGAGAAGCTCGCGTCGTTCGGCGACCGCGTCCAGGTCGTGCCCGGGGCCACGAACGACCCCGAGGTGATCGCCCGCGCCGTGAAGGGCTGCGACGGGGTGCTCACGGTGCTCGTGCCGTGGGGGACGCAGCAGTACGCCACCGGAACGGCACAGGCCGTCCTGGATCACGCCGAACCCGGCGCGCGGCTCGTGTTCTCCTGTGGCTGGCACATCTCGCGCGACGGCAAGGACGTCTACTCGCTGGGCTTCCGCCTGATGCTGAAGGTGTTCGGGGCGATCGCCCGACTGACACGCTTCGCGGACTTGCGCGACCAAGTCGAGGCGTGCCGGCGCATCTTCGCCAGCGACCGCCGCTGGACCGTCGTACGAGGCAGCGACCTGGAGGAAGGCGAGTCCCAGGGCCTGCCCGTGTGGAGCGAACACGTCGGTGACCCCATCCTGGCCAGCAACCTCACGCGACGGATCGACTTCGCCCTCTTCATGGTCGAAGCCTTGACCAACGACGACCTCGTCCAGGTGGCCCCGGCCATCGTGGGCCGGCTCACACCCTCGGCGAAGGCCCACGCGAGCGAGAGCGGCGCCGTCAGCTAGAGGCCAAGCCTGCGCCGCCTCGAGCCGTGATCGGCGGAGGCGTGCCCGCCTTCGGAGCCCGCTGGTCAGATGCCGACCTCCCGGGTCGAGTCCCCGGCTACGTCCCACACTCCGCGCACAGGCCCCGGAGCCACACGTCGTGGCCCTCGAGGACGAAGCCGTCAGGTAGGCCGCGCGACAGCGAAGCGGCCGAGCTGCGGCAGCCCTCCACGTCGAAGACGCGATCGCACGAGCGGCAGGCGAAGTGGTGGTGGTGGCCGCGCGTGCGTTCGAAGCGGGCGCGGCCGTCGGCGGCGACCACGCGGGCTACGTCCCCCTCGGCCTCGAGCGCTGCCAAGGTCCGGTAGACCGTGGCCTGACCCAAGGTCGCGCACTCGCGTTGCGCCTGGGCAAGCACCTCCTCGGGCAGGAGGGGGCCCAGCGCCGCTTCGAGGCAGGCCCAAATGGCGGTTCGTTGCTGCGTCGCGCGGCTCATGAGGGCAACCTACCCGGGATGCGTGTTGCAAGATAATGAGAACTCATTATCATTCAGGCGTGGAGGTCCCATGCGCAAGGCGGCTTGGTGTCTGGTCCTGGCAGGTGGCGGGTTTGCGGGGTGCGCGACCGCACTTCCGGCGGCCTCGCGGGAGGGCCCGCGGACGCCGCCCGGGTTGCTGCACGCCTCGCAGAGCGACCACGACCACGACCACGACCACGACCACGACCACGAGCACGCGCATGCCGCTGCCCTCGACCACCACGATGTGCACGACCGCCTGCACGGGCCAATGCACATGCTCGCGAAGGGCCACGCTGACCGTGCGCTGTTGCGGAGCGACATCTGCCGGGGCTGGGGCGAGTGCTTCGAGCACGTGCACGCCGGGCGTTGTGGCACGCCGATGGTGCACGCGTTCCTGACCGAGCCTGCCTTCTTGGGGCGCGACCTGATCCTGGGCGCGGAGCTCGGTGACGACGAGCGAGAGGTCGAGGCCGAGATCGAGTGGGCGCTCTCGCGCCGGCTCGGATTGGTCGTCGAGGTGCCCTGGATCGACGCCGAGAGCACGGGCTTCGGGGATCCCGCCATCGGCTTGAAGGCGCTGTTGGTGGAGGAGGAGCGCGCCCTCTTGTCGGCAAGTGTCGAGGTCGAGCTCCCGACGGCGTCGACGTCCAGCGGACTCGGCTCGGGAGCCTGGGCCTACGGGGCCGGGCTGCACGGCTGGTTCGACTTCGGCGCGTGGACGACCCTGCAGGCGTATCTCGGTCTCGAACACGTCCCGTCCGAGGGCGAGACGGAGCTGCTTTGGAGCCTCTCGCTGGGTCGCTCGATCTGCTGGCGGCCGCTTCTCGCCGACTGTGGTTCCACCGCGCACGACCATGGGCCCACGGCCGTCACGTTGCTGGCCGAGGTCGCGGGCGTGGCGCCAGTGGGTGGTGAGGGCGAGGGCCTGTCGGGGCGCTGGCTGCTTGGTGCTTCGCTTCCGGTCTCGCGGAGCCTGGATCTGCGTGGCGGGTTCACGCGTACGTGGGGCGATGGAGAGGCCGAGGAAGCGTGGGTCATCGAGGTGATCGTGCACTTCTGAGCACGAACGACGCGATCGGACTCAGTCGAGCTTGCCCATGACGACCAAGGTTCCCGTGATGTCGCTGGAGTGGGGGTCTCCGGCGACGAGCGTGCAGCTGTCGATGCGCACGATCACGCGGGTCACCGTGGCGCCCACCAAGTCCACGCCGGTGAGATCGGAATGGCGGGTGTCGTAGAACGAAGACTCGTTCGCCGACGAGCCTCCGCCACCGCCGCTAGGCAGCCACCAGCCGAGGAAGCCCAGCTGCTCGTCCTGGCCGTTGGCCAACCGACCCAGCACGGAGTCCGCCGTGGCGCTGTCGCCGGGTCGCGTCTCGTAGGACACGCCGCTCTCGCCGCCCGCGAGTGGCGGCGTGATCGTGAGCATCTCGTAGGGCGGATCATCGGAGAACGACAGGCGGAGCTCGACGTGGCTGGCCACGGTGCCGAAGCCACTGCCCGCGTTGTGGAAGTCGTACGTGGCCAGGATCACTTCGTCGTCGCCGCTCGAGCCGCAGCCACCCAGCAAGGCGACAGCGGCCAGAAGACAGGCGGACAGGGTGGCGGGGGCCCACATGGGTTGCTCCTGGCGGTGCCGTGGCCGCGCCAGCGCGGAGCCGCCACGACACCACCTTCACCAAGTGCCGTCAGCGCGCACCGGCGAACGCCCTTCGCGGGCCGCCTTGGGGCGGCCCGCCGCGTATGCTGGCCGCGCCGCGCACCTCTTCCCTTTCGAGGACGCCACCGCCCATGCGCCGCCTGGCCTTCGTCCTGCCGCTGATCTTGGCGCCGTGCATGGCGCACGCCGAGGAGCCGGCTGCCGAGCTGGCGCCTCACGAGCTGGCCTTGCAACGCGCGCGCGAGGTGCTGCTTGCGTGCGCCGAGCACCGGGCGCTTGACCCCGCCGCCAAGGCGCGGCCTCACTACAGTCCGGAAGACGTGGCCTTCGCCTGGCTCGCCTTGAGGGCGACCGGGTGGACGCCGACCAAGCGCGCACGGTCCGTCGCCGAGTACGCCCTGCCAACAGAGAAGGACCCGAACGGCGGGATCACGCGTTACGTCGCTGCCCGCGTGCTGCTTGCGCACATCGCGCCGGAGACTCCCGCTCCGTCAGGCTGGCTCGAGCAACTGGGGCGACTGCGAATCAGCCGCGTAGCCTGGCGCGTGTTCCAAGATGCCAACTGGATGAGCCTCGGATCGACACTCTGGGCCTGCTTGGCTCTTCATGCTCGCAGCGGGGACTCGGCGATGGCGCGCGAGCTCAGGGACTGGCAGCTGGAGCGGTTCGCGGCTACGCAGCTTCGGACGGGCGCTTGGTCGAAAGAGAGCCTCGCCGATCCGCCGCCGCGTGCGTTGCACTCCAAGCGGGAGGACGAGTCACTGATCGTCTCGCTCTACGCCGCGGCCCAGGTGGGGCTCGCGCAGAGCGCGGACGATGCACCCACGGTTCGCACGGTTCCGCGTCGCCGCGTGGCGGCGTTCGCGCGGTCCCGCTTCCGCCGTCGAGCACCCTGGTCACTCGGAGGGGTCCAGCCCATCGAGCGTAGGGGCCTCGAGGACGCCCTCGCCTACGTGGTCCTCATGCGCACCCAGGGTTGCGACGACCGCCTATGGTTCGATGACCTGGCCGCGCGGTTGGTGGCAACGCAGAAGCCCGATGGGTCGTGGGGGGAGTCCAGCGCCGTGGACCCACCTGGGCTCCCTGACGTCATTTCGACCGCAATTGGCGTGCTGATCCTTGCTCGTCCGTCGGGCATCGTGCTTCCGGCGTCGAGCAAGTAGTGGCTGCCCGGACGGTGGTCCCCAAGGTGCGCATCGCCGTGCTGCGCGGACCCGCCGACGCGCGCGAGCTCCTGCTGCTCCTCCACCCGGACACGGCACCGCAGCTGCCCGGCGGCGGCATCAATGCAGGCGAGACGCCGCTTCAGGCGGGTCGTCGTGAGCTCTTCGAGGAGTCGGGTCTGGACCTCGCCTCGGGGGGAGAGCTGCTCGGTCCCTTCGACTACCGGCTGGCGGGTGGTCCCTTCGGGGACGGCCCGCTGGAGACGCAGCGCTGGTACGTGTGGTGCGTCGAAGCACCGCCGGACGTACCGGACGCTTGGACACATGAGGTCCGGAGCGGCGGCTTCGATGCAGGGTACCGCTTCGGCTACCGCTGGGCGCGGCTGGAGCCAGCGCTGGCGGATGCCGTCCATGAGCGCTTCCGACTCCTCGTGACCCTGCTCATCGAGGGCTCGCGGGCGCGCACGGCCTGAACCCCATCACGGAGGCACGATGCCGGCCAGCCCCCTGACGTCTCGCCTGCTCCCCGGGGCGGCGGCCATCTGCCTGGGGATCGCCGTGGCGTCCTCGGTCGCACGCGCGGACTCGCTGGAGGGGGGCGACCCGTCCGACCGCACGCGCCTTGTCGTCGAGGTCGAGTACGGCATCGAGCGGGCGCTCGTGGTTCCGGCGTGGAACGACGTCTTGGTGGGGGGGAGCGTGCGGGCGCGACTCCTCGAGGGAGCGCTCCCGACGGGCGCGCGCGGTCCATCTGAAGACGGCGGGCCCTGGGCCCTGGAGCGTCGTGGTGGGAACGTGACGCTCGTCCGGGGCGAGCGCCGCATCCCATTGCTCGCGTCGAAGTCGCTGCTTCCCGGCGCCCGCGAGCTGGAGGCCCAGCCGCTGGCCCGCCTTGCGGCGAGCTTGGAATCGAGTCCCGGGGCGGGGCAGGCGCTGGCCGCGCTGGCCTGGGAAGCGCCCGGCGGCAGCGCCTGGTTGCGCGCGCGCGTCCGGGCCGCTGCCGAGCGGGTCTCGCTCGAGCCCCTTGCCGGCCTCCGTGGTTGGTACCGCGTTGCCGCGCACGGGTCGGCCCCGTCACCTCAGGAGCACGACGTGCGCGTGGAGCTCCCGGGCGAGGACGCGCCGTCGCTGGTCTTCCTGGCCGACGAGGGCGGAGTGACGTGCATACCGGTCAATGGGATCGGCGTGGCCATGCACCGCGTCCGGACCTTGTTCAGCGCGCTCCAGCCCGGCACCCGCTGGCCCGAGGCCAGCGGGCCCGACTTCGTGATCGCGCTGGCACGACGTCATCTGGGCGAAGTGACCCGACCATCGCAGCTGGCCATCCTGCAGGCCGTCGCCGGTCCTCCGGTGGTTCTCGACGACGCCGCCTTGGCGCGCTGGAAGCAGGCCGCCACGGCGACCGGGTCCGACGAAGCCCTGCGACGCCTCGTGACGCTGGCCGGGCGGCGAAACGCGGACCCGGCCTACCGGCTGACGCAGAACCGCATCGAGGAGGGCGCGATCGTGCTGGCCGACCTCTCGCTGCCGGGCGTCGTCATCCCGGCCTTCGCCGACGGCGGCGTGGAGATCCTGACCCCGGAGGACTTCGCGGTGACGCCCGGCGCGCCCCTGGTGGCGGGCGACGGCTCCCCGTCGGCAAAGCTCAAGGCCCTCGAGGTCGGCGCACGGTAGGCCCCTTGCGCGATCGAGCGCGCGGTGGCGTTGCACCGGTCGGGGGCCGGCGTTCGCGTTCCTCCCCGTACCCTTCCGTCCCTGGTTGCTGGAGCCCCGCATGCCTGCCTGGGTCCTCCCCGCGGCTGCCGAACGCGCGCGCCAGCGACGTAGGGAGCGCCGCGCAGCGCGCGGATCCATCCGTGACGAGTGACGGACCGCCGTCCGCCGGGGCGTCGCGGATCTTCATCCGCCGCTGGCGGAGCGACGACGATGCGCAAGCGCTCACGGACCTCGTGCGGAGTGCCTACGCCCACCACGCTCGCGAGGGCTTGCGCTTCTGGGCCACGCACCAGTCGGTGGAAGACACGATCGACCGGCTCGGACGTGGCGCCTCGTTCCTTGCCATCGACGGCGCGGCCTACGTGGGCACCGTCACCGTGCAACCGCCTAGCCTCGCGGCCGAGGTGCCGCTGTACCGCGAGCCCGACGTCCACTCGGTCCACCAGCTGGCCGTGGCGCTCTCCCATCGCGGTTGCCAGCTGGGCCGCCGCCTGCACGACGTGGCCGCGGCGCACGCGCGGAGTGCCGGCGCCAAGCGGCTGGCGCTGGATACGGCGCTGCCTGCCCACGGCCTGATCGCGCTGTACGAGCGCTGGGGCTATCGTGTGGTCGGGCGGCACGACTTCCGTCCGTTCACCAGCTACGAGAGCGTGATCCTGGCGTTGGACTTGGATCCGGCGCCGGCCTCGCGCGAGGAGCCCGCATGCTGATCGGTGCCCACGTGATCGTGTACAGCAAGGACGCGGAAGCGGATCGGGCCTTCTTCCGCGACGTGCTCGGCTGGGACCACGTGGACGCGGGCCATGGCTGGCTGATCTTCCGGCTTCCCCCGGCGGAGGTGGCCGTGCATCCGCTGATGGATGTCGAGAAGCACGAGCTGTACCTCATGTGCAAGGACATCGACGCGTTCGTGAAGTCCATGGCGGACAGGGGCATCGCGTGCAGCGAGATCCGTCGACAGGGTTGGGGGGACTTGGTCACCTTCCGCCTGCCCGGCGGCAGCGACCTGGGCGTCTACCAGCCCCGCCATGCCTCGCCGCTGCTCGACGCGTCGCCCTGAGGCGTCATGCCGAGAAGAGCGCGTGCAGGCCCAGTCGCACGAGGACGGAGGCCACGACGAAGGCGCCGGCCGTGAGCGCGGCGCGCGGGAGCCGCTCACCCACCATCAGCTGGATCATGAACGCGCAGGCCACACCGCCGCCGATCGGCGCGAGCCACTGCACGGCATCGGGTAGCACCGCGCTCGCGATGATCGTGCCCAGGAGCGTGCACAGCACCGTGGCGACCGCGGCCCCCGCGTGGGGGAACCAGCTACCCGTCAACCAGCGGACGACGCCCACCAGGATGATCGCGTCGAGCATCACGCTGAACACGAACATGGCAGGTCTCCCCTGGAGGGCGCAGGCGGGCCCCTCCGCGGCCGGTAGTCTGCACGCGGAGGTGGTCCATGGGAATGGTCTTGGACGTTCGTCCAGGCCCGGGAGCCGGGTGGTGCGGCAGGGTGTTGGCGCTCGCGCTGCTGGCCGTGGCCTGCGTCGCTCCGACGGGACTTCGCGACGTGCGGGCGGAGGACGAACCGGCGCCGCGCGAGGAGAAGATCCTGGGCCCCTCGCTCAGGGACCAGGCGATCGAAGCGCTTACCGCGCGGCGACTGGACGACGCGCGCGACCTGTACGTGCGGTGGCTCGAGGCCGACCCGCGCGACGGCACCAGCTGGTACAACCTCGCGTGCGTGCACGCGCTGGCCGGACGCGTGGACGACGCGTTGGATGCGCTCGAGAACGCCTTCCGGACCGGGTTTGACGACGTCGAGCACGCGCAGGAAGATCCGGACCTGGCCACGCTCCGCACCACGGCGCGCTTCGGCCGCGCCGTGGCGCAGGGGATTGCCAACAAGGTGGCGGAACATGTCGGCGGGCTCCAACGCCACGCCCTGGCCACCGAGACGGTCGGCACGTACGTCGTGCTGCTCCCTCGGGACTACGCCACGTCCGATCGCCGCTACCCCGTCGTCGTGATCCTGCATGGCAGCGGCTCGACGGAGATCGGACATGGCCGCGTGGCCGACGCCCTGGGCCGCGACGGCGTGATCTACGTCGCACCGCGCGCGCTGCATCCGCACCTCGACGTGATCGGGCAGTCCGGGAAACCCGGCTGGACGGTGTGGCCCCCGGAACGCGATGACGCGGAAGAGGCGCCCGATCCCATGGTGCAGCACACCGACTGGGTCCTGCGCTGCGTGGACGACGTCGGTCGTCGATACCGCGCGAAGACGGATCGCGTGGCGGTGTGGGGGCACAGCCAGGGTGCCGCCTCGGCGAACATCCTCGCCGCGCGGCACCCCGAGCGCGTGCAGACCTTCTTCGCGTACGCCGGCTACTACCCCGACGTGTGGTTTCCCCACGAGACGCTCGTGACCTGGAAGATGAAGGGCGTCCACGTGGAGCTGGCCCACGGTCTCTCCGACACGGTCGTCCCCCCGGAGGGGACGAAGGTCATGAAGCGGCGCCTGGGCGAGGCAGGCGTGTCCCACGCCGTACATCTCGTCGATGCCCGCCATCGCCTCACGCCCGAGGTGCGGGAGCTGTCCAGGACCTGGGTCGATCGCCACGTCCGTGAACCGGAAGTCGCACGTCCGGCCGTGGGCCGCTGATTCTCCGGGTGCCCCAGACCCCTGTCCGGCGCCGGTTGCCAGCGGCTAGAAGGGACGGGGCACGACGTCCGGGGTGGGGCAGATCCCTCGGGAGACGCACCATGTTTGCCATCCTTCGTACCGCCGCCGCCGTCTTGGCGGTGGGGGCCCTTGCCGCCTGCGGAGGCGGTGGCGCCGGAACGACCTCGGCGGTCGTCAGCGGCAAGATCACCGAGGCCGGAACCGGCGCCGACTTGGCCGGCGTGACCGTGACGGACGAGATCACGGGCGCGCGCACGCGCACGGATGCGGCGGGTCGCTTCCGGCTCGACGTCCGGCCGGGCGCCCGCGTGCGCCTGGAGTGCGAGGCCGCCGACGAGTCGGGCGACGCGCAGGGTGAGGGCGGAGAGACGCTCGACTTCCGCGACGAGCTCCCGCCGGAGGCCTTCGGCTACGACGACGACGCGCTGGTCGATGGCGATGCCATCGAGCTGGCGCCGCTGGACGACGGCGAGGAGCGCCGCTGCGACATCGAGCTGCTCGACGGCGAGATCGTCGGCTGCGAGGGCGAGCGCCCGGACATCGACTTGGATGCCCCCCTGTTTGGCGCCTCGCGCCTGTTCCCGCCGGAAGACGTCGAGAGCCGCGCGCGGGGTCTCGCGCTGTTGGCGTGCACGCCCGAGTGCTGTGCCCTGGCCGTGCTCGCGGGGCGTCTGGAGCCGTCGGCCCGCTTCACCGTGGTGCTCCTGGACGGCAACGAGGGTGCGTACGTGTTGGCCCAGATCGGCGTGATCGAGACCAACGAGCGTGGTTACGGCGCGTTGGTCGTCCGTCGCTGCGACGGCGACGAAGGCGAGGGCATCGACCCGCGCCCGCTCGCCGGACGTCGGATCGCCGTCCGCAACGCCGACGAGCGCATCGTCCTGATCGGTCGTGTTCCCCGCCTGGAGCGCGAGCGCGATCGCGAAGGCGACGGGGAGACCGATCGCGAGGGCGACGGCGAGCACGACGGTGACGGCGAGCACGATGGCGAAGGTGACGCCGAGGGCGAAGGCGACGCCGCCTGACCGCTGGGGCGCGAAGGGGCCCGGCTCGCGACTGCGCCGCTTGCGGCGCGGGTCGCGCGCCGGGCTCCTGCGTGGGTCGTCCGCCGGCGTGGGCTTCGTGGGCGTGGCGCGCAGATCGCGGTGCGACACCCCGGCGCGGCATGATGTCGCGCGCGCATGCCGCCCACGCTGACCCTTGACGTCGTCCTGCATGCCCGCGACACGGATGCCTCCCGGCGGTCCTACCTGCGTTGGCCGATCGTGGACGTGTGGCGCGACCAGGGCCACCGGGTGCACATCGTCCAGGGGCCCGATGTTCCCCACGACGCCGATGTCGTCGTGCCCCACATGGACCTCACGACGATGCCTGCCGCGTATACGCAGGCCCTTGACGCCCATCCGCGCGTGCTCAACCGCGCGGTGCGCGACCTTTCCAAGCGGGTCGTGAGTCGCAACCTGGTAGGGCGCGACGCCTCGTGGGAAGGCCCCGTCATCGTCAAGACCGACGCCAACCACGGCGGCCTGCCCGACCACAGGCTCCTCACGCCGGACGCAGGCAAGCCGCGCAGCTGGCGACGGCGGAGGACGATGCGATCGGAGCACTACCCCGTGTTCGCGTCGCTGCACGACGTGCCTCGGTCCGTGTTCGGCAACCCGGCGCTGGTCGTCGAGCGGTTCCTGCCCGAGCGCGAGGGCGAGCTCCATGCCGTGCGCAGCTACGTGCGCTGTGCCGGCCACGAGACGTGTTCGCGCAAGCTGGCACGCGAGCCGAGCGTGAAGAGCCGCCATGTCGTGGCCCGCGAGGCCGTGCCCGTGGCCGCCGAAGCCCGGGCGTTCGCCGACGACATGGGCCTGGACTACGGCAAGGTGGACTACGTCGTGCACCAGGGCGAGGTGGTCGTCCTGGACGTGAGCGCCACGCCGACGGGAGCCGTCGGGCCGCTGCCCTTCGTGGCCCGGCAGGTGGCGCTCGCACGGGCCGAGGCGGCGCTGGCGCTCTTCCGCCGCTGGCTGGCAGCGGGCCCGGAGCCGCTGGCTGGAAAGGCCTGCCCGCCCGCGCCGCCGGCCTCGTAGGCTGCCCGGATGGCGGAGGCACAGGTCGTCGCGGCGCCGGCGGGGCGCCTGACGCTCACCGAGCGCAACTGGACGTGGGCCGTCCTCTTCGTGGGCGGCTTGGCCGCGCTCTTCGGCGCCGTCGAGGCGCTCGAGATCGCCGCGGGCCGCACGAACCGGGCCACGCGGTTCGTCTACGACGCCTTCGAGACCTCGACGCGCACGTTCGCCATCGCCCACATCCTGGTCGGCACGGCGTTCCTGCTGACCTCGCGCACGATGGAGCGCCGCTCGAGCCGCCTCTGGTTCGGCACCCTCGCCGTGGCCGGCGTCGCCTTCTGTTGGCTGTTCCAGGCGGCGGGCGGCCGTCATGCCCACGTGCCGGCTGCCGTGTTCTATGCGTACTTCTTCGTCCACGAGTTCCGCGACGAGGCCTGGTTCTACCGGGCCAACGGGGACGCCGTCGGGCTGGACGACGAGGCGGCCCGCCGCGACGTCCTGCGCCTGCCTGCGCTGGCCCTGGGCATCCTGCTCTGCGTGTTCCTGGTCGGCGGCGCGTGGGGCATCGGCGGCACGCGCCGCTACGGCGACGAGCTGCTCGGGGGCTGGTCGCAGGGGGCACGCCAGGCGCTGGGCGCGGCGTTCATCGCCCTGACGGCGACGGTCGTGCACCTCAACGTCCTCGGGCTACGCCGTCGTCACGGCAGCGTGCTGGCGTTCCTCCGGATGCACCGACCGATCGTGGTCGTGTATGCCGGCACGTTCGTGCTGATCTTCCTGGGCGCCGTGTTCACGGGGCGGCTCTCGTTCATCGTGGCCCTGCATGTGGCCGCTTGGTACGTGTTCGCGACGCGCCGTCTGAAGGCGAGCGCGCCCGAGGCGCCGGTGGCGAAGCCTGGCAGCTGGCGCTGGATGCGCACCACGCAGGTGGGCTTCCAGACGTTGCATCTGGGGTTGTTCGCCATCGTGGTGGCGTTGGGTCTCGTATGGGCCTACGTCTACGGCAACGACCCGTCCAACCGCGTGCTCTGGGCTCTGGTCAGCCGCGATGCGTTCCCCTTCTGGACGATCCTGCACGTGACGCTGTCGTTCACGCCGCGGTAGCCGCAGTACGGAGTCGGGTGAGATTCCACCCTCGGGCCGCGAGGAGCAGGCGCCGGCGGGAGTCCGTCGCGGCCCGAGGTTGGAATCTCACCCGACTCCGTACCGGCCCTTGACGGTGACCACGACTGCCGTGCCGTCTTCGGCGACATCGATCACGGGCCCGAGGAAGGCATGTACGACATCGATGTTGGTGCGTGCATGCAGCGACAAGGGCAGCGTGCGGAAGCGCCCGCCGGCGGCGAGCGCCAGCGGCACGAGGAGCTGGTCAGCCAGCCACGTACCGACCGGCACGTCGGCGGCAAGCCAGGCCTGAGCTTCGCGGCAGGCCTTGGTGGCCACGCGCTCCGCGGAGACGCCGAGCGCGCCGTACGCGGCCACCACGTCGGTCGCGTGCGCGTGACGCACGGTCAGCACGACGGCGTTGCCGGGCCCGGCCCCGCCCTGGATGACCTCCACGTCGCGGTCCCGGTCCTTCCATCCCAGGCGCCGGCGGACCTCCTCGAGCTCGCGCTCGGCGATGTGCCGCGGCAGCTGGCTCACGAGGGCCGAGGCGTGCGTGGCTTGGAGCCGTCCCCGCTCGAGGCTCACGTAGGGGCGCGGGTGCGCCGTGGGGTTCACCGCCACGCGCATGCGGCCACCGCCTGCGGGGTAGAAGCCGTGTGCGAGGAGCGTCAGCTCGAGGCGCGCGCCCAGCTCCTCCAGCGCGGGCAGCAAGACGTCGCGGAGGAACTCGAAGCAGGGTGCGCCCTTCGCGTGCGTGCCGCCCTCCACCTCCAGCTCGACCGCCTCCTTGCCCACGAGCAGGGCGGGCAGGACGGTGCTCGCCACGAGCACCGTGCTGCCCGCCGTGCCGACCGCGGCGTGGAAGCGTCCTGCGCGAAAGCCCCGCGGAGCGAAGGCCACGCGCCGGGATCCCGGGGTCGCTCCGTCGAGCTCGGCATCGCCGATCTCCGCGGCCAGACGCAAGCCCGTCAGGTGTTGGCGCAGGAGGCCGGGGCGGTCGCGTCGGGCGCGGACGTGCTCCAGCACGAAGGGGCGCCCCGTGGCGAGCGACAACGCCAGGGCCGATCGCAAGACCTGTCCGCCGCCCTCGCCCTCGCGGCCGTCCAGCACGACCCGGTCGGTCACGAGCTCATCCCTTGACGCATACGATCTGCTTCAGGGTATGCACGACCTCCACGAGGTCGGCCTGCGCCGCCATCACGCGGTCGATGTCCTTGTAGGCCCCAGGCGTCTCGTCGAGCACGCCCGGGTCCTTGCGGCACTCCACGCCGTCGGTCGCCCGCTCGTGGTCCTCGAGCCGGAACGTCTTGCGGGCGGCCTTGCGCGACATGGCGCGCCCCGCGCCGTGGCTGCAGCTCTCGAAGCTCTCCGGGTTGCCCTTGCCGCGTACGAGGTACGAGCGCGCACCCATGCTGCCCGGGATGATGCCGAGCTCGCCGGCACCTGCGCGCACGGCCCCTTTGCGCGTGACCCACACGTCCTCGCCGTAGTGGTGTTCGCGCTGCACGTAGTTGTGGTGGCAGTTGACCGCTTCGACGTGGCTCCGGAAGGGGGGCACGCCGCGGACCCCCGCGAGCGCCTGCAGCACCAAGTCCAGCATGAGGGCACGGTTCGAGGCAGCGTAGCGCTGCGCCCAGTCCACGGCCTCGACGTAGTCGGCGAAGTGCTCCGTGCCTTCCTCGAAGTAGGCGAGGTCCTTGTCCGGCAGCGTCGAGAGCGCCCGCTCCATGTCCTTCTTGGCCAGCTCGATGAAGTACTGTCCGAACTGGTTGCCGATGCCGCGCGACCCGCTGTGCAACATGACCCAGACGCGGTCGTCCTCGTCGAGACAGACCTCGATGAAATGGTTGCCGCCGCCCAGCGTGCCCAGCTGGAAGACCGGCTCGCGGCTGCGGATGGCCGGGTGCTTCTCGATGATGCGGTCCAGCTGGGGGCCCAGCGTGGTCCACGTGGCCTCGCTGGCGGCCGGGAGCTCGTCGTGCCGCGCCATGCCCACCGGGACGGCCTGCTCGATCGCGCGGCGCATGGGCTTGAGGTCGTCCGGCAGGTCCGAGGCCAGGAGCGACGTGCGGCTGGCCATCATGCCGCAGCCGATGTCCACGCCGACGGCCGCCGGAATGATGGCTTGGTGGGTCGGGATCACGCTGCCGACGGTCGCGCCGATGCCCCAGTGCACGTCGGGCATGGCGGCGACCCAGCGGTGGATGAACGGGAGGCGTGCCACGTTTGCCAGCTGCTTGCGCGCCGCGTCTTCCAGGGGGACGCCGCGCACCCAGGCCTTGATGGGGGCCGCGCCGTCCGGGGTGAGGAGCTCGTACGTGGACATCGCCCTTGTCTACCCGTGACCCCGGCCGCGGCGAGGGCGCGACGGAACGCCCGGATGCATCGACGATAGCGATGAACGGATCGAGATTCATCGGGATCGGACATGGGTCGCGCCTCGCCAAGGTGGCAGTGGGCTGAACCTGGGGCACTCTCGGGGGTTCGTGGGTGCGTCGCCGCCTGTCGTCGGGCCAGGCCTCGGCGCGCTCCTGCCGAGGGAGGCCCCGTGCGGTCCGTCTCCAAGCCGATCTTCCTGGTCCTGCTCGTCGGCCTCGTCGCCGGCTGCGGGGGAGGTGGCGGGGGCTCCAGCCTGCCGACCTTCTCCAGCCCCGCGCCGCTCGAACCGGAGGCCGGGACGTGGCGTACGTGGGTCGTGGCCGATGTCGATGCGCTCCTGCCGCCGGCTCCTCCCGGCGCGAGCACGACGCAGACCGAGCTGCAGCAGCTGCGCACGCTCGCGGGCCAGCGCACGCAAGCCGTCCTCGACGAGATCGCGGCGTGGGATGAGGGCACCTGCCGACGCTGGAACGCCCTGGCCCGCCAGCTGGTCACGAGCCGCAACGTGTCGCCGCCGCGCGCCTCACGCGCGTACGCCCTGCTCGGCGTGGCCATGCACGACGCGATGGTCGCGTGCTTCCACGCCAAGTACCGTTGGCTCCGGGCGCGTCCCTCGGACGTGGACGGCGACCTCGCCGTCGTGGGCCCGCTGGTCGAGGCGCCGTCCTACACCTGCGACCGCGCGGCCCTCTCGGCCGCGGCCGCCGAAGTGCTCCTCTACCTGTTCCCCCTGGACGTGGGCACCATCCTCGACCTCTTGTCCTCCGCGTTGGCCGTGGACCTCCAGGCGGGCCGCTGCTTCCCGAGCGACGTCACGGCCGGGGAGACGCTCGGTGCCACCGTGGGCCAGCTGGTCGTGGCTCGCGCCCAGGCCGATGGCGCCGATGCCGCGACCATCGCCACGCACACGCCCGACGGTTCGCCCTACACGCCCGCCCCTGCGCCGGGCACGGCGTCGTGGCTGCCGACACCGGCGGGGTTCGCGCCCGCCTTGCTGCCCGGTTGGGGCGGCGTCGAGCCGTGGGTGCTCGCCACCGGTGCCGTCCTCGTGCTGCCCCCGGCGCCTGCCTACGGATCGGCGCAGTGGCTGGCGCTGGTCACCGAGGTCCACGACGTGAGCCAGAACCTCACGCCCGAGCGCATCTTCAGCGCGCAGTTCTGGGCGGACGGCCCGGGCACCGCCACGCCGCCGGGGCACTGGAACGCGATCGCAGCGGACGCGGGACTCCAGGACGGCTGGAACGAGTGCCGGATGGCACGCCTCTTCGCCATCCTCGGCGTGGCCCAGGCCGACGCGTTCATCGCGTGTTGGTGGAACAAGTACTTCCACGATCTCGTGCGACCGATCACGGAGATCCGCCTGCGCTTCGACCCGGGCTGGCTCTCGATCGTCCCGACGCCGCCCTTCCCGACCTACCCCTCGGGGCATAGCAGCACGTCGGGCGCAGCATCCCAGGTGCTGGCGTACCTGTTCCCCGACCGCGCCATCGAGTTCACGACGATGGGTTCAGACGCCATGAACTCCCGCCTCTACGGCGGCATCCACTACAGCATCGACAACAACGGCGGCCTGGATCTCGGTCGCTCGATCGCGAACCGCGTCCTCCAGCGCGTCGCCGCCGACGAGTAGACCTGCTACCGACGGCGTAGCACGAACGTCGACTCGCCAAGCGGGTCGTCGGGCGCGTCGGGCCCCAACGCATCGATCTCGAGCACGTCGTAGCGCGCCGTCGCCGAGACGATCGCAAGGGCCTCGGCGAGGCGCCAGGCGCGAAGCGTGTAGTCCTCGACGATCTCGTCGGGGTGCTCGGGCAGCTCGCGCACGACGACCGTCCTGCGCATGCTGGCGGAGGGAGGCGCGTCGCTCCAGCCCAGGTGCTCGTAGCGCGCCCGCGCTGCACCGACGTGGCCGTCGGCGAGCTCGACCGGGATCCACGGGCTCTCGTGGACCAAGCGCGGATAGGAGGCGTCGGGCGCTTCCTCGCGACGGTCGAGGAACACCGTCACCGCGAAGATGCCGTCGGGCCGCAGGTGGTCGGCCACGCCCTCCAGCAAGCCCACCAGGTCGTCGCGCTCCATGAGCAGGCCCGTGCTGCCGGCAATCTCGAGCGCCACGTCGAACGGACCGCTCGAGAGCGCCAAGCGCCGCATGTCGCCCCGGACGATCTCGTGCGAGGCGCCCAGCCGACGCAGCGCGGCCCGTGCGCCGCGCACCATCTCGCGCGACAAGTCGTTGCCCGCGACATGGTGGCCGTCGAGCGCGAACGGGACGAGCCAGTTCGCGGGACCGCAGGCCGGGTCGAGCAGGCGCAACGGGCCGTCGGCCGTCGTCCCCGGTGGATGCGCGTACGTCGCGATGATGCGTCGCACCCCGGCCAGCAAGTCCGCGGCCGGTGCCCGCAAAGCGGCGTACACCTCGGGGTAGTCGTAGAGATCCGGCGGAGCTCCTGGCGGGCGCTCCCGCGCGGTCAGGATCTCGTCCCCTTGCGTCTCGTTCACGTCGGACATCTCCGCGCGGCCGGACAGCCCCGGACGCGACGGCGCGGGATTCTATCCGCCGGCCGCGGTCAAGCGCCCCAGCGGTGGTAGCCGGGGTGGCCCGGGGGGACCGCTACGAACGTGCCCCGGCAGGTCGCCGTGACGTCGCCGCCGGACCGCATCTCGGCTTCGACGGTGGCCCGTCGGCTGCCGGCGTCGACGATGCGGGCGCGGATCTCGACCGGCTCGCCGGAGGGCGTCGGCTTGACGAGCTTGACGTGGAACTCCGCCGTGACCGTGCTCGGCAGCTCGGCGGCGCCCGTCGTCAGGAGCAGGTGGTGTGCGGCGGCCCAGTTGCAGTGGCAGTCGAAGAGGGCGCCGATGATCCCGCCGTTGATCGTGCCGGCCCACGCCTCGTGCTCGGGGCGCGCCGTCCAGCGGCACACGTAGGTGTCGCCCTCCTGGAAGGAGCGGATGCGCAGCCCCTTCTCGTTGGCGGGCCCGCAGCCGAAGCAGCGGCCCGTCGGCCCGTAGGTCTCCTGCAGGCTGCGGCCATCGGCCTTGGTCATGGAGGCTCCTCCTGGCCCGGCATGGTGCCCCGGGCTTCCCGCGAGGCGGTGGATCCTCACGGGGCCAGCCGGGTCCGCCGCCTGCGACCGACTCTCATTTTCTCCCGAACCGCCGGATCTCCGGCCCGTTGGTGCGTCGGGTCGCCGGCCTGGAGCACGGCGTCACACGGGAGGTTGCATGTTTCAGGGCTTCGGGTGGGCGCGGTGCGCCCGCGGTTTCGTCGGCGTTGCGGGTCTGGCCATCGCGCTGGGCGCCGGCCCGGCACAGGCGGACGAGGACGTCACGGGCGCCCCCGGAGCGCCCCCGGCCGTCGAGGCGCCCCCGGCGGCCGTCGAGGCGCCCGCCGCGGACGAGCCGACTGCTCCCGAGGCCTCGCCCGCGCCCCCCTCGGGGGCGCCGACGGGGGCGGTGCCCCGCCTCGGCGGCGTGGACGTGGTCGCGCCGCGCGTGTTCGGCGGTGCCGGGCGCGGTCCGGAGCGCGCCGTGACGCCGATGCGCCGCGAGCTGGAGGCCTTCGAGCAGCCTGCCGCCGTGACGGTGATCGACGAGCACGACGTGCGCCTGCGCCGTGCCAGCCGCTCGCTCTCCAACGCGCTCGATGGCGTGCCGAGCGTGCTCGTGCAGAAGACGGCGCCGCTGCAACACAGCCCGTTCATCCGCGGTCTGACGGGCTACTACAACGTGCTCCTGATCGACGGCGTGCGGCTCAACAACAGCGCGTTCCGCTCCGGCCCCAACCAGTACTGGGCCACGATCGATCCGTACACGATCGGCTCCATGGAGGTCGTGCGCGGCCCGCACAGCGTGCTCTACGGCAGCGACGCGATCGGCGGCACGCTCAACGTCGTGCCCATCAAGCGCACCTGCCACGGCTCGGGCTGGGGTCTGAACGGTCGCTACCTGACGCGCTACGCCACCGCCGAGGATGCGTGGGCCAACCGCGTCGAGCTGGAGGGCCACGTCGGACGCTTGGCGTGGATCGGGGGCATCACCCGCAAGACCTACGGGAACATCGAGAGCGGCGGCGGCAAGCTGCCCGACACGGGCGGGATCGAGGAGTACGACGCGGACCTGCGCTTCGACTGGCACGTGAACCGGAACTGGACGGCGACCGTGGCCTGGCAGCACGTGGACCAGCGCGATGCGCCCCGGACCGAGCAGACGGTCAACGCCGTCCCGTTCCGCGGCACGGCCGTGGGCAGCGAGCTGCGCCGTGACTTCGACCAGACGCGCGACCTCGTCTACGCACGCCTGGCGTTCGATGCCTGCGGGTGCGCGCCGATCCGCCGGGGCTACATCACCCTCAGCTGGCACAACCACCAAGAGAACCGCGACCGCATCCGCACGGCTGGGCGCCGCGACTTCGCGGGCTTCGACCTGGACCAGCTCGGCGTCCAGGTGCAGCTCGAGTCGCCGCTGCGCTGGGGCAGCCTCGTGTACGGCGCGGAGTGGTACCACGACGAGCTCGACACGTGGAAGCACAACTTCCTGAACGACGTGTACACGGGCAGCGACGTGCAGGGCCCGATGGGCGACGACGGCAGCTACGACATCGCCGCCGTGTACGCCGAACACCACCTGCCGCTCGGCTGCTGGGACGTGTACACCGGCGTGCGCTTCAACTACGTGTCCGCCGAAGCGGGACGCGTCGACAACCAAGCCGTCGCCGGCTCGGATCCCGCCACGCCGGGCAACATCATGAGCGTGGAGAACGACTGGACGAGCCTCGTGGGCTCGCTCCGCGTCGTGCGCCACCTGAACCGCGAGTGGAACGCGTACGCGGCCGTCTCGCAGGGCTTCCGCGCGCCGACGCTCTCCGACCTGACCGCCGTGGACAGCACGAGCGTCGTGGAGACGCCTGCGCCCGACCTCGAGCCGGAAGACTACCTCTCGTTCGAGCTGGGCGTGAAGACGCAACAGCGTCGCCTGCGCGGCGCCGCGGCTGCTTGGTACACGTCGTTCGACAACAGCATCGTGCGCTCCCCGACGGGAAACCTGATCGACGGCACGCCGGAGGTGCGCAAGGACAACATCGGGGACGGCTTCGCGTGGGGGCTGGAGCTGGAGCTGGCCTACGACCTGACGTGCGACTGGACGGTCTTGGCCACGGCTTCGTGGATGGACGGCGAGGTCGACCAGCTGGACACGACCGACAACCTCGTCCGCACGCACATCGATCGCCTGAAGCCCTTGACGTGGATGTTGGGCGCCCGCTACCAGCCGCGCTGCAGCCGCTGGTGGGCGCAGGCCGAGTGGCTCCACAGCGGCGACGCCGACAAGCTGTCGCTTCGCGACGAGACGGACTCGCGCCGCATCCCGCCCGACGGGACGCCCGGTTACGACGTCCTGAACCTGCGCGCCGGCTACCAGCTGAACCGCAAGACCAGCGTCAGCGTGGGGCTGGAGAACCTCTTCGACGAGAACTACCGCATCCACGGCTCCGGCGTGAACGAGCCCGGCTTCAACGTCGTGTTCGCCGCCGAGATCGGCTTCTGATCGCGCGGAGACGCCTGAATCCCCGTGAGGGGTGCAGGGGTGGTGCCGCACCAGCACCCCTGCCGCGAGGGCGCCCGCCCGAGCGCCGAGTCCGCGCGTGAGCGCGGAACGACGAACCCTGCTGTCCGCTTGGGGCCAGAGCCCGAGATGCGAGGCGCGCGGAGGTGTCTGAACCTGTGCCTCGGAGCGAAGCGACGGGGGCACGGTGTCAGACACCAATGCCGGTGACTTAAGGGGGCATGGAGTGAAGGGGGCCGCTCCCCCGGCCGACTGTGGAGGTTGCTGACCGCGCAACCGACCCGCAGAGAGGGCCCCCAGGATGCCTAGTTT
>JBFWRP010000032.1:0-48552 GCA_050248855.1 Planctomycetota bacterium | reverse complement strand
CGGGCTGTTCGCACCAAGGAACTGCCGACCTCTGCGCCGTCCGACGCGGGCAGGATAGTCGAGCCGACCCCCGTTTCATTGGAGGGGGTGCCGCAGCCATGACGAACTGACACGCAGGGGTCGCGGTCCGCCGGCGGGCGAACGTCGCACTTCCGTGTCTGGTCGCGCCACGCTCGTTCCGCGCTCCCGCGCGGACTCGGCGCTCGGGCTACGCCCTCGCGGCAGGAGGGCTATTCCGTACCCCTCCTGCACCTCTCACGGGGGTCGCGGTTCGCCGGCGAGCGAACGTCGCAGTCCGGGTCGGACACCTCCGTGCGACTACTCGTCCCAGGGGATGCCGTCGAGGATGCGGGGGGCCATGGCGGTGAGCTCGGCGAGGTAGTCGGTCGCGCCGCGGGCGAGGGCCCAGGGGATGGCGCCGGCGAGGCTCATGGCGGCGAGCCACGCCATCTGGTCGCGCTCGCGCTCGGTGAAGGGGCGGCCGTAGCCGCGCAAGAACGCGGCGAGCAAATCGGGACGGTCGACGGCGAACCGGTACGGCAGCCAGATGTAGTCGTCCATGGTGCAACCCGGCCGCGAGCGCTCCCAGTCGATCCAGCCGACCGACACGGCAGGGCCCCCAACACCCGCAAGGCGCCAGTTGCGCGGCGATGCATCGCCGTGCACCGGCGGGGCGGGTTGCCCGCGCAGGCAGGCCACGTCCTCCACGCGGTTCACGAGGCACGTGTAGGCGCGGGGACCGAAGCAGTCCGCCGCCAACGCCAGGTAGCGCCGGGCGCGGGGCTGCAAGACGTCGAGCAGCGTGACCTCGCAGGCCTCGAGACTTCCGAGGGCCGCTGCGGCGCGTCCGGCAGCCTCGTACACCGCGGCGTGCTCCGCAGGCGTCCGCGAGGGTCCGTACCACCGGCGCCCACCTGCTCAGGGCCGCGACCGCTTGCTGCGCCAAGCCTCGTGCCTCATGCAGCTTGAGGACCCATGACGCATCGCCCTCCGGCTCGATGCGCCACACGACCGACAGGCGACCGACGTCGCGTGAGAGGTTGGCGATCCTGGCGTCGGCGCCACTGCGTCGCCGGACGTACGCAACGAGCGCCGCATGCCGCGCGTCGCCGGGGTCGCCGTGGCTCACACGGCCGCCTTGGTTTCGAGCCGTCGGGCCAGACGGCCGAGGGGGAAGGTCACCAGGAGGTAGAGGAAGGCCAGCGGGACGTAGACCTCGAAGGCCGCATACGTGTTCGCCACGGCCGTACGACCTTGCTTCATCAGCTCCATCACGGCGACGGCGCTGAACAGCGAGCTGTCCTTGACCAGGTTCACCAGCTGACCCGTCAGGGCCGGCACCATGGCGGGCAAGGCCTGCGGAACCACGACGAACCGCATCGTGGCGGCGGGGCCCAAGCCCTGCGCGCGCGCCGCCTCGACTTGGCCATGCGGCACGCTCTCGAGCGCGCCGCGGATGATCTCGGTGACGTAGGCGCCACCGAACACACCCAACGTCAGCACGGCCAGCGGCACGTCGCCGACGATGGCCTCGGGCCAGCCCGCACCCCGAAGCACGGGTCGCAGTCCGTAGTAGACGACCAGGATCTGCACGAGGAAGGGCGTCCCGCGCACGACCTCCACGTAGATCGCCGCCAGCTGGTTGGGCACCCAACGCCTGGACAGCCGCCCCGCCGCACCCACGGCCCCCAGCACGATGGCGATCACCATCCCCCCCACGGAGATGCCGAGCGTCAGCAGCAGCCCCTTGGCGAAACGCTCGATGTAGGTGCCCTGTCCCCAAACGAGCGCGTAGTCGAACTCGTAGCGTCCGAACACGTGCAACAAGGCCAGGGCGCCGCCGAGGACGCCAAGGGTCAGGGCCGTGCGCCCGAGCAGGTGGCGAGGCGCGGAGGCGATCGTCGCGGCGGGCATGGGCGTCCTCTCCCCTGGCACGCCCGCGATCGGAGATCAGCGCGCCAGACCGTGGCGTTCGTGGAGCTGCTCGAGCCGCCCGTCGGCGTCCATGGCCGACAGGATCGCATCGAGGCGCTTGACCGTTTCCGGCTCGCCGCGTCGGCAGGCGATGGCGTAGGGCTCGGAGGTCACCGGCGCCTCCAGCACGTAGGTCGTGGACGGCGCCCGGGCGTGGTGGTTGCGGATGCTGACGAGGTCGTAGAGGAACGCGTCGGCCATGCCCGTGGCCACTTCCTGCGCGGCGGCCAGCTCGGTCGGGAAGGCCTTCACCGTGGCGTGCTTCAAGCGGGCACGAGCGGCTTGGTCCCCCGTCGTCCCCTCCTTCACGACGACGACCCGTCCGTCCTCGTCCAGCTCGTCGAACATCGCGATGCCCGGCGCGCGCTCGGTCGAGACCAGGAGACACGTGATCGTGCGGTGGTACGGTCGCGTGAACGCCACCTTCTGCGCACGCTCCTCCGTGGCCGTCATGCCGCTCACGATCAGGTCGGCCTCGCCCGTGAGCAGGGCCGGCAGGATGCTCTCCCACTCCACGGAGCGGAACTTCACCTCGACGCCCAGCTCCTTGCCGATCTCGCGCGCGAGATCCACGTCGAAGCCCATCAGCGTGCCCGTGTCGTCGAGGTACTCGAAGGGCTTGAACTCGGGCTCGAGCGCGACCACCAGGTGACCGCGGGCCTTCGCCGCGTCGAGCGTGGCCGCCGGGCCCTCCACGACATCCTCGCGGCCGCAGCCAGCGAGGATGCCCACGAGGACCGCGACCAGCGCCAGCACCTTCATGCCGCGGGGTCGCTACCGACCAGCGCCTCGATCTCCTCGGGCTCCTTGGGCACGCCCGAGGTCAGCACCTCGCAACCCGACTCCGTAACGAGCACGTCGTCCTCGATGCGCACCCCGATCCCGCGCCACGCCTCGGGCGTGGCCTCCTCCTGGGGGTGGAAGTAGATGCCCGGTTCGACCGTGAACACCATGCCCGGCTCGAGCACGCGCGGCGAGCCACCGGCCGTCACGTACATGCCCACGTCGTGCACGTCCATGCCGAGCCAGTGGCCGGTGCCATGCATGAAGAACTTCCGGAACAGCTTCTCCTCGACAACCTTCTCGACGGGGCCCTCGAAGATGCCGAGGTCCACGAGCCCGGCGCTGATCACCTCGACGGCCGTCTGGTGCAGGTCCGTCCACGGCACGCCGGGCTTGACCTTGCGGATGACGGTCTGCTCGGCACGCAGCACCAAGTCGTAGATGGTGCGCTGGCGGCCCTCGAAGCGGCCGTTCACCGGCCACGTGCGCGTGATGTCGCCCGCGTACCAACCGTACTCCGCGCCCGCGTCCACCAGCACGAGATCGCCGTCGGCCAGCGTCCCCTGGTTGCTGATGTAATGCAGCACGCACGCGTTGGCGCCGCCGCCCACGATCGTCTCGTAGGACGGGCCGCTCGCGCCCGCCTTGCGGAACGCGAACTCGATCTCCGCCTGCAGCTGGTACTCCTTGAGGCCGGGCCGCGTGCGCGCCATGGCCACGCGGTGCCCCTCCGCGCTGATGCGGCATGCCTCGCGCAGGCGCCCGATCTCCTCGGGGGCCTTGATCAAGCGCTGCTCGTGCAGCAGCGGCGCGATGTCCACGATCGACGTGGGCGCCGTCGCCCGGCCGCGGGCCAGCCCTTGCGCCTTGGCGTACGCCGTCACCACGTGGCGGTCGGCGTCCGCGTCGCGGCCCAAGTGGTGCACGATCATGGAGCGGCCGAGCAGGAGCTTGGGCAGCACGTCGTCGAGCTCGGCGATCGCGAACACCTTGTCGGCGCCCAGGACCTCGTGCGCGCCCTCCAGGCCCAGGCGCGGCCCATCCCACACTTCGCGGGAGAAGTCGCGCGGGCGCACGAAGAGCACGTAGGGGTGCTCCTCGTGCCCGGGCAGCAACAGGCACGCGGCATCGGGCTCTTCGCAGCCCGTCAAGTACCAGAGGTCGCTGCTGGGCCGGTAGGCGTACGTCGTGTCGTTGCTGCGCGTGCGGACGGGACTGGCGAACACCAGCGCCGCCGCCTGGTCCCCGATCTGGCGCATGAAGCGGCGGCGACGCGCGGCGTGGACGTCCTCGGGCGTCGTACCGGTGCTCGCGCTGCGCTCCTCGGTCGTCGACAAGGCCATGCTCCTCCCCTCGCTCGGGCCGATCACTCGTCCTCGAAGCAGGAGTCCAGGGTACGCAAGACCTCGTTCTCGACGCCGTCAGCCCCCAGCCAGGCGGCCTGGCGGACCGGCAGGTCCAGGTCCTGCGCCATGGACAGCACGGCCTGCTTGAGCTCCAGCTCGGTCCGCGGGTGTAGCAGCAGGGCTTCGGCCCCTTCGGCCGCCGACTCGATCTCCTGCAGGGCCTGCTGCGGCGAGCGGGCCGAGGTGAAGATCCAGGAGCCGGCGAACCCGAGGTCCTTCTGCAGCGCCTCGAAGCGCTCGAGGTGGGGCCGGCGCCCCTCGTCACCACCCACCACGAGGATGCGTAGCGGCTCCTCGAGCTCGCCGAGGAGCTCGCGGGTCTCGTCCTTGCTCGGCAGCGGGCCCTCGCCCTCGCCGGCACCCGACGCGGCCTCCAGCGCCTTGCCGAGGAGGGCATCGGCCCCGGCCGCCCCATGGGCCTGGGCGCTGCGCGCGAGGGCCACGGCGCGCGCAGCGTCGCCGGCGGCCCCGCGCTCCAGGCACGCCTCGACGGCGTCGACGAGGCTCGCCGTCAGCTGCTCGGCGCGGTCGGGCATCACCTCGTAGAGGTCGACGCGCTCGAGCGCCAAGTCGGCGTCGTCGAGCAGCTCCCCGACGGGGCCGTCCTCCTCGTCGAGCAGGTGCTCGACGTGCTCCAGGGCCTCGCCCTGGAAGAGCTTCGCGCGGAAGCGGTCGTACGTGCGACGGGCCTCGTCCAACGCTTCGAGCGCGAGCAGCGCCTCGAGGCGCGTGCGGTAGGCGCCGTACCACGTGTCGAAATCGGGCTGGCTGCGGAACGCACGATCGACGAACTCCAGCGCCGCGCGCGGGTCGTCGGCCAGGGCGGCCTTGGCCGCGGTGAGCGCGGCGGCCGCGTCCATGGACTCGGCGGCGGGCGCCTGCTGGGCCGCGCCGCCCCGACCGCGACGACCACGGCGTCCACGCCCGCTCTCGGGCGCGGCCTCGCCGAGGTCGGCGAAGACCGCGTCCTTGACCTCGACCGGCAGGTTCGAGGGGCCGGCGTCCTTCGTGACCAGGCGACGTGCTTCCTCGAGCGTTTCGCCCTCGGCGCCCATCTTGAGCAGGCAGTGCCCGCGGAAGAACCGCGAACGGGCGTGGACGATGCGGGCCTTGGCGCGGTTCTCGCGCATCAGCTGGTCCGCCTCGGCGAACGCCGTGGCTGCGCCCGCGTAGTCGCCCTTCTCGTAGCGCAACACGCCCATCGTGTAGATGGCGTTGTACGAGCGGCCTTCGCCCTCGGTGTCCTCGCCCTCGAGGATCTCGAGCGCCTCGTCGCGGCCCTCGCGCTCGTGTTCGGGCAAGAGGTCCAGGGTGCCGCGCACGCCCAGCGTGGCCAGGGCCAGGTCGCCCACGAGGACGCTGCGGTAGGCGTCGTCCTCGGGGAGGCCTTCCAGGGCCCGGCGGTAGCAGGCCGCCGCCTCGCGCCACCGCTCGCCCAGCTGGTGCACGCGGCCCATCTTGCGATCCACCTTGGCGCCCGCGCGGGGGTCGAGGCCGGCGGCGCGCACGAACGCGCTGGCGCGCTCCAGGCGAGCCAGCACCTCGTCCTCGTTACGCTCGCCACGCTCGTACCGATCGGCGCGCCGGAGGGCCTCTTCCAGCAGGAACTCGGCGTCCTTGCGGCTCTGGTCGTCGTTCGTGGCCTTGAGGTGGCGCACGTACCAGTCGAAGACGCGCTGGTCCTCGCCCTCCCGCAAGAGCGGGCGGCCCACGGCGCGAAGCGCCACGCGGCCCTCGGGCTGGTCGAGCGTCTCGTCGAACAGCTCGGTCTCGACGAGCGCCTGCAAGCGCTCCTTCTGGCCGCGGCGGGAGGCCGCGTCGAGCCGTCCCAGGTGGCGCCAGCGCTCGGCCTGTCCGGTGCTCTCGGGCAGCTCGCCGGCCTGGGCCTCCATCAGCTCCTCGATGGTGCCGAGGTGGAAGTGGCTCGCCTCGCGGTCGGGCGCCATCTCCACCAGGTCCAGCGCCGCGCGCACGGCGCGCTCGGCCTCGTTGCCACCGGCCTTGGCGGCCTCGCTCAGTGCACGGCCGACGATGCGGTCGATCTCGGTCTTCCAGGGCATGCCACGTCCTTTCGTGGGGTCGTCCGGGGCTTCAGGGCGCGGCGCGGACGGTTTGCACCGCCCGAGGCGGATCCCAGGGCACGAGGCCACCGGCTGCCTGCATCGCTTTCCGCGTGGCGTGGCGGTCCAAGGTGGGATCCGCGCCGGCGGGAAGGGGTCGAGGACCGGAATGCCTCGGGAATCGCCTGGACTGCTTCTCCGCCTCGCCGCGCGATCCGCCTGCGGGCCCGGTCGTCACGGTGCCGGCCCAGGGCGGATCGCGCGGGATCCTACCGGCGACGGCCCGTCGGCGCACACCCCCGTAGGGCCGTCCTCTAGAAATCGACCTCGAAGCCCGCGAAGAAGGACAGCCCGGCCGCGGGCAAGGCCGACCGCGGGGCCGCGTAGTCCTCGTCGAGCAGGTTCGTGATCCCGGCGTTGAAGGAGGCCTGGCGGCCGCAGCCCAGGTCCAGGCCCAGGCCCAGGATCAGGTCCGCGGTGACGTACCCGTCGCCCGCGCGGGGCCCGTCGCGCCAGTCGTCCGCGCCGTGGGCGGCCAGCTCGGCGTACCAGCGGCGCACGCGGTAGCCCTTGGGCGCCGGCACGCTGTAGCGCGACCCGGCCCGCCAGTGGAAGGGCACGTGGTCGACGAGGTCCGTGGCCGACGAACGCGTGGTCCCCACGCCCGCGAACAGCTCGAGGCCCTCGATCGTCCAGATGGGGCGCCACGCACCCTGCACCTCGACGCCGTAGAGCCAGACCTCGCCGCCGTTGACGAGCTCCGAGGCCGCAGGCGGACCGGCCAGCTCCAGCTCGGTGATGGTGTCGTCGATGTAGTGCGTGAACACGGCGGCCTGCACGCTGGCCCGGTTGGCCCAGGACGCCTTGAGCCCCACCTCGGCGTTGCCGTGGAGCTCGGGGTCGAGGTCCGGGTTGGCGAACACGATGCGCCCGTCCAGGACCTCCGTGGCCGTGCGCTCGTAGATCGACGGCCGGCGGTAGCCGAGGGACACGTTGCCGTAGGCGCTGACGCGCTTGTCCAGATGGCGCGCGTAGCCGATCGCGCCGCTCACGAGCAGCTTGTCGAGCGTGTCGTCGAAGCGATCGTCCTCGACGTGCCACCAGTCCAGGCGGATGCCCGAGTAGAGGTCCCAGCACTCGCAGTGCACCTGGTCCTCGAGCAGCGCGGTGATCAGGATCTCTTCCGCTTCGTACATGCGGGAGACCGGCTCGCACTGGTCGATCTCGGCCCGCGTGATGGGCGTGGTGCCGCTCGGCTTGCCGCCTCGCGTGGGCAGCCCGTCCGTGCCGACCGGGATGCAAAGCAGGGTCTCGGTGCGCTTGAGGTGCGCGTAGGAGATGCCCAGCTCGGCCCAGGTCTCGTGCCCGCACCACAGGTTGAGCGTGCCTTGCAGGTTGTAGTTGAACCGCGTGACGTCGTCCTGGCTGCCGATGCCGGCGTTGACGTCGGTGATCGAGCGATCCTCGTCCTGGAAGAACGCATCGAGCGCCAGTGACGTCTGGTGGCCGTGGAAGAACCCGCCCACGTCGAAGCTGCTGAGCGTGACGGCCAGGAACATGCGCTCGAAGGAGGGGTCGGCGAACGCCGTGCCCGTGGCCAGCGGGCTGTCGATGTCGTAGGCCTTGACGTACTGGGCCGTGATGCCGATGCGGCTCTTGGGCGTCAGGAAGTAGTCCAGTGCCACGTCCGCGGCGACTTGGTCGTAGTCGCTGGGCTCGAGCGTGCCCGACGGCGTCTCGCGATCGCCGCGCGTGGTGTACGTGACGCCGGCCAGCGCGGCCACGCGTCCCTCGCCCACGTCCACTTCGGCGCGGTTGCGCCACGTGCGCGTGGCGGTGTCGTAGGCGCTACGGAAGCCCCAGTCGCCCGTGAACGCGCCGTGCTGGCGCGGCCGACGTGGCACGATGTTGATCATGCCCCCGGGCGAGTCGATGGCGCGGAGGTAGGCGCCCGGACCGTGGAAGATCTCGACGCGCTCCGTGGACTCGGGGTCCCAGAGGCTCAGCGAAGCGCCCTGGCTGCCGAGCGTCTGCGTACCGGGCCAGACCCCGTCGGTCAGCACCTTGACGCGGTCGCCACCTAGCCCCCGGATGACCGGCAGCTGGAGGAACGGGTTGCCGCCGTCGCGGATGAGCACGTTGGGGTGGCGCGAGGCCAGGAGACCGATGTCGTAGGGCCGCCAGGCGCGAAGCTCTTCGCCCTCGATCACGTCGACCCACTGCGGGATGCGCTTCAGCGGGCGCCGCGTGCCATCGAGCGAGGCGATGCGCTCGTCGTGACGCAGCGGCAGGTCGCGCAGCTTGGAGAAGGGAGCGGGCCGCGGCAGCGCCAGCGGCGTGCCCTGGTCGGCATCGAGGTAGTCCAGATCCCAGCCCGGCAGGCTCGTGCCCGGCGGCGGCGGCTCGGGCGGACGCGGCCGGCCCCCGGCCTCGACCGGCGCTGCGGCGTCCGCGGGAGCGGGCTCCTCGACCACGACGTCATCGCCCTCGGCCTGGGCTCCCGTCGGCACGTGGCCGCCCGGCGGCGGCGCCGGGTGCTCGCCGGCCATCGCCGGGGGCGTACCCACGTCGATCTCGTCGGCCGACGCGGGGGCCGACGCGGCGACGAGCAGCACGAGGGCGAGCACGGGCACGACGCGACGACGTCGCGGCGCGCCAAGGCGCAGGGCACTCATTCGGCGTCCTCTCCCTCGTCGGCGGAGGCCCTCCCCAGGGCCCGGTGCTCTCCGATGGTAATCGGCGGGCGTCCGGGCGGACTGGGGCGACCGGGCGAGGGGTCGCAAGCGCCTACCGGCGCCGACGCTTGACGTTGGCCCAGGGCGGGAGACCCACGGGGCGATCGACCGGCTTGGCGGTCGCGGCCTCGGCCGTGGGTCCGGTCGCTGGGGGCGGGGCTGCCTCGAAGCCCGGGAAGGATTCCTGGCGGATCTCCTTGTTGATCAGCTTCTCGATGGCCGTGAGCAGCGGGCCGTCGTCCTGGGTCACGAAGCTGACGGCCGTGCCGCGGGCCCCGAAGCGGGCGGTCCGCCCGACGCGGTGGACGTAGTCCTCGGGCGTCTGGGGCAGGTCGAAGTTGATCACGTGCGTGATCCCCTCGATGTCCAGACCCCGGGAGGCCACGTCCGTGGCGATGAGGAGCGGGAACTCGCCCTGCTTGAACCGCTCGAGGATCCGCTCGCGCTGGCGCTGCACCAGCCCGCTGTGGATGAGCTCGGCGTTGATGCCCCGCTGCTGCAGCTGGTAGGTCACGCGATCCACGCTGAAGCGGGTACGAACGAACACGATGCCGCGGGTGGGCTGGAGCTCGCGGGCCACCTCGAGCAGCAGGTCCTGCTTGCGCCGCGGGTCGACGTAGTAGAAATGCTGGTCGACCTCGTCGACGGTCATCGAGCGCGACTCGATCAGGATGCGCTCGTGGTCGCCCACGTGCTTGGCGATCAGGTCCTCGACGTCCTCGTTGAGCGTGGCCGACGTCAGCACGGTCTGCTTGCGGGCCTTGCCGGCGACGAGCAGCTTGTCCACGTCCTCGCGGAAGCCCAGGTCGTACATGCGGTCGACCTCGTCCAGGACCATGGCGTCCAGCGAGGAGAGGTCGAGGTAGCCGCGGCCGATCAGGTCCAAGAGGCGGCCGGGCGTGCCCACCACGATGGCGGCGTCGCGAAGCGCCCGGGCCTGTGCGTCGAGCCGCGTGCCCCCGTACGCGCAGACGGTGCGCACGGGCACGAAGCGCGTGAGCTTCTCGGCCTCTTCGGCGACCTGGATGGCCAGCTCGCGGGTGGGTACGACGACAAGCACGCGCACGGGACCGCGCGGCTGGCCTTCGCGAATGGCGTCGGGGTCCTCCACCTCGTCGAGCAGGGCGATCAGCGGGATCAAGAACGCGGCGGTCTTGCCGGTGCCCGTGCGCGAGCGACCCATCACGTTCTTCTCTTCGAGCACGAGCGGGATCATCCGCGCCTGGATCGGCGACGGGTTGACGAAGCCCGCGGCGGCGATCGCCTGCACGAGCCACGGCGAGATGTCGAAGGCGGCAAACGCCGTCTGCGGCAGGTTGCCCGGCACCGCCTCGGGCTCGCCCGACGTGACGAGTCCCTTGCCGTGCCCCCCGCTGCTCGGCGCGCGTCCGGCGCCGGAGCGGCCATCGCCGTCGCGTCCGCCCCTGCGGGGACCACCTTCACGGCGGCCGCCATCACGGCGACCGCTCTCACGGCGGCCACCTTGTCCACCCTCACGACGAGGGCCGCGACTGCGGGGGCCACGCTTCTGTCTCGAATCGCTCATCCGACTCCTTCAAGGTCCGTGCGGGCGGATTCCCCAATCGCCGCCGGTCCGGCCATCGTGCCCGGGGGGCACGCGCCAGGGTATAAGGGCGCCCCGACCCGCCGCGGAGAGGTGGCAGAGTGGTCGAATGCACCGGCTTGCTAAGCCGGCGTACGGGTTTACCTGTACCGAGGGTTCAAATCCCTCCCTCTCCGCCATCCTCCCCCTTGCGTGCAAGGGCTCTGCTTTAGCCGCCTGGCGACCCCGGATGTGTCGGGACCCTTGCCGCGGCGCCGCGAAGCGGCAACGTGGGCAAGGTGCCTGACACGTAGGGGTCGCCGTCCGACGGACGGCGAACGCCGCACTTCGGTGTCTGACACCGTGCCCCCGTCGCTTCGCTCCGAGGCACAGGTTCAGACACCTCCGCGCGCCTCGCAACCCCGGATGTGTCGGGACCCTTGCCGCGGCGCCGCACCGTGAGGGGTGCAGGGGGGGTACGGAATAGCCCCCCTGCTGCGCAGGCGAAGCCGGAGCACCGAGTCCGCGCGGGAGCGCGGAACGGAAGCGAGAGCGTCGTTCCTGCAATGGAAGGTGCCTGAACTCCGGGCCCATAGACGACAGCCGCTCTTCCATGAGAGGGGGTGCCGCGCGCATCGAGACGCGGTACGGAGGCGGGGATTTCTTCCGCAACTTGCCGCCCTGCGCTTCGGCATGCGGAGGTGCCCATCTGCAAGTTGCGGAAGAATTCCCCGCCTCCGTACGGGCTTTGCCGTCGGCATGAACAACTGACACGTAGGGGTCGCGGTGGATGTCGGCGAGGACGCTGGTCGTCAGTGGCAAGGAGGTGGTTCTCTCGCCCGGCGTCGCGAACCACCAAGCAGGCAACGTGGCCAAGACGACGGCCGCCGCGACGGCCCCGCCGATTTGCCCCATGGCGCGAGTCCAGCGAGCGGACAGGCCGCGGGTTTGCGTATCGTGGGAGGCATGGGTTCGATGCGTTGGCGTCTCGGGGTCGTCGTGCTGCTCGCGATGGGCTGCGCCTTGGCCGCTCGTGGGCTGGCGGATGACGAGCCCGCCGCTCCCGTCGAGCCCGGCGTCGTGGTAGAGACGGGTGCCGACGGCACCATCTTGGTTCGCTACGAGGTGGATGCCGAGGGCCGCAAGGACGGCAGCTACCAGCGCTGGCATCGCGCCGAGATCCTGGCCGAGGAGTCCACGTGGAAGGCTGGGCAGCGACACGGCGCGACCAAGCACTACGACGAGACGGGCACCCTGCGCATCTCGGAAGAGTACCGCGGCGATCAGCTCCAGGGACCGCGACGCGAGTTCAACGAAGCCGGTGCGCTCGTCGAGCAGGCGGCGTACGTCCGGGGACAGCTGCACGGGCCCTTCAAGGCCTGGCATCCCAACCGACGCTTGCGCTTGGTGACGACGTATCGCAACGGAGTGTTGCACGGCAAGTACCAGACCTGGGATGACGCAGGGGCCGTCGCAGTTCGCACGACCCACGACAAGGGTCTGCTCGACGGCACCTACGAGGCGTTCCAGGGGAAGACGCAGCTCACGAAGCAGACCTGGGAGCACGGCACGCCCGTGGAGGTGGACGGCATCGTGCCGTTCCCCGTGGCCCCCGATGTCCTCCGCTCCACACTCGCAAGGATCTTGGCGGGGGAGGCACCGCTGCCCGACGACGAGCTGGCGGCAGATCGCGAGCTGGCGCGACGCCAGCTGATGGCGTACCGCTTCCTGATGGGCGTGCCCCACGACATCCGGGAGGACGAAGGCTACGCCGCATTGGCCCAGGCCGCGTCCGAGATCTGCGCGGCGATCGACGAGCTCACGCACACCCCACGGAACCCAGGCTGGCCGGCCGAGCGCTTCGATCCCGCCGCCAAGGGCGCGGCCAGCTGCAACCTGCACAAGGGCCACCGCGCGTGCAGATCCGTGCGCGGCTACATGGACGACTCCGATCCGACCAACATCGATCGCGTGGGCCACCGGTGCTGGTGCATCAACCCGTCCATGGCCGCGACCGGCTTCGGCCATCACGAGGGCTTCACCGCCATGTACGCCATCGATGGCAAGCGGGTACAGGTGCCCGACTTCCGCTTCGTGTCCCTTCCACCCCCTGGCTACATGCCTGCGCCGTGGATGGAGCGACACTGGGCCTGGAGCGTCTCGCTGTCCCCGAAGCACTTCGAGGCGCCGGTCCTTGCCAAGCTCGCCATCACCGTGGAGCCCGTCGGGCCCGACTTCCTGCCGTGTGGGCCGGCCTTGCCCCTGGAGGCCCAGGGCGTGCAGACGGAGAGCCGCGGAATCCCCTACCTGGTGATCTTCCGCCCCGTGGACTTCCAGCTCGTCGTGGGCCGCCGGTTCCGCGTCACGCTCGACGGCCTCTCCTGGAAGGCCAAGCCGCGGTCCGTGCGCTGGTTCACCGAGTTCATCGACATCCCCTACGAGGCGCCTCGCCTACCCGACGCGGCACGTCGCTGACCGCGACGGCAAGGTGCGTCCCGGAGCGACGGTCACGCGCAGGGTTGCGCCCCCCACCCGTTCGTGACGACACTCCGCAGCCGTGAGGCTCCGCTGGCGACAGATCCGACGCTCGATCTGGTTCCGGCCCGCGGTCTCGGCGCTCAGTGCCGTGGCGATCCTCGCGCTGGCCCCCTTGCTGGGCGCCATCGTGCCGCGGACGTGGGCAGCGTGGATGACACGGGACGCCGTCGAGAAGACGCTCACCATCCTCGCGACGAGCATGCCTGCGGTGGCCATCTTCGCAGTGGCCACCATGTTCTCCGCCCTGCAGGCCGCGGCGCAGTCGGCCACGCCTCGCGCGCGCTCCTTGATGACCGAGGACCGAAGTGCGCAGAACGCCATCTCCACGTTCATAGGCGCTTTCCTGTTCAGCACCGTCGGGCTGATCGGCATCACGACGGGCTTCTACGACGACGTGGGATGCTTCATCGTCTTCGTGCTCGCCATGGCGCTCATCGGGCTCGTCACGTACACCCTGATCGGCTGGATCCAGCGACTGAGCCGCATCGGTGGTGTCGAGGAAGCGATCCGCACCATCGAGAAGGCCACGAACGATGCGCTGGAGCGCGATGCGAAGGCCCCCGCGTTCGGGGGCCGCATCGCGAAGCGGCCCGCGAAGGGCATCGAGATCCATGCCGACGAGGTGGGCTACGTACAGTCCGTGGATGCCGACCATCTGGAGCTCATGGCAAGGGAGCTGGACGGCACGCTGCACATCGTGGCGCGACCCGGGTCGCTCGTGGGCCCCGGGTCGGTCCTCGCGATCTCGGAGCACGCGGGCGAGGACCTGCACGAGCGGGTACGGAAGGCGTTCGCCCTGGGTACGTCCCGCACCTTCGACGAGGATGCCCGCTTCGGGCTGATCTGTCTCTCCGAGATCGCCTCCCGCGCGCTCTCGCCGGCCGTCAACGACCCCGGCACGGCGATCAGCGTGCTGCGCGCCATGACACGGCTGCTGGTGGACTGGTCCCGAGCGCACGCAGCGGGCGGCGATGGCGAGATCCGGCACGAGCACATCACGGCGGAGCGCGTGGCGAGCAACGACGTGCTGCGCGACGCCTTCGGCGCGATCGGACGAGATGGTGCAGGCCACGTCGAGGTCGCGATCCGCCTCCAGAAGAGCCTGGCCCTCTTGGATCGTGCGGATCACGGCGCCCTCGGCCCCGCCGCCAGCGAGCTCGCCGTGGAGGCCTTCGAGCGCAGCGCGAAGGAGCTGGCCTTCGAACCCGACCGGCGCGCCCTCGCGCAGGTCCATGAACACCTGGGGTGGAGCCGGCGGTCCTGACGTGTCGGGTACGGGCTTGCGTGGGCGCCGCCGCGCCTCTAGGGTCTTCGCGTCAACCGCGACCACGAACCGGAGGAGGAGCCACCATGCACGCGCAACCTGCTGCTCTCGGCGCACGCCGCTCCCCCTCCGCCCCGATCGTCCGCTAGAGCGTCGACGACCACGAGGCCGGGGGCGCCGCTCGAGCCCCTGGGTCGCACCGCCCGGAGGCGCTGCTCCGCAACCCACGTGAGGTCCGGAGCCCTCGCGATGCACGCACGCCCGCCGTGCGTCGCGTACCCCCTCGTACCGGGCGCATCCTTCGGAGCCTTGCGATGTCCCTTGAAGCCTGGGGCGTGACGACCGCGGATCGCGCGGCGCTCGCCGCACTCGATCAACCTACCTGGCATCTGGCCCGCGTCGCCGACGAGCGTCGCGACCGCTGGCGGGTGCTGCTTGACCACGGCGAAGCCCTCGCCGAACCCAGCGGCCGCTTGCGGCACGCTGCGCTGTCGGCCGACGACCTACCCGCCGTAGGCGACGTCGTGGCCGTGAGCCTGCGCCACGGGGAAGACCGCGTGACGCTGCACGCCATCCTCCCGCGGCGCAGCGTGCTGCGTCGCAAGCAAGCGGGTCGCGGCAGCGGCTCGCAGCTGCTCGCGACCAACGTCGACATCGTCGTCATCGCGATGGCGCTGGACGACGACTGGAACCCGCGGCGGTTGGAGCGCTACCTCGCGTTTGCGTGGGACAGCGGCGCCTCGCCGCTGGTCGTGCTGACCAAGAGCGACCTCGCTCCCGACGCCGAGGCTCGCCGCGACGAAGCGCAGGCCCTCTCGCCCGGCACGACGGTCCTCGCCGTCTGTGCGCGCGACGGCGTCGGCGTGGAGGCGGTGGCGGAGGCCCTCTCCCCGCGCCAGACGGCCGTCGTGGTCGGGTCGTCGGGCGTCGGCAAGTCCACGCTCCTGAATGCCCTGCTCGGCGAGCAGCGCCAGGTCGTGACGCCCGTGCGCGACCGGGACCAACGCGGTCAGCACACGACGACGCAGCGCAGCCTGTTCGCGCTGCCGGGCGGCGCGCTGCTGATCGACACGCCCGGGATGCGCGAGCTGGGCCTGATCGCCGACGACGAGGCGCTGGAGGCCGCGTTCGCCGACCTCGAAGCCCTGGCCGCCGAGTGCCGGTTCCGCGACTGCCAGCACGCCAGCGAGCCGGGCTGCGCCGTCGCCGCCGCGATCGAGGCGGGCGAGCTGGATCCCGAGCGGGTCGCCTCGTGGCGCCGCCTCGAGCGCGAGGCCGCCTGGCAGCGTCGCAAGGCGAATCCGCTCGCGCGCATCGCCGAGCAGCGGCGCTGGAAGCAGATCGGCCAGGCCGGCAAGCGACGGAGCGAGGAGAAGCGCGGCGGGTAGCCCGCGAGGTACCTTCGCTCCATGGACGTCATCGATCTCGCCGAGGCCTTCCGACGCATCGACAAGCCCTGGACGCCGCGCATCGTGGGCGAGGTCAACGGCTTCCACGCCAAGATCGCGCGGCTGGAGGGCGAGTTCACGTGGCACAGCCACGCGGAGGAAGACGAGCTGTTCCTCGTGCTGGAGGGCAGCCTCCGCCTCCGCCTTCGGGACCGCGACGTGGTGCTGGGGCCCGGCCAGCTCCACGTCGTGCCGCGCGGCGTGGAGCACCTGCCCATCGCCGAGCCGTACGCCCACGTCCTGCTGTTCGAGCCCGCAAGCACCGTCAACACGGGTGACGATCTGGACGACCCACGTCGCGTGGAGACGCTCGAGCGCCTCTGATCAGCGCGATCCGAAGTAGTGCACGACGACGGCCGCAAGCAGCGGCTGGACCCAGTCCGAGACGGACGCGTCTCGCCGCGTCACGGCAAGGGCCACCAGACCCACCACGGAGATGAGCGCAATCAGCGCCAACAGGTGGTCGAAGAAACGCGCGCCCACATCTTCGGGCCGCAACCGCACCATGAGCCAGCGCACCAGGATGCCGAGCACGAACGCCCCGGCGACCCACACGACGGGCATGCGCGCCGCCGCATCTTCGTGCCCCTGCCACCAAAGCCATCCGCCGTAGGCCAACGCAGCCAGGAACAGGAAGCGGACCGAGCCGGCGGGCAGACCCAACGGGTGCCGCCGCGTGCCCGCGGCGTCCCCCGCTGCCGAGGCCTGCAGGGCACCACGCGAAGCGTTCATGGCACTGCGCGAGGCGAAGTAGGCCGACGCGGCGATCGCGAGCGCCGTCAGGAGCCACGGCGCAACCTCGCCGTCGCTGCGGAGGTCGAGCACCGCACGGGCCGAGAGGCCGAGCAGGAGCAGGGCACGAACGCTGCCGACCGGCAGGCCGAGGGGCTTGATCACCATGGGGCTCCTCCTGGATCCAGGGCTCGAGCAGCGGCCCGGGCGAGGCGCTATCTTGGCAGAGGTTCGGCCCTTGGACGCTTGGAGGGTGCCGTGAAGCATGCAAACGCGCTGATGTGGATCTTGGGGGCAGGCATGGGAGCGGGCGCCTTCGCCCTGGGCGCGTGGATGCGCGACGTGCCTTCGGCGGGTTCGGAGATCGTGACCGAGCGCGACCACCTGGGGGCCGAGGTCAGCGCGCTCACGCGACGCCTCGAGGCCCTGGAGCGACGGTCGGGTTCGCAGGCCGCAGGAGCGCCCGAGGAAGGCGCGGGCCCGGGTCTTCGCGGCACGCCCCGAGACACCGACGAGCCCGCTGACCCCGAGGGAGACGCGACGTCGCAGCGGCCCGCCGCGTGGGTCGCCGGCGGCAACCCCGTGACCTGGTCCGACGATGCGATCGACGCGCTCGCCAAGCGCCTCGAGGAGCGCGCGTGGCGGAGCATTCCCACACCGGAGCTGCTCAAGAGGGCGCGCGACCTGCTCTACGCCAAGACGGGCAGCGACCCCTACCTGGTGATGCGCCAGGTCCGGCACGCGCTCGGACGCGAGCTCAGCGACGAGGAACGCGCCGACGCCCTCATGCTCCTCGGGCAGAGCGCGCGGACCACGGGCGACTACGCCAGCTCCGAAAGCACGTTTCGCGAGCTCATGGACCGAACCGGCGGCCTGGACACGAAGGCGGGCGTCGAGGCCGCCTACCAGCTCGGCTGGACGCTGCAGTACGCCGGCGAGCATCAACGCGGCCTGCAGCTGGCCAGCGATCTCCTGTCCGCCCGCGGGCTCGACGACGTCCGGCGCCCCTTCGTGCGCTGGATGGAAGCCCGCATGGCCAACGCCGCCGGCGAAGCGGCGCGGGCGGAGGCCATCTACACGCAGCTGATCGAGGACTACGAAGGCGACGAACGCCTCACGTCCATCGTCGCCGACGCGAAGTTCAACCTGAAGCGCATGGGTCGCTAGCCACCTACTTCAGGTGGCGTTCGAAGAACGCCAGCTGACGCCGCACCATGTCGGCCTTGGCCCCGCCGAGGCCGTGGCCCACGTCGGGGTAGAGCATGGTCTCGAGCGTCGTGCAGCCCGCCTGGATCGAGCGCTCGACGAGCTGCAACGTGTTCTGGGCGTGCACGTTGTCGTCGGCAAGCCCGTGCACGACCAGCACGGGCCCTCGGAGCTGCCCGATCGTCTCGAGAAGGGACGTCGCCTCGTAGCCGATCGGGTTGTCCTTCGGCGTACCCATGAAGCGCTCGGTGTAGATCGTGTCGTAGAGCCGCCAGTCGGTGACGGGCGCCACGGCGACGCCGCAGCGGAACACGTCGGGGCGCCGTGTGAGCGCGAGCAAGGCCATCGTGCCGCCAAACGACCAGCCGAAGACGCCCACGCGGCTGCCGTCGACGAAGGGGAAGCGCGCCGCCACGTCGCGTACCGCCCGCGCTTGGTCGTCGATCTCGGAGAGGCCCAGGCCGCCTCGTACGGCCTGCTCGAACGCGGTCCCCTGGCCGCCGCTGCCGCGGCCATCGACCTGGAGGTAGAGGAAGCCCCTCGAAGCCAGGTACGTGGCCCAAAGCGCCTGGCGACCCCAGTCGCCGTCGACGGCGATCGAGCCCGGTCCCCCGTACACGTCGAGGATCACCGGCAGCTTGGCCCCCTCGTCGATCGTCGGGGGGCGCCACAGCCGCCAGCGGATGCGCGCGGGCGTGCCATCGGGGCGCAGGAGCGAGCCCGCGTCGTCGGGGAGCGGCGCCTCGCCCTCCTCGTAGGCCGCAAGCTCCAGCTGGCCCAGCGCCGGACGGGCCGCACGCCCAAGCGTCTCGTCCGCGGCCGCCGAGCCGATCTTGCGCAACAGCTTCACGGGCGGCGTGCGCGGCGTGCTGCGGGTCAACACGACGTGGGAAAGATCGTCCGAGAACGACGCGGCGACGTCGTCGCCCTCGTCGCCGACGGGCAGCGGACGCCAGGGCTGGTCCGGGCCCTCGCGCAGCCACGGTCGACGCATGAGGCCCTCACGCCGCACCAGGGCGGCGCGGCCCGTCCGCGCGTCGTAGCGCACGGGTCCGACCACCTGCATGTCGGGGCCGGTCAGCTGCTCGCCCTCGTCGATGCCGTCCGCCGTGACGCGACGGAGCCACCACGTCGGCTCGTAGGTGGCGACCGACTGCTGGAGGAAGCGCTCGCCATCGACGAACTCGGGCGCGCGGGGCGGGTTGATCCACCCCGGCGCCGTCTCCTCGAGGACGGCTTGCACCGTGCCCGTCTCGGCGTGGACCAGGTGCAGCTGCAGGCGCTGTTGGTTGCGATCCAGCGTGACCACGAGCAGGCGCTGGCTGTCGGGGACCCAGGTCACGCCGACCACGTACTCGGGCGCGGGCGTCCCGAGGTCGAGCCAGACGGGAGAGTCATCGCCCGCTGCCGTGACCACGCCCACGCGCACGCGAGGGTTGGGGTCTCCGGCCTTGGGGTAGCGCATCGTCTCCGGGCGTGGGTAGCGACCGCCGAAGCGCGGCACCTCGAACGTGGGCACGTCACGCTCGTCCATCGCGAGGAACGCGATGCGCTTCGCATCGGGCGACCACCAGATCGCCGTGTCGTGACCGAGCTCCTCGGGGTAGACCCAGTCGAGCGTCGCGTGCCGAACGGCCTCGGTACCGCCCTGCGTGCGTTGCCGCGGCGGGCCCCCATCGGTCGGCACCAGCCACAGGTCGTAGTCGTGGGAGAAGGCCACGGCACTGCCGTCGGGCGCGGGCTTCAAGTCCGCGATCGGGCCCGCGGGACGCTGCAGACAGCGGCCGCGTGGGGGTCCGTCCGGGGCGCGCCCTTCGCGCAGGTCGAACCACGCCAAGTGTCCGCGCTCGACGACCAGGAGCTGCCCGCCGTCCTCGGTGAACACGTGGCTCGGCGCGCCCCGACGACCGATGCCGTGGACGGGGAGGCGCGGCTCCGGCGGCACGCAGCGGGCGAGGGCCCCCGCCGGCACGAGGTCGATCTCGCCCTGGCCCGCGCGGCGGCGCACCAGGCGACGTTCGCGCCCGCCGTCGGCGTCCTTCCCACCAACCCAGCGGACGAGCTCGGGATGACCGGGACGCCACTCCCAGCTCGGGAGCCCCACGACGAAGCCGCGGCCCGAGAGGGCGGTCTCGGCATCCAGCCGCGGCGGCTCGGGGGGCGGCGCCGGTACGTCCTCGGCGGCAACCAGGCTGGCGCCCACGAGCGCCGTGGCGAGCAAGGCGAGAACGAGGGGGGTCCACGACATGGGCCCCGGCTCTATCCGGGCCGGCAGCGAGCGACAAGCCCGACGTCCCCCCCACCGTGTAAGCACTATGTTCGTGCAGAGCTCGTCTCCCTTCCCCCCGCAGGCCCTGCCAGGCACCGGCGATCTCGTCCGCGCGTTGCCACGACCGGCCTGCCGTCCGTTCGTCGAGCCCGACCTGGCGGCCGACGATCCGGAAGTCACGCGGCTCTACCGGGTCGCGGGCATGGGGCTCGCGGCCTACGGGGTGCGGGACGGCGATGGGCTGGTCGTCAGGCGTGGCCGCGTGCCGGAACATGGGGACTTGGTCGTCGTGGACGCCCTGCCTCCCGGGGTCTCCCACCTCGACGGCCGGGGGGCCAGCACGCCGGAAGGCGCGGGGGAGGCCGGCCCCACCCTCTGGGTCTGGCGCGACGGTCGGCCGCCGCTGCTGGTCACCGCCTTCCTCACGGCCATCGTGGATGGCCCCCTCGACCCGGCCGCGAGTGGAGTCGTCGTGGCCGTGCTGCGACGATCGGGCTCCTGAAACCGAGGGAGCCCGATGCCGCGGGGCGCCGCGCGGCGTTTCCACATGCGACCCCGCGCTATCGTGGGGCCCCGCACGGGAGGTGCGTCCGATGCGCAATCCGCTGTCCCAGGGCCTGGTCTTCGCCGTCGTGATCGCCGTAGCGGCACTCGGCGCCACGTGCCCCGCCGCCGCCGACGAGGCGTGGCGTGGCCGCATCAGCGACATGGTCGAGCGGGTCGAGGCCGTCGTGCACCGCCTCGACGCCCAGCACCCGGTCGCGGGCGCCGAGCTGGCAGCGCGCCTCGAGGGGCTCCATCGCCGGATCTCCACCCTCGAGCACGCCAACGGCCTGCCCGTGGGCAACCTGCACGTCTACAAGGGCACCAACGAGACGCGCGAGCTGGAGTCGTTGACGCAAGCCGCGGCCCACCTCGGGCAGCGCGCCGGCAAGGTCAAGGTCACCGTCGAGGCTGCGCTCACGGACAAGCTCCGCAAGTCGCGTGAGCGCCACGGGGGGCCGGACGACGGCGGCACCACGACCCTGCTCGGCGGCTCGCGTACGGCCGTGCCCGCGCGCACGCCCGCCCACGGCCCCATGGGCGAGGGCGCGAAGTGGGTCCAGGCGTACGATCCCACCCTCAACCGCACCATCTGGGCCGTCACGCGCATCCCCAGCGCAAGGGACCTGTGGCAGGAAGTCTCCATCGAGTTCCAGCACGAGGAAGGCACCGTCAACTTCCCGGCAGAGGACCCGGGGACCTGGCCGCTTTCCCGCCTCCTGCGCGAGGCGACGCTGCGCGATCACGTCAACAACATCTTCGTCGACCACGATCGCGAGCGGACGTTCCCCGACGAGGGCGCGGTGACCCTCCGTGTCGGCCCCGTCAACGAAGGCATCGAGCTCGAGAGCACGTTCCGGAAGGACAAGACGCTCGCGATGTTGGCCGGACAGAACCGCGCCGAGCTGATGAACACCACGTGGCCGGCCTCGGGGTATCGGCAGCTCATGGCGTTGGCCAAGGAGCTGGGGCCCACGGCCCTGCCCTACGGCCAGCTGCTCACGGTGACGTACTCCATTCCCAGCGAAGCGCGCGGGATGCTGTTCCGTCTGATGGACGCGTTCCAGGCGCGCGATGATCTCGGCGCCGACGTGACCGTCGAGGACGTTGCCAACCGGGAGGTCGATCCGTCCGGCTGCCGCAAGCCCGCAGGCGCCGTCGACCGCGGCCAGCGCTAGCGACCCGGATGGTTGCGACCACCTACGAGACCGAGATCGTCGCCTGTCCCCTCTGCGGCGCCGACGAGCTCAAGCCCTGGTTCGGTCGCGACGGCTGGCGCATGGGCACGTGCCGCGGCTGCGGCCTGCTGATGCAGAGCCCGCGCGTGACGGCGGCCTCCATGGCCGCCACGCAGTACGACGTCGGCGGCGAGGGCACGCCCACGCCGCGCCGCGCCAAGAACGAGACCGCGCCGCTCGAGCCCTGGGAGTCCAAGCCCCAAGGCGCGTTCATCGCAGGCGTGGACGCCGTCGAAGCGCAGCGTGACCCGGCCGCGCCGCGCGGCCTCTGGCTGGACATCGGCACGCAGACGGGCGGCATGCTCTTGGCCGCGCGCGCCCGGGGCTACGCGATCGGCGGCGCCGACGTGGACACGCGCGCCGCCGCGTTCTGCCGCGAGCACCACGGCGCCGACGTCCGCAGCGGGACGCTGGCGCAGGCGGCGTTCCCGGACGGCGCCGCCAGCGTCATCTCCTACCGCCACGTCCTCGAGCACATCCACGACCTCGACCCGGAGCTGGCCGAAGCCCGTCGCGTGCTCGAGCCCGGCGGCCTGCTGCTGATCGAGGTGCCGCACGGCACGGGCATGCGCCTCTGGCAGGACCGGCTCTACTGCGGTCTCCGGCTGCGCTCCAAGCACAAGCTGCTGCGCAACGTCCCCCAGCACCTCTGGTACTTCCGTGCGCGCGACCTCCGCAAGCTCTTGGCTCGCGCCGGCTTCACGGTGCTCTCCGAACGCACCTACGGCCGCTGGCGCGCCAAGCCGTCCTGGCTGCGCTGCCTGTACGAGAGCCTCCGCGACCGCCTGCGTGCCGGCAACAAGCTCCGCGTCGTCGCCCGCCGCGATGCGGGAGCAGGTCCACGGGAGCCACGGACCGACGCGCCGGACTAGGGAATGCCACCGGAGTCCCTCGAGGACTTGATCCGGCCGGACAGGGGCATCGGCTTGGCGGGCTCAATCCTCATCGCCCGCCGGCGAACGCTCCCTGCCGGCGGCGTTGGCGATGTCCCGCAGAGCGCGCATCAGACGAGTCTGCACGTTCCTCATGGCGCATCCGTGGACGGCGTTCAATCGATCGCGATCTACGTCGGACACATCCTCCGACGTGGACGTGAGCGGTGCCAGCTCGAGGAGGAGCGTAGGCCAGTAGTCTCCCGCGAGCGAACCGAGCAGGCGTGCCCTCTCGAAGTCCCGGAGCTCCTTGCTCGAGCTCGAGGCGGCCATCCATTGGGCCTCGAATGCGTTCCTTCCCATCCTCGGCGCCTCCCAGAGTCCCTTGGCCACATCGCGGACTCGCTCGTCGGGATACAGACCGATCGACAGCGCCACGGACGCCGAGCGAAGGGCCCGGCTCCAATCCGCCCGCCCCTCCGCCGCGAAGTGACGAAGCACAAGCCTCATGAACTCGCCAAGCACCACCTCGCGCTCCGCGGCGAGGTACATCGACCGTAGGATCGCGGCTTCTTCGGGGAGGACCAGCGCCTCCCAATCGATCGGCCAAGCCACCGTCGCGTCCGACGCCCCGATCCGTTCCAAGAGCACGTGCTCGGTACCCGCCTCGTCCATCTCCACGAGCCGCTCGGGCCACCCCGAGGCTGCGTCCAAGAGCAGACGGAACTCGCCCTGGCCATCGAGCGACGCCCACCGCAGCAGCCACCCCTCAGGGCCGAGGAACTTCCCGACGCGGCTGCCGGCAAGAAGCTCATCCAGCAGCAGCGTAGGTTCCAACGACACGCGCGGAAGCATGTCGGGCTCGACGACGACGCGCGGCAGAACACGGCAGCCTGCGCGCCCCTCCAGGGCAAGAGACCGCGCATCCAGGCGGTCCTTGCAGCCGGCCCACATGGCTGCCCAGAGGTCGATCTGCTCCTGGGGACCCAGCCCGACGAGCTTCTTGTCGCCGCGCACCCGCACGCGCAGGCCGCCGGCGAGCAGCTCCGCCTGCTGGACATGCGCTTCGTTGACCATGCAGACTCGCGGCTCGGGCCGGAGCGCCGTGAGGAGCATCCCGTGTGGGAACTTGCTCCCGCATCGATACGCAATGAGGTCCTCGACACCCGACGAGCTCGGCATCCATATGGCATCGGCGACATCGCTGACGGAGATCTCGCCACCGGCTTCGCCCAGGTTGGCCGAGACGCCGATGACGGCCACCAGCAGCGCGGCACGGACGCACGCCGGACGGCGGCCTGCACCCGATCCTCCTGCACTCGTACCGCGTTGCCTGACACCCACGGGTCAACCCCTCGACGAGACGATCGGAGTCCGGGTCCAAACGCCGACCAAGCTTGCATCTCCGCGACCGGCACCCAAGGCGCAGCGCCCTCACGCCAGACCGTGGTGCGGTTGGCGGCCGGCGCGCGACTCAGGATGGCCCCGCGCACCGAAGGCCTCAAGGCATGAAGTACTCCATCGACGCCATCCACCCGCTCCACAGGCGCCTGCCGCCGGGCCGGGGCCCACGCTAGGGGTGGGCGAGCGGAGCAGAGCGCCCGATCGGACGCGTACCGACGACACCCAGCTGGGGAACCTGACGGCCCCGTGTCGCAAGTGGCAAACACGGCGGGCGTTACGGCGCCAAGGCAGGGCGCTTGTGACGGGTACGTGCGGTGCAACGAGGCAGCCCGCCGGAGCACCCCGGGCCAGCGACCCGCCGGGGGGGACGTACGACGGGGCGGCAGGCGGGCAGCAGGCAGTTGACGAAGAGGAGGACCGGCTGACAACGGCGACTGGCTGACCTCGCCGCGTGGGGCCGCGCCGCCGCTACAATCCGGGATGCGTCCTCCCGGCGCCCGGAGGCATCGATGAAGTTCCGCATCGTAATCGAACTCGACGAGGACGGAGTCTTCGTGGCCAGTTGCCCGACCCTCCCGGGCTGCCATGCACAGGGAGGAACCAGGGAAGAGGCGCGCATCAACATCCGGGAAGCGGTCGAACTCTATCTGGAGTCGCTTCGCGAGCACGGCGATCCGATCCCGCCGGGCATTACGGAGGACGTGGTCGAGGTTTCGGGTTGAGCCGGCTGCCCGTCGTGTCCGGCCGCGAAGTGGTCCGGGCATTCGAGAAGATCGGCTATGTGGTCGATCGGCAGCGGGGAAGCCACATCCAGCTACGGCAGACGGCCGCTCCCCACCGGCGTCTCACCGTTCCGGATCACCGGGAGGTCGCGCGCGGCCTGCTGCGCGCTCTGATTCGAGACGCAGGGCTGACGGTGGAGTCGTTCGTCACGCTGCTCGGCTGAAACGAGACGCGCAGCCGAGCCCAGAACTGCTTCGCAGAAGAGGAGTACGGAGATGGGATGAGAAGGCCGGCCCTCCTGTCGCGCAGTCTGGGTACACCCAGCTGCAGACAGAAAACGGGCTCGAGTGGCCCACTGGAGGACCGGCATGCAGAACGGTATCAAGGCGACGATCGGGGTGGACCTGGGTGACCGCAAGTCCTGGTTCCATGTCGTGGACCAGGTGAGCGGTGACCGGCTGGAGGCAGGGTCGATCAGCACGACGCCCGAGGCGTTTGCCCGACTCCTGTCCGGGCGCGAAGCGACGCGTCTCGTGGTGGAGGCCGGGACCCACAGCCCGTGGGTGAGTCGGATCGGGCACGACTGCGGGCTCGAGGTGCTGGTGGCCAATCCGCGGCGCCTGGGGCTGATCTACGGCAACCGCCGCAAGTGCGACCGCAAGGACGCCGAGCTCCTGGCCCGGATGGGGCGTGCGGATCCGCATCTCCTGGCGCCGATCCGCCACCGGGGCCCCCAGGCGCAGCAGGACTTGGCGCTCGTTCGTGCGCGAGCCGCGCTGGTGGGCTCGCGGACGAAGCTCGTGAACATGGTGCGGGGCCAGTGCAAGAGCATCGGGGGGCGGATCACGACGAAAGCCGCCAAGGCGGTGGGAGTGAAGACGTCCGCCCAGGTTCCCGACGAGCTGCAGCCGGCTCTCGGACCGGCCCTGGCCGCGATCGACGCGCTGACCCAACAGATCCGTGTCTACGACCGCCAGGTGGACGATCTGGCGACGAACCGGTACCCGGAGACCGAGAAGCTGAGCCAGGTGCCGGGGGTGGGCAACCTGACGGCGCTGGCCTTCGTGCTGACCCTGGAGGACCCGGCGCACTTCGCTCGCAGCCGGGACGTGGGGCCCTTCCTGGGCTTGGTGCCCCGCCAGGATCAGACGGGGCTCTGCGACCGCCCGCTGCCGATCACCAAGGCGGGTGACTGCGTGCTGCGTACCCTGCTCGTGCAGAGCGCGCACTACATCCTGGGCCAGTTGGGCCCCGAGAGCGATCTGAAGAGCTACGGGCAGCGCATCGCGGCGCGGGGCGGGAAGGTGGCCAAGCGCAAGGCGGTAATCGCCGTGGCGCGCAAGCTCGCGACCCTGCTCCACGCCCTGTGGCGGACGGGGGAGGTGTACCAAGCGGTACGCCCGACCGCAGGCGTCGAAGTAGCCTGAACGACCAGCCCAGCAGGGCGACGGGAGCTGCCTTCGGAGGACGATTCCAAGACTTCCAGCCTCAACCCGAGTCCGGGCGATCGCGACTACCCGCCAGACGCATTACGACGTCGATACGGAGATGGCGACGCCCCGACTCACTCGGACCCCCTTATGCACCGGACGACGTTCCGAGTGCGGATAGAAGCATGGGACAGGGGCTGGACGTCCTGGACTCGACCGCCGAAGCGGCTCGCTTGACAAGGCAGGCCTTCTCATAGAAGGCGGGAAAAGTTGTTGCGGGCTGTGGCCAGGGGCGCGCTTGGTGCGTGGATGGAGCGGAGGTGCCCGCATGGTCCGCGCCGCACGGATGGACTCCCCCGGACAGTTCCACCACGTCTTCAATCGGGCAGCGCGACGGCAGATCCTGTTCGCCGACCGCCCGGACTACCGGCGCTTCCAGTCCCTGCTTGCGTGCTCCTACCGGCGCGGTGAGTTGATCATCCAGGCCTACTGCCTGATGGGGACCCACTTCCACCTGCTCGCCGCCTCGCCTTCGGGCTCGATCAGCCACGCCCTGATGCGCGTCCAGAATGCGTACGCGCGCTACCGCAACAGGCGGAGCCGTGTTGACGGCCCCCTGATGCGCGGTCGCTTCGGCTCACGGCCAGTCCGCTCCGAGCGGTACTGGCGCGTACTGCTCCGCTATCTTGCCCACAATCCCACGCAGGCTGGCATCTGCGGGCACCCCTTCGAGTACCCGTATGGAAGTGCGTTCCAGTTCGCTCTGGATCGGCCCAGTCGCTGGTTCGATCGCATCGGCGTTGAGCGCCGACTGGCCTTGCCCACGGATGCTACGCAGCGCGTACTTCGGTACGCCGACGTGATCCAGGTGCCGTTGCAGGCCTCGGAGGCCGCCTTCGTCAAGCGGAGGATGACGGCGCGTCGCGGGGCCGAGGACGCAATCGACACTCTGTACGCCGCGCCCCCCGCACATGTCGCTGCGTACATGGCCCGCAAGACCCGTACAGGCGGAGGGCAGAGTCCCTGGTCACCGATGGCATCGCCCGGCGCCGTCCGAAAGGCCATCCGCGAACTGAATCGACAGCACGGCGGCTGGCGCGTAGGCGCGGGGCGGATGGAGATGGACGCCTACGTGGTCCTCGAGGCCGGGCTCCTGGCGGACTGGGCAGGACTGACGACGGACGAGACGGGGACGAAGTGCGACTGCCATGGCGCCACGGCCTGGAGGCGGATTCGAAGACACCGAGACTTGATCGCGACGGACACCGTCTACTTGGAGCGGGCGGGGGTTGCCGCCAGCCGTGCGATGCAGCTCACCTTGCCTGGATAGCCGACTCGCGGGCGGGAGCGGCATGCCCGACCGGCGACACGCACCTGCCCGTCATCGCGAGCCTGCAACAACTCTTCCCGCCTCCGTACCCCGGAGTCGAGCTCCTGGTGTGGCTCGTGTGGTCCGGCGCAGAGAGCGGGCCCAGCCGCGCTGGCGGTGCGTTCCGACCATCTTCATGCGGCTGGTGACATACAATGGACTCCAGGCAGAGCCTGACCTGACGGGAGGAAGCATGCGTGGTGCGGCGCGAGTGGCACTCATACTGATGGGGCTGCTGCTCCCGGCCCACGTCCCCGCTGGTTGGGCGGCCGACGCCGTCCCGGAGTGGGCCCAGGTGAGTGATCAGCAGAAGACGCTCGCGCAGGAGCTGGGCATCCCCGTGGCGTTTGAGGACGACTGGGGCATGCGCTTCGTGCTCGTGCCCGGCGGCACGTTCACCATGGGGGCGCCCCGTGAACTCGACTGGCGCGCGTCGCGCCCCTTGATCACGCGGGCGATGCGCCACCAGGTCACGTTGAGCTCACCCTACTACATGCAGGTCACGGAGCTGACCATGGCGCAGGCGCATGCCCTTGCGCCGGATAGCCTGGGAGAAGAGAACAACGAAGAAGCGATAGGCGGTCTGAGCTGGAGCCAAGCCACGGAGCTAGCCGAGACCGCGACGAACGCCGCGATGGGCGCACGCACCTATCGCCTACCCACGGAGGCCGAATGGGAACGCGCTGCTCGTGGTGGAGCGGATACCAACTACTACTGGGGGTCATCGCGAGACGCGATGGTGGAGCATGCGAAGGTCGAGTTCGAGAAGGACTCGACGTGGACTGTAGCTCGCTTCAAGCCCAACCCCTTCGGGCTGTACGACGTCTGCGGCAACGCATCGGAGTGGGTGCAGGATCGCGCGGGGCCCACACACTCGCATGCGGTGACCGATCCCATGGGTCTGGATGGCGTCTCGTCGGAACTGCACTACCTGCTGGACGCACACATCGTGCGTGGCTCGGGTGGACGAAGCTGTCGTGAGCAAGGCGAAGTCTGGCGACGGTGGATGGAAGGGTCGCCGTATGGTCCCGAGTATGCGGGTGTACGGTTCGTCGTCGACGTGCCTGGGCGGAGGGACCCGCGGCTAAGGGCTGTCCAGGTGACGGCCCTCGCAGCCGAAGATGGCTCGCCCTTGGGGGCCGGGTTCACGCTCCATCACCACGACGACCGCCTGGAGCAATCGCCGAGTGGGCTGTTCCTCGTGCGCCCCCGGATCGGGAGGAGCTACCGCGTAGACGTCGAGATACCGCCGGGACGCGTGGCCTGGACAGGGGCCTTCAACGGCTTCTATCCGTGGTTCCGCGATGTGCCCGGCTCACGCGAGTTCCAGTTCCATGTCCCGCTCTACGCGGCTGCCCGCGTGCAAGGGCGCGTCATGATCCCCAAGGGGCTCTCCGCAGACGACATCTCGGTCAGATGGATCTCGCTCGGTGACGAGAGCTTGGGGCGCTACGAGCTCCAGCGCCTACCGCCCGTGGTCGGGATCGATGCCAAGGGGCGGTTCGCCTTCGACGATGTGCCGTGGATACCGGGGGCTCCCGTGGAGATCACGGCCACGTCCAGCGATGGGAAGGAGGGCACGATCCGAGCCAACCTGCCGAAGAACAAGCCACACCTGGAGATCGCCGCGGCCTTGCGCCTTGCGGAGGTCGAGCCCGAGGAGGACGGCCTCTGGGAAGAGACCTTCGGTAGCACCGAGGGCCTCCGGCCGCCCCCTCTGTACCCCACCGGCTTCGAGCAACTTGGCAGTACCGTGATCCGCGTCGTAGACGCTCGCGGGCGTCCCTTGTCCGGCGCCGCCGTCGTGCGTGGGCCTCGCCGAGAGGACGACGGCGACCTGATCGGTGTAGGCGACGTGGCGATCACCGACGAGAGCGGTGATGCATACTTCCCCATCGTCCCATCCGGCACGCATGTCTTCGAGCTGCACGGACTGCCGATGCCGCCTGCTTCGATCCAGGGCGACATCAAGCAATTCGAAGAGACAAGGCTGACGATGCAGGTTCCCGAGCCAGGTCAGCTGGATCTCACGGTTGTCCGTGCGGAGGGAGGTCCTGCGGCGTGGGCATCCTTGGTGGTGCGACAGGCCTCCGGACGCACTTGGTACGACCTGGCGCCAGACGGCGTGCTCCGCGTCAATTCCTGCCTCGATCACGCGGGCCGCCACACGCTCCGTAACCTGTCGCCAGGTCGGCTCACGCTCCACGTGCGGCTTCTCGGGCGCTCCCTGCGCCACGAGCTCGTCATCGAGACCGGTGTCACGAGGACTCTTGAACTGACGCTCGAAGAGGCCGAGCACTGGACTTCGGGCGCACGGAAGTAGATGCCGTGCGGCGAGTGGAGCGGTACTGGCCCTCAAGAGCTACGACCTGTGCAGCCGCCGGGGGGCCGTCGATCCTACCGACTGGCACACCCCTTGACCCCGGTGTGCCACCAAGAGCTGAGCGCCTTGAGTCGTGGGTTGGGACGTCACATCGTCCTCTTGCTGCATCACCTTGCACAACGTGGCCAGATCGGCCGTGTGCGCAGCTCGCCGATCGCAGCCACGTGTGGCCCGCAGAGGCCAGAGTTCCGCCGTTTGGCGGGAAGCGGAGTGGAGCGCCCGATCGGACTCGAACCGACGACATTCAGCTTGGGAAGCCGAGGGTCTAGTGTCGCTGGTGGCGAGCAGCACGCGGCTTGCGCCGTCTGGCGGCGGCGCCCTTGAGGCGACTCGTCTGCTTGCCTCGTTGGGCGTCGCCCGCGGCCTGCCAGTATGCACTGTCGGCGAACGCGGCGTGGTCGTGAGGCGTACCTCGTGACGGTAGGGAAGCGGACTTGCTACCCCCGCGCGGCGATGCCTTCGAGGACGTCGGCGGTGGAGCCGGCGTCGGGGAAGCGATGGCCGGGGTCCTTCTGGAGGAGGACCTCGATGACTTCGCGCAAGCGTGTGGGCACCTCGGGCCCGACGTCGGGGGGCACGGCGTGGCGGATGGCGCGCATCACTTCGAGCGTGCCCTCGGCCTCGAAGGGCACCTTGCCCGTCACCATCTCGTAGAGCATCACGCCGAGCGCCCAGAGGTCGATCGAGGGTGACGAGTCGCCGAGATCCAGCTGCTCGGGCGCCATGTAGGCGGGCGTACCCACGGCTTGGCCCGTCATGGTGAGGCGGTTGACCTGGGCGAGCGAGGCCATGCCGAAGTCGGCGATCACGGGGACGTCGCCCCCGGCCACCAGGACGTTGTGGGGCTTGAGGTCGCGGTGGACCATCCCCGCCGTGTGGATCGCGTCCAGGCCGCGGGCGATGCCGGCAGCGATCGAGGCGGCGCGGCGGGGTGGCAGACTGCCCGATCGCAGGATCATGGTGGCCAACGTCGGGCCCTGGATCAGGTCCATGATCACGTACGGCGTGCCGTCGAGCTCGCCCACGCCGCGGATGCGCACGACGTTGGGGTGGCAGATGGGCTGCAGCGCGCGGGCTTCGCGCAGGAACCGTTCGCGGGCTTGCGCGTCGTCGCGGTGCTCGGGCTTCAGCGCCTTGAGCGCGAAGTCCTGCGTGCCGCCTTGCGGACGGACGCGCAGCACCACGCCGTAGGCACCGCTGCCGATGCGCCCGCGTACCCACACGCGACCCAGCTCGCCCGACGGCTCGACGCTCGCGCCTTCCTGGAAGCCCGTCGGGACCTCGGCCATCGAGCGCTGGTAGACCTCGCTCAAGATGGCGCCCAAGGCCGCCACCGTGGCCGGTCGCTCGGCCGGGTCCTCGCGCAGCGCACGCATCACGCGGTGGACGAGGGCGTCGGGCAGGTCGCTGCGCAGCGCACGCAGGTCCACGGGGGGATCGCCGCGCCGGATCGCCTCCAGGGCCGTCTCCGCCGTGCCGTCGCCGTACGGAGGAAGCCCCGTCAGCCAGTACACGAGCGTGGCCGCCAGCCCGTACACGTCGGAGGCCACCGTGGGGCGCTCGCCGTCGAGCTCCTCGGGCGCCGAGAAGGCCGAGAGCGCCTGGACCGGCGGCCTCAGCGGCCAGATGCCCGCCTTCATGTCCGCGGCCTTCACGAGGTTGATCAGCTCGGCATCGCCGCGCGTGGACACGAGCACGCTCGCGGGCGACATGCGGCCGAACACGAGGCCCGCCGCATGCATGTGCGAGAGCGCCTCGGCCATCTGCGAGCCCAGGCGCATCGCCTCGGTCAGGCTGAGCGGGCCCTCGCGCTCGACGCGGTCGTCGGTGCGCTGGACTTCGCCCCGCTCATGGACCGACCACACGGCGCCGTCGGCCTGGAAGATGTCCACGGGCCGCTGGATGCGCGGGTGGGCCAAGGAGGCGGCGAGCCGCTGCTCGCGGAAGAAGGTGTCCTTGGCGTCCTCGGCGCGCTCCGGGTCCAGCGTCAGGCGACGGACCGTCACCTCGTTGCCGAGGATCGCGTTCTTCGCGGCGTAGAACGTGCTGGGCGCGGCCTCGAAGAGCACGTGGTCCAAGACGTAGCGGTCCAGGGACATGCGCCACAGGCTACGCGTGGAAGTGCCGCTCGTCGCTACGGCTCGCCAGCGCGAAGCTTGATTGCACGCGCCGCCTCGATCAGGCGCACGTCGTAGGACGCGAGGAAGACGGACTGACCTCGCGACTCGAGGAAGCTCGCGGATGCCAAATGCAGGGCGTCCAGCGTGCGGACGGGGACGGGGAACGGCTGCAGCGCGCGCGTCAGGACCTCGGGCACGAGCTCCAGCATCGACAGGTGGCCGAGGATGGCCGTGAGCGCGGTCCCATGGGAGTCCGCCAGCCCCAGGGCGTGGAGGCGGTTCCACGCCTCGTACGCAAGGAGGCGGCTCGCCACGAGGTCGTCGGCCCAGAACGCGGCCGGCGGGTGTCGATCCTCGGCCAGGAGATGCGCGAGCACGACCGACGTTTCGACGTAGATCAACGCTCGGACCGATCTTGCGAGAGGCCCTCCACGACGTCCTGCAAGCTGCCGACGGGCAGGGTGGGCGGGACGGACCCCTTGGCGTAGAGCCGTCCCGTCAGCCAGCCGCGCTTCACGACATCGGCCAGGAGGGCGTCGGAGACGTACTCGGCCCTGCCCGCCTGCGGCGGTCCCAGCTCTGCCACGACCCGGTCGTGATCCGTGACGAGCACGGTCTCGCCGGCGGCCACCAGGCGGAGGTACTCGCTCAGGCGGTTCTTGAGAGTCTTGATGCCGACGGCGCGCATGGACCTAAAGTAGCTACAGGTAGCCACTTTGTCCACGGAGCCCTGGCATCAGGGCTAGCGAACCCGCTGTCCGGGCACCGCCCCGCTGTCCGGGGACAGGAGGTAGATGTCCTTCCCGCCGGGACCGGCGGCTACGACCATCCCCTCGCTGGTGCCGAAGCGCATCTTGCGGGGCTGCAGGTTGGCCACGCAGACCACCAGGCGCCCCACGAGGTCCTCGGCCTTGTAGGCCGACTTGATGCCGGCGAAGACCTGGCGCCGCTCCTCGCCGCCGAGCGACAGCGTCAGCTGGAGCAGCTTGTCGGCGCCCTCGACGGGGGCGGCCGCGAGCACCCGCGCCACGCGTAGGTCCACCTTCATGACGTCGTCGATCGTGCAGGTGGGCTCGACGGGCTCCGCGGCGAGCGCCGCACCGTCGTCCGCGGCGGATCCGGCAGCTGACGGGGCGGCGGAGCTCGTGGCCGCCGCCTGCTCGTGGGCTTGGCGCGAGGCGTCGATCATGGTGTCCAGCTGGCTCCTCTCGACGCGCTTCATCCAGTGCTCGTAGCGAGCGACCGGCGTCCCGACCAGGGGCGTTGCGGCATCCACCCAGCGCGAGATGGGCGTGCCGAGCAGCTCGCTCGTGCGGCTGGCCAGCGACGGCAGCACCGGGGCCAGGTACGTGGCCACCTGGCGGAACAGGTTGAGCGCCACCGTGCAGACGTCCTGCACGGCCTTGGCCTGCGTGGGGTCCGACTTGGCCGCCTTGGCGAGCGTCCACGGGGCGTTCTTCTCGACGTACTCGTTGGCGCGGTCGGCGAGAGCCAGGATGCGCTTGAGCGCCCGCTGGTAGTCGCCCTCCTCGTACGCGTCGGCGATGTCGTCGCCCGCGGCGGCGGCGGCCTGGAACAATCCGCCGTCGTCCGGGTAGGTGGCCGACAGCCCCGTCGCACCGACGAACTTGGCCGTGCGGCTGGGCAGGTTGACGATCTTGCCGATCAGGTCGCTGTTGACCTTGGCGACGAACTCGTCGAGGCCCAGGTCGAAGTCGTCGGGCCCCGTGCCGAGCTTGCTGGCGTAGAAGTAGCGCAGGAAGTCGGCGTCGACATGCTCGAGCCACGTGCGCGCCGAGAGCGACGTGCCCTTGCTCTTGCTCATCTTGGCGCCGTCCACCGTGAGCATGCCGTGGACGTGGACCTTCCTCGGCAGCGCGAAGCCGGCCGTCTTCAGCATGGCCGGCCAGAACAGGCAGTGGAAGTAGACGATGTCCTTGCCGATGAAGTGGTGGATCTCGGTGTCGTCCGAACGCCACCAGTCGTCGAGGTCCTCGCCGTGGCGATGGCACCAGATCTTGGTGTTGGCGATGTAGCCCGTGGGCGCGTCGAACCAGACGTACCAGTAGTGCCCCGGCACGTCCGGGATCTCGAACCCGAAGTACGGCGCGGGCCTGGACACGTCCCAGTCGCGAAGCGCCTCACCGAGGAAGTGGCCCTTCAGGTAGTTGGCCGTCTCCGTGCCCAGGTGGCCGCCCCCTTGCGTCCAGTCCACGAGGAACGGTCGCAGCGGTTCGATGCGCACGAACTGGTGCGGCGAGGAGCGCACCTCGGGGGTGGCGCCGCTCAGCGTGCTGCGGGGGTTCTTGAGATCGGTCGGCGCGTAGGTCGAGCCGCACGTGCTGCACGAGTCGCCGTACTCGTCTTCGGCGCCGCACTTGGGGCACGTGCCGCGCACGAACCGGTCGGCCAGGAACGTGCCCGCGACCGGGTCGTAGAGCTGCGTGACCTCGCGCTCGACCACGAGGTCGGCCTCGCGCAGCTGCGCCCAGATCACGTGGCAGAGGGCCTCGTTCTCGGGGCAGTGCGTGGTGCCGTACTGGTCGAACGAGATGTCGAAGCCGGCAAAGTCCCGCCGGTGCTGCTCGTTCATGTCGGCGATGACGGCTTCTTCGCTGCGACCTTCCTGACGTGCACGGATCATGGTGGCCGTGCCGTGCGTGTCATCGGCGCAGATGAAGATGCAGCGGTGGCCACGCAGCCGCTGGAAGCGCACCCAGATGTCGGTCTGGACGTGCTCCACCAGGTGGCCGATGTGGATGGGGCCGTTGGCGTAGGGCAGGGCTGCGGTGACGAGGAGGCGACGGCTCACGGAATCCTCCTAGCGGATGCCGACGGCGCGTTGCACGCGGGACAGCACCTCACCGGCCACGGCGCGCGCCTTCTCGGCGCCGCTCCTCAATGCCTGACGCACCTCGTCGGGGTCGGCTGCCAGCTCTTGGCGTCGCGCCCGCGCCGCGTCGAAGCGGTCGTGGAACCGCTCGAGCAACAACGTCTTGAACGCGCCGTAGCCGGTACCGCCCGCGCGGTACTTCGCTTCGATCGCGGGAAGCTCGTCGGCCGGGGCCAACAGCTTCAGCAGCGCGAACACGTTGCAGGACGCAGGGTCCTTCGGCGCCTCGACCGAGGCGCTGTCCGTGACGATGCCCATGATCGCCTTCTTCGTCTCCTTGTCGGTGCCGAAGAGGGGAATCGTGTTGCCGTACGACTTGCTCATCTTGCGGCCGTCGGTGCCGGGGACCGTGGCCGTCTCCGGCACGATCATCGGCTCCGGCAGCTTGAGCGCGCCGCCCATGCCCGTCTGGGGGTCGAACGTGGAACAGTACGTCTGGTTGAGCTTGACCGCGATGTCGCGCGTGATCTCGACGTGCTGCTTCTGGTCCTGGCCGACCGGCACGATGTCCGAGTCGTACGCCAGGATGTCCGCCGCCATCAGCACGGGGTAGGCAAACAGGCCGTAGTCGACCTCCTCGCCCTTGGCCAGCGCGTCCTTGTAGGCGTGGGCCCGCTGCAACAGGCCCATGGGCGTCACGGTGCCGAGGATCCACGTGAGCTCGGAGATCTCGGGCACCTCGGACTGCACGAAGATCGTGGCGCGCTCGGGATCGAGCCCCAACGCAAAGTAGTCCAAGGCCGCGCCGATCGTGTACTCGCGCATCGTCGCCGCGTCACGCACCTGGTTGAGCGCGTGCAAGTCGGCCAGGAAGTAGAAGGGCTCGCCCTTGTCCTGCAGCTCCACCCACTGGCGGAGTGCACCGAAGTAGTTGCCCAGATGAGGGCGACCTGTCGGTTTGAGTCCGCTGAGGATGCGCATCGGAGTGTCCCTGGTGGCGGCGGCCCGCATGCCGGCGCGAAGCAGGGTGGACGGTCGACCCGGGGGCCCGGTTCCCTCCCACCCGTGCGGGTGTGGTACCGCCACGGCCGGGCCGCGGCGAGCGCGGCCCCGGCGATGCCCCCCGGGAGGGCTCGAAGCAGCCCGGATCAGTCCGCGGCGTCGACGATCCGCGGCGTCACCAGCACGAGCAGCCCGTTGGCGTCGGTGCGCCGCGTGCGGGCCGCGATGAAGGCACCCGAAAGCGGCGAGAACTTCACCTTGACGCGCGTGAGCGGCGGCTCCACGAGGCTGTTCGGGTCCTCGCGGAAGATGCTTCCGTCCAGCGTGAACGTCGTGCGCTGGAAGGGCGGCAGCACGATGTTGGAAAGGATGTACTCGGTACCCCCGGGCGTGTGGACCCGCAGGGGCACCGTGATGTCCTGGTTGGTGGGGTTGGCCAGCAGCAGGTCGTGGAAGCGACCGGTGCCGAGCACCGGTTCGACGGGCTGGCTGCTGGCGAAGGCGTTGGTCGTGCGGCGCCCACCGCGCTCGACCGTGTAGTAGCTGCCAAACGCCGGGTCGAAGGTGCGGGCCGAGACCTCGAGGTAGCGGGGCACCGCGAGCCACAGCGCCACGCTCTCCGTCCCCTGGGCGGCGAGCGCGTCGCCGAACAAGTCGCCAAACGGCGTGCTCTCGCCCAGCTCGAGGCCGTCGGACGCGACGTTCGTCGTGCCGAGCAGGACGGTGCGGTGCGGCGCGATGGCCAGCACGCGCGGCGTGGACAGGATCGCCGTGGAACCTTCGCGCTGCACCGCGCGCAACGTGGCCGTGAGCGTGTCGTCGGTGGGGTTGGAGAGCAGGAACGAGAAGTCGTGCACGTTGCCGTACACGTCCATGCCCCAGTCGGCGAACCAGCCGATGTCGTGGACCTCGTCGAGCACCTCGTCGGTGTCCTGGAAGCGCGGCGCCACGTGGACCACCCCGCCTTCTTCGCGAGCGGCGATGGACAGGCGCGGCATCACGCCGGCAGGCACGGGGGCCAAGGGCGTCACGATCACTTGGCCCAGCGTGATGGCGGGCGCGAACTGCAGGCTGCCAAGCGGCGGCAGCACCTCGACGGTCGAAAGCAGCTCGCTGCCGTCCGCCTCGAGCTGCCGGACCGTGACGTGCAAGGGCTCGTGGACCACGCCGCCGACCATGGGCGAGTACGACGTATTGATGATCTGGACTTCGCTCGTGAGCCCGTGGACGCCCACGCTGACGCCCGCTTCCTGCGGGATCAAGCCTTGGCAGGCATCGCCGCGCTGGAACACGCCGATCAGTTCGCGCTCGATCGAGGGGATCACGAAACCCGTCGTGTCCACGGGCGTGGGCTCGCCCGTGACCGGGTCGAGCGTCGTCACGTCGCGCGTGTCGACGTGGAGGAAGCCCGGTCCGCTGGACGGCCCCATGAGCAGGCCGAGTGGCGTGCGCAGGCTGCCCCGCGCCGGCACGGTGAACGTGGTGCCCGGCGCGAACGGTTCGCCCATGGGCGCGACCCCGGCGTTGGGCTTGTAGGCGGTGGCAAACACGTCGGCGTCGCGGTCGGTGTAGTTGGCCAGGACCAGCCACGCGCTCTCCCCGGAGAGGCTCGGGGTGAAGGGCAAGACGAAGGTCGGCGAGGAGGCCCGGAACCCGCCCGTCTGGAACAGCTTGCTGCCGCTGCCGCAGCCCCCCAGGACGAGGGCCAGGGCCAGGGCCGCCAGCGCCACGCGCGGCATGGAAGGGGTGCGCATCGATGCCTCCGGAGTCCGCACCCGCGGGCGGCCTCGCTCCCCGAATCGTCCCCGCACTTGGCCCGATCGGCAACCTGCTCCCGATGTTCCGGGCTCGGAGGGCCTGTCGTAGGTCGTAGTTAGCATGATGGGCCGACAGACGGGAGAGGTCCCGTCGGAGCTTCCCCATGGCCGCCCACGCCCTTGCCTCGCCCTTGCTGGTCGCCCGTTCGCCCGCACGCGACGACGAGGCGCTTCGCTCGCTGCGCGTCCGTCCCGCGCGCGACTGGATGCTCGTGGACCTGGACTGCTTCTTCGTGGCGGTCGAGCGTCGCCACGACCCCTCGCTCGCCGGCCGCCCCGTCGTGGTGGGCGGCGACCCGCGCGCTGCGGACGGACGCGGACGCCGCGGCGTCGTTTCGTGTGCCTCCTACGAGGCGCGCCGCCATGGCGTACGCGCAGGCATGCCGCTGGTCGAAGCCGTCCGACGCCTGCCGCGCGACGCGGCGTTCGTAGGAGGTCACTTCGAGCGCTACACGGAAGCCTCCGCGGCCGTGCTGGACGTGCTGCGTACGTTCACGCCCGTCGTCGAGCCGCTCTCGCTCGACGAGGCCTTCCTCGACATGACGGGCTGCGGCCGGCTGCACGAAGACCGTCCCTGGCTGCTCGTGGCCGCGGCGCTACGCGATGCCGTGCGCGAGGCCACGGGCCTCGTCGTCTCCATCGGGATCGCCGGCTCGCGCACCGTGGCCAAGGTGGCCTGCGACCTGGCCAAGCCCGCGGGCCTGCTCGAGGTCCGACGGGGCGAAGAAGGGGCGTTCCTCGCCGCCTTGCCCCTGGAGCGGCTCCCCGGCATCGGGCCGCGCACCCTCGAACGCCTGGCTCGCTTCCACGTGCGCACCATCGGCGATCTCGCGCGCCTGCCGCCCGATCTGCTGGCGGAGACGTTCGGCCGTCATGGCCAGGCCCTGGCCGCTCGCGCCCGCGGCTACGACGCCGAAGGCGATACGCCGCGTCCTGCCATCGCCCGTTCGATCTCCCGCGAGACGACCTTCGCCGTGGACACGGACGACCGCGAGATGGTCGAGGGGACGCTCTCCCATCTGGCCCAGCGCGCACTCAGGGCCCTGCGCGACGAGGGCCTCAGGGCACGCACGGTCTCGGTGCGTCTGCGCTACGCCGACTTCGAGACCGTGCAGGCCAGCCGCCGCCTGCGCCAGCCCACCGACCAGGACGACGACGTGCTCGAGCTCGTGCGCACGCTGGGGGCCCGACGCTGGGACCGCCGCGTCAAGCTGCGCCTGGTCGGGGTGGGCTTGAGCGATCTCGAGTCCGCCCGCGACCGTCAGCTGGACTTCTTCGAGCAGCTGGCCGAGGCCGTTCCCGCCCGGACGGCGTCCCCCCACCGGGCCCCGGCGATGACCCCGGGGAGGGCCCCCGGGCTGGCCCACCGCCTGGACCGGGCCGTGGACCGCATCCGCGAACGTCATGGCTTTGGAAGCCTCGTACGAGGAAGAGCCATCGACCTGCTCCCACGGACGGCGCGCGGCTAGGGGTATGCTCGGGGGCGGATGCGTCCCGCTCGCGCCCCCGTCTTCGCCCTCGTGGCCCTCCTGGTCGTCGCGGCCATGGGGTGTCCCTGCGTGTGGGCCCAGGGGTTCGCCGCGTCGGTACATGACGTCGACGCCGCGACACGCGCCGCGACGGACGCGCCGCGTGGCGAAGCCAGCTGCCCATGCTGTCGCTACTGCGACCGGGAGCAGGCGCACGAGGGCGACGAGCCGACACCCACACCGGACGCACCCGGCTGTCCGTGCGCACGCCGCGCGCACGGCGAAGGCATGGCGCCCGAGACCACGATCGACCTCGCGCCGCCGGCGACCCTCGCGCTCGCGATCCCGCTGCTGATCCCGGCCGAGCTGACGCTGGTCGGGCCCCAAGCCATCGACACCCACCACGACGAGGGACCACCGGGGCCACGGCCCCCGGACGAGGCCCGTCGGGGCGTCGTCCTGCGCAACTGAGCTCTCCACGACCGTGACGCCCGCAGCGTGGGCGTCCGGGTGTTCGTGTTCGAACCCGTCGTGGAGATCCGTCGTGCATTCCCTCAGCTTCCGACCTCAAGGGGTCCCGCCTGCGTGGGCGGCCGGCTGGCTGGTGGCGCTGCTCGCCCTGCCGGCGTGCGCGCGCTCACCGGCGCACGGCGCGCTGCGCCCACTCGGCGTGACGCCGGCGAGCGTACGTGCGTCGTTGCCTCCGCCTCCGCAAGGCGAGCTGGCCTTCGACGCCGCAGTACGGCACCTGGTCGCGCGGCACCCCGAGCTGATCGCGCTACGCGCCGAGGCCGCGGCCATCGATCCCGATCCCGCGCGCGTGCGCATCGACGCCGAAGCCAAGGTCCGCGACGGCGAGGTCGCCGAGGTCATGCTCGGCACCGAGGTGTTGGCGCTCCTGGGGTTGGGCCCGCGCGGGGCGCAGATCGCGTTGGCCCGCGCGCTTCGCGAGGAAGCCTGTCTGCGCGTCCACGAGCGGGCGCGCGCTCGCGTCGGCGAGCTGGCCGAGGCATACGCCGTGCATGCCGCGCTCGAGGCCCTGCCCGCGTTGCCGGCGGCGCCGGACATGGGCGTCTGGCGCGAAGCCGGCTTGGCCAGCGACGCGCTCGACGAGGCCGCTGCCGGCGTGGCCGAGGCGTTGGAGGTCGAGGCCGCGCTGCGCGCCATCGAGATGCGCCGCGCGCGCGAGGCCATCAGCGTGCTCGTCGGCTCGATCCCCGACGATCACGTGGTGCCGGTAGCTCCCACCGGGCCCTGGCCGCCCGTAGCCGCGGGCAGCGAGGACGCCCCCGTGCTGGCGCGCGGTGATCTCCTGCGTCGTCTCGCGGCCGTGACGGTGGCCGAGCGCGCGCTCCGCGTGGCTGCCCAACAGCAGTGGCCCGACCTGATGCTGCGGCTGGGTCAAGGGATCGACCCCTCGACCCCGCTCCAGACGATCGGCCTCTCGATCCCGCTCGATGCACCGCGCAAGGTGGCCGTCGCCCGCAAGCGACGCGATGCCGTCGCCAAGCGCCTGGACGAGGGCGTGCACGCGGCGTTGGCGGAGACCGCTGCCGCGGCACGCGATGCCGAGGCCGCCGAAGCCCGCGTGCGCGGCGTCGTTGCGGACCTGCGCACGGTGGATGCCGTCGTGACGGCCGAACGCGCGCGGCTGGACACCACGCCCGACGCCCTGTCGGCGTGGGTCGAGGTGCAAGGCCGCCGCGCGACGCTCGCGCGCGCCGAACGCGAGAGCCGCGTGGCCGCGGCCCGCGCCCGCGTCCGCGCCGCGGTCGCCGCCGGATGGCCCTCGCCGCAGGACCTGGAGGTGCTCCGATGAGCTCGTCCGACGATCGCCTCGACATCCTGCAGCGCTCGGCGCCGGTGGCACGGCCCCCGGCCCGACGCGGCGCGCGCCTCACCGTGCTCGTGCTCGTCCTCGGCGTGCTGGCCGTCGCCTGGGTGGCGCTGAAGCCCATCCTCTTCCCGCCGCGGCAGGTCGAGGTCGCGCAGGTCGAGGCGGGCGAAGCGGCCAGCTCCACCGCCGGCCGCGCCGGCGTCGTCGAGGCCCAAGGCTGGATCGAGGCCGCACCTTGGCCCATCAGCGTCCGCCCTCTCGTGCCCGGCATCGTCGACACGATGGAGGTCGTGGAAGGCGACGAAGTCGTGGCCCAGAAGACCGTGATCGCCACCCTGCGCAACCTCGACCTCGAGAACGAGGCCGTGCTGGCCGCCGCCGCGCTCGACGCGATGCGCGCGGCAGAGGGCGAGGCGCGTGCGCGCCTCGAGGTCGCCCGCTCGCTTCGCGAACAGCTGCTGGTGGAGCGCTCGCGCCTCACCGAGCTGGCGGGCCGGGTCGAGGAGGCCGACGCGTCCGTGCGTGCGGCCGAGGAGATGGTCCGCGTCGCGCAGGCCTCGCTGGCGGCGGCACGCGTCGATGTCGATGCGCAGCAGCGCTTGCTCGACGGCGGCAGCGGGCTCCCCGTCGCCCTCGCGCGTGCCGAGGCCAAGCTGCACGAAGCCGAGGCCCGCGTCCGCGATGCGCAAGCCGGCCTGCTGCGGGCCCGTGCGGCGCACAAGACGCTGCAGGGCGTACACGAGCTGGCGCGTGAAGGCGTGGACGACCCCCGTGACGCCGAGGGGGAGGTGACACGCGCCGGAGCCGCCCTGGCCGCCGCCGAAGCGCGCACGAAGGAGGCCGAGGCCCGGCAGCAGGTAGCGGCGAGCAACGTCGCGCACCTCGAGGTCCGCGCGCCTGCGGACGGACGCGTGCTGCGCCTGGAGGCCGCGCCCGGCGCGCTGGTCGGCCCCCAGGGCGACTTCAAGGAGATGGGCGAGCCCAGCGCCAGCGGCACGCTCAACCGCATGAGCGGCACGCTCTGCGTTCTCTACGTGCCCCACCAGCTGCAGGCGCGCATCGACGTGCCAACGGCTTCGGTCGGCGGCATCGTCCCCGGCACGGAGGTCGAGATCAGCGTGGAGGGCATCACGAAGCGCGCGATCGCCGGGACGGTGTCGCGGCTGGTCCGCGAAGCCGACCTCAACAAGAACACCCTGCAGGTGAAGGTGGCCCTGGAGGCTCCTCCCGAGTCGGTCGTGCCCGAGATGCTCTGCCGCGCGCGCTTCGACGTGAAGGCCACGGCATCGACGGCCCCCGAAGCCGCGCAGGAGCCGACGGTCGCCACGTGGTGGGTACCTGCCGACGCGGTCGTGGACGGCGCGGTGTTCGTGCACGACCCGGCCGCGCGCACGGCGCGGCGCGTCTCCGTGGAGCCCCTGGAGACGCGCGACGGCCGCACGCGCGTCGCCGGCCCGCTCGGCCACTCGAGCAAGGTGATCCGCCGACCCCAGGGCCTGGACGACGGCACGCGCGTGGAGGCATCCTCATGAGCCGAGACCTCTTGGTACGCGTCGAGCGCGTGACGAAGACGTTCCCTTCCAAGGGCGAGGACGTCACACCGCTCGAGGATCTGGATCTCGTGGTCGAACGCGGTGACTTCGTGGCGCTCATGGGCCCGAGCGGCAGCGGCAAGACCACGCTCCTGCACCTGATCGCGGGCATCGATCGCGCCACCTCGGGCCATGTCCGCGTGGGCAACGTCGACGTGGGCAGCCTGTCGGCGCGCAAGCTCGCCGCGTGGCGCAACGAAAACGTGGGCTACGTCTTCCAGCAGTACAACCTCGTGCCCGTGCTCACGGCGTGGGAGAACGTCGAGCTGCCGTTGTTGCTCTCCGGCGACGACCGCGCCACGCGCGATCGCAAGGTGGGCGTGGCGCTCGAAGCCGTCGGCCTCGCCGACCGTGCCGGCCATCTGCCGCGGCAGATGAGCGGCGGCCAGCAGCAGCGCACGGCCATCGCGCGGGCCATCGTGGCGGGCCCCACGCTGCTCTTGGCCGACGAACCCACGGGCAACCTGGACGCCAAGGCCGCCGCCGCCGTGCTGGACCTGTTGACCACGTTGCACCAGCGTTTCGGCTGGACGCTGCTGATGGTCACGCACGATCCGCGCGCCGCGGCCGTGGCCTCGCGCGTCGTGCACCTGGACAAGGGGCGCATCACGTCCGACGAGCGCAACGCGCCGCTCGTGGAGGCCGCGTCATGAGCCGCTTCCTGCGACTGCTCCGCTACGTGCGACGCACGGTCCTTCGTGCCCGCCTGCGCTCGGCCCTCACCGTGCTGGGCACCGCGCTCGCCCTGGGCCTCTTCACCTTCGTGCTGCTCTTGGACCAAGGCGTACACCGCCTGGGGCAGGCCACGGGCGAACCGATCCTGGTCGTGTTCCAGTCGAGCCGCTTCTGCCCGCTGACCTCGCTCCTGCCCATGCGCTACGAGCAGGAGATCCGCGATACCCCCGGCGTCGAGGAAGTCTTGCCGACGCTGCTCTACATCAACGCCTGCAAGAGCAACCTGGACTTGGTGACGATCCACGGCGTCGACCCGAAGCGTGTCGAGGCCATCCACGACATGACGGTGCTCGACGGCGACATCGCCAGCTGGCAAGCCAGCTCCGACGGCGCGCTGGTGGGCAAGCGGCTGGCGGGGCGTCGCAACATCAAGGTGGGCGACCGCGTGCGTCTCTCCATGGTGGACGTCGAGGTCAAGGCCATCGTCGAGGGCGAAGGCTCGGGTGTGGACAACATCGCCTTCGTGCGCATGGAGCAGCTGCAACGCGCGCGCAAGCAGCAGGGCATCGCCACCGAGTTCTTCGTGCGCGTGACACCGGGCACGGACCCCACGGCCGTGGCGGCCGCCATCGACGAGAAGTTCCGGACCGCGGAGCAACCGACCGAGACCAAGTCCATGCAGGCCTTCGTCCAGGCCGCGGTCGGCGAGGTGTCCGAGATCGTCCACTTCGCGCGCCTGCTCGGCGTGCTGGCCGTGGCGGTCGTGGTCTTGGTGCTCGGCAACACCGTGTCGATCAGCGCGTGGACGCGTCGCGCCGAGCTCGGCACGATGGAGACCGTGGGCGCCTCGCGCGGGCTCCTGGCCGCGCTGCTGGCCACCGAGGGCGTGGTGCTGAGCCTCTTCGGTGCGCTGCTCGGCGCCGGCGCCGTGGCCGTCTGGCTCACGCTGCACCCGTTGACGCTCGGTATCGAGGGCTGGGGCATCGACATCGCGCCTACGCGCTCCACGGCCTGGATCGTGGCGCTGGTGGCCATCGGCATCGGCCTCGTGGCCAGCGCCGGCTCGATCGTGGGCTTGCTCCGGCGCCCGCTGGCCACGGCGGTGAAGGAGGCCTGACGTGCTGCCGCTCGGCTACCCGCTGCGCAACCTCTGGCGCCTCAAGGGCCGCACGGCGCTCACGATCGCCGGCTTCGCCCTGACCACGCTGCTCGTGGTGCTGATGGCCGGGTTTGCCCGCGGTCTCGACGAGACGGCCGAGGGGGCGCTCTCCGGCGAGGTGATCTACCTCGTAGGCACCACGGGCGAGCACGACATGGTGCGCAGCGCGATTCCCCGGGGCGCTGCCGACGCCGCGGCCGCCAGCTTGCCCGGCGCCAAGCGCGTGGGCGACGCACGCTGCGTGTCGGTGGAGATCCACGCCGCCACCCGTCGCGGCAACGACGTCGGGCTCCTCCGCGGCGTGACGCCGGCCGCCTTCCTCGTGCACGACCGCGTCACGTTGGTCGAGGGCCGCGAGCCCACGGCACCCTACGAGCTGCTCGCCGGCCGCCTGGCCCACGTGCGCTTGGGCCAAGACGCCGCCGAACTCGCCGTGGGCAAGACGATCACGCTCGAGAACCGTCCCTGGACCATCGTCGGCCGCTTCGCGGCGCCGGGCACCGTGATCGAGGCCGAGCTCTGGGGCCGCCTCGACGACGTGCTCCTGGCCAACAACCGCGTGGACGTGTCGTGCGTCGTGGCGCGCTTGGAGTCACCCAAGAAGATCCCTGCGGTGCGGCTGTGGGCCGCGCGCAACGCGACGGCCTTCGAGGTGTCGCTCGTGGAGGAGAAGGAGCTCTACGCCACGCTCGAGCGCACGCTCTCGCCCATCACGGGGCTGCTGTGGGTGATGGCCCTGCTCGTGCTCCTGGGCGGCTCGTTCGCCTGCGCCAACGCCATGTTCGCCGCAGTGCTGGCCCGGACACGCGAGCTGGGCACGCTCCGCTCGCTGGGCTTCGGCTCGGTGTCGATCGTCCTGGCCCTGCTGGCGGAGGCGGTCCTCGTGGCGGCGCTGGGCGGCCTGATCGGCTTCGCGCTGGCGGGTCGCTTCGATGCCGTGCCCGTGCGCTTCCCGATGGGCGCGTTCTTCCTCGACCTGTCCCCCGGCGTGAGGATGCTCGGTCTCGCCGCCGCGCTGGGGGCTGGCGTGATCGGTGGGCTCTTGCCTGCGCTTCGCGCCGTTCGCATGTCCCTGCCCGAGGCCCTTGGAGGTCGCGTCTGATGCACCCCACCATCCGTCTTCTGCCTGTCGCGCTCGCCCTCGCGTTCGTCGCGTGTGGCGACGAACCCAAGCCGTCTTTCACGCCGGCATCGCAGGAACCTTCGTCGACACCGCCCGCGGCGGACCCGACGCCGGCCCCGACACCACCTGCCGGGGAATCCACCACCGCCGAAGCCCCCGAACGGAACAAGGGTCTCGCCACCCACTTCAGGATGGACACGCCCAAGGAGACCCCGCCTGCCGCCAAGGAGCTCGTCGTCACCGACAAGGGCCCCTACGAGATCGAGATCCCTGCCGACGCGCCCAAGAGCGTGGTGCAGGCCCGCGAGGGCAAGGCCGGCGATGACGTCGTGGTGGCTGGCCGCGTGAAGGAGATCGTGCAGGGCTTCGCTGCCTTCAAGCTGATCGACGACTCGCTCAAATGGTGCGGTCGCGACCACGACTGCGGCTGCGACACGCCCTGGGACTACTGCTGCGAGGACCCGGACGCCGTGCGCAGCGGAACGATGGCCGTCGAGCTTCGCGATGCCGACGGCAACCCGATCGAGGCCGACAAGCTGGGCCTCCGGGTCCTGGACTTCGTCGTCGTCAAGGGTCGCCTCGAGGGCACCGAGGCCGGCGGCCTCGTGATCGTCGCCGACAAGGGCTGGGACCTGCGTTCCCGTCCCGACCTGGGCGTCAAGGAGAAGCTCGTCGAGTGGCCCAACTGATTCGCGCTCTCCTCCTCGCGGTGCTCGTCGCGGAGTTGGGCGCGGCCCCCTTGCGCCCAGTCGAGGCCCGCGAGCCCGCCGAAGAGGCCACCGAGATGCTCGAGGGCGTGAAGACGATCGCGCGGCCGGGCATCCCGGGCACGCTGTGCGTGTACGGGCCGAACGCCTTCCCCATCGTGGCCATGCCGTGCGGTGGAGACCCGGCTCCGATGGTGGCGGCAGTGCGCGAGGGCAAGGGTCGTGCGGTGGCGTTCGGCCACACGTACACCGGCGATGCACTGGCCCAGGGCGATACGGCGCGCTTCGTGGCCAACACCCTCAGCTGGGCGGCGGGGAAGCCGCGCACGATCGTTCGCGTCGGCGCGCGCGGCCGCAACGCCTTGGCCAAGCACCTGCCCAAGGACCGCTTCCAAGTCGTGGCGCTGGACGGCCCTGCCTGGATGAAGGGCCTTGACGATGTGGATGTGCTCGTCGTCTCGCTCCCGGAGATGGGCGACGAGGAGATTGCCGAGCTACGCGAGCGCTTGGCGGACGGTCTGGGCATCGTGTCCGGCGGCCCCGGCTGGGGCTGGGAGCAGCTGAACCCCGGCAAGGACTTGCGCACGGAGCACGCGGGCAATCGACTGCTGGCGCCCTACGGCCTGGTCTGGGGCGCGGGCTTCACGGAGGGCAGCGGCCTCGTCCCGGTGGAGGGCCCGGCACCGCGACTGACCCACGCGGGCGTGGCCGTCGAGGAGATCGTCGACAAGCGCTCGAAGGCGACCGACGCCGAGAAGGCCTTGGCGCTGGCCACCGCGACTCGAGCGCTGCGCGACCTACCGCCGGATGACCGCTGGATCCTGCCCAAGCTGGACCGATGGGTGAAGAGCAGTCGCTCGCGCGCTCGCGTGCCGCGCCACGACGCCCCCATCGACCGGAGCGAACCCTTGGCCCGGCTGGAGCTGGCGCGCGAGGTGCTGCTGGGCCTCGAGACCGAGCCGCGCGACGTGAGAGCCCATCCGGCGGCCGACGTGTTCCCCGGCGCGGTGCCCAAGCGTGCCAAGCCGGTCACGCGCAGGGTCACGATCGACCTGTCCGTACCCGACTGGCATGGCACGGGGCTCTACGCGCCACCCGGCGAGCTGGTGCACGTGCACATCGTCGAGGGCACGGCTCCACCCCAGCTGGCGCTGCGCATCGGCGCGCACAGCGACAGGCTGTGGGACAAGCCGGCGTGGGACCGGGCGCCGGAGATCACGCGCACGTTTCCCCTCGACGAGAAGGGCGGCGAAGCCGCCAACGCGTTCGGTGGGCTGGTGTACGTGGTCGTCCCCGACAAGGCGGCGGCGGGCTCGCTCACGCTGGAAATCAGTGGCGCGGTCGAGGCGCCGCGCTTCGTGCTGGGCCAGACGACGCTCGAGGACTGGAAGAAGTCGATCCGGGACGCCCCGGGACCCTGGGCCGAGCTCGAAGGCACCAAGGTGATCCTCACGGTGCCGTCGAGCCACGTCCGTAGGCTCGATGATCCGCAGGCCCTCATGACGTGGTGGGACCGCGTGATGGACGCCTGTGCGGACCTCTCGCAGATCCCGCGCGAACGCAAGCGCCCCGAGCGCTACGTGACCGACGAGCAGATCTCGGTCGGGTACATGCACTCGGGCTACCCGATCATGACGCACCTCGATGCAGCCCCGCGGTTCGTGGACCTGCCGACGCTCTCCACGAAGGGCGACTGGGGCATGTTCCACGAGATGGGTCACAACCATCAGCGGCCTGCGTGGACCTTCGACGGGACGGTCGAGGTCACGTGCAACCTCTACTCGCTCTACGTGCTCGAGACGGTGTGCGCGGCGGGCGAGCGGCACGGCGAGATGTCGGCCGAGCACATGGCCCGCAATGCTGCCAAGTTCCGCGAAGGCGGCGCGCAGTTCGGCACGTGGAAGGCCAACCCCTTCATCGCCCTGATCTGCTACGACCAGCTCCGCGAGGCCTTCGGGTGGGAAGCCTTCCAGAGGGTGTTCGCCGAGTACGAGCGGCAGCCGAAGGCCGAGCAGCCCACGAGCGACGACGCCAAGCGCGACCAATGGCTGGTGCGCATGTCGCGCGCCGTGGGCAAGAACCTCGGGCCCTTCTTCGCCTCGTGGTCGATTCCCGTGTCGCAGGCGGCGCGGGACGCCGTCGCGGACCTGCCGGAGTGGATGCCGTCCCCACTAGGAGTCTGCGCCACAGAACTGCGCTCGGGGTTTCTGGCGAAGTTCTCCCTTGGCCTGGGCGAGGTGCGGTCCAAAATTGGGCATGCAACCGTACTTCCGGCCCTACGAGCCCAATCAGCAGCTT
>JBFWRP010000031.1:0-54973 GCA_050248855.1 Planctomycetota bacterium | reverse complement strand
TTCGACGGCCAGCGACCCCGGATGTGTCTGGACCCTTGCCGCGGAGCGCGCAGCCGCGACGTGGGCAAGGTGCCTGACACGTAGGGGACGCGGTTCGACGGCCAGCGACCCCGGATGTGTCTGGACCCTTGCCGCGGAGCGCGCAGCCGCGACGTGGGCAAGGTGCCTGACACGTAGGGGACGCGGTTCGACGGCCAGCGACCCCGGATGTGTCTGGACCGTTGCCGCGGAGCGCGCAGCCGCGACGTGGGCAAGGTGCCTGACACGCAGGGGACGCGGTTCGACGGCCGGCGAACGTCGCACTTCGGTGTCTGACACCGTGCCACCGTCGCTTCGCTCCGAGGCACAGGTTCAGACACCTCCGCGCGCCTCGCGTCTCAGGCTACGAACTCGAGCGGAACGCAAGGAGGATCGTTCCGCGCTACCGCGCGGACTCGGCGCTCGGGCTACGCCCTCGCGGCAGGGGGGCTATTCCGTACCCCCCCTGCACCCCTCACGGGGTTCAGACACCTCCGCGCGCCTCGCGCCCCCCTGTCCGGCGGGCGTCGCACTCACGCACCTCCGCGCGTGCATCTACGCGCGCCGCACCCACCACACGCCGGCGGCGACGAGGCCGCCGAGGAGCGCGACGAGCAGGGCGAGTCGGGCACCGAAGCCGAAGCCCGAGCGCGACAGCGTGAAGGTGATCGGCGCGCCGCCCTTGAGGCTCGTGAAGAGGTGCTCACGGCCCTCGCGAGGCAGGGGGACGTCGACGCCCATCAGGCCCGCCCGCTGCTGCGCGGGAATCAGGACCCGCCCCCAAGCCTCACCTGCTGGTGTCCCCGCGGGCATCCCCGCCGTCGCACCGACATCCGGCTCGGAGCCGAACAAGGGAACTTCGGAGTTGTCTCCATCGCCACTGAACAGCAGCCAGCCCTCGACGGACCGGCCATCTCCAGTGAGGTCGTTGAACTCCCCACCGGCTCCTCCGCTTCCCCCGCCGGTCGAGTAGTGGGATCCAGCGTCGTAGTCGGTGCCCGTGATGAGGACGTCGCGACTGGTGGTCGGCTGTCCGCGCAGCGACCCGTCGGCCTCGGCATCGCCGAAGGCGCCACCCCCCCCACCGCCGAAGCCGATCGTGGTGGCCCCCGCATCGATCCGGTAGATCGTGCCGCGCTCGCTGGCGTTGCGCGCTGCGCCCAGCTGCTGGCTGCGCTCTTGGTCCATCCGCAGGTTGTCGTTGAGCCAGGCGACCTGGCCCTGGCGCTGCTGACCGGGCTGGCCGAAGCGGTAGAGCTCCTGCTGCTCGGCGCCAGCGCGCCCCATGCCCTCCTGCTGCGCGGCGGACTGCTGCGCGGCGAAGGCGCGACGGACTTCCTCGGCCTTCTTCTCGTCGCTGAGCGTGGACTCGAGACGCTTCTTCAGCTGGGCGATGTCCTTGCTCATCTCCGTCTGGGCGGGCTGCTCGGCCACCGTGGTGTCGCCGGGCATGCCGTTGAAGCACCAGAAGGCCGACGCGGCGTCGGGGGCGGTCTCGCCGCCGAGGGGGCCCGGCGCGATGTCCACGATGCGCGCGGCGTTGCCGCCGAACTCCACCTGGCTGGCAACGACCTGCTGGCTGCGTTGCGCCGCCTGACGATCGCGCTGCAAGCGCTCGTTGCGCCGGCTCCACTCGCTGGTGAGCCGCCCCAGCTCCTCGTCCAGCGCGCGGGCCTTCGTCTTGGCCGCCTGGTAGGCGCGGTTCTTGGCCTGTCGAAGCAGGACCTGGCCGTTGGCCAGCGCTTGCTCGCGCTGCGCCAAGGTCCCCGTCTCGGCCACCTCCAGGAGACGCCGCGCCTCTTCCGCATCGGCCGAGGCCAGCGTGGCACTGATCTCGGCGTCCTCGACCACGTCCATGCGCGTGTCGAGCGAGGCCTCGAGCTCCTCCGGGAGGCGCAGCCGCACCGCCGTCCGCTCGATCTCGACGCCGTCGATGACCGGCAAGCTCACCGTCCCGCGTCCGCCGTCGCGCAGCGTGCCGCCGACGCGCACGCCGTAGAGCACGGTCACGGGGTACCCGCGCCCACCCAGCGGCACCTTGGGGACGGGCAGCAGCAACGAGCCCGCGGGCCCCGTGAGCGGCTTCACGGGCACGCCCGCGCTGGATGCCCCGAAGAGCCGCGCCCCCTCGGGGAGGCGCACGGTCAGGAACTGCCGCGAACGGTTGAAGACGCGGTAGGTGACGCGCGCCCGCGCCTCGCCGTCACGCCCGACGACGACGTCCGCATGGGCGGCCAGCACGACGGCCTCGGCCTGCGCCCCCAGGCGATGGCGCGTGGTCGCGACGGACAGCGCATACGGCGCACGCCCCACCCACGCCTCGAGCACGGCCTCGCGCGGCATGCTGGCCGGCACGAAGGGCAGGTCCGCCCAGGCTGCCTCGTCGGCATGGCCCGCGACCACACCTGCGGTGACCTGGCCGTCCGTCCACGTGCGCACCATCGAGAACCAGCGAACGGCCGCAGTGCCTTCCGGGCGCACGGGGCGCACGGGGCGACCCGCCGCCTGGTTGCTGGAGAACGTGACCGCCACGAGGCCGGTGCGCGGCGACTGGAACACCACGTCGTAGAGCGTGCCGTCCACGTCGCGTCCGTCGGCGCCCGCGCGCGACACGGCGCGGCGGCGCACCTCGCGCAGGTCCCGCGCGCGCACTTCCTCGGTGCCCGCTGCCCCGCCGTCGGGCACGAAGACCTGTACGGCATCGACCGCGCCGCGCAGGACCTCCACGAGGACGAGCTGCTCCAGGCGGTGCTCGCGCTCGCCTGGCGCGACCAGCGTCACGACGGTGGCCTCCGCGCTGGCTTCGGGCCGCCTGAGGACGAGCGGCAACGATGTCGAGAGCGCGCGCTCGCGGACGAAGGCGTGCGTCAGGCGCGCGCCGGGAACCGGCGCCGCCGCCGCGTCGACCTGGCCCAGCGCCACGGCCTTGAGCCCGGGCAGGCTGCCCACGACCGGCTCCACGTCGGGTCGTGCGTAGAGCAGGAGTCGCCCCGATTCCTCGCGCACGCCGGGTAGCAGGAGACGCGGGACGGCGATGGCGTCCAGCCGCCCGGCCAGACGCGTCTCGAGCACGAGACCGAGGCCCAGGTCGCCGGCGTGCAGGTCACCAAGGCGCACGAAGAGCTTGCGGTCGGCGCCAGCGCCGGCCAGCCACCAATGCCGCACGTGGGGTCCGCCCACGTGCCGAACGTCGTCCTCGCCGGGCAGCCCGAAGACCAGATCGCCGGTCGGCGCGCCCACGACGCTCACCTGCACGTCCATCCACGTGCGCACGGCGTCGTCGCCAACGACCACGCGCGTCGTCTCGCGCAGGTCGACACGGCGCTCGGCGGCACGCAGCCGCACGGCCAAGCGGGTGGGCCGCTGGCTGAAGCGCCACGCGCGCACGACCACGCCGCTGTTGTCGAAGCCACAGGCCCGGGGATCGCGCGGGCGCTCGATGCGGTAGAGACCCTGCTCTTCCAGGATCTCGGCCTTGCGATGCGGCGGGGCGTTCACCACGACCTCGCCGGACTCGCTCGTGACATCGAGGATGCGCGGGGCGGGAAGCACCTCGTCGCGCTCGTCGGCGGACGCGGGGCACACGATGCGCACGGTCGCGTCCACCCGGCCGCGTCGGGGCTGGTCGAAAACGAGGCGCACGACGCGCCCCTCGCCCTGACGTTCCAGCGTCTCCCAGCGGGTCACGGCGGCGCCGCTGGCCTCGAGCACGCGACAGCCCGGCGGCAGCGTGAGGTCGGCGAACGGCGCTGCTCCCTCCAAGATCTCGAGGCGCAACGCGACGTCGGTCTCCGTGCCGCCGTCGCGCAGGCTGTGCACCGTGCGGGTCGTGGCGCGCGCCCGCACGTCGGCGGGCAGGGTCTCGCCGCGGGGGGGCACGAGGCGCACGCGCACGCGCGAGGTGCGGCCCAGCCAGACGCGGTAGCTGACACCGGGCGCGGTCGAGGTACCGGGATCGACGCGGGCAATGCCGTCCACGAGGACCTCGCCGCGGAAGTCGTCGACCAATGAGAGGTCCAACGTGGCGTTCGGGAACGGCACCCCGCGGAAGGAGAACTGTCGCTCGCCATCGGGCAGCGAGACCAGGGGCAGGCGCACGTCCATCTCCAGCACGTGGCGACCGGGCTCATCGATCTCGACGCGGTAGGCGCCCTCGATCAACGCCACACGGACCTCGGTGCCATCGAGCCGGGCCTGCTCGAGCGCGGCGCCGCCCAAGCCCAGCTGCAGCGCGCTCGGCGCCTCCCCGTCCTTCACGACGTCGATGCGCAAGGTGCCGACGACAGCGTCCTCGTGCACGACCAAACGCCACGCCACGCCTTCGGCGGCCAGACGCTGCCCCGTGCGCACGAGCTCGGGGTCCTCGCCAGGGTGCGCGATGCGGAACAGGTGGCGCCACGTGGAGAGCGGCAAGAACACGCGGCTCGGGTCCTCGGGCAGCTCCTTGGCGTCGGGGTCGTAGGGCACGTAGACACGCCGCGGCTCGACGACGTCCTCCGGGGCAACCGACGTGTCCGCCTCCGGCTCGTCGGCGCGCGCCGGAGCCGCGGTCGCGCCGAGCGCCATGGCGGCGAGCAACACGGCCGCCGCGACGGGCGCGGCCTTGGCCGCCGCACGTCCGCGCAACCAACCAAGCAACGCGCGCACGGCGAAGACGCCCACGAGCAACGTGGCCGCGTCGACCGCCGCGCTCGCCCAGGCCGAGGCCGATGGGCCCAGCACGAGGTGCACGACCAGCGCGGCGGCGAGCAACCCGATCACCACCGTCCAGCGGCGGCGGCGGGAGCCCCAGGCCAACAGGGCGCCAAGCGCCGTCACGAGGCCGAACGCCAAGCGCTCGCTTCGCACGTGCGCCGTCGGGCTGGCGTAGCGGATCACGAGCGCTCCGCCCTGCCCGAGCCGCTCGCCGCGCACGCGCCGGGGTCCGAGCACGACCGGCACGTCGAGCGAGAGCAGACCGCGTCGGCGCGGGCCCGTCGCTGCAGCGCCCGCACGACCTCCGTCGCCGCGGCGAAAGCCCCCTTCGCCGGGGCCCGCCGGGAAGTCGGGATCGGCGGCCGGCTGCGCACCGCCCGGCGGACGGGCCGCCACACCACTGTCCGCGGTGACCGGCGGCTCCGACGACGGCGGGGGCGGCGGCGACATCGGGTCGTTGGACTCGCGCGTGCCCGAACGGTCCGGCCCGGAGCCGGGGCGCGGCGCAGGGGTCGCGGCGGGGCCTTGGAACGGGGCGTCGGACTGACCGAACGTCTCGTCGTCGGAGAAAGTCTCGAACCCGATCACGCCATCGACCTCCTCCGGCAGGGGGGGCTCAGGCGGGGGCGCACCCTTGCCCACCCCGACACCGTCATCCGCAGGCTTGGTCGTCACCACGCGAGGCGGCAGCCCGCCGAAGTCGACCGGCGACTCGAACGGGGAGTAGTTCCGGATCGAGGGAGCCTTCGAGTCCGCACCCCACGTTCGCCCACGCAACAGCGAGGCAATCCACGGGCTCGAACGCTTCGCCGGCGCCTCGTAGACGCCAAAGTCGCCCTGCATCGAGCGCACGTCGATGTCCTCGTCGAACGCGACCTCGTGGCTGGTCAGCAGGACTTCGAGGCCGGGGAACGTGGGCGCCGGTATGGTGACTTCACCATCGAAGGGACGATCGGCGCGCGTCTCGTACGTGAGCGCGATGCACGCCACGCCGCCGCCGGCGGCGTTCAGCGGGACCAACAACACGCCCTGCCGGGAGCGCAGGGGCTTGACCGGTTCCAACGCACCGGGTCGCGGGCCGACGAGCGCGCCGATCAGGTGGCTGCCCGGCGGCAGCTCGACGGGCACCTGCTGGCGCCCGGCGTTCTTGAGCACCACGAGCGCGCGTGTGCGCAGCACGCCTTCGCGCGCCACGGCCGTCCAGAGGCGAGCCTCCACGCCGATGGCGTCCAGCACGGCCGCGCCGTCGTGGCGCTGTACGCCGAGCGCCAGCCCATCGCGCCGCTCGACGAGATGCAGGACCTCCAGCGTCGCCAGCGGGCTGGCCGGCGCCTCGATCGGGAGATCCGAGGCTTCGACCGTGCGCGCATCGCCCTCGATGCTGGCGCCCGGCAGCCTGACTTCGAGCCCCTCGGCACGCTGCACGACGACGTAGCGCTCGACGCGCTCCAAGGGCACGTCGGGGAGCAACGGCACGTCCGCCTCCACGGACCAGTTCTCGCCGTCCGTGTCGCGGTGGTAGAGCACGACCAGGCTGTGCCGCCCCACGACGCGCTGGCCCAGCGTGACCTCGTAGCGGTCGTAGCCGGGCCGTGTCCCGTTGATCGGCAGCTTCTCGTGACCGCGCACGGAGCTGCCTTGGAAGCGCACCTCGTCGCCGGCCCACGAGGGCACGTCCACCCGGAAGGTGCGTACGCCGGCGCGACGGACGTCGTGGACGACGATCGCTTGCACGTCCAGGCGCCGGGGGGAGGGCGAGAGCGTGGTCACGACCTCGGCCTCGACCACGGGCGTGCGACGCTCGACCTCGTAGGTCACCGCCGGCGCGGCGCCGTCGATGCGGTAGCCGAACACGAGGCCCTCCGCACGCACGCCGCGCTCGGTCAGGTCGGCGGCGCCCACGGCCACGAGGTCCGTGCGTCCGCGCTCGCGCACCTCGAAGGCGGCGTCCGCGCCGATGCCCACGAGACCTTCTTCGCGGTCGGCGCCGGCGGACGGCACCTTGAAGGGCAGCTCGACCGTCGTGTCGTCGGGCAGCCAGTCCGCAGCATCGCGCTCGAGCAGGGCACTCAGCGTCAGCTCCTGGCCTTCGCGCAGGCCCTCGGCCAACGTGATGTCGAGCGTGCCGTCGGCGCGTGTGTCGCGCACGAAGCCGTCCGTGCGGCCGTTCACTTCCAGGCGGCGCACCTCGAAGCCCACGGGGACGCGGGGCGCCAAGCGATGCACCGTCCCTTCAAGGGCCCGGTAGGTGATGGTGACGAGCAGGCTGCGACCGGTCTCGGTCAGGTTGAGGTAGTGCGTGCTGACGGCCTCGAGCACGGTAGCCGTCGGCCGTACCGCCAAGCGCAAGGTGCCGGCGGCACTCACCAAGCCGAAGCGCAAGGCCGTCTGTCCCTTGTCCGCGGGTAGGCGCCGGCCGTCCTGGACGAGCACGTCGTCCACGCGCACGTCGGAGGCCACGTCCACACCCACCGTCGCCCGCTCGCGGAGCGCGTCCACCACATGCACCGCGGGCAGCTCGCGCAGGCCCTCGGCCGCGAAGGGCACCTCGCCCTGCAGCGTCACCACGAGGCGACCCGTCTTGGGCGCCGCCAGCTCGAGCACCAGCTGCCGCCGGTCCTCGCTGCGTGCGTGGCGAACCACGCCGTCGCCACCCACCGCGAGCAGCGCCAGGTCCTCGGGCACGTCGAGCGTGATGCGGTCCGTGGCCGTGCGGTAGACGTCGACCTCGGCCGCGATGCGCAGCTCGTCACGGCCGTCGCCCAGGCGGTGCGCCGCGACGACATGGGCATCGAGGATCGGCGGGCCCTCGGCCACCTTTGCGGCCGCCGCGAACGTGACGGCCAAGCGGCCTTGGGCCGTGGGTCGCGCCCGCACGCTGGTCGGCGCGCCGGCCGGCGTCGTGAAGCGTTGGGCACCGGCCATCCCTTCGATCACGCCCTCGACCCCCGGCGGCAGCTGGACATCGAACGACATCGCTGCCGCCGCGGGCACGTCGACCACGAAGGTCCGTGAGCCGTCCCGGCTGCCGATCGGCGCCGAGAGCCGCAAGCTCACCGTGTGACGACCGGGCTGGTCCCATACGACGGCGGCGCGACCGAACGCCTGCTCCAGCCTCGCGCCCTCGCCTTCGAGGCTCTCGAGGACCGCGCCCTGGAGGGGGAACGGGAGGCGGCTCGTTCCCGGCCTCAGCGCGACGGCCGTCCAGGTGCCCTCGATGGTGCCGTGCCGCGCACCGAGCAGGTTGACGGTCGCCGTGGCATCGACCCACGTCCCATCGACGGGAGCGGGCGCCTCGCCCGCGCGTGCCTTCGCGCGCGCGGCCTCGAGCAGACGACGGTAGGCCGCGTGGTCCAGCACGATGCCCTCGCGCTGGCTCTGCAGCAGCAGGTCGAGCTGGTCGACGGGGACGAACACCCGCTCGATCGGACCCAGGGGATCGTCGGCCGCCGGCGGCGCCTTGTCGTCGGCGTGCGCGCCGGAGGCGACGAGGAGCAGCAGCGCGAGCGCGCTCGACAACCACCGCGTTGCGTACGGGCGCGCCATCACGCACCTCCCTCGGTCGCCGGCAGGGCGTCGGGCGGCGGCGGATCGCCCGGAGGCGGCTCGGCCGCGGCTGCCTGGGTGCGCGCGCGGCCCGCGGCGAAGAAGAGGGCGAGCAGCAGCAGGGCCCCGCCGAACACCGCGCCCAGCAAGGCGCTCGAGAGCAGCGATGCCGCGCCGGGCCCCGCGGGGACGAGGGCCAGGAACAGCACGAGGAGCAGGCCCACGTACCACGGTGCCACCGCCTGGCCGGCACGCGCCAGGGCGCGGGCCCCCAGGAGGACGACGAGGACCAGGAGGACCACGAGCACGAGCTTGAGCACGACGAGCAGCGCCGGCGCCATGCGCGTGATGCGCACGTCGCCCGTGCCCACCCGCCCTTGGAACGCATGGCGCACGCTCGTCTTGGGCGTGGCAAAGGGGCTCTGGAAGCCGGCCACCAGACCACGCCAGGGCACGGCCTTGCCCTGGGGCCTGCGGACGAAGCCCTCGCCCAGCCGCGCCAGGGTGCGCGCGGCCCACGACGTCGGTGCATCCACCGCCTGCACGGACCCGCCGAACGACATGACGGGGTCGTCGTCGGCCAGGTAGACGTGCCACGTCAGCAAGTCGGCATCGACCTGCAGCGGCTCCGGCGACGTGAGGTGCACCGAGCGGCCCAGGCCGCCACCGCGCGCGATGTCGTGTTCGTACACGAGCGCGACTTCGAAGGCTTCGTCCTTGCGCAGGCCCGTGAGCAGCGGCACGAGGATGACGTCCTCGTCGGCGGGATCCACGCGCGGTGCTTCGATCTGGCCGCCGACGCGTACCGCCCGCACCACCGCGTTCCCCGGCAGCCGGAGCCTCAAGTACTGGCGGTCGTTGCTGCGCACGACGAGGTAGGCCTCGGTGATGCCGCGGCCTTCCTCCGGCACGACGGACTCGAGGTGCATGTGCGAGACGACGACCTCGGCCACGGGCTCGTAGTCGTGGCGCGTGACGCCCAGCACGAACCGGTGCTCCGGCGCGTAGGAACGGAAGGCCAGGAAGCTGTCGTCGGCGCGCAACGCAGGCGGCAGCTCGCGCGTGTCGATCTCCTCGCCGCCTTCGGCAACGCGAGCCTCCACCTCGAGGAGCGGGTCCCGACGGACGGCCACGTGGTGCACGACGTTGGGCAGCGGTCGGCCCTCGACTTCGAGGGGCACGAAGCGCGGCAGCACGACGTCGCGCGACCCGCCGCTGGCCAGCGCCGGCTGCGCTTCGTCGTCGATCTGCAGCGTCACGTCGACGTTCTGCAGGCGGGGAGCGACCAGCTTGATGGTCCAGATGCCTCGCGTGGCCGTCCAGCCCTCCGGCGCGTCGGCCGGCTTGGGCTCGATCTCGGGCCCGAGCAGCTGCATGCCGGGCTGCTCGAGGTGGACGCGATCGCCCCAGGCCAAGGGGCCGGAGAAGCGGAAGGTGTCCACGGCGCGGTAGGAGACGAAGTAGCGCAGCGTGACGCCCTGGCGCGTGCGATCGGGCTCGAGGCGGGCGAACGTCTCCACGGCGCACGTCACGGTGGGCGCCTTGCGCACCAAGTCGATGGTCAGCGCCAGCGGACCGTCGCGGTGCTCGAAGCGATGGACGAGCGGCAGGCGCGCGCGGTCGCCCTGGAAGCTCGGCGGTTCCAGCACGCCGTCCACGCCCTCGTCCAAGACCACGAGGCCGGTCTTGTCGAGCACGCGCCGGTCCAGCGCCTGGTCGGCATGCACGACCACGTAGCCGCGGGCGTGCTCGATGCCCGAGGGGACGAGCAGCGGCACGTTCACGGCGAGGCCTTGGCCCTGCTCCTCGGGCACGTCGTAGACGGAGCGCACGTGCAGCTCGAGCATGGCGCGCCCGAGCCAGCGGTCGCGGAACGCGATCACCAAGCGTCGCCCCTCGCCCTCACCCCGCACGTTCCAGTCGTCCAACACCGGGCCGTTGGAACGGACATCCGTGACGTCGACGCCCACCGGGACGGGGACGTCGAGCCCGAAGATGCCCGCGCGATCCACGTCGACCTGCAGGGCGGTGAGGCCCTCGAGGCCGTCGGGCGCCAGCGCCACGCGGTGACCGGCCGTGACGACGACGCGAGGCTCGAGCGCCGTAACCGACAGCCGCGGCGCCGCGGGGCGCGCCGCGAAGCGCCAGGCGCGCGTGCGCCCCGGCTGGGCGCCTTGCCCGAGGGGGGCGGGGAGGTCCTTGGCGTCGATGGCCACGAGCCCCTCCGACGTCAGGGGCTCGGCCCGCACGCCTTCGGCCGCTTCCAGCCGCAGGAAGCCACGCTCGCGCTCGACGCCATCGACGGCCACCCAGGGCGCGACCAGCTCCACGGGCGGCGCCGCCGTGGCGCGTTCGATGCCGATCACCAGGTCCACGGGATCGCGCGTGGGCTCGCGCAGCTCCACGTCGATCCCCATGCCGTCCGCGGTGCGGGTCCAGCCACGCAGGCGCTCCCCGCTCACCTGGACGACCACGGCCTCGGCCGGCACGGCCAGACGCACGCGAGCCAGCGGCGCCCGGTGCACGGTGAGCCGGACGGTCGCCGTCGTGCGCACGACACCGCGGTCCACGGTGACGAGGTGCTGCTCGTCGGCGAAGACGAGCGGCGTCTCCGTGGGGCCCTCCTCGGGCTTGCGCCGCCAGCCGAGCTCGAGCTTCTCGACGGGCCCGAGCCACGCCGTGAGCGTGGTGCGCCCATCGGCGCCCGGCCCCGACGTCGCAGCGACCTCGGGCTTGAGGCTGATCTCCGCATCCCGGCCGCTGACCGACAGCTCGAGCTTGGCAAGTGGTACGGCGGGCAGCGAGAACGCGATGGCGTGGGCTTCCCCGTGGACCGGTGCGACGCCCCGCAGCACGAGCACCAGGCGATGTGCACCGGAGCCCGAGACGACGAGGTCGTAGCCATCTTGGCGGGGCAACAGGAGCGCCGGCTCGCCATCCAGCAGCGCGCTCTCGACGCCCAGACCGGCGATGGTCAGCGGAATGCGTTGCCAGCCCGTCTGCAGGGCGTCGATCTCGATGGCGCCCTCCAGGCGCAGCCGCTCGCCGTCGGCTTCGCCCTTCCACGAGGCGGCGCGCAAGGCGTAGGCGACGGGCGGCCGCGTGCGATCCGGCGGTGTCGCGTGGGCCTTGTCCCAGAGCTTGCGGAACTCGGCATACGGCAGGAACACGCCGTCGCCCTCCTTCTCGAAGATGCGCTGCAGCTCGCGGTAGGGCACGTAGAGCTTGTGGATCTCCGGGCGCGGCTCGGCGGCACCGTCGGCGGGCGCGGGCGGAGGCGCTTCGTCGGCGGGAGGCGCGTCGGGTACGTCGTCGGCCTCGAGCGGCGGCTCCTCGGCGGGCTCGTCGTCGGACCAGGCCGGGACGGCGCCCGGCCAGGACACGAGCAGCGCGCAGGCGAGAAGGACGAGGACGAGCGACGCAAACCACGACCGCGTCGCGATGCCGTGCGGCGAGCTGGGCATCGGAAGACCTCCCGGCCGATGCGCACCGGGGGACGGGGTCGCGCGTCGGACCAGCGCGAGGCTAGGAATCCGCCCGGGGTGCCGGGTGCAAAAGGGCAGCAAACAACCACGGACCACGCCGCCCCGGGTTCGCGCGACCCATCCTCGGCCCACGTAGCGCGGCGGGTGCCCCAGCGCGGGGTCCGAACCCGTGCTGGGGAGCCGCGAAGCACGAAGGCGGCTGGCGCGCGTTCCGCGCCGCAAGCGGCGCAAACGCGAGCCGGGCACCTTTGCGCTCGACCTACACGCCGTGGCGGTCGAGGAGCTGCTTGTTCTCGTCCATCCAGGCCTTGAGCTGGTCGGGGTTCTCCATGAGGACGCCCGTGACCTGCTCGACGGCCTTCTGCATGGCTTCCCAGGCGCCCGGTCGGGCCTTCTTCTTGCGGCCCGCCATGGCACGCATCACCTTGGCGCGCGCGGCCTTGGCGTCGGCGTTGCCTGCGGTGCCCGTATCGACCGTGGCGCTGGCCCCGCCCCAGGAGGTGCCGTCGGGGTAGAAGCTGAACCACTCCTGGATCTTGGGCAGGCCGCGGTACTCCTTGGTGGCGCCGATGTAGTGGAACATCGCGATCGCGACGTCATCGTGCATGTGCTCGATCATGGGCTCGAGGTCGTCCCATCCATCGTTCTTGTGCCGACGCGGGGCGTAGGGATGGAGCTGGCGCAAGCCGTCGATGCAGGCGATCAGCACCTTCGCCTCTTCCTCGTTGACGGCGATCGTCTCCGGGTCCGTGGGATCCTCGCGGCTGCCGTAGCGCTTGAAGTCCTTCAGCGCGCTCTCGAGCGCCTTGCGCGCGTTCTTCGGGTCGGACAGCTGGTTGCCCAGGCCCGTAGCGGCCCACATCTTCAGCTCGAGGTTCTTCTCGCGCTCGAGGAGGCGCTCGAGCTTCTTGCGCACGGTCGGGTGACGATGCATGCCGTACCAGCGCAGGATCGTGACCTGCTTGTCGAGCGGGCCCTCGTCGTACTCCTTCTCGAAGCGCGCCGTGGCCTCCTTGACGACGTCGTCGGCATGCGAGGCGGCCGTGGGCGTCTCCTCTTCCGCGCACGCGGGCGAGGTCGCCAGCCCGAGCACCCAGGTCACGAACAGGGCTCCGGCGGCGAGGGGACGCAACATTCGGGAAGCGGGCATCGCGGCAACCTCCTTTCCGCCATCGTAGCGGCGCAGGTACGCGCGTGCGCGCAGAACCGGTCGATGGCGACGGCGCCCGGGCCGGGAGCCCGCCAGGGCCGTCACGCAGGGCGGCGCACCACGTCCTCGCGCGCGCGGCGCGCACGCTCGGCCGGCGGCTGCGTCAGCTGGTCCCAGGCGCGGCGCCACCAGGGGCGCGGGCTTCGCGCCGCCTCGCCGACCGGGCGCATGTCGTCGAGCAGCTCGGCGACGACGGAGTCCGGGCCGCGCCCGTCCGCCTCGGCGGCGTAGGTGAGGACGAGGCGATGGCGCAAGACCGCGGGGGCCAGCGCCCGTACGTCGCCGATCGAGGCCTGCTCGCGTCCGCGCAAGGCGGCCCGGATCCGCGCGGCGAGGACCAACGACTGGGCGGCGCGGGGTCCCGCCCCCCACGCCACATACTCGCGCACCGACGCGGGCGCGGTGCCCGCCTGCGGGCGCGTGGCCTGCACGAGCTCCACGGCGTGCCGCTTGACGACATCCGGCACGGGCATGCGCGCGAGGCCGTCGGCCAGCCGACGGAAGCCCTCGCGGTCGAGCACCGGCGGCACGGAAGCCGGCTCGCGGGAGGTGACGAGCCGTGCGATGCGCATCTCCTGCTCGAAGCTGGGGTAGCCCAGCTCGACCTTGAACAGGAAGCGATCGAGCTGCGCGACGGGCAAGGGGTAGGTGCCCTCTTGCTCGATCGGGTTCTGCGTGGCGAGCACGACGAACGGGTCACCGAGCGGGCGAGACTGCCCGAGGCTGGTGACCTGCCGTTCTTCCATCGCCTCCATGAGCGCGGCCTGGGTCTTGGGCGGCGCCCGGTTGATCTCGTCGGCCAGCACCAGGTTGGCGAACACCGGACCCGGCGCGAAGCGGAACTCGCGCTCGCCGGTATCCACGTCGTGGACGAGGTACTCGCTGCCGGTGACGTCGGACGGCATCAGGTCGGGGGTGAACTGGATGCGCGAGAAGTCCAGGTCCAGCAGCTCGGCCACGCTGGAGAGCAGCATGGTCTTGGCGAGGCCCGGCACGCCCTCGAGCAACGCGTGGCCGCGGGCCAGCACGGTGATCAGCACCTGCTCGACGACGTCGTCCAGCCCCACGATGCGACGGGCCAAGCCGTCGGCCATCTGACCGCCCACGCGGGCCACTTCGGCGGCAGACAGCGGCGGGGCGGCGGTCGCGATGGCCATGGGCCGGAGTCTAGCCGTAGGTCGGGCCCCGTCCCCGCGCCGGCCGTGCGCCGTCAGCAGGTGGACGCATCGAGCGCGGCGCCGACGGCATCGGCCAGGCGCCTGGGGTCCAGACCCGAAAGGCAGGCGTGGTGCTCGAGCGGACAGGGCGCCGCCCGGCAGCCCAGGCACCCGAGGTCGTCGCGACGCACGAGGGTGGCCCGGCTCGGCCCCATCAGCACGAGGTCCGTCGGCCCCGCGAACACGACGGTCGGCACGCCCAAGGCCTCGGCCAGGCGTCGCGGTCCCGCGTCTGCCGCAAGTACCAGTCGAGCGCGCTGCAGGAGTCCCTTGAGCTCGCCCACGTCGGGCGGTCGCGCGGAGAGGTCCACGCACGGCGCGGCGATCGCCTCCGCGAGATCCCGGCCCTCGACCTCCTCCCCGGGGCCCACCGCGACCACGGGCACGAGGCCGTGCGTCGCCCGCACCGCCCGCACGGCGTCCGCCAAGCGGGCGGCGGGCATGCGCGCCGTGGCCAGCCCAGTGGCGCCCGGCGCCACGACCAGCCAGCCCGCGCCGGCGTCGAGGCCGCAGCCTGCCAGGCGGCGCGCTGCGCGTTCCGCATCGAATGCCTCGACCACGACGCGCGGGGCGCGCGGCTCGGGGTCCGTCACGCCGAACGGGCGCACGAGGTCCAGGAAGTGTTGCGCCCGCGCGCGCGGCAGGAGACGGCCCGCCTCGGCGGGTACGTCGACGGCGTCGTTGACCAAGCGTCGCCGCGCCCACGTCAGCGCGGTCCCCGTGCGTCGCGGGATGCCCGCGCCTCGCGCGGCCGCGGCGGCGCCGACGGCATCCTCGAAGAGCACGATCGCGTCTGCGCCCACGCGACGCAGGAGGCGCGCCGCACCGTGGGCCGCCGCCGGGCCCCGCCGTGGCGGGCCCTCCAGCGGCAGGACGGCATGGCGTGCGTCCAGGCCCGCCAGCGCCTCGTGCGGCGCCCGCCGGCCCGCCCACACGATGGAGGTGTGCGGGAGCGCCTCACGCAGTGCCTCCAGGGCCGGCGTGGCGTGCACGGCATCACCGAGCGAGGCCGGCAGCCACACGACCAGACGCGTCGGAGCCGGCCACCTGCTCATGCGAGCAGGGCCTCCCAGGCATCCACGACGCGGCCCGACCAGGCCTCCACGGACCATCGCGACTTGACGTCCTCGAAACCCGCCTCCCCCATCACGCGGCAGCGGTCGGGATCGTCGAACAAGGCCACCATGCCCTCGAGGAAGCCCTCGCGGTCAAGCGCGAGCCAGCCCGTCTCGCCGTGCCGCACTTGCTCGGTCTGGACGCCGACCGCGCTGGCCACGCAGGGCCGACCCACGGCCAGCGTCTGCAGGAGGCGCAACCCACAACGGCCCCGCGTCCAGGCGTCGTCGGACAGCGGCGCCAACCCGAAACGCACGCCGGCCAGCGCCGCCTCCCAGCTGTGCTCCGTGTACCGCACCGGCTCGACGGCCACACCGGGAGGGAACGACGGCTCCGCGTCCGCGATCACGCGCAGGCGGTAGGAGCGCCCCGACGCGACGAGCGCGCTGAACACGACCGCCCGCTCCTCCAGGTAGCCGATCGTCGCATGGCTCCCGATCCAGCCGATGGCCGGCAGGCCCTTCTCGGGCGGAGTCGCCTGGGGCCGCTCGCCCACCTCGACGGCGGTGGGCAGCACGGTCGCCTCCCCGCCCTGCTCGGTGGCCAAGCGGGCCAGGTAGGGGTTGCCGCACGTGACGCGGTCCGCGGCGCGCACGATGGCCGCGAAGCGGCGCCGACGGGTGAACGAGCGGCTCGCGCCGCGCCGGCTGTCGCGATAGGGCAGCGCATCGTCGAAGTCGAAGCCCAGCCGCTTGGCACGCTCCCGCACGCGGCCCACGTCGCGCACCGTGAGCAGCCGCGAGCTGACGATCGTCGCGTCGGCCCGACCGACGCGCTCGAGCGCTTCGCGCCGCATCGCATTCGACTTGGGCCACGGGACGATGGCGAGGTGCACCCCACGACGCTCCAGTGCGGGTGCGTACGCCCGGAAGCGATGACGCACCACCGGCCCGTCGGGGTCCGACGTGAGGATCGCCAGGGTCCGTGCCGCCGCCACGCGTCCAGCGTATGCGGCCCCCGCCCCTCTCGTGCGTCCCTCAAGCACGTCGCCGCGCGAGCACATCGCGGCAGTGGTCGAGGATCTGGTCCAGGCGCGTCGCCAAGCGCGTGCGCAAGGCGACGTAGCGCGCGTCCTCGCGGGTGAAGGCACGGAGCTCCTCGTCGGCCAGGGTGCCGAAGGCCACCGCCAGGGCCTCCGGCTCGCCGGGCCCCTCCAGCACGATGCCGCCGCGCTGGCCCATGACCTCGCGCGCGCCGTCCACGGGCGTGGTGATGACGGGCAGGGACATCGCCAGCGCCTCGAGCACGAGCGGGCTCGCCGGGGCGTACCAGGTGGGATGGGCGAGCACGTCGGCGGTCGCCAGCCACGGGCGCAGGTCGTCGCAGGGGCCGAGGGCATGGACGCGAGCCGCGATGTCCAGCCGACGCACGTGCCGGCGCAGGGCGCGCGGCATGTGGCAGCCCGTCACGACCAGGTGCACGCAGGGGTGGCTGTCGCGGGCGCGTTGCACGGCGCGCAGCGCCGTCTCCAAGCCGCCCCGCCAGGGGTCGCGGGCTGCGAAGAGCGCCACATACGTCCCCTCAAGGCCGAGCTGGCGCCGCAGCTGGAGCCCGGGTCCAACCCACGGCTCACGCTGGAAGTGCTCGATGTCGACGCCGCGCGGTACGACGGCGATCCGTCGCGCCGCTTGCGGGTACACGACGCGCAGGCGCTGGCGAAGCGCCTCGGACACGGCAAGCACGAGCGGGCCTTCGCCGTGGGCGAGCAGCTGCCGCTCGGCCTGCAGGCGAGCGCGATGGCGGGCGTCCCCGAGCCGACGCTGCACGCGCTCCAGGAAGCCCGGTCGTCGTGCGCGGTCCCCCGCGATGCGCGCGTCGGCCACCAAGCCGTCGAGCGGCAGGTATACATCGCAGCGCGCCGTCGGCTGCAGCGCGAGGACCACGTCGACGTCGTACGCCTCGCCCGGCGCGACGACTTGGCCTTCGTCGCCCGCGGCGCGGCAGCGGGCGACAAGGGCCTCCGCCAGCTCGTCGGCCCGCGCGTCGGGTGCGATGCCCGGACCGCCTCGCACGCCCAGCTTCACGACGCCACCGTCGGCCGCTGCAACCACGGCTTGCCGGCCAGCTGCCGACGCACGCGCTCCAAGCGCCGGAGCCAGGGACGCGCGCGATCGAGCGTCCCACCGAGCCAGGCCCGAAGTGCTCGCAGACGCTCGCGGTCCGAGACGAGGTCGCCGAGCGACACGTCCAGGGCCGCGAGATCGCGCGCCACGGCCCGCAGCGACAAGCGGCGACCCAGGCGTCGCAGGCTGGCCAGGTCCACGAACACGACGTGGCGCCAGCCGGGTCGTGGAGCGAGAGCCACGGTCCATGCCGTGACGCGCGGAAGCGTGAAGCGCGCCGTGTGCAGGGCGCGCAGCGCCCGACCGACATCATCGGCGCGCTCGCGCCGCGCCGCCCTCGACGGCCCCGCGGCAAGCCAAGCCTCGAGCGTGGGACCGGGCGGTGCGCTCGTCATCAGCACGCCCACGCGTTCGCGGTCGTGGACACCCTCCAGCGCGAGCCACGGTTCGAGCGCGCCGAGGCCGACGGCACGCAGCGCCACGTGGTGGTGGGCCGTCTCGAGAGCCCGCGGCGCGCGCCCCGAGGGCCGTGTGACGGTGACGAGCACGGACCTGCCCGCGACGTCGATGCGGCGCACGAACCGTCCCGCATCCCCGCTCACGTACACGCCGGGCTTGCCCTCGATCACGTGGGCGACATCGAGCAGGCGCGCCGCGTCGAGGGCCTCACGCCGCGCCCGCTGCACGAACCCGGCCAGGCCCTGCCCGGCCCAGGGCGCCAGGCGGTCGGTCGGCTCGCGCGGCGAGCCCTGCTGGCTCATGACGGTCCCCGGGACAGCGGCGCACCCGGACGGGTGGGCAGCGGGCGACCCTCGGCGTCGAGCAGCGCGAGCACCGCCTCGCGCACGTCGCGAGCGACGAAATCGGGGTCGTAGGGGCCCTTCACGGGCAGGGGCCACTTGTCACGCCCCGCCGCCAGCAGGATGGCGCGCGTACCGGCGCGCTTGCCCGCGACCACGTCGCGCTCGCCATCGCCGATCGACCAGCTGCCCGCCAGGTCGATCGAAAGGTCGCGCGCGGCGCGCAGCCACATGCCCGGCTCGGGCTTGCGGTCCTCGTGCTCGCAGGCGTAGGCGGGCACGCTGCCTTCCGGATGGAACGGACAGTGGTACGAGGCGGCAAGTGTCACGCCTTCCGCCGCCAGCAGCTCGTCGAGCCGCGCGCGAACGGCTTGGTAGTCCGTCTCCGTGTAGCGGCCGCGTGCGATGCCGCTCTGGTTCGTCACGACGACGAGCACGAAGCCAGCCTCGGCGAGGGCGCGGAGCGCGTCGCCCACGCCCGGGAGCAGCTTCACGCGGGCCGGGTCGCCCAAGTAGCCGGGATCGCGGATCATGGTCCCGTCGCGGTCGAGGAACACGGCTCGGGCGGGGTCGGCGGGCACGGGCGCGAAGTCTACGCCCCGGTCGCAACGTCGGCCTGCCGCGGGCGAGGCGTCGTCGGTACAACGGAGGCATGGACGAATCGCGTTGGATCCGCGGCCTGGCGGCGCTGGCCCTCACCCTGTGCGGCGCGCTCGCCGGGAGCGTGCACACGGCGGGCGCCGAGGACAAGGACGGCAAGCCGGCGCAGGAGAAGAACGACCCCTACCCGGAGGGCTTCCGGCGCCGCGTGGACGCAGCCGTCGACCAGGGCGTCGGCCGGTTGCGTGTCGCCCAGCTGGCCGACGGGACGTGGACCGTGCCTGCGGCTCTCGACCGCCACCGTCTCGGCTACACCGCGCTGGTGACCCTGGCCCTGCTCGTGGGCGGTGTGCCGGTGGAAGATGAAGCGATCGAGCGTGCGCTCGGCGCCATGCGCCCGATGCCGATCACGGGGACCTACGACGCAGGCACCCTGCTCCTGTTGCTGCACGCCCGGTACGGAACGCCCCAGAACCCGTGGAGCGACCCGCCGGTCGACGACAAGGGGGCGGCGCAGGTCGACGAAGGCTGCGCGGAGAGCATCCCGAAGGAGGACCGGGCCTGGATGCAGAGGGCCGTCACGTTCCTGCTGGAGAACCAGACCGACGGTCACTGGCGCTACCCGGAAGGCGGCATGGACCTCTCCAACACGCAGTACGCGTTGCTGGGCCTGTGGGCCGCCGCGCGTTGCGGGTTCGAGATCCCCGAGGCGGTCTGGATGTCCAGCCTCACGTGGCTCCTGGGCGTCCAGGCGCCCACGGGGCGGCCGGTGAAGCTCCACGTGAATGAAGTGCGCGGCGAGTACCGCGTCGTCTGGACCCAGGACGCCCGCGAGCGGGGCTTCCGCTACATGGAGAACCACCCCTACTCGGGATCCATGACGACGGCAGGCATCGCGTGCCTGGCCATCTGCCAAGAGCACCTGTGGGGTTCGCGACGCTTCCCGCCCAAGCTGCGCAAACGCGTCCGCAAGTCGATCGAGGATGCCCTGGCCTGGATGCAGGAGCACTTCGACGTGAAGTCCAACCCGGGAGCCGCCGGCGACGCCACGCAGCACCTCACGTACTACCTCTATGGCATGGAACGGGCCGGGCTCCTGGCTCGCGCGCGGTTCATGGGCCGCTACGACTGGTACCTGGAAGGCGCGACCTACTTGCTGGAGTCCCAGCGGGGCAACGGATCGTGGGACTTCTACGACTACCTGCGCGACACCGCCTTCGCGATCCTCTTCCTCAAGCGGAGTGCCGGACGGCTCAAGAACCCCGTGATCACGCCGCGGTAGATCTACGGGATGGGTCTACGGAGTCGGGTGCGGATGTACGCCGTACCGGTACCGCTACTTCGCGTTCGACGCGTCCATCGCACGCAGGGCTTCTTCGACGGCGCGGCCCTTCTTCCAGCCCATGGCCTTGTCGATGTCCGGAAGGCTGTCGCGCTTGACGAGATCGGCGACGAGCTTCGCGAAGCGCCGCGCGCCCCGCTCGCCGTCCGTCTTGACGAGGGCCACGACGAGGGCGGTCGCCTGCACCCGCACGACGTCGACCTTGCTCACCACGCGCTTCGTGCCCGCGATCTCGGTCTCCACGTCCACGAGCGCCACATCCTTGGCCTTCGCTTCGTCGAGCTCGAGCAGCTCGTCCCAGGGCAGGAGCCGCCCACTGTCGCGCAGCTCCTTGGCCACGGCGAGGCTCCAACAGCGACCTGGATCGATCGTGGCGCGGCCTTCGTCGTCGAGCGCAAACCCCTCGAACGCGCCGGCGATGCCGTCCAGCAGCCAGGCGCCGCGACCGCGTACCCAGCCGCCCTGCCCCGCGCCGTACCGCATGCGGGCCAGGAGGCCCGCCGCCGCGCCCGCCACGGCGGCCTCTCCCGACACGAAGGGGTGCTGCCGGTGCGCGAACGAGACGAGCGTGCGATTGCGGCTGCGCGCCCGGAACACGCTGCGGGCCAGCAGGTCCTCGCGGTCGCGCTCATCCACCAGCTCCGGACCCAGCTTCTCGTAGCGGTCCCCATCCGCGAAGACCAGGAGCTGGTGCGGGTCACCGGCGGTCGCCCCGGCCCGTGCGCGCTTGGCCGCGGCGCGACCTCCCTCCCACGCTCCGATCACGGCGTCGACCTCGCCCACGATGCGCAGCAAGCGCAGGGCGGGCTCCGGCGGCAGGTCCGTGAGCAGGCGCACGTCGCCCAGGTCCGCGACGCGCGCTTCGGGCCAGCGCGCCTTGACGCGCATGTAGCCGTCGTCCCAGGGCGCCGGCCAGGTGGCGCGCAGGGACACGGAGTCGAGCAGGGTCTCCATGCGGGCGCGCTCGACGTCGCCGAACGTCTGGAGCCAGATGAAGCCTGCGCCCTCCAGCGAGGTCACCAGGGGGCCCGCCCGGCTGCCGTAGGACAAGGCCTGGATGTTGAGGGGGTAGTACGCCTGCGGGTCCATGCCCGAGGCCTCGCACTGCTCGCCGAAGTGGAAGTAGAGATCGCCCAGCTCCTGGAACGTCTTGTCGCGCTGCTTGGCGAACTTGTCGTCGGGCGCCGCGCCCTGCTCGATCTGGTCCGGCGTGATGGACTCGGCCAGCTCCAGCGCGGCCTCATGCTGCGGATCGATGGTGAGGAGCCGATTGACCAGCCACCAGGCCTGCGCGAGGTAGTCCTGCTTCCTCGCCTTCGCCAGCAGCGCGCCCAGCTCCTTGGCTTCCGTCCGGCGGAGCTCGGCGAAGCGCGGGTCCGACGCGTAGCCGGGATCGGCACGAGCGGGCACGGCCAAGAGCGCCACCAGGAAGAGCCCCGCCGCCGCACGTGCCATCCGCATGGTGCCTACCCTCCGGACTGCCGCGCATCGCCGGACGGTGTCGCTTCGACCGTCCGGATGCGTTCGACCAAACCCGTCGTGCTGCGCCCTTCGAGCAGGTCCACCAGCACGACGCGGCCCCCACGGGCCGTCACGACGTCGCTGCCGACGACGCCCTTGTCCTTCCAGTCGGCGCCCTTGACGAGCACGTCGGGCTGGAGGGCGGCCACGAGGGCCGCGGGCGTGTCCTCGTGGAAGGCCACGAGGTGATCGACTGCGGCCAGACCCGCAAGCACTTCCAAGCGGTCGCCGAGCGTGTTCACCGGGCGCCCCTCGCCCTTGAGCCGTCGCACGGACTCGTCGTCGTTCACGCCGACGACCAAGACGTCGCCCTCGGCCTTCGCGCGTGCGAGGTAGCGCACATGGCCCGCGTGCAGGAGGTCGAAGCAGCCGTTGGTGAACACCAGCTGCCGACCCGCATCGGCGAGACGGGCGCGCAGGGCGGGCAGCTCGCTGCGATCGACGACCTTGCCGAGCGTGTCGGCCGCGGTGGCCACGAGACGGGCGGCGATCTCCTCGCGCGTGATCGGGACGACGCCGACGCGCTCGACCTCCAGGCCGGCGGCGATGTTGGCGAGCTCAGCCGCCTCGCGCGGCGTCGCCCCGCTGGCCAGGGCGATCCCGAACGTGGCGAGGACCACGTCGCCGGCGCCCGTGACGTCGAACACCTCGCGCGGCGTCGTGGGCACGTGCTCGTAGCTCCCGTCGGCCCACGCCAGGAGCATGCCGTCGCGGTCCAGCGTGACGAGCGTCACGTCGAGCCGGAGATCGCGGGCCAGCTGGGCGCCCGCCGCGCCGGCCTGCTCGACGGAGGCCACGCGAAGGCCCGTCGTGCGCTCGGTCTCGCTGCGGTTGGGCGTGAACGCGGTCGCGCCACGGTAGCCCTCGACATCGCTTCCCTTGTGGGGATCGACGACGACCGCCACGCCGCGCGCCCGCGCTTCGCGCACGGCGACGTCCAGCACGACCGGCGTCAGCAGGCCCTTGCCATAGTCGTTGACCAACACCGCGTCCGCCGTCGCGATCGCCTCCCGCAGGGTCCCGACGAGCGCCGCTTCGACGTAGGCGTCGAGCGCCCGTCGGGACTCTTCGTCCACGCGGAGCACCTGCTGCGCGGCCGTGTTGTGGTTGCGCGCGAGCATCCGCGTCTTGACGCTGGTCGGGCGGCTGGCGTCGACGACGCCACTCCAGGTCAAGCCCGCGTCGGCCGCCATCTGGCGCACGCGGTCGCCCGCGGCGTCGGCGCCGACGACGCCCACCAAGCGCACCGCGGCGCCGAGGACGGCCGCGGCACGCGCCGTGAAGCCCGCGCCGCCGAGCAGCTCGCGTCGCGCCTTGACGTCGAGCACCTGGATCGGCGCCTCCGGGCTGATGCGGTCGACGCGCCCCTCCACGTAGCGGTCGAGCAGGAGGTCCCCCACGACCACGAGGCGCGGAGCCGCCAGCGCCCGCAGGACGTCCGCCGGACGGCGGGGGGCGGCGCGGCTCATCGGCCGCGCTCCGCCGCCTGCAGCACCGCCGCCCGCAGCAGCGGCACGAGGATCTCGTGCGGGCCCGTCAGCTCGTAGCCCCGGCTGGCCGGCCGCTGGAGCACGTTCACGCGCGGGCGGTAGTGGCGGAGCATGTCGAGGTTGCCGGTGGTGATCGAGATCGGCGGCGCGTCGGGCCCCTGCTCGGCCGCACGGGCGTTGTGGGCGATGGCGACGGCCTTCATGAACACCTCGGGCAGGATCACGGCGCTGCCCAGGTTGACGTAGGCGCCGCCGTCGAGACCCTCGACGAGCGTGGCCAGACGCAGGAAGTCGCGGTGCGTGCCGGCGCCGAGCGCGGCCCCGTCGCACGCCGGATGCATGTGCACCGTGTCCGTGCCGATCGCGACGTGGACCGTGACGGGCACGTCGGCCTGGCCCGCCGCAACCAACAGCGAGCGCTCCGCCGCGTCGGGACATCTCCCGGCGAGCGATCGAGCCAGCGCGGTGCCCAGCCCGATGCCCTCGCGCACGGCCCGCGCGGCCCCCTCGGCAAACCAGCGGCCGGTCTCGTCCGCCGTCCCGTAGGTCCCGTCGAACAGGCCGGCCGCGACGTCCTCGGACGTGCTCCCGTGCAGCGCCATCTCCGCGTCATGGATGGCGGCCGCACCGTTGAGCACGAACCCCTGCGCAAACCCGCGGCGCATGAGGTCGACGAGCACGGGGGCGAGACCCGTCTTCACGACGTGACCGCCCAGGCCGAAGAGCACGGGCCGCCCGCGCGCTGACGCCTCGGCCAGCGAACGCGCCAAGTCGCGCAACGCCTGGACCTGCAGGATGTCGGGGAGCGCGTCGAGGAACGCGTCGAGCGAGTCGCCCGGTGCCACGAGCCCCGCGAGTGCCCCTCCGGCGACCCGATGGGCGCGGCCCGCCAGCGGTCGGGTGCGAAAGCGGCTCATGTCGAACGCGGGGGCCGGATCGCTCGCTTCGGCCGGAATCGCCATGGCGGGATGCTACCTGCGGAGGGCCTTCGACCGCCGTCCCGTCACTCCTCCAGGTAGGCGTCGTTGCGCAGGAGGCGCGGCACGCCAGGCGTCCCGTTCTTGCTGGGCGTGGAGAGCACGCGGCGGGGCGGAGCCGGGGGCCCACCCGGCGGCGCGTCCTCGTCGCGCGGCTCCTCGGGAGCCGCGGGTCCCGGCACCTCGAGCGCGTCGTCGGACGTGATCGCGGTCGCCTCCGCATCCGTGGGTGCGGGTGCGGGCGGCGCCCCGAGGGGCGGGATCGTGTCGACGTCCGTCGCGCCGAAGCTTCCCGCGGCGGCCGCATCCATGCGTCGGGCCAGCTCCGTCATCTCGGGATCGAGCTGCTCCGTGAGAGGCGGGCTCGCGTCCGCCTCCTGTCCGACGGCGACGCCCACGCGATTGGCGACGTCGGCATCGATCTCGGGGGTCGCGGCCCAGGCCGTCGCCGCGAAGGGAGCCTCGGGAACGGGGGCCTGCGGAGCCGTGCTGCCATGCGCGAGGTAGGCCGCGAGCGGATCGGGCACTTCCTCGTGGGCACGGAGGCGCCTGCGCTTGCGGGGCGCAGGCTCGGTGGCCTCCGCCGAGGGGCCCTCGCCGCGACGCAGCTGGTCCATGGACAACGTGCGCAGGTCCAGGCCGTGGGCGCTCATGCGCGGCTGGTCCCACGCCTTCGCGCGCTTGCGGCTCCGTCGGCGCGCCGCATGCGCCGCGAGGAGCAGCACGAGTAGCCCGAGCAGCGCGGCGCCTCCGGGAAGCAGCGCGGGGTGGTTCTCCAGCAACGTCGCCTCGGGCGCATCCCGGCCGACGCGCGCGCTGGCCACGAGGCGCTCCCAGAGCACGGCCACCGCCGTTTCCTGGTTGGCCGCGGAATCGACGGCCAAGAGCAGGCCGTTGCGCCCGCGGCGCGCCAACGCGACGCGCACGCGACGCTGGCTGCCATCGGGGCGGGCGTAGCTGGCGCTGGCCAGGACCCAGGTCGCGACGTCTTGGTGGATCTCGATCGGGTCCGGCGCAAACTGCAGGCCCTGGCGCCCCAGGCCGCCGGCCCAGGCCCCGGCAACGGAATCGGGGTCGATGCTCGCCAGCTCGACGTCGCCATGGTCGTCGCGTCCGCTGACTGGCGCGCCGAAGATGACGACGGCGTCGGACTGCTTGCCGGCGCTCTTGGCGTGGCCGCGCCCGAACGGGACGATGGGCGACTTCGGCTCGGCGGCTTGGAAGAACGCCGTTGCCAGCGAGCGCACGGCCGTCAGCGCATCGGCCGGGGCCGTCCGGTAGTCCGACGGCACCCGGTACGCGAAGTCGGTGCCCTCGACCACCTCGTCCGCACGCGCAGACGGGCCCGCCGCCGCGAGGGCAAGGAGCAGCAGGAGCCCGAACGGGCCGCGGAAGGGGAGCGTGGAGGGGGGGCGCACCGTGGTTCCCGGGCCCCGGACGCACCGCGCCACGGGCAGCGAGTCCACGCCGCCACCCCTGGCGCGGGCGCCGGGGCGCCGCACCCCTACTTTCGGCCCCTCGGCCCGGCCAGGTGAGCGCGCACGGCGCGCCGCGTCGGCGGTCCTGCGGAAGTTCGTGTCTTGTTCGCTTGACAGGCCACCCCGACACGCCTGGGGCGGGGCGTCGCGGGCCGGGTAGGGATGGGCGCATGGCCGAGAGACCCCCGCCGCCCCCTCCTCCCGAAGACCGCCCGGGCGACCTGCCGCCCCGCTACGAGCGCCCCACCATGGACTGGGAGCGCCAGGCCGACGGCGGCCTGGGCAGCGCCATGTCGTGGGCCACGGTCGGCATCGAGCTGGCGGCCACCGTGGGCATCTTCGGCGCGCTCGGCTGGTGGCTCGACCGGCGGTTCGGGACCACGCCCTGGTTGCTCGTGACGCTGGCCATGATCGGCGTCACGGCCGCGCTGGTGCGCATCGTCCGCCGCGCCACGCACGAGGGGAACGCCGACGACGAAGCACGCCGCGATGGCCGCAGCTAGGCCCGCTCCGCCCGCGGTGCAGGTGGCCCGTCTGGTCGGAGTGGCCCTTGCTGCGTTCGGCCTCGCGGCCTGGCCGGCCAAGGCTTGGAGCGGAGACGAGGGCCTGCAAGCGGCGGCCCTCGGCGTGGGCTTGGCGCTCGGTGGCGCCTTGCTGGCCTTCCTGCCCCTCTGGCTCGGCGCAGCGCGTGGCGCGCCCCCCGAACGCTTGGGCCTGCTGGCGCTCATGGCCATGGGCATCCGCATGCTCGTGACGCTGTTCGCGGCCCTCGTCGTGTTGCTCGCAACGGACGTCGCGAAGGGCCCGTTCGCGCTTGGACTCGTCCTGGGCTACTTGGCCCTGATGGCCGTGGAAGTGTTCGTCGCCCTGCGGGAGTTCGGCCAGAATCCCAGCCCCCTCGGGACGGATTCCGGAAACGCAACACGCGCTTCCGACACCGCCCCGGCGGCCCCGGATGCCCCGCAAGGCGCCGGTCCCGGGAACGGCAGCGCGAGCCCCGACGCCTGAGCGAAGGCGGGTCGGCCGCCCCCCGAGGGGACCTTGGAAGGAGGAGAGCAGGCCCGATGATCCCGGCCCCCGCCGCACTCGCGTCGCTCGTGCCCTTCGCCTCGCCGCTTGCTGCCGGCGATCCGCTCTCCCACGTGCTCAAGCACGAGATCTTCAGCTTCAGCGGCTACAGCGTCACCAACCACCTGGTGATGCTGATCGTCGCCGCGTTGCTCCTGATGATCGTGATCCCGATCGTCGCGCGCAAGCAGTCCCTGGTGCCCAAGGGCTTCCGCAACGCGCTCGAAGCGATCATGCAGTACATCCGCGAGGAGGTGGCTCGGCCCGCGCTGGGCCATGCGACCGATCGCTTCATGCCGCTGCTCTGGACGTTTTTCTTCCTCATCCTGACGGCCAACCTGCTGGGCATGATCCCGTTCGGCGCGCTGGCGGGCTTGGCCACGGGCGACGTGCACTTCATGCACTGGGTCGGCGGCACGGCCACGGGCAATCTCGCCATCACGGCGGGCCTTGCCCTGGTCGCGTTCTTCGCCATCCATGTCAGCGGCATGAAGACGCAGGGCGTCGGCCACTACTGGAACAACTTCTTCTTCGGCCACGCGCCGATGGCCCTCGCCCCGCTCATGGTGCCGCTGGAGATCATCGGCGCACTCGTCAAGCCGTTCGCGTTGGCCGTGCGTCTCTTCGCCAACATGACGGCCGGGCACTTGGTGCTGGCCGTGGTCGGGGGCTTCGCGGTCCTCGGGATCATGGCGGGAGGCGCCATGCTCGGCGTGTCCTTCGCCGCGATCGTCGGCGCCGTTGCCATCTCGATGCTGGAGCTGTTCGTGGCCTTCTTGCAGGCCTACATCTTCACCTTCCTCACCACCCTGTTCATCGCCGCGGCGATCCACACGGAGCACTAGCTCCCGCGGACCGTCGGCGGAGATCGACCCCCGTCCGAAGAACCACCACCGAGGGCCCGACCCGGCGCCCGAGACCACAAGGAACCCGACACCATGGAGCTCCTGTCCTTCCTGAACGTGCTGGCCGAGATCGACTTGGCCGTGATCGGCGCCGCGATCGGCGCCGGCCTGGTCACGATCGGTGCCGCCCGCGGCATCGGCGCGATCGCCAGCAAGGCCGTCGAGTCGATGGCTCGCCAGCCCGAGGCCGCCGGCAAGATCCAGACGGCCATGATCATCTCGGCCGCGCTCATCGAGGGCTTCACGTTCTTCGCCCTCATCGTCTGCCTCATCAAGGGCGGCATCGGCGGGTAGTCACCGCTGCGTCGGACGCGGCGGTCGCGGCGGCCCGCTCTTGACGGAGCGGGCCGCCCGTCCTCGCGACCGGCACGACAAGGACCGCGAGCCTCGCCCGAGGTCCGCGGGTCCATCCGCACGTTGCAACCGTTCTCGCGGAGGCCCTGATGCGCCTTTCCTCCCGACTGCTCTTCCTCGCGCTTGCGCTGTTCGTGGTCGCTGCCCCGGCGTGGGCGGCGGACGCGCACGGCGGCGAAGCCAAGCCCGGCCTGCTCGACGTGGACATGTGGACCGCGATCACGGCGATCGTGGTCTTCCTCATCCTGCTGGCCGTGCTCGGCAAGTTCGCGTGGAAGCCGATCCTCGCCGGCATGAAGACCCGCGAAGAGCGCATCGCCAGTGCGCTCGACGAGGCCGAGAAGGCCAACGTGCGCGCCCGCGAGCTGATCGCCGAGTACGAGTCGCGCCTGGACCAGGCGCGGGAAGAGGCCGCCTCGATCGCCGAGGAGGCCCGCAAGGACGCCCGCGACATCAAGGCCCAGATCGAGGCCGACGGCCGCCGCGCCGCCGACGAGACCGTCGCCCGCGCCCGGATCGAGATCGAGCAGATCACGGCGACCGCCTGGGACAAGCTCGTCCGCGACGCCGCCGGGATCGCCAGCGAGGCGGCCGGCAAGATCATCGGCCGCGAGCTCTCGCCCGAGGCCCACGCCGCCCTCGTCGCCGAGGTCGTGGGCGAGTACGCGGCCAAGCGCCGCGGGGGCAAGGCCTGATGGCCACGTCCCAGCCTGGCTCGACCGTCTACGCCCGCGCGCTGGAAGAAGCGCTGATGGCGGGTGGCGGCCTGGAGGCGCTCCGCGAGGCCGAGCCGGCCATGGCGGGTCTCGCCGCGGCGTGGCGCACGGACCGCTCGTTCCGCGCCTACTTCCTCTCGTCGAACGTGCCGGCCACGGCCAAGCGCCGCACGCTCGACACGCTCGTCAGCGGGTCGATGCCGACGCTCGTGGCCAACTTCCTGCGGCTGCTCCTGAAGCGCGGCCGCCTGGAGCTGTTGGCCGACATCGGCGATGCGTTCCAGACGCTGCTCGACGCGCGCCTGGGCCGCGTGCCCGTGACGCTGACCACCGCCGTCCCCGTGGACGAGGTCTCGCTGCGCACCTGGACGGACCGCATCCGCCAGGCCGTCGGCGGCGAGCCCAAGATCCGCCACGAGGTGCGGCCCGAGATTCTCGCCGGCGCGATCCTGCGCGTCGGTGACGAGGTCGCCGACGGCAGTGCCCGTCGTCGCCTGGCCGAGCTCCGGACCCAGATCATCGCGAAGGGACGCCAGCATGCGCTTCAATCCTGAGGAGATCACCTCGGTCATCCGCAAGGAGCTCGAGGAGTTCGAGTCCAAGGTCGACGTGGCCGAGGTCGGCACCGTCCTCGAGGTCGGCGACGGCATCGCGCGCATCTACGGCCTGGAGAAGGCCGCGGCGGGCGAGATGCTCGAGTTCGAGAACGGCGTCCGCGCCCAGGTCTTCAACCTGGAAGAGGGCTCGATCGGCGCCGTCGTGCTCGGCGACGACCGCGAGCTGCGCGAGGGCATGACCGTGCGCCGCACGGGCCAGCTGCTCGACGTGCCCGTCGGCCCCGCGGTCGTCGGACGCGTCGTGGACGCGCTCGGCAACCCGATCGACGGCAAGGGTCCCATCGAGACCTCCACGCGCCGTCCGGTCGAGATGATCGCGCCGGGCATCGCCTTCCGGCAGCCCGTGAAGGAGCCGCTGCAGACCGGTCTCAAGGCCATCGACGCCATGACGCCGATCGGCCGCGGCCAGCGCCAGCTGATCATCGGCGACCGCAAGACCGGCAAGACGGCCATTGCGGTGGATGCCATCATCAACCAGCGCGGGACCGGCGTGCACTGCTTCTACGTCGCCGTCGGCCAGAAGGACTCGACGGTGGCGGGCGTGGTCGCCGACCTCGAGCGCGCGGGCGCCATGGACTACACGACGGTGGTCGTGGCCGGCGCGTCGGACCCGGCGCCCATGCAGTACATCGCCCCCTACACGGGCTGCGCGATGGCCGAGCACCTCATGTACGAGGACAAGAAGCACACGCTCGTGGTCTACGACGACCTGTCCAAGCAGGCCGTGGCCTACCGCGAGCTGTCGTTGCTCCTGCGCCGTCCGCCCGGTCGCGAGGCCTACCCCGGCGACGTCTTCTACCTGCACAGCCGCTTGCTCGAGCGCGCCGTCAAGCTGTCCGACGAGATGGGTGGCGGCTCGCTGACGGCGCTGCCGATCATCGAGACGCAGGAGGGTGAGGTCTCGGCCTACATCCCGACCAACGTGATCTCGATCACGGACGGCCAGATCTACCTGCAGCCCGACCTGTTCCGTGCCAACGTGCGCCCGGCCATCGACGTCGGCATCTCGGTGTCGCGCGTGGGCGGCTCGGCGCAGGTGAAGGCCATGAAGCACAAGAAGGTGGCCGGCGGCTTGCGCCTGGACCTGGCCGCCTTCCGCGAGCTCGAGGCCTTCGCGCAGCTGGGCACGGACCTGGACGCGGCGACGCAGGCCCGCCTCGACCGCGGTCGGCGCATGGTCGAGATCCTGAAGCAGCCGCAGTTCAAGCCGCTGCACGTGGTCGACCAGGTGGCGATCATCTTCGCCGCGGCCAACGGTCACCTCGACGACATCGACATCGCCGACGTCCGCCGCTACGAGGAAGGTCTCTTGGCCTACCTCAAGGACAGCCACGGCCCCTTCCGCGAGAAGATGGTCGAGAAGCCCACGCTGGACGATGGCAACGACGCCGAGCTCGACCGCATCTGCGCCGAGTTCACACGCGCCTTCCTGGCCGGCAGCACGCCCGACCCGCGCTAGCGCTTCCCCCCCGGGGGCCCCACCGCGGCCCCCGGCACCTGGTTCCTTCCCGTCCCCCACCACGCGTCTTCCCGAGGTTCCATGGCCAAGCCCCGCGCCATCCTGAAGCGACGCAAGGCAGTCTCGAACATCGCCAAGATCACGCGCACCATGCAGCTGATCGCCACGGCGAAGTTCAAGCGCGCCATGGATCGCGCCGTGGCCGCCCGGCCGTACACGGACCGCCTCACGCGCCTGATCGCCGACCTCAGTGCCGCGGCCGGTGACTTCCAGCATCCGCTGCTGGACGCCCGGGAGCCCAAGCGCGCCGCCGTCCTGGCCATCGCCAGCAACCGCGGTCTCTGTGGTGGCTACAACTCCAACGTGACGCGCCAGGTCATGGTCCTGCGCCGCGAGCTGGCCAAGCGCGAGCTGCCCTACGAGATGTACGTGTCGGGCAAGAAGCTGGCGGCCCAGCTGACCTTCCAGGGCGCCACGGTCGACCAGCGCTACCTGCAGTTCGAGGACCGCCCCACCTTCGAGCAAGTCGACGAGGTGGCCTCGCCACTCGTCCAGCGCTACATCGCCGGCGACCTCGACGAAGTGCACGTCGTCTACACCAAGTTCGAGTCGGCCAGCCGCCAGTCGGCCGTGGTCGAGCGCGTGCTGCCGCTGGAGCGCCCGACCGCTGGCGAGGGCACGCGCGAGTTCGAGTACCACCCCGACGCCGCCACCATCCTATCGGACTTGCTGCCGCGCAGCGTGCGCCTGCACGTGTTCCAGGCCTTCCTGGACGCGGCGGTCAGCGAGCAGGTGGCCCGCATGGTGGCCATGAAGAGCGCCACCGACAACGCCAGCGAGATGATCCGCGACCTGACGATGCTCTACAACCGGAGCCGCCAGACGCTGATCACGACCGAGCTCAGCGAGATCATCGGCGGGACCGCGGCCCTCGAGTAGCGCCACGTCCCCGCATCGACCGACCCACGAACCACAACCGTTCCCTTCCCACGCGACAACGACCACCGGGAGCGTCCGCCCGACACGGCGACGCTCCCGACCTCCTGGAGACATCCATGGCGATCGGCAAGATCACCCAGGTCATCGGCTCGACCTTCGACTGCGAGTTCCCGGAGAGAGAGCTGCCCCAGATCTACAACGCGATCGAGTGCACGATCACGACCCGCGACGGCGCCAAGCGCCTCGTCGGCGAGGTGCAGCAGCACTTGGGTGGCGGGCGCGTGCGCTGCGTGGCGCTCGGCGCCACGGACGGCCTCACGCGTGGTCAGGACGCCACGGACACGGGGGCGCCCGTGAGCGTGCCGGTGGGCGACGACATCCTGGGTCGCGTCTTCAACCTGCTCGGCGAGCCCATCGACAACCGCGGGCCCGTCAGCAACCAGGCGCTCCGCCCCATCCACCAGCCGGCGCCGGAGTTCGAGGCCCTCGAGCCCAAGACCGAGGTCTTCGAGACCGGCATCAAGGTCATCGACCTGCTCACGCCCTACGTGCGTGGCGGCAAGACGGGTCTGTTCGGCGGCGCCGGCGTCGGCAAGACCGTCATCATCCAGGAGCTGATCGCGCGTATCGCGCGTTTCCACTCCGGCTACTCGGTGTTCGCGGGCGTGGGCGAGCGCACGCGCGAGGGCAACGACCTCTGGCTCGAGATGCAGGAAGCGATGATCGGCGACACGGGCAAGTCCGTGCTCGACCAGACCGTGATGGTCTTCGGCCAGATGAACGAGCCGCCCGGTGCGCGTCTGCGCGTCGGCCTGACGGCGCTGACCATGGCCGAGAGCTTCCGCGACCAGAAGGGCACGGACGTGCTGCTGTTCGTGGACAACGTGTTCCGCTTCACGCAGGCCGGCTCCGAGGTGAGCGCGCTGCTCGGCCGCATGCCCTCGGCGGTGGGCTACCAGCCGACGCTCGCCACCGAGATGGGCGCCATGCAGGAGCGCATCACGTCGACGAAGAACGGCGCCATCACGTCGATCCAGGCCATCTACGTGCCGGCCGACGACCTCACGGACCCGGCGCCGGCCACGGCCTTCTCGCACTTGGACGCCTTCACGGTGCTCGAGCGCAAGATCGCCGAGAAGGGCATCTACCCGGCCGTGGACCCGCTGGAGTCCCGCTCGCGGATCCTCGACCCGCAGTACGTGGGTGAGGAGCACTATGCGGTCGCCCAGGAAGTCGTCCGCATCCTGCAGCGCTACAAGGAGCTGCAGGACATCATCGCCATCCTCGGCGTCGAGGAGCTCAGCGAGGACGACAAGGTGATCGTCGAGCGCGCCCGGCGCATCGAGCGCTTCCTCTCCCAGCCCTTCTACGTCGGCGAGGTGTTCACCGGTCGTCCGGGCGCCAACGTGCCGCTGAAGGACACCATCCGCTCGTTCAAGGAGCTCTGCGAGGGCAAGTGGGACCACCTGCCCGAGGCGGCGTTCATGTACGTGGGCGCCATCGAAGAGGCCGCGCAGCAGGCCGAAGAGATGGCCGCCAAGGCCAAGAAGAAGAGCTGACCTCGTCGGTCGGACGTAGCGGGTGCAGGCAGCGGTCGGAGGCTTCCCGATGAGCGACGCAAAGGCCCACGGTGCCCTCCACGTGGCGGTGGTCACGCCGGAAGGCTCGGCGTACGAAGGCCAGGCCAGCCAGGTGGTCGTGCCGGCGTTCGACGGCGAAGTCGCCTTCCAGCACGACCACGCCCCCTTCGTCGGCCTGCTTGGCGTCGGCGAGATGCGCATCAGCCCCGCCGCCGGTGGCACGCCCGAGCGCTACTACCTCGCGGGCGGCGTGGTCCAGGTGGCCGACAACGAGGTCGTGGTGCTCGCCGAGAGCGTGCGCCGGGCCAGCGCCCTCAAGGTGGCCGACGCCGAGCGCGAGCTGGCCGAAGCGATCGCACGGGACGCCGTGGGCGACGATGCCATCGACGCGCGCCTCGCGGCCGAAGACCGCGCTCGCGCTCGCCTGCGCGTCGCGCAACGGAGCTAGCTGGCGCCGCGCAGGCGGGCCTACCAGGCCACGCAGCGCTCCCGCAGCGAAGCCAGCCGCGCAAGGTACTCGGCGCGCGGCATGGGGCGGACGCCGAAGCGGGCGAGATGCGGCGTCATGAGCTGCGCATCGAGCAGCTCGAAGCCCCGCGCACGCAGGTGCTCGACCAGGCGCACGAAGGCCACCTTGGACATGTCCGTCTCGAGGTGGACCATCGACTCGGCGCAGAACACCGCCCCCACGACCACGCCGTAGACGCCGCCCACGAAGTGGCCCTCCCGCCAGACCTCCACGGCCCGGGCGTCGCCGGCGCGCCCGAGCGCGGCGTAGGCCTCGATCATCTCGGGGTGGATCCACGTCGCGCCCTGCCGCGCGTCCGCGCAGGCGCGGGCCACGCGCCCGACGTCGCCGTCGATCCGCACCTCGACGTCATCCCGCTCGAGGACCCGGCGCAGGCGGCGGGGCACGTGGAGGTCGCTCAAGGGGTGCAGGACCGCGCGCGGGTCCGGCGACCACCAGAGGATCGGGTCGCCCGTCGCGTACCAGGGGAACAACCCTCCGGCGTAGGCCTGTCGGAGGGTCCCTTCGTCGAGGTCCCCCCCGTAGGCGACGAGGCCCGCGAGGTCGGCTTCATCCGCCTCGTCGTCGTCGGGGGGCAAGGGGGGATCGGGCGGCACGTTCCCAGCTCCTCGGTCGGCGCCGTCCCTGCCAATCCGCTGACAGGACCAGGGACCTGATTCCGGCGGACTTGCCGCCCCACGCAGGCCTATCTACCCTGGGACCTTCCCCGACGTGCGAGCACCGGTCCCCACACCGCGGGACAGGGCGGGAGACGGCTGCGGTCGTCGTGCGTGCGGGGGGCGGCAAGGGCCGCCACGGAGGGAACACCATGCTGCGTCGCTTCCAGGGGGGACGGACCGTCCACCGTGCGCATCGGTCCGCACGTTTCGTCGCCGGGCTGCTGGCCTTTGCGCTGATCTGTGCCTGGTCGGGCGTAGCGGCCGCGAACGACGGCTCGCCGACCTCGATCGCACATGCCGGGAGCGGCGGCTGGACGACGCCTCCGCCCCCGCCGCCTCCGATGGCCGCGTCGCAGTGGCGTGGCGCCTCCTCGGCTCCGCGCGAGGTGCCGGCGACGAGCCGGGCCATGCCCGCAGCCCCGCGTGCGGCGAGCGCGCCCGGCATGTCCGCTCCCGCGTGGACGCCGCCCAGCCGGTACGAGGTCGTCGACGTGCCCGCCAGGCGGCCCGTCGCCACCACCGCGACGCCGGCGCCGCTCGTGCGTCGCGTCGGCCAGGGCGCTCCCTCGGCGGAGGCCTCGTCGCTGGGAGCCCTGGGCGGTGCTTGCGCCGCGACGCCGCCGGAGACCTACGAGGTGCCGTCGGACGCGTGGACGGCGCCCCGCTCGGAGACCGTCAGTGCGGAGGCGCTGGCAGCGCTGGACGCCCCGGCTCCCGTGGCCCAGCCCGTGGCCACCCGCCGCTTCGTGACCCAGCCCGCGGCCGTCACCTCCCGCGGGGCGTGCGCACCCGTCTGCGGGCTGCCGTGCATGAGCGGCGTCAGCCAGTGGCACATCCGCGGCGTCCTCGGGCGCGTCTTCTACGAAGGCGACGACCCGGGTGGGGACTGCGACTACTGGGGCGTCGACATCGGCCGCACCTTCTGCGGCTGCTGGGGCTTGGACGCCTACTACCGCTGGAACAGCGGCAAGTTCGACCGCAACGACCCCGGCTCGACGATCTCGATGGACGGCGGCAACTGGCACCACCTGGGCCTGAAGCTCACGATGGAGCGTCCGTTCGGGCGCAACAGCCGCTTCTACTGGTGGGCGGGCCTGGGCGCCGGCTACTACACGACCGAGGACTACATCGACGACGACGACGGCTTCGAGGGCTACGCCGAGGCCGGCATCGGCTACCTCCTGAGCCGCAACCTGCGCGTGCGCGCAGGCCTCAACGTCCATGGCATGGACACCACCGTCACGCGCCGCGACCCGGCCAATGACGGCCAGAGCCGCTGGCTCTGGCAGATCGCACCGGTCATCGAGGTCGAGCTCGACTTCTAGGACATTCGTCCGCGCAGGGGGGCTGGCGAGCGTTCGCCCGCCCCCATGTCGCGGGAAGACAACGCGCGATGCGGCGGATCGACGGGACGCGGGGATGCGCCCGGCGGGTCGCCAGGGGTCGTGGAAGGCCCCAAGTCGCTATAAGACAAGGACTTGCGTGGTTGGCAGGGCGCCGTGGCCGGGTGTTTCCCGGCGCGGGCCCGGCATGTGCCTTCGTGCTGGCGGGAAGGGCTCCTCCAGAGCCCTCCGCGAGCCGGGCACGTGCTGCCTCGCCCGCGCTGGAGATCGCCGCCATGACGCTGCGCAACTCGCTCTCGGTCGCCCTGCTGCTTGCCCTCGCGGGCTGCGGCTGCGGGTCGGACTCGTACACGACCCTTACGACGCCTGGCTTCGAGTCCGCGACCATCCGCCCCGGCACCGAGCTGCCGCCGTGCCCGGTCGAGTCGGACTCGACCCCCGGTGCGCGCCAGATCGACATCGTCTTCGTCCTCGATGACGGCTGGACGATGGAGAACGTCGCGCTGGGGCTGATCCCCCAGAACCTGTTGACCGACGCACGCCGGCGCACGATTGCCGCCCAGGCGATCATGCGCCACCTGCAGGCCAACATCCTGGCCTCGCTGCAGGCCCGTTACCCGCTCGAGAGCTTCGACCTCGCGTTCGGCGTCGGCCGCTTCGAGGACTACGGCGGTACGTTCGCCGAGACGGGCCGCAGCTTCGCGTTGGACTCCGGTGCGCGCCCCTGGGTGCTGCAGATGCCGGTCCTTCGCGCGGCGCACCCGCAGTTCAGCGCGCTCTTCACGAGCGCGATGTCGCGCACCACGCCGGGCGATGGCCGCCGCATCATCGGTGGCGTGCCGACCTTCTCCGACCCCAACTCGGGCCTCGAGGCGCTCTACCAGATCGCCACGGGAGCTGGCCTTGACGTGGACGGCGCCGCCGGAACGCTCGGCAGCGGCGCGCCCTGCGCGCTGGCGACCCAGCTCACGCCGGGCGCGTCGGGCGACGTCCCCGCGGTCACGTTCGCGAACACCGCCGACGAGTCCGACCCGGACGGGCGCCCCGTGTTCTACGTGCGCGACGAGAACGGCACCGTCACGCAGATCCCCGATCCCCTCGGCGGAGGGGCCAGCGTCCCCTGCATCGCTTCGGGCAACATCGGCGGCATGGGCTGGCGCAACAACGCGTCGCGCTTCGTGGTCCTGGCCTCCGACATCGCCACGATCGCGCCGTTCTCGGGACCGGTGCCCGGCAACATCCAGAGCACGCCCGGCACCACGGCGAGCTCCGTGCTGCCGGCCACGGGCCCGCGCGGCGCGCGCATCGTGACGGCCCAGGCCTTCAACAACGCCACGGCCCGCTTCGGGACGCTGGCGGGCAACCCGCAGATCGCGCCGACCGGCGCTGCCACCGTCGAGGAGACGATTGCCGCCCTCAACGACCTGCACATCGAGGTCTTCAGCCTGGCGGCGCCCTTCCTGGTCAGCAACCAGGTCAAGCCCAACGGCGGCTTCGACGGCACGGGCACCGACATCGACGACGTGACGCCGGGCAACGCGCCGGGCCAGCTGGGCAACCCCACGCTGAGCCCCTGGACGTGGCTGAGCGCGACGTCGATCCTGACCGGTAGCGAGATCAGCTACCAGGACGAGACGCTGGCCACGCGCCTGCTTCCCGCGGTCTACAACCTCGCCACGGTCTGGCCGATCGACCCGACGGCGACGCCGGCCACGCCCGACACGGGCGCCAACGAGACCCTGATCACCGACCACCTGCTCGAGGACGTGGCCCAGCGCCTCGTCGGCCCGCCGGACGCCACGGCGTGGATCCCCACGTTCCTGCCCGCCGCGGGCGGCACGGGCGTGCTCATCGAGGCGGGTGACCTGCCCACGGTCACCGTGCCGGTCACGCTCACGTACCTGCCCGGTGTCGGGTTCGGCGACAACATCGCGGCCACGCCGGGGGCGACGTTCCCGCTCCAGAGCCTCAACGTTTCGATCACCGTGTACCTCGCGGGCCAGACGCCGCCGGCCTCGGCCGCGACGGGCTTCCAGGCCACGACGCTCGGCGCCGCGTTCGCGGACCCGACCCCCGGGCTGATCATCACGGAGACGCTGCCCTTCCGCATCGAGGCCGACTTCGGCCAGGTCGTGATCACGCCCGCCGGCGCGGGCGAGGGCGCGCAGGCCGCTGCCGCGCAGATCCGCTCCAAGCTGTCCAACCTCGGCGTGCGCACGCTGACCGAGGCCAGCCTCTCGATCCAGCTCGAGAACCTCGGCGCCGGCGCCGTGGAGACGCTCGTCTCCGAGATCACCGTGCAGACGGTGACGGCCGGCTGCGGCTCCGTGGTCGTCGCGAGCCAGGCGGCCAGCCCCTTGCTGCTGGGCGCGCAGCCCTGCGATCCGCTGGCCCCGTAGTCGCCGTATCCTCCCAGGGAATGGTTTCCCGGCGCCTGGGTCCTTGACCGGCCGAGACGACGGGGTGTCTTCGATCCTCCTCCCTCCGCGACGTGCCCACGCCTTCGGGCGCGCCGCATGACGGATACGGCACCGCAAGGTGCGCTGGCAGGCCGCCCCCCCAGGGCGGCCTGCCTCTCTGTTCGGGACTCGGGGGGTTCTGGCCTCGGCCGTGGTGCCGCCCGCTGGATGCTCGGCCGCGCACCGCGATCGGCTCCTCGAGTAGCCGCGCTACGAGTCGTCGCCGATCGCGGCACGCTGCCGTCGCCCCAGCCACCCGATGGCGTGCGGGCGCGGCCCAAGCCAGGGGAACGGGAGGTCGCCGGGAGGAAGCCGACAGCGGCAGGGCGCACTCAGGGGACGCCCTCAAGTGAGGCGGGCGCCGCCCCGAACCAGGGGACGTGTCCGCCTGGGGCGCGACGGGCGTATCTTGGGGGGTCTTGGGTCCTTGACCCGTGCTGGCGGCCGATCCGGAGCGCACGCGCGGAGCTTGGACCTCCCCAAGACCACGGGGCGCTGCCGGGGGGGCACGGGACGCCCTCGGAGCCGATACATGACCGCCCCCCTCGCCTCGCTGCCCTCCCCCTGCCTCCACGACGGCGCACGCGCGCGTGAGGCGGCTTCCCCAGGGACTCGCCCGCGGCGGGCGCCTCGTCGCCTGGCGTGCCTCCTGGCGCTGCTGGCCACGGCCTGTGGCGGCGGCGGAGGTGGCGGTGGAGGGGGCGGGCCCGCCGCTCCGACCGGGTCCATCGACGCCGTTACCGGCAGCCTGTTCGTGCTGACCGGGGACGAGCTCACCGTCACCTTCACGGCGGACGACGACGGCAACGCGAGCGTGCGTCTCCTGCTAGACGGCGACGCCAACTTGGCCACGACGGGTGATCAGGTCGTGCTCTTCGGCCCCCAGGGCCACGCCGGCGGCAGCCAGCTGAGCCCTGTCGTCGCGATCCCGCCCGGAACGCCGGTAGGCGCCTACAGCCTCCTGCTCGTCGTCGACGACGGCGTCAACCCGCCGACGACGGACACGTATGCGACGCCGATCTCCGTCTACCCCGCCCTGGCCGGGCTGGCCCCGGGCACGGGCTCCAACCGCTACGCGGTCCTCGGCCCCCTCGTCTGGTTCTCGCGCAGCGAGGCGCACGACGGTGGCCAAGCCTTCAACGGCGACGGCGCCGATGGCGATGCGGTCATGGCCCGCGTCCATGCCGCGGCGCTCTCGATCACGCAGGGCGCCGTGACGGTGGAGAAGACGTCGTTCGCCGGCGACACCGCCGTCGTGCTCCCGAGCGAGGCGACGACCGGCATCGTGGCCTGGACCCACATGGAAGCGGACGAGGGTGGGGACCTCGACGGGGACGGAGTCTTGATCGACCGCAACCTTGCCGTGTGGCCGGTGCTCCAAGCGCTCCCCACGCGCAACACCGTAGGCGGCGTGGCCACCCTGCTCGACGTGCGCGGAGGCCGCGTCCTGGCCCTCTTCTCCGAGCTCGCCCAAGGCCCCGGCGGCACGAACCGCACGATCGGTGGGGTCCCGGCGGACGTGGACGCCGCGGACCAGGTGTTCGGCTACCTGGACCCGTCCATCGCCTCGTCCACGGACTCCGCCCTGGTCTTCCTGCGCGTTGCGCAAGCCGGCGCCTTCGTCGCCATCAGCACGGACAACGGCGTGCTGGCGGCGCTGGCGTCCGAAGCGGGCACGGGTGGGCAGGACTACACGGGCGATGCGGACGCCGCCGACAACGTGCCCATGATGACGACCCTGTCGGCCGGCGGTGGCCTGCCGGGAGGCGGGACGGCCACCATCATCGGCGTCGGGGGGGCGACGGCCCCGCTGTTCGCCGGACGAGACGTGGATCCCACGGCCCGTCTGGCCGTGACCTCCCCGGGCTGGATCGCGTATGTGATCAACGAGGCTTCCTACGCCGGCGGGGACCTCAACGGCGACGCCTTGGCAGGCGGGTTCGCGCTGGCGACCTACGACAGCACGGCGCAGATGGAGTACCTCCTGCCGCCGGCGAGCGCAGGCGCCAACACGCCCGGGGCCGCCCTCAAGACGCTCCACTTCTCGAGCAACCGCCTGCTGTTCACGTTGCAGGAACAGGGGCGCATGGAAGGCACGCCGGGCACCAACAACGACGGCGACGGCGGAGCGGATCTCGAGATCCTCTGCTGGACGGACGCGTTCGCCGGCCCCGGAGCCATCACGCTGCCCGTCAACGTGGCGGGAGGCACGAACATGGGCGGGCTGGTCAGCCTGGCGCTCGACGGCGGCGCGATCGCCGAGATCGCCCCCGGCTGGTTCGCGCTGCAGGTGGTCGAAGGCGCCAACGGCAACGTCGACATCAACGGCAACGGCATCGTCGACGATGCCCTGTTGATCCTGGAAGGCAACGCTGGCGTGGCCCCCGTCGTGCACAACCCGCAGCTGCGGGCCACGGCCAGCTCGACGATTCCCGTGACCGGCGTGGGCGATGCGAGCGGCATGGTCGTGCGCGTCCTGGAGGCGCTCAACGGCGGCGACCTCGACAACGACGGGAACGGCACGGAGACCCTGTTCGCGTTCATCCCCTTCGCGACGCCGTCGACCCCCGTCTTCCTCGATGCGGGCGGTGACCACGCCGCCGTGCGCGCCAACCTGATCGGCGTGACGGCCAACGAGTCGCTGACGGGCGAGGACTACGACGGCAACGGGCAGGCGACGGACTTCGTGTTCCGCGCGTTCAACGCGACGGGCGCCGTGGTGCTGCCCGGGCTCTTGAGCAACTCGCGCTCGGTGCCCGCGACGGACGACGGCACCCTCTGGGCGTTCCTGCGCGACGAGCTGGCCGAAGGCCGCGATCTGAACGGCGACGGCGACATCGCGGACCTCATCCTCGGTCTGGCACGCCCATAGCCCCGGAACGGGGTCGCGGGCCGAGGCAGGCCACGAGGGCGATGCCCAGGAACGCCGCCGTGGCCACGGTGAACGGCAGCGGAAACGCCTCGAGCAGGCGGGCGGTCGCCGTACGCAGGTCCGCGCCGTCCTCCATCCAGCGGCGGGCGAAGGTGCCGGGCACGGTCAGCATGTGCAGGAACGCCAGGAGCGCCTGCGCTGCGACATGCCCCTCCACGGCCTCGACGTGGCGGTCGCGCGGGCGGCGCGCCAGCAGGACGAAGAGCACCACCACGAAGACCACGGCCGCCTCGGCGTCGCCGAAGGGCGCGGGCAAGAAGGCGACGTAGTCCGTCGCGAGGTAGGCGGCCTCCAACGGCACGATGGCCAAGGTCACGAGGACGAGCAGGCCCCCGGCGAACTGGCGTCGCCGCGTCCGCGCCGCGCCGCCGAGCAGCAGCGCGAGGGCCCAGAGCGGCGCCAGCGCGTAGGGGTACCAGAGCCGCGCCGCCCAGAGCGGCTCGACACCGCCGTCCGCGCCCGCCGCGCGCGCCGCGTGGGCGAGCTCGCGCAGCGGGACGTGCTCGCGCACGGGCGCGCCCGGCGGCGCCGCACCGTCCTGGTAGGGCAGGCCCGCGGCCCGCAGGGAGACGAAGAGGCCCGCCGCCAAGAGGACCGCAACGAGCGCCAACAGGGCGGGCCGCATCGACACGAGGGCGCCGCTCACAGCTCGAGGAAGGCGACAAGGGCGTGGATCGTCACGACCAGGAGCAGGGCGTGGAGCAGGGTGGCGTGCACGCCATGGATCACCTGCTCGGGCCGGCGCTTGGGCGCACTGCCGACGCGCCACGCCACGACCGCCACGCCGAGTGCGCTCACCCCCACCTTGGCGGCGGCCCACGCGATCGCCTCGCCCGGCACTTCGCGCACGTAGGCGTCCAGGAACCAGTGCACGGACCAGCCCGGATGCATGGCGAGGAAGACGAGCAGCGCGGCGAGCGCCGAGAGCACCCAGCCAAGCGCCGTGGCCAGGAACGCCGCCAGCAGCTGGCCGACGGCCGTGGGCAACAGCAGGTGGCGTCGCGGGTCGATGGCCAGCAGACGCAGGGCGTCGATCTGGCGCGTCAGGCTCATGTGGCCGAGGTGCGCCGCGGCCGCCGCCCCGAGCTTGGCGGCCAGCAAGATGCTCGTCATGAGCGGGATGCCGACGCGCGTGGCCACGAGACCGAGCCCCGCCACGAGATCGTCCTGCACCAGCGGCGCCGTCCACTCGCGCTTGGGCAAGCGCTCGAAGAGGAAGTACGTGGCCGTCACCGCCACGAGCGCCGCGCTCAAGCCCGTGAACACGAACACGCCCGGCGCCAGGTCGCGGCGCAGCACCCGGCGCAGCCGCGGGCCGTCGAGCGGATGCGCGATGCGCAGGAGGGCCAGCGGCACCCCCACCAGGCGCAGGACGTCGACGGCCGTTCCGCCGACCCGCGTGGCCAGCCGATCCCACGCCGCCACCAGGTCGCGCGGCCGCCAGCGACGACGTGTCGCGCCGCTCGGGACGCGGGGCTCGACCGCCGCCGTCAAGCGCTGGGCCAGCCAGGCGAACGTCGCCGGGCTCGCGTCGTGGCGCGCGATGCGGCGCTCGACGGGATCGATCACGAGCACGGCGTCCGCCCAGCCCTCGAAGGCGACCGGATCGTGCGTGACCACGAGGCTCGCCTGGTCGTGCGCGGCGGCGAGCGCCGCGACGACTTGCGTCACGGCGGCCGGGTCCAGACCCGTGGTGGGCTCGTCGTACACCAGGACGCGTCCGCCGCGCAGCAACGTGCGGGCCATGGCCACGCGCATGCGCTCGCCGCCCGACGCCGCGGGCACGGGCCGTTCGAGGCGCTCCAGGCGCAGGCGCGTCACGAGGTCGTGCACGGCCTCCGGCGAGCCGCGACCGAAGGCCAGGTTCTGCGCGAGCGTCAGGTCATCAAGGAGGCCCAGGGCGTGCAGCTGGAACACGGCGCCCACCGTGCCGTCGTGCGCCTCGGGCGGCAGGCCGACAAGCGGCCGCCCGTCCAGCGTCAGCTCCCCCTCGACGTGGAGGCCCTCGTGGCCGGGCCGCGCGAAGCCGAGCAGCAGGTCGAGCAGCAGCGACTTGCCCGCGCCCGATGGGCCCACGAGCAGCACGCGCTCGCCGCGCTGCACCTCGAAGCTCGACGGCTGCAGCAACACGTGACCGTCGCTGCTCACGGCGAGGTCGCGGGCAACGAGGAGCGCGTCCGTCACGGACCCTCGATGGGCTCGAGGAGCAGCAGGGCCGTGCGCTTGCCCAGCAGGACGTGGCGCATGGCGGTTGCGAACCGCACGCGGAACCCGCCTGCCGGCGACTCGACGATGGTGGAGGCGGCCACCCGGAGCAAGGCCTCGGCCTCGGCCTCGAGCCGTGGGCGCTGCGCGAGCCAGAGCGGCGTCACGAGCTCGTCGAGCGCCGCGTCCAGGAGCTCACCCTCGACCCAGGCGCGGATCACGGGGAGCTGCTGGCGCAGGCCCTCCCCCACCGCCGCCAGGACGCGGTCCTTGTTGACGACCCACCACTGGCCTGCAGCCTTCTTGGCGACCGGCACGAGCTCGCGGCGCAGTCCTTGGCCATCCCCGCGCACCATCTTCCAGAGCAGGCCCAGGCGGTCCAGCAGGTCGAACTTCCTCTCGACCTCGCGCGTCACGTGCGCCGCCAGCTCGTCGGCCAAGGGCTCGAGGCGCGCGACGAGCTCCGTGCCCAGCGCGTCGGCCACGCGACGCGCCTCGGTGTCCGCGCTGGGGTCGATGCGCGCGAGGAATGCCGGCAGCCGTCGCTCCAGCTCGGGCTCGACCTCGTCGGTCCAGAGCGCGAGCGCGCGCGTCGCGATCTGGTCGGCGAAGGCGCGCGCTTGCGGTTCGGGTACGGCGAGGGCCACGGCGTCGCGCAGCGAGCGGCGCGGCGGATGCACCGTCAGGCGGTGCGCCGCCGGCAGGCGGCGCCCCGCGGCGACGCGGACACGGACGGCAGGCGTGGCTGCGTCGTCGAGGGCCACCACGTGGCCGACGACGTCCGCGACGCCTTCGGCGTCCGCGACGTAAACCGGCGCACCGCGACGCACGCCCTCGATCGTGGAGACCTCGTAGCGCACGTCGTCATCGCCAACGGGCCGAACCGCGCCAACCGCTTCGCCGGCGATGCGCGACGCCGCGGCGCGCACCGCAGGTCGCGTGGCCACGAGGACGGCGCCGACGACCGCGGCCAGGACGAGCGCGTGCCCGAGGAGCCGCTCACCACGACCCAGACGCCGCGCGCGCTGCCCCGCCAAGGCGCTCACGCCCCGCCGTCCGGCGGGGAGAGCTCGAAGGGCTCGAGCGCCTCGTCGAGCCAGCCGGCGATGGCGTCGGCGTGCGCCTCCACGATCGCCGCGGGCCGCGCGTCGAACACCGTGCGACCGTCCAGGTCCCGCACGACGAAGCCCGCGTGGATGCGCGGATCGCCGACGACCTGGAAGTCCTCCACGCCCGCCGCGAGGAAGGCGTCGTAGACGGCTTCCCGACGCGCCGCCAACGTGCGGATCTCGACGGGCCCCGTGATGGAGGCCGCCGCGCGCCGCGCGTACAGGGCGAAGGCGGTGCGCTGCTGCTGGTCGTCCCGCAAGCGCTCCTCCAGCGCCAGCGCCAGCCGACGGTGGAAGCGCTCGGCAAAGGCCTGGCGGGCGCTGGCGAGGACGCCCTCGACTTCGCGCTCGGCTTCGCGCTGGAGCGCCGCCTCGGCCGCCGAGCCGCGCGTGCGCCCCAGGGCCTTGGCGGCGCGTCGCAGCGCCTCGACGTGGTCCTCGGCGTCGGTCACCAGCTGACGCGCCTCGGCGAGCGCACGATGGGTCTCGCGGCGCGCGCGGCGGGCGGCGTCTTCCACGACCAACGACGCCAGCCGCGCCAGGGCGGTCGCGGCCTCGTCGCCGTGGGGGCCCCCCGCCCCCTGCGCTGCAGGCGCTTCGTGGGGGGCGCTCACGGCGCCTCCTCGGTCGGGACGCGGCGACGTGCGAAGGGCACGTAGGCGTGGGCGAACCGCTGGCCGCCGAGCGCCAGGTCATGGGGGACGCCGAGCGCCGCGTAGCCGGCATCGGCCACCACGGCGAGCGCCAAGAACGGCAAGCCCACCAAGGCCATCAGGACCATGGCGCCGCCCAGCGGCACGAGCAAGGCGGACATGCCCGCGAGGCCAAGTGCGCCCACGGCGACGAGACGCACCACGCCGACGAGGTCGAGTCCCGTGCGCTCGAACAGCGCGCCAACGCCCTGCGTCGACAGCACGACCGCCGCGGCCGCCAGCGCGAGCAGGATCCCGACCCAGGGCGAGCCTCCCGGCACGAAGCCGAGCGCCAAGCCCGCACCCGTCACAGCCGTCAGCGCCGTCAGCGCCGGCGCCCGTCCGCGACCGGGCACGCCGCGCCAAGCGGCGCGGGTGGCGGCCAAGGCGGCCACGACGGCTGCGGCCGCAAGGACGAGGACGACGGCCAGCAAGGCTCGCCAGGGGGCGGCCGCGGTCCCGAGCGCGGCGTCGGGCACCAGCCCCCGCAGCAGGCCCCAGCCCGTGCCGAACGCGCGCTCGCCCGCGGCGCCGAAGGCGGCCTCGAGGAAGATCCCGCCGGCGAGGCCCGCGATCCCCGTCACCTGCGCGAGCAGCGCGGTGTCGCGCCGCGGCGAGTGCGCCTGGGCGCCGATCCCCAGCAACGCGCCGACGCCCAGGAAGACCAGGCCGAGCCCCAGATCTCCCCACGCGAAAGCCAAGACGACGGGCAGCACCGGGGCCAGCAAGACCGGGAGCGGCAGGCTGCCCAGCCGCGACGGGCGCCAGCCCGCAAGCGCCTCGAAGGGGCGCATGGCGAGACGACGGGCGTGCGATGGCGCGTCGTCGGACGCGCCGAGGCGGCGCACGACGAGGTCGTTGCCGTGGCGTCGGCGTAGCGCCTCGCGCAGGCGCGGCTCCTCCCCGGCGGGGACGAAGACGCGTAGCGCCGCCACGTGCTCGGTCGCGGCGAGGCGGCCCATGACCGCATCGCGCGCCTCCGCGTCTTCGAGCCCGTCGAGCAACAGCCGGGCGCGCCCGCCACCGTCGGCGACCTCCTGGGCCAGCGCGGCGCGGGCCTCGGCCTCTTCCGCTTCCGCCGCCGCGACGGCCGCCTGCGCCTCGCTGGTCAACAGGTCCGCGCGCCGCCCGGCCCAGGGGCCGGGCCACGGAACGACCTCGGCGCCGTGCGCCTCGGCGATGCCGACGACGGCAGCGGTCGGCGTGTCGAGGTCCGGACCGCTTCCGGCTACGTGCACCACGGCGCCCCGCTTGGCCGATGCCATCCGGGCGCCCGCTCCGCCGCGCTGCAAGGCGCGAAGAAGACGTCGCCCCCGCGGACCGCCCTCGGGCACGTGCAGCACCACGCCGGCGGCACGCTCCTCGTTGCCCGACGCCAACAGGGCCAAGGCGGCACGACGCGCTTCGGCGCGGTCGGCGAGCGCGCCCGCCGCCTCGAGCACGACGAGGCGTTCGCCAAGGCGGGCCGCCAGCTCGCGGGCCTCGGCGGTCAAGGCGGCGACGGCCTCCGGGGCGTCGCCGCCGTCGAAGCCGACCACCCACGTCGGACGCGCGGCCGCCTCGGCGGCTCGCGACGGTGGCAACACGCGCTCGAGCGCCCGCAGGCTACGCAGCGCCTCGGCCCGCTCGGCGGCGCCCTGACGCTCCCACTCGGTGGGAGCCGGGCGACCGATGCCGGGCCGCCCCTCCAAGCCGTGGAGCGCGTCGGCGACATGGGCCACGCCCGCCTCTTGCACGGCCAGCAGCCAGTGCTCGGCGCTGGCACGGGGGCCGAGGATCTCGAGGTGGGCGAAGCCGCGGCGCACGGGGCTACTCCGCTCCGGCCAGCCGCTCGACGATCGCGGCCACGAGGACGTCCAGGCGGGCCTCCTGGGCGTGCGTCCAGCGGGCCAGGGCCCGGTGGGCGTCCGCCACGCGGGCACGCGTGCGGTCCTCGACCTCGCGCAGCGCCTCGGCCTCGCCCGCCAGCACCTCGGCCTCGAGCGCCGCCTCGCCCTCCCGCCGGATCGCCTCCGCGCGACGCGCCGCCTCCTCGCGCTCGCGCACGGCGGCGCCGCGCTCGGCGGCCACGCGGGCCTCCGCCTGGCGCTCGACGTCGAGGAAGACCGGCAGGGCACTCCGCCCGGCGATCACGGGAGGCAGGGAGGGGCCGTCCACCGGCGCGAGCATACCCGCCACCGGGGCCTCTCGACCGTCCCGCCGGCCCCTACTTCGGGGGGTCGGCCAGCCAGGCGTCCACGGCCGCCCGTGAAGGGAGAGGCACGCCGAGCACGAGGGGCTCGAGGGCGCGTCGAAGTGCCTTCACGCCCTCCACGTCGCCGTCGCTTGCCAGGTCCTCGAGCTTGGTCTCCACGTCGCCGTCGAGGTCGTCGCGCTTCTCCTGCAACCAGGCCACGAGACTCGCGGGCAGGCTCGCACCCTTGGCGCCGGCGAGGCCCTTGCGCGCGCGCGCTTCGACGTCGGCCAGTGCCGCCAGGGCCTCTCCGTAGCGCTCTTCGTCGAGGTGATCCTCGAAGGCCCGCGCCGGTGCGAGCATCGTCGCCGCCACCGCGGCGGAGAGCGGCGTGCCGAGGCGCGCCTGGACGTCGGCGTGGGACGCGCGGATGCCCTTCGGCGTGAACTGGGCGTCCTCGTCGATGCCCACCGCGTGCTCGCCCTCGGACTCGCCGGAGACATCGGCCAGCCCCCGATAGGGCAGGATCCACCAGCTGTTCGGGCACAGCTCGACGAACGGCACGCGCGGCAGGTGAGCCTCGCGGCTGTTGGTCACCGAGACCTCGATGTCGAGGTGGTCACGACACGACAGACCGGGGTAGAGCGGGCAACGCCGCACCACGACCGGCACGCCGTCGGGCCCCTCCTCGGTGACCTCGACCTCGTCGTGGCCCAGCTCGTTGTGGGCCACCAGGACGACCACGTGCTCGCCCGCCCACGCCTGGAAGCCCTTGTCGTCCAGCACCGACCGGCGCTGCCGCGTGCAGCGGCCTCAGCCGTCCTTGTGCCGCGAGAACCAGATCGGCACGCCGCGCAGGCGCGCTTCGAGCATCGCGTCCTCGTAGGTCCGCTGGTAGCGCAGCGAGCTCGGCTCCTTGCGCGGGCCTGCTTCCAGGCCCACCAGCCCTGCCCCCATCAGCAGGCCCGCCGCCAGGACCGCGGTTGCCCGTCGGTACAACGACCACGTCGCGTTCATCAGCTGCCTCCAGGGCGTCCAGGGGTCATCAGCGCAGGGGCACGTCGGCGAAGCGCACGCGCAGCGTGGCCGCCTCCTCGTGGTCAAACCACGCCACGCCGATCTGCCGGGGCGGACCCTCCACGCGCCACGCCCGACCGGTGACGTGCAGCGAGCCGTCGGCGCTCGCGACGCGACCCGCGGCCACGTGCATGCGCACGGCCCGTCCCGTGGCGTCCACGAGCAACAACCCCGCACTGGCCGACCTGCCCTCGGGCAGGCGCACGACGGCTTCCGCCAGCCACGTGCCGCTGCCCGGGCGTTCCTCGCCCAGCGTGAGCACGCGCAGCACGGCCACGTCGGGCTCCGCTGGAGCTCCGCTCGCGTCCACGGCCGACGGCAGCTTCGCGCCCGCGTCCACGAGCAGCTCGCTGCGCCCGTGACGGACGGTGAGGGGAATCTCGAGGTCCAGGATCGCGAGGCGCCCGCCGTCGTGCTCGCCCTCGGGCTCCACCACGAGGGGGATGCGCGCCGAGCCGGAGGCCGCGGACAGGCCCATGCGCGTGATGCCGCGCTGGGCGGTGCGCCACGCGTTGCCCGCCTCGTCGCGGGCTTCGACCAAGCGCGGGCTCGTCAGCTGGCGCACCTCGATGGCAGGCGCCCAGGCCACCTGCACGGCGAACGACGCGGGCACGCCGCCAGGCGGGGCGCCGAGCACGCGGGTGCGCGTCACCTCCACGATGCGAGCGCGGAACAGGCCGACGTCCACGGTGGGAACGGTGCCGACGGCGACGGGCGGGCGGGCGAGCCGCAGCAGCCCCAGGGCGTCGAACGACTCGGCCGGGCGTGCGTCCCCCGCCGCGGCCAGCCGGTCGACCAAGGTCCAGAAGGGCAGGCCCTCGTCCGTCACCAGCGCGAGCTGTTCGGGACGATCCCCAGGCCACGCCACCTGGCCGCCGACGCTGCGGACCACGGCATCCAGGCGCTCCGCGACGTCCGCCGTGCCCGACGCTTCGTCGAAGGCGCCGAGCCTGGCCGCATCCACGCCGGACGTCGGCTCCGCCGTCTCCGTCGACGCGGCCCGCGTCCCGGTGCCGGCGAGCAGCTCCTCGACGGCCCGGCGTACCTCCGCGTCGGGGTGCTCGCGCAGGGCCTCCAGGCGCGCCCGCGCGGCCTCCAGGTGCTCGGCCAGGCGACGTCGCGCGTTCTCGCGCACCGCGTAGGAGGTCGAGGCCAGCTCGCGCGTCCACCGCGCAAGGTCGGCATCCACGTCCGCCCCTTCGTGCTCCACGGGCACGGGCGGCGGGTCGTCGTCCCCCGCGCCGACGGGGACCCACGCGCCGTGCCCGGCCAACAGGCCGAGGACGGCGGCGGCGCCCACGAGCCGCCGCCGCCACGCGTGGGCGGCCGTGCTCAATCCTCCTCCGCGTCCTTCGCGGCCGCCGCCATGATGGCCTCGGCCAGGTGAGGCGGCACCACGTCGTAGTGGTCGAACACGAACGAGTAGTCGCCCTCGCCCGCCGTGATGGAGCGCAGCTCGGTGCTGTACTGCGTCATCTCGGCGAGCGGGACCTGGGCTTCGATGTGGGCGAGATCGCCCTCTTGGCCCATGTTCATGATGCGACCACGACGGCTGTTCAAGTCGCCCGAGATGTCGCCGAGGAAGCGGGCAGGAACCTCGATGTCCACCTTGAGGATGGGCTCGAGCAGGGCCGGTCGCGCGTTCTTCACGGCCAAGCGGAAGGCCTGGCGGCTGGCCAGCTTGAAGCTGAACTCGTCGCTGTCCACGTCGTGGAACTTCCCGAAGTGCACGGTCGCGGCCACGTCCACGAACGGGTACCCGGCGAGCACGCCCTTCTCGCACTGCTCGACGATGCCCTTCTCGACGGCGGGGATGAACTGGCGCGGGATGGTCCCACCCACGACCTCGTCGACGAACTCGAAGCCCTCCCCGCGCGTCTTGGGGGCCACGCGCAGGTGCACTTCGGCGAACTGGCCGCGTCCGCCGGACTGCTTCTTGTGCCGGAACATGGCCTCGCCACGTCCCGTGACCGTCTCGAGGTAGGGGATGCGCGGCGCGTGCGTCACGGCCTCGACCTTCTTGCGCGCCAGGCGACGCAGCACGACGTCCAGGTGCAGGGGGCTCAAGCCCCGCACGACCATCTCGCCGGTGCCCTTCTCGCGCTCGGCGATGAACGTGGGGTCGGCGTCGGCCAGGCGCGCCAGCTCGGGGCCCAGGCGGGTCTCGTCGTTCCGGTTCTTGGGGACCACCGCAAGCGTCACCTTGGGGTAGGGCGTGGGAATCGGCACGAACGACCAGTCTGCATGCCCGTCGTGCACCGTGTCGCCGACGCGGATGTGGTCCACCTTGGGGACCGCGACGAGGTCGCCGGGGCCGGCCGAGGCGATCGGCTTCATGTCCTTGCCCTGGACCTCCTGCAAGTCGCCGATGCGTTCCGTCTCGCCGGTGCGCGCGACCACGATCGAGGACTTGCTGGGAAGCCGGCCCGTCCAGACCCGCAAGTGGGCGACCTTCCCGATGTGGGGATCCACGTGGAGCTTCCACACCTGGGCCGAGAAGGGGCCGTCCATGCGCACGTCGACGATCTCGCCGTTGCGCTCGGCCTTGCGCAGGACCGTGCCGCGGCGCAGGTGCGGGGAGGGACAGTCGGCCACGAGGAAGTCGAGCAGCTTCTGCAGGCCCACGTCGTGGTCGACGGCCACGTGCAGGATGGGGACGATGTTGCCCTGCCGCAGGGCGCGCGGGAACGCGTCCGCCAGCTCCTCCTTGCTGACCTTGCCCGTGGAGAAGTAGCGCTCGAGGAGCTCGTCGTCGCACTCGACGACGCGGTCGATGGCCTGCTGGCGGTACGACGCCGCCAGCTTCCCGAGGTTCTCGGGGACGTCGTCGGCGAAGACGTCGTACACGGCCGAGATGCCCGTGCCGAACCTGTCGGGGAGGTTGAGCGGAACGGCGCGCTCGCCCAGCGTGGTCTGGATGGCGAGGTGCAGGCTCTCGCCGTCCACGTTGTCCGTGTCGGTCCGCGTGATGACGACCACGACGGCCAGGCCCTGGTCGCGCGCGGCGCGGAACTGCCGACGGGCCGCCACGCCCACGCCGTCGTGGGCGTTGACACAGAGGAAGGCCGTTTCGCAGGCCGCCATGCCGCAGATGGCCTCGCCCAGGAAGTCGAGCGCCCCGGGCGTGTCGATCAGGTTGATGCGGTGGTCCTTCCACGTCATGTGCACGGCGCTGGCGAGGAAGGAATGCTGGCGCTCCTTCTCCTCCTCGTCCCAGTCCGTGACCGTGTTGCGCTCGGCAACGCTGCCCCGCCGCGTGATCGTCTTCGTCTTGAAGAGCAGGGCCTCGGTGAGGGTGGTCTTGCCGGAGCCACCCGCACCGATCAGGACCACGTCGCGTACGTCATCGGGCTGGTGCGCCATGCGCTGCCTCCTCCGTCCGGGGAACCGGGAGGGTTGGAATACACCCCTTGGCACAGGCGGTCAACGGGCCGCGGCCCCTCCCACCGCGACACGTCCATGACGGGGCACGCGGACGCGCGCGGCGGGCGTGGGAGAGCCGGCTCGGCGCGGTTAGGGTGGCGCCACGGGGGGCCGACGCCCTGCCCGGGGGTGGCACGAGGACGCATGGGCCGACGCGAACGGAAGGCGAGCGACCGCATTGCCTGGTCGCGCTACGTCGGCAACCTCCGCCACGTCCTGCGCCACGCCCGTCCCTACCTCAAGCCGATCGTGATCGGCTTCCTGCTGATGAGCGTCCAGTCGGCCTTCTCGCTGGGCCGGTTGCTGATGGTCCTGCCCATCGTGACGCGGGTCCTGGACGCCGAGACCACCCTGGCCCGCGCGGACCCCGAAGCGCTCTCGGAGAGCGACCGCAAGGCGCGGGCCGTGCTCGACACGGCGCGGAGCACGGGCGGCGCGGCGTCGGAGCTGCTCGATGGCGCCGTGAGCCAGGTCAACGGCTGGACCGGCCATCTCGTCCGCGACAGCTGGCTACCGGACGTGCCCACGACCTGGGAGGAGGTCGACGAGGACCTGAAGCGGCACAGCGACCCGCGCGACACGCCCGAGGAGCGACTGGCCAAGGCCCAGCGCGCCGCGGAGCTCGAACGCGCTTCCTACCGCGACCGCTACGCCACGCTGATCACCGTGTTCCTGGCGTTCGTCCTGTTCACCGCGCTCATGGCGGCCGCCACGTACGGCGAGGCCTGGTTCAGCGCGTGGGCCCAGCACCAGATCGTCATGGACGTCCGCGAGAGGATGTGCCGCAAGCTGCTGGACCAGCCCATCGGCTTCTTCGACCGCCAGCCGCGCGGCGAGCTGGTGCAGCGCTCGCTCGGCGACGTCGGCGGCTACACGACGGCCCTGCAGGTCATGCTCTCGACGCTGCCCAAGAGCGCCATCGAGGTGGGCACGCTGGCCGTGGCCATGACCCTGCTCTCGCCCAAGCTGATGCTCCTCTGCCTGCTGGGTCTGCCCTTCCTGGGGCCCATGCGGCGGCTGAGCCGGCGCACGTTGAAGCGGGCGCACCGACGTCAGAAGGAGGGCGTACGCCTGGTCGAGTCCCTGCTGCAGATCTTCTCGGGCATCCGTACCGTGAAGGCCTACCACTCCGAGGAGGCGCGCGCCCGCGCCTTCCGCGCGACCGACGAGCAGGTCACGAAGCAGTCGATGCGCCTCGTGCGGACGAAGGCCACGGCGTCGGCGCTCGTGGACTTCATCAACAACTTCCTGGCCATGTTGCTGGCCGTCGGCGGTGGCTTCCTGATCTTGCGCGGCGTGCTCACGGTCACGCCCGGCGAGCTCCTGGTGTTCATGGCGCTCGCGGCGCAGATGTACCAGCCGATCAAACGCCTCGTGCGCCAGAACAACGTGCTGCTCGAGAACATGGCGAGCATCGAGCGCGCCACGGAGTACCTCGACCTGCCGGCCTCGCCGCCGGACCCCGCCGACGCGATCGACTTCGAGGGCTTGCGCGATGGGATCCGCTTCGAGGACGTGGGCTTCCAGTACGAGAACGACCGCCCCGTGCTGCGCGGCGTGTCGTTCGAGATCCCGCGCGGGCACACGGTGGCGTTGGTGGGCCCGTCCGGCGCCGGCAAGTCGACGATCTGCGACCTCGTGCTGCGCTTCTACGAGCCGGACAGCGGTCGCCTCCTGGTGGACGGTCGGCCACTGGGCGCCTGGAAGCGCGCCAGCTACCTGGCGAAGACGGCGATCGTCACCCAGACCCCGTTCCTCTTCCACGCCTCGATCCGCGACAACCTGCTCGAAGGGCGCCCCGACGCCACGCAGGAGCAAGTGGAAGCGGCCGCCCGGGCCGCGTTCATCCACGATTTCGTGGCGAGCCAGCCCGCGGGCTACGACGAGGTCGTCGGCGAGGACGGCGTGCGGCTTTCCGGTGGCCAGCGCCAGCGGCTCACGATCGCCCGCGCCCTGCTTCGAGATCCCGACATCCTCGTGCTGGACGAGGCCACGGCGAGCCTCGACACGGCCAGCGAGCGCGCCGTCCAAGACGCCTTGGAGGTGCTGCGCAAGGGCCGCACCACGCTCGTCGTCGCCCACCGCTTGAGCACCATCCGCAGCGCCAACCTGATCCTCGTCCTGGACCAAGGCCGCATCGTCGAGCGCGGCACCCACGACGAGCTCGTCGCCCAGGGCGGCGTCTACGCCGACCTCGTCCATCTCCAGGACGTGCGTGCCTAGCCGGTAGGGACGTCCGGCTCGTCAGATGCCCGGTCCCACCGTGAGAGGTGCAGGGGGGACCGTGAGGGGTGCAGGAGGGACCGTGAGAGGTGCAGGAGGGGTACGGAATAGCCCCCCTGCCGCGAGGGCGACAGCCCGAGCGCCGACTCCGCGCGTGAGCGCGGAACGAGCATGCAGTGACCAGACACCGAAGTGCGACGTCCGCCGGCCGGCGAATCGCGAGGCGCGCGGAGGTGTCTGAACCTGTGCCTCGGAGCGAAGCGACGGTGGCACGGTGTCAGACACCGAAGTGCGACGTCCGCCGGCCAGCGAACCGCGCCCCCTGCGTGTCAGGCACCTTGCCCACGTTGCCGCTTCGCGGCGCCGCGGCAAGGGTCCTGACACATCCGGGTTCGCTTTGATACCCAAGTCCGCCGGCCGGCGAACCGCGTCCCCTGCGTGTCAGGCACCTTGCCCACGTTGCCGCTTCGCGGCGCCGCGGCAAGGGTCCTGACACATCCGGGTTCGCTCTGATACCACAGTGCGCCGGCCAGCGAACCGCGTCCCCCGTGAGGGGTGCAGGGGGGGTACGGAGTAGCCCTCCTGCCGCGAGGGCGACAGCCCGAGCGCCGAATCCGCGCGTGAGCGCGGAACGAGCGTGCAGTGACCAGACACCGAAGTGCGACGTCCGCCGGCCGGCGAACCGCGAGGCGCGCGGAGGTGTCTGAACCTGTGCCTCGGAGCGAAGCGACGGTGGCACGGTGTCAGACACCAATGCCGGTGACTTAAGCCGCACGGTTCCTCCTTCGGATGGGGTACCTGCCGGGCAGGGCCTTTACGACGCGCCCGTATCTCCGACGTTTTCGAGCCGGCAGCACGCGATTGGCCAGGTCCGCCACCAACCTCGCCATCATCTCGGGTAGGGCGCGAGCCGGTGCCTGTGCCATCCGGATGTGGGCGGTGCGCAGCCGGGC
>JBFWRP010000030.1:0-55336 GCA_050248855.1 Planctomycetota bacterium | reverse complement strand
CCGACGGTGTCAGAGCGACCACGGATGTGTCTGGACCCTTGCCGCGGCGCCGCGCTGCGGCAACGTGGGCATGGTGCCTGACACGCTGGGGTCGCGGTACGCCGGCCGGCGAACGTCGGTGTCAGAGCGAACCCGGATGTGTCTGGACCCTTGCCGCGGCGCCGCGCAGCCGCGACGTGGGCAAGGTGCCTGACACGCAGGGGTCGCGGTACGCCGGCCGGCGAACGCCGGTGTCAGAGCGACCCCGGATGTGTCTGGACCCTTGCCGCGGAGCGGCGCAGCCGCGACGTGGGCAAGGTGCCTGACACGTAGGGGTCGCGGTCCGACGGCCAGCGAACGTCGGTGTCAGAGCGACCCCGGATGTGTCTGGACCCTTGCCGCGGAGCGGCGCAGCCGCGACGTGGGCAAGGTGCCTGACACGCAGGGGTCGCGGTCCGACGGCCGGCGAACGTCGGTGTCAGAGCGACCCTGGATGTGTCTGGACCCTTGCCGCGGCGCCGCGCAGCCGCGACGTGGGCAAGGTGCCTGACACGCAGGGGTCGCGGTCCGACGGCCGGCGAACGTCGGTGTCAGAGCGACCCCGGATGTGTCTGGACCCTTGCCGCGGCGCCGCGCAGCGGCAACGTGGGCAAGGTGCCTGACACGCAGGGGTCGCGGTACGCCGGCCGGCGAACGTCGCACTTCGGTGTCTGACACCGTGCCACCGTCGCTTCGCTCCGAGGCACAGGTTCAGACACCTCCGCGCGCCTCGCGAACCTGGATGAGGGGTCGCGGTCTGACGGCCAGCGAACGTCGCACTTCGGTGTCTGACACCGTGCCACCGTCGCTATCGCTCCGAGGCACAGGTTCAGACACCTCCGCGCGCCTCGCGACGTGAGCCGGGCACCATCGCGTGCTACCCGAAGACGTGGGCGATCTGTTCCTGGGAGAAGCCCTCGGGGACCACGTCGTCGGCGGCGTAGCGGTAGAGGGCCGCCGTGAAGATGCCCTGGAGGGCGGCGAAGAACACCGACAGGAAGCCGATGCCCAGCAAGCCGATCACGATGCCGAGGATCGGATTGACGGCGAAAAGCAGGCCTGCCACCAGCAGGACCGGCAGCATCAGGACGAAGCTGGCGATGCCGAAGCCGACGTGCCCGGTCACCGTCTCGCCCCAGGTCTTCTTGAAGAGCTGGACGGAGCGCTTCATCGAGCCCCCGACGCCCTGCTGCTCGAGGACGAGCACGGGGACCACGAAGAACGTCGCCAGCGACCACGCGGCGCCCGCGATACCGGCCACGACCTTGCCCAGCCACTCGCTCTTGTCCTGGATCGCGCGCAGGATCATGCCCACGGTGGCTGCGACGACCGCCCACATGACGATCGGGCCGAGACGCTTGCGGGCCGCGGTCAGGGCGCTGCCCAGCGTGGGATCGCCGCCGCGCAGCCGCTCGGACGCGCCCGCCACCAGGGCCGCCTGGAAGAAGAACGCGACGGTGTAGGTGATCACGTAGAGGACGAAGCCCGTGACGATGCCCGTGGTGCCCTCCATGCGCTCCACGTCGGCGCCCTCCTTGTGGAAGCCCATGCCGAAGAAGAAGGACGCCACCACGATGGCGATGGCGATGCCCGACAAGAGCGGCAGGACCATCAGCTCCTTGTCCTTGCGCAGCAGCCCGAAAGACTGCTTCATCATCCTGAACCCGCGACCGATGCGACCCATCGTGCCTCCTCGCTTGGAACGTGCCTCCTCGTTCGAGACGTGCAAGCCCGATCCTACAGCCGGCTGCAGCGGGGCCAGCCCCGCTCGAACGCCCCGGCAGGTGTGGGCCCGCCGGGAGTCGAACCCGGACGCCCTTGCGGGCAGGGGAGTTTAAGTCCCCCGCGTCTGCCGGTTCCGCCACGGGCCCCTGCACCACGCTCCAGCGTACGGGGCGCTGCGAGTCCGGTCACGCACGGGCAGCGACGTCCTTGCGGGCGCGGAGCGCGTAGACGGCGTACGTCTCGGGCACGTTGACGCGGGCGTGGCCCTCCTCGCGGAGCGTGTCCGCGAAGGCGAGCGCCGTCTCCTCCTCGCCGTGGACGAGGTGGATCTCCGAACCCCGCTCGCGCGCGGGTGCGAGGAACGACAGGAGCTCGCTCCGACCCGCGTGCGCCGAGTACGCGTTGATGCGGACGACGCGCGCTCGTACGTCCCGCCACCGCCCGAGGACGCGCACCGGGTTCTCACCCTCGATCAGGCGACGGCCGAGCGTGCCGGGGGCACACCAGCCGACCATGATCACGGTGACGTCGCGGTCGGCCAGGCCGTGCAGGAAGTGATGCACGATGCGCCCACCTTCCGCCATGCCACTGCCGGCGATCACGACGAACGGGCCCTGCTGCCCGTTGAGCGACTTGCTCTCTTCGCGGCTCTCGACGTAGCGAACGTTGGAGGCGTGGAAGGGCCGCCCCCCCTCGGCCATGAAGCGGGTGGTCTCCGCGTCGTAGCACTCCGGGTGGTCGCGGTAGACCTCGGTCGCCTTGTCGGCGAGCGGACTGTCGACGTAGACGGGGAACGGCGGCAGGACGCCATCGCGCCACAGCTGGGCCATGGCGTAGACGATGTTCTGGGTGCGCCCCACGCTGAAGGCGGGGATGAACACGCGCCCCTTGGTCCGGAGCATCCGTTCCAGCTCGAGGCGCAGCGCGTCGCCGGCGAGCTCGCTCGGCGCGTGGTCGCGCGTGCCGTACGTGCATTCGGAGAGCACGATGTCCGCATCGGGAAGCGGAAGAGGGTCGCGCAGGATCGGGTACATCTTCCGGCCGATGTCGCCCGTGAAGTAGATCGAGGGACCGTCGTCGATCGCCAAGCGCACGCCGGCCGAGCCGATGATGTGACCCGCGTCCTGGAAGCGGGCCTGGACACCGCGGAACACCTCGAACTCCTCCTCGTAGGGGTGCTCGACGAACTGCCCCATGGCCTTGACGACGTCCTCCTCGTCGAACAGCGCCTTGGCGAGCGGCTCGCCTCGACGGCGGCGCTTGTTCAGGAACTCGGCGTCGGCGGCCGACAGCCGCGCCACGTCCCGCAACATGGCCTCGCACAGCTCGCGCGTGGGCGGGGTGGCGTGGATCGGACCCCGGAAGCCGCCCCGGACGAGCGCCGGCAGGGCCCCGCTGTGGTCGATGTGCGCATGCGACAGCACCACCACGTCCGGGCGCATGGGCAGGTTGCGGTTGCGCTCGTAGGACTCGCGCCGAGGCCCCTGGAAGAGACCACAGTCCAGCAGCACGCTGCGGCCCTCCACACGGATGAAGTGCCGGCTCCCGGTGACGGTGCGGCTGGCACCGAAGCTCTGCAGGGTCACTTCGGCCACGGGCGGTCCTCCTGGGGGTCTCGGGGCGCGACCCTACCTCGGACGTCGGGAAGCAGGCACGCCTTTGCCTGCATGGCGGCCAGGCCCCGACTACCCTCCCGTGCTCATGCGCTCCACCCACGGCGAACGCGCGGTCGGCGTCTTCCTGCTCGTTGCGGCGATCGGGCTGCCGATCTGGCATGCGCTCTACGACGGCGCGTACGGCAACCCGGTCATGGCCTTGCCGCCCGGCATCGCGCGGCCCCCCCACATCGCCCTGGTCACGCAGGACGGCGCCACCATCGCGTGGACGACCAGCGTGGCCATGCGGGGCGGCGTGGAGTACGCCGCCGTCGGCGAGCCGTGGACGCGGGTCACGCCGGACCGCGTGGTGCGCAACCACGAGGTGCGGCTCGAGGCCCTGCGGCCCGCCACGCGCTACCAGTACCGCCTGATCGTGCACGGCCGGCCACGCGGTGGCACGCACTCGTTCCTCACGGCGCCCGGTCCCGATGCCACGATCCGCGTGGTGCTGGTGGGCGACACCGGTTCGGGGTCGCCGCGGCAACGTGCCGTGATCGACCGCATCCGCCAGCTCCAACCCGACCTGATCGTGCACACGGGTGACCTGGCCTATCCCTCGGGCACGCCAGCGGAAGTGTTCGGTCGCTTCGTGGTGCCCTTCGCCGAGCTCCGCGACCACGTGCCGATGCTCGCGACGCTGGGCAACCACGATGTCAAGACCGACGGCGGCCGCCCCATCCTCGACGCCATGGTCTTGCCGGAGAACCGCGCCACGGGGGACGAGACGTTCTACCGCTGGCAGCACGGCCCGCTGGAAGTCATCTGCGTCGACACCGAGTCCTCGTTGGCGCCCGGCAGCCCCCAACGCGAGTGGCTCGAGCGGACGCTCGACGGAAGGCCCACGGCCTGGCGCCTCGTCTTCGGGCATCGCGCGATCTACGCAGGATCCCGCAGCCGCGGCGACCCGGCGCTGCGCGACCACTTGGCGCCGCTCCTCGAACGTGCACGCGTACCGCTCTACGCCAGCGGCCACGACCACGTCTACATGCGCACGTTTCCCTTGCGCAACGGAACGCCCGTCGACCAGGACCAGGAGCCGCGCTACCGCGTGCCGACGGCCCCGGTGTACGTGGTGACCGGCGGCGGCGGCAAGTCCCTCTACGAGATCGAAGACGTGCCCCACAACGCAGCCAGTGCCCGCCGCGACCACGTCGTGCTGCTCGTGGTCTCGCCCACGCACATCGACGCGAAAGCCATCGCCGTGGACGGCGAGGAGCTCGACCACTTCACGCTGGAGCGCGAGCCCTCCTGAAGGAGCGACTCCGGCTTCCGCCGCCGATGTGAGTTGTTTCCCCGCCGTGCCGAGCGCAGCCGCGGATGGAATCGAGGCGCCGTCGATCCGCACCGGGTCGCCAGGGCGACGGTAGCGCGCCGCGATCCGCGACGACTCGTGGTCTGTTCACTCGAGGAGCGGATCGCGGTGCGGGACCGAGCATCTGGCGAGCCGCGTATACGCACCCAGGCACACGTAGAAACCTACCAACCTCGCGTGTAGCGCATCCAGCGGTACCAGGGGTTCCAACGGCTCCCGTCGCGCTCCTTCAGCGTCGGCCAGCCGCGCTCGTCCACGCAGCGCACGATGCCGCGGTCGTCGACGAACAGGTAGACCGGCGACCGACCCCAGCCTTCTTCGGCAGGGCACGCTCCAGGGCTCTCGGCGTGTTCGAACACCGACGTACGGCCTGGGCCCGCGCCCGCTTCCAGCGCGGCGGCCACCGAGGCTCGCGCCGTCTCGGGCCACGCGGCCGGCACGACCGCCACGAGGTCGGCCTCGTGATGCAGCTCGTCGACTTCGCCCGCGATGCGCTTGGCCAACGACGTCAGCTCCTTGGCCTCCAGGGCCAGGAACTCCTTGCCCTCGCCATGGGCGCCCCAGGGGAGCCACAGCACGATCCGACCGTGCGGCCCGATCGGGAGCCCCTCGAGCACGCGCCCCATCGCCCAGCGCCCCATGGGCAGGCGCGGGCGCGCCAGCGAGGGCGTGGCCTCCGGCGAGGCGTCGGGCGCCGGCGGCCCCACGAGGTCCTCGAGCGTGGCGGACTCCACGCGGATCGCCCCCGTGAGCACGGCAAACCCGACGTGCCCGTCGACCGGGCGGCCCTGGGCATCGGCCAGTCGACCGGCCTCGATCCCGTCCACCCAGCACGTCACGTGCGTGCCCCGGATGTCCACCACGACGTCGCAGCGGTTCCTCTCGGCGAAGGACACCATGCCGTCCGCCGACCACCCGCCCAGCACGTCGTCGTAGGGCCGCAGCGTCGTCACGGACCACGACGCGCGCTTGATGAGGACTTCACGGAGCGGCGGCATGCCCTCCCGCGGTGCTTCCCCGGCGCGGAAGCGGATCTGCACGTTGCGGTCGTAGCGCTCGTGGCCCACGACGATGGCGCCTTCGACGTGCGGCGTCAGGAAGTGCAGGCGAAGACGAAGGCGGACGTCCGCGCGCGCCGTGCGGTTGCTGCGCACGAACACGCTTGCGTACGGGGCGTCGCGCTGCGGCCCCGCGGTGACCGCCTCCTTGCGGCCCACGACGAGGTCCCGTTCGGGGGTGACCATCCAGCGGTCCGGGGCCGGGGCGCCCTCGAAGCGGACGAGCTTGGCGCTGGTCCAGCCTTCGGCATCGAGGCGCGTCGGCAGACCCGAGACCTGGGCAACCGGCAGGTCCAGCGGCTCCGCGCCCACCCACGCCGCCACGCGATCGTGCAGTCGCGCAAAGCGCGCGGCAGCGTGCGCGGCGCCCTGGCCGTCGCGCAGCACGGCCGCATCGGCGACCTGGCGCAGGAAGCCCGTGAGCAGCGGGCGACCCAGTGCCGTTGCGTCGACGCGTGCGACGACCTCCGGATCGGCCACGCCCGCATGCCGCTCCCGTTCCCGACGGATGTACGCCGCGGCTGCCTCCTCGCGCTCCCCGACGAGCAGGCGCAGGAGGAGATCGAGGTCCTCGCCCAGGATCTCGTCCCAGGCCAGGCCCCAGGCGAGCAGCGCGATGGCGACCTTCGCCTCGCCCAAGTCCGCCAAGGCACGCGCCGCCTCCACCAGATGGTCCTGACCGAAGCGCGGCTCCTCGCGATCGCGCGTGCGCGGCAAGGCCGGGGCGTCCAGGAAGCGCGTCTGCTGACGGGTGTCGTTCACGAGGCGGTAGCGCGACTTCCACGGGGGGGCGGGATCCGCGTGGAAGCCATCGAGGAACGCGCCGAAGGCCGCGGCGAACCCCTCGAAGTCCTCCGGGCGCCCGTCCTTGCCGTCGCAGAAGCGCGCCGTGAAGTCGGCCACGGCATCGCGCGACGAACCGCTGAACGACGTCATCCACGCCTCGAGCGGGGCGCGGAACATCCCCGTCTCGCCCGGCGGCCACGTCGAGAGGTAGGTCCAGAGCGCGTGGCCCGCGGTGTAGTTCTCGCGGTAGTCGTCGAGCGCTCCGCTGACGAGGCTCCCCAGCCACCACGCCGTGCGGAAGTGGGAGCCCGCCGCACCGATGCGACCGCCATCGGCGTAGAGCGGGTCCATGTCCGGCGTGTCGAGCTGCTCGAAGGCCCCCTCCGCGTAGACGGCGCGCCCCTCGCTCATCCACGCCGGCTGGCCCGCGTGGAAAGCACCGTCGAAGCGGTGCGTCAGCTCGTGGGCCAACGTGCGCACCATGCCCACCGGGGACTCGAGCGCGACGTGGATCCGCGTGATGGACCCCTGCTGGAAGCCCTTGGCCCACCAGTAGGGTGCGTTCTCGCGCTCCAGCTCGGCCCACGAGGACACGATGCGGATCAGCCCGCGCTTGTTCTCGAAGGGGTCGCTGCCAAACCAACGCGCCAGGCGATCGTGGATCACCTCGGCCTGCCGGGTGGCGTTCAGCAGCACGCCGTGGCCGGAGGCCGTGACGATCTCGTAGCGACCCTTGGGCGTGATGCTGCGTCCGGGCGTGGCGAGGTCGGCATGCGCCTTGTTGAACGCCGCGATCGCATCGGCATCCATGGCCTCGAGCGCCTCGAGCGTCAGCGGCTCCATCTGCGCGGCCGCCAGCTCCACCTCGGCCTCGCGCACGAGGCGCTCGCCCAGGCGCGACCACACGTCGCCGCCCTTGTCCGGCCCGTCGGGCAGCTTGTAGCGGGACTGGGCCGCGAGCCCCAGCAGGGCACGTCCGAGCCGGAAACGCACACGGGCCTGCTCCGGGCGGCTGCCGCGGCCCGCGGCCTTCGTGATCGCGTCCACCAGCGAAGGCGCCGACTCGGCGGCCTTGGCCCGCGCCTTGGCGCGCGCGTCACGGTGCTCGTCCTCCAGCGCCGTCGCCCCTTCGAGCACGTCGTCGAGCAAGAGGTCGTAGGCCTTCACGACGAGCGGCGCGGCGGGTCCGCGCGCGCTGCCCATGGCCTTCACGACGTCGGCCGCTGCACGGGCACGCGCCTTCTCGACCTCCCGACGGGCGCCGTCGTCGGCTCCGGCGAGGCCCTTCGCCTCCTTGCCGAGCTCGATGCGCCCCGCCTTGTCCGCGACGGCCGTCGCCCACCGGTCCCAGGCCAACAGCAGCTGCTCGGGCGCATCGGCGGCGGCGCGAACGGCATCGAGCAGCACGGCCGGCGAGGACGGGTAGTCGCCCATCACCTCGGCGAGGTGCTTGCGCGCTTCCTCCAGGCGGCCGGCCGCGATGGCCTCGCGGGCCGCGCGACGCGCGGGATGGTCCGCGGCGGGGTCCTTCGCGTCCTGCGGAGCCGCGGCCACGGGCACGACGAGCAGCGCGAGCAGGGCCACGGCGCTGGACGCGCGAGCAAACCGTCTGCCGATGCGACGTCGCACGAGGTACCCCTCCCCGTCTGCGTAGGCCCGCCGTGAGCCTACCCCGGAGCGGGGCGCCGCTGCCTCAGTCCGCGTACGAGCTGCTGGCCCAGGCCTCCGCCACCCACTGGCGCCGCCCGTCGCCCACCAGCTCGACGGCGTCGATCTCGTTCCAACCGCTGACGCGGTCCGTGTCGAGCACGAGGCGCAAGCGGCGGACGGCCGTCCCGGCATCTCCGATCGCCGGCTCGAACCAGCGCGGCGCGTGCCCCGGCTCCGCAGTCCCCGACCAGATCGAGACCCAGCCCCCGCGGCCATCGGGCACCTGGACCTCGGTCACGGCGCCCGGGTTGTAGGTCTCGTGGATGCGCACGGCCTCGGGCCGCACGGCGGCCTCGAACGCAAGCTCCAGCTCCACGCGCCCCATCTCGGGGCGCTTGCTCGCCCACGCCGAGCGATGGTCGCCGTCGAGCGCCGTGTCGGGCGGACCCACCAGCTGCGCCGCGGACCACGCAGGCCCCTGCTGCGCGGCCAGCGCCGCCATCAGGCGCGCTTGCGCGGCGCGGTCGAGCAAGCCCTCCTCGAACAGCGCGCGCGAGGCCAAGGCGCGGGCTTCCGGCGTGCGCGTGGGGAGATCCGCGAGGAGGGCCGCGGCGAGCGAGCGTTGTCCCGGGGAGCCTTCGAGCCAGGTCCTGACCTGCTCGACGGCCTCGGCCGACCCGCCGCGTACCCAGGCGCGCGCGGCGACCAGCTGCAGGTCCGGGTCGTCGCTGCGCCAGAGCGCGAGCTCGCGCACCGTCGCGGCCTGGGCCTCCTGCAGGGGCGCGTCAAGCGCCGCGAGCACCGAGGCAAGAAGCGTCGCGTCGGTAGGCGCCAGGTCCAGCAGGCCCGCGGCCAGCAGCGCTGCCCGCGGCGCATCTAGCGCCCGCAGGAGATCCAAAGCCCGGGCCCGCTCGGCGGCATCGCGTGACCCGTCCACGACGCGCGCGCGCAGGGCCTCGATGGCGACGGGCCCCAGATGCTGCAGCCGGTCGAAGCCCCTGTTGAAACGCGCCACCACCTCGACATCGTCGAGGCGCCCCGTGACGAGAGTGTCGATCGCCTCGTCGACAGCGGCCTCCGCGTCCTCGCGCGTGGCCGGCGAGGTCGGGGAAGCGCCGCCGTCGCCCACGGGGCGAGGGTCGCCCGAGGCCGCCCCCACGAGGCCCGGTCCACCGCGCAAGTCATCGACCTCGGCCACGAGGGCAGCGATGCGCGCCTCCAAGGCTTCGCGCTCGGACGGCGTGATCAGGTCGGGGACGGCGCCCGACGGCGCGTCTGCCATGCGCAGGAGGGCCATCAGGCCCACGCCCAAGGCGGTTCCGGCCAGGAAGAGCAGGACACTGCGCACGCCCGACGAGGGTAGCGCGGCAGCGGCCCCCCACGCCTGCATGATGGGGACCCCGCGGTGCGGACCCGCGACCGGAGGACCGATGCGCACACCCACCGCCGTCTTGCTGGCCTTCGTCACGGTGTTCGGCTGCGCCGCCGGACGCGGCACGCGCCGCGCGCCGCCCCAGCCCCAGCCCGTCCACACGCTGCGCCAGCTGCAGGATGCCGTGCGTACGGGCAACCGCCGCAGCGAGTGGTCCGTCCTGAGCCCCGGCTTCAAGGCCCGCCTCAACCGGCGCATGGGCCGCACGATCGACCTCGCCGACTACACGCACTACCGCCTCGTCCAGCAGCGCAACCCCCAGATCCGGGAGGCCGAGAAGTACCTGCAGGGCGCCAGCGTCAGCGGCGTGCGCATGACCGGCCAAGGCCGCGCCCGCGTCACGATCTGGTTCGGCGGGCCCCTCTTCTTCGGCCGCGCCGTCAACGTCGACATGATCTACCTCTCGCGCTGGGAGCTGTACCTCACCGACGAGCGCGATCCCTACTGGGGCTTCCACGGCGACAGCGCGATCACCGCGCACCCCGACGGCGAGGGTGGCTACACGATCGTCACGCGCGATCCCCAAGGCCAGGTGACGTGGCAAGAACACATCGACGCCAAGCGCGTGCGCACCTTCCAGCACCGCACCGCTTGGTACTTCGACCACCTCGGCGAGCTCGAGGGCTACTTCGGCTGATCGCGGTAGGGAGAGGGGAACAAGCCATGCCGACGGGTCACGCGTCGAGCCATCGTGGTCACGAGCGCCGGCTTGGCGTGCGTGCCAACGACCGCCAGCCCGTGCAACGGCTCGTGGCCGAAGGGGCAGCCCTCGACGCGGGCGCGGACGCCCGACTCGCCCAGACGGTCGGTCGCCGCTTCGGAGCGGGCGCAAGCTGGCTCGGCTACGCCGTCGCGGTCGCCGTCGTCGTGATTGGCTATCTCGTGCTGCGCTACGGCGAAAGTGCGTTCCTGTCCATGGTGAGTGGGGTTGCGGTGCAAGTCGCCACGTTCTACCTCGTCGGTCGACTCTTGCTCGATCGCTACCATCGGCTGCAAGCCGTCCGCGCCCGCGCCGCAGCCGACGCAGTGCACGCCCTGGCGGCCACCGCACCCGACCACATGCGCGACCCTGGGCATGCGGAGGGGGGCGAGCCCGAGAGCGTGGCGGACCACGACGCGGAGTATCCGGCATGACGGATCCCGACGCGCCCCCCATCGACCTGGATCCGGCGGACCAGCACAAGGGACTGCGCCAGCTGCTGGCCGAGCAGGCGGCGCTCGAGCGAGGCCAGGACATCGAGGAGGCCGAGCGCGTGGGTCGCGAGGCGGCCCAGGACCTGAGCGGTTTGTGGTGGCTGGCCGCGATCGCGCTGGTCGTCGCCGGCATGGTCGTGGGTCAGGACCGCAACGGCAATGTCGTCGCTGGCCTATGCCTCGGCCTGGGCGGAACGATGTACATCGTGGGCCGCCTGCTCCTCCACCACTACGTGCAGAAGCGTCCCGACGACGGCCCGCCGCCCACCCCCTGAACGCGACATCGCCTCGAACGGCATCCCGCGAGGTCGCCCGTTCCTTCTGACGCGTGCCTACCGCAACCCGAAAGCGTGCTCATGGCGATACGCGACCGCGTAGGCCAGGGCCATGAGCGCGGTCGTCTGCACGCGGTCCGGCGCGCCGCCGGATGGAGGGTCCCACGAACCAGCCCTTGCGGTGGCATCGCGCCCCGCGATCTGGCTCTGCACCCCGCGCGGATGCATGTGCTGGCGAAAGGCGACCGCGGTCTGCGTGTCGCCTTGGTGAAGCGCCAGCGCGGCAAACCACCACACGGCGGGATCGGTTCCAGCCGCCGGAACCTGCCACAGGGCCGCCTGGTCGGCGAGGCGCGTGCGAAGCACCTCGAGCTCGTCCGCATGCCCAGGATCGGCCAACAGACCGAGCAGCCAAGCGCGGGCCGCGGTCTGCGCATCATCCTTCGGAACGCCGAGGCGCCCGGGCATCTGACGCACGACGGCCTCGATGCGCGACGCGGGCTCGAACGCCGCGGCGGATCCGTTGCGTCGCGCGCGCTCGTTCGCGATCCAAGCCCCCACGAGAGGGAGGGCCATGTCCAGCGTCGTGTCGTGATCCGCCGGGTTCGCGTCCGCCCGCTGAAGCTGGTCGAGGGCTGCGTGCAACGCGGCCTGCACGACGGGTTGGAGGCGACGACTCGGTGCCAGACGGTAGGCCTCGACCAGCGCGAGGGTCGCGGCGGCGTGTCCTCGATGCGGGTCCGGGGCGTCGCCGTCCGTCACGAAGCCTGCACCATCTTGTCGCGACGCGAGCCAAGCAATCCCGCGGCGCACGATGTCCGCGTACTCGTGGTCCCCGCGCGGCCCGTACCCACCCGCGGTGTAGGCGAGCAAGGCCAAGCCGCTGCTGCGCACGTCGCCGGCCGGCGCCGCATCGGAGGCCCAGGCGCCACCAGGCAGCTGCTGCGCCGCCAACCAGCGCAGCGCCAGGAGGAACGCGTCCTCGGTGTCCTCGCCGCGGAGGCCACGACGTCTCTGGATGCCCGGCGGGACGGGCTGGGGCAGGAGCCCATCGACGTCGCGCTCGGGGCGCAGCCCGGGATCGAAGACATCCGCGAGCGCCATGAGCTCTGCCCCGCCGTTGGCTTGGTACGCGCTCGTGTCCTCCTCGTCGCCACCACGAGCGAGCGGCTCGCTCTCGTCGGGCAGGAGGCCTCCACCGTAGAGCACCGGGAGACGTCCCCGCCCCGCGGGATGACTCGTGTCCCCGCGGGCAACCGCGTCCGGAGCGCCGGGCGCCATCAGCCGCGGTTGGGCATCCAGCGCCTTCAGCTCGGCCACGTACCGGAGCAACGCATCGACATCGCCGGGGTCGAACACGGGTCGCCCCACCTCGCGGGGCCCCCCAGGCGAGGGGTAGCCCGGCCCCTGGAGCAGCAGTTCCTTGGCACCTGCCGCCAGGGCGAGGTCCAGGACCTGCGCAACGAAGCTCGTCGGTGCGGCCGCCCCGAGGCCCTCGTCGGCGGCCAGCGTGAACCACGCGGCCACCTCCGGCGCTTCGGCGATGCAGGCCCGAAGTGCGGGGAGGATCTCGCCCGGATCCGAGGCCGCACCGTCATGCATGGCCATCTGCACCACCAAGCGCGGCGAAGGCTGCTGGCGGTTGGCATAGAGGATGTACGGACTCTTGGGGAGGAAGCAGGCGATGGCGCCGCGCTTCAAGCCCGCACCTCCGCCCGCCTCGCGGCACCACACGCCGAGGAAGCAGCGCCGAAGCCGCGTGCTCGGCATCGTGCCCGCCTGCATCACCCACCAGGGCACCACCCAGGGCACGCGTGCATCGGCATCGATCAGGACCAAGCGGCGGCTCGTGCCATCGTCCTCGCGCCACCATCGATCGCGCGTGCGGTCGTAGAGCGCTTGGCGCAGCGCCTCGAGGCTCAAGGGGCCCTCGCCGTCCACCTCGATGCGGCCATCGGCGTCCACCATCACGTGGATCACGGAGGGGCCCTCGGGCGCCCGCCCGGCCGTCCCGACGATCGGCAGCCGCAGCTCGGCGGCAGGAACCTCTCCAACGGTCTCGGTCGGTTCAGCCAGGGGAGCCGATGCAGGCGGATCGTCGGAGGGTCCGCAGCCGCCCAGCGGGAGGACCAGTGCCATCCACAGCACACGGTGGATGGCGGGGCGCCTGCATCCCGAGCTATTCCCGCGCATGCGTAGCGTGTTGCTGCACGTCGCGCCCATCCCGCTACTCGCTCCCAAACACACGGTCGCAGCGAAACAGGAGGGCGTAGGCAAACGCCATGAGCGCGGTGGTCTGCGTGCGATCGAAGCCGTGGGCGGCGTCGTCGGCGGGCGCCCACGATCCGGACAGCGCCGTCAGATCGACCCCGCCTGCTTGGCTGGCCAGACCGCGTGCGTGCATGCGCTCCTTGAACACATCCCAGGACGTGTCCGCGGCCTGGAACAGGGCCAGCGAACCGAACCACCAGAGAGCCGGATCGGTCCCCGACGCGGGCACATCCCAGCTGGGCACTCGTCGAACGAGGCTCGCCCGCAGGAGTGCAAGCTCCTCGGCATGCACGGGGTCGTCAAGGATGCCGAGTAGCCAAGCGCGTGCCGCGATCTGCGCTTCGTTGGAGGGTGCCCTCAGGCGATCGGGCAGCCCCTGCAGCACGGACTCGATGCGCGCGATCGGCACGAGCGGTTCGGGGAGGCCCTGCTCGGTTGCCTCCCGAGTGGCCCACCACGCAGCGATCACGGGGAGCGCCATGTGCAAGGTCGTGTCGAAGCCGGCGGTCCGCGCAGCGGCACTCTCGTGCCAGCTCAAGGTCTGCGTCAGGGTGCGCTCCGTCAGGGAGTGGTAGCGAAGGCGGCCCGTGAATCTCTGCAGCTGGACGCAGGCCAACGTGGCGGCTGCGTGGCCGAGCAGGGCGTCCTGCGCACGGCGGTCGCCGAGAAAGCCGTCGGACGCTCGACGCTCCTCGAGCCAGGCGAAGCCGCGGCGCACGACGTCGGCGAAACGGTGCTTGGCGCGATCCGTGTATCCGGCCGACAGGAAGGCCAGCAGCGCCCAGCCCGTGCTGCGCACGTCACCGGCAGGAACTGCCTGGGACGCCCAGCCGCCACTCGGAAGCTGATGGGACTCCAGCCAGCCGAGAGCCACGTCGACCGCGTGGTCGCTCCGGCGGCGCCGTTGTACATGCCGGTAGATGCCGTGGACGTCCGATGCGCTCTGTACGTCGTCGCGCTCGACCGGCACCTCGGCGGCGAGCTCCTGCTCCGCGATGTCCTCGACATCCGCTTGGAGGACCTCCTCGGTTCCGAAGGCTGCATCCCCAGGGTCAGTCCGCTGCGGAAGTCCCTCGACGGATCGGGGCCGAGGCTCGGTCTCGCCGGGCAAGAGCCCCGCACCGAAGAGCACGTCGAGCCGCCCGCGCGCAGGCGGTGGCTTCGGGCTGTGGTGGAGGGCGGACGCGAGCACGTCGACGATCCCGAGCGTGGGCTGGCGCGTGCTGGTCTTGAGCTTGGCGACATACGCCAGTAGGGCGTCTACGTCGGCCGGGTCGAAGGCGGGCTGTCCGGGGTAGTCCTTCCCGCCGACCGAGGGGAGATGCGGCGCCGAGAGCTCCACGTGCTTGACGCCCTCCGCCAGGGCCAGGGCGAGCAACTGCACGACAAAGCCTGTTCGGATCCACTGCCCGCCGAGGTGAAGGAGCTTGAGCTCGAGCCAAGCCTCCAGATCGGGCGCCTCGGCCATGCGCGCGCGCAACGCAGGCAAGATCCCCTCCGGATCCGCGGCCTCCCCCTCATGAGTGCCCAGGAGGACTTCGAGGCGGGGGCTTTCGGGCCCCACGTCGGGGTACTCGACGCGCTGGTCCCCGTTCAGATAGCAGGCAAGCGCCCCGCGCGTGCCCGGTTCTGCGGCGTTCGTGCCTCGCGCCCGAGCCCCGAAGAAGCAGCGCCACAAGGGTGCCCGCGACTGGACGCCTACGCAGATCACCCAGTACGGCACGACCCAGGGCACGCGTGCGTCGGCATCGATCAACAGGAGGCGACGGCTGGTGGCATCGTCTGCGTGCCAGCGGAGGTCGCGCGTGTGCCGCTCCAGTACGGACCCGAGAGCCGCCAAGCTGAGCGGACCCTCTCCGTCCACGGAGATGCGGCCATCGGCGTCCACCACGACGCGGATGACGGACTCGCCCTCCGGTGCGCGGCCAACCGTGCCAACGACAGGCAGCTGCAGCTCGGCCGCGGCGGACCCCTGCGGTCCTCCGCACGCCGCGAGAATCGACACCAGCGCCACGAGCACGACACTCGCGATCGACCCGCGGTCACACGCGACGCGCAAGTCCCGACGCACCGCCCCCATCGCAGGGCGCGTTCCGGTGCATCTCTCCATGTCGCCTCCGGCGCAGCAGGTCGGCCATCATGTCACGGTGGCGGCGGCATACCGCCGCCGCCTTGCGTCCCAGACCGGCGGCATGCCGCCGCGTCACGGCCCGGCGGTACACCGCCGCCTCCACGCCGGAATTCCGGCGTCGCAGAAAGCCCTGTAATCAGGCTTCCGAACACGTCTCCAGCGACTGACGGCCATCTCGTGAGCGAGGCAGAGGACCAACGCCACCCTGCCACCTTGTCAGACGGCGGGATACCGCCGGCGCATGCCCTCCGGCGGGACACCGCCGCGGCCGGCCTGTGGGGATGCCGCCGACCCCACGCCGGAATCCCGGCGCGCTCGGTAGGCCGAAGCTCGGACGTCAACGCGAGCGGCCCTGCTTCGCGGCGACGCGCTGCACGGGCTCGCTGAACGAGGGGAACAGCAGGGCGCCCCTGCCGGCCCGCTTCAGGAAGAGGAACGCGAAGCAGGTGTCGAGCGTCGCGCCAGGTGCGTGGGTGCTGCCGGTTGACGTCGACGCGCCAGTGCGTGGCAAGCCAGGCCAAGCCGTCGCGGAGAGCCTCGTCCACGTGGGCAGCGTGGCGAGAGCGTGCAAGGCGTTGCGGCATGCTGCCAAGATAGCGGGGACGGCCAGGCGGCCGCGCCCGCCTGTCGACGTCGTGCTCCCCGGCCGTCGACACCGGACGCATGATCGCTAACGGTCTTCGATGCGAAGGGCGTCGGGTGTGAAGTCGATGCGTGGACGCGCCGCGGGGGTGGGCATGGACCGATCCCCGAACTGACGGTCGATAGCGACGGCCGCGCCCGCGGTGATCACAGCACAGAAGACCAGCCAGATGCCGTGCAGGGCGTTGCGGCGTTCCCACGCGTCCGTGCGCTCGACGTGCATGATGCCATCGCAGCGCATCCGGTAGGCGTGCCAGCGCCAGACCCAGTCCGCGCGGAAGATGTGCAGTACGGCGAGCAGGGCAAACAACGCCGCCAGGGCCCACGCCATGCCCGCAGCAGAAGCCAGAACGTGGACGGCGGGCATCGATCCTCCGACACGGCGATCAGGCGCCCAGCATACTCACCGCGCGCAGGGCAAGACGGACACGGTGGTCGTCGCCTACCGCGGTGCCAGCTCGCGCAGCTCGTCCTCGCTCGGGACGACGCGACCTCGGCGGCCGAGGTCTTCGCGGTGACGCCGCAGCCACTCGCGCCATGCCCTGGCCAGTCGCTGGCGCTCCTCGGGCGGCGGGGGCTGCTGAGGTGACGTGCCGCGGTATCCCGTGGCCCGCGCCAGGCTCTGCCAACGCGTGGGGTACGCACTGGCTTCCGTCAGCCGGGCCGCATCGACGAGAAGCAGGTCCACGTGGTCGATGCGCAGGGCGGCGGCCGCACGCCGCGCAGCCTGGATGTCGTCAGGGTCGTCGGAGCGGCCGAAGGCGCGAATCACCCCGCCGCGGTAGCGCTCGTGGGGCTCCCGGCGGACCACGTGGAGCGCCGCGCGGCGGACCACGGCGCTGTCGTCGTCGCAGAGCGCTTCCAGCTTGCGCGCTGCAAAGCCGGGTAGCGGCTCGGGGATCGCGACGACGGTCAGGGCCCGCACCAATGCGCTCTCGTGGTCGAGCCACGCGGGAACCAGCTCGCCGTGGTGCGTGAGGGCCTCCTCCGGATGGTCGGCCATCCACACGAGCGTCGAGACGATGTCGATCGCGGTCGCCGGTGCCGACGGCGGCGTGCGTCCCCTTCGCTGGACGCGCGAGAGAACCTGCAGCACGCCATGAAGCTCGTGCTGGTCCTCGGGCGTCGCGGGCCAGGTGGGCATGCGCTGCGCCTCGTCGAGGCTGTGAGCGAGCCGTGGCTCGACCAGCGGCCAGTCCTCGGGCTCCCCCACCGCGGCAAGCAGACGCAACGCGTGACGGAGCACGTCACCCGGAGGATCGAGCTGCTCGCACGCCCAAGCGCGCACGCGGGGCGCGAGGTGGTCGCTCCACGCCCGTTCCCGGTACCCGGGCGACAGGGAGAGGCTGAACGGGGGCCCCCCGCCGAGGGCACGGTCTGGACCCAGGGTCAGGCCGGGTCCGACGAAGCGCGGTACCCGTTCCAAGAGAGCCCGCGCGCACAGGTCCGGGGGTACGAAGCGCACCCACGGCGCGTGCTCCTGCGTCGTGAGGAGGTCGAGCAGCGCGCTCGTGGCCTCGACGGTCGGGATGCCGTGGATTCCCCGAAACCATGCCTCGGCATGTCGCTTCGATCGGTGGGTCTTCCGCAGGCGCGCCAGCAACGGTGCCAAGTAGGCCGGGTGGCGGAGGAGCTCGGCACGCGGCGTCACCTCTTCGGTAGAGCGACGGCGTGCCTCGTCGTCAGGGTATCGCTCGAGCACGTCGAGCACGGCTTGCACGCGCTCGGCCGTGGGTTCGACAAGCTCGATCCACGTCTCCGCCCATCGCGGATCCTCCGCCATCGTGTCGTCCCCGAGGCCCGAGCCGCGCTTGCCGTCCGGGTCCTTCCAGCCCAGGGGGTGGAAGAGCCTCACGCGGTAGCGCCCCGGGCGGTCCAGCACGCCGTAGCGCACCAGGGACACGACGCGGGCGAAGGGGCGCGCCACCGTGACCTGCGGTGAGCTCATGGGCCACGAAGCGCTCACGTTCCTCTTCGGCGAGATGACCTGTTCACCCGACGCATCCAGGACCTGCGGGGCCCACCAGTCGTCGGAGCCCGGGGGTGTGGCTTCCACCTTGAACGGCACGTCGCTGGCGTTCTCCACGACGTAGCGCACCGACACGTTGTCGCCCACGCACCAGCGCGTGCGCATGGGCTCGAGGCGAATGCGCGCGCCTTCGGGGACGATGGTTGCTGGGTCGGCGTGGGCCCGCGGAGGCACGCAAGCGACCAAAAGCAGCACCACGGCAGACCAAAAGACTGCATGCGACGTCATGGACCGGCCTCGTTGCCCATCGGGTCCAGACGGAGGAAGTGGAGGCACCGCCCGGAATCGAACCGGGATACACGGATTTGCAATCCGTTGCCTGACCACTCGGCCACGGTGCCTCGAAGGGGGCCTATGGAAGCCGGGGCGGGCCGGAACGCAAGCCCGGGCCGCCGCCAAATGGAGCGGCCCGCGCGGAGGGCGTCCGCGCGGGCCGGCTGGGGGTCGGGCGTCCGCCAAAGGACGCCTGACGGGCGGGATGCCTCCCGTTCGATCAGCGTACCCGTTCACCTACCCCGAGCATCGGCCGTCAAGGGTGCGTAGACGCCGCTCGAAGTGGAGCGCGACCGCCACGCATCGGGTCGCCAGGGCGACGGTAGCGCGCCAGCATCGGCGACGACTCGTGGTCACGTCCGCCGTCGGAGTTCCGCGCTCCCGCGCGGACTTGGTGCTCCGGCTCCGCCTACGCAGCAGGGGTGCTGGTTCCGCACCACCCCTGCACCCCTCACGGTGGGACCGAGCATCTGGCGAGCCGTACGTCCGCACCTCTGAGGGTGAACGCCTAACGGTCAGCGCATGCCGCCGCCGTCGGGGGCTTCGTCGCCGTCCTCGGGGGCCTCGGGCTCGTCCGTCTCCACGATGCGCGTGTAGACGATCTCCATGTCCTTCATCCAGGTGTTCTTGCCGAGCGGGCTCTTCTCGCTGGTCATCGTGTACTTGTCGGCGCTCTCGAGCTTGATCGTCCAGCGAGCATCGAACTTGCCGTAAGGCTGGTTCTCGACACCCTGCACCACGATCTTCTTGAGGTCGTCGCCCGCGGGGCCCTCGTAGGTCGTGTTGTTGGTGCCGACGCTGTCGATCCACGTCATCTGCCAGTACTTGCGGAAGTTGTCGTGGCTGAGCATGCCGCGGCCTTCGAAGGGCATCCCCATCATGTCGCCCGAGAACCACGTCTCGAGGTGGCGACCGTTCAGGATCATGGCGTTCTCGGAGCTGCCTTCCATCACCTGCGGGGGCTGGTCCGGCGCCATCCAGAACGTGGCCGTGGCCTTCCACGCGCCCTCGATGGTGGTCAGCGAGGCCTGGGCCGGGCCCGGCTGGTGGCACTGCATGTAGGCAGCCATCGGGTCGCCGCCGCCGGCCGGCGGGTCTTCGGCAACACCGCGGACGGCCAGGGCGCCCACGGCAAGGGTCGCGGCCAGCGCGATCCCGAAACGTCGCATCGTCATCGTGTCCTCCCGGGCGCTTTGCCCGTCTGCGGAGGAGGGGTGCGGGCCCCTCCTCATGTGAGGGCGTGATGGTACGAAGCGGCGCTACAAGCGGCGCGGGAGGCGCGGGGGGGCCATGCTCGGCACCGGGCCCAAGGTCGGCAGCGCGGGCTTCTTCTCGCCCAGGAGCCGCTTCATCTCGGTCCACGCCCGCTCCAGCTGCGGGTCGCGGCCCGCCGCGTAGTCGGCCGGGAGGATGTCCACGGGGATGTCCGGGTCCGTCCCGTAGTTCTCGACGGCGTAGCCGACGTCCTGGAACCAGTAGGCGAACTCGGGCTGGGTGGTGACGGTGCCGTCGACCAAGGCGTGGCGCGGCCAGATGCCGACGACGCCGCCCCAGGTGCGGCGGCCGATCAGGGGCCCGAGCCCGTAGATCTTCCAGCTGTGGCTGAAGATGTCGCCGTCGGAGCCCGCATGCTCGTTGGTGAGCGCCACGAGACAGCCGGTGGTGGCGTCTTGCGGGTAGGGCATCACGCCCATCCAGCGCGTGCGGTCGTAGCCGATGCGACGCCGCAGCAGCTTCTCCAGCAGCAGCTGGCTCACGTGCCCCCCGCCGTTGTAGCGGACATCCACCACGAGACCGTCGCGGCGCGCCTCGCCGCGGTAGTAGCGATGGAACTCGCTGAAGCCGCGCGGGCCCATGTCGGGCACGTGCACGTAGCCCACGCGGCCCTTGCTGACCTTGTGGATGAACGCCCGGTTGCGCTCGACCCAGTCGCGGTAGCGCAGCTCGTGCTCGCTGCCGAGCGTCTTGACGACGACGGTGCGGGGCTTGGCGGCCCCGCGGCGCACCGTGATGGCGACGTCGGTCCGTGCGCGGTGCACCAGGGCGGCGCCCGGAGGCGTGGTGCGGTCCAGCGACTTGCCGTCGATGGCCGTGATCAAGTCGCCGACCTGGATGCCCAAGCCCGGGGCGGCCAGCGGCGAGCGACCGGCCGGCGACCACGTGTCGCCCTGCGGCAGGCGCGTCACACGCCACGCGGACAGCTTCGCATCCCACGCCATGTCGGCGCCGAGACGACCCATGGGGTAGCTGCGCCCGGGAGCGTACTCGCCGCCCATCTCGTAGCAGTGCGACGTGCCAAGCTCGCCCTGCATCTCCCACATGAGGTCGGAGAACTCGCTGCGCGTGCTGACCCGCGCGACCAGTGGCTGGTAGCGCGCGTGGACGGCCTGCCAGTCCACGCCGGCCATGTCCTCCGTCCAGAACTGGTCGCGCTGGAGGCGCCAGGCCTCGTGGAACATCTGCTCCCACTCGAGGGCCGGGTTGACCTCCACGCGCAGACGACCCAGGTCGAGCCAGCCCGTCTTGCGCGACGGCTCGCTCTCGCTGCTGGCCTCCTTGGGCTTGGTCGCGCCGGCGAGCACGCGCAGGCGATCGCCGACGCGCAGCAACAGGTGACGCCCGTCGGCCGTGGCCTCGATGTCGGTGATCCGCTCCCCGAAGACCTGCCGCTCGCCGGCCTCGAGGTCGTAGGCCGTGAGCTCGGCGCGGGGCGCGCTGGCCGGCGCGTCGTCGAGGCTGCCCGTGGGATCCACGGACAGGAAGAGGAAGCGGTTCTTGACGGCGACCAACCCCTCGTAGCGCGCCTCGGGCACGGGGAACGCGAGAACACGTCGCCCGATGTCCTTCAGGTCCACGCGCGTGGGCTCGGGACCGGGCTTCTTCTTGGCACTGCCCGCGCCCTTCTTGGAGGACGCCGGCTTGGACTCGCTGCCGCCCGGCACGACGGGCTTGGCGTCCTTGCGGCCCGCCGCGAAGGGATCGGCCGCATCCGCCGCCAGCGGCACGAGGCAGGGCACGAAGCCGCGCGGGAAGCCGAGGTCGAAGTAGTGGCTGTCGTAGACGGGATCGAACGCACGGCCGGAGAGGAACGCGAGGTACTTGCCGTCCGGATCGAACGCCGGCGTACCGTCGAAGAAGTCGCCGTTGGTCACGTCGTGGAGCGCGGCGTCCTTCGTGTCGTACAGCTTGAGCGAGGAGCCCGTGTGGCTTTCGGCCAGGCCGAAGGCCAGCCACCGTCCGTCGGGCGACCACGCGAGGCCGCCGATGCGGTGGAAGGGGCTGGAGGCCACCTTCTGCGCACGACCGGTCGTGAGGTCCACCACGAGGACTTCCTGGCGGTGGTTGGCGATCGCCACGCGATCGGCGCCTGCGGGCGCCACGGCCAGGTCCAGCGCCCGGCCGATGTCGGCGCGCAAGCGCTTGGGGCGCCCCTCGCCGGAGGCCTTGAGGACGACCAGACGCTCTTCGCCGTCGGCATCGTCGATCGCGACGAAGCGCTCGCCGTCGGGCAGCCACGCGGACATGCGCTGCCGCACGGCCGACACCTCGCCGTGGCGGCGCGGTGCGCCCTCCCACAGCGGCATCGTCCACGTGCCGCCGCGCGTGACGATGGCGATGGAGTGCCCCTGCGGGTGCAGCGAGGCGCTCTCCATGTACTTGGCGGCCGGCACGTAGCGCCGCGTGCGCTGCGTGCGCGGGCTCGCGATGCGCACGTCGAGCTTGCTGCTGGTGTCGGTAGCCAGATCGTGCACCCAGAGGTCGGCGCCCAGGTGGTAGACGACGTGCTTGCCGTCGGTGGCCGCCATGCGGGCGTAGAGGCCCTCGTGGTCGGTGTGGCGCGTCAACGATCGACCGGTGGGCGTGCACGAGTAGAGGTTGGCGTGGCCCTCGTGGTCGCTGAGGAACCAGATGCGCTTCCCGATCCACATGGGCGACGACAGGTTGCCGGTCGAGTCGAGCAGCGGCTCGAAAGCGCCCTTGCCCTCGCGGTCCACCAGCAGGCGGCCGCGCGTACCGCCGCGGTAGCGCTTCCAGCGGGCGGGGTCACCCGTGTTGAGGCCGAGCACCCGGCCGGGACCGCCCGGCTCCTCGGCCAGCGCGCGGGCCGGGCCCAAGGGCAGCGGCTTGCTCGGGGAACCGTCCAGCGGCACCTCGTGCAGGCGGAAGTCGTTGGGGAACGGCTGGTCGGCGTTGGAGATGACGAGCACCGACTTGCCGTCGGCGCGCCAGCCCACCGTGCGCGTGATGCCGCCGAGCCACGTGAGCCGGCGCCACGTGCCGCCCTCGGCGGGCATCACGTAGGCCTCGAAGCCGCCGTCGTAGTCGGCGGTGAAGGCCAGCAGCTGGCCGTCGGGCGAGAGCCGTGGCGCCCCGACCTTGCCGTCCCCGGCCGTGAGCCGCGTGGCCAGGCCGCCCTCGCGACCGACGGCCCACAGGTCGTCGTCGCTGACGAAGACGATGCGGTCGCCGGCGATGGTGGGCTCGCGGTAGTAGCCCAAGGGGTGGGTCACGCCACGGGGCGCACCCTTCGGGGCGGCTCGGCGCGTCGTGCGCCGGGCAGGCCGTCGCTTGGCTGCCATGGATCCTCCGCCGCCCGTCGCATCAGGCCATGGGCGGGGCGGCCATGCTACGGGCCCGCCGCCCGCGCGCCTTCCCGGGCGCGACGGAGGACCGCCGCAACCAGCAGCACCCCGGCCAGTGCCAAGGCCAACAACCAAGCCCGCCGCGCAGCCAGGGGCCGTGCCGCGTCGAGGTCCGCGCCCGCGGGCAGCACGATCAGCCGCCGGGCGAGGTCCTCCTCGGGCACGACCAGCCGTGACCGGTCCACGAGCAGCACGCGCTCGGTGCCCCCGGGCACGGGGGCCCCGAAACGGCGGGCCGGATCGTCGCCCGGGACGAAGCCGCTCTCCGTCCCGCCGGCGTCGGCGTCGGCGGGGGCGAGCACGTACGTGACGTCCACGCCCCACCACGCATCCGCCGCGGCGGTGGTCACGAGAAGGACCAACGCCGCGAAGGCGAGACGGCGCGAGCTCATGCGGCGGAGCGGTTGCGGCCTACAGCCGCTTCACCACGCCGAGCAGGCCCACGTCGATCGTCCAGACCTGGGCCACGGCGCTGGTCCCGACCGAGCCGTTGTCCATGCCGTACTGCTTGAGGTCCACGTCGAAGCGACCGGTGATGCGGACGACGTCCTCGCCCACGTACTTCATCTCCCCCACCGAGCGGGCGTTGACCTGGAACGTCACGTCGCGCGTGACGCCGCGCATGGTCCAGCTGCCTTCCACCTTCCAGACGGTTGGCTTGATACGGGTCATGCGCTTGATCTCGAGGCCCAGCGTGGGATGGGTCTCGGCGTCGAGCCAGGCGCCGCCCATCAGCTTGACGTCGCGATCGGCGTGACCGCTGCGCAGGGCCTTGGCGGCGGCCGTGAAGCGACCGGTGCCCACGCCCTTCTCGTCGATCGCGACCGTGCCCAGCAGGCTCGAGCCGTCGCCTTCGTTGGTCTCGCTCGTGAAGTCGAGGAAGGCGATCTGGCGCTCGACGCTGTCGCCGACGCACATGACGGACTGCTTGCCCATCCAGGGGAACGAAACGGTCATCGCGCAATCGGGCAGCGGCGTGCCGCCTTCGGCCGCGGGGTGGTCGCGCGGGGCGGTCGGGCCCAGGTCGTCACAGGCTGCCGCCAGCGGCAGGACGAGCGCGAGGGCGAGGAGGAACGCGATACGACGCATGGCGAGGTCTCCAGGGATGCCGAGGTACGCGGTACGGGGTCCGCGCCGGGCCGGACGCCGGGCGCGCCAGGGTCGCATGCAACGAGCGGTGGGAGCGTGTGCGCCCTCGCACCCGCACCGTACGACTGCGTTCAGCTTCCCGCACACGGGACCACGGCCCCGAGCTCGTCGATCCAACGTCCGATGACGCTGCCGCGGGCGAGATGGTGCGCGTAGTGCAGGTGCAGGCACTTCAGACGCCGGCGGTCGCGGATGCCGCCGATCCCACGCTCGGAGAGGCTTGCCGCAAGGCCGCGGGCCTCGATCTGGCGGCGCTCGTCGTCCGACAGCAGCGACCAGCGCTCGGCGATGTACGCGTCGTGGTCCGCTCCGTGGGCCGTGCGGGCGTCGGGCTCCGCGGCCAAGCGCTCCTCGAAGCGGTGGATGTACCCCGCGTGCTCGAGGCGCGAGATGGCCTCCACCACGCGCGGACAAACAAGCCACCAAAGCGTCGGGAACGGCTCGAAACGGCCCTTGCCACGCCGAAGGGGGTGGCACTTCAAGACCAGCGGATGGCCCGCCGGACAGCGCACCTCGACCTCGCTCGTGACGTCGTCGTGGACGAGTCGGATACCGTGCTCGTGCGTGCTCACTGCCTCGCCTTGGCGTGGCCGATGGCGGTCCACTCGACCGCCCGGTCGCCGAGGATCGCGTTGGCCGATGAGAAGTGCCCGCAGCCACGGAAATGCCGAACGGACAGCGGCGACGGGTGCCCCGCCTCGAGCGCCACGTGCGGCGGACGGATGCGGCGGGCGCGACGCCTGGCGTCACTGCCCCAGAGCAGGAACACGATCGGCGTCTCGCGGGCGACCAAGGCGTCGATCGTGGCGTCCACGAAGCGCTCCCAGCCCAGGCCTCGGTGGCTGCCCGCTTCCCCCGCACGCACGGTCAGCACCGTGTTGAGCAGCAGCACGCCCTGCTCCGCCCACGGCGTGAGATCGCCGCGCACACGACCGAGGTCCACGCCGAGGTCGCGCTGCACCTCCGCGACGATGTTGCGAAGCGACCCCGGCAGTGCACCACGACCGCGGTAGGAGAAGGCGAGGCCGTGCGCATGCCCCGGCGTGGGGTACGGGTCCTGGCCCAGGATGACCACGCGCACGTCGTCGGGCGCGACGGCCGCGTAGGCGGCGAACACCTGACGTGCCGCGGGCAGCACCTGGATGCCCCGCTCGCGCTCGGAGGCGATCGTCTCCTGCAGCTCGGCGAACACCGGGTCGCGGATCGCGTCCGCCAACACGCCCCGCCACGCGACGGGGAGCAACCCCACCGCGCTCAACGGGGGAGCACTTCGCGGAAGCGAGCGACGCCCGCGGCACGCGTCTCGGCGTCGGCGGCGGGGTCGATGTCGAAGGTCGAGCCGTACACGCGACGCGCGACGACGGCCGCGGCGCGGCGGATGGCCAAGTCCCCTTCCAGCAAGGCGCGCAGCGCCAGGTCGCCGCTGCCCTCCGCCAAGGCCCCTTCGCCCTGCCGTGCGACGGCCTCGACCAGCTCGATCGGCGTGTTCGCATCGTAGGGCGCTGGGCTCGTTGCCAGGGCGGCCGCGGGATCGAGGCGCGCCAACAGTCGCAGGTGGAACCACGCGGAGCGCACCCACGGACCGTCGTAGGAGGCGGATCCGGCGACCGACGTGCGAGCCTTCGCACGCTCTTCGTCCGTCAGCGTGGCGGACCGTCCGGCTAGCCAGGCCAACAGCGTGGAGGTGGCCGGCTCTTCGCCCCCCACGTGCAAGAACGCCATGGGCTGGAGCGCGGCATCGATGCCAATCGCGTCCAGCAACCCGGTGTCGCCAGCGGCCGCGGCCGCTTGGAGCGCGGGGCCCACGAGCTCGACCGGGGCTTCCTCGCCCTCGAACAGCACACGCGCGGCGCGACGCGCCGTGGGGTCGCCGGAGCCGAGCGCCATGCGGAACACGCTGCGCTCCTCCTCGTGCTCCGTCAGCGCAGCCCGCGCCGCTTCCTTCGCCTGCGCGTCCTTCGCGAGGAGGTTCTTCCAGGCCGGTCCTCCCGCCTTGGCGAGCTCGGCCTCGAGCTCGCGCACGCGGGCCTCGGCCTTCGCCAGCGCACCGGCGTCGGCGGCAGGCCCCCCGCTCGCCTCACCCGGCAGCGTGTCGTCGGCCGGCGCCTCCTTCGCTGCGGCCTCCGCTGCGGCGCGCCACGCATCGCGTGCCACGGCCAAGCGCAGGTTCTCCGCACGCGCCGCAGCCAGTGCCCGCTGTTCGCCCTCGAGCGCCTCGCGCGTCTTGCGCAGGTCCTGGCTGGCGGCCAGGACCTCCTCGTCGAGCGCCAAGGCGTGGGCGAAGTCGGTCCCCGGGTCCGTGGCCTGCGTCCCGGGCGCCACGCTGACGATCGGAGCCGCGGCCTTGGCGCCGCTCTCCCCGTGGACCGCTGGCGGTGCCTCGGACTTGCCCCGCCCCCTCAGCTGCACCAGCGAGAAGACCGCCAAGAGCGTCACGGCGAGCCACGGCACCCAGGTGACCGCCGCGCGGCCGGAACAGGAACGGCGGCGGCTCTGCATCCGGGAACTCCTCGGGCTCGGGGAGGGGCAGTCTAGCCCCCACCCCCCTGATGCCCCTCCGACCGGTAGGCTCCCCCGGATGCCCCCGGCCCCGCTCGTCGACTCGCACTGCCACCTGACGTGGCCCGACTTCGAGGGCGACGTGCCGGCCGTGCTGGCGCGGATGGAGGCCGCCCACGTGGCCCGCGCCGTGGTCGTGGCGACCACGGTGGAGGACGCGCGGCGTACGAAGGCGCTGGCCGCGACCTCCCCGCGCCTCGTGCCCACCGCCGGCCTCCATCCCAACGACCTGCCCGAAGCGCTCGGCGAGGCCCTGGTCGAGCTCGAGGCCCTCCTTGCCGAGGGCGGCTACGTCGCCGTCGGCGAGACGGGGCTCGACTACTACCGCGACTCGACGGACCCCGACGTCCAGCGCCGGGCCTTCCACGCCCAATGCGAGCTGGCCCTGGCCCACGACCTCCCCGTGATCGTCCACATCCGCGATCGCGACGGACGCACGACGGCCTACGACGACGTGGACACGGTCATCGGCCGCCACGCAGGCTTGCGCGGCGTCATCCACTGCTACACGGGCGGGCCCGAGCATGCGCGGCGCTACCTCGACCGCGGCTTCGTCGTGTCGTTCGCGGGCATCCTCACGTTTCCCAAGGGCGAGAACGTGCGCGAGGCGGCGCGCGTGGTGCCGCTGGACCGCACGATGGTCGAGACCGACGCGCCGTTCCTGGCGCCGGTCCCCTGGCGCGGCAAGCGCAACGAGCCCGCCTACGTCGCGCATACGGCGGCTGCCCTGGCGGCGCTGCATGGCCTCGAGCCCGACGAGGTCGCGCGTCGCACGAGCCAGGTCGCGGCGGACTTGTTCCGCTTCACCGTAGAGTGATCACGAGTCGGGAGGACGCCGTGGCCGAGACGTTGGACGTTCCCGATGCCGCCGCCGCGGTGGCCGCCTACGCGCGCGACGTGCAGACGCTGCGCGAGGAGATCGGCCGCGTCATCGTGGGCCAGGCCTCCGTCGTGGACGCCGCCATCCTCGCGCTGTTCGCCGGCGGTCACTTGCTGCTGGAGGGCGCCCCGGGGACGGGCAAGACGTTGCTGGTGCGTACGCTCGCGGCCGCGCTCGATCTCGACCTCGGCCGCATCCAGTGCACACCCGACCTCATGCCCGCCGACGTCGTGGGCACGTACCTCGTGGAGGAACGCGACGGACGCCGCGAGTTCGCGTTCCGCCAGGGGCCCGTCTTCGCCCACCTCGTGCTGGCCGACGAGATCAATCGCGCCACGCCCAAGACGCAGAGCGCGCTGCTCGAGGCCATGCAGGAGCACCAGGTCACCGCGGGCGGCAAGACGTTCGCGCTGCCGGACCCGTTCGTGGTGCTGGCCACGATCAACCCGATCGAGATGGAGGGCACCTACCCGCTGCCCGAGGCCCAGCTCGACCGCTTCCTCCTGAAGGTCCTCGTGCCGGGCCCGAGCCCGGCCGAGATCGAGGCGATCCTGGACCGCACCACGGGCGCCGCGGTGCCGGCGGCGCGCCGCGTGCTGGACGGGGGCCGCGTGCGCGCCATGCGCGCCCTGGCCCGCGAGGTGCCGCTGGGCAGTCGCGTGCGCGCGTGGATCGCCAAGCTCGTCGCCGCGACCCGGCCGGATGCCAAGGAGGCCGGGCCCCTGGTCAAGCGCTACGTGCGCTACGGCGCTTCGGCCCGTGCCGCCCAGGCCCTCGCGCTCGGCGGCAAGCACCTCGCACTGGCCGCCGGACGGGCCGCCGTGGCGCGCGATGACGTCCGCACCTTGGCCCACGCCGCGCTGCGTCACCGCATCGTGCTGTCCTTCGAGGCCGAAGCGGAGGGGGTCGCGCCCGACGTCTTGGTGGACGAGGCCCTGGAGCGCGCCGGCAAGGGGTAGACGCGGCTGCGGACCCGGGCCTGGAGGCCGCAAGGCCCCGATGGGAGGCGCGGGGACGGGCCGTCGCGGGTAGCATGCCGCGACCCCGGGGCCCGCCGGGGGGCTCGCGATCGGGAGGGAGCAGCATGAAGCTCGAGAAGCGCCGCTACGAAGACGTCCTCATCCTCAGGTTCGTCGGGGAGTTCGACTCCTTCAACCTGCCCAGCTTCAGCGAGCACATCGACCAGATGATCGACGGCGGCGATCAGAGGCTGATCCTCGATTGCCACTTGCTGAAGTTCATCAACTCGGCCGCCCTCGGCTACCTGATCAAGACGCGCAAGCGCCTCACGGCCCAGGGTGGCGACATGCTGCTGGCCCGCCCCAGCAAGTTCGTGAAGAAGACGCTGGGCACGCTGGGCCTGGACGCCCTCTTCCGCATCTTCGACTCGGTGGAGTCGGCGTTGATGCACTTCAAGCAGGGCCTGGACATCGGCGAGCTCGACCTGGAAGCCGGCGAGCAGGACGAGTCCCTCACGGGCAGCGTCCCGATCCTGTTCCGTCCGGCGGGCGGCGACGCCGACGAGGATGCCCCCAACCAGGTCGGTCGCATCGTGACCTTGTACGAAGACGGCCTGCTGTTCCGCTACACGGCCGAGGGACCGCTCGCGGGCGATCCCGTGCAGGCGTTCCTGAAGTCGGGCGCGGACCTCAAGATGAAGTTCCGCCAGCCCTTTGCCGTGAAGGACCACTACTTCGAGATGCTCGGGAGCGTGGTCGAGGTCAGCGAGCAGACCGACGACGACGGCAGCAGCCTCACGGCCCGCGTCCACTACGGCGAGATCTCCGACGACGACCGCATGCACCTCCAGCAGTTCGTCCGCGACCAAGACGCCTGGCGCAAGGAGCTGGGGCAGTAGATTCGATCGTTGCTTGGCGTGCGGGCAGGCGGCTCGCCAGATGCTCGGTCCCGCACCAGCATCGGCTCCTGACGTGAACAGACCACGCGGCGTCGCCGATGCTGGCGCGCTACCGTCGCCCTGGCGACCCGATGTGTGGCGTACGCAACTTGGTCCGGCTTGCGGACGTCGAGGGAGGTGGCGGGGAATTCTTCCGCAGCTTGCCGCCTTGCTCGACCGCATGGGCAGGATCCATCGGCAAGCTGCGGAAGGAATCCCCGCCTCCGTACGGCCTTTGCCGAGTCTCGGGAGGCTCTCCCGCCTCCGCGCCGCCCGACACGCGCGATCAGGGCGCAATCGCGGCGAGGGCGGTGGTGATCTCGTCGTCGGTGACGTCGTCGACGATGCGGACGTCGTCGGGGGCGATGGGGAGCACGAAGGTGTGCCTCGCGTCGTCCGTGCGCTTCTTGTCCTCGGCGATCGCGGCAAGGACATCCGCAGCAGCCACGGAAGTCGACAAGCGCACCGGCAAGCCGAGCCGCTCCAGGTCCTCGCGCTGGCGCACGGCATCGCCTGCCGGCAAGAGCCCGCGGCGCACGGCGAGGGCCGCGGCCACGACCATGCCCATCGCCACCGCTTCGCCGTGGCGCATCCGCTCCGGGCCCAAGACCCGCTCCAGCGCGTGGCCGACGGTGTGGCCGTAGTTGAGGCGACGACGCACGCCGTGGTCGCGCTCGTCCTGCGCCACGACGTCGGCCTTCAGGCGTGCGGAGGCCTCCAGCACCGCGACCCACGACTTGGCGTCGCGCGGCACGCCGCCCGCAAGCAGGCGATGCAGGCCCGGGGCACCGAGGCGCGCGCACTTGTAGACCTCGGCCAGCCCGGCACGGATCTCGCGTTCGGGCAGCGTGGCCAGATGGTCCACGTCCGCGAGTACGTGGGCAGGCGGATGGAACACACCGAGCAGGTTCTTGCCACGTGGGTGGTTGACGGCCGTCTTGCCGCCGAGCGCCGCATCGGCCATGGCGACGACCGTCGTGGGCACGGCAATCCACGGTAGCCCCCGGCGCACCGTGGCTGCGGCCAAGCCCCCCACGTCGAGCGCGGCCCCCCCACCTCGCACGATCACGGGCTCGTCGCGTCGCAGGTCGAGCAGCGCATCCTGCACCCCCGCCAGGACCTCCCGCTGCTTGGCCGCCTCGCCCGCGGGAAGCCGGACCACGACCGGCTCCAGGTCGTCCGGCCAGGTCGGTGTGGGCCAGAGCCCGTCCACGCGCTCGTCCACGACATAGCCCACGCGCCGAGCCCGCGGGGCCACCGCCCGTGCGCGTGTCACGACGTCGCGTCTCACGCCGACGCCCACCACCATCTCCGTGGTGCCCAGCGGCGTGACCAGGCGGATCATCCGCCCGCGGCTCCGTCGTCGTCGGGGGGCATGTCGCCGGCGTCCTGATGCCGTCGGCGTTGGCGCAGCTGGGCGCGGTGCTCCTCTTGACGGCGCTCGGCACGCCGTCCGGTCCGCACCACCACGAGGTAGAACAGCAGCCCGAGCAGGAGCATGGCGCCGGCCACCCAGCGCATGGCCGCCGGCAGGTCGCTGTCGGCGCCCTCCGGGTGCGGCTCGGCGTAGAGCACGACGAACGTGGGCACGCTCACTTGCCGCGGCCGGTTGCGCTCGCGATCGGGGTGCTTCAGCTCGTAGGTCCAGTTCTTCACGAACAGGCCGAACAGCCGCACATGCTCCTTGCGCTTGCCCAGGACCGGCGGGAACGCGTCGGTCGGGAAAGGGACATAGGTGCGGATGACCACGTTGAAGTAGTCGTCGGCCATCACGTCCCAGACGACGAGGTCGTCGATGCCTTCGCGGTTGGCCGGGATCTGCGCCCAGCTCTGGTGGATCACGTCCGCGATCAGCGCGTCGAGTCGGAACAGCCGTCCCCGGGCCCCGTCGGTGAAGGGGCGGTCGTCCTCGGTCCACTCGACCTCTTGGCCCCAGCGCTCGAACGTCTCCTTGTCCCACTCCGTCCACGGCATGCGCCCGTCGCGGATGCGTGCGGCGATCTCGTCGGCACCCACGCTGCGCGCCCAGCGGACGGCCTGGAACAGCGCCGGCTCGTCCCACTGGCGCGTTTCGACGAACGTGCGATCGCGGACATCTTCCCAGTCGGCCTCCCGGTGGTCCTCGAGCACCGAGGGGCGCTGGTCGGGCGGGAAGTCGGAGCGAAAGCGAAGCGCGTAGAGCACGGGCGCCGGACTAGCGACGGCCACGTCGTCGAACGTGCCCGTGCGCGTCTGGACGACGACGCCGCGGGCGCGCGCGCGGTCGCCGACCTGCAGGAAGCGCGGGACGCCGCTGTCGCGCTCGTAGCGGAACGGTCGGCCGGGCAGGACCTCGTCGCGCAGGATCGGCCGCGCGAGGACCACGTGGCCGCCTTCGTCGCCGCGCAACACCGCGATCTGCAGGATGCGCGTGGGCTCGTCCCGCGGGCCCACGGGTCGCCCGTCGAAGTGGAAGCCCTCCTGGGACAGGGCGACGACCTCGCCCCGCACCTGCACGACCTCGCCGCGCAGCGTGTCGAAGGGACGGGCCAGGAGCGCCGACACGTCGACCGGACCGCCGTCGTCGGGCAGGTCGACGTGCCCCTTCACCGCGTCGTCGATGCGGCGTAGCGCCGCCGCCGACCAGCGGAAGGGCTCGTCGGCGCCGGCCTCCTCGGCCAGCGCCGCCTTGTCCACCTCGAACGGCCGCGCGGGCGTGACGAGGCGGGTCTCGGAGTCGGCGCCGAGCGACTCACGCCGCTCGTTGGCCTTGCTGCCCATCATCGTCGCCGCATAGATGGCACCGCCTGCCAGGAGGCAGAGGGCCACCACGATGGAGAGGCGGAATCGCTCGCGGGCGCTGCCGCTTGCCGCGGTCTTCTTGAGATCGTCGAGCATGGTGGTCTCGGGTTCCGTTCGGGTCGGAACCGGGCGGGTCGCGAGCGCCGTAGGCTACCACGCGGATGACGGCTACCGGGCTGCGGCCCCACCGCGGAAGGGACGCGGCGGCAAGCAAGCGGTAGCGTTCCCGGCCGTGCTCCCCCCCGTGCTCCGGACCCGCGCCGACCTCGCCCGCATGCTGGCGGCGGCGACCAACTACGAGGAACGCCTGCCGCTGCGCGGCGTGCGCGCCAGCTTCGACCTGGACCGCGTGCGCCGCTTGCTCGCCGACCTCGGCGACCCGCAGGACGCCTGCGGGGACGTGCTCCACGTCGCCGGCTCCAAGGGCAAGGGCACCACGGTGCGCTTGGCGGCGCATGCCCTGAAGCGCGCAGGCCGCGGCCCGGTCGGTCTTTTCACGTCGCCGCATCTCGAGGACCTCGCCGAGCGCATCGCGCTCGACGGCGTCCGCATCGACGACGAGACGCTGGTCGGCGCGGCCGAGACGCTGCGCCCCCACCTAGCCAGGCGCCTGGGCACGCGCCAAGCGGCGACCTTCTTCGAGGTCACGATGGCCATGGCCTGGATCGCGTTCCGGGCCGCCGGCACGCGGTCGGTGGCGCTGGAGGTCGGCCTGGGGGGCCGCCTGGATGCCACGAACGTCGTCGCGCCGAGGTCCACCGTCATCACCCACATCGAGCTCGAGCACACGCGCCTGCTGGGCGACACGGTCGAGGCCATCGCCCGCGAGAAGGCCGGCATCGTGAAGCCGGGTGTTCCCGTGGTCGTCGGTGCGCAGGGCAAGGCAGCCGACGTGATCGAGGCCATCGCCCACGAGCGCGGTGCGCCCTGCCGCCTGCGCGGCCGCGACTTCACCGTGCTGCGCCACGAGGTGCTGCCCGGCGCCCGCGGGCGTGCCTGGCTGCGCACCCGCGACGGCGAGGTCGTGCTGGACCTGCCCGCCGCCGGTCGCCCCGTCGCCGAGAACGCCGTGCTCGCCTACGAGGCGCTGCGTGACATGGGCCTCTCGCCGGGCGAGCTCGACGACGCGTTCGCCGACGCCAAGCTGCCGGCGGTCCTGGAGACCGTCGCGCGCGATCCGCGGGTGGTCGTGGACGGCGCGCACACGACCTCCTCCGCAGCGGCCGTCGCCGCCACGATGGCCGAAGCCTTCCCCGACGAGCGCCCGCGCGTGCTCGTCGTGGCCCTGCTCAAGGAGAAGGACGCCAGCGGCATCCTCGCCCCGCTCGCGGCCTGGGCCACGCACGTCATCGCGACGCAGGTCCAGAGCCCCCGCGCCCGCCCCGCCCGGGAGACGGCCGGCGTGATCGAACGCCTCTCCAACCGCGCCGTCGAGCGCGTTGCCGACCCCGCAACCGCGTACGCACGCGCCCGCCGCCTCGCGAGCCCACACGGCGTCGCCCTCGTCACCGGCAGCCTCTACCTGGCGGGTGCAGTTCGGGCACTCGCTCGATTCACTCCTTCTCCAACTGGATCAGGAGTGGGGACTTCGCATCCGACGGGACCTCGATGAGCGCTTCTGGGGCGCGGTAGCCGGGTGGCACGGTGACGCGCAGGAGCATCCTGGCACCCGGGAGCGGAGGCGGCAGCACGGCGAGGCCGAAGCGATCGGTGCCGAGGCTCTCGGAGGGAGCGGACCTGTACCGCCACGTGATCTCGGCGCCGAAGTCGTAGGCGACATCGAGTGCCACGCCGCCGACCGGCCCCTCCGCATCGCGAACCGAAACGGCCAGTCTCGGGGCCCGCTCCAGGCGGACCGCCTGTGTGCTCTCGAGCGGGACGACACGCGGGAGGATGCGGGCATCGCGCCCGTCGATACCCTTCGCGCGCACGACGATCAGCTCGTAGCTCGAAGCGATCGTGATTCCGCCGACGGGGGGCGCAGGCACCGCGCTCTGGGCCGCACGCAGCGAGCGACGCAGATCGATCAGGCTGATGCGCCCGACGTGCACGATCCGCGCGCCGAAGCGACTGATCCGCTCGCCCACCCGTCGGACGCCGGTCCCCGGCGTGCCCGGGTCGGCCATCCGCGCGACGTCGACCAGCAGCACCATCTCCGTGGGGAACAGCGGGTAGCCTGCATCGTCTTCGAGCCGCAGGACGACTTCGCCGGGCTCCCGCTCGTACGGGACCAGCGTCGACGATCGGCCGTCGCGGGAGTCAGCCTGCCGCGAGATCCAGAGGCGACCACCTCGCTCGGCGAGTACGCTGTGGTGGAGCGGGATCTCGGCGTCGGGCTGGAGCATGGCGATCTCACCGCTCGGCAGCCGGTAGTCGCCCTGCACGACGGGGTGCCACGAGCCGTCCCGCTCGGAGACGACGACCGCGTCGGCGGGGTGCTTCACGACGTCGATGTGCCCCCCGAGGGGAATCAGGTGCCGCGGCGCGTCCAGCTGCAGCTCGACCCGCGTCTCCCGGCCGACTGCGACGTCGAACTCCACGCGCTCCATCCCATCCCTGGCGCCGGTGACCAGCACGACGTGCCTGCCCGGCCGCAGCCCGCGCAGGTACGCCCGTCCGAGGTCGTCGAAGGACGCCAAGTCATCCGGGTCGGGACCGTACAGCGCGGGCTCGTCGGCGTGTCGCCGCGCGCGGGAAGGCGCGTTCACCGGGCGAACACGAAGCTCGACAGGAGCGGCGCCCTCCGACGACGTGGCCTGCAACACGGCACTTCCACCAGGACGCAGGCGAATCAGGACCTCGTCGCCGAGGTCGGCCAGCCGCGCCCAAGAGCGGTGGTGCGCCGCCCCCGTCACGCGGAGCTCGGCGCCGGGGTTGTTGACCGGGCCAACCGGAAGGCGGAACCGACCCTGCGCGTCCGTACGCGTCGCATGGATCCTGTCGCCATCAACGCTCTGGACCAGCGCATGGGCAATCGCGTCCCCCGCCTCGTCCACGACTTGTCCCTCGATGACGCGCTCCTTGGCTGCAGGATCCAGCGTCTGCGCCGCGAGGGCAGGAAGCACGACGTCCCGAACCGGTACGTCGGTGATGCGCACGTCCGTGCTCGGCCCGTCCGGCGGCTCGTCGGACGGCTGCAGCCGACGGTGCGAGGGGTAGGTGCGGAAGTGCGGCGCGATCAGCCGCCATGCACCTGGGAGTAGCCACGTGCGGAAGGTGCCGTCTGCGTCGGCCAGCACCCAGCGGAGCGGCGGCGGCTTGCCAGCGGCCTGGTCCGCGCCCAGTGCATCGGCGTCGACTCCACTCGCCATGCCGGGTGGCGGCTCGGTCACCTCCTGGACGACGAGCCAGCGCTCGAGATGGGGTGCCCCCACCAGATCCGGTGCGCTTCCCTCGACGAGGATCCCCCGCTCCAGCACGACCGGTCCCGCGGTTACCAGCTCTTGGCGTCCGGATGGATGCAGGGAGATTCGCGGCGAGGGAACGAACCCAGGAGCCTCCACGTACGCCCACGGATACGTCAGCTCCCCGAGATAGCCGTCCAGTTCCTCCGCCGTACGGAGTCTCCAGCGGAAGCTGCCGTCTGCCTCCACCGGGAACGGGCGACTCCAAGGGCCCGAACGTCCAAGCCGTACGATCGTGGCCTCCGGCAACCGTGCGCCATCCGCCGCGCGGATCGGTCCCCGCACGCGGACATCGCGCGGTTGGGTGAGCAACGCCTCGCTCTCCAGGCGCGTCGCGCCCGGCACGGCAGCGCCGACCCAGAGGCCCGGTCCGCGCCGCGGGTCCAGCCAGCGCGCTTGGACGGTGCCGGGCGGCAGCCCGTCGAAGCGAAGCGTGTGCACGTCCTCGCCGTCGGGGCCTGCAACACACCAGACCGGCGCCTGCAAGGCGTCGCGCTGCCGGCCCAAGACCGTCAGCTGCGGCCCGTCCGCGGTCCATGCCTCGCTCGTGCGAACGCGCGCGGGTGCGGACAGCAGGCTGAACCCGATCGTGTCACCCGCCACGTAGCGCCACGTCTCGACGACGCGCACCTGGGCCAGCTCCGAGTCCCCGACGGCGACCAGGCATCGACCCGTCGCAGGCATGCCGATCGACGCCCTGCCGTCGGCATCCGTCCATGCGAGGGGAGCCAGGCCATCGGCCCGCACCTCGCGGTAGGCCGCGAGCCAAGCGGCTGCATCGCTCCGACCAGGACGCAGTCCATCGGCGGCAAGCGCCACCACGCGCACACCGGCGTCTGCCATGGGCTTGCCGTCCACCACGGCCTCGATCACCACCTGCAGCGGACCGGCCTCGCCGGCGGGGGCGTCGGCTCGCGACAAGCAGAGCGCGAGGAGGATGGCGGCGCAGGACAAAGCGCGTCGAGTCATGGGCTACCCCCATGGCGGTCCACGCCGGGGAGCCTAGCACCCGGCGCGGCACAAGCGCGGCCGGCAGGAGCATCGCCATCGAGACGTGCGTCGTTCTGGTTGGCGCGCGCGCGGCCCCGGGAGGGTCCCACGCACGCCTATCGCTTCACCACTTCCCCACGCGGAGGACGAGGGGGGAGCCGGCGCCGGGCGGGACCACGATCGGCCCGTCGAGGCTGCGGAACTCGAGGGTTGGGCTGACCTCGACGACGAGTGCCCGATTCGGATCCCGGGGAACGTAGGCGTTCCCATCGCTCCCTGTTGCCCGGTGCCACGTGGGTAGCTCGTTGTCGGGGACGCGCGTCAGCTCGCCCGCTCGCTCGATGCGGGCGCTCACGGAGGCGAAAGGGACGGGACCGTCAGGACCCAGGACGGTCACGGTGAGCGACGCGAGAGGCGCAAGGCGGATAGGGACCTGGGTGGGCAGCGGCACGAAGGTCGGCGCGACGAAGCTGGTGATGCCGTGCGCGTCCTGGGCCTCCGTGATGAAGAGCTCGAGGCCCTCGACTTGAACTCCTGGATGCCATCGCGCAATGGAGTCATCCAAGCTCTTGCGATCGAACAGACTGAAGCGACCGACCTTGCCGATGTGGAAGGCGCCCAACACGTGCAAAGGCAGGGGCGCGTCATGCGCCCCGCCTCCCACCGTGACGAGCGGCAGCGGGCCGTGCACGTAGAGAGGCGTTCCGGATGGGTCCTCGAACCGGAGGTGCAGAAGGCGAAGAGGCACCGATTCGGCGCTGAACTCGAGCGGAGCCTCGGCAGGCTCGAGATCCCAAGGCGCCGCGAGGATCGACCCCTCGTGCTCGAGGAAGAGGGTACTCGGTCCCGCGAGCCGCGGCTGCGGTGCCCAGAACCAAGCGGTGCCATCCGCCGCCAGATCGGGCTGGGAACGGAATCCCCGCATCCTTGAGAACCAAACGGAACGCGCCTCCTCCAGTCGAACGCCCGGAGGCACGTGGGCGCGAAGCGGGCGCCGTCTGGCGGGCACGACAAGCTCGAGGGAGAGAGCGGACGTCTCGCCCGTCCGGACCGCGGCACGAACCTGGGTGGGCTTCGGCCACCCCGCCATCACACCCAGCACGTGGTCGCCTGCCGCCAGGCCACGCACACGTGCCCGCCCCTCTTGGTCGAAGTCGGCCAGGAACTGATCGCCGCCTGGCTCCGGATCGCTGGCCGGCTGGTAGATGCCGCCGTGGAGTACAGGCTCTCCGGCGGGCGTCCGCGCTTCCACGACCACATCGCCTCCCGGGCTCATGGGCACGACAAGCGGGTCGGCGGCGAGCCGGGGGCCCGGGATCGCGCGGCGCTGGAAGCCGAAAGCCTTCACGACGAGCGGCCAGCCATCGCGCGCTTGCTCCGCCGTCCAACGCGGGTCTCTCGCCAGGAGCCGCCGCACGGAGAAGCGTCCCTCCGCACTGGTTCGACCGACCTGCGCGTCCCACCGTTCGCCCTGGCACACGATGGCGCCCCCGATGCCGACACCCTCGGGATGGACGACGCGCCCCTCGACACGCGGCCAGCGCGGCACGCGGACATCGTTCACGGGCGCGCTGCCCACTTGCACGCTTGCGTGCGGCCCCTGCGGGACGTCCGATCGGACCGGCTCGTGTTCATCCAGCACCGCATGGATGTGCCACGCCCCCGGTGTCAGCCACGTCTCGAACGACCCATCCTCGCGCGCGAGGAACCGTCCCCCAGAAGGGCCGAAGAGGGCCGCCTCGATCTCCGCGTGGTCCCGATCGCGCGGGGACGGTCCGCGTGGATCCGCACGCACCGACAGCAACCAGCGGTAGGCCTCGGGTAGGCCCGCCACGTCGGGAGCCGTGCCCCGCACGGCGACTCCGCGCCTGAGCTCGATCGCCCCCTTGGTCGCCCACGCTCCATCTCAGGTCGGCACGAGATCGACGGGGCCCGAAGGCTCGTAGCCCTCGAGCATGGCGTAGACGTGCATGCGATCGCGGCCAATGGAGAGGCGTCCGGCCACAGGCGGCGAGACCAAGGCGCGAAACGTGCCATCGGCTGCCAGGGGGATCGTCTCCAGCGGAGGCACGCGTCCGCCGACCCGGATGAAGCTCCCCTCCGGCAGCGGTGCCCGGTCCTTGGCAACGACGCGCCCCTCGACGCGTGCAAGGGAGGTCGGCCGGGGCATGTCGTGCGGCTCTACAAGGCTCTCGAACCCGACGTCGCCGGACGTGGCGTACGCTCCCTGGCCCCTGGAGGCGTGCCACCACCTCAGGCCGGCGCCGCGGCGACCCAAGCCGGCCACCACCTGCAGGAGGGATGACTCCGAAGCCTTCGCTCGTGCCACGCTGACCAAGCGCGCCTCCAACACATCGTCGCGCGAGGACTCGGCGATGAGGCGCCAACCAGCGGGTGGGGCGTGAGGCAGACGAACCAGCGCCTCCCCGGAGACCAGGGGGAACGCGATCGTGTCGCCGTCTGCGTGTCGACCGCGCTCGAGTAGACGCGTCTGGGCGTTCGGCGCGTCCCCAACGCGTACCAACCAGCTGGTCGACGAGGAGACGACAAGCTGAGTGCGTCCGTTCTCGTCGGTGCGGCTCCCCACGCTCGTGCCCACGGCGTCGAGCGCATTGTAGACCGGAAGCCACGCACCGATCTCGACGGCCGAGCCGTCGAGGACGGGGCCCTCCACGGGCGCGTAGCGCACGGACGCCCCCGCCAGCGGCCTGCCGTCGAGCGTCGCCTCGACGGTCAGCAGGAGCGCCGGTGCGTCGTCTTCCGCAGATGCCAACGGCAAGAGGGCTCCGAGGGACAGCACGCCGAGACAGGCACCTACGACCAGTCGCTTGGAAACGCGCACGCACGTCCTCCCCGAGGGCACCACCACGCCCCCAGGGTAGATCGGCTGGCAGCGCCGCGCGCCCTTCCCGCGGAAGCGGCGCGGCTTCAGCGGGCCAGGTACTGTCCTCCGTTGTCGGCGGCGAGTCGCTCCAGGAAGCCCTTGTTGTGGTTCTTGCCGACGCCGATCGTGTGGATCGTGATGCCGCGGGTCCGGTTGAGGCGGTTCACTTCCTGCAGGATCACCTCCGGGCGAACGAACTTGCCACGCGTGGGCGCGCCGTCCGTCATCAGGAACATCGTGTCGGCGCCGCTCTGGCGGTTCTTGCGGTCGCTGGAGCCGCTGATGACGTTGAAGGCCTGCTCGATGGCGTCGTAGATGTTGGTCTGCATCTGCGGCTGGACGTGCTCGTCGATCCACTTGAAGGCCTTCTCCTTGTTGGCCATCGTGGCCACCACCATGCGGCCTTCCTTGAACACCATCACGTCGGTCGAGAAGAGCACGATGTTGAAGGTCGCGGCGCCGCGCTCGTCTTCGTCGACGGCGGACAGGCCGCGAAGGGCGCGCTTCAGTTCGTCGCGGCAGACGTCGATCTTGGCAGGCTGGTCCGGCGGGTCGTCCTCTTGGCGTGCCATCGACCCGGAGACGTCGGCGACGAAGATGATGTGCTTGCTGTCCGTCTCGATGCCGTAGAAGGACGTGCCGCCGTCGTTGGACTCGGTCAGGATCGGCAGCTTGGGCGGATCGTCCCAGACCGGCCCGGGCTCGCGCGGCGCACGCTCCCAACGCGCCTGGACGTCCTGCTTGTTCGCAGGCCACCACGACTGCCATGCCATCACGATGGCCTTGACGGGCTCGCTCACGATGCTGGACATCGTTTGGAAGATGCGTCGACGAACTACGCCCTCCTCCTTCTCGGCCTGGGCCAGGAGAGCCTCGATCACCTCGGGATCGCGGTAGAAGACGAGACCCTCGAGCGAGGCCGAGCGCAGCTGCCAGTCCTCGTGGCCGAGGAATCCGAGCAGGATCTCCTTGCCCCGGACGGTGTTCTGGCGACCGAGTGCCTCGAGCGCTGCCTCGACCAGGATCGGGTCCCGCTCCCGCGTCTGGTCCTCGAGCGCCTTCGTCACGGCGTCGCCGCGCACGAAGCCCAGCGTACCGATCATCTCGGCGCGTTCGAGGCCCTTGCCCTTCTCGGCCGCGCGGATCACCTCGCTCACCGCCCGATCGAACTCCTCGCCCTCGATGTCTTTCAAGATGCGGGCGGCCCCCCTGCGCATCTGCCCCAGCAGACGGCGCTCGGCATTCGCCTCGTCGTACTGGCGCATCAGCTTCTCGTGGGCTGCCACCATCTGGCCGGGATGCTTGGGTGGAGCGCCCAACCAGCGCCCTTCCTCGCTGGCCAGGTTCACCGTGAACGGAGGCACCGCCTCGCCCTTCTTCTCGTAGCGCTCGCGGTGCTTGCGCAGGGCCTCCTCGCGCTGGCTCTCCATGCGCGAGGTCTTCTCCTGCCACTCGGCCATCCCCGCCTCCCAGGCCTCGAAGAGGTCATCGGTGTGCTTGCGCTGGGAGCTCGAGGCGGACAGCAAGAGCTTCACGCCGCGCCCGTCCTTGGAGCGGGTCACCAGCTTGAGGGCGCCCTCGCGCTCGGCGCGACTCGACTTGCCCGGACGGAAGCCCCTCTTGAACTGACCCTCGATGTTGCTCCAGTCCGCACTGGCCGCGGCGACCGGGCGCAGCGGCGTCCCGCTCGCGAGGAGCGCGAGCAGGGCCGCAAGGAGCACGAAGTTCCGCGTCATGGGGATGGTCTCCTGAAGGACTCCCATTCTGGCGGCGATGCACCCCGAATGCAGGCCCCAGCCGCGACGCACGTTTGCACCAGCCTTGCGGGTCGGCGCCACCTCCACGGGGGCGTAGGGACGGGTCGCCAGGAGGTGGGCGCCGACCTGCAGGTGTACGGGTTCAGCCCCCCTCGGGGGGCTGCGAACCACCGACGCCGCGGGCACCTACCTCGCCCGCTGCCAGGACTTGCGACGACTGGCGCCGAGCGACGAGGCCGCGTGGCGCAGTCTCTGGTCGTCGATGACGTTCCACGTGGGGCCCGACGACGTGCCCCGCGAGTCCATCGCGCCGCGGGGTCACGCGTACCCTTGACCGGCTCTCGACGTCCGGCGATCAGTCGCGGGCACGGATGAGGGCTGCCAGACGGGCGGGCGTGTGGACGTCGCGCCCCAGCACGGCGTGGACGGCCTGGCGGAGCGCGGCGTGCTCGTGCGGGCGGGCACGGCGCTTGTCCGGATGGCCGAAGCGCACCATCCACTTCGCCTTGGCCGTGGCGCTGGTGACGCCCAGGTCCACGTCGCCGCCCGTCGCGTAGCGCGAAGGCTCGGGGCACGGGTGGAGAAGCCCCGGCAGCTCGGGCAGCACCCGCTACTGCGGATCAGCTTCGGGGCCGACACCGCAGCGCGTCGACCAGGACAGCACGGCCCACCTGCGATACGGCCCGAGCAGGCGCCACGCACATGCCTGCTCGGCCGCGAACCGTCGGGTCAGAAGCGCACCTTGAGTGACAGCGATCCGTAGATCTCCCGTCCCGCACCCGGAACGATCTGGTCGTCCCGGTGGACCAGGTACACCTCCTCGTCGAGGGCGTTCTTGGCCGTGACGGCCGCATCGACTTCCAAGGTCAGGCACGACACGCGCCAGCACTTGCGCCACCCGGCGCGAACCTCGACCAGCCAGTCGGACGGACTGCGGATCGTGTTCTCCGGATCGGCCCAGCTCTCGCCGTGGTGAAGCGCCTCGACGACGCCGTAAAAGCCCGAGCGGTGCTCGTAGCGCACGCCCACGTTGCCCGTCCACTCGGGGACGTGGGTGGTCGCGTTGCCCTCGTTGTCGCCGTCGACGAACTCGCTCTCCTGGTGCGTCATCGAGCCGAAGGCGGACCACCCGCAGAGGCGGCGGCTGCAGCGCCCGAGGTCTGCCTCCAGCGTCAGGTCCACGCCCTGGCTCTCGAAGCCGCCCAAGTTCGTGTAGATGTCGGTCAGGGGGTCGTAGTCGAGGAAGTCGCTGAACTCGACGCGCCAGAGCGACAGGCTGCCCGACAGGCAGCCGCACCCGAGCAGGTTCTTCCCGTTGAGGCCGACCTCCACGTTGGTGCCGTGCTCGAAGTCGAGCTCCTGGTCGGGGTTGTTGAAGTCATAGCCCCAGACCTGGGGCGCCCGGAACGAGCGGTGCCAGTTGCCGAACACCGCAAGCTGCGGGGACAGCTGGTAGCTCGCCGACACGCCCGGGAAGACCTCCACGAAGTCGAAGTCCAACGAGTTGCCCGTGATCTTGTCGTCAGCACGCGAGTCCGGGATCCACTCGAGGCGTGCACCGGCGGTCACCGTCAAGCGGCCGAGCCGCATCGTGTCGTCCAACCACACGGCCAGGGCATCCGTCTCGGTGCGCGCGTCCTGCGTCGTGTTGCGCGGACCGCCCCCGATCGGGTCCTCGAACGTCATGCGGTCACAGCGTTCGTAATGGTAGCGCAAGCCGTAGTGCAGGACATGGCAGCCCGCGCCACCGAGGGCCATCTCGCCTTCGAGGCCGACTTCCGCGGTGATGTTGTCGCTGTCCGCACTGCGAATGGCCGTGAACGGGGGGCCGCCCGGGGGCCGCAAGCTGTCGAGCATGCGGCGCGCCAGGCGGTAGTGGGCGTAGACCTCCGTCCAGGAGCCGCAGCACCAGTCCCGGTGCATGCGGACGGTGCCGCCGTAGGCCCAGCCCTCCCAGTCCGCCTCGGGCAGGGTGAAGTTCTGGGTGCGGTCGGCTTGGTACTGGTCCCAGGTCAGGCGGCTCTGGAGCTCGTGGACGTCGCGCCAGTGGAAGCCCTCGACCTGCAGCCATGTGCGGCAGTCCAGGTCGCGGCGCACCTTCAAGGCCACCTCGTTGACGTGGAAGTCGCTGTTCTGGCGGAACGTCGAGCCCGACTTGTGCACGCCCTGCAGCAACCAGCTCCAAGGACCCGATCGGTTGCCGGCCTCGGTGAGCGCCGCGACGTAGCCGTGCCCACCGACCGTGACGCGCGTGTTGAACAGGGCGCCATCCGGCGGCGGGCGGGTGATGAAGTTGACGACGCCACCGATCGTGTTGGGTCCGTAGCGCAGCGCGTGGGCTCCGCGGTGGACCTCGGCCGCCCAGATCCGCTCGGCGGTGAAGGGGAAGATCGAGAGCGCCGTCCAGCCGTAGGCGATCGTGCTCCAGTTGATGCCGTCCACGTGGACCGCCGTGTACTCGGTGAAGCCGTTGTCGGGCATGCCGCGCACGCTGATCGAGGGTCGCAGGTGCTCGTCGCCGCTGTAGAGGCGACTGGAGACGCCAGGCAGCCTCCGTGCAATCTCCTCGACGCTCGTCGGCGTCGACTCCGCGATGCGCTGCGGGGACAGGACGTCATGCGTACCCGTGCGCCGGAGGACGGGCTGCGGCAGCGCCGCCAGCTCGGAAGCCGAGAGCCCGCCGGCCCCGAGCGTGGTGCGTCCGGGACCCGCAGGCAGGTCGCTCGGCCCCATGGCCTGCGGCCGACGGGCGACGACGTCGACCCCCCCGGCGTCCACGGCTCCGTCCGGGCTGGTCGCCGGAGCGTCCGTGGCCGCCGGGCCATCCCCCGCAACCACGGGGGGACTGCCGACACCGTCGCCCTCGTCGGCGGAAGCCTGCCCGGCACACGCGACCGATGCCAGCAAGAGTGCTGCGAACGTACCGACCCGCCGGCAAGGAGCCGCCCGGCAGCCCCGCCCTCTCCATGTGGTCCTGGTGGACATGGAACCTCCCTTCACGCCTGGATGGGCCGCCTCGCCGCGAACCGCCCGGGCGTGTCGCCGTGTACGGGAGCAAGGGCCGGGCCACTGCAGGTCTGAAGCCGTGGCGAGACGGATGCACGTGCTCCCCGCGTCGTGTGCCCTCGTTGCGTTCCGATACGGCCGTAACACGCCGACTCGCAAAGAGTTCGCATCCGCGTCGGATGCATCACGCCATGGGCGCCGCACGAATGGCATCACGGTTGCGCCCCTGGCCGGCATGTACTGCCACGATGACGCCTCCTCGATGCCCCGTCACCGCGTTCGATGCACCCTGGCGCGAGCCGTGCGGCATGTTGCGATCCTGACTCTCCTTCTCACCTTGCTGCCGTTCGGAGGCGGCGTGACGTTGGCGCAAGAGGCCTCGACCGCCACGGAGCTGCGCGTCGGCATCTCGGCACGACCCGGCCCCCACAGCATCCTCACACCTCTCGTCTACTGGGGCGGCTTCGTCACCAAGACCGCCGTGTACGAGGGCCTTGCGCGCTTGGATGACGAGGGGCGTCTCGAGCCCGGGCTGGCGTCCCGCTGGGACATCGGGGAGGGCGGCACACGCATCGTGCTGCACCTGCGCCAGGGGGTGGTGGATCACGCCGGGCACACGCTCGTTGCGCAGGACGTGGTGGACCACCTTGAGCGCTGGCGGGGCAATCCGGGCAGTCGCTGGATCGGCTCGACGGAGCGCATGAAGGAGATCCGCGCCTTGGACGAGTCGACCGTCGAGGTCCGCCTGGCCGAGCCGTGGCCCTTCCTCGAGGAGTGTGCGGCCGCGATCAATCCCGCGTACGTCGTGCCTCCGGACGCTTACGACCACGAAGGCACCTTCGTGAGGACCGTCGGGACGGGGCCCTTCCGTCTCGTCGAGCATCGCGCTGCGGAGACCGGGGACACGTTCGTGCTGGAGGGCCACGCGGCCGCTTGGCGCGGTGCGCCGCATGTGTCCCGCCTCGTTCTCCAAGCGCTGCCGTCGTCCCCCACGTGGTCGGAGGACGCCCTGGCGGCCCTTCGCAGCGGGGAGCTCGACATGGTGGCCGACGGCAGCAGCCCGCGCTGGGATCGCGGCCTCCTGCGAACACTCGTCGGGGATCGCAGCCTGCGGGTCCAGGTCGGTCCGGGTTCCGCCACCTCCTGCTTGGTGCTGAACCCGCACGCCGGGCCGTGCGCCGATCGTGCCGTGCGCTTGCGTCTCGGCGCCGCCATCGATCGAGCGCGGCTCGTGGCCGAGGTGGATCGTGGTTTCGCACGCCCCGCGACGACGCTGTTCGCGACACCGGGCGCGGGTTGGCCCGAGGACCATGCGGCCAAACCGAACGCCGCTCCAAGCTCGACGGAGACCGTGACGCTGCGGCTGCTCTTGGCCTCACCGAACGACGTCCGTGCGCGCGAGCTAGGCGAAGCCCTCGCCCGCCAGCTCGAGCCGCATGGCTTCCGCGTTGCGCTCGTCTCGGCCGAGAGCTCGTCGGACGCGCGACGCCGGCTCGGCGAGGGTGAGTTCGATCTCCTGCTGCGGGACACGTACGGCGTCCCCTACGACCCGTGGGTCACCTTGCAGGCGTGGTTCCTCGAACGCCCGGCCGGGCGGACGGCCTCCAGCTCGCCCCCGGTCTGGGACGACGCGCCGCTGCGCCACCTCATCCAGTCCGCGTACACCGCGCCGACGCACGAGGCACGCGTGCAGGGGCTCGAGCGCGTGGAAGCCAGGATCCGCGAACAGGCCGTCATCCTGCCCTTGGTGGTCCCGAGCCAGGTGATCGTCGCCCGCGCGGGCCTCGCCGACGTGCGGACCGACGCCAACGCCTACGACCTCGATCTAGCCTCCGTGCGCGTCACGGAGCCTGCCGCCCGGCCGACGACGGCCGCTGCGACGCCGGCCCTGGAAGTCGGAAAGACACCCACGGGCGCGGACCCGCGCAAGGCGGCCGTGCCGCTCGTCTGTGCTCCGGACTGGGACGCGTGGCTCGTCCAGGACAACCGCGGCGTCGGTGTGTGGACCGTCGGGTCGTTCCCGGTGTTCGGGCACCAGGCCGCGCGCGAGATCGTGGGACTGGACGACGCCGGTCGCCTCCACGTGAGCTGGTCGTACAGCGGCAAGTGGACCCCCATCGACGTGGTCAACGACGGGGAGTGGCTGGGCGGCCTCGCCCACGACGACCTGGACCCGCGCGTGCCGGGCGCCGAGCTCTACACGGCGGGCAAGCGCGGACACCTGTTCCAGGTCACGACGCCGACCAACGAGCGGATGCTCGACGCACGCCGCATCGGCGGGATCGAGGGTCGCGAGATCCACACCCTGGTCGCGGGCGACCTGGACACGGCACGACCCGGCCGGGAGCTGTTGCTGTTCACCAGCCCGGGCGGCCTCTACCTGGCCACCCCCACCGGCGCGAACGGGACGTTCGATCTCCGCAAGCTGGAAGACCTGGAGGGCTTGGTCCGCCAGGCGCTGCTCCTCCCGACGCCTCCCGGTGCGGATGCCCTGGTGGCGACGGTGGGTCGAGACGGCAACCTGTCGCTCCTCCGTCTGCACGATGGCGCGACGAGCTGGACACGCATCGCCGACGCTCGCGCCGGACGGGGACGTGTCGCCCTGCGTCCCGGTGCGACGCCGGCAGGACCCTGGGTCCTGTACACGACCCTCGACGACGGCTGCATCGAGCGTCACGAGCAGGTCTCGCGCGACGCGGACTGGACCACGGAGCTGATCTACGCGGGGCCCGCCGGACCGCGCGGCATCGTGGCCGGTCGCTTCGACGCGGATCCGTCGGTGGAGACGGTCGCCGTGTTTGGGTACAGCAGCAAGGTCCAGCTGCTGTCGCGCACCGCAGAGGGGCCCTGGTCTGCGCGGACGATCTTCCGTGACATCGACAAGGGCCACTGGCTGTGCGTCGCCGAAGTCGAGGGTCGCAACGGGACGGACGAGATCGTCGCCAGTGGCTACGGCGGACGCGTGGTGCTCCTGTCCCGCGCGCCCGGATACGGACGACCGGGCGTGGCGGTCGATCCGGAGGGCGACCGCTGATCGTCGCGCCGGCCGCGGAACGCCACGCTGCGACGCCCACCGGGCTTCGTGGGTCGTGTCGCGCCGGGAGCCGACGCCCCAGGCGGCCGGGCGGGTCGCGCCGGACGGCCTGGCTCGCCTCGGCAGCCCTGCATGTCGCCGTGGGCATCCTGCTGGTGCCCGTTGCGATCGAGGCCCCGGCGCCACCGACCGTAATCCCGCTCCACGTCCGGCTGGACGAGAGCGCCCTCCCGGACCTCCCCGCGGACGAAACGCAGCCGCTCGAGGAGCAGGTTCTCGAGCCGGTGCCGGAGCCCGCGATGCAAGCGTCCCCGCCGTGGGAACCCGACGTCGAGGAGCACGAAGAGGAGCCGGAGCTGCCCGAAGAGACCGCGGCATTGCCCAAGCCGGTGCCCGACCTGCCCACGCCGTCGCTCGACGCGCCGGCTTCCGTCCTGGCGCGCCGTCCCCGGTCCGTCGCATCCGTTACGCCTTCGCCACCGCCGCCGGCCCCTACGGACGTCGCCCCCGCCCTGCAACCGCCTCCCCCCGTGCTCCGGCCTGCGCGTGTGCAGCGTCCCCGTCCGACGCCCCCTCGCGCCGTCCCGCGCCAGGCGTGGGTGCCCTCTCCGACGTCGTACTACCCCGAGCCGGCTCGCTTGGAGGGCGTGGAAGGCGCGGTGCGCCTGGAGCTCGACATCGCCGCCTCGGGCAGCGTTCTGCGCGCGTGGGTCATCGCCTCCTCCGGAGATGCGCGCTTGGACGAGGCCGCGGTCCGTCTGGGCATGGCGATTCGCTTCCATCCCATGGCGGGTCCCGCAGCTGCCACGTTCACGGTTCGGTTCCGCCTGGAGAGCTAGCGCCTCGGACGCGCCCGGCGCGCCGCTTGCTTGGAGGCCATGCGTCCTCACGAGGAGACAGCCATGCAGAAGCGCTTCGCCGGTGTGCATCGCAACGGTCGCGCCTCGCGTGATCGAGCCGTGCTCGAGTGCCTGAGCGGCATCGAGTTCCGCCTGGCGTGCAGCGTGCCGTATCTCGCCGACTTGCTGGACTCCGAAGAGGAGGACGTCGTGCTGGGCACGCTGGCCTACATCCGACGATGGAAGCTCGTTGCGATGAAGGACGACGTACTGCGATTGGCGGAGTCCCGCGCGTCCTCGCGCGATGTCCAGGGTGCGGCCCGCAGGACCCTGGAGGGCTTGGCCCAGCTCGCGCCCACCATCGGGCGCCGCTCGCGCAGGGCCGAGCGGGCGCGCCGCGCGGGGTGAGGACCGCTACGGCGGCATCTCGTCCAGGCTCTCGAGCAGCTTCAGGTAGGAGTCGAAGCGGAACTCCGCGAGGCGGCCCTCCTCGACGGCGGTCAGGACGGCGCAGCCGGGCTCGTGGGTGTGGGAACAGTCCGGGTAGCGGCAGTCGGGGGCGATCCTGGCGATGTCGCGGAAGAGCCAGCCGACTTCGCGCTTGGGGATCCCGAAGAGGCCGAACTCGCGGATGCCGGCCGTGTCGATGACCGCGCCGCCGACGTCCAGGTCCACCCAGGTCGAGGCCGTCGTGGTGTGCGTGCCGCGGCCCGTCACTTCGTTCACGTCCCCCACCGCCAATCCCAGGCCCCCCTGCACGGCGTTGAGCAACGACGACTTGCCGACGCCGCTGTGGCCCGTGACGACCGTGACGCGGCCCGCGAGCTCGGCGCGCAGGGTTTCGATGCCGCGGCCGTCCACCACGCTCGTGGCCACGACGGCGTAGCCCAGCGCGCGGTAGACGTCGAGCTCTTCGGGCTCCTCGTCGACGAGGTCGAGCTTGTTGACCACGACGATCGCATCCAGGTGCGAAAACTCGACCACGGCCAAGATGCGGTCGACGAGCGCGGGGTTGAACACGGGATCGGCCGCCGCGCTCACGATCGCCACGCGGTCCGCGTTCGCGGCCATCACGTGCTCGACGCGCTCGCGGCGCGTGCTCGGCCGCGAGAGCGTGGTGCGGCGTGGCTCGAGATGGTCGATGGCGCCGCGGTCTTCGCCGCTCCAGTGCACGACGACACGGTCGCCCACCACGGCCGGCGTCTTCTGGCCGGGCCGCGCCCCGTGGTAGTGACGCCCGCGCACGGCGCACCAGAGCTCGTTGCCCGCGCCGGGCAGCTCGCCGTGCGCTTCGTCCAGCCGCACGAGACAGCCGCGCGCATCCAAGCGCACGACGCGTCCCGCCCAGGCCGGCCCCTGGGCATCGTGGTGCCGCGCTCCGCTCACGCCCGCGGGCTCCGCACGAGCACGGCCATCGCGATCCCCAACGCAACGGCTGCGTTCAGCGACTCGGCGCCGGGCTCGATGGGCACGCCGAGGCCTTCGGGGTCCAACGAGTGCGCGTGTTCCCCGGGCCCGCGTCCTTCACTGCCCACCACGAGCACGCCGGGCGCCTCGATCTCCCGCACGACTTCGAACACGTCGCGACCGCCGGCCTCAAGGACCCAGGCCGAGCGACCGTCCAGGCGGACAGCGGCGGCAAGGGCGGCCGAGGGCGCGCGTGCGAAGGGCACGGCCAGCGCCAGGCCGGCCGAGGCGCGCAGCGCCTTGGCGCCCAACGGATGGGCCCCGTCGTCGCTCACGAGCAGGCCCGCCGCGCCAAAGGCCACCGCCACGCGGAAGGCCGAACCGACGTTGCCCGGGTCTTGCAGACCATCGAGCCACAGCACCCACCCCGGCTGGCCCAACACCTCGTCGGGGCTGCGCTCCGGGTCACGCACGACCGCCACGATGCCCTGGGGTGTGCGGACGCCGCCCACCCGCTCGAGGTCGGACGACTTGGCGAGGCCGACGGTGATGCCCGCGTCGGCGCAGGCACGATCGAAGCCGATCGCCACGTCGGGCGCGAGGTTGTCGCGCCGCCAGACTTCCACGACGTGCCCCGTCGCCAGTGCGTCGTGCACGGCTTTCGCGCCCTCGAGGAGATGGAGGCCCGGATCCCCCCTGCCGCGGGCGATCTGGGCCAACCGCTTGCGACCGGCAACGCTCAAGTGCATGGGACACCTCCGGGCCGCAAGACGCGCAAGGCGGCGACCGCCGCCTCGAGGTCGGCGGGCAGCGGGCTCGTGATGTCCAGGGTGCCTGGACCCGCCGGATGCGGCATGACCAGATGGTGGGCATGCAGCCCGAGTCGCGCGAGGAGCACGCGATCGTCGGACGGGGCGAGGTCACGGCAGACCGTGCTCGCCAGGAGCGGCCGGCAGTCGCCGTAGAGGTGGTCGCACACGATCGGGTGACCGATGTAGGCCAGATGCACGCGCAGCTGGTGCGTGCGCCCCGTGTGCAGGTCCAGCTCGACGAGGGCGTGACGGGCGAACGTCTCGCGGACGCGGTAGGTCGTTCGCGCCGGTAGCCCATCGGGTCGCACGCCCATGTGGATGTCGGTCTCGGCGCCGAGCGACGGCCCGATGGGCGCGTCGATCTCGCCCGCGGCGGGCGGCAGGCCCTGCACGAGGGCGAGGTAGGTCTTCTTCACGGTGCGCCGCGTGAAGAGGTCGGTCACCTGGGCGTCCGTGAACCGGTCCAGCACGGCCAGCACGATGCCGCTCGTGTCCATGTCGAGGCGGTGGCCCAGTCGCGGCACGCGATCCTGCTCGGGGTCGTCGCTGCGGAAGCGCGCGTGGAGCTTGTTGATCAGCGTGCCGTGGCGGAGGCGTCCCGCGGGATGGACGGCCATGCCGCTGGGCTTGTCCACGGCGATCACGTGCGCGTCCTCGTGCAGGATCACCAGATCGCTGGCGTCTTCGCGCTCGGGCGCGTCCGTATCCGGCGGCACGTCGAGCGTGACCACGTCGCCGGCTTGGACGCGGGCCGCGGGCTTGCTGGGGCGCCCCCCCACCCGCACGGCGCCGTCGCGGACCATGCGCGCGAGCTGCGTGCGGCTGCGCCACGTGACGTGCCTGGCGAGCACGTGGTCCAAGCGCTCGCCCGCCTCCTCGGCCGGCACGACGAACGACTGCTCCCGCTGCGGGCGGGAGAGATCGGCGTACGGGCGCTGGCGTTCACGCGGGACCACGCACCCAAGCGTACGGTGCCAGGGCAGTCCCCATCACCGTACGGTGCCAGAGCAATTCCTACCACCCAGCGGGACCGTACGGTGCCAGAGCAGTTCCTACCACCCAGCGAGGGCGGCCGCCGTAGTCGCAGCGCACCCTCGACGCTGGACCGTACGGTGCCAGTGGACCGTACGGTGCCAGAGCAATTCCTACCACCCAGCGACGGCGGCCGCCGTGGTCTCAGCGAACCCTCGACGCTGGGTGATACGAATTGCTCTGGCACCTTCGCCTCTGGCACCTTCGCCTAGCCGTCGAGGCTGGCGAAGAGGGCGAGCCCGAGGCTGGCGAACAGGACGGTGGGCAGCCACGCCATCACGACCGGGTTGAGGTCGCCGCCAGCGCCGAGGCCCGTGCAGACCTGCGTGGCGCCGAAGAAGAGTGCGCCGAGCCCCAGGGCGGCGGACATGCCGGGAAGCGACGACGAGCTGCGCCGGCCCACGCGCAAGGCGAAGGGCAACACGAGCAACAACAGGACCACGGCGCTGACGGGCGTGGCCAGCAGCTGGTGGAAGGCGATGGCGAGGCGGGCATCTTGCGGGTTGGCTGCGGTAAGCGCCTTGGCCTCGCCATAGGAGCGCCCCAGGCTGTCCGTGACGGTGAGCGAGACCTCGAGCAGGGCCAGGCTCGCCTCGAGCGGAGCCCGGGCGTCGGGCTCGATGGGCAACCGGCGCGTGCCCGCCCCGTTCGCGTCGACGGGGATGCGCTCGCCGCCGCGCGGAGCCAGCCAAGCAGCGTCTTCGCTCGACCACGCCAGCTCCGGGTACCAGCGCGTCTCCATGAGGCCCTCGGGGGCCCAGAGGCTGACCCACACGGACTCCATGCGACGGTCCAGCGGCAGGTAGGCGTCCATGGCAAGCCGCGCGCCGCTGGGGTCGTGGAAGTGCGGCACCTTGGTGACGCGGTTGGGGCTGCGCTTCTCGAGGACGCGCCGCAGGAAGGCGTGCCGCTGGCTGGCTGGCGATGCGACGACCGCCTGCGCGACCGCCATGCAGCCGGCGACGACCACGCCCGCCAGCAGGATGGGTGCCACGATGCGACGCAAGGACACGCCGGTGAGGACCAACGCGACCAGCTCGTGGTGTTTGGAGAGCCGGGCCAGGCTGAAGGCGGCGGCGATCGCCACGACGAAGGGCAGGATGCGCATCCAGATGAAGGGCAGCATCGTGGCGTAGTACTCGCCCAGCAGCACCCACGGCTGGTACCCAGCCTCCTTCACGCTGCTCCACTGGCGGGCGAACTTGCCGGCCGCATCCGCCAGGTCGATGACGACGACGATCAGCGTGAAGAAGAACAACACCGCGAAGAACGTCGCGATGTAGCTCCCCAGCACGTAGCGGTCGTGCTTGCGCATGTCAGCGTCGGCGTCCGAGGACGAGCAGCACGAGAGCCGCGATGCCCAACACGATGTTGGAGAGCCACAGTGCCAGCCAGGGCGGCCAGCCCTGGTCGCGGGCCAGGGGCGCCCCCATCACGTACAGCGGGAAGAACGTGAGGATGCACGGCAGGAAGCACAGGTTGAAGTCGCGCACGCGCCGGCTGCTCGGGGGGAGGAACAGCAACATCGCGACGGCGAACAGGCCCATGAAGAAGGGGCTCGCGCCGAGCGCCAAGCGACCATGCAGGCGCGTCTGGGCCCGGATCACGGCCGCGCGCTCCACACCTCCGCGTTCGATGACGTAGGCCAGCTCGGGCAGGGTCATGTCCTTGGCCCGGTACTGGAAGGGGCGCGTGCCGAACAGCTCGTTGAAGCCCGTGGATGCGGCGATCGAACGCACGACCCCCATCGGCATCTGCACGGCGTCCTTGCGCTCGACGCGGGTACCACCGTCGTCGTCGGCCGTCATGACGACCGCGTCCTGCAGGTCGAACAGGAGGCCGACGGCTTCCTCGTCGCCCTGCTGCGGCGCCAAGACCAGCCGCCGCGCCCACGCCTTCTGCAGCAGATGACCGTCTTCGCGCCGGCGGTCGAGCTCGACGTTCTCGAAGGCCCCGTCGATCCAGCGTTCGAACGACAGGCGACCTTGGCTGAGGATCATGCTGCGATCGCTGCCGCGTAGCGATCGCAGGAACTGGGGCACCATCTCGCGCAGGCCCACCTTCACCTCGCGGCTCGTCCGCGGCACCGTGTAGGCGTTGAAGTGCATGCCCGCGGCGGCCAAGACAGCTCCCGCCGCGATCACGGGCAACACGACGGCACGGGCCCGGACGCCTGCGAACTGCAGCGCCGTCAGCTCGTGGTCCGACGTCCAGCGCCCCAGCACGATGGCCACGGTCGCGAGCCACGAGAACGGCAGGCTGAAGGAGAAGGCCAGGGGCAGCAGCTTGGGCAAGAGATCGAAGAGCAGCTCGGTGCCCACGGCGCCGGCCCCCTCCGCCAGAAGGTGGATCGTGGAACCGAGGAACACGGCCGCGGTGACCACGGTCGTGATGAGCAGGAACACCACGGCCAGCTCGAGCAGCAGCGCGCGCTGGATCCGAAGCACCCGGGCCTCCCGCCGCGCCCCCGCTCGAACGCCGGCCGAGCCGGGATCATAAGGGGCCTTCGCGCGCCCACGGTGTGGCGTGCCCACGGCGCCATCTCGTGGATCCGCGCCAACCGCGGTACCTCGGGCGATGCTGCAGGCCCGACCAACCCCCGGGAGCGCCCATGGCCCGCCGCCGCGTCACTTCGATCCTGTCCGTCCACATCGACCTCGGCGCCGGCCGGCGTGGCGTGGACATGGGCCCGTCGGCGATCCGCATCGCAGGCCTGACCCAGCGGCTGGCCGACCTGGGCTGGACCGTGCTGGAGCGCGGCAGCCTCTACGTGCGCGAGCCGGAGAGCGTGAAGCCGGGCCGTACGGACGCGCGCTACCTCCGCGAGGTGCTCGACGTCTGCACACGGCTCCGGGACGCCACGGAGCAGGCTTTGGCCCGTGGCGCGCTGCCTTTGGTCCTGGGCGGGGATCACAGCCTGGCCATGGGCAGCATCGCGGGCGTCAGCAACCACTTCCACGCCAAGAGCAAGTCGATCGGCGTCCTGTGGATGGACGCGCACACGGACATGAACACTCCCGAGACGACGCCGAGCGGCAACATCCACGGCATGCCCTTGGCCCACATGCTGGGCCACGGCTTGCCCCAGTTCCGCAAGCTTGCGGCGCGCTCCCCCGCGATTCGACCGGAACGCACGGCGCTGCTGGGCATCCGCAGCGTGGACCCCAACGAGGCGGACCTCGTGCGGGAGGCCGGCGTGCGCGTGTACACGATGTCGGAGATCGACGAGCGTGGGTTTGCGACCTGCCTGGCCGAGGCGCTGGACCGCGTCACGGACGGCACGGCGGGTGTGCACATGTCGTTCGATCTGGACGGCGTGGACCCCAAGGTGGCGCCCGGTGTCGGTACGCCCGTCCCTGGGGGCCTCTCCTACCGCGAAGCGCACTGGGCCTGCGAGGCCGTTGCGCGTGCAGGTTGTCTGGTGTCCATGGACATGGTCGAGCTCAACCCCGTGCTCGACGAGCGCAACGAGACGGGGCGTCTCGCCGTGGAGCTGATCCTCAGCGCGTTCGGGAAGACGATCCTGTAGGGCCTGACGCGGTTGGACTGCCGCCGGATGTCGCGCGACCCCGGATGTGTCAGGCCCCTTGCCGCGGCGCCGCACCGTGAGGGGTGCAGGGGGGACCGTGAGGGGTGCAGGGGGGGTACGGAATAGCCCCCCTGCTGCGCAGGCGAAGCCGAAGCACCGAATCCGCGCGGGAGCGCGGAACAACTGCTCTGCTGCGCATCGAACAAGCTTTCGCTTGCGCGGGCGGAAGATGGCGGAACGAAACAGCCCACCCATGCCGCGAGGGCGGAGCCTGAGCGC
>JBFWRP010000029.1:0-57132 GCA_050248855.1 Planctomycetota bacterium | reverse complement strand
CGCGCTCCCGCGCGGATTCGGTGCTCCGGCTTCGCCTCCGCAGCAGGGGGGCTATTCCGTACCCCCCCTGCACCCCTCACGGTGCGGCGCCGCGGCAAGGGTCCTGACACATCCGGGGTCGCGCGAGACGCGCGGAGGTGTCTGAACCCGTGCCTCGGAGCGACAGCGACGGGGGCACGGTGTCAGACACCGAAGTGCGGCGTTCGCCGGCGGGCAAACCGCGACCCCTGCGTGTCAGGCACCCGCGTCCACCACACCCTGCTCCTGGCGCCGCTGCAGGCGCAGCGTCGAGAAGGTGAGCAATGACCCCGGGCCCAGCGCCAGCGCCACGTACCACGGCGCCAGCCCGAATGCGCTCGCCACGGCGAGCAACGCGTAGTGCGTCGTCGGGCCGCCTGCCAAGAACAGGCACATCGCATCGCGCGTCTTGGCGCGATACGCCTCCTGGTCCGGAATCGTGACGGCGTCGGCCTCGAGGCGCGCCGCATAGGCCCGGAAGCGCTTCAGCAACCAGCGCGGGAAGCCCTTGGCCCCCTCGATCGCCGCATCGATCTCCGCCAGGTCGTCCCGTGAACCGCCGTAGCGACGCTTGTAGCGGTCGAGCAGCCCGGAAGCCCAGATCAGGGCCAGCCCCGCGAGCACGGCCGCCGCGACACCCGCAACGATGCTCTCCAGCGCACGCACCATCACGAACCCCAGACCGACGTGCACACCGAGACCCGTCAGGTAGTCCCCGACGCCGTCGAAGGCACGCCCGTAGACGCTGCCGCCGCCGCGCCGACGCGCCAGCTGCCCATCCGCACAGTCGAAGACGAGGAAGCCCAGCAGCGCCACGGCCACGGGCCACGTTGCGCCCAGGGCCAGGAGCACGCCCGCCGTCACGCCGCAGGCCCCGCTGACGAGCGTGACCTGGTTCGGCGTGACGGGCGTCGGGGCGAGCACGGCCGCGAGGCCCTTCGCCAAGGGACGCGAGATCACCCGATCGACCAGCTCGTCCAAGACCAGGGGGCGGCGCGGCACCGACGGAGTCTCCCCGCTTCGCTCGCGAGCCCCAAGCAGCGCGTCAGCCGGTGCACGCCGTATCCTTGCCCCCCATGGCCGCGCTCCTGTTCACGATCAGCTGCTCGACCGACGACCCGGAGCGCTCGGGCGGGGGCCTGGCCACGGCGCTGGCCGCGGCCGAAGCTGGGCACGACGTCGCGCTGTGGCTGTCGCACGAGGGTGTGCGCCTCGCCGTCAAGGCCGTCGCCGAGACGATGCGCGAGCCCTGGTCGCACGACGCCGCGGCGCTCGTCACGGGGCTCGTGGAGAAGGGCGTCGTGTTCCACGCCGATCGGAGCGCGTTCGAACGCCGCGAGCTCGACCCCGACCAGCTTCGCGCGGGCGCCGTGCTCGCCGCGCCCGCCGACCTGGCCCGCCTCGTCAGCGAGGGGCGCGTCCCGGTGCACGTGTAGCCCGCGTGCGTCGTCTCGAGGTCCTCGCCGGCGCTACCGACCCCGCGACGTTCGTCCTGCGGGACGACGGCCTGGAGCGCGGCGTGTTGCTGGGCCGCTCGCGCGAGGCCGATGTCCGCATCCTGTCGGAGACCGCCTCCCGCCGTCACGCCCGCATCAAGACGGACGCGGGGCGCACGGTGCTGGAGGACCTGGGCTCGTCCAACGGCACGCTGCTCAACGGCGAGCCGGTCGCGCGTCCCGCCGCCCTGTTCGACGGCGACGTGATCGCCATCGGCGAGGTCCAGATCCGCTACCGCGCCAGCGACGACGCCGACCGCGCGACGGCCGTGGCCGCGGCCGAGACACCCGACGCGGTCGAGGCGTCGGTCGACCCGCACTTGGCGGACCCCGCGCGCCAAGCGGGCGATCCCGACGCGGCGCGCCGCTTGCGCCTCGTGTGCCGCGCGGCGGCCGCCGCGGCGGAAGCCGCCACACCTGGCGAGATCGCCGAGCGCCTGCTGGAGGAGATCGCGCTGGCCTTGGCCCCGCATCGCGCGACCGTCTCGTTGTTCACGCCGCCCGACACGCTCGAGGTCCTCGCGGGACGCCCGGCCAATGCCCGTCCCCCGCGCTCCCGCACCATCCGCCAGCGCGTGCTGCAGCGCGGAGAGGCGGTGCTGCTGCGCGACGCCCACGACGTCGACGAGGCCGGTGACAAGCCCTCGCTCGTGCGCGGTCGCTTCCGGTCCACGCTGACGGCCCCCCTGGCCGCGGGCGGGCGACCGTTCGGCATGATCGCCGTCGAGCACGAAGGGGCCGGCGCGTACGGGCCTGGCGACCTGGAGGCTCTGGCGGCGGTCGCGGCCCTCGCGGGCATGGCGCTGCGCAACCTCCGCACGCTGGGTGCCGCGCGCGCAGCCGCTCGCGCTTCGCTCGTGCCGGCCGAGCTGCCGGACCTGCTCGGGGTCTCGCCCGCCATGGGCGCCGTGCGCGAGCGCCTCCGGCGCATCGCGCCCGCCGACAGCGCCGTCGTCATCCTGGGCGAGACGGGTACGGGCAAGGAGCTGGTCGCACGCCATCTGCACGCCGCCAGCCCCCGCGCGGAGCGCCCCTTCGTGGCGCTCAACTGCGCCGCCATCGTGGAAGGCCTGCTCGAAAGCGAGCTGTTCGGTCACGAGCAAGGTGCCTTCACGGGTGCGACCGAGCGCCGCGAGGGTCGCATCGCGGAGGCCGCCGACGGAACGCTCTTCCTCGACGAGATCGGGGACATGCCGTTGCCGATGCAGGCCAAGCTGCTGCGCGTGCTGGCCGAGCGCACCTTCACGCGTGTCGGCGGCTCGGAGCCGCTCGCCGTGCGCTGCCGGGTGATCGCAGCCACGCATCGCGACCTGCCCGCGCGCGTGAAAGACGGCTCGTTCCGCGAAGACCTTTGGTACCGGCTGGCCGTCGTCACGCTCGACCTACCGCCCCTCCGTGAGCGCCCCGGCGATGTCGCGGTCCTCGCCGAGGCCTTGCTCGAGGCCGCAGCGGCCAAGGTGGGGCGACGCGTGCCGCGACTGACGCCGGCGGCCCTTGCGCGGCTCGAGGCGCACACATGGCCCGGCAACGTCCGCGAGCTGGCCAACGCGCTCGAGCGTGCCCTGGTCCTCCTCGACGGGGACGAGATCGGGACCGGCGACCTGCCGACGGACGTGGGCCAAGCCGCGGCGCCGGTCGACGACGCCAAGAGCACGGCGCACCTGCCGACCGACTTCTCCCTGGCGGCCGCGGAGGCGCGGGCCGTGGCGGCCGCGCTGCGCGCTGCCGGCGGACGCAAAGGCGAGGCGGCGCGTCTCCTGGGCGTCTCCTGGCCAACGCTCAACCGCAAGCTGAGGGCCTACGGGCTCGACGGCGGGCCGTCGGCAGGCGAGGGCGATTGAACGTTTCGTTCGATGACCGTGTCCGTCCGAGGACGCCCGGACGCTCGGGCCGCAGGGCGTCCCACCTCGCGACCGCGCCTCAAGTGACTACGGGAAAACGGGTTACGTTCGTTCGGCAGCCTCTGGGCCGCGCCCCGGCACACGCCTTGATCCTGGGGGGGCCATGGCGAAGGTGGCGGGTCCCCTGACAGCAGCTCCTGATGGCAGGGGGACTCCGGGCCAAGCCCACGGTTCCGGACGTGGAGGTGAGGTGAGCGAGAGGTGGACGACCCACTGCCCGCGGTGCTCAGGCGCCGTGCTGGTGGCCGGACATCCCGACGAGGTGGCCTGCACCTCGTGCGGCGATCGCTTCCCGCCCGAGGGCCTGGCCACGGCGCAGTACCGCCGGCCGCACATGGCGCCGGACCCCGTGGACCCGGACGACCCGCTCGTCGGCGAGCGCCTGGGCCGCTGGCGCATCCAGCGTCTGCTCGGCCGCGGCGGCATGGGCCGCGTCTACGAGGCGACGGACCGCTTCCGCCGCAAGCACGTCGCGCTCAAGGTCCTCTCCGAGCATCTCGCCGCGGACGAGGCCTTCCGCAAGCGCTTCGACCGCGAGAGCGAGATGCTTGCCGAGCTCACGCACCCGCACATCGTGCGGGTCGTCGACCGCGGTGAAGACGAAGGTCGTCTCTGGTTCGCCATGGACTACGTGCGGGGCGAGTCGCTCCGCCGCCGGCTCGAGCGCGGCCCCCTGCCCGCGGCAGAGGCCGTGGCCGTGGCCACGCAAGTTGCCAGCGCCCTCTCCTACGCGCACGAGCGCGGCGTGATCCACCGCGACCTCAAGCCGGAAAACGTGCTGCTCGGTGAAGACGGCACGGCGCGCCTCGTCGACTTCGGCCTCAGCAAGTGGCATGGCGAGCGCGCTGGCAACGGCGCCACCCGGCTCACGCACACCGACGTGATCATGGGGACCTACGAGTACATGGCCCCCGAGCAACGCCGCGGCGACGGCGACGTGGGTCCCCAGGCCGACGTGTTCGCCCTCGGCGTCATCCTCTACGAGATGCTCACCGGCTCGCTGCCCTTGGGACGCTTCCAGCTGCCCAGCGAGCTCAGCGTGGACGTGTCGCGTCGACTCGACACCATCGTCACGCGGGCGCTGGCTCCCGATCCGCGCCGTCGCCACGCCAGCGCGGAAGCGCTGCGCGAAGACCTCGAAGACGCGCTGCGCGGCGGGCCCGAGCCCGCACCCGTGGCGCCGGCGACGCCTGGCGTCGCCCCGCCCGTCGCGACCGACGGGGGCGTGCTTCGGCACGTGGAGATCCTTTCTGCACTGGACCGGGTTCTCGGCATCGTGGCACTGCTTGCGGCGATGGGCGGTTTCGCATTCGTCGAGCTCCTGACTCCAGTGCATCTTTCACTCGTACCGACCAAGTTCATCTGGACCGGGTCGATCGTGTCGATCATCTTGGGCATCTTCCTCTTGCGGCAGGGGAGCCGGCTCTCACGGCTCACGCCGGGCTCGCGCGAGACCCAGGTCACGACCAGCCTCGTGTTCCTCGTGTTCCCGCCGTTCCTGACGGCGCTCGGCATCTACGGCTTGTGGGCGCTGACCGGGGACCGGGCGCGCGAGGCGTTCGACCGCCGTCGCCCGCGCCTCGCGCCTCCCTTTGGCCCGGCGGCCCCCTTGGGCGTGGCTTCGCTGGCGCATGCCGCGCCCGTCGTGCACGCCGCCCGTCCGCTCGTTCCCATGGCGCCAACGGGCTTCCCGTCGACGCAGGCCATCGCGGGTCCATCGCTCCTGCTCCGCGGCTTCCTGCTGGGCGCGATCCTCTGGTGTGCGCACTCGATGATCGTCGGTTTGGACGTCATCGCCTTCTCGCGAAGCGCCGGAGAGAACTTCTCCGTCGGCGAGCTCCAGACCTGGATCAAGGGCACGGTCGTCGCCGGCATCGTCGCGCTCGGCTGGACCGCCAGCTTGATCGCGCACCGCCGCACGCACCGCGGCTGGGGCCTGTCGCTCTTCGCGCTCCTCCTCCTTCTCGCCTCGCTCGTCGTCCTGTGCACGGCGTGGGGCGAGGCCTCCCGGGCGCGCAGCCAGAACGCCCGCACGCGCTTCGGCGCCCTCCCCTCCGTGACCGCCTCGCCGCCGGTCGAAGGACTCGCTCCCCTGCTTCGCGCAGCCTGAGTCCGCCACCCCCCGACAGCGTCTCGTGCCTGCGCGACAAGCCTTGTCGTGCCGGTTCGGGCTCCCCGTACGTCCCTGTTTTCCCCTTCCGGAGATCCCCGCCATGCGAAAGCTCATCTGGACCGCCCTGATCGTGGGTGGTGCGGCGTGGTTCATCGGCACCGATGCGATCTCGTCGCGCGTGGCCCAGCTGCGCGCCGAGGCCCGCAGTGCCGTGGCCGCCGACGTCCCGCTCAAGAACCAGCTCGAGGAGGCCCGCCGTCAGGTGGACGCCTACGCCGAGAGCATCATCCGCGGCGAAGTCGCCGCCGAAGGTCTCGCCGACCGCATCCGCGAGACCGAGCGCGAAGTGCGCACCCTGGCTACCCGCGTCGGAAGCGAGCGCGAGGCGCTGGCTTCGCTCCGCGCCACGATGGGCGATGACGACGAGCTCGTCCCCGCCACCGTGCCGCTTCGTCCCCAGGTTCGCTCGTCCGAGGACGGCACCCTGCGCCGCGTGCGCGCCTTCCAGGCCGCGAGCGTGCGCCTCGAGCGTCGTGCCCAGGACCTCGAGCGCTTGAAGGCCGAGCACGCGTCCACGCTGTCCGCCTTGGAACAGGCTCGTGACGAGCAGTCGCGCCTCGGGGAAGAGGTGCGTCTCCTGGCCGCCGAGCTCGAGTCCCTCGAAGCCCGCAAGGCCGCGGCTCGCACGCGCGAGGGCGTGTTGGCCGAGGGCCTGGATGCCAGCGGCTGGTCGGCAGCGCGCGAGCGCATCGATGCCATCCGCGCGTCGCTGCGCGAGCAGTCCAAGCTGCTTGCCTACTACGAGGTGGAGCGCACCGAGCTCGTCGACGAGCCGCTGGCCGCGCTGCCCATGGGTTCGCAAGACCCCGCGCAGGCCATCGACGAGGTCCTCGCGGCCTGGCCCGCGCGCTGACCCCGACGACCCGACCCCCTGCGGAGGCCTGACCGATGAGCCGCTCCCGACCCCTACGGCGCGCCGTGACGATCTTGCTCGTCCTCGTGACGATCGCAGGGCTCGGTCTCTCGGCGGTCCATCAGCGTGGCACCGCACACGCCACACGGGAACTGGGACCCGCCCTCCGGCGCCTCGAGGCGCCGGAGGGCCTGGGCGCCTGGCCCGACGTGCACGAGCCCGGTGCGGTCTCGGCGCTGGCGCCGCGCCTGGAGGCGCTGGCCGCCGAGTCGCCGTCGCCCGAGGCGCACACGGCCGCGTCCATCGCGTGGCAGGCCCTGGGCGACGAGGCCGCCGCCGTCCGGCACGCCGAGCTCGCAGCCCGCTTGGCGCCCGGGGATGCCGATGTCATCGCACGCCGCGATCGCATCGTGGACCTGGCGCTCGTCGGTCGCATGCGCAGTCGCGTCAAGCCCTTCGCCTGGTTCTCGGGCCTCGCGTTGGCGTTCCTGGGCGTGCGCGGCCTCATGCGTCGCCTCCGCGACGGCGCCCGGCGACGCAGCACGCGAGCGCTCGTGGTACGCGCCGCCGTGGTCGCCGATGGCGAGCGACTCGCGCCCGGCGCGACGTTGCCCGACACCGACGACATGGCCGTGGATGTGTTCATCGAAGGCCTGCGCACCACCTCGCGCCCCGGCAGGGGCCCCCGCCTGGAGCTGGTCTTCTCGCACGCCGGCGGCAGCCGGACCGTACGCCTCACGCCCCTGAAGGACGTGCGGCATGCCGCCACACGGATCCCCTTGGGCGAGTCGGCACGCGCGTCCCTGCTCGCGACGCCGGGCACATGGCGCCTTCACGCCAGCCTCGACGGGCTGGCGGCCACGTGGGTCCCGCTTCGTACGGAGGCGGTTCGTACGGAGGCGGGAAAAGCCGTTGCAGCCTGCCGGGGATGGCCCGGGACGACGGGCAGGCGTCGCGGCAGGGTGCAACAGCTTCTCCCGCCTGCGTAGGGGCCCGCCTCCGTAGGGGCTCCTGTCCGCACGGCGATCGGCCGATAGGGCGAAGTACGCCCGCTCGGCGGGCCCGGAGGCCCGATGTCGGTTGCCCGCTCTCTGCTCGCGCTGGTTCTTCTTCCCGCGGCGCTCGCGCTCTCGTCGTGCGGCCTCGTCGAGTCGATCGCCGAGGACTTCGTCGATGACCAGGACGTGACGCTGTTCGCGGCCTCGGGCCTCTCGGGCAGCGTCGTGCGGACGACGGGGGGGACGGACGTCTCCGCGCAGCCTGACGTGCTCGCCGCCGGTGACCTGGTCGCAGGCACGCAGGTCCTCGGCGTGATCGCCATCCGCATCGACGGCACGCAGCAGCCCGACAAGACAAGCCTCGACTCGATCCGCCTGCGCTTCTGGGTCGAGGTCTCTTCCGGCGACCCGGCACCGCTGGGCCCCCTCGTGGTGTCGCACCTGCCGGACCACCCTGACTTGCCCCTCGCGGTCGGCCAGGTCCCGCATCCGCCGGGCAACGACATCGCGACGATCACGGACGTGACCACGTCGGGCTGGCGCGAGGTGAACGTGACCTCCGCCTTCCTGTCGGACTGGAACAGCGACGACACGGTCAGCGCCTTCGCCGTGCGCCTTGCGACGCCCACCGACGGGGACGCCACGGCGGACGTGATCGCCCTGCAGGGCGACGATGACGGCAGCGGGAACCCCGCCGTCCCCCACGTCATCCTCCACTTCGGCGTGGACCTTTGACCCGACTGCACGCGCGGCCCCGGAAGGGTCGGTAGGCTCGCGACGTCCAAGCCCTCGCTGTCCCGAGGAGGAACGTCGTGTCGCCCCGATCGCCGTCCGTCTGCCGTCTTGTCGTCGTCGTGCTCGGAGCGCTGCTCCTGGTCGCTCCCCTGTCCAACGCCGTCGCGGACGACGGCGTGCAGCCCGCTCCGGCGGCGGGATCGCGCACCGCGCCGCCGTGGACGATCCCGATCACGCAGGAGACGACGCTCGGCAAGCTCCTCGAGCAGGTGCTGGCCGTGACGGGCCTCCCGCTGGTCTACGACCCCGAGAACAAGGTGGTCAAGTCGGAGAGGATCTCCTGCGAGCTGACGCTGCGAGGCGGTCCCGAGGACCTGGTCGCCCAGCTGCGCCAGCTGCTGTATCCGTTCAGCCTGACCCTGATCCGCCAGGGAGGGGGCACGGCGACCACGTATCACGTCTTCGACATCAGGGCTGGCCACTCCAGCCTCCAGCTCCGCGCCGAGTACGTGGAGATCACGAGGGCGAACATCGATGCCATCGAGGCGCAGGTCGGACGCTTCGTGACGACTTGGATTCCCCTGCGACACGTCAAGGACCTGCGCAACGCCCGCGCAGCCCTCCAGCGCCTGGTGTCCCAGGGCAACCTCGGCAACGTGACGGAGGTTCCCCAAGCCTCCGGCGTGGTCGTGACGGACTTCGCACCGATGGTGGCCTCCCTGTGGCGGATCGTCCAGCAGATGGACGCCGAGGCGGAGGCCACGGCCGTCCGCGCCTCGAACACCGTGGTCGTTCCCTTGCGCCATGCACGAGCCGCGGCCGTGGCCGCGCAGCTGGTCGCGCACTTCGGCTTGATGCCGCCCAGCGACCAGGATGCGAGGGGCCGACAGACCCAGGGCGAGCCCGCGAGCGCGTCCTCCCTACGCATCACGGCGGATACCCGCACGAACCAGCTGCTCGTCAGCGGCAGCGCCGACGAGCTGGATGCCGTCCGCTCCGCAGCGGCCCTGCTGGACTTCGCCCTGCCCACGAAGCCGGTCGAAGCGGCCCCCAAGGCCGAGACGATCTCGGTCGTGCGCCTGACGCTCCGGCACGCCAGCGCGCAAGAGGCCGCAGGCATGCTCATGAACCTCTACAGCCGGCACACGGCCGGTCGCAAGGCACACATGCCGCGTATCGTCCCCGAGCAGCGGACGGGCTCGCTGCTGATCGCGGCCGACGAGGAGGCCATGGCGGCGATTCGCGAGATGATCGCGCTCATCGACCAGCCGGCGCCTGCCGAGGCGAAGTAGCCCCCTGTACGGAGTCGGGTGAGATTCCGTACCTGCGGACACTGCCGTCTGCCTACGTGAGCAGATCGATCGCCCGCTCGACGCCGGCCAAGGTCAGCGGGACCATGCGGCCCTCGAAGACGCCGCGCACCATGCCGATGGAGGGAGTCCACGTCCAGTGGTCTTCGGCCACGGGGTTGATCCACACGGTGCGCGGCCACGCGGCGACGGCCCGGCGTAGCCACGAGATGCCGGGCTGCTCGTTCCAGTGCTCCACGCTGCCGCCGGCGTGCGTCAGCTCGAAGGGGCCCATGCTGGCGTCGCCCACGAACACCACGCGCGTCTCGCGGTCGTGGTGGCGGAAGAGCTCCTCGGTCGGGGTCACCAGCTGGTGCCGACGGTGGTTGTCCCTCCACACCCGCTCGTAAAGGCAGTTGTGGAAGTAGACGTGGTCCAGATGCTTGAGCTCGCTGCGCGCGGCGCTGAACAGCTCCTCCACACGGCGGACGTGGTCGTCCATGGATCCACCCACGTCCAGCACGAGCAGCACGCGCAGGACGTTCTCCCGCGAGCGCTGCCACTGGAGATCCAGCCAGCCGGCGTTGCGCGCGGTGGCCCGGATCGTGGTGGGGAGATCCAGCTCGTCTTCGTGGCCGCGCCGCGCGAGCTTGCGCAAGCCCCTGAGTGCCACCTTCAGCTGGCGCGTGCCCAGCTCGACGTCTTCGGCGAAGTCGCGGAACTCGCGCTGGTCCCAGACCTTGGCGGCGCGACGGTGGCGCGAGGCATGCTGGCCCATGCGCACGCCGAGGGGGTTGGCCCCGTAGGCGCCGAACGGCGACGTGCCACCCGTCCCGATCCAGCGCGACCCGCCCTCGTGGCGCTCCTGCTGCTCCGCGAGCCGTTTGCGCAGGGTCTCGAGCAGCTCGTCGAGCGAGCCCAAGGCCTGCAGCCGGGCGAGCTCGTTGGGGTCGAGCAGGCGCTCGGCCAGCCGCCGGAGCCAGCTCTCGGGGATGTCCGCCGTCAGGTCGCCGGGCGCCTCGAGCCCACGGAACACGTGCCCGAAGACGCGGTCGAAGCGGTCGATGAAGCGCTCGTCCTTCACGAGCGCCGCCCGCGCCAGGTAGTAGAAGCGCTCGGGGTCCAGGCCGGCGAGGCCGGCCTCGAGCGCCTGCAGCCAGGCGAGGTGCTCCGTGATCGTCACGGGCACCCCGGCGGCGCGCAGCCCCTGGAAGAAGTCCAGGAACACGCCGCTACCGCGTGCGCCCGCGGCGCAGCGCCTGGTGCGCCAGGAAGGTGTCCTGCTCGTTCTTGAGCAAGGCCCCCACCAGGGGGGGTAGGTCCTTGCGGGCCTCGCCGGCCAGGCGGTCCGGCGCCACGCCTTCGGCGGCAAGCAGCCGGAGCCAGTCGAGCAGCTCGCTCGTGCTGGGCTTCTTCTTGAGGCCCGGGACGTCGCGAAGGGCCTGGAAGACGTCCAAGGCCTGCTCCACGAGCTTGGCCTTCAGCTCCGGCAAGTGCGCCTCGACGATGCGCTCGAGCGTGGCCCGGTCGGGAAACCGGATGTAGTGGAAGAAGCAGCGCCGGAGGAAGGCGTCGGGCAGCTCCTTCTCGTCGTTGCTGGTGATGATCACGCCCGGACGATGCCGCGCCTTGACCGTCTCGCGGGTCTCGTGGACGTGGAACTCCATCCGGTCCAGCTCGAGCAACAGGTCGTTCGGGAACTCGAGGTCGGCCTTGTCGATCTCGTCGATCAACAGGATGGCCGGGGGCTGGCTCTCGAACGCCTCCCACAGCCGCCCGCGCACGATGTAGTTGCGGATGTCGTGCACGCGGTCCGACCCCAGCTGCGAGTCCCGGAGGCGCGCCACCGCGTCATACTCGTAGAGTCCATGCTGGGCCTTCGTGGTGCTCTTGACGTGCCACTCGACCAGTGGGCGTCCGAGCGAGCGGGCCACCTCCTGCGCCAGCACCGTCTTGCCGGTGCCCGGCTCCCCCTTCACCAGCAGGGGCCGACCCAGCGTGATCGCGGCATTGACTGCCACGAGGAGGTCCTCGGTGGCGACGTAGGTGGATGTTCCCTGGAAGCGATCCGTGTGCATCCCCGCATGGTCGGCAGCCCCGGCAAGGGGCCCAAGCGATGGTCGCCGAGGCGGGGCTTGATGCCCGCTTGACAGGCGAACCGGGGAAGCGGTCGCCCGTGCGATCTGGGCGTAGACTCCGCCCATGCCGCGCCCGGTTGCCCTCCTCGTTCCCCTTCTGCTCCTCGGTCTCCTCGCGCCCGGCGCCACGACGCCCGCGGCCCACGCCGAGGACGCGCCCGGCGGCGAAGCAGCGCCCGCCGCGACCTCCGACGACGCCGCGTACCTCCCGCTGGAGGCGATCAAGCCCGGCATGCGCGGCCATGGGCTCACCGTGCGCCGCGGGACCACGCTCGAACCCTTCGAGGTCGAGGTCATCGACATCGCGCGCAACTGGCTGACCAAGCAGGACCTCATCCTGGTCCGCTGCCTGGGCGAGGAGTTCGCCGACCACCAGATCGCCCAGGGCATGTCCGGCTCGCCCATCTGGTTCGAGGGCCGCCTGGCCGGAGCCCTCTCCTACACGTTTGCCTGGGCCAAGCACGCGGTCGGGGGCGTCACCCCCATCCACGACATGCTGGCCGAGGGCCAGCGCGTGGAAGAGGGTCGCCCCTCGGGCGCCCTACCGCCGACGCCACTGCACGCACCCGAGTCCGACCGCGCGGGCGCACCGTTTCGCCCCATCGGCACGCCGCTCGCGCTCGGCGGCTTCTCCGACGCCGGGCGCGCGCTGGTCGCCAGCGAGATGCGCGCGCTGGGCTTCCACGTGGTGGCCGCCCCGGGCGGCGGCGCCCCCGCCGGTGCGCTCGAGGCGCCCGTGGTTCCCGGCGCCGCGATCACCGTGGACATCTTGCGGGGCGACTTCAGTGCGTCGGCCATGGGCACCATCACGGCCGTGGACGGCGACAAGGTCTACGCGTTCGGCCACTCCTTCGAGACGCTCGGCGAGACGCTGTTCCCCTCCAGCGTCGGCTACGTCTACATGGTCGTCGCGTCGCGCGAGATCAGCTTCAAGCTGGGCGGGCCGCTGCGGGAGATCGGGGCCCTCGTCCAAGACCGCCCCAGCTGCATCGTCGTGGACCGCACGCGCAAGGCGCCGATGGTCCCGGTGCACGTCGTGTTCCGCAACCGCGTCACGAAGCGTGAGGAGGCGTTCGACTTCGAGGTCACGCCCAACACGATCTTCTTCCAGCCCATGCTGCAATCGGCGCTGCGCGAGGCCTTCACGAAGGCCGAGGGCGGCATCGGCCCGAACACCAAGCGGGTCCGCATGACCGTCAAGCTCAAGGGCCTGGACGCCTGGACGTACGAGGACAGCGTGGGCGGCTTCGACGGCGGCTACCAGCGCATGCTCATGCACTTGGTGGATCGTCCGCTCACCCACGCGCGCCAGCGCCCGGAGTTCGAGCGCTTCGACGTGGAGATCGACGTCGAGCACACGGATCGTCGGGCCTGGATCCGCTCCGTCGTGGCCTCCCGCGACGAGGTTCGTCCGGGCGAGACCGTGCAGCTGAGCGTGGTGCTGGAACCCCAGGAGCTCGGTCCCTTGCGTACGGAGCGCTTGGAGATCGTGGTGCCCGACGATGCGCCGGAGGGGAACTACGTCGTGAACGTGATCGGCGGCGACAACGCGCCAACCGACGCGCCGGCACCCCGCGACATCCGCGACTTGCCGGGGCTCTACGAGACGTTCCACAAGACGACCGAGCTGTGCGCCGTGCTTCCGCGCGCCCAGGTCGACGTGGACCTCGACGGGCACATGCTGCGGCGCTTGCCGCTGTCGTCCCTCCCCCGCCTCGTCCGCTCGCCGGACGCGCCCTTGTTGGGGGTCCGGGACACGTTCTCCCTCGTCAAGCGCGAGGTGGGCTACCTGATCGCGGGCGGCGAGCGCGTCACGCTTCGCGTCGTTCGCTAGAGGACATCGATGCACGCAACCACGCATGGGTGGGGAGCCCGTCGCTCCCTCCGACTCGGCCTGCTGTTCCTGGTCGCCACGATGGCCGCTGCGCCGCACGGCGCGTCGGCCGGAGGCACCGAAGAGGTGCGCGTGGCCGGCGCGGCCGCGCTCGGCGAGGGGACCTTCGAGCGCGCGCTCGTGGATGACGACGGCGTCATCCGGCCGGGCCCCGCCTTCGAATCGATCGACGTGGGCGCCGCAACGGCCTGGGCCGCCCTGCAGCAGGGCGATGTCACGTGGATCGCCACGGGCAACGACGCGCAGCTCAAGCGCGTGGAGGGCAAGGACGTCAAGACCATCGACCTCGGGCCCGGCCTGCTCGTGACGGCGGTGGCGGCCGCGAGCGACGGCGGCGTGGTCGCGGCCGTCTTCCCCGGCGCCCGCGTGATGCGGGTGGACGTGCGCGGGGACGACGTCAGCGTGACCCCGCTGGCGGCGCTGCCGGTCGAACACGTGTGGGCGCTGGCCGGGGATGGCCAGGGGGGCGTCGTGGCCGCCACGGGCGGCCCGGCCGCGCTCTACGCCGTGGACGGGCTCGGCACCGTGGCGCGCCGGGCCGCGCTCGACGACGACCACGTCCGCTGCCTCGCCCCCGACGGCGCCGCGTGGCTCGTGGGCACCGCGCCCAAGGGACTGGTCGCACGCGTGGCACCCGACGGCGCCGTAGCCGTCCTCCATGACTTCGAGCAGCAGGAGATCGTCGGGATCGTGCGACGCACGGACGGTTCCTTGCTCGTGGCCGCCAACGCCGACGAGGCGGGCGGCAACGCGCAGGCCATCGGCAACCTGGTGAAGCAGATGGAGGGTCCGCCGGCGACGCCCCCCGGTGGCAAGCCCGCGCCGCGCCCCGGCCTGCAGGACGGCCACGTCCTGCACCTCGAGCCGAGCGGCGTCCTGACCGTCCTCTGGCAGGAGAAGAAGGTCGCCGTCCTCGGCCTGACTGCCGACGGCGGTGGCGCCGTCGCCGGCACGGGGCCCGGGGCGCGCCTCGTGCGCGTCGAGCCGGGCCACGCCCCCGGCGTCCTGGGAGACCTGCCCGAGGCCGAGGCCAGCGTGGTCGTCAGCAACGGCGAGGGTCGTCTGACCGCCGTGGTCACCAGCAACCCCGTGGTCCTGCACCGCCGCCTCGCCAAGCTCCCGGAGCCGCCGACCTGGACGAGCGACGTGCTCGACGCGTCGGCCGTCGCACGGTGGGGTCGCTTGCGCGTCGAGGGTCAGGGCGTGCGGGGGCTCGAGGTGCGCGGCGGACCCGTCGACGAGCCGGACGCCTCGTGGAGCGCGTGGCGCAAGGTCACGGGCGGCGCGCCGGGCGTGGCGGACACGGCGCTCGACGCACGCTTCGCCCAGGTCCGCGTCACCTTGGACGCGACCGAGGGCGAGGTGCGCGCCATCACCTGGGTCCGGCAGGGACCCAACCGGCCGCCTGTCCTGTCCGCGTTCGAGGTCAACGTGCCGGGGGCTCCCAAGGAGGGCGGCCCACCGAGCGAGGCCAGCCCCAAGCGCGAGCTCTCGTGGAAGGTCGAGGACGCCGACGGCGACGACTTGATCACGCGCATCGAGATCCGTCGGACCGGCGTCACGCGGTGGCACGTCCTCGTGGACGACGAGGAGCTGCCCAAGCCCGCTTGGAGCTGGGACACGAGTGGCTGGCCGGACGGGCTCTACGACGTCAAGCTCACGGTCAGCGATGCGGGAGGCAACGACGCGTCCCGCACGCGCTCCGTGGACGCGATCGTGCTCGCGCATCGGGTCGACAACACGGCGCCTCGCGTCGACGTGCGCCTGGAGCGTGACGGCGAAGGCACGCTCGTGGTACGTGCCACCGCCACGGACGCCGCCGACGGGCGCATCGTGCGACTGCGCTACTCGCTGGACGGCCAGCCCTGGCGCGTGCTCGCCGCGGAAGACGGGCTCTTCGACGAACCCGAAGAGACGGCGCAGGCCCGCTTGCCCGACGCCAAGGCCGGCGCCCACGACGTCGTGGTGCAGGCCACGGACGCGCTGGGCAACGTCGGCGCCGGAGCCGCCGTCAGCCGCTAGCGGCGGCCTCTGCGTTGGGCACACGGGTGCCGAACGCCGCGAGCGCAAGCACGGCGGCGAGCAGGCCGATGGTGAGGCCCAGCTCGCCGCCCACGGCCACGGCGAGCGCGCCGGCCGCCAGCGCCCCGACCGCACCGAGGATGCGCATCGTGCGCGCCGCGGGCGCGTCCCCGCGCCACGAGGCGAGCGCGGCGTGGAGGGCGAGGCCGCCGTCCAACGGCCGGAAGGGCAGCAGGTTCACACCCGCGGCGAGCAGGTTGAAGCCCAACGCCAGACCGGCAGGCTTGCCGAGCCACAGGTGCTGCGCGCCGGGCACCAGCTGCTCCCGGGCCGCGGGCCAGAAGGCCAGGACGCCCGCGGCCAGCAAGCTCGCCGCCGGTCCCGCGAGCGCCGCCACCGCGCGTGCGCGATGGGGTCCCGGGCCGATGCCGACGAAGGGGATCCACGAGAAGTAGACCCCAAGCACCGGCAAGTCGCGCCAGCGGGCGGCCAGCGCATGCCCCGCCTCGTGGACGACGACGGACGCGAACACGATGGCCCAGATCAGCAGGCCCTCCGCGGGTCCCATCCCGAGCACGAGGGCCGCCGGCGCCAGGACGAAGCCCGGCCCGAAGCGCAGTGGAACGCCACCTGCCCGCAGGGCGGTCCACCACGGGCCGCCGAGTCGTGCGATGCCTGGCTCAGCGATCGAGGTAGGTCCCGCCGTTCTGCTCGGCCAGCTTCTTCAGGAAGTCGATGTACTCGAGCATGTCCACGCCGATGGTGTGGATGATCACCTTCTGGTTCTTGTTCCACTCGCGGACGAGCGCCAGGAGGGCTTCCGGGTCGGCGTTCTTCGGCTTGCGCGGGTCGCTGTCCGTCGGTGCGCCGTCGGACATGAGCACGATCGTGTCGGCGCGCTGGGTGACGTACTTGTCATCCACGTCGAGGACGCCGGCGATCTGGAACGCACGACGCAAGGCACCCTCGATGTAGGTCGAGGAGTACGGTTTGAGGGCGCGGACCCAGGTGAAGGCGTCCTGCTTGTTCTTGTCGGTGGCCGGGACGAGCTCCTCCTTCCACGCCGTGGCGCCGCCGTTGAACGCGATGATCGTGAACGTGTGCGCGGCAGGCAGCTTCTCGATGGCCTTCTTCAGCTCGTGCTTGGCCACGTCGATCTTGGGCCCGCTGAGGATCTCCTCCGGGGGCGGCGGCGGCGGCGGGGCCTCGCCCCCCGTCGTGGGCGGCGGTGCCTTCCACTTCTCGGCCGGGTTGCCGTTCTCCGTCTTCAGCTTCATCGAGTTGCTGATGTCGATGACGAAGATGATGCGATCCGAGTGGATCGGCAGGCCGTAGAAGTGCGTCGGCTCGAACTTCTCGACGTGCTTGCCCTTGACCTCGACCCCGGCTTCGAACTCGTCGCGGTGCTCGTCCCACCACTTCGCCCAGATGTCGGGGTAGGGATCGAAGTTCTCGCCGGTCAGGTCCTTCAGCGCGGCGCCGATGGCCTGCGCGAGGCGCGGGCTGGCGCGGCCGAGGGCGTTGATGAGGTGCGGCACCGCGGGCTTGTACGCGCGGTACTGGACCAGCTGGACGGCCTGCAGCTGGATTGCCCAGTCCGGGTCGGCGATGCGGTCGATCGTCCAGGTTTCCCAGCCCTCCCCCAGGTCCCCCATCATGTCGAGCACCGCGCTGCGCACGCGACCGTCCTTCTCGGTGTTCATCATGCGCCGCAGGTAGTCGACGCTCTCCGCCTCGGGCAGGCGCATCACGGCCAGGCGCGCGGCCGCCGCGCGATACATCCAGTCCTTGGACGTCTTGGCGCGCTTGAAGAGCGTGTCGCGCAACACGGCCGGCGCGGCCTTGACGGCGTCAAGGGCCTCGGCGAGCGCGCGTTGCTCCAGCTTGAGGGCTTCCTCGGCCTCGGCCAGGGCCTTGGGCGCATCCCGGATCGCCTTGGCTTCCTCGTTGGAGTAGCCGTCGATGGCCGTCTCGAGCGCCTTCAGGTTGTCCATCGTGGCGACCTGCCAGGCGCTGCGCACCTCCCAGAGCAGCTCGCACTCCTTGACGAGCGCGTCCCCCACCAGCTTGAGGCTCTTGCTGCTGCCCTCCTCCACGAGGCGCTTGAGCAGCTGCGACTTCTCCTGGGGGAAGCCAGGGCGCGCGAAAAGCTCGGCGAACTCGGCCTGGATGTCCTTCCACTCCGCCGGCTCGAACTCGGCCGCAGCGCGGAGCGGCACCCAGGCGACGACGATCAGGAGCGCGGTGACGAGGGCGGTTTGGCGCATGGCGGCATGGTACGCCGTTCCGCTGCGCGCTGCCCCCCTACCCACCCCCTGCGGGGGCCGCGTTACCGTCCGGTGCCACGAAGAACCGCATGTCGCTGACCCAGGGCACGCTGCCATCGGGTCGCGCCGTGCGCGCGACGTCCATGGCGCTCTCGCCGCCGGGGCCGCCGAGGATCTCGATGGCCACGTGGACCTCGCGATCGCCAAAGCGCACGCGCGCCCACATCGTGTGTCCCAGGGAAGGCATCTTGCCCTCGGGGTTGGGGGGGACCTCGGCGAGCCCCTCGGACGGGGGCATGCCGAGCTCGGCAACGCCTCCGTACCACGTGCCGGCGTGGGCGGGTCCTTGGTAGGCACCGAAGCGCTCGACGACCGCGGCATAGCGGGTGCGAACGCGCTCGACGAGGCCCTCCTCCATGGCGGCTTTGGACGCCCAGCGGGCGATGGCTTGCTCTTGCGTCTCCGTGCTGCCCGTGGAGGACAGGGCCCCGAGGATGCCGCCCACCGAGCTGGCGACCATCGTGCGCACGCCACGCTGCAGCATGAACGAGCACGAGCCCGCGAACAGCGCGATCACCAAGCCGATCGTGGCCAGGACACGCCCGCGGTGCTCGCGAGGCGAGACCTTGACGAGAACGAGCACGCCGATCGTCAGCGGGATCAACGGCAGCCACCAGTAGAGCGTGAGCAGGCTGGCGGCCACGCTGATCAGCGCGGTGACGAGGGCGAGCACGGCCCAGCCGCTCATCGGCCGCTCGGGCGGAGGTGCATCGTGGTCGTGCGCGGGGCGGATGCGCGGACGTGCATCCGGCTCGCGGTGCGGGTCGGTCGGCGGCTCGCTCACCCCCCCAGGTTTACCGGACGGCGCGCTTTCGGGGCGTAGACTCCCCCGCCGCCGTTCATGAAGGACTCGCAACCCCCGTCCGACGCGCCCAGAGGCCCGGGCCCGACCCTGCTCCCGGTCTGGCGACTCGCCCTGCCGGCGGCCCCACGACCGCTGCTCCTGCGCCGGGACCGACCCTTCGACACCGAGGCCCCCAGCGTGGACGTGGCCGACGTGCTGCGCTACGTCGCCACGGCGCGGGTCACCCTCCGGGGCCCCCTGGCGCTGGAGATCGAGGGCCCGGGCGACCCGCTGGCCAGCGCCGAGAGCACCCTGCGGATCCTGTCCCTCCTGCGCGAACACCACCCGGACGTGCGCGTCGGGCTCGTCATCGACGGTCCTCTGCTGGGCGAGTACGCCGAGGAGCTGGCCGACTTCGGGCTGGCGTGGCTCGTGGTGCGTTTGGACGCGGCCAGCCAGCGCGTGGCCGAGCGCTTCTTCGCCGGCGGCATCCACCGGGGCGAGGTGCTCGAACGGCCCGAAGCCGCCGCGCTCTACCTGGACGAAGTGGCCAAGGCCTTCGAGATCGCGCGGCGGGAGGCCATCGCCACGGCCGCGCGCATCACCTTGCTGCCGACCTGGAACGACGAGGAGATCGCCGCGCTCGCCGCCCAGGCCGCGCGCGGCGGTGCGCAGCGCGTGGACGTGGTGGGCCCGGCCGAGGGCGACGTGCCCGCGCTGCGCGGCGTGATGCCCACCGCCGGCGAGCTGGACGAGGCGCGCGACATCGCCACGCACGCGTTCGCCGAGGAGCGGCATCGCGTGGGGCGCGACGACGACACGCCGCTGCTGGACCAGCTCGCGCCGTCGCGCTTCCGCAACGTGGACCTCGACGCGCTCGATGCCGTGGACGTCCTGCGCACGCTGCCCGACCCCGACGAGGACGCACCGCGCGAAGGCGCGATCCTGCCGCGGCGCCGCGCACAGGTCGTTGCGGTCGCCACGCGCGACGGCACGCTCGTGGACCTACCGTTGCAGCAGGCGCACGTGCTGCATGTGTACGCGGTCGGCGCGACTGCGATTCGCCTGCTCGGCACGCGCGAGCTGCCGGCCGCGCCAGGCCGACGCTCCGACGGCGTCGGCCATGCACCGCGGTTCCTGGAAGCGCTCATGGGCTGCCGCGCGCTGGTCGCCACCGACTTCGCCCCGCGTGCGCTCACGCTGCTTCGCGCCGTGGGCATCCGCCCCATCGCGACCGGGGGACGCGTCGACGAAGTCCTCGACCGCGTCGCCCGCGGCACGCTCGGCGCGCACGCGCGAGGGGTCTGAACCCCGTACCCTCCGTACCCCACGGGAAATCCTGGCTAGAACCGCCACTCCACGGTGGTGCCCGTGGACTGGCGCGTGAGGCGCAGCCAGCGCGTGTCCTGCGTGATCGCGTGCTGGAACGAGAGCTCGAACTGGCTGGCGAAACCGCCCCGGCCACTGCCCATCTGGCCCTCGTAGCGCACGGGGCGGCTCACGGCCCGGCGGCCGGCGCTGTCCTCGAGCAGGAAGGTCTCCTCGGTGGGCTTGCCGAGCTCCTCCGTGACCAAGACCACGTCGAAGGTCGTATAGCCCTCCAGGAAGTAGGCGCGGTAGCGCTGCTCGACCTCCTCGGGCGGCCCCGCAAAGCGCAGCCAGGACGCGTCCTGCAGGGTGGCCGTGACGGTGCCGTCGGCGGCTTGGCGCGTGAACGCGTCGCGGGCCGTCGCCGCGTCCTGCCAACCCACGGGCGCGCGGCCCGCCACGGTCGGTTGGACGGGCCCCGCGGCCGGAAGACGGGGCGTCGATCCCTGGCAGCCCGCGAGCACGAGCACGAGCGATCCACCCAGGAGGACGCGGGACGGGAAAGCGACAGGCACGGCAGGCTCCAGGGCGCAGGCGACGACCTCGCCCGGGCGCGAAGCCGTGTCAGGATGCCGGGGTGTTCCTTCGAGACGGCCTCCCACTCTACGACCTTCCCGAAACCTCCCGGCGCCTCTTGACGGGCCCCGCTTGGCTGCGGCGCCAGGCCCGCGCGCGCGCGGTCCCGGCCGCCTGGGTGGAGGGGAGCCTGGGCTTTGCCGCACCTTGGGTCGACGCGGCCGCCGGCGTGCGGCCGGACGACCCGGAGGCCGTGGCGACCTACTGGTGCGCGCGGCTGGCGCCGCCCCCGCCCGATGCGCACCGCGCCCTGGCCGACCGCAGCGAGCTGCCCCTGGCCGACGAGGAGCTGCTGGACCCCCGGGAGGCCGCGCGCCGGCTCTTCGCCAGCGATGCCGCGCTGACGCGGCTGGAGTGCGACGGCACGCTGCCGGGCTTGCGCATCGACGGCCAGCGGCGCTTCGACCGCGCCCTGGTGGACCTCCTCGCCGAGATGTTGGCCGGGGACAGCCCCACGCCCGGCGACCTGACCGGCCGCGCCGCCGAGCGCCGCGCGCTTCTGGCCCCCCACGCGCGGCTGGCGCATCGGACGGGCCTCTCGCCCATGCCGCCCGCGTCCCCAGCCGCGCCCGCGGAGGTCCCGTCCAGCGATCCGCAGCATCCCGCCGCCGACGCCCAGGCCTGGCAGCCGCCTGCGGACCTCGGCCTCGACGACATCGAGCCGTTGCCGCCGGTGCGCCCCCGCGTCGTCGAGGCCGACGGCTTCGACGTCATCGAAGACGACTGACGCGGGTCAGCGTGCGGGCGGCTCCTCGGGGACGGCGTCCTTGATGGCGCCGAACACGCCCATCCAGTGCTTGCGGATCGGCTCGGGGGCGAGCGGCTCGGCCAGGCCGACCACCTGCGCCATGTAGCGCGCGGCCTTCGAGCCCCCGAACGTGGCCTTCGTCTCGTCGTCCTCCTGGAAGCTCGCATAGACGGAGAATGCGACGGTGCAGAGGACGAACCCCATGAGCGCTCCCATCAGCAGGCCGAGGAAGCGATCCGGCGTGGTCAGGTTGACGCTGCGCACGAGCCCGCGCGCCATGTAGGCGAAGAAGCCGAGCACGAAGAAGACGCCGATCGCGATGAGGGCCCAGGCGATGACGCCCTCGGCCGCGTCGGGAATCGGCAAGTGTGCGTCCAACCAGCCGGCGAACCGCTCGTAGAAGAGGTTCGCCGCCAAGATGGCGCCGATCAGGCCGACGGTGCGTACGGCCTGCCACGCAAAGCCCTTGAACGCCCCGCGCACGGCGAACACCCCGCACACGGCCAGCACGATCCAGTCCGGTGTCGTGAGCGCCATCGGGGCATCCTACCCATCGTGGCAGCACAACCCTGGTACGTGTCGCCCAGTTCGGTCCCGTACGATGCCGCGCCCTTCCCCCGATGAGGTCTCCATGTCGAAGCCCGCCTGGGCCGCGCCCGCGGCCGTCTTGCTCGCCCTGTTCATGACGCCCGCCACGGTGGGCGCCGACGGGGGAGAGGGCGAGGAGGCACCGAAGCCCAACCGCACCGCCGAGGTGCGCGCGCTCGTCGACGAGCTGATGCCCGAGGTCGCACGCCTGCGCGGGCTCGAGTGGAAGCGGCCGGTACCGGCGTTCGCCCTCCCGCGCGAGGAGCTGGCGCAGTACCTCCTGAGGGACATCGACGAGGACTACCCGCCGCACGAACGCGAGCGGGATGATCGCATCCTGCATCGCCTGGGTTACCTCGCTCCGGACGAGGCTTCGCTCGATCTCGCGATGAAGCTGGCGAGCGGATTCGTGTCGGGCTTCTACGATCCGAAGCGCGGGGAGCTGTACCTGGTCGAGGGACCCGTCGGCGAAGCGATGAAGCCGACATTGGTCCACGAGCTCACACACGCGCTGGACGATCAGCACTTCGACCTCGACGGCCTTGAGGAACGGCACGAGGACGACCCTGACCGGTTCTTCGCCGGTCGCTGCCTGTTCGAGGGCTGCGCCGTGCGCGTGCAGCAGCTCTACGAAGAGGAGTACCCGCACGTTGCGTACGCGTCCGAGTCCCAGGGTGCGGACGACGAGAGTCTCGTAGAGGCGCAGCAGCAGGTCCTGCGTGAAGTGCCGGCCTACTTGGTGGCAGGCACGTTCCTCCACTACCGCGTGGGGCCCGCGCTCGTGGGCCAGGGCTCGGCAGCTGGTTTCCCGGAAGGCATGGCCGCGCTTTGGGCGAACCCGCCCACCACCCAGGAGCACTTCCTGCACCCGGAGCGCTGGCTCGACCCCGACCGCCGCGACCTCCCCCGCCGGGTGCAGCTGCCCGACAACCTGGCCGCGACCTTGGGTCCCGACTGGACGCCTTGGTACGCCCACTCGCTGGGCGAGCTCGATCTCGCGCTCAACATCGACTTCTTCCTTGGGGAGAAGCAGGGGCGTCTGGACACCACGGGACTGGGCCGCGGCGCTTTCGTCGCCGAACGAGCCCACCGGGCCGCGAGCGGTTGGGACGGCGGCCGCGTCGCGTACTTCGATCGCCACGGCAAGGACCTCGTGGTCGTCCAGGCCGTTGCGTTCGACAGCGAACAGGACGCGCGAGAGGCGTTCGAGGCCCTGCTCGATGTCGAGCGGGTGCGCAAGCGCACCCTGCCTGGAACAGTGGCGACCGCCAGCGGGCTCGAGCTCGTGGTCTTCGAGAACGAGTACGGAACCTGTTGGATCGGCCGACGTGGCCAAGAGATCCTGCAAGCGGACGGTGTGCCCCCGGAGCGACTCGTCGCGTTCGTCGAAGCGCTCCAGACCACGACCTTCACGCAGCTCGCAGACGACCGCGGCGATGCGTCGTCCCTTGTGCCGCCCCTCGATCCCCTGGCGGGATGCGTTGCGGTGAACTCGCGCCGGGGACTGGGACTACGACCGCCGCCCCTGGGTTGGAAAGCGGTCGCCGTCGACAGCGCCCCTGAGTTCGCCGTGATCCACGGCCCGGAGGGCACTCGCATCAGGCTGCTGGCCGCCGAACAGGGCCTCACGCGGGGCAGCTTGCCCCACTTCCTGGAGAACCTCGTGGAGGGCTACTCGCCGGATCGCCTGCTGCCAGGGCGCGTGGCCGGGCTCGACGGCCATTCCTACGTCATACGGCGCAGCCCGTGGATCGAGCTCCGACTGGCAAGTGACGGCGTGCGCACGTTCGTCGGCGTGGTCCAGGCAGGCACGCTGCAGATCGAGGCGCAAGCCGAGGCCATCCAGACCGTCTTGGACTCGATCGTCTCGAAGGCGTCGTACTGAGCCTGCGTCTCAGGACGCGAGCTCGCCAAGGCGACGCACGGACGCGACGTCGGCGTGCGGCACGACCACGCGGTCGTGTCGCTTGAACACACCCCACGCCGCGGCGCGCTTCAGGTACGCCTCCTTGCTGACGGGCGCTCCGGCCGAGCCCGGCAACGAGGCATCGTGCACGTCGGCATCGAGCAGGATCACGCCCTCGGGCGTGATCGTGTCGCAACGTCCCACGTAGACGAGCGGGCCGGGCGTGTCCACGACCACGGTGATGCCGTGCAGGTCGCCCTTGTCGTGATGGAACGTTCCCATGCTGGCGTCAAGCGGCCTTGGACTTCAGGCGGCGCAGTGCGCGTCGAAGGCCTCGACCAAGTCGAACGCGATCGAGGCCGCATCGCGGTTCTCGATGCGATGGCGCGGCACGAAGGCCACCAGCTCCTGGTCCTTGACCAGGAAGATCGACGGGCTGCTCGGCGGCACGTCGGGGAACCAAGAGCGCGCCTTGGCGGTGGCCTGCAGGTCCTGACCCGCAAACACGGTACCGAGGTGGTCGGGGCGCACGGCGTGGCGCAGGGCCAACGTGACCGCGGGACGGGCCATGCCCGCCGCGCATCCGCACACGCTGTTGACCACGATCAGCTTGGTGCCGGGGCGGTCCATGAAGGCGTCCACGGCATCGGCATCGACGAGCTCCTCCACCCCGAGGCGGGTGAGCTCTTCACGCATGGGCTGGACCAAGACGGGGTCGTACGGCATGGCGCCATCGTGGAGGCGCGTCAGGGCCTGTCAAATCGGGACCCGGCCTCGGCGACGGTCAGTCTTCACCCACGAGCTGCTTCAGGATCTCGACGGCCTCGGTACGCGGCTCCTGGAGGGCCTTGCGCTGGAGGAAGGCCTGCACTTCGGGGTCCGGGCAGGCCTGCATCTCGGCGTAGGTGCCCGTGAAGAGGACCTTCGCGCCGCCCGGCTGGGCGCCGAGCATCACGATCCGGTCGGCGATGACTTCCACGCTCTCCATCTCGTGGGTCACGACGACGACGGCCATGTTGAACGCACGGCACAGGCGTCGGATCAAGTCGTCCAAGCCACGACCGATGCGCGGGTCCAAGCCGGCGCTGGGCTCGTCGGCGAACAGCAGCGGCGGGTCCACGGCGATCGCGCGCGCGAACGCTACGCGCTTGCGCTGGCCACCGGACAGCTCGCTCGGGAAGCGGTTCTCGAAACCGGCCAAGCCGACGACACCGAGCTTCATGCGCACGGCGATGCGGATGATCTCGGGATCGAGGTCCGTGTGCTCGCGCAGCGGCAGCGCCACGTTGTCGAACACGGTCATCGAGCTGAAGAGCGCGCCGCCCTGGTAGACCATGCCGAGGTTGCGGTAGACGGCATCGCGCTCCGCAGGGGAGGCCGACGACAAGTCGACGTCGAGCACGCGGGCGTCGCCACGCACCGGCGTGAGGAGCCCGAGGATGGCGCGGAGCAGGGTCGACTTCCCGCTGCCGCTCCCGCCGAGGATGGTCACGATCTCGCCGCGCCGGACGTCCATGTCGATGCCGTTGAGCACGACCTGCTGGTCGTAGCGCACCACGAGGTCGCGCACCTTCACGACGGGCTCGCCGTCGTCGTGATCGGGCTGGCGGAAGCGGGCCACGCGGGCCAGGACGTCCTCGACGCTCATGGCCGGCACTCTACCCCGGGCGCCTCGGCGGGCGCGCCCCCCCGCGGACAGGCGGAGGGCCCGGACGTGGCTCGACGCACGCCGGCTCCTGGGGGAACGGCGAGCGACCGCGGCTATCCTCCCCTGCGGAGTCACGCCATGCCGCAGCTACATGCCGACACGTTCGCCCGCGCCTTGCGCCTGGCCGCGGGCTACGACAAGGAGCGCGCCACCATCGAGGAGCGCTTGGCCGCCATTCCCACGGCGGAGTCGCTGAGCGACTTGCCGCCGGGCACGCCCGTGTGGGTGCGCGCGGACCTCGACGTGGCCGATGTCGACGGCGTGATCGGCGACGACCCGCGTCTCAAGAGCCTGCACGAGACGCTCGAGCTGGGTCGGCGCCAGGGCTGGCGCATGCTGGTGTTCGGCCACCGCGGCCGCGACGCCGACAGCACGTTGGAGTACGTCTACCAGCGGCTGCGTGACCTCGAGCCCGGCGCAGGCCCCTTCATCCGCGACTGGTTCGACGAGCACGCCGAGACGCTCACGGGCATCGCCGTCAAAGGGGTCGAGAGCCTCAAGCCCGGCCAGTTCCTCGTGCTCGAGAACGTGCGGCGCTACGACTTCGAACGGCGCCTCTGGACGACCACCGAAGAGCAGCTGGGGCAGCTGACGGCGCAGTTCGCACGCGTGGCCACGGCCATGCGGCAGGGCGGAACGGTTTACCTCAACGACGCGATCGCCTCGGGCAACAAGGACTTCTCCACGACGGCCATGCCGCTGGCGATGGGGCGTGTGGCCCTTGGCGTGTTCTCGCGCCGCGAGCTCGCCGAGCACGTCGTACGCGCGCGGGAGGCGGGTCTCGTCTGCTTCTCCGGCATGAAGCTGGACAAGCTCAAGCAGCTCCACGGCGTCGTGGCGCGCGGACGCGTGGAGCTGATCCTCGCGGGCGGTGGGCTGGCCATGGCCCTGCTCAAGGCCTCCGCCGAGCGCGACGGCCGACGCGTCTCGATCGGGGCGGCCGGTGACCCGGCGCAGCGCGAAGCCAAGGCCTACGTGCCCGCGACCGCCGTCGAACAGGCGCGCAAGCTGCTCGCGACCGCCGAGGACCGCGGCGTGCGCGTCGTGCTCCCCGTGGACTTCGTGCTGGACGACGGCCGCGTGGCGGACCAGATCCAGCCCGACGCGTGGCAGCGCGACATCGGCCCCAAGACCAGGCGGTTGTTCCACGACGAGGCCCTGGCCTGGGCGGGCTCCACCAAGCGCCGCGTGGCGTTCCACAACGGCGTCATGGGGCAGTTCGAGAACCGGGCGTTCGCGGCCGGGACGGAGGCGCTCGTGGCGACCCTGCAGGCGCTGCAGGCCGCGGGCGTGGCCGTCTACGTGGGCGGCGGCGAAGGTCGCGCGGCCCTCGAGCGGTACGCGAGCCTCGGCGACGTCACCCACGCCTTCACGGCCGGCGGCACGATCCTCAAGTGCCTGGCCGACGAACCCCTCCCCTTCCTCGAAGCGCTGGCGGCCCAGGCTTCCGGGCAGGACTGACTCCAGCGGGGAGCCGCGCGCAGAAGGGTGGTGGAGCTGAGGGGAGTCGAACCCCTTACCTCCTGATTGCGAACCAGGCGCTCTACCAAATGAGCTACAGCCCCACCCGGGGACCAGAACGGTAGCGAGGCCGCCTCCGCGGTCAAGGCCGCCCCAGGCTGGGGTGGCTCCGCTTGTATGCGTGCACCCCCTGGGGTGCGGACGGGCGGCTCGCCAGATGCTCGGTCCCGCACCCGCATCGGCTCCTCGAGTGAACAGACCACGAGTCGTCGCCGATGCGGGCGCGCTACCGTCGCCCTGGCGACCCGATGCGTGGAGGCAGCCGGTTGAAGCCGGCTGATCTCCAGGGCCCCTTCTCGTGCGGTGCTGGGGGGCCTGAACGCCTACCTCCGCTGCTACAGGGTGAGGGCCCGGGCCAAGTCAAGGGCCAGCTGGGCGCGGACGGCCTCGACCCGATCGGCGTCGGCGCCGCGCACCACGACGCGGACGTGCCAGCGCCCGGCCTCCAGCTCCGGGTACGAGCCGATGCTGACGTCCGCGGCCTCGTCCTGCACGCGGGCCAGCACGGCCGCGATCTCGCCCTCGCGGTGTGGGGTCTTGACCTCGGCGCGGGCCAGCGGCGTCCCCCCCCACGACGCCGCCATCCCATCCACGAGGTCGGCGTACAGCGCGGGCACGCCCGGCAGCACCACGACTTCGCCGCATTGGAAGCCGAAGGCCGACGTCCTCAGTCCCTCGACCAGCGTCGCCCCGACCGGCAGGTCGGCCATGGAGAGATCGGCCTCGGTCGCGTCCTCGCCGTAGAAACCGCGCAGCCGCCGCTCGGCCTCCTCGTGGCGCTCGAGGCCGACGCCCATCACGGCGGCGACTGCCTGGCGGGTCACGTCGTCGTGCGTCGGTCCGATGCCGCCGGACACGATGACGGTCACGGCCCGCGCTCGAAGCAGCTCCAGGGCCTCGGCGACGGCCTCGGCGTCGTCGGGCACCGTGGCGACAAGGACGACCGGCACGCCCAGCGCACGCGCCTGCTCCAGCAGGTAGGGACCGTTGCGGTCGCGGACTTCGCCCGCCAGGATCTCGTCGCCCACGATCAGCAGCCCGAGGGTGCGCATCGCGGAGAAGTGTACGCGTCCTCGCGCTACTGCATGCCCCCGCCACCATCGGGGGAGCCGTAGCGCTCGCCGCGCGCGCCGGGAGAGGCGTCGCCGCGCCCGAGGACCCGCTTCAGCGCCCGACCCGTCCGCATGACGGCGGCCTTGCTGCCGTCGGCCCACGGATGGCGGCCGAACACCGCGGGGCGCAGGCCCAGGCGGCGCGCCTTGGCATTGAACTGGTGCACCGTGGCCTTGCGGCGCGAGGCCGCCGAACGCCACGTCGTGCTGAACGAGATCGACACCGCCTCGCCGTTCTGGACGAAGTGGGGCGACTCGAGCGGCACGTGCAGGCCCTGGCCCGGCTGGAGCGTGAAGGACCGACCCGGCGCGTCGATGCGCTCGATCTGCAGCGTCCCGTGAGCGCGCGAGGTGTAGAAGTCCTCCAGGAAGCGGTCCGGGAGGAAGTCTTGGCGCCCCGGCTCCCACACCGTCATCGTCTTCGAGCCCTGGATCTGCCAGAGCACGTTGTGCTCGGGGTCCATGTGCAGCGGGGTCACGCTTCCCGGCGAGGTCACGAAGATGTAGGCCTCGCGCTGGTGCATGTCGACGATGCGCCCCCCGAACACGTCCCGCTCAACGGCGTCCAGCACGGCGTCCACCAGGGCCCGGTAGTCGGGGTCCGTCTGGACATGCTTGATCACCATCCACGAGCGGCACCGTTCGATCGCGGCCAGGGTCTCCTCGGCCGTCAGCCCGTTGGATGGGACGTTGCGACGATCGAAGAAGGGGTCGAGGTCGCCGCGGTTGTACTGGAGCTGGCTCGGGGGCAGTCGGCGGGCCAGCTCGATCAGGGCGTCGATCCGCAGCAGCGGATGGCCGACGAGGTCATGCGCCACCAGGAACGGCCGGTCCAGGGGAGGGGCCGCGCCAACGGAGGCATCGGGCACGAGGTGAGGCATCGTTTGCGTCGTGGGCATGGCGTAGGTCTCCCGGCGGTCGCGAACCCGGCCGGCCGTCCTGCGCGAGGGCGGTGCCAGAGGTGATCCAACCCCCGAAGTCCAAGGCCGTCCAGCCCGTCGCCGGGGCAGGGACCGCCTCATCCCTTGTCGTCCAGCGCGTCCGCGATCTTGCGCAGCTGGAGCCCTGGATCTCGCACTGGGATGCCCTGGCCGAGCGGGCGGCCCCCGGCCGGCCGATGTGCAGCGGCTCCTGGGTTGCCGCCTGGCTGGAGGTGCGGCCGCCCGGCGCGCCCACCTTCGAGGTCGCCCTGGCCAGCCGCGGGGAGCGCCTCGTCGGCGCGTGGCCCTTCGTGGTGCGGCACCGCTGGCCGCTCCACGTGGTGCCCCCGAGCGACCTCCACACCTTCACCGGCGGCCCCGTCCTGGACCCCGACGAGGACCCGGGCGCGATCCTTGGCGCCCTGCTCGACGGCGGCCTGGCCAGGCGGGCCCATCGCGCGAGCGTCCTCGGGGTGGTCGAGGGCGACCCGCTGCACCAGACGCTCGCCCGCGCGATGCTGAAGGGCTGGACCCCCATCGTCCGCAAGGCGCGCTTCCGAGGCGCACGTCTCGGCACCGACACGCCCTTCGACGTGCCGTGGAGATCGCTGAGCAGCAAGTCGCGGCAGCGGCTCAAGCTGGCGCGTCGGCGCCTCGGCGAGCTCGGTGCGCTCGAACACCGCGTGGACGAAGGCGAGGCCGCCCTCGCGTCGCTCGAGACCTTCCTGGCCCTCGAAGCGGCGACGTGGAAGGGTCGCGACACGTCGGCCATCGCCACCGACGCACACGCCAAGGCGTTCTACCTCGCCTGGGGACGCCGGCTGGCCGCCCGCTCGTGGCTGCGGGTGAGCTGGACGACGGTGGCCGGTCGCCCGGTGGCCAGCGAGCTGTGCGTCCTGTTCGCCGGCACGCTGTTCGTCCAGAAGATCACCTTCGCGGAGGACGTGGCGCGCGAGTCGCCCGGCCATGTGCGGTGGGCGGAAACCGTGGCCTGGGCGTGCGAGCGCGAGGACGTGCACGCCATCGACACGATCGGCTGCGACGACATCCGCCTGCGGTGGGGCTGTACCCCCTACGAGTACGTCCACGTGCACTTCGTGCGCCGGGGCATCCTCCCCACCCTCCTGACGCGCTGGCCGCTGGCGCTGCGCGCGCGACTGGCCCGCTGGCGCCACGGGGACGCGCCTTCTGCCGGCGGGGACGCCGGCGGTGACACGGCGGAGGCATGACGGCTCCTACACTCGCGTTCATGCGCTTCGCCCTGCTCGTTGCCCTCGTCGTCGTGCTGTCGCCCCAGGCACCCGTGCGGGCCGATGGCGAGATGGCGCTCTCGCCCTGGCTCGACCTGACCGGCGCGCACGTCCTCGCCTCGCCCGACGTGCCCACGGCACTCGTCGACCATCTCCCCGAGGGCCGCACGCCCGCCGCCCTCACCTGGCCTCTGCCTGCTGACGGCCCCCTGCTCGTGCTGGCCCTGCCCACGCGCGATGACGTGGCGGCGGACGTCGTGGAGGCCCTGGGGGTATGGCGGCCGACCGACGACTTGCGGGGCGGCTACCGGATCGCCGCGTGGCAGGACGGGGAGCGTGCCGTGGCCGTGGTGGTCGCCGACGACGCGGCGGCGCTCCTGGCGGCTCGCTTCGAGCTGCAGGTCGTGGCCGACCGCGAGCGCCTCGATCCCATGATGCGCACGGTCGAGCTGGGCATGCCAGCAGAGAGCGGCAGCACGCGCGTGCGCACGGGACGGCGCGACGTGCTCCCGGTGCGCGCATGGCGCGCGTGGCGCGGCGACGTCTCGACCTTTGCGGGCCCTCGCCCCCCGCGCAGCACGCTCCGACGGATGCACCTCCGCCTGGCCGGCGCCCACGTCAACCGCGTGGTGGCGCCCACAGCGGCCGTCCCGGACACGGTGCGGGCGCTCGAAGGCTCGGGCGTCGCCGTGGTGGTACGCGTCGACGTCTCGCCCGCGACGCTCGACCGCGTGACGGCCGAGGTCATGGCGCTTGCCCGCGACCACGGCATCGGCGAAGCGCTCGTCGACGCACGCCACTTCGCGGGCGACCCGGCGCCCCTGCTGGACGCGCTGGGCGCGTGGCCGCTGGAGCACGTGGTCGTGGCGCTACCGGACGCGGCCTCGCGCCTGCGCGTGCTCCAGGCGGGTCTCGCCGCGCGCCTGCCCGGCGCGATGTTGCTGGTGCCCGCGCGCGGCGTGGACCCGCTCGAGGAGGAGGTCCTCGCACGGGCTCGCAGGAGCCATGTCGACATCGTGCTCGACGAGGTGTGGCCAGCGCCGTCCTGGGCCTCCGAACGGCTCGTTCCCCTGCCGCCACCCGGGTTGCCTCGCGATCGCACGGACGCACGGGGCATCCTGGTCACGGGGGCGTTCGTCGCCGCCGTGCCGCTCTTGGAGACCGCGTGGGACGGCGCCCCGCCGCCGGATCCGGACGAGGTCCTCGCCCAGCCTCTCGGCGCGGGATCGCGGCTGCGCGACAACGCGCTCGTCCGCTTGGGCAACATCCTCGCCAGCTACCCCGTTCCCGGTGGCGCCCCATGGCGCTCGGGCCTGCGTAGCGCGCTCGCGCGCTGCAACGGCGTGCGCACCGTCCTCGTGCCCATCGTGCCGCTGTCGCCGACCGTGGACGGTCAGCTGGGCGAGCCGGCCTGGGCCCACGCCGTGGCGTGGCCGGGCGCGGACGACACCTGGGTGCTGTCCGACGGGCGCCGCCTCTTCGTCGCCGTCCGGTCTGCACCCGAGGCCGGGCCGCGCACGCTCGCCCTCGACGATGCCAGCTTGCGCATCGCGATCGATGCTGCGGCCAAGCACGTGTCCATCAAGAGCCCCACGCGTTCGATGCTCGTCGGTCTGGGTCTCGACCTGCCGGCGGCGGAGGTCGCATGGAGAGGCTCGACGCTCGAGATCGCGTTGGACCGCTTCGACCTGGGCGTCGATGCACAGCGCGGCCAGGTCTTCGGTCCGTTCGATGCCCCCGACGGCGCGCCGGCCTGCCTGGTGGTCCTGCCGTAGCGCAGGGAACGGCGTCAGCTGCGCTCGACGTGGCCGCCGACATCGACGACGCGCCAGCCGGCGTGGTCGCGGGCGACGGCCTGGGCCAGCTCGAGGTGCCGGCGGCGGCCCGAGGCATAGGCGTAGATCTCGAGGACCGGCCCCCGGCCTGCGTCCAGGCCCGCTTCGTTGCGCGCCTCCACGCCCTCCGGGTCGTACGGATGGAACGAGAGCGTGGCCTCTTCGGCGGGCGCGCGTGGGTCGTGCGGGCCGTCGGCGCGGGCGAGGCGGTAGGCGAAGGGGACCGCGGCCTCGAAGACGCGGTCGCGGCGGAACGCGGGCGGCGGCGCATGGGTGCGCAGCGCCCGGCCCATCCGGAACGCGCCGGCCAGGACGGCGAGCGCGCTGCGGCCGAGGTAGTAGTCGCGGACGCGGTCGTCCACGGCCTGCCACTGCCGCTGCACGTGGGCCTCGAGCGCTTCCGGCCGCGCCAGCTCGAGCCAGGCCTCCACGGCCTGCTGCAACGTCGACCGGTCGATGCTGGCCACGTCGGGCCGCGCGAGGCAGAGATCCAGGCCGTGTTCGTCGAGGTGCCAGGGCGACGGCCACGCGACCTGCCGCACTTCGGGACGATCGAGCACCGCGGCCAGCCCCGTCGCCAGCGGTGTGCGCTCCGGCAGCAGCAGCAGGATCGGCGTCTCGTGCGAGGGACCGGGGCTCATCGCGCGCCACGGTAGCGGCGGAGCAGCACGTCGATGCCACCCGGCCCGGGCAGGTGGACCGGGGACAGGGCCGCGAGACCCACGCACGAGGCCTCGGCGTCGAGCGCGTCGGCGTGGCGGCGCCCGGGGTCGGCGACCCACGCCTCGCCCTCGGGAGCCAGCAGGCGGGCCAGCGCCCGGGCCAGCGCGGCGGCGAAGGCCGGCTCGTAGAGCACGTCGGCGGCCAGCACGCGCAGGAAGCGCCGGCCCGGCAGCGCCGCGGCCCAGTCGCCCGCGACGAAGGTCACGCTCTCGAGCCCGAGCACGCGGGCGCTTCCCGCCACGCCGAAGGCGCTCCGCTCGTCCCGGTCCAGCAGCGTGACCGCAGCCCCCCGGCAGGCGGCGGCGAGGCCGACGACGCCCGAGCCGCACCCCAGGTCGAGCACCGCCACGCCGCAGAGATCGGGCCCCTCCAGAAGGTGGCGCGCCAGGGCGGCCCCGGCGGGCCAGAGACTCGCGAAGTAGGGCAGGCGCTCCTCGCGCGCCTCGGGGTCGGCGGCCAGCGCCTCGAGGAGGGCGTCGGGGTCGTCGTGCACGTAGACGCCGAAGTCGGGGCGCCCGGGCGCGGGCAGGGCCCGCCACGACCACGTGTGGCCCGCCGGGTCGGGACCGAGGGCTGCCGGAATCGCCGGCCGCGGGGGGCTCATCGTGGCTGCCTCCTTCCCTGGCCGGGGGCCCTGGACCACAATGCCCGCCCTCCGCTCCCGGGACCCCGAAGGCCGCGGCTCCACCTGCCGCGGCGGGCCCAGGGGCACGTACGGACGCACCGGCAGGAGACGAGGATTCCCATGGGCTGGCTCATCGTGGACGGGCACCAGGACATCGCCATGTCCTTGCTCGAAGACCCGACCCGCGACTTCGCGGCGCCGGCGCCCGCGGGCCGTGCCCTTTCCTTGGCCGACGCGCGGCGCGGCGGGCTGGCGGTGATCCTGGCCACGATCTTCGCGCCGCAAGGTCACGGCGGGAACGGCAGCCCCACCGAGACGGCCGAGAAGCAGCTGCGCTGGTACGACGAGCTGCTGCATCGCCACGCCGAGGAAGTCTTCCGGCTGGAGAGCCGCGGCGACCTGTCGCTGTGCGCCCCCGGCGGCCCCATCGGGATCGTGCACCTGATGGAGGGCGCGGACCCGATCCGCAGCGTGCGCGAGCTCTCGCGGTGGGTCGATCGCGGCGTGCGGATCGTGGCCCCCGCGTGGAACACGCCCAACCGCTGGTGCGGTGGTGTCGAGGACGGCAGCGGACTCACCGCAGACGGCGTGGCTCTCGTCGAGGAGATGGGCAAGCTCGGCGTGGTGCCCGACTTGAGCCACCTCACGCCGGCCGCGTTCGACTCCGTGTTGGCCTGCCACCGCGGGCTCGTCGTGGCCTCCCATAGCAACGCGGCGGCCGTGCACGCCCATCGGCGCAACCTCTCCGACGCGCAGATCCGCGCCATCGCCGACCGCGACGGGCTGGTCGGCATCGTGCTCTACCGCCCCTTCCTGGGCGAGGGCCGCGTGGACCTCGAGACCGTGGTGCGCCACGTGGACCACATCGTGGGCCTCGTGGGTCCCGACCACGTGGGCTTGGGCTCCGACCTCGATGGCGGCTTCACGACGGACGACGCCCCCGAGGGCATCCGCAGCGTCGCGGACCTGCCGCGCATCGGCGAGCTCCTGCTGCAGCGCGGCTACAACGACGACGCCGTGGCCAGGATCCTTGGTCGCAGCTGGCTGCGCGTCCTCGAGCAGGCCCTGCCCGCGTGAGCTCGCGGCGACTCCTCGCGGGCGCGCGGTGCGCAGCGGCGCTTGCCCTGCTGGTCGCCGTCGGCAGCTGCGGCGAGGAACCGACCCGCACGGCTTCGCTCCAGGAGGCGGCGTCCTGGCCGGACGCGATCCAGCCACCCACGTCGTCGCCGCGGGGCGAGGCCGTCACCGTCCACTGGTGGGGCGAGGTCGGCGAGCGCTACGAGGCGCGCCTGGACGCCGCCATCACCGTCGAGGAGCGACCCGCCGTCGGCGCCGTGCGCGAGACGTCGCGCAGCGCGCGCTGGACCCTGCTCGAGACGACGACGGCGCTGGACGATCGAGAGCGTCCGCTGCGCGCCCGGCTGGCCATCGGCTACGAAGAAGACGGCAAGGTCGTCTTCGCCGGCAGCGGCGCGGACGGCGCGCGGTTGGCGGGCTCGGTCGACCGCTCGTCGCGGCGCAAGCCGATGCTGCTGTGGCCCAACAGCCAGAACGCAGTGCTCCAGCAGGGCATCGAGCGCTTGGACGGTCTGGGCATCGGCGCGAGCGCGCCCTGGGTCCCCCCGGGCGAGGTCCATGTCGGCGATGCGTGGCCGCTTGGTGAAGTCGAAGGTCCGCTCGACGCGGTCCCGTCCGGTTGGACGGCGCCGCCCGATGGTCCGTGGCGCAGCGGCGCCTTCCGCGTCGAAGCCATCGAAGGCAACGGCGAGGACGCCGTCGTCGTGGTGTCGGGTGCGATCCGCACGTCGATGGAGCGTCCGGGCGCCGACCCGCAGGCACCCATCCGCTTCCTCGAGGACCTCGAGGGCACCGCGCGCATCGCGGCGCGCACGGGGCGTCCCGTCTCGTTCGAGCTGAAGACGATCAAGCGCACCCGCCAGGGACGCGACGAGGTCGTCGAGCACGGGCGCCTGCGGGGCACGATTCGGCGCGAGGGTCCGCCCTCCGACCGGTAGCATCCGGCCCATGTCCATGGTCGGCCCCGCCGTGCGCTTCGACGACGTCCGCAAGCGCTTTGGCGAGTTCGAGGCCGTCAAGGGCATCTCGTTCGAAGTCGCGCGGGGCAGCCTCTTCGGCCTGCTGGGCAGCAACGGCGCGGGCAAGACCACGTCGATCCGCATGCTGATGAACATCTTCAAGCCCGACAGCGGGCGGGTCGAGGTGCTTGGCCAGACGATGGACGAGGCCATGAAGCCCCGCGTGGGCTATCTCCCCGAGGAGCGCGGGCTCTACAAGAAGATGCGCGTGCGCGAGATGCTCGCGTTCTTCGGCCGCATCAAGGGCCGCGAGCAAGCCTGGCTTGCGCCGCGTATCGACAGCTGGCTCGAGCGGATGGGCATCGCCGGCTGGCGCGACCGCCGCGTGGAAGAGCTCAGCAAGGGCATGAGCCAGAAGCTGCAGTTCGTCGTCACGGTGCTGCACGCACCCGAGCTCCTCGTGCTCGACGAGCCCTTCGCCGGCTTGGACCCCGTCAACCGCGACGTGCTGCGCGACGCGGTACTGGATCTGCACCGCGAGGGCACGACCGTGCTGTTCTCGACCCACGTCATGGAGCAGGCCGAGCAGCTTTGCGACCGCCTGGTCATGATCCACCGCGGTCGCGTGCGACTCTCCGGGAGCCTCGACGAAGTGCGCCGCCAGCAGGGACGGGAAGCCGTGCACGTGGCCTACCGGCTGCGCCCGGGCGCCACGCTGGACGACCTGCCGGGCGTGGTGTCCGTGGCGGCCATGGGCCAGGAGGCCGAGCTGCAGCTGGCCCCGGACGCCGCCACGGAGCCGCTGCTGCGGAGCCTGCTCGAACGTGCCGAGGTGCGGCGCTTCGAGCGCAAGGAGCCGAGCCTCCACGAGATCTTCAAGCGCATCGCAGCCGAGGCCGATGCCGCATGAGCCGCGTGCTGGACATCGCCCGGCGCGAGTACCTGGAGAACGTCCGCACCAAGGCGTTCCTCATCGGCATCGTGCTGACGCCGCTGTGGATGGGCCTCGTGTTCGTGGTGCCCAAGCTGATGCGCGGCGCCACGTCCGAGGCCAAGCCCGTCGTGATCGTCGACGCCACGGGGGTGCTGGCCGAGCCTCTGGCCGAGCGCATTCGCGCCGCCGGTGGCTTCGAGGTCGAGATCGAGACCGACGAAGACCCGTGGAAGAAGGACGCGGCCAACCTGAGCCGCGTCGACGAGCTGCGCATCAAGGCAGGGGCCGGCCAGCTCTACGCCATCGTGCTCACGCAGGCGGCCCTGGAGAAGAAGGCCAAGCCCGACCGTGGCGAACGGGCCAGCGAGGTGATCGGGGCCAGCCGCAGCAGCGACGATGCGTTCCGCGGCCCCTCGCTGGCGGCCATGGTCAACGAGGTCGTCAACATGCAGATCGCCGAGCGCGAGGGCATCGGCAACGACATCCTGGAGCGACTGGCGCGACCTGCCGTGACCTACGTGCCCGTCGACGAGCGTGGCGAGGAGGGGGCCCCGACCTCGGCCATCCTGCCCTACCTGTTCATCATGTTGCTGTTCATGGGCATCGTCGGCATCAGCCAGATGCTCGTGTCGAGCACCTTGGAGGAGAAGTCCAACCGCGTCTACGAGGTGCTCTTGAGCAGCGTCTCGCCGCACCAGCTGATGACGGGCAAGATCTTCGGCATTTGCGGCGTCGGGTTCACCCTGCTGGTCGTCTGGAGCGGTGGTGGCGTGCTGGCTTCCATGCTCGGAGGCGCGGGCGATCTCGTGTCGGGGCGTCAGATCGGCTTGTTGCTCGCCTACTACGTGCTCGGCTTCCTGATGATCGCCAGCCTCATGGTCGCCGTCGGCAGCGCGTGCAACACGCTGAAGGAAGCGCAGAACCTGATGGCGCCGATCTCGGCCCTGCTCGCCTTGCCGATCTTCCTGGCCATGATCGTGCTGCGCGACCCCAACGGGCAGCTGGCCACGGTGTTGTCCTTCATCCCGCCGTTCACGCCGTTCCTGATGATGGCGCGGGTCGCCAGTGTTCCCGAGCCCCCGATGTGGCAGATCCCGGCCAGCCTCGCCCTGCTGGCCGTCAGCACGTGGATCGCGATGCGCGTTGCCGCCCGCGTGTTCCGCACCGGCGTCCTGCTCTACGGCCAGCCTCCCTCCTTGAAGGAGATCTGGCGCTGGATGCGCACGAGGAACTAGGTCGCGGGCTTGCGTGTGGGGGTGCTGCCCGCCAGATGCTCGGTCCCACGCCACCATCGGCTCCTCGAGTGAACAGACCACGAGTCGTCGCCGATGGTGGCGCGCTACCTTCGCCCTGACGGGCCGACTCGTGGCGAGCGACCCCTGCTTCCGTCGGCGCACGAGGCTGGCTGCTCGAATGGAAGCGAGAAGGGATTGGGCGCTCATGTAGGCACAGCGCGCCGCTCCAAGACGGGCAATTGCCGGCTCGCCCCAAGGCCGCCGACGATTCGGCACTCGCGTGTCAGTTCGTCATGGCTACGGCACCCCGTCCAATGGAAGAGTGGCTCTCCCCCACGGACCCGGACTTCAGGCACCTTCCATTGCAGGGACTAGGTCGCGGGCCAAACACGTGTACGCCGCCTGGCGGGTTGCTCTCGTCCTCAGTCGTTGACGCGGAAGAGGCGCTCGCAGAGCTCGGCGGCGATGGCGGCGTCGGTCTGCTCGAGGCGCTCTTCGCTGCGCAGCGCCGTGTTGGCGCCCTCGAGCTGGGCGCGGTCGCCGATGCCGAGGTCCTCGCGCACGAGCGCGCGAAGCTGCTCGACGTGGCGGGCCACGTCCTCCTGCACCTGCGGGTGCTCGTAGATCGAGCGCAGCCAGCGGGCGAGGATCGGGCGGCCGCGCCAGAGATCGCCGCAGCGGTCCAGGTAGTCGGCCGCGGAGCCTTCGCAGTCCATGCCCTTCGTGTGCGTGCCGCTGTAGCGAGGCACGTTCGAGATGATCTCGGCGTTGGCCAAGCGGGCCACGAGGAACAGGTTCTCGAAGATCCCGCGCCGGAACGCATGCACGGAGCGGGCGAACTCACCGCGGTAGAAGTAGCCGAGGCCGAGATTGTAGAGGGCGTCGGGATCGTCCCCCATCTCCTGCCACGCGCGCACGGCCCGGTCGATGTCGCCGTCGCGCAGCCAGGCCTCACCGAGCATGTACCGGGCGTCGAGCGGGTCGGTCGGCGCCAGCTGGAGCAGGCGCTGGAACGCCCGCACGGCTCCCGGCCAGTCGCCGAGCCAGTAGCGGCACAGGCCCTTGCCACGCAGCGCGTGCAGATACGGCCTCGTCTCGGGGTCGAGCCACCAGCGGCGGGGCCCGCCTTCCGCCTCGCCCAGCCGCAGCTGGTCCTTGGCCAGCCTCAGGGCGTGCCGGTAGTCGCGGTCGGCGCGCTCGAGCCGGCCCATGTCGTACTGGCTCTTGGCGCGACCGCACCAGGCGTCGGCGTTGTCCGGGTCGGCATCGATGGCCCGCTCGTACCAGTGCAGGGCCTCTTCGGGCTCGCCCTGCTCCAGGTGCTGGGCACCCAGCTCACACCATTTCTGCACGTCGTCCGACATGGTCGGAAGTGTACCCGTCACCGCGCCGGTGGGCGGCCCGGGGAGCGGGCGTCGTCGGATACCGTGGAGGCCCATGAACCGGCTCGCCCGCTACCTGACACCGTGGTCCCTGCTCCTGCTGGTGGGGTTTGCCTGGGGCATCGAGCGGCTGGTGGTGACGGATGCCGAGGCCATCGAGCAGGTCCTGGAAGACGCCGCGAAGTCCTTCGACCGCAAGGATTTCGCGGCCCTGGGGGCCCTGTTGCACGAGGATTTCGTGCAGGACGGAACACCGCGCGAACAGGCGCTCGCGCGGCTGGAGGCACTCTCCAAGCGCTTCGGTCCCCTGGGGACCTCCGTGGACGTCAGCGACATCCGGGTGGACGACGACGAGGCCACCAGCCGGGTCACGGTGCGCGTGCGGGCCCTCGGGCAGGTCCTGCCGCTGGAGGGCCGCGTGACCCTGCGCCGGGACGGCGACGGGGACTGGCGGATCCGGGGGGCGGACGGCTTCGCGCCCCGGTTGCGGTAGGCGTTTCCGGGGGATACGGGGCCCGAAGTTCGGGCTGGGGCCCTGGCGAGCCGAAAGGTAGGACAGGTGGCCCCATCGGGGGGGTCCCGTGTTCGTGCCCTCATGGACGCGGCCGCCGGTTCGGGACGAGGCATGGGACTGGAAATCGCCATCCTGTTCGAGCGTCTGCTCCCCGAGTCCCTGTCCCCCCTGCTGGGTCAGGCGCTCTCCGGGCTGCTCGCGCCGATCGGCGATGGGGGCCTGCACAGGGTCTGCGCCTCGGGCCGCTTCACGGGGCGGCAGACGGCCGACCTGCTGACCTTCTGCACGAACCAGACCTTGGATGGTGCGCTGGTGGTCGCCGACGCCGATGACGTCCGCGTCCTGATGTTCCGGCAGGGCAACGTGGTCGCGGCCACGAGCACCGTGCTCTTCGAGCGGCTCGGTCGGATCCTCTACCGCGAGGACCTGCTCGGTCGTGAGGACATGGTCCACCTGGTCGAGGTGGAGGAGAAGCAGGGCCAGACGGCGGCCGTGGCCATGCTTCCCGACGATGCGGCCCGCTGGGCGGCCGAGCGCCGCATCTGGGAGATCGCGACCACGCTCTGCTTCGCGCGCCGCGCCCACTTCATCATCGTCGAGGGCACGCCGCTCCTGGACGGCCTGCCGACCTTCGAGATCTCGACGACCCAGCTGGCCATGGAAGGGGTGCGGGCCTACGACGAGTGGCGCAACGGACCCACACGCTCCAAGACGGCGCGCCCGAAGGAACCCGCCCCCGACGAACACGTGGAGAACGGGGACGTGGACGTGGACGTGAACGTCGAGATCGAGCCCCTGCGCGTGATCGAGAGCGAGGGCCGGAAGCGCGAGCGCGAGGCCGCCGAGCACGTGCTGCGCAAGATCCGCGACGCCGCCTCGGCCGCGACGCCGGACACCGACTTCCTCGACCGCGCCTGACCAACCGGCGGCGTCCGCCTCCGTACGGACAGCGTCACCCTAGGGCAGCGTCACCCAGGCGCTGAACGGTCCAGGCCGCCCGGCGACGAGTGCCGCGACGCGCCAGCGCAGCGCCCGCGGGGTGCGCGGGTCGAGGCGTTCGACCGTGACGATCTCCGCCGTGCGCTTGGCGCGAACCCGGGAGACGCCGAGCCAGGCGCCATCGGCGGTCTGCTCGTCGACCTCGAGCAGGTAGCCATCGGCGCCGTCCACGGCCGTCCAGGTGAAGCCGAGGTCGAGACTGGCCTGGCGGGGCAGGGCCGTGCCCTCGGCAGGCGCCAGGGGCTCGGGGGCGACCGCCGGGGTCGCAGGCGCCGGCGGCGCAGGGTCGGGCCTCGTCGGGACCTCGGGCACGCCGGGGACCTCGCTGCCGGGTGGCGGGCCCGGCTTGCTCGGGTCACCGGGCGCCACCCAGACCTCCACGAGCGTGCCGACGGGCACGCGCTCGCGGGGGCGAGGCTTCTGGTCCACGATCCGCCCTGGCGGTCCGCGTTCGGCCTCCAGGATGCTGCCGACCAGACGCAGGTCCCTCAGGATGCGCAGGGCCTGGGGGCCGGTCCGGTCCAGCAACGAGGGGACGTCCACGTCGTCGACGTGCACCGTGGGCGGCGGCGCCGTCTCGCCCTCGAAGTCCCCGCCCGCCGTGACCACGACCTTGACGACGCCGCCGCGCGGGCGGGCGCTGTAGGGCTCGGGGGACTGGCGCAGCACGCGGCCGATCGGATGGCCCGGCACGCGGTCCACGTAGAGCGTCATCTCCGCATCGCGCGCGAGCTGCTCGGCGACAGGTAGGTGCAAGCCGAGAAGGGGAGGCACGATCTGGCGATCGGGCGGAGGCGCGGGCGCGGGGGCCTCGGGCGACCCGATGTCGTCGGGGTCCGGGGACGGGGCGACCGGCGGCGGCGGAACCGCCGGGGCCTCGGGGGCATCCGCGGGGCTCTCTGGCGTGGGCGTGTCTGGCGTGGGCGTGTCCGGCGCGGGCGTGTCCGGCGCGGGCGTGTCCGGTGCGGGCGCGCGCGGCACGGTCGGTGGCGGGAGGCGGTCGGGAAGCGGCCCATCGACCGCCGCCGCCACGATCATGTCGACCGTGTGACCTCGCGGTCGCCGCACGCCGCCCTTGGGCCGCTGGAACGCGACGGCACCCACGGTGGTCTCGATGCCGTAGTCCGCGGCCAAGCGCTCCACGGACATGCGCCAGAGACGTCCGACCGCAAGCCCGGCTTCCTCGAGCCGGAGCTGGGCGACGGCCACGCGCTGTTGGCGCACGTCGGGTACCTCGACGACCGGCGGCTCCTCGGCAGGGGCGGCGGCGGGGCGCCAGACCGCCCCGACGGCGACGAAGACGAGCACGAGGTGCGCGGCGCGCGCACGCGAGCAGGTCATGGGCACCTCCGCATGGCCCCCGGTGGGGCGAGCGCCCCCCACCCTACCCGGGTACCTGCCGCCCGTCGGCCAGCCGCAGCACCCGGTGCACGGCGTCGAGCAGGGAGAGATCGTGGGTCGCCACGACCAGGGCGGCGTCGCGCGCGTGCTCGGCCAGCGCTTCGAGCACGGCCCGACCCGTCGCGTGGTCGAGGGACGCCGTCGGCTCGTCCGCAAGGACGAGGTCCGGGCCCGCAGCCAGGGCCCTCAGCAGCCCGGCCCGCTGCCGCTCCCCGCCCGAGAGGCGGTGCGGCCGCTCGTCCAACAGGTGGGCGATGCCGATCGAGGCGGCCAGGGCCTCGACGCGCTCGAGGGCCTCCGGGGTCGGGACGTGGGCCAAGGCGTTCTCGCGCACCGAGAGGTAGGGCACGAGGAACGGTTCCTGGAAGAGGAAGCCGACGTGGCGACGGCGCACGTCCGCGGTGGCGTCGGCGGTGCCGAGGAACGGCCGCCCGAGCAGGCACACCTCACCTTCCGTCGGTGGCCGCAGCCCGCCGAGCACGAACAGCAGGCTCGACTTGCCCGAGCCGCTCGGCCCGACGAGCGCCACGCGCTCGCCGCGCCCGACGGCAAGGTCGATGCCGTGAAGCGCAGTGACCTGCCGCGGGCCATCGCGGTAGGCCAAGCCCACGCCCCGCGCCTCGATCACCGGCTCGGGGCCGCTCATGCGCCCCGCCGCTGGATCACGGACACGGGGTCCATGCCGTGCAAGCGTCGTGCGATCACGACCGAGGCCACCACCGTGCTCAGCGTCGGCACCAGCAGGGAGAGGAGGATCGGCCGGAGGTCGGGCACGTGCATGAGGATGCCCTTGGGCTCGAGCACCAGATCCCGATAGAGCGTCACGGCGAGCAGACCCACGCCCAAGCCCAGCGCCCAGCCCAGCGTGGCCACGAGGGCGGTCTCGCTGGCGAGCTTGCGCACCAAGGTGCGCACGCGGTGACCTACGGCGAGCTGCAACCCGAGCTCGTCCACGCGCGCCTGGAAGGCGACCACCGCCAGCAACGACGTCACGAGGGCGACCACGAGCGCCACGGCGACGGTGATGAACCCGAGCAGGACGGGCAGGTTCGCCAGGCTCTCGTCGATGCGCTCGGCGAGGTACGCACGGTCCACGACGTGCAGCAAGCTGCGTCCCTCGTCATCCACGAGGTCGCGCAGGTAGGCGTCGGAGACCGCTTCGCGGCCGGGCTGCGCGTAGACCAGCTGGAAGGGCGGCGTGCGCGCGAGCACGCTCGCAGGGCGACTGGCGTAGGCGTGGTCCACGAGCCCCAGCCGCGCCGCACCCTCGAGGCGTCCCACCACGACGAAGCGGCCGGGCGTGGGATCGGCCGGGTCCTCGAGGCGACCGAACGCATCGCCCAGCCGGAAGCCGCGCGCCGTGATCAAGCTGTCATGGAGCACCGCGTCGTCGGTGCCCGGCCGCGGCCAGTGTCCTTCGACCAAGCGCGCCCCCACGCGCTCCAGGAAAGCGTCACGAGCCTCGTCGGGGACCGCGATCAACGGCGCGAAGCCCTGGCCCACGATCATCGGCATCTTCAGCCAGAACATCTTGGCTTCGACGCGCTCGGCTTGGGCCGGGTTGGCATCCAAGCGCGCCAGGAGGTCGGCGTCGAAGGCAAACTGCCGGAGCGGGCTGGCGATGGTGACGCGCGCCAGCGACTCGGCGTAGGCCTCGCTCGTGGCCCGGAACGCGTTCGTCGGCGTGATGATCATCACGAGCAGCGCCGTCACGAGGGCCTGGATGGCCACCAGCGGCGCCGCTTGCCGCGGATGCCGACGCAGCCAGAGCCACGGCGACAGCGGGCTCGGCCGCAGGACGCCCGGGGACGACGCGGACACCCGCTCCCTCAAGCGCGCGCGATGGCCAGGAGGGTCTGGTCGTCGGCCTGGGGCCGCGCGCCCGTGAACTCGGCCGTCGCGGCCAGCAGGCTGTCCACGACGTCTTGGGGCCCACCTGCGGCACGCGTGATGACGGCGTCGACGCGGTCGTCTTCGAAGCGCTGGTCGTTCTCGCCGACCGCATCCCCGAGGCCGTCGGTCAGGAGCACGAGCACCTCACCGGGCTCGAGCTGGGCCTCGCCCATCTCGTACGTGAGCGCAGGCAAGATGCCAAGGGGCGGGCCGAGCACGTCCGTCCAGCGGACCAGCGTGCCGTCGGGGCGACGCACGGTGGGCGCGATGTGGCCGGCGTTGGCGTACTGGCAGCGGCCCGTCTTGGGGTCCAGCACGACGTAGATCAACGTGACGAACATGCCGCGCGTGGCGCGCTCCGCCACGATGGCGTTGAGGGCCGTGACCGTGCCGCCCACGTCGCCGTGCAGCAGGGCCTGGGCGCGCAGGTCGCTCAGCAGCCGCGCGCCGAACAGCGCGCCCGGCACGCCCTTCCCCGCCACGTCGCCGACGATGACACCCACGCGCCCGTCCGGAAAGCGCAGCACGTCGTAGAGATCGCCGCCCACCTGCTGGGCCGGCACGGCCGCCACCGCCCCCACCACCCCCGCCGCGGGCGGGAATGTCGCCGGCAGGAACGTGCGCTGGATCTCGGCCGCAATCTGCAGCTGGGCGGCCATGCGATCGCGCTCGCGGGCCACGCGCTCGAGGCGCACGCGCTCGAGCGTGGCCGCGGCTTGGGCCGCGAAGCTCTCGACCAAGGGCAGGTCGCCCTCCGTGAAGCGACGCGTGATCGCGTTGCTGTCCACGTAGATCACGCCGATCACGCCGGCCTGCGTCTGCAGCGGCACGCAGAGGATGGTGCGCAAGCTCAGGCTCACGATGCTCATGCGCGCGTTGTAGGCGTCGGAGCTGGCCGCATCGTCGATCAGGCGCGGCTCGCCCGACTCGGCGACCTCGTCCACCACGCCGCGAGAGACCTGGAACTTGCGCTCCTCGAGCGGCTGGCCCTTGCGGTCGCGGGCGACGGTGAAGCGGAGCTGCCCGTCCTCGCCGCGCAGCATGAGGAACCCCCGATCGGCGTGGGCGATGGACACGAGGCTGTCGACGATCGTCCCGAGGATGGCGTCGGGATCGGTCTCCGAGTTGATGCGGCGCGTCACGTCGAGCAGGCGGGCGAGGACCTGCGGGTCGAGCGCGCTGGCCGGTCCGGCGGACTCGTCGGAAGTGGGGCTCATGAAGGGATGTCCCTCCCCGGGGGGCGCCGCCCGGATCCACGTGGCGCGAACCCCGTGCCGGATGCTACCCCAGGGGGCACGCCCACGGGGATGGGTGACGAAGGGAGGGCTGCATGCGCCTCGCCCTGCATGCCTTGGGACTCAGCCTCGTGTTGCTCGGCGTCGGCCTCTGGCTCGCCACGGGCCGCGAGCAGACCACGGCGTTGATCCCGGCGTTCGTCGGCGCGGTCGAGATCATGCTGGCCTCGGCCGCCGCGCGGCCGGGCGTGGCCAAGTCCGCGCTTCGCGGCGGGTTCCTGTTCGCACTGGTCGGGGCGGCCGGCGGACTGGCCATGGGCCTGCCCAAGTGGATCGCGTCGCTGCAGGGGCAACCCCTGGAGCGTCCGCTGGCCGTCGCGGGCCAGATCGGCATGGGCGTGCTGTGCGCCGTCTACGTCCTGTCGCACGTCAAGCGCCGCGGCTGACGCAGGCGGTGCGAGGCTCCAGGCTTCGCGCGCAAGCGCCAACGCGCCCCCCATCGTCGGGCGGCGCACGAAGGAGCGGGGCACCTCCGCGCGTGCGTCCTCGGCGCAGACGAGCTACGCGAAGCGCACGGAGTAGATCGGCGGCAGGTTCCGCGCGACGGGGGTCCAGGAGTCGCCGCGGTCTTCGCTGAGGTAGAGGTTGCCCGTGGTGCTGCCGAAGGCGAGGCGATCGCCGGCGTTGTCCAGCGCGTGTCGGTAGACCACGTCGTAGGCGTGCTCCTGCGGAAGCCCCTTGCGCAGCTGCTGCCACGTGGCGCCCCCGTCCTCGGTGCGCGCCACGAACAGGCCGCCGTCCACCGTGGTGCGCTGGGCGTCGGAGTGGCCGGGCACCAGCCACGCCGTCTTGCCGTCCTTGTCGTCGACGGCGACGGGAAAGCCGAAGTGCACCCCCTGGTCCGGGGCGCTGACGCGCTTCCACGTGGACGCCCCATCGGTGCTGGCGAACACGCCGCAGTGGTTCTGCTGCCACATGTGGTCCGGATCGGCCTTGCAGAGTGCAACGTAGTGCGGATCGTGGCCCGCCCACTCGTCCGTGGGATCGGGCGAGTAGTCCATGATCAGTCCCTTGTTGCGCACATGCCACGTGTCCCCGCCGTCCGTCGTCTCCAGGACGCCGGCCGTGCTGATGGCCACGTACATGTGCTTGGGGTCGCGCGGGTCCACGGCGATCGAGTGGATGCCCGGCGAGAACTCGCCGTCGGCCGCAGGCGTGCCGAACCACTTGGTCGTGCCGTTGCCTTCGCCGCGGAAGAGGTCACCCCCGCGCGACTCGTGGTCCCAGAGGCCGCGGACCAGGTCGAACGACTCGCCGCCATCGCGGCTGGTGAACAGGCCGCCGGGGATGGTGCCGATGTGGATGGCCCCATCGCCGCCGAACGCCATGACCCAGAGCTTCAAGAGCGTCGCGGGCTTGAGCACGGGGGCACCCTCGCCGGAACCCGTGTCCGAGGGCGGCGGCGGCAGGTAGTGGCGCGCCCCCTCGGGGTACTTCAGCTGCGGCGCGTCCGCCCATGTGGCGCCGTCGTCGGTGGAGCGCGAGAGCTTTGCGCCCCAGTGGCCATGGCCGAGCAGGGCCCAGGTCGTGCCCGTGCCGGGGTCGCGCGCGACGTAGTTGACGCCCGAGCCGCGGTGACCGGCCAGACGGAGCGACCAGCCGCTGCCGCCACGGTCCACGAAGAACGTTCCCTTGCGCGTACCGACCAAGATGCGATTGGACATGATCGACCTCCCTCCGGCGGGTCGGAGAGCCTACCCGCCGCTCAGGGCCTGCACGATGACCACCCTGGAATCCGGCCCCACGGGGTCCTGGAGCGTGCCCCGATCGCGGATGCGCTCGCCGTCCACGAAGACGTTCACATGCTGGCGCATGCGCCCGGCCTCGTCGCAGACGTAGAACGCAAAGCCCGGGGCCTTCGCCTCCAGTGCCGAGATCACGTCTCGCACGGTGCCTGCCGCCACCTCGTGGCTCCCCTCAAGCACGGGGAAGAAGGCATGGAGGTGGTTCGTCAGCTCGACCCGAGGCATCGGGCGCACACCCTACGCCTAGGCATCGGCGTAGGCCACCAAGCGGCCGGAGTCGGCGTCCCAGAGCTTGAGGCGCAGGCAGCGGACGATGGTCCGGGGTCCGAGCTTGATCGGCCGCGAGGCCTGGAGTGCGGGGACGGCGGCGAGCGCCTCGGGGAGGCGGTAGAAGGGGATCTTCGGATTGAGGTGGTGGACGTGGTGCAGGCCGATGTTGCCCGTGAACCAGCTTCCCACCGGGCCGAACGCCACGTGGCTCGATCCGCCGAGCGCGGCGTCGGTGTGCGTCCAGGTGGCCTCGTCGGGAACGTAGCACTCTTCGAAGTAGTGCTGCACGTAGAACAGGATGGCGCCGCTGGCGCCCGCCACGAAGAACGGGATCAGGAACGCGAACGCGAAGACCTGGGGTCCCCCGAGCACCCAGGCCAGCGTGCCCACACCGACGTGGACCGCGAGCGAGGCCAAGCTGTCCCAGGACGCGCGCGGCCTGCTCAGCACGGGCCAGAACCCGAAGTTGACCAGGAACACGGTCACGTACCCGAACAGCAGGGTCAGCGGGTGGTGCTCGGCACGGTAGGCGAAGCGCTGGCGCTTGGACGCGTTTCGCCACTGTTCGGTCGTGAACAGCGTGTAGGTGCCGCGCTGGTCGCCGTCCGTACGCGCCGTGTGCGCATGGTGGGAGTTGTGCGTCGAGCGCCACAGCCGGGGCGGCGTCAGCATCAAGAGCCCATAGGCATCGAGCACGATCTTGGCTACGCGCGACTCGGTGAAGGCGGCTCCGTGATGCCGGTCGTGGACCAGGATGAACGCCCGCACCATCGTGAAGGCGGCGCCGAGCGAGCCCAGCAGCCGGAGCGGCCACGGCAGGGGCAAGGCGGCGAGCGTGGCGAACGCGGCCAGGACCGCGAACGTCGACACGAGGTACCACGCCTCCTTGCGCGCGCTGCCCCGCGTGAAGGGACGGGTCGCGGTGAAGGGGCCTCGCGGGGCCGACGCCACCGGGGCGGGCGCGTCGCAGAGTGTGGTTCGAGGCATGAAGATTCCGCCGGGAGTCCGAGGAGGCTACGCGCACCACTGGCATTGGGAGCGCCAATACGCTGCGTCGGGCCGGAATCATCCTCCCGCACACGGGATCTCCATCGAACGCCCCGATAACGGGGAACAGAAATGACAAAGGGGCCTCCCCCGGCCTACGCTTCCGGTGGAACCCCGTCCTCGTCTCCTCGGTGGCTCTCGAGCCGGGTCGGCTGGCCGGCCTGGAGACCCTCCGCATGCACCCGCTTCTGCGCCAGGATGCCGAGCGCCTGCGGGTGATGGCGGACGTCTTGCCGTCCGTCGAAGACCAGCTGGCCACGTTCCCCGAGGTCGAGGCCTGTTGGCAGCCGTCGGACTTCCTGCCCGACTTCGGGGGCCCGACGTGGCGGGAGGAGCTCGACGAGCTGCGGGCCGAGGCGGCCCGCCTGGAGGACGACATGCTGGTCGTCCTCGTGGGCAACGTGGTCACCGAGGAGGCCCTGCCCTCCTACCAGACGGCGCTCAACCGTTTCGGCGGCATGACGGATGCCACGGGCACGGAGCGCCACGCCTGGGCCTGCTGGAGCCGGGCCTGGACCGCGGAAGAGAAGCGCCACGGCGACGTCACGCGGGCCTACCTGCTGCTGGGCGGGCGTGTCGCGATGCGCGAGGTCGAGCGGACCATCCAGCACCTGCTGCGCAACGGCTTCGACACGGGCGCCGATGGTGATCCCTACAAGGGTCTGGCCTACGCCTCGATCCAGGAGCACGCGACCAAGACGTCGTGGCACCAGCTGGGGCGGGTCGTGCGCCGCGCCGGTGCCGATCGCCTGCGCCGCCTGTGCGGGCTGGTCGCCGCCGACGAAGCACGTCACGAACGTGCCTACCGCGGCGTGCTCCTCGGCGTGCTCGAGCGCGACCCCGACGGCGCGCTGGAGGCCCTGCGCCATGTGGCCGGCCACGTCGCCATGCCCGCGCGACTCATGGGCAAGGATGGCGACGTGTCCCTGTTTCGCCGCTTCTCCGCCGTCGGCACGCACCTGGGCATCTACTCGCTCCACGACTACGCCGACAACCTCGAGGGGCTGCTGGACGAGGCAGGCGTCGGGCACCTGACGGACCTGGGCCCCGACGGCGCACGCCTGCAAGACGAGCTCTGCGACATGCCTGCCCGCTACCGGCGCCAAGCCGAGGCCCAGTCCAAGCGACGACACATCCCGACGCCCTTCCCCTGGATCCACGACCGTCGCGCGTGATCGAACGTCGGAAGCAAGCGTTCGACGTGCCTGCAAGGCTCGCGCGACCCCAGCTGGCGCGCCGACTTGGCATTGAATGGATACCTTCCCGATCTGCGTTCTGGTTGCCGAGGCGGAAGATCGGCCGCCCCAGCCCGCTCTTGCCCTGGCATGCGCAGTGCTCCCACCCGGGAGCGGCACTCGGGCTGCTGGGAGTACGGATCATGAAGCGCGGCGTCGTTTCCTTCTTGGCGTTGGCGGCCTTGTCCGCGGCAACGCTTCCGTTCTTGATCAGCTGTGGCAGTGGCGGCGGGGGTCAGCGGACCCTGCCCCGCATCGATGCGATTGCCGCGACGCGGGATGACGCCGTCTTGATCTTCCGCGACGCGCTGCACAAGTCGTACGGGGACGTCGCCGACGTCGCCCTGACGTCGGCGTCGGGTGTCGACAGGCCGACGGGAGTCGCGCGGGTCGGCAACCGGCTGTTCGTCAGCTGCTATGACAGCTCGCGGATCATCTTCTTCGACGACTACGGGGGGCTCGTCTCCGGCGACTCCTACGATGGATCGCTCTCGATCTCCCAGCCCAACCGCCTCTTCGAGCACGACGGCGACCTCTACGCGGTCAGCCAAGGGAGCCACGCGGTGTACGTGTGGCGCGGTGCGGAGACGATCGGCTCCGGGGCCTCGCCGGACGCGATGCTCACGGGCAGCATGTCGTACCCGAAGGACGTCTGCGTGGCCGACGACATGGTCTTCGTGGCCGGCTACAACTCGGACACCGTGCCGATCTGGGCAGGAGCCGCGAGCTTGTCCGGAACGGTCGGGCCCGACGTCGTGCTGGATCTGACCGGCTCGCTCCTGCGCCAGCCGATCCGCGTGGCGGTCCAGGACGGGACGCTCTACGTGGCCAACCGCGACAATGCGGTCTACCTGTTCCGCAACGCCTCGCTGGCCTACGACGGCGCCCCGCCGGACGTCGTGCTGGGCGGCCCGTCGGACGTGGATGGGCCGCGTAGGCCGCTCATCACGAACGACCGTCTCTTCGTGCCGAGCCGCTACGAAGACAAGGGCATGAGCATCTTCCACGATCCGGCCAGCCTGACGAACGGCGCCATCCCCGACGCCGAGATCGTCGAGCCGTGGACCGAGATCTACGCGGCGGACCTGCACCGCAACGTGCTGTTCGGCTTTGCCGGCCAGGACGGCGACGACCTGTTCTTCGCCTACTTCGACGCCCGCAACATCCAGACCGGCCAGGAGCCCGACCTGGCCCTCTGGGACCCGCGCGTGCTCTACGAACGGGTGATCGAGATCCTGCTGGTCGATTCCCCGCCGGTCGTCATGCTGCCCTGACGAGACGCGCCTCGAAGCGGGCGTCCTGCGCCGCGGCCCCCCACGGGGCCGCGGCGCCTTGCTTGGGGGTGGTCGACCTTGCCGCGGCGGGGGCTGGATCGGCTACGCTCGCGCGCCCCGTGACGGCGCTCTCCGACCTCCTTGCCCTGTTCTCCGAGCTGCCCGCGTTCCAACGCGGCGCCGAGCTCATGGACCAGGGCGCAGTCTTCGACGTGGACCCCACGCCCGAGGGGCTGCACGCCGTCGTCGGCGACAGGCGGGTCCATCACGTCCTGTGGCAGAACTCGTCGCACGGACTGCGGGCCGGGTGCGATTGCCGGGAGTCGGGCGCGAACACCATCTGCGCTCATGCCTGGGCGGCTCTCATCGAGGCCGAGGACTTCTACGACCCCCGTGCCGTGGAGGCCTCGCTCGGGGATCTGCGCAAGATCGTCAACAAGCTCGGCGGTCGCTCGAGCTCCTGGCGCCATCGCTTGCGGCCCCTGCTCGGCGACCCCGGCGCCGGGCCCCCGGCGCCTGCGATCCCCACGCGCTGGCGCGTCCTGCTGCGCGCCGACCCCCACCTCCCGCCCGGTACCGCCTCGCTGACGCTCTGGAGCTCCAAACCCCTCAAGTCGGGCCGCCATGGGGCATGGAGGCAGGCCGATCCCCACCGGGCGCTGGCGCGCGGCGAGCTCGGACCGCTCCTCACCCCTCTGGTCGAGGGCATCAGGGAGGCGGCACCCACCTGGCGTGGGCGCTCGAAGGACCTGGCCGTCGGTGCGGCCTGGTGCTCGATGGTGTTGCTGCGGCTGGCGGAGGGCGGCTGGCTCCACGTGGGCGAGCAGGACGAGCTGGAGGCGCCTGCACCACGCCTTGCTTCTCCGCGCACCGCACGCATGGCGCTCGAGCCGTCCGCCTCGTCGGCCGACGACGGCGATGCGCGCTACACCCTGGACATGCGCCTGGCCAATGCCGAGGGCCAGGAACGCTCGGCCCGCGACCTGCGCGCGGTGACCCCCGACGGGCTGCTCGTTTTCGAGGACGAGCTGTGTTGGCTCGAACCGCGGAGCCACGCGCGCTGGGTCCAGGCCCTGGGACTGGGTCGTGAGGTGACCGTCCCTGCCGCGGAGCGCGGGGAAGTGGCCGTGGCGATCGCGCAGCAGGTGGATGCACCGCCGCTCACGGAGTCGTCCATCGCGTGCGTCGACGCGAAGCCCGTCGGCCTGCTGGAGCTTGCGGCATCGGGCCCTCGGCCGAGCGGTTGCCGCTTGGCGTGGTCCTACGAGGGCGTGCGGGTTCCGCTGGACGGCGGACCTGCCCTCGTGGCTTCCGCCGACGGCAAGTGCCTGCTGCGACGCGATGCCGCCGCCGAGGAGCAGCTTCTCGAGGCCAGCCGCGCGGCCGGTGTGCGTCTCGTGGCGCCGGACTGGACGGAGTGGCCCTGGGATCTGCCGCTCGAGGAGGCCGAGACGCGCCTGGAAGGGCTCACGCTCGCCGGGTGGCGCGTGACGATCGGCGACCACGCCGTGCGCACGGGAGGCCGTCTGGCCCTGCGTGCCAAGCAGAGCGGCACGGACTGGTTCGACATCGAGGGACACGCCCACTACGACGAACACGCGCTCGCGCTCCCCGCGCTGCTGGAAGCCGTCGCGACGGGCCGCTCGGTGCTCACGCTGCCCGACGGAACCGCCGCGCTCCTGCCGGCGGCGTGGCGGGCACGACTGCGTGCGCTGGCGGGCCTCGCCCAGGGCGCCGAAGGTCGCATCGCCGCCGTCCAAGCGCCGCTCCTGGACGCCTTGGCCTCCGGCGTCGCCGACCTCTCGGCCGATGTTGCCTTCGGCGACCGGGTGAAGGCGTGGAAGCAGGCGGCGGCCCCGGAGCCACGCGATGCGCCGGAGGGATTCCGGGCCACGCTCAGGCCCTACCAGTGCGAGGGCCTTGGCTGGCTCGCCTTCCTGGAGCGAGCGGGACTGGGTGGCTGCCTGGCCGACGACATGGGGCTTGGCAAGACCGTCCAGGTCCTGGCGCACCTGCACGGGCGGCGTACTGCGAAGCGCAAGCGGCCCCCGCCTTCGCTCGTCGTGGCACCCCTCTCCGTGGTCTCGGGCTGGGTGGACCAAGCCCACCAGTTCGCACCGGACCTGAAGACGGCCGTCTACCACGGCGCGGGACGCGCCGACGTCCTGGGCGACCTGGACGCCCACGACGTGATCATCACGACGTACGGCACGCTGCGGCGCGATGCGGACGAGCTTGCCGCACACCGCTTCGACCACGTCATCCTGGACGAGGCACAAGCCATCAAGAACGCCACGTCCCGAACGGCCGCTGCCGCCCGCGGCCTGCAGGCCGACCATCGCCTGGCCCTCACGGGAACGCCCGTCGAGAACCACCTGGGCGACCTCCACTCGCTCATGCAGTTCCTCAATCCCGGCCTGCTCGGCGGCGCCCAGCAGCTCGATCGCGTGTTCGGAGGGGCCGCGCCCGACGCCGAAGGCCTGGACATCCTCCAGCGGGCCATCCGCCCCATCGTGCTGCGCCGCACGAAAGACCAGGTCCTGGCCGATCTGCCCGAGAAGAGCGAACAGGTCGTGCGCTGCACCCTGCCCAAGGCCCAGCGCAAGGCCTACGAAGAGCTTCGCGAGCACTACCGCGCCAAGCTGCTCGCCCGCGTGGCCGACGTGGGCCTGGCGCGCTCCAAGATCCACGTGCTCGAGGCCTTGCTGCGCCTGCGCCAGGGGGCCTGCCACTTGGCCCTGCTCGACGCCAAGCACCGGGACACGCCCAGCGCCAAGCTCGACATGCTGCTGCCCCAGCTGGAAGAGATCGCCGAGGCCGGGCACAAGGCCCTGGTGTTCAGCCAGTTCACGAGCTTCCTCGCCCTCGTCCGCGAGCAGCTGGACCAGCGCAAGATCGCCTACGAGTACCTCGACGGCCGCACCCGCAAGCGGGCGGACAAGATCCGCCGGTTCCAGGAGGACGCTGGCATCTCGGCCTTCCTCATCAGCTTGAAGGCCGGCGGCACGGGCCTCAACCTGACGGCGGCCGACTACGTGTTCCTGCTCGATCCGTGGTGGAACCCGGCTGTCGAGGCCCAGGCCGTGGATCGCGCGCACCGCATCGGCCAGACGCGCAAGGTGATGGTCTACCGGCTGATCGGCGAAGACACTGTCGAAGACAAGGTCCTCGAGCTGCAGGTCCGCAAGCGCGCCCTGGTCAGCGCCCTCCTCGGCGGCGTCGCCAACGCGCCCCTGCGGGGCATCTCGACGGAAGACCTCGAGCTGCTCCTGGGCTGATCCACCCGGGCGCCTCGGCGGCGGCTGCGACGACGATCAGGCATCGCGCAGCGCGTCGAGCAGGCGGCGCAGCTCCTCGACTTGACGGCGGAAGGCGGCTTGGTCGATGCGCACGCGGTCGAGGATGCGGTCGGCACCGTTGCGGATGGTCTCGGCGGCCTTGGTGACGTCGTCCAGGCTCGTGGCGTGCTTCTCGATGTCGAGGATGGCGCGCTCGAAGCGCTCGGGATCGACGACCTCCTCGTCCTTCTCGGCGGCGGCACGCGTGACGAGCGCCTTGGCCAGCAGCAGGGCGGCCTCGAGCGCCGTGTCGCTGGCCTCGTCCTCGGCGTCCCACACCACGAACACGTCGGTGCCCATGCGCTGGAGGACCTTGAGGCCATCGGGGGCGGAGCGACGGGAGAAGACGAACACGCCCACCTCGGCGCCGCGGTTCTTGCGGGCCGCGGCGATCTCCTCGGCGGCATGGCGCATGGAGTAGGACTGGTCTTGCTTGGCTTCGAGCACGATGCGTGCGCCCGCCGCCACGGTATCGGGCCCGAGGTGGAGCACGACGTCGCCCTTCTTGTCGTTGCGGACCAAGCCGGTCTCGTTGCCCGTGAACGCGGCCATGTCGCCCGCCCCTTGGGCGTAAGCCTGGACGCGCTCGAACAGGGCCTGCTCGAAGGTGAGACCGTGGCGCGTGCTGCGTTGCTCCTCCTCCTTGGTGCCCTGCATGTGGGCCAGCTTCTCGACGACCATCTGCTGGAAGGCGACGTTGCGCCTCTCGTGCTCGTGCAGTACGTCGAGCAGCTGCTTGCGCAGGTTGCCCAGGGCGGAGGCGTCCTCGTCGAGCGAGAACTCGCGGGTGATGCGCTTCTGGGCCTGGTCGACGCGGTCGACCAGGCGCTTGAGCGCGCTGCCCTCTTCATCCATCGAGAACTCGCGCACGACGTGGTCGATGCGGCCCTTGAGCTCGGTGGTGAGGTCGCCGTGCTTCTTCTCGAGCTCCTGCACCAGCCGCGACAGGGCGCTGTCGCTGCGGTCGAGGCTGAACTGCTGGAGGATGTGGTCGCGCTGGATGGTCAGCTGCTTCTCGACGGCGTGGCCAAGGGACTGGAGAAGGCCCTCGCTCTGCGACGGGCTCAGCACCTTCATGAGCGGGCTCTCGGGGCCCACGTGCGTGCGCAACGTGGCGACGAGCGCACTCCCATCGGTGCCCACGGCTCGCTGGAGGACGGCCTCGAGCTCGCCGTCCTTCTTGACGAGGCCGCGGAGGCGCTCGTGCAGCTTGCCGCTCTGCGGGTCGAACCACTCCTTGAGCGTGGTCTCGAGCCGCCCGCCCAGGCCCTCGCGGTGGGCGTCAAGCGAGCGGCGCAGCTCGGACACGAGCCGGTCGCCCTCCTTGCGGATGACCGCGGCATCGACTTGGCCCCGCGCGCCCTGCAGCGCGACCACGCCGATGCGCAAGGCCTTCAGCGCGTGGGCCTGGCGGGCGGAGCCTTCGGGCACGGACTCGAGCTCGGCCACGACATCCGGGTCGGTAACGCGAAGCGCCAGCTCGAGCTCGCCACGGACGACGCGCAGCGGGGGAGGGTCGTCGGGACGGGTGCGGGCGTCGGCCATCGGGGGGCCCAGCGTACGCCGCCCTCCGGACTACGATTCCGGGCCCGGAGGTGCGCCGTTTCCGAGCCCGTCGATCCCGCCCCCGACGCCGCGCCGGCCAGCTCCTGGTGGCTCGAGCGGCGCCGCGAGCGCGCCGCGTGGCGCGATCCCCTGCCGACGCGGCCCGACGTGTTGGTGATCGGGGCCGGCATCGCCGGGGCGGCCGTGGCCCGGTCCGCCGCGCGGACCGGAGCCAGCGTGGCCTGGGTGGAGCGCCGGCGGGCCGGCGAGGGCGCCACGGGCCGCAACGCGGGCTTCATCCTGGCCGACGGCGCCGATCCGTACGCGCGGGTCGTGACGACCCACGGGCGCGAGGTGGCCGACGCGCTGCGTGCGGTCGGGCTCGCCACGCGCGAAGGCGTCCGGGACCTGGCGCGCCGCCACGACATCGGCTGGGTGCCCTCGGGCAGCCTGCGGTTGGCCTCCGACCCCGACGAAGCCGGCGACCTCGAGGCCACGGCCGACGAGCTGGGCCTCACGTGGCTGCCGGCAGATCGCCTGCCGGCGCCCTGGCGCGGGGGCCCGTGGCTCGGCGGGCTGGTGGACGAGGGCGACGGGGCCGTCGAGCCGTTGCACCTGCTGGACGCCCTCGTGGCGGAGGCGCGCACGGCGGGCGCCGCACTCTGCGAGGAAGCCGAGCCGGGCCAGCCCGTGCGCGACGGGCGCCGCTGGCGCGTGGTCGTGGGCGAGCAGGTCCTCGAGCCCATGGTCGTGGTGGTGACCGCGTCGCACGCTTCGGGTCGGCTTGCTCCGGAGGGTGCCCTGCCGCTCCCGCTCACGGCGTGGCGTGCGCAGATGCTGGCCGCACGCATGAGGCCCACGCCGCGCGCGCCGCGTCCCGTCTACGCGCGCGGGGGGCACGACTACCTGCGGGTGCTTCCCACGGGCACGGTCCTGCTCGGCGGCCAGCGCGACGAAGGCGGCGACGGGGAGCGCACGAGCGACGAGGCGCCTGGCGCGACGGTGCAGCGCGCGCTCGAGCGCTTGCTTGCGAGGTGGTTTCCCAATGCGCAGCGACGCAAGGTGATCGCCCGCTGGGCCGGCATCATGGCGTTCACACCCGACGGACTTCCGCTGGCGGGCGCCTGGCCGGGCGCGGAGAACCTGTACCTGCTCGCGGGCCTCATGGGTCACGGCATGGGCTGGGGCCTGGGCCTCGGCGAAGCCGTGGCGGCGCAAGCGCTTGGCGGCGCCGCCGCGCCCGCCGTGTTCGCACCGGCGCGCGGAGGTGTCTGAACCCCGTGAGAGGTGCAGGGGGGGTGCGGAACAGCCCTCCTGCTGCGCAGGCGAAGCCGGAGCACCGAGTCCGCGCGTGAGCGCGGAACGACGAACCCTGCGCTCCGCTTGGGGCCAGAGCCTGAGATGCGAGGCGCGCGGAGGTGTCTGAACCTGTGCCTCGGAGCGAAGCGACGGTGGCACGGTGTCAGACACCGAAGTGCGAC
>JBFWRP010000028.1:0-59269 GCA_050248855.1 Planctomycetota bacterium | reverse complement strand
GCGCTCAGGCTCCGCCCTCGCGGCATGGGTGGGCTGTTTCGTTCCGCCATCTTCCGCCCGCGCAAGCGAAAGCTTGTTCGATGCGCAGCAGAGCAGTTGTTCCGCGCTCCCGCGCGGATTCGGTGCTCCGGCTTCGCCTGCGCAGCAGGGGGGCTATTCCGTACCCCCCCTGCACCCCTCACGGTCACCCCTGCACCCCTCACGGTGCGGCGCCGCGGCAAGGGTCCAGACACGTCCGGGGTCGCGGCGCCGCCCGGCCGCAACGAGCCGGGAACCGTCGGACTGCCCGGCCTCGGGCCCGGCACCCCCGCGCACCGCTTGCCGAGACCCGCGCAACGGGGTCAGATGGGGGGATGGGCAAGGTACCGACTGCTGTCGAGCTGTTCGGTCGTGGCGCCGAGCCACGCGACACGCGCGAACGCATCCTGCATGTCGCGCTCGACCTGTTCTACGCCCACGGCTTCCATGCCGTCGGCCTCGATCGCATCCTGGCCGCGGTGGGGGTCACCAAGACGACCTTCTACAACCACTTCCCCAGCCGCGAGGACCTGGTCCTCGAGTGCGTCCGGTTGCGCGATGTCTGGGAACGGGAGTCGTTCGAGCGCGCCGTACGTGCGCGGGCCGGCTACGACCCGCGCGCCTTGCTGCTGGCGATCTTCGACGTGATGGATGACTGGTTCAACGACTCGCGCTACCGGGGATGCCTGTTCATCGCGGCCAGCGCCGAGTTCCCCTCGCGGCAGGATCCCGTGCACAAAGCGGCCGCGCAGCACTTCGCCGCAATGGAAGAACAGATCCGGCTCATGGCCGAGGCGGCAGGCGTCGACGACCCGGCCTCGCTCGCGACGTCCTGGGTCCTGCTGCTCGAGGGGGCCGTCACGTACCGGCTGGTGACCGGCGACGACTCCGTCGCCAAGTCGGCCAAGCTCGTCGCCGAGCAGCTGCTGGCCTCGCGCTTGCCCGCCTGAGCGCTCGGCCCGGGACCAGCGTCCCCCACGCAGGAAGCGGCCCGTACGTGGCCCTTCACGCCGCCCGAGGCCCGAGGATCCGGCCTCGGCGCCGCACGGCGTGACCCGAGGTCCGGGTCCGCTTGACCTCGGGTCCACTCCCGCGGGACCCCGAGTTCGTGCGCTCCGAAGCGCGATTCGCGTCTCTCTTCCGTGCGCGACCCGCGCCGGCCGCCGGACGGACCCGGCCTTCGGAGACCCGACGATGATCGACCTTGCCAACGGGGTGGCCTTCTGGAGCCTGCCCGCCTTCCTCCTCCTCGACCTCGCGGTTCGCGGGCGTCGCTTCGCCACCACGCGCTGGTGGCGCGTGCGGGCGCTCCTCGTGACCGTGTTCACGTTCTTCTGGGCCACGGCCGTTGCCGTGTTCTGGGGCGAGCGCTTCGCGGGTGTGGCGCTGCTCGACGGCAGCGTGCTCGGCACCTGGGCGGGCGCCGCGGTGGGCATCCTCGTCTACGAGCTGTTCCACTACGGCTACCACCGCCTCGTGCACCGCTCCGATCACCTGTGGCGCATCCACCAGATGCACCACAGCGCGGAGGGCAACGACGCTTTCGGCGCCAACTACATCCATCCGCTGGACGCTGCCGCGTTCGTCACGATCGCGAGCCTCGTGTTCTTCCCCCTGCTGGGCCTCACGGCGGAAGCCGGTGCCCTCGCCGGCGCCTTCGTCGCCTTCAATGCGGTCTTCCAGCACGCCAACATCCGCACGCCGCGCTGGCTGGGCTACATCATCCAGCGCCCGGAGAGCCACCAGGTCCACCACGGCGTACACCGTTGGAACTACAGCGACCTGCCGCTGTTGGACATGGTCTTCGGGACGTTCCGCAACCCCGAGCGGTACGAAGGCACCGTGGGCTTCTACCGCGGTGCGTCGGCGCGCATCCCCGAGATGCTGATCGGGAAGGACGTGACCCGTCCGGCTGCCCGAGCTCGCGTGAAGGTGCGTACGCCGCGCCGTCGGGCCGTGGTCACGCGCACGGTCCTGTAGGGATCACCCCGGGGTCGGCGCCGCGCGCGGCGTCGACCCGCTTCCTCATTCCGTGCCGAGTGCGGCGGCCAGACGATCGACGCCCGCGCGGAAGGCGGCCAGCACGTCGCGGCCGGCGGCACGGTCTTCGGGAAGGAGGACGTCCCCGATGGGCAGCACGACGCTGGCGAGGCCTGTCGCCGCCTCGACCGCCTGCACGGTCTCCCGCGCGGGCGTCCAAGGCCAAAGCAGCACGCGGGCCGTGCGCCCGTCCAGCTGCTGTTGCAGCTCGGCCAGGGCCGCGGCGTCCGGCGTTCGCTCCTCTACCCAGTCCAGGTCGATCGTGGTCCACCCGAGCCGCCGGGCGAGATAGCCGTAGACGGGGTGCGCTGCCACGATCACCTCACCGTCGTGCGGCTTGCGCAGGGCAGCGAGCCTCGTCGCCGTGCTGGCCAGCTCGTCGTCGAGGACCTTCGCGCGCTCGTCGATGCGCGCCGCGGCCGCGGGTGCCAGGGCGCCGAGGGTTCGACGAACCGCCTCGACCTGCCGGCGCAGCAGGGTCGGATCCACGAAGGTGTGGCCGTCCAGACCCTCGTGGCTGTGGGCCCCGCCGGGGCCGTGGCTGTGCACGGTCGCGTCCTGGATCTTGCGCAGGGGTTCGTCGATCAGGGCCGTGGTCTTGACCAGGCGACCGCGCGGCAGGTTCACCTTGTCGAGCCATCGCTCGAAGCGCGCACCGTTGGCCAGCACGGAGTCCGCCTGTTGCAGGACCGAGATGGCCTCGCCGGTGGGTCGCCACCATGCGGGGTCCTCGTCGGCCGGGAGCGGCGCGACGACGCGCACGTCGTCGCCGCCCAGGCGACTCGCCACGACGCGTAGCAGCTCGAACGTGACGGCGACCGTGGGGGGGCCCGAGCGCGGAGCCGTGCCGCCCGGCGCGGGGGGGTCTCCGCAGCCCCCCAGCACCAGGGCGGCGAGGAGCAGGACTCGCAAGGGTCGGGGCATGGGTTCCTCCCGGAGCTTCAAGACGGCAGACCCAGGGAACGGGCCAGGACGCGGGCCAAGGCCCACCCTGCCACCGAGGCCAGCGCGGCCGCGGCGACCAAGACGGCGCCCACCTCGATCCCGAGCAGCGTCGCCACGCGGGCCCGTGACACCCCGATTCGTCGCAGCGTCAGCAGCTCGCGCTCGCGCGTGCGGATGGTGAGGGCCACGACCAGCAGGAGCAGGAGGCCCGTCGCGATCCCCACGAGCCAGGTCTGCGCGTCGAAGAAGCGCTTGAGCGAGGCGACGAAACCGAGCAGCTCGTCCACGACCTCGGTCGGCTGGAGCATCTGCGCGTCCTTGGCCACGCCGTAGCGGCCCAGCAACACGGTCCGCCCGCGATCGTCGACCGGCCAGACGAGGATGCCCGTCAGCGGCATGTCCGCGAGCTCGCCGTGGAGGTGGAACGAGTCCAGGTTGTCCGGCGTGACCTCCGTCCACTTGACGACGCCGCTGTCCAGGCGCGGCGCGCCTTCCTCGTCATGGCCCAGGATGCGTGCGGGCTCCTCCGTGGACGCGTCGCCGTGGCCGTGGAGGAGGCCCTCGACGAGCCACGTCGTCTGGAGGTCGGTGAACACGGCGTCGTCGTCGGCGGAGCCACTCGGAGCGAGAACACCCACGACGCGCAGGCGCACGGGGTACTCCAGGCCCATCCCCAGGAGCGAGTCGGCGTCCGTGAGGACATGGCCGTCCACGTCCACCTCGCCCTGCTCCGCGGCTCGCGCGCCGAGGACGGCTTCGCCGAGGATGGCTGGCAGGCGGCCCCGGGCGGGACGCAGGCCGCGCCGCTCGAAGTACTCGTAGCTGGTGCCGACGAGCGGCATGCCGCCAGCCGTGTGCCGGACCTGCAGCGGCACGGCCACGCCGCGTCCATCCCCTTCGATGCGCTCGATCTCGCGCATCGACGTGTTGCCCGGCGTGCGGCCACGGAACCAGAGGCTCGAGACGACGAGGTCGTAGCGGCTCCCGGGCGCGCCCACCACGTACGGCGTGGCCACCGCCCGCGCACGCATGCGGTCGCCCTGGGCCGCCATGAGGCGGCTCACCGTGATCGGCAAGAGGAACGCCAGGGCCAGGCAGCCGACGAGCAGCAGCGTGCGCCCGCGATGGAACGCGAGCCAGCGTCCGGCGAGGCGTACGAGGCCCCTCATCGCACGGACCCCGCACCCTGGACCGTGGACAGGTCGAGCACGTGGTCGAAGCGGTCCAGGCGCGTGCGGTCGTGGGTGACGACGAGCAGCGTGGCCCCGCCCCGGCGCGAGGCCTCCAGCAGAAGGTCCACGACGTGCCCCGCGGAGGCCGGGTCGAGGTTGCCCGTGGGCTCGTCGGCCAGCAGGAGCGGCGCGTCCGTCGCCAGGGCCCGGCAGACGGCTCCGCGTTGGCGCTCGCCCTGGCTCAAGCGGGCCGGGCGACGTCCCAGGTGCGCGGCGAGACCCACGTCGGCCAGGAGGGCGCGGGCGCGTTCGCGGACCGTGGCGTCGATGCGCCCCAGGCCGCCGGCGAGCCAGGGCAGGAGGACGTTCTCCTCCAGCGTCAGGTGCTCGAGGAGCTCGAGCTCCTGGAACACCAGACCGATGTTCCGCAGGCGCCACGCGCGACGAGCCGCCTCCGAGCGCGCCAGCGGGCTGCCGGGCGAGAGGTCGGCGCCGAGGGCCTCGACCCGGCCCTCCTGGACCTCGAGGATGCCGGCGAGCAGGTGCAGCAGTGTGGTCTTGCCGCAGCCGCTCGGGCCGATGCAGGCCCACGCCGCGCCCTGGTGGATCTCGAACGAACCGAGCTCGAGTGCAGCGGCCGCGCCCGGATGACGGTGTCGCAGCTCGGTCGCGCGAAGCGCAAGGTCGGACGCGCTCACCTTGGCTCCCGCTCGCGCACGCGATCCCGGCCTAGCGAGCCGGCTCGTCGCCGGTGCTCGCGCCGTCCGGCGTCGGCAGGGCGGCCGGCTCCTGCGTGCCGTCCACCGCCGCCGCCGGGGGGTCCAGCGACTCCCGCTCGTGACGCTGCACGGAGAACGCGTCGAACTTCCAGAGCCCGCCCTGCTCCACGACCTCGAAGGTCGCGGCCACGAGGTTCTTGCGGCGGTGCGTGTGGCCCCAGTGGTGGACGGCGGACGTGAGCGACCACGTGGCCTCGATGCGGAAGCGAGGTCGCTCCGCGCCCGGCGGGAAGGTCACGACCGCCGCCGCGTCGTCGATGGAGAGATCCTCCAGCACGCTGACCGCGCCCCCGCTGTCCTCGAGCACGAGGCTCTTGAACACGTGTTGGTAGATCGTGGCCAGGAGCGACGACGTGGCCGTCTTGGACAGGAGGTCGAAGATGGCGTCTTCGTCCTCGCGGCGCAGGCCGCCGCGCGTCCACGCGTCTTCCCCCGCGGCTTCGCCCTGCTGGTTGGCGTCGACCGCGGCCCGCCGACGGACCTCGAAGGTGGCGTACACGTTGCGCAAGAGCCGGTCGAAGATGACCTTGGCGCCCTCGTCACTGGGCAGGGCTTCGGCGACCGTGGCCGGGCGCGAGCTGACCGACTCGCCGATGCCCGCCGCGAAGGCCGTTCCGGCCAGCGCGAGGCAGGCCACGCCGATGGGCAGCAGGGGCTTGGGGGCCTTGAACGCGCCCAGCAGCGACAGCACGCCCAGCGCGCCCAAGATCGCCGCGAGGAGCGGCCAGCGCGACTCCACGAGCGGCGCCGTCCACGACACGTCTTCGACCTTCGCGAGCTCGTTCATCCGCTTGGTCGGATCGGTGTGCCAGATCCACGCCGGGTCGTCGGGCGTCATGTTGCCCGAGAGCATCGCGTAGTCCTGCGAGACCGTCACGGGCACGACCCGTTCCGTCTCCCAGAGCACGCCCGTGAAGTCCTCCCAGCGCACCGAGATGCTGTGGGGCGGAACGTCCACCTTGTGCACGGTGCGCACGGCGTAGTTGGGCTCCCGAGGCGTGCCGTCGGCGTTGGTCATGTCCGGGCTGAACAGGCGCAGCACCTTGTCCACGTCCAGCGGCGTCTCTTCCCCGTCCAGGAACACCTTCAGGTGCTTGTCGACGTAGGCGTCGGCCACCTCGGTGGGCGGCGTCTCCGCCGTCAGGTCCCACGTCGCCTGGGTCCTCAGCAGCGGATCCTCGACCTGCACCGTGACGCGCACGTCCTGGTCTTCGACCGTGACGAACACCTGCACGGGCGGCGGGCGCAGGTGGGGATGGGCGAACGCGGTCGCCGGCAGGGCCGCGAGCAGGGCCGTGATCACGAGGCCCGTGGCGAGGCTGGGGCGGAAGGCGTGCGGACGCATGCCGCCATGATGCCATCGTGGGGGCCGGGGGGGCCCTCCCGCCCTCCACGTATGGGCCGAGGGTGGATCGCCCCCGTACCTCCGGGTGCAATGCGCCGATGGCCGCCGCCCTCATGCCCCGCCTCGCTGCCCTCTGGGTGCTCTGCGGCGCCGTGCTCAAGCTCGTGACGGGATCGCCCCGCGACTTGCCCGAGCTGGTCCGCAACCTGCCGCTGGACGACGTCCTCACGTTCCAAGCGGCGATCTCGGCCGAGCTGTTCCTCGGCGTGCTGGTGTTGCTCCTGCCCCGTCGAGCATGGCCCCTTCTCCTGGCCCTGCTCGTGGCCTTCGCAGCCCTGCTCGTCCCGCAGCTGGACCGTGCGTCCTGCGGGTGTTGGGGAAGCGCCACCATGAGCCCATCGCTGATGCTGGGCATGGACCTCGTGCTGGTGGGGCTGCTCGTGGCCGCACGGCCGTGGCGTCTCCCGCGGGAGAGCGGGGGGCGGGCACGCGTCGCGCTGGGCGCCGCCGTCCTCGCCGCCCTGGTGCCGTGGTTCTGGTCGTTCGAGCGCGCAGGGGCAACCGTCGGCGGCTCGGGATCGGGGCCGCCGTGGATCGACTTGCAGGTCGACCAGTGGCCCGGCAAGCGGCTGGCGGAGCTGCCCATCGCCGACGCGCTCGGTGAGCTGGCCGCCTTGGAGAACGTCGACATCGTCATCTGGCAGAAGGACTGCTCGCTCTGCGCGGACCACCTCGAGAAGCTCGCGTGGCAGCGGACGTCCGAGCCGTCCCCCGGCGATCTCGTGCTCATCCGCATGAGGTATCTCGAGGAGCCGGGCGAACAGGCCTCCGTCCATCGCAAGCCCGAGGGCTTTGGCGTGCACGAGATCGATGCGCCCGAGCGACCCGAGTGGACGCTCACGCCGCCCGTGCACGTCGTCGTGGTCAAGGGGATCGTCGTCGACGTGCGCAGCGACCTCGCCGACGAGTAGGCGCGCGGCGCGACCGGAGGCTCCCGGGGGGGTTTCACGCTCCCGGTCGCCGAGAGCGGCGACTCGCCGGTGGCGCGGCCTGGCGGCCGACACCAGCCTCCCTCCCTCGAAGGACTCCTCCCATGCGACGCTCCCTGTTGCTCTCCACCCTTCCCCTTGGCGCCTTGGTGGCGCTGTCCCTTGCGGGGCCTCTCGCCCACGCCGACGACGGCGAGGGCGCACGGCGGGGCTTCCGCGCGCGCTTCGATACGAACGGCGACGGCCAGATCGACGAGGCCGAGCGCGAGGCCGCGCGCGCGGCCTTCCGCGCCAAGATGCTCGAGCGCTTCGACACGAACGGCGACGGCCAGATCGATGACGCCGAGCGCGCGGCCGCCCGCGAGGCGCGCCAAGCCGAAGGTGGCCGTCGTGGTCACCGCGGTCATCGGGGTCGGCGCGGCCGTGCCATGCGCGCCATCGGCCACCAGCTCCTGCTCGAACGCTTCGACGCCGACAAGAGCGGCCGTCTCGAAGCCGCCGAGTGCGAGGCCGTGAAGGCCGAAGCACTGACCCGCTTCGACCAAGACGGCAGCGGCCGCCTCGAGCGCGGCGAGCGCCGCGCGGCCTTCGGCCATATGCGTGACCGGATGCGCCGCAAGCTGGACACGAACGGCGATGGCACGATCGACCAGGCCGAGCGCGACGCTGCACGCGAGGCGTTCCGGGCGAAGGTCCTCGAGCGCTTCGACACCAACGGCGACGGTCAGCTGGACGAGGCCGAGCGCGCGGCCGCCCGGGCCGCGCACGGCGAGCGACATCGTCGCCACGGTCGGCAGGGCCGCCGCGGCGGCCGCGGCCGCTGATCCAGTCGGTCCGCGACCCCGAGGTTGTCTCGCGGTCGCGCTCTCCTGCTCGCCCTGCACGGGCCCGGTAGGTATCGACCGGGCCCGCCCTCGTTCCGGAAGGGGCCGTGTCCGCGGCGTGCGTCCTGCACGTATCCTGTCGCGGTGACACGACCCCCCACGTCCCCGCCCCGCCCGCGGCAGCCTCGTGCGCCCGGTCGCCACCTCGAGCGTCTCCTCGTGGCTGTGGGTGCCTACCTCGTCGGGCTGGGCGTCGCGCTGCTGGTCCCCGGTTGCGGACTCGGCAACCTCGGCTCGTGCGACCCGTCGCGGTCGGTCACGATCTGGCAGGAAGTGCTGGAGCCGGGCAACGCGGGCAAGACCAGCTGGGACTGCGGCAAGGACACCGAGATCCGCATCGACCCGGCCGTCCCGACGTCCGCGCTCCAGCGGATCATCGAGCACGAGCTCGGCCATGCGCGCGGCGTCCCGCACGTGGACGACCCCTCCTGCGTGATGCGCTCGCCGCCGCTGCTCGACGAAGGCCTCTGTGCCTTCGAAGTGGACCGGGCCAGGTCCTACGGCGGCGTCAGCCGCGTGCGCATCCTGGACGAGATCCTCCGCGAGCCCACGCTCGCGGCCATGGCCCGCTGGAACGATGCCGCAGGCCAAGTGATCTTCGAAGAGCGCGAGTAGTCGCGCCCACTTCCTTGGCGTCACCGGCCCCACGGAAGAAGTGGGGTGACCAACGGGATTTGAACCCGCGACCTCCGGAGCCACAATCCGGCGCTCTAACCAGCTGAGCTATGGTCACCGCGTGGGGGTAGGGAGTATGCGGCGGGGAGCCGCAGCCTCCAAGCGGAGGCGCCCGCCGCAAGGACGGGGAAGCGGTCCAGCCTGTTCCCCGTCGCCGGACCTGCTCCTCGTCGTCCCTATTCCTCGTCGTCGGAGTCGGGCAGGCGCGTCTCGTCGGGCGGGAGCACGGACGGGTCGCTCTCGGCGCGGATGCGCTGGAAGATGCCCTCCAGGCGCTGGGCCTGCTCCAGCGTGGAGTCGTGGCGGAAAGCGAGCCGGGGGGCGATGCGCGTGCGCAGCGCGCCGGCGACCCGGCGCTGGACGAGCGGCAGCGCGTGCTCGAGGCCGCGCTCCGTGGTGCGCAGCTCGGCGCCCTCGGCCAGCGCGCTCCAGTAGAGCGTGGCCTGGGTCAGGTCGGGCGTCAGCTTGACGCGGGTGATCGAGACCACGCCGATGCGCGGGTCACGGATCTCCTTGAGCAGGGTCTCGGCGGCGACCTCGAGGATCAGCTGCTGGAGGCGCTGGACACGACGCGGTCGGGCCATCAGGTGGGTTCCTGCGCGGTCGCCCCGATCAGGAGGCGGCCAGCGTCCGCTTCTTCGCCTCGATCGTGTAGGCCTCGATCGTGTCGCCCACCTCGAAGCCGTCGAAGTCGCGGACCGTGATGCCGCACTCGAAGCCTTCCTTCACCTCGCGCACGTCCTCCTTCTCGCGGCGCAGCGTGGAGAGCTGGCCTTCGTGGAGGAGCTCCCCGCCGCGGAAGACGCGGACGCTGGCATCGCGCTTGATGACCCCGTCGCGCACGCGGCAACCGGCGATGTTGCCGATGCGGCTGAAGGTGAAGATCGCCAGGATCTCGGCGTGGCCCAGGACGACCTCCTCCATCTCGGGAGCAAGCAGGCCCTCGAGCATGTCGCGGACGTCCTTCTCGATGTCGTAGATCACCTTGTACTGGCGGATCTCGACGTGGTCCCGCTTGGCGCGCTGGCGCGCCTTGGCGTCGACGTTGACGTGGAAGGCGATCACCGTGGCACCCGAGGCGTGCGCGAGCACCACGTCGGAGTCGTTCACCGCGCCGACGGCGCTGTGCACGATGTTGACGCGAACCTCCTCGTTGCCCAGGCGCTCCAAGATGGTCTTGAGCGGGGCGAGCGAGCCCATCACGTCGGCCTTCACCACGAGGTTCACGGCTTCGGCGCGCTCCTTCTCGATGGCACCGAAGAGCCCCTCGAGCGTGGCCGGCTTGGCCCGGCGGGCCATCTCGGCGGCACGCTCGCGCGTGCGGCGACCCTGGGCGATCTCCTTGGCCTGGGCCGCGTCGTCCGTGGCGTAGAGTCGCTTGCCGGCCTCGGGTGCCTTGTCGAGGCCCGTGATCTCCACGGGGTCACCCGGGCCCGCGGACTTGATCTGGCGGCCCTTGTCGTCGTACAGCGCGCGCACGGTGCCCCAGGCGTCGCCCACGACCACCGAGTCGCCCTTGTGGAGCGTGCCCGTCTGCACGAGCACGGTCGCGAGGATGCCGCGCTGCGGGTTGTTCTGCGCCTCGATGACCGTGCCGACCGCGGTGCGGTCGGGGTTGGCGCGGAACTTCTCGACGTCGACGTCGGCCAGCAGGGCGAGGTGCTCGAGCAGCTCCGGCACACCCTGGCCGGTGATGCCGCTGACCCCGAAGATCGCGACATCGCCGCCGTAGCCTTCGACGTAGATGCCGTGCTCGGTGAGCTGCTGCTTGACGCGCTCGATGTTGGCGCCGTGGCGGTCGATTTTGGTGGCGGCCACCACGATCGTGACGCCAGCCGCCTTGGCGTGGCTGATCGCCTCGACCGTCTGGGGCATGACGCCGTCGTCGGCCGCCACCACGAGCACGACGACGTCCGTGACCTGGGCCCCGCGGGCGCGCATCTCGGTGAACGCCTCGTGGCCGGGGGTGTCGATGAACGTGACGCGACGACCGTCGGCGAGCTTGACCTGGCTCGCGCCGATGTGCTGGGTGATGCCGCCGGCCTCGCGGGCCGCGGTGTCGGACTGGCGGATGTAGTCCAGCAGCGTCGTCTTGCCGTGGTCGACGTGGCCCAGGATGGTGACCACGGGCGGGCGGGGCTCGAAGTGCTCCTCGACCTGGGCCTGCTCCGTGTCCGCGATGCGCTGCAGGAGGTCCGTCTCGGCGGTGCGACGCTCCTTGAACTGGATCTCGATCTCCAGCTCGAGGGCCAGCAGCTCGCAGGTGTCCTGGTCGAGCATGCTGTTGGGCGTCAGCATCAGGCCGTGGTTGCGGAACAGGACCTTGATGATCTCGGCGGCCTTGTAGCCGCTGGCCTCGCCGAAGCTCTTCACGGTCATCGGCAGCTCGACGGCAATCGAGGTGGGGCGCACCTTCGGCGCCGCCACGCGCGAGCGCTTCGTACGACGACGCCCGAAGTCGAACGTCTCCTTGCCGCGCTTGCCGCGGAACGACTCGTCGACCTGGCGACGGCCGCCCTCGCGCCGCGCGCCCGGCGCGCGCTGGTAACCGGGCAGCTGCGGTCCACCCGCTCCCGGCGCACCACGGCCTGCGGGGGCCCCGGGACGCGTGCGTGCGCGGTCCGCCGGCATGCCACCCGCCGGAGCGTCCTTCACCAGACGACCGGCACGCGGGTCGAGCGTGGGCATGAGCTCGCCGCGGCGCGGCGAACGGACGTCGTTCACCATGCGACCGCGCGACTCCTCGTCATCCCCGGCCTCCACGTCGTCGGACTCGACGGCCTCCGGGGCCTCCGGCTCGTCCTCTTCGTAGGCGGGAGCCTCGGGCTCGTGGCGTGCGTCGGCCTCGGTGGGCGTCGCCTCCACGGGCTCGATCGCCTCGGGCGCGGCGGGTGCGGGCGGGGCGACCATCCGCTCATGGAGCTCGCGGATGCGCTCCTCGAGGCTCCCCGGCACGACGACCATTTGGTTGCCGACGGAGAGGCCGAGCTCGGACAACGCACGGATGAACGCACGCGGCCGGAGGCCGAGCTCGAACGCGATCTGGTAGAAGCGCTTGGCCAAACGTGACCCTTCGGTTGACGGGAATCGATTGCTGTCCAGGTACGCGGGTGTCCTCGTGCCCGTCACGGCACGCGGACCGACCGCGCGGTCTCGACGGGCGCGCCCACCGCCCGGGCTCGGTGCGGTCGCCCGGGTCGCTCGTGGTGAGCGGCCCCAGGCATGCCCGGCACCTCACGCGCTGCGGTCACGGCACACGGCCCCGGGCGGCGAGGTCACCCTCGCCGACGGAGCCCGCCGGCCCTGTCGAGCCCGGGATCGTACCCACGCGCCCGCCACGGCCCAACCCACGCCGGGAGGGCCGTGGTCGGGGAGTCGGCGAGAAGGTCCCGGCACGAGCCGGTCGAAGCGCCGAGAGGCGTCTACGCGCCGCCGTCCGACGCCTCCATCTCCGCGCTCTCGGCCGGGGCACCAGCCGCATCGGGAGCACCGTCGTCGCCGGGGCCGTCCCCGGGCGCGCCAGTCTCCTCGCCACCCTCGTCCGCGCCCTCCCCGTCGTCCGTGGCCTTCTCCTCGGCCGGGCCCGGGCCCTCGCCGGCGATGTTGATCTCCCAGCCGGCCAGGCGGGAGGCCAAGCGGACGTTGGCCCCGCGGCGACCGATGGCCAAGGAGAGCTGGTCCTCGTCCACGAGGACGTCGGCGCTGTGGTTGTCCCAGTTCAGGGTGATCGAGTTGATCTGTGCGGGCTTCAGGGCCTTCGCGATCATCATCTCGGGCTGTTCCTCGAACTCGAGGACGTCGACCTTCTCGCCGTTCAGCTCGTCGATGATGTTGCGGATGCGGCTGCCGCGCACGCCCACGCAGGCGCCGATGGGGTCGACCTTGGGGTCGAGCGACTCGACGGCGAGCTTGGTCTTGTAGCCGGCTTCGCGCTCGATCCGCCGGATGACGACGGTTCCGTCGCCGATCTCGGGGACCTCCAGCTCGAAGAGCTTGGCGACGAAGTCCGGACGGCTGCGGGAGAGCACGATGCGCACCCGCTGGCCCATGGGCCGGACCTCGAAGAGGAAGGCGCGCAGGCGATCGCCGACCTTGTAGGCCTCGCCGCGGATCTGCTCGCTGCGCGGCACGATGCCTTCGACGCGACCCATGTTCACGATCAGGTTGCCACCCTCGATCCGCTGGATGGCGCCCGTGACGATCGAGTTGACGCGGCGGTTGTACTCGTCGAGGTTGCGGTCACGCTCCGCCTCGCGAATGCGTTGGCCCATCACCTGGCGTGCCGTCTGGGCCGCGATGCGTCCGAAGTCGAGCTCGCTCGCACGGCCGTTGACGAGGCAGTCGATCTGCCCGGACTGGCGGTCCAGCCGCACCTCGATGACGGCGTCCTCGCCGAAGCGGCGGCGGGCGGCGGTGAGGATGCCCTGCTCGATCGCGGTGAAGACGATCTCCTTGTCGATGCCGCGGTCACGGTGGACGACGTCGGCCAAGCGGAGGATGTCGCGGGGGTCCATGGCGGGTCCTTAGGGCATGTAGGCGCCGCGGGCGAGCCGGGCGCGGGGGAACGGGGCGTTCTGCGGGGCCGTGTCGGGGCCCCTCGAGGTCGGTCGCTCGGGTCCTTTCGTCGTGGCCGGCCCGGTGGGTGTGGCTCCGGGCGGTGTGGGCAAAAAAGAAGGCGGGCGTCGGCCCGCCTTCGGAAGGTCGGATGGGTCGAGCCCGCGATTGTGCGCCCCTCCCGGTAGGTGGTCAAGCCGGCCCGGGCCTCTTCGCGGGGTACCGACGCCGGCTCCCGAGCGGCCGCCGGGCGCGACCGCCCGGCGAAGGCGACCGCCCGGCGAGGTTGGCGGGGGGCCGCCTCGTTGCCCCTCGGGCCCGCCACCCGTAGCCTCCGCGGCCATGACGGCACGCCTGCAAGTCGCGCTGGACCACGTGGACTTGAAGCGGGCGCTCAAGGCCGCCGAGGAGGCGGTCGCCGGCGGCGCCCACGTGCTCGAGGTCGGGACGCCGCTCCTCAAGGCCGAGGGCCTGGGGGCGGTGCGGGCCCTGCGCGCCCGCTTCCCGTCGCACGAGATCGTGTGCGACGGCAAGACCATGGACGCGGGGCGCCTCGAAGTGGAGGCCGCGGCCAAGGCGGGCGCCAGCATGGCCACCGTGCTGGGCGTCGCCAGCGACAGCACGCTGCTCGAGTGTGTCGAGGCGGGCCGCAACCAGGGCATCCGCATCCTGGTGGACCTGCTCGGCTGCCCCGACCCCGTCGCGCGGGCGCGGTTTGCGGAGGACGCGGGCGCCGACGCGGTCAACGTCCACTGCCCGATCGACGACCAGGTGCGGGGCCTGGACCCCTTCACCACGCTCAAGGCCGTGCGGGCCGCCGTGCGCATGACGCTCACGGTGGCTGGCGGTCTCACGGCCAAGACGGCACCCGAGGCAGTGGCGGCCGGGGCGGACGTGCTCATCGTGGGTGGCGCCATCACGAAGGCCCGCGACGCCACGGCCGCCACGCGCGAGATCCTCCAGGCCATGGCCAGCGGTCGGCCGGGTGAGAGCGAGATGGCGGACCGCGTCCGCGAGGAGGCGGGGCTGGCCGGGCTCCTCCGGCAAGTCTCCACACCCAACATCAGCGACGCCATGCACCGCGCGCCCTGCCTCGGGCCGCTGCGCGCCATGCAGCCCGGCGTGCGCGTGGCCGGGCCCGCCGTGACGGTGCGCACGATGCCCGGGGACTGGGCCAAGCCCGTCGAGGCCATCGACCGCTGCCAGCCCGGCGACGTGCTCGTGATCGACGCGGGCGGCGTGGCGCCGGCCGTCTGGGGCGAGCTGGCCACGCACTCGGCCAGGAACCAGGGCCTCGCGGGCGTGCTCGTGTGGGGCGCGATTCGCGACACGATCGACATCGCCAAGATCGGTCTGCCCGTGTGGTCGCGCACGGTCTCGAGCCATGCCGGCGAGCCGAAGGGTTTCGGCGAGATGGATGTCGCCCTGCGTCTGGACGGCCTGGACGTGCGACCGGGCGACTGGGTGGTCATCGACGACGACGGCGCCCTGTTCCTGCCGCGCGCCAAGGCGCTCGAGATCGCCAACCGCGCCATGTACTGCCTGGAGGCGGAGAACCGCTTGCGGGCCGAGATCCTCGACGAGGGCTCGACGTTGGCCGAGGTCGCCGACCTCTACAAGTGGGAGAAGCGGGTCATCGGCGGCGAGGCACCGCCCGCCTCCTGACGGCGGGGCCGCGAGGGGGCCGCCCTCGCATCCGGCGCTACCGTGGGCGCCCATGGACGCCGAGCCCGCCCCGATTCCGTCCGCTGCGACGCGCGTTGCGGTGACCGTGAACGGCGAGCCGTTCACGTTCGAAGCCGAGGCCGAGCCCACGATCGCCCTCGTGCTCGGCGCCTTGGGGCTGGCCGACCGTCGTGTCGCGGTGGAGGTCAACGGGGACGTGGTCCCGCGGGCCGCCCACGCCGAACACCCCGTACGAGCGGGCGACCGGGTCGAGGTCGTCACGTTCGTCGGCGGAGGATGACCCGGATGAGCCTCCTGGATCCCGACGACACCCCCCTGGTGATCGGCGGGTGCTCGTTCACCAGCCGCCTCTTCGTGGGCACGGGCAAGTACGCCTCCCTCGAGCAGACGATGGACGCCCTGACCGCCAGCGGGACGCAGTGCGTGACGGTGGCCCTGCGTCGCGTCGACCTGGCGCGCAAGGACGGGCCCAACCTGCTCGACGCGCTGGCGGGCCGCTTCACCCTCCTCCCGAACACGGCCGGCTGCTTCACCGCCGACGAGGCCGTGCGCACGCTTCGCCTCGCCCGCGAGCTCGAGATCGCCGAGCTGGTCAAGCTGGAGGTGCTCGCCGACCCCGAGACGCTGCTGCCGGACACGGAGGAGACGCTCAAGGCGCTCAAGACGCTCGTGGCCGAAGGCTTCCACGTGCTCGTCTACACGAACGACGATCTCGTGGTGGCCCGCAAGCTGGCCGATGCGGGCGCGTCCGCGGTGATGCCGCTCGGCAGCGCCATCGGCTCGGGGCTGGGCATCCTCAATCCGTGGACCATCGGGCGCATCGTGGAGACGCTGGACGTCCCCGTGATCGTGGACGCGGGCGTCGGCACCGCGTCGGACGTGGCCGTGGCGATGGAGCTTGGCTGCGACGGCGTGTTGCTCAACACGGGTATCGCCAAGGCGAAGGACCCCGTGCGCATGGCCGCCGCGATGCGCGACGCGTGCAAGGCGGGGCGGCAGGCGTTCCTCGCCGGCCGCATGCCCAGGGGCGGAGCCTCGGCCTCCAGTCCCACGGGCGGCCTGCTCGGTGGGCCGACGAAGGGCCGTGCCTGATGCGCACGCGTAGGGAGCGTTGGCTTGCGGGCGCCCTCGTCGCGCTGCTCGGTCTCTTGAGCGCGGCGCCGCCGGTGCTGGCCGCCCCCGACGGCGACCCGCTCCCGGCGGGCGTCCCCGCGCCGGATGTGGAGACGGGAGGGGCGCCCGGGCTGACGACGGCCGAGCTCGAGAAGGCCGTGAGCGACAACCCCGCCGCCCTCTGGGCGAGCGTGCTCGGCAAGGTGCTGCCGGCGGTGATCGGCGGCGTCCTGCTGATCCGCATGGCGCTCGCGCGCGAGAAGCGGCTGGCCGACGGCCTCGGTCGCCTGGAGCTGGGGGCGGGCCCGACCGTGCCGGGCACGTGGCCCGTGTTGTTGGGGCTCGTGGTCGGCTTCGTGCTGTTGGCGCAGATCGCCGCGTCGGCGGTGCAGCTGATGGGCTTCGAAGCGCACTCCACGCCGGCGTTGTTCTGGGCCACGGCGATTCCCGGCGTGGCGCTGGGCGTGGCCGTGCTGCTGCTGCGTCGGCAGGCGCGGCGATCGGAGCCCGCGTTCGAGGTGCGCGGCGTGGAGGCCGTCTTCGGGGACGAGGTCCACCTGTTCGAGGGGCCACGCGCGACGCGGGGAGACATCGCCGTCCAGGTGCCTCGCCGGACGCCCCACGGGCGTGCGGTGTTCGAGGGGCTGAAGGGCTTCGCCCTGGCCTCGGCCCTCGTGATCCCGCTGGCGCTGGTCTGGGCGCTCGTGCTTCGCGAGCTGGGCGTCGGCACGACGGCGCAGGAGCCCGTGATGCGCGTGGCCAAGCCCGGCGACCCGCTGGACCCCTGGTTCATGGCGGTGCTGGGCATCTTCGTGGCGCCCTTCTGGGAGGAGGCGTTCTTCCGCGGGACGCTCTACCCGCTGGCCCGCCGCTGGTTCGGCGGCACGCGTGGCGCCGTGTTGACGAGTGCGTTGATCTCGTCGGCGTTGTTCGCGGCCGTGCACGCCAACCTGGCCGCTACGGTGCCGCTCTTCGTGTTGGCGCTGGTCCTGACGTGGGTGTTCGAGCGCACCAACTCGTTGCTGGCGGTGACGACCCTGCACGCCGCGTTCAATGCCACCAGCCTGCTGCCGCTGTTCCTGATCAGCGGCAAGGTGTAGTACCAGTCCGGAGGCGCCCGTGAAGCATCCCCGACCCGCGACCACTCCTCCGGCGCGCCTCCACCGCGTCGGCGCGGCCTTCGTCGCCGACTCCGCGACCGTTACGGCGCGCGTGCGCCTGGGGATCGACGTGAACATCTGGTACGGCGTACGCATCCGCGGGGACGACGCGCCGATCACGATCGGGGACCGCACCAACGTGCAGGACAACGCCGTCATCCACGTCGACCCCGACTGCCCCAACACGATTGGCAGCGACGTCACGATCGGCCACTCGGCCATCGTCCACGGCGTCGAGGTGGGGGACCATGCCCTGATCGGGATGGGCGCCATCTGCCTGGGCGGCTCGAAGATCGGCGAAGGCGCGATCGTGGGGGCGGGGGCCGTCGTGCTCGAGAACCAGGTGATCCCCCCGTGGAGCGTGGCCGTCGGCTCGCCCGCGCGCATCGTCAAGACGCTCGACCCCACCGAGCGCCGGGAAGCCGCCAAGCACCACGCCGCCGGCTACGTCGAGCAAGCCCGCCGCCACGCCGATGGCTGGTGGGACGACCAGGTCGAAGCCTAGGCGTTCGGGCCTGGGCGGGCCGCCGGAGCACCGCTTCGTCGTCCTTGCGTGGTCAACCACGCGGCGTCCTCTCTCATCGGCACCCGGCATCCCATCCAGGCCCGAACGCGAGCGACCCGCCTCCGGCAAGATGGGGGAACGCCGACGTCGAAGCGAAGGTCACCGGCGAACCCAAAAGGCCGTACGGAGGCGGGGATTTCTTCCGCAGCCTGCCGCACGTCCCTCCCCATGCGGCGGAACCCCGCGGCAGGCAGCGGAAGAATTCCCCGCCACCTTCCACCGCAGCCCGCCATCCACGTAACCCGCCTCGAGACCAAGCCTCTTCTGGCTTTCGCACGCGATCGGGTCGCCAGGGCGAAGGTAGCGCGCCAGCATCGGCGACGCCGCGTGGTCTGTTCACGTCAGGAGCCGATGCTGGTGCGGGACCGAGCATCTGGCGAGCCGCACTGCGGACGACAACAGGTGCTACCGCACCTACACCCACATGCCGGTGATGCGGGCTTCGAAGACCATGCGCGAGAGGTCGTCGGCGAGGTAGCCCTGCGTGTCGAAGACGGCGCGGCGCGGGCGGACCTCCACCCGCTTGCCGATCACCACGAGGCGGGCCGGCGGCAGGATGATCCCGCGGTACTTCACGTCGTCGATGCCGCCGAAGCCGAAGATCCGACCCGCCTTCTGGCTGCTGTCGTAGACCTGGTGCACGAACCACGAACACAGCTGGGCGGCGCACTCGAGCATGAGCACGCCGGGCATCAGCGGGCGGCCCGGGCAGTGGCCACGACCCCACCACACGTCCTCGGGGATCTCGAGCACGCCCGCCACGTCCCCGGCCTCGACGTCCATGTGGCAGATCCAGGACAGCTGCTCGAACTCGTGGCGCTGGGGGTTGTGCTCCCGGATCGCCTCGATGTCGGCCACCACGTGGTCGAGGTCCAGGCTTGCGACGTCGAACAGCGCCGAGCGCGGCATGAAGTCCCTCCGCTCCGCCGTGGCGCGGTGCGGGACCGGCCGCGGGGGCGCGGAGGATACGGGGCCCGGGGCGCGTGGGCCAATCCGCGTCCCGACCGCGGGCACCAGGACGTGGCTTCGTGGATGATGGGGGATCCCGGCCCGCGAAGGAGGACGCCATGGACGACGCCCGGACCCGCCGCCCCTGGACACCCGCACGTGGACTCGCCCTGCTCCTAGCCTGTCTGGCCGTGCTGCTGGCACCCGCGGGGGCCCGCGCCTTCGCCGACGACGCCGAGCCGGATCCGCCGGCCGACGGCCGGGGGCTCGATGCTCCCGAGGGCGACGAGGGTGAGGACGACGACCTTGACGCCGAGGCGCCCAAGGACCCGCGGGACGAGGTCGTCGAGCTGAGGGCCCTGGACGACAAGGAAGCCAAGGCGCTGGCCGAGGGGCTGTCGAAGGCGTCGCGTCGCAAGGACCCCGAAGACGTCAACCCGGCGCTCGACGCCATCGAAGGCGTCACCCACGCGAGCTTCGTGAAGCCCCTGCTCAAGCTGATGGCGCACGACAACTCGCGTGTCGCCCAGCGCGCCGCCGATCTCCTGGCGCAGCGCGCCACGATCGACGACGTGAAGGACCTCTGGAAGAAGGGCTGGGACGAGAAGGCCAACCGCCGCCGGTACGCCGTCCGGACGAGCATCCTGAAGGCGTTCGCGCGGCTGGAGCTCGACCTCGACAAGCGGCAGTACGAGGACGTGGAGCGCGAGTGGCGGTGGATGCTGGGCAACCCCCAGGAGGCCTACGGGCCCGCCCTGGCGGACATCTGCTGGTACATGGGCGTGCGCGGCGACAAGCGCCACGCGCTCGCCATGGCCAAGGAGCTCGACGCCCCCGAGAGCAACGACCCGCACAACCCGGCCACCCCCCCCGTGGAGTGGTGGGAGCGGCGGTGGAAGCAATGGAAGGGCATGCACGCGCAGGCCGTGGCGGCGCTGAAGCGCCTGACGGGTCAGACGTTCAAGACGCGCGAGGAGGCCAAGACCTGGTTCACGGCGAACGAGGCGTCGTTCGGCGTCCCCTGGAAGGACTGGTAGGCCCAGGTCGCACGACCTGGTAGGGCCTGGATCCAGGGGCCGGGGGCCCTCCTCGGCGGGGGGGGCGCCAACACGGAGCGCCCCTGCCACGTGCTATAAGGGACCCCTTCGAGAGCGCGGACCCCCTGCACGGTCCCGCAGCGGGAGATCCCATGCAGCTCCAGGCTTGCACCAAGTGCGGCGCCCAGTTCGACGTGTCGGGGTTCCAGTCCGGGCAGTCCTTCTCCTGCGGTGCCTGCGGGGCCGTCCTCGTCGCGGGGGGCAGCGAGCCCGCCATGGCCGGCTCCACCAGCGGTCGCAAGCCCGGGACGGCGCGCTCCGCCGCGGGTGCCCCGAGCAGCGCCGCGCCCGCTCGCCCCGCGGCAGGCCGCGCCCCGCGGGGGCCCGCCGGCAAGTCCCCCGGCCGGGGCGGGCGCCAGTACGTCCCCGTCGATCGCGACGGCGGCAGCAAGGCGCCCAAGGCGTCGCGCGCCCCGCGCAGTGCGCGCGGCGGCCGTGAGGCGCCCGCGCCACGCGAGGAGCGTGGCGCGCGTGCGGCCCGCGGCGAGAAGAAGGGCGGCGTCAACCCCGTCGTCGTCGGCGCCATCCTCGGCGTCGTCGTTCTCGGCGTGCTGGGCCTCGTGCTGTTCGGCAGTGGCGACACGAAGGACACGGGCGGCTCCGGGCCCGCCACGGCCTCCGGCGGTGGGGGGAGCGGCACCGGTGGCGGCACGGCTTCGACGGCCGCCGGCGCTGGCGGCAGCGGTCCGGCCGCGGCCCCGACGCCCACGTTCACGGCCCGTGACGTGCTGGCCGAGTTCGGCGTCAACCCGCCCAGCACCAAGAAGCAGTGGACGTCGATCATCGACAAGCTCGAGCAGCTGGGCGACGACCCCGAGGCAAAGGGTGGGCTCACCACGGTCTACCGCGCCTACGTCGCAACCATCGACGGCCGCGCCGACCCCAAGGCCCACCGCTTCCTGGGTCACCGGGAGTTCGTGCTGACGGGGGACGACGAAGCGACGTTCAACGACATCGCGCGCTCCGACCTCGAGTTCATGCGCGGCGTGCGCGCCGCGAAGGACAAGCGCTGGTTCACCTCCGAGGAGGAAGAGGACTGGCAGCTCGCGCAGGCCGCGCTCAAGGAGATGCGCGAGTACATGCATCGCCTGGAGACGGACCGTGAGTTCCGCGCAGGCATCGCGATCCGCGGCAACCTGGCCAACCAGGAGTTCTTCAAGGAGTACAACTTCGTCGGCCACTGGGCCAGCCCGTGGCTGATCTGCTACAGCTCCAACGACCGGCTGAGCGAGTACGACCTGCTCTCCATCGAGGACGCCTCCGAACGCAAGGCGCGGCGCGAGGAGCTCGCCGCCAAGCGCGCCCAGTACGAGCGCCTCGTGGCCGAGAAGGGCCACATGGTCCAGCAGCTCTACACGCAGTGGATGAAGATCTTCGGGGAAGCGCTCGAGCTGAAGCCCCTGATGGACGAGTACGGCGGGCGCCCCGACTACCCCATCGGCGTGCGTTCGTTCGGCGATGGCTGCCCCATGGTCATGTGGGTGTTCGACAACCGCGCCTCGTGGGACGAGTTCCACCAGAAGGTCAAGAAGGAGCTCATCCCGCACTTCGCCGCCGGCTACTTCTCGGGCGAGTCCGAGATGGTCATGCTCTACGACGAGGGTGAGGACACGCGCGACCGCGTGTTCGAGATCGGGAAGACCGTCCACGAAGGCGTGCACCAGCTCGAGCACTTCTTCTCGCGCCAGAAGAACAACTGGCGCAGGCCCCCCTTCAGCCAGGACTTCCTCGGCGAGGGCATCGCGGAGTGGCTCGGCTCGGTCAAGATGAACGACAAGTACGAGCTGGAGTTCGTGGGCGTCAACGTGACGCGCCTGGGCGAGGCCCAGAACATGGCCAAGGGCCTCCAGGCGGGCGGCAAGGAGTACAAGTACTTCCCGCTGGAGTTCCTGACGTCCGTGACCAACTACGGCATGGCCCAGCAGTACGCCGTGACGGAGTGGGGCCTCGACACCAACTTCGGGATGTCGATGTTCTATCAACAGTCCTGGGGCTTCGTGTACTTCCTGAACACCTACAAGGACGGCCGGTACTGGCCGAAGTTCCTCAAGTTCGTCGACCTGATGATGCAACGGCCCAAGGGCGACAACAGCGTCTCGCCGTACTTCAAGCAGGCCTTCGACATCACCGGCGAAGAAGACTGGGAAGACCTCGACGCCGAGTTCCAGCCCTTCATGAAGGGTCTGCTCGACCTCGACCTCAAGCCGTACCGGTACAACCCGCCCCCGCGCAAGCGGTGAGAGGCCGAGCAGGAAGGCAGGCCGACGCTCGAGGCTGAGCCTGGATGCAGGCCCAGCCTCTCGGGTGCCTGATGGCGCGGCCTGCCAAGGCAGGCCGACGCTCGAGCCTGAGCCTGCAGGCAGGCCCAGACTCTCGGGTGCCTGATGGCGCGGCCTGCCAAGGCAGGCCGACGCTCGAGCCTGAGCCCGCATGCGGAGGTCGCGCGACCCCGGATGTGTCAGGACCCTTGCCGCGGCGCCGCACATCGGCAACGTGGGCAAGGTGCCTGCAATGGAAGGTGCCTGAACTCCGGGCTCGGACAGGACAGCCACGCTTCCATGGGAGGGGGTGCCGCGCGCATCGAGACGCGGTACGGAGGCGGGGATTTCTTCCGCAACTTGCCGCCCTGCGCTTCGGCATGCGGAAGTGCCCATCGGCAAGTTGCGGAAGAATTCCCCGCCTCCGTACGGGCTTTGCCGTCGGCATGAAGAACTGACACGTAGGGGTCGCGGTTCGCCGACGAGCGGACGTTGCAATTCGGGAACCGAGTCCAGGCGGAGCGCAAGGGAGATCGTTCCGCGCTACCGCGCGGATTCGGTGCTTCGGCTTCGCCTGCGCAGCAGGGGGGCCATTCGGTTCCGCCATCATCTGCCCGCGCAAGGGGTAACTTGCTCGAAGCGCCACAGAGCAGTTGCTCCGCGCTCCCGCGCGGATTCGGTGCTCCGGCTTCGCCTGCGCAGCAGGGGGGCTGCTCGGTTCCGCCATCTTCCGCCCGCGCAAGGGGTAACTTGCCCGAAGCGCCACAGAGCAGTTGTTCCGCGCTCCCGCGCGGATTCGGTGCTCCGGCTTCGCCTGCGCAGCAGGGGGGCTATTCGGTTCCGCCATCTTCTGCCCGCGCAAGGGGTAACTTGCCCGAAGCGCCACAGAGCAGTTGCTCCGCGCTACCGCGCGGATTCGGTGCTCCGGCTTCGCCTGCGCAGCAGGGGGGCTATTCCGTACCCCCCCTGCACCCCTCACGGCCCCCCCTGCACCCCTCACGGTGCTCCGACGTCCCGATCGCGCCCGTTGGATTCCTGATCGGGTTCCTGATCCCGTCGGCGCGCGCGGCTGGCAGCGACGAGCGAGGGCGCCGCGGTCGAGGCCCGGGACTGCCCACGCCGCGGCATGGATCTGTGCACCTTTCGCTCGCTGCTTCGGGGGGATGCCGGGAACCTCGGCGGGGCCCGGGCCGTTCGTGCCCTGACGCCCCCGTGTGGGTGCGAGCGGAGCCCTGTCGATGTCCGGCGAGCTGACGTCCCCGACTCCGCGCACCCCCCCCTGGGTCCTGCCGCTCCTGCTGCTCCTGGGCGCGCTGGCCGCGTCGAGGGCGGCGACCGCCGGGTGGTTGGAGGAGGACCGCGGCTGGGTGCGTGAGGACGCCGCCGTGCTGGCCGGCTGGGACGGCGTGCGTGACATCCTCGCCGACGGCCGGCCCCAGGCCACCAGCTTCGGGCGACCCGAGCGCCCGCTCGCTCGCCTCACGCTCGCCGCCGATCGCGGACTCTCCGGCGGGGGGGCGGTCCGCCCGCGCGTCCACCATCTGGCCAACATCGCCTGGCACCTGGCGGCCGTGGTGCTCCTGTTCTTCGTGCTGCGCACCCAATGGCGGCGCGTCGACGTGGCGGCGTACGGGGCCGGCCTGTTCGCCTTGCACCCCCTCGCGGCCCCTGCCGTGACGGCGATCGCCGAGCGAGGGCAGCTGGTCGCCATGGTGTTCGTCCTGGCCGCCACGCTCTGCTGGCAGCGGACGGCGCGCGACGGCCGCGTCTGGTGGGGGCCGGCGCTCTTGCTCGCCTTCTTGGCGCCGTTCGCGCATCGCACGGCGCTGGCGTGGCCTCTCGTGCTCCTCGCGTGGGGGCCGCCGACGGGGGCGCCACGCCCGCGGATCGCCGGGCGGCCGGCCACGCTGCTGTTCGCCATCCCGATACTCGTCGTGCTGCTCATCGGTCTGGAGCGTGCGTCGCCCCCCGTCGGCATGCCGGAGGCAAGCGCCGCCGAAGGCATCGTCCTGTCGCTCGTCGGGCTCGGTCGCACGATGTTGCGCTTCGTGCTTCCCGTCGGGATCGGGGACGCCACGTACGCCGAGGCGGTCCTCTCGGGTCGCTTCGAGCTGGGCGCGGCTGCGTGGGGGTTGGTGGCCCTGGTGGGGCTGACGGCGCTCGTCGTCCTGGCGCGCGCCGTCACGCGACGTGCGGGCCCGGTCGACGCGCTGCTCGGTGGGGTCGTGCTGCTGGGACTCGGTCACGCCCTGCTCGTGCCGCTCGGGGCGGACGGGGAGGCGAGGGCCGCCTACGGCCTCCTCCCGCCGCTCGTAGCCGCTGCGGCCTTCGCCGTGGCGCACGCCATGCGAAGCGCGGCTCGTGCAGGCGGCGCGGCGCGCTGGGTGACGCTGGGCAGCAGCGTGCTGGGTGCCGTCGCGCTGGGTGTCCTGGCGCGTGACGTCGCGGGCGGCTTCCAGGACGAGCCCACCTCCTTGGACCGGCGGCTGGACCGCAACCCGGACGACGTCTTGGCGCTGGAGCGCCTCTCCGCCTTCCACCGGCGCGAAGCCGCCCAGCTGCGCCGGGATGCTGCCCAGCTGCCGGCCCAGGCCGAGGAACGGGGCCAGCTCAACTGGGACGCGCGCCAGCACGTCGCGCGCGCCCTCAGCGCGGCACGGCAGGCGACGGAGCACCCGATCGGCTACCGACGGAGCGCGAGCTGGGCGGCACTGGGCCTCGCCTTGATGGCAGACGGCAAGCCGCCCGCGGCCCGGCCCTGGCTGGAGCGTGCCACGCAGCTGGACGCGTCGCTGAAGGACCCGGCGAAGCTGAAGGCTTCCGCGGGCTCTCCCGCGGCCCTGGCGCAAGCCGAGGTGTTCCACGCGCTGGGACAGGCCTACGCGACGACGGCCGAGCCGGAGAGCGCGTTGGAGCCGTACGTGTTCGCCGCGGCGCTGGCACCGGACGACATCGACTACCTGCAGCGCGCAGGTCTCGCCCTCGACGCCGCCGGGCGCTTCGCCGAGGGACTTCCCCTCCTCGAGCGCGCCTGGGAGAAGGCGCCCCGGAGCGAGAAGCGCACGCTGCGCAGCCTGATCGAGCGTGAGCGCGAGACCTTGCGCTCGCGCGTCGACAGGCTGCTGACCGATGGAAAGGACGCGCTGTCCCGGGGCGACTACCTGGAGGCGCGGCGTTGGTTCGAGGCCGCCTTGACGCTCGAGCCGGACAACGTGGAAGCGCTCGTGGAAGGCGGCTACCTCGGCGGTTGGCACTTCGGTCGCTACGAGGAGGGCCTCGAGCGCCTCGAGCGGGCCGAGCGACTGCTTCGCGACGCGGGCCTTGCGGACGACGACCCGGCCCGCACGCGCGTCGTCACGCGGCGCGAAGACCTGGCCGAGCGTCTCGCCAAGGAATCGGAGTAGGGAGCCCGCCGCGCGGAGCGACTCGGCGAGGCGCCTTCGACGGCCTCACGCGGAGGGCGTCTCATCGGGTGCGGGCCGGAGGCGCGGCGGCAGCTCGTCGGCAATCCGCTCGAGCTCGTCCTTGGCGCCCAGGGCCACCCAAGCGTGACGAGCGTCGAGGAAACGGCCCGCCGCCTCCGCGGTCTTGGCCGCCGACGTGAGCTCGGCGTCCGACACTTCGCTGCCTGCGCGTCGCATGGCGAGGAGCAGGAACGTCTGGCCGCGCTGGAGCGCCTCACGCTTCAGCCTGGCCACGGTCGAGGCTCCTGGGCGGCGCTCGTACAAGAGCCAGGCCTCCGCGAGCCGGTCGGCGGCGATCAGGCTCTCGGCCACCGCCTCCCGCTCGGCGTCGGTAGCTTCGCCGTACTTCAGGCGGCGCATCGCGAGCGCGTCGGGGACGGACGTCCGGGCCATGGCTGCTCCTCGGGGCGAGGCGGACCAGCATCTCCCGGTCTCCGCGCGGGCGCCAGCCGTGCCCGTGCGCTCGCCGAGGGCCCGCACCACGGCTTTTGACACGGCTCCCCGGCGCTCCTAACGTGGCCTGCGTCAAGGAACTACGGCGACGGGTGTCGTCCGGCGAGTCGTGGCGCCCCGGACCGCGCGACCCGCTCGGGCCGTCCTCCCGAGGAGCCCCGCCCGCATGACGTCCGCCCCGCTTCTCCCCGACGACCTGCCGCACGCGCACTCGGGGATCGGTGACCCGCCGGGTCAGGACCGCTCGCCGCGTCGCGAGGAGGGTCCGCACCGCGAGCCACCGAAGGCCCCCCGAACGGTCACGAAGAAGGAGCTCGTGACGCGCATCGCGGAGCGAACGTCCCAGACCAAGGTCGTGGTCAAGGACGTCATCCAGATGTTCCTCGACGACATCATCGACGAGCTCGCACGCGGCAACCGGCTGGAGTTCCGGGAGTTCGGCGTCTTCGAGGTCAAGGGACGCTCGGCCCGCCGGGCCCAGAACCCCCGCACGCTGGTCAAGGTGGACGTCCCCGCCAAGCGGGTCGTCAAGTTCAAGGTCGGCCGGACGATGCGCAACCGCGTCGAGAACGCCAGGCGCCAGCGCCCCGCGTAGCCACGAGACGGCCCGAGCGCGGGGCCGGAGCCTCGGGGTAGGCCCGGTCCGCCTCTTCATGCGATCCTGGGCGCAGGGCTCGGCGGAGGTTCCCCCCATGGGTCGCTACACAGTGTGGCTCCTGGCTGCGGTCGGGGCCGTGACCGGCATGCTCGCCCTCGTGCGAGGTACACCCCAATCCGTTTCCCCGACCGCACCCGAGGCACGGGCCGACCCCCTGGACCAAGCGCTCCTGACGCGCGCGCGCGACCTGTTCCGCAGCGAGGCGCAGCCGGTCGTGAAGGACATCGAGGAGCGCCTGCGGGCCGTCGAGCGCCTGCAGGAGCAGATCGGGCAGAGCGTTGCCGTCGCCGAGGCCATCGTCGAGGACGCGCGGCTCGCGGGCGGTAGCGGCGCCGGCGTGGGCAAGGAAGCCCTGGGGCCGCTTCGCAGCTCGCTCGAAGAGCAGCGCATCCGCTTGGCGGCCTTGGTCAAGGCGGTCGACGAGCTGACCGAGCGCGTCGCTGCGCTCGAGGCGCGGCCGCCGGAGATCATCCGCGAAGTCGCCGCCGGGGGCGGCCCGGTCGCCGACACGGGCCCGCGCGTGCCGACCCTGCCCAAGGACCCCGAGCCGGACGTCGAGGCCACGCAGGAGGAGATCGCGCGAGCGCTCAACGACCTCCACCAAGAGGACGTGTCGGTCGTGTTCCGCGCGATCGAGCTCGTGCGCAAGCACAAGATCCTCGCGGCCGTACCGCGCCTGCTGGACATCCTCAAGGCCCACAAGTCGGCGTTCGCCCGCACCGCCGCGGCGGCCGCGCTGGGGGAGATGGAGTCCGCCGACAGCGTCCCCGGCTTGCTCGATGCCATGGTCGACGAGGAGGGCCAGGTCGGGCAGCAGGCGTTTCGCTCCCTGCGCCTCATCACCGGGTTCGCCGAGGACATGGACCCGACCGCCCGCATCCGCGAGCGGCGACGCATGCGTGGCGTCGTGCAGCAGTACTGGCGCGTGCACGAGGAGGAGGTGCGCGCGCGCCTCGGGCAGCCCAAGAAGGACGCCGAGTAGGGACCGCCGCCGCGCACCGCCGGGCGTGCCCCCGGGGAGCGCCAGGGGGGTCTTGCGTGCACACGGCGTGAGGCCCGGAGACGCGGGCGGCCGGCTTTTCGCTGCCGACGCCCGGCACGGACGTTGCCAAGGGTGGGCTGTCCGCTCCGCCCCGCCCGCCCGTATCCTTGCGAAGGAGGTCTGATGAGCCTCGCCCCGTCGTTCCGCCGTCCCGGCGGCGCCCTGCACCCTGGAAGGCAGGCCCCCATGGACATCCGCTTCTGCAGCGTCTGCAACGAGTCGATTCCGGACTCCGACTTCGACGCAGGTCGTGCCGTGACCGCCGGAGGGCGCAGCCAGCACGTCGCCTGCGCGCTGGAGCGCGCCACGCGCATGGGCTCCCCGCGCTCGTGGTGGACATCGCTCTTGGCCCTGTACGCCGCGGCCGCGACCACCTTCCTGCTCGTCGCCTGGCTGGGCCGCGAGAAGGCGCCGGGCGAGCCCACCACGGTGCCCGCCGTGACGGAGGCGAAGATCGCCGAGTCCACGCAGGCCAGCGAGGGCCGCGTCGTCGCGCTGCTCGACGAGCGGCTGGAGGCTTTCCGCAGCGCCCTTGTCCGTGACGAGATCGAGCCTCGCGCCGGTCTCGTGAGCACGACGCTGCGCGACGAGATCCAGGCCCTGGACAAGCGCAGCTCGAGTGCCGACGTCCTGCTCGACGAGCGCATCGCGGCGCTCGGCAAGCGCCAGGATGGCGTGGAGAACCAGGTGACCTTGCTCACCCAATGGCACGACGCCATCCAGCGCCAAGCCGATGCCCTGGAAGAGGGTCTGCGTCGCGTCAGCGAACGCCCCCCGGCACCCGTCGCTCCCGGTCCGGCTCCGGCCGACACGCCAGAGCCGGGCGCCGACGAGCCGCAGGTGGATGCGGCGCACGAGGCCGATCTCGCCAAGTGGACCCAGGCCCTCGGCGACAAGGACCCGGACCTCGTGTTCACGGCCACGAGCGAGCTCGGCCGCCTCAAGGACCTGCGTGCCACGGCGGCGCTGATCCAGGTGCTGACCACCCACGAGGACGAGTTCCCCCGCGCCGGAGCTGCCGGCGCGCTCGGCATGATCCGCGCGGCGGACGCCGTTCCCGCCCTCATCGAGGCCCTGCTCGACAAGGACGAGCTCGTCCAGGCTGCCGCCGGCGACGCCGTGGAGAAGATCACCGAGCATCGGTTCGACTTCGCCAGCGGCCTTCCGCTCCGCGAGCGCAAGAACCTCCAGCGCGACATGCGCAAGTGGTGGAAGGACAACGAGGCCGCCGTCCGCGAGCGTCTGGGCCAGCCCCTGGTCACCGAAGGGGGCGGCAACTGATCGGCCCGTCGGGCCGGCGTGCCGCCCGTCCACCGTGGTGGCGGGCGCTCAAGTTCCTGGCGGCCCTGGCCCTTGCCGCGACCGCGGCTCTTGCCGTGACGGCTTGGCTCCGCGCGCTGTCGCCGTAGCGGGGCCCACGATGCAGGCGCGCGTTGCTTGGGAGAGCGCACGGTGGTGCGGGTTCCCGGTTGCTCGCGTACCGAGCCAGGTGAGATTCCCACTTCACGCTGGGATGCCTGCCGCCATGCGACCACCGGCCCGGGCGTGAAGTTGGAATCTCACCCGGCTCGTCCCCCGCGCCTACCGAGCCAGGTGGGATTCCCACTTCACGCTGGGATGCGCGCCGCCATGCGGCCATCGGCCCGGGCGTGAAGGTGGAATCTCACCCGGCTCGTCGCCCGGGGTGCGCAGCACCCCATCACGTTCGCGGTTGTCTCCCTCCGCGCTGCCAGGGGCGTCCGCCGACGGGCGACAGCGGTCTCTCTCCACTAGCCGGCTCGTCGGGGCGACGGTAGCGCGCCACCATCGGCGACGACTCGTGGTCCGCGTCGGCCTGCGTTGGCAGGCCGCGCCATGAGGCACGACTCGAGGAGCCGATGGTGGTGCGGGACCGAGCATCCGGCGAGCAGCACCTACGCACCCCAGCGCCCGTAGTACCTACTTCAGGGCGGCGGCGCGGTCTTCGCGAAGGTCGAAGATGGTGCTGAGGCGCGCGAGGTCGAAGAGCTTGCGGACGTCGGGCGCCAAGCCGCAGAGGCGGAGCTTGCCGCCGTAGCGGCCCACGGCCTGGAGCGCTTCGATCAGCGTGGCCAGTCCGCTCGAGTCGATGAACGACACTTGGCCGAGGTCCACGACCAACGGCGTGGCGCGGCCCTCGAGCGCCTTGCGCAGGCTGCCGCGCAGCTCCGGCGAGGTGTGCATGTCCACTTGGCCACAGACCGTGAAGATCGCTGCCGTGCCTTCGGTCTCGTGCGTGATCTTCATGAGGTCGGGTCCTCGGCGGCGGCGACACGCTTGACGAGTCGGAGGGTGGTCCCCCCGTGCGCGTTGCGCGTGTACGCCACGTCGTCCATGGTCGATTGGATCAGATGCACCCCCAATCCGCCAGGGCGGATCTGGTCAAGGGGGCGGGAAGCGATGCGGCTCGGGTCCACCCAGGTCGCGTGGTCCTCGATCTCGATGACGAGCTCGCCGGGCGAGGGCTGGAAGCGGAAGTCGATCCGCCGGTCCTCGGCGCCGTGGTAGGCGTGCCGGATCACGTTGCTCCATGCCTCGGTGATGGCGAGCATCAGGTGGCGAGCGGTCTCGGTCTCGATGCCGGCCAGCTCGGCGGCCTCGACCGTGATGGCCCGGACGAGCGGCAGGTACTTCGGATGGGACGGGAGCGTCCCCTCCAAGCGGTCCTCGGCGCACGCCTCCGACGCCGACGATCGCTGGGCCGAGTCCCTCACGCGCCCTCCTTGCCCGCGTCCGGCTCGACGGGGGCGGCCGGCTCCAGGGCGGGTGCGTCGGCCTCGGGGAGGTCCGTCTCCGGCGATTCCCCCGGCGGCGCCGGTGCCGTGCCTTCGTCGGGTCGCACCAGCTCGGGGCGCGACGTCTCCCCGCGCCACCACGCCCACCACGCGTCCACGTGGCGGCGTCGCTCGACCCCCTCGAGGAAGGGTCGGTAGCCCGTGTCGTGCCCCGTGGCAACGCGCAAGCGCGCGTACGCCTGCATGCGCACCGTGAGGTCCTCGTCGTCCAAGCGCTCGATCCAGGCGGCGATCGCCTCGCCGCGGGCGCCGACGGGGGCTCTCGTGTCCAGCGCCAGCGCCCGGCTGCGCACGGCGGGCGACAGGTGGCTGACGTCGCGCGCCGGCACGATCGGCTGCGGACAGGACCCGGAGCTGCACGCGGCCACGAGCGCCATGGCGGCAGCCGCGGCCGCGCCACGCAGGACCCGAGCCGGAGGGGAGGTGCGGTACGCCATGGACGCCCCGAGGGTGCGACGGAGCATCGGGCGCGTCAACGTCCGCTCGCCCGCGGCGCGAGCTGTCCGGCCAGGCGGTAGGACGCGACCGTGTCGGCGAAGCCACTGCGAACGTCGATCCGCGGCCGCCACGACGTGTCCGCCACGAGCGCCTCGGCGGAGCAGACCCAATGCCGCGTCGCCACCTCCACCACGCGTTGCGAGCCCAGGAGGGAGGCGCGGCCCGTGAGCTGGGTTCCCAGGTCGGCCACGGCGCCGACGAGTCGGAGCGTTGCCGCCGGCACGGGCACCCGACGCGCGCGGCGGCCCACCGCAGCCTCGGCCGCGCCGATGATCGCGTCCATGGACAGCAGCTCGGGATGCGTCACCGTGTAGGTGCGCGCCCGGGCGGCCGAGGCATCGGACACGGCAAGCAGCGCATCGACCACGTCCTGCGCGTGGACGAGGCTGTACACCGCCCCGGGGCCGCCGGGCAAGAGGGCCACGCCGCGCTCCACGGCCCGGAACAACGTCAGGAAGTCCCGATCGCCCGGTCCGTAGACCGCCGTGGGGCGGACGGCCACCCAGGGCAGAGGTCCGGCGTGGCGCGCGAGCAGTGCTTCGGCCCTGGCCTTGCTCGCGCCGTACCACGACAAGGCAGGCGGGAGCTCCGCCTCGGGCACCGGGCGCGGGCGTGGAGACGGGCCGCGCGCCGCCGTGCTCGAGCAGTACACGAAGCGGTCGACCTGTCCGCCGCGCCGCGCAGCCGCCAGCAGGCGTGCCGTACCGCCCGCGTTGACGTCGAACATCTCGCTACGCGTGCGCGCGCGCGTCAGCCCGCCCAGGTGGAACACGGCATCGACGCCGCGCACCGCCGCGACGAGGCTGGAGGCGTCCCGGAGGTCGCCGCGTGCGACCTCGACGTCCCAGGCCGCAAGGCCCTCCGGTAGCCCGGGGCGGCGGTAGAGGACGCGCACCTCGACCCCGCGCTCGCGCAAGCGCCCGACCAGGTGACGGCCGATGAAACCGTGCCCGCCCGTGACCAACGCCCGCATCCGGGGGAGGATATGCGAGGTCCGGGCCGGGGCGCGCCGCCGGGGGACGTTCCGCGTAGGCTGTCGCCGCCGGGGCGCAGGGGCGGCCCGGCCGCCGATGCCCCTCTCCGGCCCGGGACGCGGCCACAATCCCGCGAGGACGTGACAGCGTTGGACCTCTTCGAGAAGGCCTACCGGTACCAGAGGGCCGACGACCTCCGCCGCGCGGGTCTGTACCCGTACTTCCGCGCCATCCAGGAGTCGGCGGGCGGCACGAACGTCGTCATCGACGGTCGGCGCATGGTCATGGCCGGCTCCAACAACTACCTCGGCCTCACCCACGACCCCCGGGTCGTGGAAGCCGCCCAGCGGGCCGTGCGCGACTTCGGGACGGGCTGCACGGGCTCGCGCTTCCTCAACGGCACCCTGCGCATCCACGAGGAGATGGAGGAGCGCCTGGCCGCCTTCCTCCAGATGGAGGCGTGCATCACCTCCGGCACGGGCTTCCAGACCAACGTCGGCTTGCTCGGCGCGCTCTGCGGACGCGAGGACGTGATCTTCGGCGATCGCGACAACCACGCCTCCATCATCGACGGCTGCCGTTTGTCGTTTGCCAAGCTCTACAAGTACCGCCACAACGACGTGCTGGACCTGGAGCGCCTCCTGGCGACCACGCGGGTCCCCGACGACGGCGGACGCCTGATCATCACGGACGGCGTCTTCTCCATGCTGGGCGACTTGGCTCCGTTGCCCGAGATCGTCGAGCTGGCCAAGCGCCACGGTGCGCGCACCGTCGTCGACGACGCGCACGGCCTCGGCGTGCTCGGCGAGGGCGGTCGCGGCACCTGCGAGCACTTCGGCGTGCTCGGGGACGTCGACATCGTCGTCGGGACGTTCAGCAAGTCGTTCGCCTGCCTGGGCGGCTTCATCGCGGGCCCGCGCAAGGTGATCGACACCCTCAAGCACACGTCGCGCTCGATCATCTTCAGCGCCAGCATGACGCCCTCGAGCGTGGCCACGGTCTTGGCGTGCCTCGACATCATCCACGCCGAACCGGAGCGCCGTGAGCGCCTGTGGCGTCACGTGGAGCGCATGAAGGCGGGCCTGGAAGGCCTCGGCCTGGAGGTCGTGGCCGGAGGCAGCCCCATCCTCAGCGTCGTGACCGGCGACGAGACCACCACGATGGAAGCCAACCGCCTGCTTTTCGAGCAGGGCGTGTTCGTCAACGCCGTGCTGCCGCCGGCGGCGCCGCCCGGGCAGAGCCTGCTGCGCACCTCGTACATGGCCACGCACAGCGAGGACGACCTCGACCGCATCCTCGAGGCGTTCCGCCACGTCGCGGCGCGCTTCCCCGTCTTGCGGCGGGAGTCCGTCACGGAATGACGCCGCGCGCGGGATCCGCGTCATGAGCCCCGCGCCGCTCCGCGTCGAGCCCGAGGTCGGCCGGAAGGGCCGCCGGGCCTTCATCGACGTGCCGTACCGTCTCAACCGGGACGAGCCGGCCTGGGTTCCCCCGCTGCGCATGGGCGAGGCCAAGCTCATGGACCGGCGCGCCAACCCGTTCTTCCGGTTCGGCACGGCGCAGCACTTCCTCGCGTGGCGCGGATCGCGGGTGGTGGGCCGCGTCGCGGCGATCGAGAACCCGCGGCACAACGAGTTCCACGAGGACCGCATCGGGTTCTTCGGCTTCTTCGACGTCGAGAGCGATCCCGAGGCGGCCGCCCGACTCGTCGAGGCCACCGACGCGTGGATCGCCGACCGGGGCCTCGGGCCGCTCCGGGGGCCCGTCAGCTACACGACGAACGACACCTGCGGCGTGCTGATCGAGGGCTTCGAGGAGCCTCCGGCGCTGTTGATGCCGTGGAACCGCCCCGACTACGACTCCCTCCTGCGGGGTGCGGGCCTCGTCAAGGCCAAGGACCTGCTCGCGCTCCACGTCTCGGCCTACGACCCCCTCCCCGAGCGGTGGGCCCGCGTCATCCAGCGCCGCATGGAGCGCAGCTCGACGGTCTTGCGCCGCATCGACCTCGGTCGCTTCGACGAAGAACGGAAGGTGCTCAAGAACCTCTACAACCGCTGCTGGGAGCGCAACTGGGGCTTCGTTCCGGCGACGGACGCCGAGTTCGAGCACGCCGCGGACGACCTGAAGATGGTGCTCGACGCGAACATGTCCTCCATCGCGATGCGGGGCGAGGACGCCGTCGGGTTCTCCATCTTCCTGAAGGACATCAACCGGATCCTGCTGCACGGTCCGCGCAACGGTCGCCTGTTTCCCACGCTCTGGTGGAAGCTGCTGCGCGGCCTGAAGCGCCCGGTGCCGACGCGATGCGTGCTGCTGGGCGTGGTGCCCGAAGCGCGCGGCGGGGCCATCGCCGAGGCGATGATCGCCCACGTCCGGGCTACGTCCCGCCAGTTCCAGATGCCCTTCTCCGAATGCGGCTGGGTGCTGGAGGACAACGAGAAGATGCTCGCCCCGATCCTGCAGCTGGGCGGGGAGGTGCGCAAGCGCTACCGGATCTACGAGTCCCCGACCGAACGCGTGCGGGTGGGGCTGCGTGGGGAGGCGTCTCCCTCGGAGACGGCTGCGGGCGGGCGGTCGCCTCCCGGCGGCGCCCCGTCCGGCCCTTGAATCAGGCGCTCCCGGCGGCGACCCTGCCACGATGCACCGTCGGGGCCCGGTCGCGCACGCTTTGGAATCCCTGGGCGGGGCCACGCTCGGGGTCGTGGGCTTCCTCGGAAGCGCCGGCCTGCTGCTTCGCGAGAGCGCGGCCCACGGCCTGACCGAGGCGTGGCGGCGCACGCCGATCGCGGCCCGGGTGTTCCGCACCCAGGCCGTGCGCAGCGGGCCCCGGTCGTTGCCCGTGGTCGTCCTCGTCAACCTGTTCGTGGGGATGATCCTGGCCCTCATCGGCGGTCGCATCCTCATCACGCTGGGGTTCAAGGAGTACGTCGGCAAGCTCATGGGCATCGGCATGGTGCTCGAGCTCGGGCCCCTCCTGACGGCGATCATCATGACGGGCTACATCGGCGCCGCGTACACCGCGGAGATCGCGTCGATGGTCGTCAGCGAGGAGATCACGGCGCTCGAGACGATGGCGTTGAAGCCGGCGCGCCTGGTGGCCGCTCCGCGCATCCTCGCCGTCACCCTGATGGTGCCGTGCGTGACCCTCGTGGGCGACCTCGTCGGCATCTACGGGGGGCGTCTCGTCGCGGGGACCGTGCTCGAGATCGGGCCCAACACCTACTGGGAGCAGGTGTGGATGCAGCTCACGTCGGAGAACATCCGCGACGGGCTGGTCAAGTCGATCGTCTTCGGCCTGCTCGTGGGTCTGGTCGGTTGCTACAAGGGCTTCCGGGCCCGCGGCGGCGCGGAAGGCGTCGGGCGGGCCACGACCAGCTCGGTCGTGACGGCCATCGTCGCCATCCTCATCGCGGACGGCATCCTCAACTACCTCATGCTGTTCCGCCTCTAGGCACGGAGACCTCATGTACACGAAGAAGGCAGAGCTCAAGGTCGGCATCCTGGTCCTCGTGGCCCTCGCCATCCTGCTCGGTCTGCTGTTCTTCGCCGGTGGCGAGTACAAGCCGTGGGGCAGCTACGCGCGCTGGAACTTGCGCTTCGCGCAAGGGCGGGCGGCTCCACGACCGGGCGACCCCGTTTCGATGAACGGAACCACGATCGGCCACGTGGAGACGGTCGAGCTGGCCGAAGAGGTCCGCCGCGGCGACCAGCTGACCGACGCCGATCGCCTGCGCCTGGGGCTCGCCACGGGCGAGCCCGTGGGGGACCGGGAGCTCCGCGAGGTCTACGTGCGCGCCGTCATCCGCACGAATCCTGGGCTGCGCGTGCCCGTCGGCACCAAGGGTCTCATCGAGACCAACATCGCGGGCGTCCGCAGCTTGCACCTCGTACCGGGCACCTCGGAGGAGAACCTCACGCCCGAGTCCACGCGGAGCACCCCGATCCTGGCGGTGGAAGGCGCGGGCCTCGACAGCGTCACCGCCCAGCTGGACGGCGCCCTGGCGGAGATCCGACGCGCCGCCATCGGCATCGACCGGCTCGCCACGGAGGGCGTCGGCGTCCTCGGTGAAGCCCGCAGCCTCCTGCAGAGCCTGACCGAGAAGGTCGATGCCTTGGACACCGCAGCGCTCAGCGACGAAGCCGTGGGGACGGTGCGTGATGTCCGGGCTGCCGTCGCTCGCATCGACGAGCGCTTGGCGACCGTGCTGGCCCAGTTCGAGGAGGCAGGCAAGGGCGCTGCCGCCCTCACGGCCGACGGTCGCGAGGTGCTGGCGTCCGTCCGCGAGGACCTCGGCCGCGTCCTGGACAAGGCGGAGAGCGCCCTGGGCTCCGTGGACGTCGCCGCCAAGAGCATCGAGTCGCTCATGACCGAGAGCGGCCCCAAGGTCTCGCAGTTCCTCGACTCGATGGTCGCCACCGGCGGTCGCTTGGAGCGCTTCGCCGGCGAGCTCGAGGGCCTCGGCCCCCGCGCCCGCGAGATCCTGGACAACGCGGGCCTCAAGTCCGACGAGCTCCTCGCGGCGCTCGTGGACACGGCGCACAACCTGTTCGACGCCAGCGAGGACATCCGGGCCCATCCCTGGAAGCTCCTGAACGAGCCGGAGAGCGACCAGATCGCCTACGACAACCTGCGCCAGGCCTCCCACAGCTACCTGCTGGCCATGCGCGAGCTCAACCGTTCGACGGCCCGCCTGGAGACGCTCCTGGCGCGCCAGGGCGAAGGCAACGCCGCGTCCGAGGCGGCCCTCCAGGAAGCCCTGGCCGGGTTCCGCAGCGCTCTCCAGCGCTACAACGCCGACGAGGCGCGCTGGACCCAGCTCTTCCAGACGGCCGCCCCCCGCGCCGGGCGCTAGACGGCCTGCCGCGTACGCGCGGGCGTACGGTGCCAGAGCAATTCCTACCACCTGGCGTGTCAGGGTCTGGCGCCCCCGCCGGGGGCCCGTACGCCAGGTGGTAGGAATTGCTCTGGCACCGTACAGACGCTGCCCCGCGTTCTCAGGCGCGCGGGGTGCCGTTGCTATCCTCCCGGCCCCCGGATGGGCAGCGAAGGAGCGAGCATGCGCAAGGTGGCGATCATCGGTGGCGGCAACGTGGGGGCGACCTGCGCCTACCAGCTGGCCAGTCGCGATGCGGCCGACGTGGCCGTGTACGACATCGTCGAGGGCGTGCCGGCGGGCAAGGCCCTGGACATGACCCAGGTCGGTCCGGTGTTCGGCTTCGACGCACGCGTCACGGGCTCGCACCAGGTCGACGTCATCGCGGGCGCCGAAGTCGTGGTCGTCACGGCCGGGTTCCCCCGCAAGCCGGGCATGGACCGCATGGACCTGCTCAAGAAGAACGTCGAGATCGCCCGCTCCGCCGGCGAGGCCATCCGTCGCTACGCCCCGGACAGCGTCGTGGTCACCGTCACCAACCCCCTCGACGTCATGACGTGGGTCGTGCAGCAGGCGAGCGGCTTCGAGCCCTCGCGCGTGGTGGGCATGGCGGGTGTGCTCGACTCGGCACGCTTTGCCACGTTCATCGCGATGGAGCTCTCGACCTCGGCCAAGGATGTCCGGGCCATGGTGCTCGGCGGTCACGGCGACAGCATGGTGCCGCTGCCGCGCTTCAGCACCGTCAACGGCGTGCCCATCACGGAGCTGATGTCCGCGGACCGCATTGCCGCGCTCTCGGACCGTACGCGCAACGGCGGCGCGGAGATCGTGAAGCTGCTCGGCACGGGCAGCGCGTACTACGCACCCGGTGCGAGCGCGGCGCTGATGGTCGAGGCCATCCTCGGGGACACGCGGCGCCTGCTTCCGGCCAGTGCCTGGACCGCGGGCGCGTACGGTCTGGACGGCGTCTACATCGGCGTCCCCGTCCAGCTCGGCGCCGGCGGCGTGCACAAGATCGTCGAGCTCGAGCTGTCCGCGGACGAGAAGGCCGCGTTGGAGCGCTCGGCGGCGACCGTCGCCCAGGGCATCGCCGACGTCAAGGCGCTCTCGGCGTGACGATCCGCGCCGTCATCCTGGGCGGCACCGGCTACGGCGGCATGGAGCTGCTGCGCTACCTACTCGGGCACCCCGAGATCGAGGTGACGGCACTCACGAGCCGCAGCGAGGACGGTCCGGTCGCAGACCACCTGCCGCACCTCCGTGGGGTGACGGACCTCGTCTTCACGAAGGAGGGCGCGCACGGCTTTGACGGCCTCGTCGCGGACGCCGACCTCGTGTTCTCGGCGCGCCCGCATGGCGTCGCTGCGGCCGAGCTCCCGGGGTTGCTCGATCGTCATGCGCACCTCAAGGCCATCGACCTGTCGGGTGACTTCCGCCTGAAGGACGCCACGCTCTACCCGCGCTGGTACGCGATGGAGCATCCGCACCCGACCCGCCTGGCCGAGGCGGTGTACGGCCTCCCCGAGGCGGGCGACCGCGAGTCGATCCGCGAGGCCCGCCTCGTGAGCAACCCCGGCTGCCACGCCACGGCCGTCCTCCTGGCCCTGTTGCCGTTGGTTGCGTCCGGCCTGCTCGCGGGCCGACCGCACGTCGTGAGCGTCACGGGCTCGAGCGGCTCAGGGGCCAAGCCGTCCGCCGGCACGCACCACCCGGAGCGGTTCTCCAACTTCAAGGCCTACAAGCCGCTCCGCCACCAGCACGTGGCGGAGATCGAGCAGACGCTCGGCGGCACGCGCATCGATTTCGTCCCCTGCTCGGCGCCGATCGCGCGGGGGATCCACGTGACGACATTCGCGCCGGTGGGGGAGGCCGACGAAGAGGCCGTCCGCACCGCATTCGCCACCCAGTACGCCACCTCTCCGCTCGTGCGCCCCGTCCCGGGCGACGTCGAGGTCCGCGCCGTGGCCGGAACGTCCTTCGCCGACGTCTCGCTCGTCGTGCGCGAGGGCACGGCGGTGGTCAACGTCGCCATCGACAACCTCGGGAAAGGCATGGCGGGCACGGCCGTCCAGAACGCCAACCTGATGTACGGCCTCGAGGAGACCACCGGTCTGCTCCGGCCCGGAGCCGGTCTGTGAGCGACGCCGACCAGCGCCTGCGCGACGCCCTGGGGGACCTGCCGACGGACGCGGCCACGGCCCGCGACGTGGAGGACCATTGGCAGGTCGCCACGTACGCGAAGTGGCCCATCGTGCTCGCACGCGGCCAGGGCTCGTGGGTCGAAGACGTCGCGGGCACCCGCTACCTCGACCTGTACGGCGGCCACTGCGTCGCGCTCCCGGGCCACTGCCATCCCCGCCTCGTGGCGGCGATCCAGGCGCAGGCCGAGCGTCTCGTGTTCTACAGCAACGTGCTCTACGTCGACGTGCGGGCCCTCGCCGTCGAACGCCTGGCGGCGCTGGCGCCGCCTGGGCTGGCGCGCGTCTTCCTCTGCAGCACGGGCACCGAGGCCAACGAGACCGCGCTCAAGATCGCGCGCAAGCACACCAAGCGTCGCGTGATCGTGAGCATGAAGGAGGGCTTCCACGGCCGCACCTTGGGCTCGCTCGGCGCGACGGGTCTCCCGAGCTACCGCGACCCGGCGTACCCGATCCCGACCGAGCACCGCTACGTCCCCTACGGCGACGAAGCGGCGCTGCTCGCGGCACTCGACCACGACGTGGCGGGCGTGATCCTGGAGCCGATCCCCTCGATGGGTGGCATCCAGGTGGCGCCCGCTTCGTGGTTCAAGGCCCTGCGCCGACGCGCCGATGCCGTGGGCGCGCTCGTGATCTTCGACGAGGTGCAGACGGGCTTCGGACGCACCGGCACGCTCTTCTTCGGCGAGCAGATGGGGGTCACGCCCGACATGATCACCGGCGCCAAGGGCGTGGCCGGCGGCTTCCCCGTGGGTGTCACCTTCGTTCGCGAAGACGTGGCCGCGCACGTGACGAAGGGCGAGCAGGGCACCACCTTCGGCGGCGGTCCCCTGGCCGCGGCCGCGATTGCCGCGACGGCGCGGATCCTGACGGAGGAGAAGCTGCCGGCCAACGCCGAGCGCGTGGGTCGCGCACTCCGCCGGGAGCTCGAGCGCGTGCCCGGGGTCGTGGGCACGCGCGGCGCAGGCCTCATGATCGGCGTGGACCTCGACCGCCCGGCCGGCCCCGTCGTGCGCCATCTCCTGGAGGACCACCACATCCTCACGGGCACGAGCGGCGACCCGAAGCAGCTGCGCCTCCTCCCGCCGCTGACCCTGACCGAGAAGGAGGCCTTGCTGCTCGTCCCCGCGCTGACGGCCGTCCTGGGGGCTACGTGAGCGGCGCCGGTCCCGTGCCGCCCCGCCACCTGCTCTCGCTCGCCGAGCTCCCGTCGGCCACCTTCGAGGCGCTGCTCGACGCGGCCGAACGGCTGCGGGGCCCGCGCGGTCGCGAGCCGTTGCTCGCGGGACGCCGCTTCGGCATGGTGTTCTTCAACGCCTCGCTGCGAACGCGGACGGCGTTCGAGGTGGCCTCGTTCGATCTCGGCGCCCACGCCGTGTACCTGCAGGTGGGCGGGGGGCTCTGGAGCCTCGAGCACCGCGCCGGCGTCGTCATGGACGGCCCGCACGCCGAGCACGTGAAGGAGGGCTTCGGCGTGCTGTCCCGGATGCTGGACGGCGTGGGCGTGCGTGCGTTCGCCTCGCTGGCCGATGCCGAGGAGGACGCGCGCGACGCGGTGATCCGCTCGATTGCCACGGCCAGCACCGTGCCCGTCCTCAACCTCGAGTCGGCCATGGACCACCCGCACCAGGGCCTGGCGGATGCCCTGACGGTGCGACGGCGCTTCGGCGGCGAGCGCGTCAAGGTGGTCGTGCACTGGGCGCCGCACGTGAAGCCGCTGCCCCTGGCCGTTCCGCACGCGGCGCTCCTCGGCTTCGCCCACGCCGGCCACGACGTGGTCGTCGCCCACCCGGAAGGCTTCGACCTGGACCCGGCCACGCTGTCGGCGGCCCGCGGCCTGGCCGAGGCCCGTGGCGGGTCGGTCACCGTCACGCACGATCGGGCCGCGGCGCTGCGCGGCGCGCGCGTCGTCTACGCCAAGGCGTGGGGCTCGCGTGCGCTCTACGGCCAGCCCGAGGCCGCCGCGGCGGCCGTGCGTGCGCACCCGGCCTGGACGGTGACCGGTCGGACCATGGCGGCTACCGAGGACGGCATCTTCCTGCACTGCTTGCCCGTGCGCCGCGGCGTCGTCGTGGCGGACGAGGTGCTGGACGGTCCGCAGAGCCTCGTCCTGGACCAGGCCGAGAACCGGCTGCACGTGCAGAAGGCCACGCTCTGCCACGCGATGGGAGTCGAGCCATGAGGGACGTTCGCCTGCTGCGCGAGGCGCTGCCGTATCTGCGCCGCTACCGTCGCCAGACGATCGTCGTCAAGATGGGCGGGGAAATCGCGGCGCAGCCCGACGCGCTGCGCAGCCTGGCCGAGGACATCAGCCTCCTCGCGCACGTCAACATCCGCATCGTCGTGATCCACGGCGGCGGCCCGCAGGCCACGCAGATGGCCGAGCGCCTGGGCCTCGAGGCACGCATGGTGCAAGGTCGCCGCGTGACGGACGAGGAGACGCTGAAGATCGCCAAGATGATCTTCGCGGGCTCGATCAACGTGGACATCCTCTCCGCGCTGCGTGCGGCAGGCGTCAGCTCCGTCGGCTTGTCCGGCGTCGACGGCGACATCCTGCAGGCGCGCCAGCGGCCGCCGACCGAGGTCCGCGACGTGACGACGGGCGAGACCACGATGGTGGACTACGGGTTCGTCGGCGACGTCACCGAGGTGGATGTCGACCTGCTCCACCTGTTGGTCAACAACGGCTACGTGCCCGTGATGAGCAGCCTCGCGGGAGACGACGAGGGACGCGTCCTCAACGTCAACGCGGACACGGTGGCGAGCGTCATCGCGGCCAAGATGGGCGCCAACAAGCTGATTTCGCTGACGAACGTGCCCGGGATCCTGCGCGACCCGAAGGACCCCACCACGCTGCTCGCGCGGGCCACGGCCGACGAGGTCCAGACGATGATCGAGAACGGGACCATCTCCGGCGGCATGGTGCCCAAGGTCACCACGCTCTTGCGCGCCGTACGCGAAGGCGTGGAGCAGGCGGTCATCATGAGCGGCCTCCAGGAGAGCGCCCTGCTGCTCGAGCTCTTCACCGACCAGGGGTCGGGCACGCTCATCGACAAGGATGGGACGTCGACGTGAGCGAGGCCGTCGAGCTGCTGCAGGCCTTGGTGCGCATCCCGTCCGTCTCGGGCGAAGAGCATGCCTGCCGGGACTTCCTCGCCGGCTGGCTCGAGAACGCCGGCATGCGCACGTGGACCTCGGGGCGCAACGTGCTCGCCGAGCGCGTCGGGGACCGCCCGGCCCCCGAGGGGCGTGGCCTGCTCCTGCTGACGCACATCGACGTGGTGCCCGTGGGGCCGGGCTGGACCCGCGATCCGTGGGACGGCGCGCTCGAGAACGGACGCATCCACGGTCGCGGCGCCAACGACGCCAAGGCCAGCGTCGCCTCGATGGCCGTGGCCGCTGCGCGGGCCGACCTGACACGGGCTGCCGGCCGCGTGATCGTCGCCTTCGTCTGCGACGAGGAGACGGGCGGGGAAGGGATCGAAGCCTGTCGCGACGAGCTGCCGCCCTTCGACGCGAGCGCGGTCGGGGAGCCGACCGAGCTCGACGTCTGCCGCGGCCAGCGCGGACTGTTCCGTGCGCGGCTCGAGGTGGACGGTCGCCAAGCGCACGCCTCGCGGCCGTGGGAGGGCGACAACGCCATCCGCAAGGCGGCGCACGTCCTGACGGCGCTCGAAGCCATCGACCTGGGCGGGCGCGACGAGCTGCTTGGGCCCGCCACGCTCGAGCCCACGGTGATCCAAGGCGGGACGCGGCCCAACGTGCTGCCCGGGTCGTGCACGATCGAGCTGGACGGCCGGCCCACGCCGTCGTTCGACAACGCGGCCATGGCGAGCGCGCTGAAGGCGACCGTACCCTGCCGCGTGGTGGTCAAGAGCGATCGCTTCCAGCCCGTGGTGACCCCCGAGGATGCACGCATCGTGCGCTTGGCCCGGGCGGCCAGCCCCACGGGGCGCGTGCGCGCCTTCGGGGGCGTGTCCGACCTGTTCCACGTGCGTCATCGCCCGGGCGTCGTCCTGGGACCCGGCACCAGCGTGCAGAGCCATGCGCCCGACGAGAGCGTGGCGGCCGCACAGGTCGATGCCGCCGTCACGACCTACGGTGCGCTCGTGCGCGCGTGGTTGGGGGACGAGCCGTGAGCGCCCGCAAGAAGGACGCGAAGACGGCCGGCCTCTTGCGCGGCCACATCCACGGCCAGGTGCATCCGGCACTGGACCGCATCAACAAGAGCTTCGACGTCGACCGCCGCCTGTGGCGGGAAGACATCGCGGGCTCGAAGGCCCACGCACGCATGCTCGGGGCCCAGGGGATCCTCGCGCCGGGCGCCGTGACGAAGATCCTGAAGGGGCTTGACCACGTCGCAGCCGAGCTCGAGGGGGGCACCTTCGTCGCCCGGCCGGACGACGAAGACATCCACATGGCCGTCGAGCGCCGCCTGACCGAGCTGATCGGCCCGGACGGCAAGCGCCTCCACGTCGGCCGCAGCCGCAACGACCAAGTGGCCACGGACCTCAAGCTCTACCTGATGGCGCTCGGTCGCCGCGTGGGCACCGCGCTGCGCGAGCTCGAGGCGCTGCTGGCCCGGCGCGCGGCGGAGCATGCCTCCGACCTCGTCCCCTACTACACGCACCTGCAGCGCGCGCAGCCGGTCACGCTCGGCCACGTCCTGCTGGCCTGGGTCGAGATGCTCGATCCGGATCGCCTGTCGCTCCTGGCGGTGCGTCCGGAGTCGTCGCTGGGCGCCGGGGCGGGGGCAGGCACCACGTTTCCCCTGGACCGGGCGGCGACGGCGGCCGAGCTGGGCTTGGGGAAGCCTGCCCGCAACAGCATCGAGGCCGTGTCGTCCCGCCGGGACGCGGTCCTCGTGCTGGCGCACCTGGCCTCGGCGGCCACCACGCTGTCGCGGCTCGGCGCCGACCTCGTGCTCTGGACGAGCCGCGAGTTCGGGTTCGCGCGACTGGACGACAGCGTCAGCACCGGCAGCTCGATCATGCCGCAGAAGCGCAATCCCGACGGCGCCGAGCTTCTGCGCGCGAAGGCCGCCGTCGTCAGCGGGTGCTTGGGCCGCTTGCTCGAGATCCAGCGTGCCCTGCCGCTGGGCTATGCCAAGGACCTGCAGGAGGACAAGCCCGCCGTCTTCGAGGCCGAGGATGCCGTCCTGCAGATGATCGAAGTGGCGCACGCCATGTTGTCCCACGTCACGTTCGACGTGGAGCGCATGCGCGCGGCCGTGGTGGATCCCGCCGGCTACATGCTGGCCACGGAGATGGCAGACTTCCTCGTCGTGCGCGGCGTGCCGTTTCGCGAGGCGTACCAGGCGGTCGGCCAGCTCGTGCGCGAGGCCGAGCGCCGCGGCGTGGGCCTCGAGACGCTCGCCGACGCGGACTACGCGAGTGCGCATCCGGCGTTGGACGCCACGGTGCGCCGCGTGCTGGATCCCGATCGCGCCGTGGCCCGTCGCCGCATCGTGGGCGGCCCCGCACCCTCCAACGTGCGCCGCGAAGCCCGCGCTTGGACGAGGCGCCTGGGTGCCGTCTGAGCCGCGCGGAGGTGTCGGGACCTGTGCCTCGGGGCACCGAGTCCGCGCGGGAGTGCGGAGCGATCTCCCGCGCGCTCTGCTTGGGGGTCGGTTCCCGAAGTGCGACGTTCGCCGACCGTCGAACCGCGCCCCCTACGTGTCAGGCACCTTGCCTACGTTGCCGCTGCGCGGCGCCGCGGCAAGGGTCCAGACACATCCGGGGGCGCGACGTTCGCTGGGCATCGAATCGCGACCCCTACGTGTCAGGCACCTTGCCCACGTTGCTACCTCGGTCCATGGTGAGTCCCGGATGTGCCTTGCGTTGCCCGTAGAGGGACGACGCTCTCGCTACGGTTCCGCGCTCCCGCGCGGAGTGTGCGCTCAGGCTCCGCCCTCGCGGCATGGGTGCTAGTCCCTACCACCCCTGCACCCCTCACGGTGCGGCGCCGCGGCAAGGGTCCAGACACATCCGGGGGCGCGACGTCCGCCCGTCGGCGAACCGCGCCCCCTGCGGGTCAGCTCTTCATGCCAACGGCGAAGCCCTACCGCGTCTCAGCGCGGCGTGATCACCGCCTGCGTCCCGCGCTTGAGGAAGAGGACGGCCATCGCCGTCTCGACGGTGTCACGCTCCCACGTGCCGTCGTCATCCTGCATGAGCAGCAGGTGGACCGCACCTTCCCAGTACCAGTCGTGGTCACCGATCCAGCGCACGCCCGTGAGCATGGACGCGCGCTCCAGGCCATAGAGGTAGTAGAGGTAGTAGTAGCGGCCCTGGTTGGGGTTGCCCCACGAGGCCCACTGCTCGTCGAGCGAGGCGAAGCCGTCGCGGATCGCGTCGAGCACGCGCTGTCGATCCGCGCCTCCGTAGCCCGGCGCCTTCGTGCGCGCGAGCGCACCGTCGGCGATGGCCAGGCTGGAGATGCCCGCGCAGGTCATGCTGCCGTAGGTGCTGGTGACCGGCCGCTCGTGGTCGTTGCCCAGCCACGAGTAGCCCCAGCCCCGCGCCTGGATGTCCTGCGCATAGCGGGACCCCGTGCCGTAGCGCGGCGTGTCGTCGTGCGCATCCTCGAGCACGAAGCCCCGTCGGCTCGGGCCCGCGGCGCGCTGCTCCTGGAGGAAGTGGGCAATCACGCGTCGCCACGTGCTCGTCGGCACCTTCACGCCCAGCAGCTGCCCCGCGTGCAGGCCCAGCACGGCCAGCTGGGAGTTGCTGTTGTCCCAGTAGCCCGCCCGGTCGCCCCCGCGGGGGCCACCGCGCAGCGGGCGTCCCCGACCCATGTGCCCGCCGGGGTAGCCCCAGCGCAGCGGCTCGTCGTTGCCCGTGGTCGCGCGCCGGGGCCGGCCCCGCGGCATCGGACCGCTGGCGTCCTCGTCGCCGGGGCCGTGCCCGGCCTCGAGCAGGAAGCGCACCGTGCGCTCGGCCACGGCCAGCTCGCGTGGCTCGACGGCTCGCGTCCCGTGTGTCGCATCGGCGCGGCGCTCGCCACGGCCCAGCTCCGCGACGGGCGCCGCGAGCGACTCCAAGGCCGCGAGCAGCAAGCCGGCCTCGTACGTCGTCGTGGCCTCGTGCTCCAGCAGCCATGCCACGCTCGGCTCGATCTCGGGTGTACGTCCGATGCCGCCCTTGGTCGTCGCGAGCACGCCAAGAGCCGTCTGGCCGACGGCGTACGGGCTCGACGAGGACCAGCTCCCGTCCGGGTCGCGACGCCGGCGAAGCGCCTGCAGACCGCGATCGATGGCTTTGCCGACATCGGCTTCGAAGCCTGCGTAGCGGTGGGGGAAGCGACGCACGAAGCGCACGCGCCCCTGCATCACCAGACGCGATCCGAAGGGCACGGCGCTTCCGTTGGGTCGTGTCGCACCGGTTGCGCGATCCACGGAGAGGTCGAAGCGCGCTTCGACCAGCTGCCCGGCGTCGACGTCGAACGTGGACGTCCACGTAAGCAGGCCGCCGCCGCGCCGTCCGCCGGCATCCGTCTCCCACAGGGCGTGGGGGCGCACGTCGAACGCGACGGCGCCGCGCAGCCGCACGAGCCCCTCGCCATCGCCGGCGCGGCCGCTGATCTTGCCGACCGCTCGCAGGCTCCCGTGCTGACGCCCGTACGGCGTGAGCGTCTCCGCGATGTCGCGCGCGCCGCCCGCAGTCAGCGCGGGCCGTGGCGCCCAGAACACGTACGGCAGCAGCAGCGACTCCTCGTCCTGCAGCGCCCGCAGCGGCCGCTCCCCGAGCGCCAGCTCGTAGCCGAAGAAGCCCAGCGTGCTGCGGAACGGTTCGGGCAGACCTTGGTCGGGATCGTCCTCCGAGCCGTGGCGCTCCAGGTCCAGCGCGTAGTGCAGGAACTCGTGCGGCCCGGCGCGCCAGGGCCCGTGGCTGGCTTCCGGTCGGGCCGCGGCGCGAGGGACGTCGGGCAGCCACGGCGCGGCGAGGGCCACGAGCACAAGCAGCGTGCGGGGGCGGGGCATGGAGGCTCCGAGGACGGGCTACCCCTACCAACGTCCGCAACGCCGCGCATGCACCGCCGTGCCCGCCCGGGTCCGTCGGGAAGCACATCCTGCTGCGGCCACCGGGCCTCTCGCTGCGCTCGGACCAGCTCGACCCCAGGTCCCTGACGGTCAGGAGACCGCCTGCGGCCCGGAATCCCGTCGTGCCTGTGGCTCGCTTCGGCCCCGATGCCCTCGCGACGGAACGCTCCCGGACAGACCCTAGTCGGAGAGCGCGTCCTTCAGGCCCGGTCCGACGCGGGCCAGCAGGCGCACGTAGCGCTGGCGCACGGCGTCCTCCGTGGCGGCGCCGAGGCGGTCGGCGATCTCCCGGAACGTCGTGCCGTCGACGATGCGCATCTCGATGAGCAGGCGATCGGATGGGTCCAGGCCGGCCAGGGCCGACTGGATGCGCTCGGCGCGTTCGTTGCGCGCCGCCACCTGGCTGGGGGACGTGGCGCCTGCCATGTGGCCGCCGGGCTCCTCCAGCGGGACCTGGCGGTCGAGCGCGCGCTTGCCGGCCCCGTGGTGGCGCGCCGCCATCTGGATCTTGCGCTCGGTGATCTTGAGCAGCCACGCCACGAACGGGCGCTCGCCCTCGAACTCGAGGTCGCGGCCCTCCAGGTCCCGCACGGCGAGGGCCAGGCTCGACTGGAGGATGTCCTCCGTCTCGATGCGTCGGCGCAGACGCTGGCCGACGCGACGGCTGACGTGATCGCGCACCCGCTCCATGTACGTGCGCACGAGCTCGTCGGTGGCCTGGCGGTCCCCCGCCGCCGCGCGCTTCACCAAGGCGATCAGCTCCCTGTCGTCCATCGAGAGGCCAGCGTAGCAGGCGCGTGTCGGGTGCATGAGCGTCCCTCCTTGTTCCCACGAAGTGCGAACGAGGTCGCCAACCGACGCCTCCCCCCCGCAAAGGCGTGCATTCGGAGCGGACCGGAGGTTGACTGGGCACCGGTCCCCAGGAGGTCGCTGCCATGGCCAAGGGTCAGATCAACAAGGGCAAGAGCAACAAGCCCAAGCTCACCGCCAAGGAGAAGGACGCCAAGCGCAAGGAGAAGCGCGCCAAGCGAGCCGGGTCCTGATGCACCTACCGGGCGGCGACTTCGGTCGCCGCGCGGTACCCCACATGGCGGTAGAGGGTCCAGGTGCGCCATGCGCCGACCTGCCGCCGCAGCTGCTCGGCCGTCTCCTCGCGACGTCGTAGCGCTAGCGCGCGCAGCTCCGGGTCGCCCGCCTCGCGGGCGAGGCGCACCCAGGCAGGGGCGGCCGCTGCGCCGAGGCGGTGCAGGTAGGCCACGTCCAGGGCCACGCCTTCCCCGCGCATCTCGCGGCAGGTTGCCACGTTCCACTTGGCGATCGCCGCGTCGACGGGCAGCGCGGCAACGACCGTGAGCAGACCGAGGGCGGCGACCGCGTTGGCGCTGACGAGCCAGCGCGTCGTTCGCCCCACCAGCACGCGCACCGCGACGAGCACGAGGCCCACGCCGACCAGGACCATCCACGCGAGTGCGGCCACGCGCCAGCGCGTGAGCGAGTAGGCGTCCACGTAGTGCACGAGGCGCGTGATGGCGAAGGCCGTCAGCGCCACGTTCTGGACGAGGAACACGAGTACGCCCCGCCGTGCCCTCCGACCGGGTGGAGGCGCGCCATCGCGGTACGCCGCCAGCACGAAGCCGGCGGCCAGCAGCGTGGCGATCATCAGGGGCCACGCGCCTTCGCGCGCGTACGCGGCCGGGGTCACGTCGGCGGGCAGTGGCACGCCCAACACCAAGTGACGCACATCGAGCACGTTCTGCAGCGCGAACAGGGCGTTGCCGACGAGCAAGCCGCGGACGAGGGTGGGCTCGGACACGGGCGCCTCGCCCGCGGCCAGCCGTCGCGGCCGGCCGCGCGGCAGGTCGGCGCGCGTCCTGAGCAGCCCCCAGACCAGGGCGCCGACGAGCGTCCAGAACAAGAGGCGCAGTGGGTCCAGCAGGTCGGAGACCCGACCCAGCCGACGCGCGGCGGCCTCGAGCCACGAGGCCAGGACGGGGTTGGCCACCGCGAACAGTGCGAGGAACACGACCCCCAGTCCCAGGGCCGGCCCCCAGCGCCGCAGCCCCTTGGCCAGCGGCCCGCGACCCGGCTGCCCGTCGCCCCGTCGCAGCACGTGGCGTACGTCGCGGGGAGCTTGCAGCGGCAACCGGCGGGCGAGCGAGAACAGCCTCTGGAGCCACCCCGCCAGGTCCGGGGCCGCCCCGTGCCGGCGGGCGAGGGCCAGGACGCCCAGCGCGAGGGCCGCGAGCAGGCCCCCCAGACGGGTGGGCTCCAGCACGAGGACCAGGACCACCGCGGCCACCCACCCGAGGGCCACGCGGCTGGCACGGCTCCCGCCACGGCCGCTGCCCACCCCGACCATCCCGGCCGCGAACAGGGCCACGAGGAGCGCGACGTTGACGCCCACCTCGTGCCGGAACACCAGGAAGTCGGCCGCTGCCACGAGTGCCGCTGCGACGGCCAGCTGGAGCACGAGTCGACGCCGGGGGGGGAGGGGCATGGCGAAGTCTCGCCCGGGCTGCGCCGGGGACAAGCCCCTGGGAGCGGGGGGCACGGGGGACGGAGGTCCGCGGCTTCGGCGTCGAGCCCCTGCCGTCCCGAGGGGCCCTGGGCTAGACTTGGCCCCTGGCCCCTTGACCGGCTCCCAGGCTCGCCCTCCGCACGCCCGACTCGTCCCGGCCCTCGTGGTCGGGCTCGTGCTCACGCTCACCGCATGCGGCGGTGGCGGTGGCGGAGGTGGCGTCGAGCTGCCGCCCAGCTTCCGCGTGTTGTCGAGCAACCCGAGCGCCAACAGCGTCAACGTCCCGCGCGACCAGGTCATCAGCATCCGCATGACCGAGGGTGTGCAGCCGGGCTCCGTGTCCTCCGGCTCGATCAGGGTTTCGGCCAGCGGTGTCGGCGCCATCGCCGGCACGACGGTGCACGTCCCCAGTGGCGATGGCAGCGAGCTGCGCTGGACGCCGAGCGAGCTCTTCCCGGGCGCAACGGACCACACGATCGGCATCTCGCCCGACGTGCTGAGCGTGGGCGGACAGCGTCTCGGCACCGTGCCGACGATCCGCTTCCGGTCGGCGCCCGACGCGCCGGTCGGCATCCCGCAGGCCAACGACCTTCGCCTCGCCGTCGGGGGACTGGCCATCGGCCGCCAGAGCCATCGCGCCACGCTCCTGCAGGACGGGCGCGTGCTCGTGACCGGCGGCTTCACGCAGAACACGGCGGTCACCGAAGTCGCGGAGGTCTTCGATCCCGTCCAAGACCGCTTCTTCACGCTCGGCAGCGTCCTGGCCCGAGGCCGCGCCTTGCACGCGCAGGTCCTCCTGCCCGATGGCCGGGTGCTGATCTGCGGCGGCTGGTACGAGACGTCGCCAGGCGCACAGGCCGTCACCGACGAGACCGAGCTCTACAACCCGGCGTTCAACGGCTTCCAGAGCTCGGGCCGACTCAACACGGCGCGCTACAACCACGCCATCGTGGTCCTGGCGGACGGCCGCGTCTTGGTCTGCGGTGGAACCGACGCCAACCTGCGAGACCTGGACGATGCGGAGGTCTGGGATCCGGGCACCGGTGAGTGGAGCGTGTTCCCGGGCCGCATGGTGGCCGCGCGTGCGACGCACGGGATCGTCCCCTTCGGCACCAACCGCTACCTCGTCCTGGGCGGCAGCGCGGCGCGCTTTGGCGAGGTGCTCGACCTCAACCTGGACACGTTCACGGCCACCAACATCCCGGACCAGGAGACCCAGCGTTTCGGGCCCGTCGTGGGCCTGTTCGCCAGCGGCGCGGCCATGTTGGCCGGCGGTGACCTTGGCGGTCGCGTCGCCTACGCCTTCGCGGGCACGCCGTTCCTGCTGAACACCGGTAGCAACCTCTGGCGCCCCCGTTCCTACGCCACGGGCACCCTCATCGCTCCCGACCGCTTCCTCATCGCGGGCGGCATCGACTTCCTCAACGAGTTCTTCGACGGCACCTGCGACATCGTGATCGAGGGCGGCCCCACGGGGAGCCGCACCTACACCACCGACGTCCGCTTCCCCACGGCGATGGCCAGCCACACCGCCACCCTGCTCGACAACGGCAACGTCATGTTCTGCGGTGGCATCAACGAGAACGGCCTGCTGCCCAACCTCAAGGCCACCTACATCCTCGAAGTGGACTGAACGGGTACGCGTCAGCGGCGGACGCCGTCGTAGCGGCCGCCAGGCTGGCCGCGCGCGACGAGCCAGGAGGTGGTGGGGGGATCGCGCATGGGGCCGTCGCCGGGACTCCAGCGGGCGCCGGTAGCAACCACTTCGTAGGGGACGCCGCCCAGCTCCGCGGCCGTCTTGCCGAACGTGCTTGCGAACGTGCCGAGGACCTGCGAGCAGGCCGAGAGCGCGAGCAGGTCGACCAAGGCGTCTTGGACGGCCTCGACGGAGACGCGATCCCGCGCGCGCTTCGCCAGCGCGACCACGCGCCGCGATCCGAAGCGCTGGCGCGCGGCGGCCTCGACGTCGGGGGCGTCGGAGGCCACCAGGAAGCGCGTGCGGGGCGCCTCGGCGAGGAGCTTGTCCATGCGTTCGAAGAAGGCCTCCGTGGGCGTGCGCTCGATGGCCAGGGCGTGGTCGCCGCGGCGGATGTGGACGCCGACCAGCGGAGCCGGGCCCAGGTGCGCCTGGGCCTCTGCGAAGCGGTCGGCCACGGCGGGCGCAGGGCGTAGCCAGCGGAAGCCCGGCTCGGCCGCGTAGAAGCGCATCCAGGTCTTCACGATCACGCGCTGCGAGGCGGGCAGGACCCCGAGAGGATCGACGTCGTCGACGAGCCAGGGCTGGATCGCGGCGTGGCCGATGCGTCGTGCGCCCCGGAGGCGCCAGCGCGCGTGACGCAGGCGACGCCGCATCCGATCGAGGCGTCGGTCCAGCCGCCACGTCGTGATGCGCACGATCTCGGGGGAAGGCTCGAGCAACGTCTCGAAGGGCGCGCCCAGCTCGTCGTGCAGCAGCCAGTCGAGCGAGATCTCGCGGCCCTGCGCGCGCGCGAGGGCGATGCCGGCGTCCAGCACGCGCAGCCGGTTGGCGAGGCCGTTGCGCGGCTCGAGCAGGAGGGGGGCGCCGGGCACGCCCACCGCCTACGCGTTCAAGATGTGGATTGCCTTCTTGTGGACGGCCTCGGCGGCTTCCATGAGGGACTCGGGCCACGTGGGGTGGGCGTGCACCGTGAGGGCGATGTCCTCCGTGGTGGCGCCCATCTCGATGGCCAAGGCGGCCTCGGCGACGAGGTCGCTCGCCTGGTAGCCGACCGCAGCGAGGCCGAGCAGCTCGTCCGTCTCGGGGTCGGCGATCATCTTGACGAAGCCCTCGCTGGCGCCGACGGAGAGTGCACGACCGAGCGCGGTGAAGGGGAACTTGCCCACCTTGACCTTGCGGCCCTGGGCGGCGGCTTCGTGCTCCTGCAGGCCCACGGTGCCGACCTCGGGGTAGGTGAAGACGGCCGCGGGCATCGCGCGGACGTCGTAGACCGACTTCTGGCCCGCGGCGTGCTCGGCGGCAACGATGCCTTCCTTGGAGGCCTTGTGCGCGAGCCACGGCAGGCCGGCCACGTCGCCGATGGCATAGATGTGGGGCACGTTGGTCTGGCGGCTGGCGTTGACGGTGAAGTGGCCCGTCTTGTCGATGGCGAGTCCGGCCTTCTCGGCCTTGACGCGGTCGCTGTTGGGCTTGAAGCCGATGGCCACCAGGACGATCTCGCTGTCGATGGCGAGCTCCTTGCCCTTGGCGTCCTTGGCCTTGACGACCAGCGTGCCGTCCTTCTTGGTCTCGATGCCGGTGGCGCCGGTCTGCTTGTGGATCTTGCCGCCGGCCTTCTGGATGGAGCGCTCGACGACCTTGACGCACTCGGGGTCCACGCCGGGGAGCAGGGAGTCGGTCAGCTCGATCACCGTCAGGTGCGCGCCGAGGCGCTGGAACACGGTGCCGAGCTCCAGGCCGATCACGCCGCCGCCGATGACCGTGAAGCTCTTGGGCACCCGGTCGATGTCCAAGGCCTCGCGGTAGGTCATGACGTTTCCGCCGATGGGAAGGAACGGCAGCGTGGCGGCGCGCGCGCCCGTGGCCACGATGCACTTCTCGAAGCGCACCGTCCGCTTGGCGCCCTCGGCGTCGGTCACCTCGAGGCTGGTGGGCGAGGTGAACTCGGCGTGGCCGTGGATGGTCGTGACGCCGTTTTTCGACAGCAGGAAGCCGACGCCCGTCGTCAAGCGGTTGACGATGGCGCTCTTCCATTCCTGGAGCTTCTTGCCGTCCACGGAGACATCGCCCACCGTGAGGCCCATCGAGTCGGCGTGGCGGATCTTGTCCACGAGGCCGCTGGCGTAGATGAGGCTCTTGGAGGGGATGCAGCCGACGTTGAGGCAGACGCCGCCGATCTTGTCCTCTTCGATGATCGCGGTCTTGAGCCCGCACTGCGCGGCGCGGATCGCGGCCACGTAGCCGCCCGGGCCGCTGCCGATCACGACGAGCTGGAAGGTGTCTTCGGCCATCGCGCGGTCTCCTCGCTGCCGGTCAGACCGGCAGGTCTTGGTCCAAGCGGCGCTGCTGGTCGGCCAACAGTGCCGGCATCGTGGCCCATACGTCGGTGAAGAGCGTCGCGCGGTCGACCGGCTCCGCGGCCTCGACCGTGGCGATCGCATCCGTGATGCGCTTGCCCGACTCGGCGAGGAAGGCCTCCTCGCGCGCGTCGTCCCAGCGGCCCTCCGACGTGAGCCAGGCGCGGTGGCGGAGCAGCGGGTCGCGCTTCTCCCAGATCGCCGCCTCGCTCTCGTCGCGGTACTTGGTGGGGTCGTCCGACGAGCTGTGGCCGCCCAGGCGGTACGTGAGGCACTCGACGAACGTCGGGCCCAGGCCCTTGCGCGCGCGCTCGACGGCGGCCGCGACGGCCACGTAGCAGGCGAGGACGTCGTTGCCGTCCACGCGCACGCCGGGCATGCCGTAGGCCCGTGCCTTCACCGCGAGCGTCTCGCTCGCCGTCTGCATGGAGAGCGGCACGGAGATGGCCCACTGGTTGTTCTGGCAGACGAACACCACGGGGGCCTTCCACACGCCCGCGAAGTTGAGCGCCGCGTGGAAGTCGTTCTCGCTGGTGGCGCCGTCGCCCAGCCAGGCGCCGGCCACGCGCTCGCTCTCGCCGCGCACCTGCATGGCGCGGGCGGCGCCCACGGCTTGGCTGACCTGCGTCGCGATGGGTGAGCTCAGCGACACGTAGCGTGCGCCGCGGTCGCTGTAGTGGCAGGGCATCTGCCGGCCGTGCGTGGGGTCGGCGGCGTTGCCGAAGCACTGTGCGATGTAGTGCTCGAGCGCCATGCCGCGCCAGAGCGCGACCGCGCCCTCGCGCAGCGCCGGGAAGACCCAGTCCTCGGGCCCGAAGGCCGCCCCGCTGCCGAGCGTGGCGCCCTCTTGGCCCTTGGCCGTGCCGTAGAAGCCGATGCGACCCTGGCGCTGGAGGTTGAGCATGCGCTGGTCCAGCGCGCGCTGGAAGAGCATGGCCTCCAGGAAGCGCTCGGGCAGCCCCGCGGGCAGCTCCGGCACCTTCGCCACGGCCTGGCCGTCCTCGTCCACCAGCTGGAAGAGACCGAGCGGTCCGACCTCGTAGGGGTCGGGCGCGGCAGTACGACGCTTGGCGGTCGGAGCCTTGGCGGAGGCCTTGCGAGCAGCCAAGTGGCTACACCCCTTCGACCAGCATCAGGCCCGGGTTCTCGAGCAAGCGGATCAGCTCGTTCATGAAGTACGCCGCGGTGGCGCCGTCCACGATGCGGTGATCCAGCGTGATCGAGAGGTTGGCCATCTTGCGGATCACGATCTGGCCGTCGCGCACGACCGGGCGGTCCGCGATCTTGTAGACGCCGAGGATGCCCACCTCGGGGTAGTTGAGGATGGGCGTGGCGAGGATGCCGCCGATCGAGCCGGCGCTGGTGATGGTGAAGGTGCTGCCCTTCAGGTCCTCGACACCGATCTTCTTGGCGCGCGCCGCTTCCGTGACGCGCTGCAGCTCGGAGGCGACCTGCAAGAGGCTCAGGCGGTCGACGTGCTTGACGACCGGGACGGTCAGGCCGTCGTCGGTGTCGGTGGCGATGCCGATGTTGACGTCGCCGCGGATGACGTAGGACTTGTTCTGGTCGTCGACGAGCGCGTTGACCTGCGGCCACTTGCGGAAGCAGGAGACCAGCGCCTTCATGATGAAGGGCAGGTAGGTCAGCTTGATGCCGTCCTGCTCGGCGCGGCCCTTGGCCTGCTTGCGCAGCTCGGCCAGGTTGGTCATGTCGACTTCGTCGGCGAACGTGAAGTGCGGCGACATCGTCTTGGACCGCACCATCTGCTCGGCGATCTTGCCGCGCAGGCCGCGCAGCGGGACCACCTGGTCGGCCTTGGCGGCGCCCACGTCGGGCAGCTCCACCTTGGGGCGCGGCACGTAGCCGGGAGCCGCCGGGGCGGCCGCGGCGGCCGGGGCGGCGGCCCCGCCGCCGGCCGCGAAGGCCTCGACGTCGGCGCGCGTCACGCGACCGTTCGGGCCCGTGCCGGGGACGACGTCCAGGTCGACACCCTTCTCGCGCGCGAGCTTGCGCGTGGCCGGAGCCGCCAGCGTGCGCTCGCGGCGCGGGGCGGCGGCAACCGCCGGAGCGGCGGGGGCGGCAGGTTGCGCCGGGGCCGCGGCGGGGGCCGCCGCCGCAGGGGCGGACCCGCCAGGAGCGGTCGCCTTCTGCGCTTCGGCCTTCGGCGCCTCGGCCTTCGGCGGCGCAGCCGCGCTGCCCTTGCCGTCGTCGATGACGACCATGACCGACCCCACGGGGATCGTCTGGCCTTCCTCGGCGCGGATCTCGGCGATGGTGCCGGCGGTCGGCGCGGTGATCTCCACCGTCGCCTTGTCCGTCATCACCTCGACCATGGGCTGGTCGTCGACGACCTTGTCGCCGACTTTCACCAACCACTTGACGACCTCGCCCTCGGTGAGGCCTTCGCCGATGTCCGGCAGCTTGAACTCGTAGGCCATCGGGCTGCTCCCTCTACGCCCAGCGGGCGGTGAACTCGATCGCGCCCAGCACGCGCTTCTTGTCGGGCTTGTAGACGTGCTCCAGCGCGTAGGGGAACGGCGTGTCGAAGCCGGTCACCCGTGCGATGGGGGCCTCGAGCGAGTCGATGGCCTTCTCGGCGACCGTGGCCGCCACCTCGGAGGCGAAGCCGCAGGTACGCGGCGCTTCCTGGACCACGACCAGGCGGCCCGTCTTGCGGACGCTGTCGAGCACGGTGTCGTAGTCCCACGGAAGGATCGATCGCAGGTCGATCACGTCGCAGGCCGTGCCGTTCTCGGCGGCCGTGCCGGCGGCGTCCTCGACGATGGGGACCATGGCGCCCCACGTGACGACGGTCACGTCGTCGCCCTCGCGGACGCGGCGGGCCTCGTCGAGCGACGTCGTGTACCAGCCCTCTTGGACCTCCTGCTTGCCGTGGCGGTACAGCGCCTTGGGCTCGAGGAAGATCACGGGGTCTTCGTTGAAGATCGAGGCGAGGAGCATGCCCTTCGCGTCGGCCGGGGTGCTCGGCATCACCACGCGGAGGCCCGGCGTGTGGGCGAAGTACGCTTCGCTGGACTGCGAGTGGTAGTGACCGCCGCGGATACCACCGCCCGACGGCGAGCGCACCACCATCGGGCAGGTGAACTGACCCCCCGAGCGGTAGCGCATCTTGGCCATCTCCGACACGATCTGGTCGAAGGCGGGGTAGATGAAGTCGAGGAACTGGATCTCGGGGACGGGCTTCAGGCCGTAGAGCGCCATGCCGACCGCCGTCCCGATGATGCCGCACTCCGAGAGCGGAGTGTCCATCACGCGCAGCGCGCCGTACTTGTCGTAGAGGCCCTCGGTGGCGCCGAAGACGCCGCCCTTCTTGCCGATGTCCTCGCCGAGCACCACGACGTCGCCGTCGCGCTCCATGGCGACGTGCATCGCGTCGTTGATCGCCTGGAGCATCGTCATCTGCGGCATGGGGAAGCTCCGCCCGGGGCGCGCGCGTCAGGACCCTCCACGCCGGCGCGCCGCTCGCCGTGGAGGTGAGGGAAAGGAACCCGTGGACTAGAGGGGGAACGCTCCGCCGCCGTCCTCGATGGCACCCGACGCCTTGATTTGCGCGCGGAGCGCCTCACGCTGCTCTACGAGCATCTTGGGCAGCTCGGCGTAGACGTCGTCGAACACCGTCTCGACGTCGGGAGCCGGCGTGGACTCGGCGGCCTCGACGGCTGCCGCGATGTCTTTCTGGAGCTCGGCGGCCAACGCCTCTTCTTCGTCCTTGGACCAGAGGCCCTTGGCCTCGAGCCACTCGCGGAAGCGGTCGATGGGGTCGCGCTTCTGCCACGCCTCGAAGAGCTCCGGCGGCTGGTAGCGCTTGGGGTCGTCCGATGAGCTGTGGGGGCCCATGCGGAAGGTCACGGTCTCGATGAGCGTAGGCCCCTCGCCCTTGACGGCGCGCTCGCGGGCCTCGCGAGCTGCCTCGTAGACGGCGAGCACGTCGTTGCCGTCCACGCGCACGCCGCGCATGCCGTAGGCAACGGCCTTGTCGGCGAACGATACCGAGGCCGTCTGCATCTCCTCGGGCACCGAGATCGCCCAGTGGTTGTTCTCGCACATGAAGATGCAGGGCGCCTTCCACACGCCGGCAAAGTTGAGGCCGGCGTGGAAGTCGTTGCTCGACGTGCCGCCATCCCCGAACCAGGCCCAGACCGCCACGTCCTTGTCGCCGCGGACCTGCGCGGCGCGCGCCGCGCCCGCTGCCTGGCTGATCTGCGTGCCGATCGGCGAGCTGATGCTGACCCAGTTGATGGAGGGGATCGCGAAGTGGTTGGGCATCTGGCGGCCCTTGACGAGGTCGGTCGCGTTGCCCCAGAGCTGGTCGTAGAGCACCTTCAGCGGCACGCCCTTGAGCAGCGCCAGGCTGTGCGTGCGGTAGGACGGGTACAGCACGTCCTTGTCGCCCATCGCGTAGCCGGTACCGATCTGGCTGGCCTCCTGGCCCATGCTGGGCACGAAGAAGCCGATGCGGCCCTGGCGCTGGAGGTTCATGCCGCGCTGGTCGAAGAGGCGCGTGAACAACATGGCCCGGAAGAGGGCCTTCAGGTCGGCGTCCTCGAGGCCCTTGGGCGTGCGCCCCTGGGCCTTCCCCTTGGCCTCCATCACCACGTGCATCTCGGTGCCGGTCGCCATGGGCTGTCTCCTCGAAGGGCGCGCGGAAGATACCGGGGCAAACGCAAGGGCTCCAAGCCGACCCCGGGCGTCCGAGGCAAGTGCCTGCATCATGCAAGTAGATGAAGTGGTGGTCCGTCGCGGCTCTCGCTCGCCCGTAGCATCGGGCTCGTGATGACACGCGCCGCTCCGTTTGCCCTCTGCCTTGCCTTGGCCGGCGCCCTGCTCGCCGGCTGCGGCGACGAGGCAGGGACGCCGGCCGCCCCGCGCGAGGACGGCTGGAGCGAGGGGGCGGACGCGCCGCCGCGGGAGGGGGACCGGGGCGAGGCGCGGCTCATGGCGCGCCTCCTCGGAAGCCTCGAGGCCGGCGAGCCGCCGGGCTCGGCCGCGTGGCAGGCCTCCTCCGAGGCCCTGGCCGAGCTGGTCTGGCCGAGCCTGCTCGACGGGGGCGACCTGCCGCCCGGGACGCAGCGCTCCGTGGCCACGCACGGCTTCGTCCTGACGATCGCGGCCGACATCGCGGCCCGCTTGGTACGCGAGGGACGCGATGCCCTGACCGAGCGACACCCGTTCGACGTGGAGATCCACGATCGCGTGCGCGAGAGCCTGCTCGCGGGCCCGGCCGCGTGGCGGGAGTTCGTGACGGACGAGGCGCCCCACCTGCTGGAGCGCAAGCGCGAGGCCGTCGTGCGCGACCTGACCGGTCGCTAGGAGTCTGCGCCACAGATCGCGTACACGGCGCCACCCCCGTCCTGCGGCGCGGATTCCTGGATTCCAGCTTCGGCGAAGCACGTGAATCGGCTTGAACGCCCTTTCGCTCGGTCGGCGCGGG
>JBFWRP010000027.1:0-59675 GCA_050248855.1 Planctomycetota bacterium | reverse complement strand
CCCCTCGCTCGTCCGTCGCGGGGGGTGAAGGTCTGGTGGGGGAACCGCCCATCGCCCACCAGATCTTGTGTTTTTTCCGCTTGACCGACCGGCACCCCGTGATCGACTCGCCACAGCGCGTTGTGGCCCGGGGCGAGGAGGGGCTTGCAGCAGGCGCGTGAGAGGCTCGCTCACGCGATCTCGCCGCGACCCCCGGCCCCAAGAGGACGTGCGAAGAGGTCGCCGTGCCGACTCGTCGGCGTGGTCGGCGAGACACCTCCTCGCTCCGGGTCCGACGTCATGTCCGGTTTCGAGAGCGCCCTGCCGGGCCGCGGCACCAGAGCGGTGCGGCTCCCACCCGGTCGAAGGAGGAGTGTCATGCGCGAATGCCAAGCGATCCGGGGCCGTTCGATCTCGCGGCTCGTGGCCCTGGCGGTGATGGGCATCGCCGTCGTGGCCCTGCCCGCCTGCTCGATCAGCAAGTCCCACAAGAAGGCCATCCAGGTCGCCCGCTACCGCGGCGGCCAGCTGGACGGGCTCAACGGCCGCATGGGCCAGCTCGAGGGGCAGCTTGCCGACGCCCACCGCAACCAGGAGCTGACCGCGGCACGCGAGCGCGAGCTCCGTGACCAGCTGACGCTCGCCGAAGCAGGCTCCAACGCCAACGCGCAGGACGTCGCCGCGATGCGCGGCGAGCTCGTGCGCCTGCAGACGGACCTGGCCCAGGCGCGCCAAGTGGTCGCCGACCTCGGTGCCGAGTTCGACAGCCTCAACGCGCAGAACCGCGAGCTGAGGGACCGTCTGGCCAGCGGGCCGCCCGCCGCCCCGACCTACGACCCCCTCCCGCCGCTCCAGACGGGGCCGAGCCCGCAGGCGCTGGCCATGCAGCGCGACCTCGAGAGCCGCCTGGCCCGGTACGGCCTCCGCGGCCTGCCCGTCGAGATCCGCAACGACAGCTACGGCGAGCGCGTCGCCATCGTCCTGCCGGACGCCTTCAAGCCCGGCGAGGCCATGCTCTACGAGAACAAGGAGTCCGTGCAGGCCATCGTCGGCCTCGGCCGCCTGATCAACGAGCAGTACCCCAGCGCCCAGGTCCTGGTCGAGGGCCACACCGACGCCGACCCGCTCAACCGGACGAAGGCCAAGTGGGGCACCAACGAGCGCCTCTCCCAGGCCCGCGCCGAGGCAGTGCGTGAGCTCCTCACGCAGTCCGGTCTGGCTGCGAGCCAGGTCAGCACGGCCGGCTTCGGCGCCCAGCGTCTGCTCGACCCGGGGACGGACAAGGCCTCGAAGGCCCGCAACCGCCGCGTCGAGATCTACATCGCCCCGAACGCCTGACACGTCCCCGAGCGCCTGGCACGGCCCCGGAGGCGTGCCAGCGCGTATCCCCCATCCGGGCGTCGCGGAGCGTCGTGCAGGGCACGCCGCTCCGCGGCGCTCCCCCTCGCCGCTTGGCGCATCGCTTCTCTCCCGTCGTGCCCGAAGGAGTTCTCCCATGAGGAAGTCCGTCATCACGAGGAAGGGCGCCCTTTGCTCCGCCCTCGTCGCGCTCGTGGCCCTGCCCGTCCTGGGCGGCTGCCAGAGCTCCCGCCGTGCCAAGCGCACGGCACCTGCCAACGCAGGATCGTCCAGCGGCAGCTACGCCGTGATTCCCCCGGCCCCGAGCATGCCTGGCGACGTCTACGCAAGCCCGGAAGGCTCGTTTGCCAACGTCCCGCCCGGGGCCCCGACCTACGTGGATCCGTTCCCGAGCACGGACTACCCGGCCCCCGAGGCCCCGACCGAGGGCTGGACCAGCGCCCCGGTGGCCAGCGCCGGCACGAGCACCCGCGAAGAGCTGGCCGCATCGCGCGCCGAGCTGGATCGCATGAAGGCCGAGCAGGCGGCGCTGCAGGACGAGCTCAGCCGGGTCCGCGACAAGATCGCGAGCCAGCAGGACGAGGTCCTCGACAACCCCCCGCTGCCCGGCGGCTGGTCCGCAGGCGGCACGACCGACGTGCCGGTTGACCGCGCCGTGGCCGAGCTCGAGACCGCCCTCCGTTCGCAGGCCGCGGGCGCCGAAGTCGTCCGCCAGGGCGATCGCGTCATCGTCCGCCTGACCGACGGCTTCAAGTCCGGTGACGACAAGCTCCTCTCGCCCTCCCAGGCCGACGCGGTAGCCCGCGCCACGGCCACCGCCCTCCGCCGCTTCCCCGACGCCCGCGTCGCGGTCATCGGCCACAGCGACAGCACGCCGATCGTCAAGTCCAAGGACCGCTGGCGCAGCAACCAGCACCTGTCCGAGGCGCGCGCCCAGACCGTGGCTTCGCACCTCTCGAGCGCCGGCATCCAGAGCCGCATCGACGTGCAGGGGCGTGGGTCGAGCGAGCCGCTCGTCGCCCCCGAGCGCAACCGCAGCGACCAGGCCCGCAACCGCCGCGTCGAGATCGTGATCTCGCTGTAGCGCCTGCACCTGGTGGCGGCGGCGGGGAGACCCTCCCCGCCGCCGTTCGTCCGGCCCCCATCCGGCCCCCGTCCGCCCCGCGGACGGGGGCCGTTTGCATTCCGTAGGTGTCCCGCAGATCCCCGCATCCATGTTCAAGCATCTGCACGCGCCCTGTCGATAGGGGCCCGCAGGTCCCCGCCGGGACCTCCAAGCGGACCCACGTCGGAGGGTGTGGACATGGCGACGGTGACGATCGAGGAGCTGCTCCAGATCCTGGTGGCCCAGGGCGGGTCGGATCTCCACATCTCGGCGGGCTCGCCGCCCAAGGTCCGCGTGGACGGGCACCTGTACGACACCGAGCACGACCCGATGCGGCCCGAGGCCACGAAGACGCTGATCTACTCGTTCCTGACCTCGGACCAGATCGCGCGCTTCGAGAAGGACTTCGAGCTGGACCTGTCGTTCGGCCTGGAGGGGCTGGGGCGCTTCCGCGTCAACGTCTTCTACCAGCGGGGCAGCGTGGCCTCCGTGCTGCGGATGATCCCCGAGCAGGTCCGCTCGTTCGACCAGCTCGGCCTGCCGCGGGTGATCTGCGAGCAGATCTCGGCCCTGCCGCGCGGCTTGGTCCTGGTGACGGGCGCCACGGGTAGCGGCAAGAGCACGACGCTGGCCGCGATGCTCGACTTCGTCAACGACAACCGGGCGGACCACGTCCTCACCATCGAGGACCCGATCGAGTTCCTGCACCGCAACAAGGGCTGCTTGTTCAACCAGCGCGAGGTCGGCTCGGACACGCGGGGCTTCAAGAACGCGCTGAAGAGCGCGCTGCGCGAGGACCCGGACGTCGTGCTGGTGGGTGAGATGCGCGACACGGAGACCATCGAGGCGGCCTTGACGATCGCCGAGACGGGTCACTTGACGTTCGGTACGCTGCACACCAGCGACGCCGTGCAGTCGATCAACCGCGTGATCGACGTGTTCCCGTCCCACCAGCAGCAGCAGATCCGCACGCAGCTGAGCTTCACGCTGCAGGCCGTGTTCTGCCAGCAGCTGATCCCGTCCGCCACGGGCGCCGGCCGTGTGCTCGCGCTCGAGGTGATGATGGCGAACAGCGCCGTGCGCGCCCTGATCCGCGACGACAAGGCGCACCAGATCTACAGCATCATCCAGACCGGCGGAAAGCTGGGCATGCAGACGATGAACCAGGCTCTCGGCCAGCTGGTGCGCGATCGCCACATCACGTTCGAGCAGGCGCTGCAGCACTCGGGCGACATCGAGGACCTCAAGCGCACGCTGCAGATGGCGTGAGTCGAGGGGGAGAGAGGGATCCATCATGGTCAGCTTCAGCCGGCGCATCGTCCGCATCCTGGAGGAAACCGGGGCCGTCGAGCTCGACGTGCTGCTCGAGGCCTCCCAGGTCGCCTCGAAGGGCGAGCGCTCCGTCACGCAGCACCTCCTCGACAAGGAGGTCATCGAGGAGGGCGAGTTGCTCGGCATCCTGGCCGATCGGCTGAACGTTCCGCCGATTGACCTCGATCGCGTCACGCCCAGCGACGAGGCCAAGGAAGCCGTGCCGGCCGAGCTCGCACGCAAGACGCGTTGCCTGCCGCTCTCGAAGATCGGCGACCAGCTCACCGTGGCCGTCGGCAACCCCTTCGACGTGGTGCACCACGACGACCTGCGCATCCAGACGGGCTGCGAGCTGCGTCTGGCCCTCTGCCTCGACCACCGCATCGGGCCGGCCATCGACCGTCTCTACGGCGGCGCCGACAGCGAGAAGATGGCGGCCTTCCTGGCGGACGTGGACGGGATCTCCACGGACATCCCCAAGGTCGAGCAGGAGACCGAGGTCGTCGACGTCAGCTCGCTGGGCGAGGGCGAGGAAGCGCCGGTCGTCAAGATCGTCAACCACATCATCTACCAAGCGGTCAAGACCAAGGCGTCCGACATCCACGTCGAGCCGTTCGAGAAGCGCGTTCGCGTGCGGTACCGCATCGACGGCGCCCTGCTCGAGGGCCCCGAGCCGCCCAAGACCATGCAGAACGCGGTGATCAGCCGCCTCAAGATCATGGCGCAGCTCGACATCGCGGAGCGGCGCAAGCCCCAGGACGGCAAGTTCCAGGTGCGGGCCGAGGGCCGCACGATCGACTTCCGCGTGAGCACGCTTCCCACCGTGCACGGCGAGAAGGTCGTGATGCGCATCCTCGACTCGTCGAACCTGGCGTTGTCGCTGGACACGCTGGGCTTCGAGGAGAAGGCGCTGAAGGACTTCCGCGACGCCATCGCGAGCCCGTACGGCATGATCCTCGTGACCGGCCCCACGGGATCGGGCAAGACGACGACGCTCTACAGCGCCGTGAAGGAGATCTTCGACGACGAGTCCAACTTCGTCACGGTCGAGGACCCCGTCGAGTACCAGATGGACCGCATCAACCAGGTGCAGGTCAACCCCAAGGGTGGCCTCACCTTCAGCGCCGCCTTGCGGTCGATCCTGCGTCAGGACCCCGACGTGGTCATGCTCGGCGAGATCCGCGATCGCGAGACGATCGACATCGCCATCAAGGCCGCCCTCACGGGCCACTTGGTGCTGAGCACGCTGCACACCAACGACGCCGCGAGCACGATCAGCCGCATGGTCGACATGGGCGTCGACCCCTTCATGGTCGCCTCGGCGACGCTGCTCGTGTCGGCCCAGCGTCTGATCCGGCGCCTCTGCAAGCACTGCAAGAAGCCCTTCGAGGCTCCCGAGGAGCGCCTGCTGCAGGTCGGCTTCACGCCGGAGGAGATCAGCGAGGGCGTCCAGCTGATGCAGCCCAAGGGCTGCAGCCGCTGCAGCCAGGGCTACGCGGGCCGCTTCGCGCTGCTCGAGACGCTGCCCATGACCGAGTCGATCAAGCGCATGGTCGTGGCCGGCCGTAGCGCCGTGGACATCCGTCGCCAGGCTCTCGAGAACGGCATGGTCTCGCTGCGCCGGGCGGCCCTGAACAACGCGATCCGTGGGAACACCAGCATCGAAGAAGTGCTGCGCGTGACCATGGGCGAGATGGACTAGAGGACGCACGATGCCGACCTTCAAGTACAGCGCCGTCGGGACCGACGGGCGCACCGTCAAGGGCAACATCGAGGCCAGCAGCCAGGGCGAGCTCGTCGAAGAGCTGCGCCGCCGCAGCCTGACGCCCTTGCGCGTGGAGGAGAAGTCCGGGGGCGCGCGGGCGCCCAAGCCCGCGCGCGCCACCCCGGCGCCCTCCGCCAGCGGCGTGCCGCCGGCCAAGAAGGGCCTGTCGATGGACATCCACATCGGCGCCATGAAGCCCGGCGTGCGCAAGAAGGACGAGATCGTCATCTTCACGCGCCAGCTCGCCACGATGGTGGGGGCGGGCATCCCGCTGCTCGAGTGCCTGGAGATCCTGCGCGAGCAGGCCGCCAGCCGGCAGTTCAACATGCTGCTCGGCGAGGTCGTCGCGTCCGTGCGCGGCGGTGAAGACCTGAGCACGTCGATCAACCGCTACCCCAAGGTCTTCACCGACGTCTACGTCAGCATGATCAAGGCCGGTGAGGCCTCGGGTCAGCTGGACGACATCCTCCTCCGGCTTGCGGAGTACCTGGAGTCGACCCAGCGCCTCAAGCGCAACATCAAGAGCGCCATGACGTACCCCGTCGTCTCGCTCGTGCTGATCTTCGGCATCACGTTCTTCCTGATGATCTTCATCATCCCGAAGTTCAAGGAGATCTTCGTGGGCCTGGGCGTGGAGCTGCCGGGCTTGACGAAGATCACCCTGGGCGCCTCCGCGTGGTGCGAGAACAACTACCCGCTGATCTTCGTGGGCATGATCGGCGCCTTCATCCTCCTGAAGATCTACAAGGGGACGAAGAACGGCCGCACGCAATGGGACTGGCTGATGCTGCACCTCCCGGTGTTCGGCAACCTGTTCCAGAAGGTCGGCTTGGCGCGCTTCAGCAAGACCTTCGCCACCATGCTCCGTTCGGGCGTGCCGATCCTCGGCGCCCTGGAGATCGTGGCCGACACCAGCGGCAACGTCATCATCGCCGACGCGGTGCTCAACGCCCGGGAGAACGTCCGCAAGGGCGAGCCGCTCGCCGAGCCGCTGGCCGCGAGCCCCGTGTTCCCGCCGATGGTCACGCGCATGATCGGGATTGGCGAGAAGACCGGCTCGCTCGAACAGCTCCTCGACAAGATTGCCGAGTTCTACGAGGAACAGGTCAACGCGACCGTGAAGCAGCTGACGAGCCTGATCGAGCCGATCATGATCGCGATCATGGGTCTGCTGGTCGGCACGATCTGTCTGTCCGTGTTCCTCCCGATCTTCGAGCTCCAGAAGCAGCTGGCAGCGCGGTAGGCTCCCGGCGGGCGCGGCGCAGGCCGCGCCCGCGAGGGCACGGAGCACGACGGTGGGCGGCCAGCAGGACGGGACGGCAACCGGGTCTGGCGGCGCGGATGCGTCGTCACGCGACACGCGGCCGTGGCGACTGCGTCACCCGGTGCTTTCGCGCAGCCTGCTCTACGGCGTCGGCATCGCGCTCCTCGTGGGCCTCGTCATGGCCTGGGCGGGTCGTCGCGCCGCGGACGAGGCCGACCGGCATCTGGCGCTGCAGAAGAAGCTCGAGAACCTGTCGATTCCCCTCCAGCAGGACCCCTCGGGAACGGTCGTGCTCCGCGCGCTGGCCGAGGACTACCCCCTCGACGGCCTGCCCGAGGACCTGCGGGGCCTGCATCACCGCATGCGGGCGCTTGCCCTCGTCTCGGCGGGCCGCTTGGACGAGGCGATCGAGGCCGGCAAGCAGGCCATCGAGGCAGGGCCGGCGGGGCTGGCCCGCGAGCTGGCGCGCGTGGAGCACGCCCGGATGCTGCTCCGCGCCGAGCGGGGGGAGCAGGCCCTCGAGGGGCTGGGGCCCGCGCCTTCTGCCGCGACCCTGTCCGCTCCCGGCGTGCTGCCCATGGTTCTTGCGTGGCGAGCGCAGGCCGAAGCGACCGTTGCGGCTCGGGCGGGACGCCAGGACGAGGCGGCGGGGCACCTGGCCCGCGCCTTCCGTGGTCTCCCCGATCCCGTGGATCCAGCCACGGAGCTCTTCTTCGAGGGGCACGACTGGAGCGCCGGGGAGATCGCGTTCGCCCTGGCCCGTGACCTGGCCGACCTGCAGGACCCCTCGGAGGCCGCCGGCACGTGGCGGCGGCTCCTGCGGATCGCCCCGGCCGATGCGCGCGTCGCCGTGGAGGCCGCGGTCGGGCTCGAAGCGGCGGGCGCCCCGACCGACGCCGAGACCGCCCTGGGACGGGCCCGTGACATCGACCCCGTGGCCGCGGCGTCCTATCTGACGGCCCTGCTGCCAAGCCTCGGTGCCGAGCGGGCGGCGGCCCTCCGCGCGCTCGCCCAAAATGCGGCGCTCCCGCTCAAGTCCAGCGGGCCCGGCGCCCGATAGGGGGTCCGCTCCGGCCTCAGCCGGGGTCGGAGTCGAACACGCCGCCTCACCGCGGCGCTCTGCCGCGAGCCCGGCAGGGGGGGCGAGACCGAGTGGTCTTGCTGGCAGCCGTCTCCGCCTGGAGCAGGCTCACCTACCCGTAACCCAATTTCAGGAGCGAGAGAACCATGTCCCGCAAGCAGAGCGGTTTCACCCTGATCGAGCTGATGATCGTGATCGCGATCATCGCCGTCATCGCCGCCATCGCCATCCCGAACCTCCTGGCCGCGCGTTTGTCGGCCAACGAGACGGCGGCGATTGCCACCCTTCGCAACCTCGTGTCGGCCCAGGCCCAGTTCCAGCAGGGCGGCCGTCTTGACGTCGATACCGACGGTACCGGCGAGTACGGCACGTTCTTCGAGCTGTCGGGCGCTGGCGCTGGCCGCATGGCCGCGACGCTGGTTCCCCCCGTCTTGTCGGGCGCGTTCCGCACGGTCGCTGCCGACGCTGACGGTGGCTACGTGAGCAAGAGCGGCTACCTGTTCCGCATCTGGCTGCCGGGCGCCGCTGGCGTCGGTGTGGTCGAGGGTGCCGCCGGTGGCGCGCTGTCGGGCGCGACGGACGACGACCTCGCCGAGACGGCGTGGTGCGCCTACGCTTGGCCGGCCGCCTACCAGCAGTCCGGCAACCGCACGTTCTTCGTGAACCAGGCCGGCGACGTCCTGGCGACCGAGAACACGGGTGCGGCGCCCTACGACGGTCCCGACAACGGCCCGAGCGCGGACGCCGCCTTCACGGTCGCTGCCGACATCACGAGCCAGCCCGCCATCGGCGTCCCGGCTCAGGACACGTTCACCTGGCGTCAGGTCAGCTGATCCAACGCGCCTCGGCCTCGCGCCGAGGCGCCTCCCACCGAACGAGGCCGCGACCCACGGGGTCGCGGCCTCGCTTGCGTTTTGGATGCCGTGCGCGAGCGCGTCGGCGGCGCCGTGACCGAGGCCTCGGCGCGCGGGGCGTTTCCTCGAGATGGCGAACGTGACACTTCAGACCCGTGCGTGTCGTAGCCGAAAGATGCATGGGTCTTCGCCGCGTCACGCGGCGTACGGAGACCGGGATCCGGGATCTGGAAGGCGCTCGTACCCCGGGGGGGGAGCATGTCCACACTCACGCGCCCCGCAGTACGCGGGTTCACCCTGATCGAGCTGATCGTCGTCGTCTCGGTGCTGGGGCTGATCGCGGTCATCGCGATCCCCAACTTCCTGGACAGCAAGCTGCAGGCGAACGAAGTGGCCGCGATCGACGCCCTACGCCTCGTCGCCCAGGCGCAGACGCAGTTCCAGGCTCGCGCCATCGTGGACCGCGACGGGGACGGCATCGGCGAGTTCGGTGGCTTCATGGAGCTGGCCGGCATGCGCGGGCCGCGCGGGCCCGTGGGAGCACCGGCCCGTCCGCCGATGAGCCCGCCGATCCTGACCAGCGGCAGCTTCCAGACGGTCCACGCCCCGTGGGGCCACGTGGAACGCAACGGCTACCTGTTCCAGATGTACTTGCCGCAGCCGGATGGCCGTCGCTATCCGGAGCGCGTGGGCCAGTTCCACGACATCGTCGACATGGACCTCGCCGAGGTGACGTGGTGCTGCTACGCGTGGCCGCGCGTCTACAGCCAGAGTGGTCGGCGTACGTTCTGCGTGAACCAGACCGGCACGATCGTCATGGCGGATGCCGATGACTACTCCGGCTCGGCGGGAGGAGACAACCGCCCCGAGTGGTCCGGAGCCGTGCTGGGCGCAGCCTTCGACGCGACCAACGAGCCGAAGCACGCCCGTGCCATCACCGGCCGGTTGGCCATCGGCAAGGTCGGCTACGACGGCCACCTCTGGCACCAGGTCAAGTAGCCGCGCGTGACCGCGCCCGCCCGCGCCGCGTGGCGTGGGCATGGACGAGCGGACCGCCTGGCTGACGCTGTCGCTCTGGGGCAGCGCCGCGGGCCGCGCCGTCCGCGAGGCCCTGGCGCACGGCGTCGCTCCGCAGGACGTGGTCCTCGCGCGCGTGCGCTCGTCGAGGCTCGCGGCCCAGCTCCGGAAGTGCCCGCGGGTCAGCGTGCCCGACCTGTTGGTGCAGCTCGAGGAGCTCGGGCAGGTCGCCATCACGCCGGCCGACCACGACTGGCCACGCGACCGCTTGGCGGCACTTGGCGACCCGCCTCCGGCGCTCTACGTCCGCGGCACGCTGCCCCTGGTGGGTCCCCGCGCCGTCGGGCTGGTCGGCACGCGGGCCGCGACGCCCTACGGCACCGACCTCGCCCGCAGCTTCGCGCAAGTGCTTGCCACCGCCGGCGTGGACGTGGTGAGCGGGCTGGCCCTGGGCGTGGACGGCGCGGCGCACCGCGGTGCGCTCGACGCGGAGGGCGTGACCCGGGCCGTCGTGGCCGGCGGCCTCGAGCACGTGTATCCCCCGGAGCACCGCGCGCTGGCCCTGGACGTCGCCAAGCGGGGCACGTTGCTGGGCGAGGCGCCCCCGGGGACGCGGCCCGAGCGGTGGCGGTTCGTCCGCCGCAACCGCCTCGTCGCGGCCCTTTGCGACGCGCTCGTCGTCATCGAGGCGCCGCTCAGGAGCGGGGCCCTCATCACGGCCCGCTACGCGGTCGAGCAGGGCCGCGAGGTCTTCGCCGTCCCCGCCTCGGTCCACCAGGCCACGTCGGCCGGCTGCCTCGAGCTGCTCCGCCGCGGCGAGGCGGCCCTGGCGCGCAGCGCGGGCGACGTGCTCGAAGGGCTCGGGTGGGCGGGACCGGCCGCGTCCGACGCCCGTCCGCTCGCGCTCCCCGACGCCCCCGTGTTCGAGGACCCCCGCCACGAGCGGCTGTACCGCCTGCTCGAGGGGATCGAGGGCGCGACCGACGACGAGCTGGCCCGGCGTACGGGCCTTCCCAGCCACGAAGTCTCCGCGTTGCTGACCGGCTGGGAGCTGGAGGGCCGCGTCGAGCGCCGACCCGGCCTCGGTGTGCGGCGCCGCCGGTAGGGTCCGGCCGGGAACACCTCCTGCTGCGGCCACCGGGTCCCTGCCACGGACCCGCTCCGACGCGGCGCCGTGCGGCGCTACGCCAGGATGGCGGCCACGACGTGCAACAGCACGGCCAGCCCGAGCACGCCCACCGTGAAGGCGCGCAACGTGCGTCCGATGGAGGCTTGGATGGCCGGGCGGCCCTCGTGACCGGCCGCGCCCACCACCACGCTGATCGCCACGAGCAACGGCACCAGCCAGAGGAGCTCGCCCAGCGGCCTCATGCCGGGACCTCGGGCTCGCGGGCGGCCTGCGCCTCGCTGGCTCGGCGCCAGCGGTCCACGCGGTCGTTGTGCCGCAGGGCATGCCCCCAGGCGTCGGTCACTGCCACCAGATTGAGCAGGCCGGCGATGCCCACGTAGAGCTGGCCGATGTCCAGCCAACGCAGCGCCGTCGGCTCGACGTGACCCTGCGTGAGGTGCCATGTCAGGAACGCCGGGCCCGTGATGCCCGCCTGCGCGGCCGCCCACAGGCCATGGCGCTCCGGGTCGATGGCCGTGAACCCCGTGAGCTGGAGGCCCAGCACGAACAGGCCGCCGATGGTCACGAGGAACAGCAGCGCCTTGCCGGGCCGACCCACGACCACGTGCCCGCCGCCGGGCACCGCCAGGCCGAGGATGACGGCGGCGAGGGACGACGTCCGACGGAGCACCCGGCGGCTCGGAGGCGGGACGTCGAGCGGGGCGGGGGGCGGCGCGTCCGGGAGCACGGCGCGAGATTATCGGCCTCGCACGGGCGACTTCCCCATAATCGACCCGTGAGCTCTCCCGAACACCGCACCCGCCTCCGCGTCCGCTACGGCGAGGTGGATCGCATGGGCGTCGCCTACCACGCCCACTACCTCGTGTGGTTCGAGCAGGGGCGGACCGAGCTGCTGCGGTCGATGGGCAGCACCTACAGGGCCCTCGAAGACGCCGGGACCCTCCTGATGGTGATCGAGACGGGCGTCCGCCACCTCCGCAGCGCGCGCTACGACGACGAGGTCGAGGTCCGCACCCGGCTGGAGAGCGTGAAGGGCGTGCGTCTGCGCTTTGTGTATGAAGTCCACCGCGAGGACGAGCTGCTCGCCACGGGCTTCACCGTGCTGGCGGCGGCGGACCCCAGCGGACGCCCGCGGCGAATCCCGCCCGAGCTGGCGGGGCTGCTCGCGGTCGGCAACCCCGGAGGGTCTTCCGCGTCGGCGGCGTCCAACGGGCCGTCCGCCAGGGAGCGCCCGTGAGCCGCACCATTCCGCCCCGCCGGCACGCGCACGTGGGCGCCGCCTGCCTCGTCGCCCTGTGCGCGTTTGCCGGCTGCGCCGTCTCGCCGTCCTCGACGGCCCCGCGCGCCGAGGGCCCGGGCGCCCTCCGGGGGTCCCCCGACGGCGCGGCGCGGATGCGCGGACCCGGGGAGGCGGGCCGCGGCACGGTGACGCCGCCTGCGAGCGACGTGCAGCTGTGGCGCCGGCTCGAGGCGAACCTCGCAGGCTGGGAAGACGCGCGGGGCTCCGCCCGGCCCGAAGAGGCCGACGGCTACGCGTGGCAGCTCACGCAGGACGTGGACGCCAACCGTCCCTTGCTCGACACCGCCGCGGCGGGGCACGTGGGCAAGGCGCAGCAGGCCTTGTCGTTGGCCGTGCTCGGATTCGCCACGGACCCGAGCGCGACGCAGCTTCTCGTCCGTGGGCTCACGATCAACGATCCGCGCATGGTGGGGAACGCCTTGATCGCGCTGGGCGTACGGCGCGATCCGGACACGCCGCTCGGCCCCGTCCTGGCGTACTGCGCACGCAATCGTCCCGCCGAGGTCCGGAGGTACGCGCCCCTCGTGCTGGCGCACGTCCTCGAAGCGCGACGGGAGCTCGGCCAGGGGCTCGACGTCCAGGGCAAGCGGGATGCGCTCGCGAGGCTGGCGGACCTCGTCGGGGACCCGGACCCCGTCGTCCGTTTGCACACGATGCGGGCTCTCGGGGCCCTGGACGCCTCCGGGGCCACGGAGTACCTCGTCGAGGGCCTGGACGACGACCACGTTCGCGTGCGCTACGCCGCGGCGGCCGCGCTCGAGCGTTCGGGCGATCCCGCCGGCTTCGAGCGCGTGATCGTGCTGTTGACCAAGTCGCCGCCCGACGCCAAGCCCATGGTCGTGGACTTGCTCGCGAGCTACGCCGAGCGCTTGCAGGGCGCCCCGCTCTCCGCCGAGGTCCGCGCGGGCCTCGGCACGCACCCGCGCGGCTGGCTGCAGTGGTTCGACGCGTGGCGCGCGTCCACCGTCACCTCACCCCGGTAGTCGAGCGGCACGACACGGGCGGCCTGGCACCACGGACGCTACACGAGCGTGAGGGGGTCCACGTCCCACGCGACTTCGATGCCCTTGGCCGGGCGGGGCAGACCGCGCAGCACGTCGAGGAGCCGGCCGATCTCGCGGTGGTCTTGCGCCTTCACGAGGACGTGGCGGCGATGCCAGCCCTGGATCTTGGCGCGGAGCGGCGCCGCGGGCCCCAGGATCTGCGTCGTGTTGACGGCGCCGGCCACGAGCGCATCGCGTGCGAGCTGCGCCTGCTCGTCGGCTCGTGCGTCGTCGCGGGCGCGCACGAGGACGCGCAGCAGACGACGGTGGGGTGGGTAGCCGAAGAGCTTGCGGTCGGCCAGCTCGCGCCGGGCGAACGCCGCCATGTCCTCGTCGGCCGCCAGCCGGATGGCCGCGTGGTCCGGTCGACGCGTCTGGATCACGACGCGCCCGCCGCGCTCGCCGCGGCCAGCGCGGCCGGCCACTTGGGCCAACAGGTCGAACGTGCGCTCGGCACTCCGGAAGTCGGGAAGGGCCAGCAACGTGTCGGCAGCGACCACGCCGACGAGCAGCACGTTGGGGAAATCGAGCCCTTTCGCGATCATCTGCGTGCCCAGCAGGATGTCGATCTCCCCGTGGCCGAAGCGTTCGAGCACGCCTTCGTGGGACCCGCGCCGCGTCATGGTGTCCGAGTCCATGCGTTCCACGCGCGCTTGCGGCAAGCGGCGGGCCAGCTCCTCCTCGATCGTCTGCGTGCCGAGCCCGTGGAAGTCCATCGTGGGCAAGGCGCACTCCGGGCACGCCGGCGGCAGACGCTCGCCGTGGCCGCAGAGGTGGCAAAGCGCGCTGTGGCCGCTGCGGTGGTAGGTCAGCGAGACGCTGCAGTGCGCGCACGAAAGGACGTGGCCGCAACGGGGACAGGCCACGCTCGTGGCGTAGCCGCGGCGGTTGTGGAAGAGGATCGCCTGGCCACGGTCCGCGAGCGCCTCCTGCAGGTGCGCGAAGAGCGTGCGACCGAGGTGGTCGCGCCCCGGCGGCCGCTCGTCCGGGTCGCCCAGGTCCACGATGCGCACGTCGGGTCGCGCGCGGCCCGCCACGCGCTCGGGCAGGACCAGCGTGGTCCAACGACCTCGCGCGGCGTTGTGCCACGTCTCGAGCGATGGCGTGGCACTGCCGAGCACGACCACGGCGCCGGCATCGCGCGCGCGCACGAGGGCCACGTCCCTGGCGTGATAGCGCGGCGTGACCTGCTGCTTGAACGAGCTCTCCTGCTCCTCGTCGACGATGACGAGGCCCAGGCGCGGCAGCGGAGCGAACACGGCGCTCCGCGGGCCGATCACCACGTCGACCTCGCCTTGGCGCACGCGCTGCCACGCCGTCGCACGCGACGACTCCGTCATGCCCGAGTGCAACACCGCGACGCGCTCGAAGCGCCGTCGGAAACGGCGCACCGTCTGGGGCGTGAGCGCGATCTCGGGGACGAGGACGATGGCTTGGCGGCCCTGGTCGCGCGCGTGGGCGAGGGCCCGGAGGTAGACCTCGGTCTTGCCGCTGCCGGTGACCCCGTGCAGGAGGAACGTCGCGGCCTCCTGCGTGTCGAGGGCGGCGGCGAGCGCCTCCACCGCAGCGCGCTGGGGCGCGGTCAGCGTGGGCGGGGTGTCCGGGGCAGGGCGGGCTGCCGCCTCCGCGCCGAGCAGGTCCGCGTCGACGCGCTCTTCCTCGAGCGTGACCACGCCGCGCTTCGCGAGGCTCGCCACCGGGCTGCGCGACACGGAAGCAGCGGCCAGGAGGTCGGCCAGGATCAGGCCGTCGGGCTCGGGCAGGAGCCGGCGCAGCACGCGGCGTTGGGCGGGCGTGAGGTCGGCGAGGTCCTCCACTTCCGCCGGCGCCTCGGGCCCCGGCCGCACGCGGACCTGCTTGCGCCCGCGTCCCTTGTGGCGGACCGCACGCGGCACCATGGCGCCCAGCGCCTCGCCCAGCGAGCTGCCGTAGTAGCGGGCCACGAAGCGGCCCAGCGCGAGCAGCTCGGGGGTGAGCAGCGGCTCCGCGTCTGGTGCTTCCGCGAGGTCGAGGATGCGCGGCAGCCGGGGCGCCTCGTGGCGCTCCACCACGAAGCCCACGCGGGGCTTGCCGCGGAAAGGCACCACGACGCGGTGGCCGACGCCGGCCCGAGCCGTCAGGGCCGGCGGGACGCGGTAGGTGAACACGCGGCGAAGCGGGAGGTCCAGCGCCACCCCGACGTGGAGCTGCTCCGCGGTCGCGGGGCCGAGCAGCTCGGGAGCGGGCGGGTCGCGCGACGTCATGGGGGGGCCAGCGTACGCCTCCCCTCCGTCGCCAGCGGCTTCAGCTGTCGTGGACGTCGATGAAGACGAGCAAGCCGCGCTCCGTGGCGCGGACGTCGAGAACCAGCGGTCGTCCGTCGAACGGCCAGAGGAGCGCGCCGCCGCCAAGCAGCGTCTGCCCGACCAGCTCCCACACCGCGGACCGCCGCAGGACGGCGCGCACGAGGCGGACCCCGGGTCGCGCGGCTTCCTCGGCCCGCTCCACGTCGCGCGCGCCTCCTCCGGTGACCAGGTGCGCCCCGAGCCGATCGGCGGCACGGCCGTTTTCTTCGCCCGTCGAGACGACCTGCCAAGGCCCCGGGGTGCGTCGCGTCTCGGGGCCGTCTTCCGCGGCCAGTCCGAACCACGCGGGTCGTGGAGGAGGCGCGGTGCGGGAGGCCACGGCGAGCGCCGAGCTCTCCCGACCCTGGGCACGCATCAAGACCCACCCGCTCGGCGGCCAAGCCGGTGCGTCGCGACCCACCTCCTCGGGCTTGACGCCTTCGAGCGCGGGCAGGTCGGCGCCCAGCGAGAAGGCCGCCAAGCGCAGCAGGTCCGGCGCCGAGCCGCCGGAAAGCGAGGCCCAGAGGCGCACGTCCGGATCGGGGGGCGGCGTCCACTCGAAGCCGGGGCCGACGCCCGCGAGCAGGCGCCGCCACGCCGCCGCGAAGGGGCCGTCGGCGAGCTCCAGCTCGACGCGCGCGGAGGGCAATGTGGTGGCCTCGCCCAGGTCCAGGGCGTAGCGCGCGGTGGCCCAGGAGGCTGGCAACCGGGCCAGCCGCGCGGTGCCCGTGACGGCGGGCAAGCTCGGGTCGCGCGCGAGCTCGGCCGGGTCCGTCCGCGAGACGCCGAGACCCGCGAGGAACGCGTCGTACGTCCCGCCGCCCATCTCGGCCAGGGCCAGCGCGACGAGCCGCTCCACGTCCGCCACGACGGCGAGGTCGGCGTCAGCCAGCTCGAAGTCGAGGCCACCGCCCCGGCGCGATGGCGTGGTGGTCACCACGGCGAGGCGGCCGTGGACGCGCAGCCACATCGCGTGGCGCGGCGTCGTCAAGTCGACGCCGTGCTCGCGAAAGCGCTTCTCGAAGCGGGTCGGGTCGGAGAGCGTCAGCACCAGGCCCTCGTCGGGCCTCGGCCCGCGAGGTAGCGACCTCCAGCGCAGGAGAGGCGCTGCGGGGTCCAGACCCACGAGGTCGGGCACGTTGACGCGCTCACCCAGCGCGCGCACGTAGGCGACGGCATCCGGGCGACGACCATCCGGCAGCAGCGGTTCGCGCATGGCACCGAACACCGCGTGCACGGAGAGGTTGCGCCAACGCTCGACCCAGGCGGCGTCTGCGGGCACGGTCTCCAGCAGCGACGGTGTGCCGGGCCAGAGCTCGGCGGCGAGGGCGTAGGCCAGCCCGGCGAGCGCCGGGAGGAGGGCCACCGCCACGAGCCGGCGGCGGCGCCGCGTGGCGTCACGATCGGTCGGAGGCTCGGTCAACGGTCACGCTCCCTCCGAGGGGGAGCCCCCGGCGCCCTCCGTGGTACAGCACCCGCATGCTACTCGTCCGTGTACCCGGGTGTGGCCGCGGCGCTCGCCAGATGTCCGGAGCCGAGCCGCCATCCGCTCCCGGAGCGGCCCGGCTACGTGGCGTCGCGGAGCGCGGAGCATGAGGAGATGTCGCGGATGATTCGCCCTGGAGAGGGTCTGGGTCGCCTCCGCGAGCGGTTCGATGCCGTGCTGCTGGACATGGACGGCACGCTGCTCGACGACCACGGCCAGGTGACGCCGCGCACGCATCGCGCCGTGCGTCAGCTGGCCGACGCCGGTCTGATGGTCGTGCTGTGCACCGGCCGCAGTCCGCAGGGCGTCAGCGAGGTCCACGACGACCTCGGCCTGACGACGCCCATCGTGGCCTACAACGGGTCGTGGATCGGGCCTGCCGGCGGTGCGCCGGAGCGCCTCATCGACCTCGCTCCCGAGCGCGTCCACGACTTGGTGCCCGTCGAGGCGCGCGCGGACTTCGGCTTCCGCCACGAGGCCACCACGAAGTGGACCGTCGCCAGCGACCATGCCGACCACCCGAGCGTGGCCGCGTGGTACAGCAACGTGCGGTTCGCCGGGGGCTGGCACGAGATGCCGCTGCACGGGCTCTTGCGCCTGACGCTGTTCTTCGACCTGCCGGCAGATCACGTGGGCGGCGTACCGCCGCACGAGTCGGCGTGGAGCGAGCTCTCGTCCGAAGCCGCCGCGCTGCTGAGGCGCGAGACGTTCCCGCTCAGCTTGTTCCGGCCGTACCGGCACTCACGCTTGCACATGCTCGAGATCCAGGCGGCGTCGCGCGGCAAGGCCGAAGCTCTCGTGTGGCTGGCCGAGCAGCATGGCATCGCGGCGGACCGCGCCATCGCGATCGGGGACCACGTCAACGACCTCCCGATGCTCGAGGCCGCGGGTCTGGCCATCGCCATGGGCAACGCGGTGCCCGACGCGAAGGCGCGGGCGGACCTCGTGCTGGCGTCCAACGACGAGGACGGCATTGCGCGGTGGATCGAGGCGGGCGCGCCGCTGCCGCGTGCGGGCGACGGGCGCGAGCGCTCGTGAGGCGCCCGTCTGGGCTGTCGACGGCGCCCCTGGGCGAGCGGCCTGCGACCGAGTCCGTCCTCGCCTGGCTCGATGCGTGGCAGCCCGCGGTGACGGTGGTCGCCTACGGCGTCGACCGCCCGACGCGTTTGGGGGAGGGGTTGCGCGCCCGCGGTTCGCGGCTGCTGGGCTGGGCCGTGCCGGGGGCCGCGGAGGCCCCCGACGAGACGCGCTTGGAGGCCGCTGCGGCCGAGGCGGCGCGCGCGCGGGCCTCGTACGTGGCCGTGCGCGGCGGTCATCGTCCGCGCGACGGCGCGGACACGGCGTCCGCCGTCGACCGGCTGGCCCGGCGGCTTCATGGTCCCCTGCGGCGCGGCGTGCCGCTGGCCGTCCTCACGGGCGGCAGCGCGGAGCTGCTCGGCCCCGCCGAGCTGGGCTGGTTGCTGGACGACTTGCCCGGGCTGGCGGTCGTCTTCGACGTGGCCGCGGCCGTCGAGTCGGCCGCCGCGCGGGGCGGCCCGGCGGCGCCCGACGTGCTCGCCAGCGTCCTGTCGCGGGTGGCGTGGTTGCGCGTGGCGGGCCGCTCGTCCAGCGGCCGGGAGGGCGCCCATCCCGAGGAAGGCGGACTTCCCTGGGGTACGTTCTCGGACCGGGTGCCGCGCGGACTGCCGTGGGTGCTCGACCTCGCCGCCGGCACGCCGCGCGACGAGGTGGACGACGCTTGGCGCTGGCTGGCAGTGGTCTGAACGGCTGGCGCGGCCTGCCAAGGCAGATCGACGGGTCGTTTGGCGCGGCCTGCCAAGGCGGACCGACGGCAACGCCGAGGAGCTGGAGCATGGGACACGCCCACGACGAGTCGCACGACGCGCCCCACGACGACGGCCCGGCGGTGATCCCGCCCGAGCCGGCCGAGCGCAGCATCACGCCGGCGCCCGAAGACTTCGCGACGCCGGCGCCTACGGCGCTCTACATCTGGCCCGTGGTCTGGGTCGCCGTCATCGCGCTGCTCGGGTGGGGCATGTTCGCCTACGCCCGCGGCACGGGCTTCGCCATGGTCAACCAAGAAGACCACGACACGTCGCACGGTTCCGCCGAGGACCCCGCTGCCGAGACCGGCGAGGGCGGCGCGTCCGAGGGGCACGCGCACGATTGAGCACGGCACGTTCGATCGGCTAGGGCGTCAGGTCCCGTGCCAGCCGCAAGCCGGTTGCGGGTTCGCGATCCTCGACGCCCAGCACGCGCCATGCGTGGATCGCGCCCGCGTCGGGAGCCTCGCCCACCCCCGCACCCTTGACGATGACGTCGCCCTCGGCGGCCGTGCGGATCGACGGGGTGACCATCTCGCGGGCGTTGCCGAGCATGCCGCGAGCCCCGTACGGGGAGATGTCCCGCGCATGGCCACCCGCATCGGCCAGCGGCGGGATCAGGTGGGCATCTTCGCGCTCGCCCGCCAGCCCCCCGGGCAGCGTGTAGCCGAGTGCGCCGCCAGCGGCCAGCACCCATTCCGCCTCGGTCGGCAAGCGCCACGGAACCCCGTCGCGCTCCGCGCGCCACGCCGCGTACGCGCGTGCATCCGACGGTCGGATGCCGACCACGGGACGCGAGTCGGCGCCGGTGGTGACCTGGACACCTCCGTCTTCGGGACCCACCGTGATGCCCACGAGCGGCGCATGCTTCGCACGGGCTTCCGGCGCCAGGGCGCGCAGCCACGTCGCGTAGTCCAGGTTGGTGACCTCGGCGCGACCCAGGAAGAACGGCTCGACGGCCTCCTCGGGCGAGGCGGGGCCAAAGGGCAGGTCCCTGGCCTTCACGCGCCCGCCAGCCACCAAGACCACGTCGCGCGGGATGCTCGAAGGCGTCACCGGCAGGCGTAGCGTCGTCCACGCCGGCTCCTTGTCCGGCTGCGCCTCCAAGCTGGACTCGCGCACGAGCAGCGGGACCGAGAGGGGGATCCGGATGTCGCCGGGCTGGACATCCACGTCGTAGAGGCCGGGGGGCAGTCGATTGGGCCCCGCGGCAAGCTCCACGGCGCCCTCGAAGCCCACCAGGCGACAGCGTGCCTGGGCCTTGGCGCCTTCGGGGAGGTCCACGAACACCAGCGCCGGCGCGAACCGGTTGGTCACGAACTGCATGCGTTCGCGCACGGATCGCACGCGCGGAACGTCGGGCTCGCCCCCCAAGCGCGTCTGGAACGCGCGCTGCCGCTCGGCCAGGGTCTCGAACAGCAAGCGCTGCTCCAGGGGCGTGAGGCGATCCGCCGCGAGGGCCAACCGCATGCGTTCCAAGTGCCGTTCGAGGCTCTCGACGTCGACCTCCACGTCGGCCACACGCGTGGACGGAGCCGCCTGCGGAGCGCCCGCGACGAGCTTGCCCACGAAGAACCCGCCGACCAGCCCGACGAGCGCCACGACGGCCGTCATGAGATGTCGCTGCAGGGCACGGCGCGCCGACTCCACGGCGGCCGCCTTGCCGCCGACCTCGCGGAGCGCGCGCACGCTGCCGCCCTCGAGCCACGAGGACAGGTCCGCGACCAGCTGACGGGCATTCACGTAGCGGTCCGTCGGGTTGGCCGCCATCGACTTGTTGATCACGGCGACGACCGGCGAGGGCGTGCTCACGGGGAGCGGCGTGTAGCGCGCGTCCCGCGCATCGCGGAAGATGTCGTCGATCGTGCGCAGGCCGGGCTCTTCGAGGCGCGCGAGCTTCTCCTCGATCAGCTCGATCTTGCCCTCTTCGCCCTTGCGCTCCGCGGATGCACGGGCCTCGCGCAGCTGCGCCAGGCGCCGACCGAGCTCGGCGCGCGTGATGCTGGCCGCGCCGGCGATGGGCGGCTCGCCCGTGACGGCGTACCGCAGCAAGGCGCCCAAACCCCACACGTCGGTGCGAGCGTGCACGGAGCCGGTGACCTGTTCGGGCGCCAGGAAGCGCGGCGTGCCGACGACGCCGGCGTCTTCCGTGGTCGGGGCCACGACGGCCTTGCCCGCGGCGCCCTTCTTCTCGAGCGCATGGCAGATGCCGAAGTCGATCACGTACGGGCGCAACGTGCGGCTGTCCACCAGCACGTTGCCCGGCTTGAGGTCGCGGTGGATCACGCCGTTCTCGACGTTGGCCACGTAGACGCCTTCGGAGACGGGCACGAGCACCGCCTTGACGAGACCTTCGAGCTCGAGCAAGGGACGCAGGGAAGCGGTCTTGGACAGCGTCCCGTCGAGGCGACGGTCGGCGATCTCCTCCAGCGTGATGGGGCGGTACAAGAGCTCCATCGTGAAGAAGGGGCGTCCGTCGGGCAGCGCCCCCCGGTCGAACACCGGCATGATGTTCTGGTGGCGGATGTTGGCCTGCACCTCGATCTCGCGCAGGAAGCGCTCGCGCATCGCGTCCGACAGGCCCGTCTTGAGCACCTTGAGCGCGACCGTGCGGTTGGTCGTGGGGTCGAACGCGCGGTAGACGACGGAGGTCCCGCCTTCGGCGATGGCGTGCTCGATCAGGTAGCGACCGACGTGGTCGCCCTCGGCAAACTCCGCGCCCGCCACGGCAGGCACGTCGTCGGCGGGGGCGGGCGGTGTCCGCGCCGGCTTGGGCGCGCCGGGGCCCGCCGGAGCGGGCACGGCAGGCGACTCGGGCGCGGAGGCCTGGGCGGCCGCGGAGTCCTGGCTGGCAGGAAGAGGGGCTGCCGTCTTGCGGCCCGCGGTCGAGCGCTTGCCCTTGCGGACCGGGGCGTCGCGCTTGGGGCCGGCCGAGCGGTCCTTGCCCCCCTTGCCGCGGCGCGTGGAGCGCGGGGCCGAGGGGGTGGGCGCGCCGGATGTCGAGGCCGTGGCTGCCGGGGCCGCCGCTGTCGTGGCCGCTGGTGTCGAGGCCGCGGGCGGATCGGGGGGAGCCGCGCCCTCCTCGACCAACACGCAGGCGAGCGAGCCGTCGGCGTTGAGGGTCACGGCGAGCGGCTTGGTGCAGGCCGAACAGGCCACGCGCAGCACGGCCCCCGGGTTGGCCACCAGGTTGTCGATGGGGGCGCGGTGCTTCTGGCCGCACGACGGGCAGAAGAACGGCGGCGGCTTCTTGGTGTCGCCCTCCACGGGTCACCTCCGGTTGACTGCCCCGCGCCGCCCCCGGGCGCTGGTCGGAGAGACTACCGCCCTTCCCAGGCGGTGTGCCACCACAAGGTGAAGATGGTTCCCCGCCCCACGCGGCTCGAGACACGGATCGTGCCACCGCTGTCCTGGATGATGCGCCGCACGATGGCCAGGCCCAGGCCCATGCCGCTGGTCTTCGTGGAGAAGTGGGGTTCGAAGAGGCGCTCGAGGTTCTCGCGGGGGATCCCGACGCCCGTGTCCGTGATGGAGATCGCGACACCGGGTCGCCCCTCCCGCTCGGCCGCGTGGGCCTTGAGGCGCACCATGCCGCGCCCGCGGATGGCCTGGATGCCGTTGCGGACCAGGTTGATCAGCGCCCGGCGCAGCTCCTCCTCGTCCCAGTAGATCGGCGGCAGCCCGCGCTCGACCTCGCACGTGACGGCGATGCCGCGGGATGCGGTGCCGCTGTGCAGCGCCGTCACCTCCTCGACGAGGGCCGCGGGGTCGATCTCCGTCTGGCGACGCTTGGGCAAGCGCGCGAAGTTGGCGAAGTCGCCGGCGATGCGCGTCAGGGTCTCGATCTGCCGGAGCACGACGGGCGCCGCGCGGCGGATGGCCTCCTGCGCCCGTGCCGGGTCGATCGCCTCGGCTTCCATCTGCTGGATCATCAGCCGCATCGGCGTGAGCGGGTTCTTGATCTCGTGCGCGACCTGGCGGGCCATTTTCCGCCAGGCGCTCTCGCGCTCGGCTTGGACGGCCCGCGCCGTGGTCTCGCGCAGCTCGCGGGTCATGGCGTTGAAGTTGGCCACGAGCTGGCCCATCTCGTCGGCGCCCTCGCCCGGCAGCTCCACGTCCAGATCGCCCGTCGCCACGCGGCGCGTACCGGCGGCCAGGAAGGCCAGCGGGCGCGCGATGCGATTCGCCGCGTAGATCGCGCCCACGAGCACCAAGACCAGCGTCAGGAGGTAGGCGGCCATCAACACGCTGCCGCTGACGGTCACTTCCTCGTCGAGGCGGTCCTTGTCGTACAGCAGCGGGATGCCCACGGTTGCGCGCGTATGGCCCGTCGAGTCGAGCACCGGCTCGTAGCCGAACCAGACGGGCCGACCCGCGTAGTCGGCGTGCCGCTGCAGCAGCCGGCGCTTCTCCAGCACGGTCGCGCGGTACACCTCGGCGGGCAGGCGATCGGGCAGCAGGTCGGCCGTGAGCAGGCCGGGGCGGCTGGCCGCCTGGACGACGCCTTCCGCGTCGTACAGCACCGTGTCGTGGCCGGTCTGCGGCGTCCAGCGTTGGAGGGAGGCGGAGTCGGCGCGCTCGTGCAACTGGCCGCCGAGTCGCTCCAGCTGTCCCCGCATGCGCGCGAGGTCGGTGCCCAGGCGTGCGTCCAGGCGTCGCTCGAAGCGCGTGCGGGCATCTCGCGCGCTGGCGAGGCCCAGCAGCACGAGCGGGATGACGCTGATGATGAAGTAGGAGACCAGGATGCGGTGGTGCAGCTGCGGCCGGAACCCGTGCAGGCTCACGACGAGCGCGAGCAACGCCGCCACGGAGGCCAGGCCCACGCCGAGGAGGATGACGCGCGACAGCGCCAGCATGGCCTCGCCGAAGCCAGGCCGGGCGCGACGGATGGCGTGGACGCTGCCGCGGTTGGGCGTGAACTGCGCGTAGCCCTGGAAGTCGTCGTCGCGCCACGCCAAGGCGCGTCCGCGCGACTCGCCCGGGGCCTTGGCCTCGCCCTGCAAGTCCAGCACGTCCGGTGGGCCGAAGCGGTCGGCGCGTCGCGACACGGTCGGGTCGCTGGCGCGCAGGACGGCACCTCCACGCAGCTCGGCAAACTGCGGTCGCGCCGTGGCGGCATCGTCGTCGCTCTCGTCGCTGGCCACGGCTCGCAAGCCGTCGTGCAGGCCGCGCACCTCCATGTCCAGGCGGTCGGGTGCCGTGAACACGACCGCTCCGAGGGGCTTCCCGTCGCGGCGGATGCGCACGCGCCCGATCACGGCACGCAGGCGCGAACCGTCGCCGTGGTCCACGTCGAGCTGGTTGTCGACCTCGGCGCGCGCGGGCGGGGCGGGCGGCAGCAGCAGGGTGTCGGGGAGCGCGCCCAACGAGAAGCGGTCCACGACGTGGTCGCGCCTGTCGAGCACGCTGACGACGCAGGGGTGGCCACTGCCGCGGAAGTCGCTCATGAGCCAGAGGTGGTAGGCCACGCCATCCACCGGCATGCCCGCCTCCGCGGCTTCCAGGGCGCGGCGTACGCGCGGGTCGTCGCGCGCGTCCCGCAGCGCGTGCAGCATCGACTCGATGTTCGACTCTTCGGTGGCGAGCAGGTGGCGGAGCGTGCGTGCCAGCTGTTCGCTGTCGCGCGTGGCCACCTGCGACCACAGCAACGGGTACGCGAGGAAGGTGCTGGCCACGCCCACGAGCAGGATGCGGCTGGGCAGCGCCAGCCCGAACAGGCGGTCGCGCACGACGACGCCCGACGCGACGAGAGGCAGCGCGAGCACCACGATGTCCGGACGCCCCTCGCCCGACGCCACGAACCAGGCCACGGCGCCTGCGCCCGCGGCCAGCAGGAGGCCCGCGAGCAGCGCGGCGCGGCCGCGCCGATCCCAGGCGCGACGCGCCACGCGCAGGGCCGCCGTGGCCGCCAACAGCGCCGCCGCGGTCACGGCAACGACCGCGAGCAGCATGAAGGCGGTCCCTGCGCGCGGGACGAAGGAGTCGGCGCGGAAGAACGACGTCTTCCCACCGCGCACGGCGGCCGCGACCAGCTCATGCCAGCCGCCCGTGACCAAGCCGGCGGCCAGCATCCCGCCCAGCACCACGCCGGCCCGCCAGCGCGGATCGGCCGGGCGCGGCACGCGCCACACGGCGGCGGCGAGGAACAGGATCGCGAGGAGGAAGGCGATCGCCGTGAGCGCGAAGTCCGCGGGCGAGCGCAGCCATCCGAACGGGAACTCGATGGCGAACTCCGCGGGCGAGAAGGCGTCGAACAGCCCGGGCAACGCGTCGGTGATGGGGACGTAGGCCAAGGCGCCGCGGGCCATGAACACGAGGGCGGCGGCGGCCACGAGCCGCCAGCGCAGGCTGCGCACCTTGAACCGCAGGAGGAGGGCCGAACCGGCGACGAGCACCGCCCAGCCCATCCACAGCAACCACGCGCGCTCGCGCAGCGACTGCTCGGCGAGCTGCTCTCCGACGATCTCCGGGTCGTGGGCGCGCACCTCGACCAGCAGCCCGGTGTCGCGGCTGGTCCCGCTGGCGCGCACCATGACGCGGCGTGTCAGGTCGGCGCCCTCCTCGGACGGGGGCGCGGCGTCGGGAGGGAGCAGGCGCACGCTGTCGAGCTCGAGACGTTGGCGCCAGCGATCGTCGAACGGCGGGTCATCCCGCGCATCGGCATCGCGCACCTCGAGGATCAGCGCCGCGGACGCGTGACCACCCAGCACGGGGCGCGGCCCGAGCACGAGCGCGCGCAAGGTGGGGGCGTCGCAGTAGCCGAGCTCGCCCGCCCGGAAGGAGGGGTGCCAGGGCGCAGGCGCCGGCAGGCTGCGCGGGTCGACGGGGCGTCCTGCCCACACGGCACCCCCGCCGGGTCCTTCCCACGTGAGGCCCGAAAGGCCGTGACGTCGGCGGATCGACTCGACGGCGGCGAAGCGCTCGTCGACGTCGTCGAGGCGGACGAACGCTTCCTCGAGCTCCTCCAGGGCGAGTCGTGCGCTGTCGAGGTAGCCCTCGATCTCGCGAGAGACCAGCTCGCTCGCACGATCCAGGCGACGCTCGATCGTGCGCTCGATGGCCGCTTCGCTGGCGCTGCACGCGGACACGAGCAAGGCGAGTGCGATCAGGGGCGTTCGTGCGAGGGCCATGCGCCTACGCGCCCGCTCGCTCGTCGACGTCACCGACGATCCGGGTCTTGCCCGTCGCGGCCCGGCAGCTCGATCACGCTCTCGAGAACCCAGCCGTCGCCCTCGGTCTGCGTGACCCGGACCTGCAGACGACTGGTCGCTGCACTCTTGCCCTTGACGCGGTACGTGTAGTCGTACGTGCGCACGGTGGGCACCGTCTCGGTGTCCAGGCTCGAGCCCCGTTCGCGCTCGTCGTCGGGTCGGCGCTCCGTCAGCTGGAGTCGCTCGATGTGCTCGAAGTACTGGTCGAGGCTCGTGCCGGCGCGGTCGGCCAGCATCGTGTACGTCTCTTCGCGCCGGAAGGGCCGCTCGAAGAGGCGGACACGCAGTCGTCCGCGCTCCGCCATGCAGTGCACGACGGCCGACGCGTCCCGGCCGCGCCAGGCACGCTCGAAGCGGGCAAAGCCAAGCGGCGCACTGGACGCGGGACCGTCATCGGCCCGCACGCCGCGCGTGCCCGGCACCACGGCCAGCAGGCCGACCAGGGCCCCGCCGACGACCAGGGCCGCCAGCGGACGCCGCCACGCCCAGTGGGGCGTCGGGCGGGCGGCCCAGCCGAGCCAGCCCTTGGTGGGGGGAGGCGCGGGTTGCGATCGGACCGGGTCGGAGCCTCGAAACGAGCCGGCTGCGCAGGCAGGACCCACGGGCTGGGGCGAGGGCTCGCAACCGGGAGGGACGTGCATCGAGAGGCTCCGGAGCCCGAAACGTCACGCAAAGTCGGGACCAGCCGCGTAGCGGGGGCCGCCGCCCGGCGAACACCGTACAGCAGGGCCCCTTCCGCCGGGAGCCCCGGGATCCGGCCGCTCAGGCTGTCCTCGACCGGGGCCACGCCTGTCCCCAAGCGGAGGCACCCGCCAGGGCCGCCCGGCCGCCCGGGCGTACCTACTTGAGCCCGTACCTCTCCATCTTCTTGTAGAGGTTGCTGCGCTGCATGCCGAGCTGCTCGGCCGTGCGCTTGACGTTCCACTCGTTCTCCTGGAGCCGCTGCTGCAGGAACAGGCGCTCGCTCTGCTCCTTGAACTCCTCGTACGTCGTGGCGCTCTTGAAGAGGTCCATGGAGCCGCCGGCGGCCCCCGCCGCGGGGCTCCCCAGGCCCTCCAGGTCCTTGACCTCGATGACGTTGCCCTCCAGCAGGATCAGCGCCCGCTCCATGAGGTTGCGCAGCTGGCGGACGTTGCCGGGCCACGGCTGGCGTTCCAGCCAGGCCTTGGCCGGTTCGGAGAGCTCGGGAACGGGGACACCCATCTTGGAGGCCATCTGCTGGAGGAAGCTCATGGCCAGGACGGGGACGTCCTGGGCGCGGTCACGCAGCGGCGGGATCAGGACCGGCACCACCGCCAGCCGGTAGTAGAGGTCCTCGCGGAAGTGGCCCGCGTCCACCTCCTTGCGCAGGTCCTTGTTGGTTGCGGCCACGAGGCGCACGTCGACGGGAATGGGCTGGCTGCCGCCGACGCGCTGCACGCGCTGCTCTTCGATCACCCGCAACACCTTGGCTTGGGCGTCGAGCGACATGTCGCCGACCTCGTCGAGGAACAACGTGCCGCCGTCCGCCTGCTCGAACTTGCCCTTGCGCTGGTCGACGGCGCCCGTGAACGATCCCTTCTCGTGGCCGAAGAGCTCGCTCTCGAGCAGCTCGGCGGGAATCGCAGCGCAGTTCACGTCGACGAACGGGCCGGCCGAGCGATCGCTGAGCTCGTGGACCAAGCGGGCCGCGAGCTCCTTGCCACTGCCGTTCTCGCCCATGATGAGCACGCGCGCCTGCGTGGGCGCCACCTTCTGGATGATCGTGCGCACCTTGTGCAGCGCCGGGCTCGACCCGATCATCTCGCGCGACGTGGCGCTCAAGCGCGTGCGCAGGATGCGGTTCTCGCCTTGCAGCCTGCGCACCTGGTGGGCGTTGCGCACGACCAGCAGGACACGGTCGCGGTCCAAGGGCTTCTCGAGGAAGTCGAACGCCCCCTTGCGCGTCGCCTCCATCGCCGTGTCGATCGTGCCGTGGCCGGAGATCATGACGACCGTGACGTCCGGGCGACGCTCGCGCATCTCGCCGAGGATCTCGAGCCCGTCGCGGCCTGGCATCTTGATGTCCAGGAAGACCAGCTCGATGGTGTCGTCGGCGGCCAGGGCATCCAGGCCCTCCTGGCCGTTGGAGGCCAGGACGACGTCGTGGTGCTCGAAACGCAGGACGAGGTCGAGGCTGTCGCGGATGGCCTCCTCGTCGTCGACGACCAGGATTCGCACGCTGGCTCCTCGGCCGCACGGACCCCGGTCGGCGCCACATGCCGTCGCCGGGTCGAGGCGGGGGCCCGGACCCCGAGTCCGGACCTCCCGGCCCGCGCTGCGGGGGGAGGGCGGATCCTACCGGAGGCTCGCTCGGGGGCAGGGGACCCTTCGATACGGGACTTTCGTCCCTCCAGGCGTGCGATCCCGGGCGGAACGGCTGGCGCAAGGGGCGCTGCGGGGCGTTGATGAGGGTGTCCATGGCCCCGCCCCCGCCCCCTCCGCCTCCCCCTACGTCGCCGGGTAGCGCCGCCGGTGGACGGGGCATGAGGGCCCTCGCCGACGACGAGCTCATGATCGCCTGCGGCGCCGGCGACACCTGCGCCCTGGCCGAGCTGATGCGCCGCCACCAAGCGGCCGCTTGGCGGTATGCCTGGCGCATCTTCCGCGACCACCACCTCGCCGAGGACATGGCGCAGGAGCTCTTCGTCAAGCTCTTCCGCAACGCCGCGCGCTACCAGCCGCGCGGGCACTTCACGACGTACTTCTACCGGGTCCTCTCCAACCTCTGTTTCGACCTGCTGCGCAAGCGCAAGCGCCGGCGCGCCGTGCAAGCCGTGCAGCTGGATCCGATCGAGAGCGAAGGCACCGAGCTCGAGCCCCGCGCCGTCCTCGACGAGCCCGAGGCGCCGCTCGAGCGCGTCGATGCCCGCCACGCCGTGCGGATCTCCCTGGAGGGCTTGCCGGTCCGCGTCCGACAGGCCCTGGAGCTCCGCGAGTTCGAGGGCCTGCGCTACCGCGACATCGCCGAGGTGCTCGATCTCTCGCTGAACGAGGTCAAGGTCCTCTTGCACCGCGGGCGCAAGCTCTTGGCGCGCGAGCTGGCGCGCACGTCCGTCGGTCGCGACTGGCTCCGCAGCGAAGGGGGGACGGCATGACGACGCGCCCCCGGCCCTTTGCCGATGGCCCGCGCCCGCCCGCCTGCGAGGAGGTGGCTGGCGCGCTGCCCCTGCTGCACGACCATGAGCTGGGTGTGGCGGAGACGGCGGCCGTCGAAGCGCACCTCGCCGTCTGCAGTGCGTGCCAGGACGAGGCCGAGGCCTACGCGCGCCTGTCCTCGGCCCTCAAGCGTCTGGACGCCGCCGACATGGTGGTGCCGCTGCCGTCGGACCGGCTCGCCCGCTCCGTGCTCGCCCGCGTGGGCGACACGGCCACGTGGCGCCGCCGGCAGGCGCGCACGCTGCGTCTGGCCCGCCGCGCCTGGGCCGCCGCCGTGGTGGCCGCGCTCGGCGGCGCCGTGGTGCTCGGCGCCACGGCCGGCCGTGACCGCCTGCCCGACGCTTCGCGGGGCGCCGCCCTGGCCGACGCCGACGTCCAGGCGGTCGCCAGCCCCGCCGAGCTGGCCCTGGCGCGCCTGCGCGCGACCCCCTCGACCGTTGCCGCGGCGCCGGTCGGCTCGCCGCCCATCCTTCCCGGGCCGATCGTTCCGGGCCCAACGCTCCCCGAGCGCGAGCTCCGCGAAGGCCCGGCGTGGAGCCGACCCGCCGGCGCTGGGGCGGCTCCCGCCCTGCTGGCCGAGCTCGAGCACGTCCGTCGCGAGGTCGAGCGCCGCTCCCGCCTGCAGGGCGAGCCGATCGTCGCGTACGCCCTGCCGGGTGCTGGTCGCGGGCCCGCTGGCCCCGCCGGTCGCGCGGATGCCGGGCGTGCAGGCGTGCGCTACGTGCCGCTGCGCGTCCTGCGCCAGCTGGAGGGCAGCGGCCTCCTCGCCGTGCTGGAGGACGCTGCACGGCGTCGGGGCGTCGAGGTCTCCTCGCCCACCGTGGCGGGGCCCACGGGCCGCATGCCCACGGCGCGGCCGGCCGACTTGCTCGCCGCGGCGCTCGACGAGAAGGCCCCGCACGCCGGCTTCCCGTCCGTGACCGGCGCCGGCGGGCTGCTGGACACCCGTGCCTGGCGCACGCCGCACGCCGGCGTGGAAGCGCTCGATCCCCTCGAGGCCCAGGCCCGCGGGCAGCTTGCGTTCGCCGAAGAGGACGGACGCGGCGAGGACGTCGTCGTGGCGCTCGTCGGCCCGACGCGCGCCCCGATCTTGCTGCTCGACGGCCAGCTGCTCGTCGGCGGACGCTTCGACCGCGTCGTGGCCGAGCCGGTCTGGCTGCCCGCCAGCGCGGAGCGCCGCCCGGTCGTCGTGCCCTGCCGCCGCGTCACCTGGGGTGCGCCGCGCGCCGGCAACGCCGCCAGCCCGCGCCTCAGCACGTTGGTAGCGGGCCCGTCGCTGCGGGCCCTGCTGCGAGACGGCGCGGACGCCGTCACGATCCTCGAGCACGTCCAGACCCTGGTCCAGGCCGCCGACCCCGTGGGCTACGCCGACCGCGTGCGCCGGGGCGGCAGCCTGGTCGATGCCTACGACGCCCTCCAGCCGTGGAAGGGCACGGGTGCGGCGCGCGACTCCCTCACGTTCCGCGAGCACGCCCTGGGTGCGGAAGCCGACTTGGCGCGTGATCTCGCCGCCGCGGACATTGCCGGGTTCGAAGCCGTGCAGCGCGCCCCCGGCTTGCTGGGCGCTTGGCTCGGCCTCGAGCAGGTCGGCTTGGGCGGTGCGGCGCGTGGGCGTGCGCTGGCACGCTTGTGGCTGGGCTACGAGCTCGAGGGCTGGCTGGCCTGGCGCGCCGTGCTCGCCGCCGAGCAGGGCGGTCGCATGGGCGTGCCCGCTCGCGTGCCGGCGAGCGTTGCACGGGATGCCCTGCGCAACGCGGCCGCGCCGCTGTTGGCACGTCGCGACTCCGAGGGCGAGCCGGGCTTGGCCCGCGGCGAGGTGGAGACGGGCCTCGCGGCCGGGCGTCTCGGTGTGCTGGCGCTACCGGGGACGGACGCGTCCTTGGTGGTGAGCGCCGTCGCGCCCGCGTGGATGCGGTAGGTCGCCGCGTCCGCTTCCCGCGCGGCTGGCTACTCGATGTACTGCGCGAACTGCTCGCCCGCGCCGTTGTAGGCGAAGACGCTGGCGGGATAGCCTCCGCCCTGGGCCGCGACGAGGCGGGCCACGCGGGCGCACAGGTCCTTGGCGGGGCCCTGGCCGCACGCCGGGTCGGCGTCCAGCCGCACCACGAAGCGCCCCTCGTTGCGGCGCCAAGCCACGTCTTGGAGGCCCAGCGAGCACGCCTCACCTTCGAGCATCGCTTCGATGTTGCCGCGGAGGCCCTCCACGAGGGCGGGGTCGGGCCGCTGCTCCTCGCCACGGATCTGGTCGTTGAGGGCCGGCCAGTACCGGTAGACGGCCCATGCCACAGCCCCGAAGGCCAGCAGCAGCAGGAGCGTCTTGGCGGGGTGGCGCGAGCGTCGGGTCATGGGGGGAACCGGGGGGGCGCAGGCCGCCCCCTTCTTCCATCGACCGTACCGCCCCCGGCGTTGAGCCGGGGGAGGTGGCCAGGATGCAGGGGGCCGGGGGCGCGGTATGAAGGGGGGATGGGTCGCGAGGTCCCCCCCGACGGTCCGCTCAGGGAGCCGCCCCGCGGTGTGCCCCGCTGGCTCTGGCCGCCGCCCGGGGCCGTCGTGGAGGAGCGTCGCGTCCGCGAGGTCTACGACGGTGCGCGGATGCCCGCCTACGCGGCGCCCCGGGGGGCCCTGCTCGAGACCGAGCACGTACGCGCGCTGCGCTGGCTGCTCGACGAGCACGAACGCACGCCGCTGCCCGAGGGCGTGCCCTCGGACGTCGAAGTCGTCATCCAGGTGGCACGCACCGATCTGGGCGGCGGACGCGTAGGTACGACATACGCCCTCGACGGCGGACCGCTCGGCGCGCCGTCGGGCGGGCTGGCGCGAGGCGTGCTCTGGCGCTACCTCCATGCACGGCTGGGCGGTGACCTCCCGTGAGGGCCTCGGTCACGCCTCCGGTCGCGCTTCCGACCGCGCAGGCACCCGAGTAGGTTCTTGCCTCGCCAGGGGTCGGGAGGGCGACGGGTCGTCATGAGCTTTGTCCTGACCTGGCTCGTGATGGGAACGTTCTGGTTCCTGCTCTCGGGGTTCACGGACCCGATCCATCTCGGCTACGGCGTGGTGGCCACCACGATCGTGGCGGCGCTCTCGCACAAGCACCTCACGCAAGGCGGAGCCATCGGCCGCGGCTTGGGTCGTGCGCTGCGCACGGCGGTCTACCTGCCGTGGCTCTTGTGGCAGATCCTCCTGGCCAACGTGGACGTGATCCTGTGCGTCCTGGGCCTTCGGCGCATCGAGCCCAAGGTGCTGCGTGTCCGCTCGGGGATGTCGAGCACGTTCGGGCTGGTGGCGTTGGCCAACAGCATCACCCTGACACCGGGGACCGTGACGGTGGACGCGGAGGGTGACGACCTGCTCATCCACGCGCTCACGGCCGGCGCCGCGCAAGGCGTGGTGGATCGGGTGATCGAGAAGCGCCTCCTGGCGGTCGAGGGCAGCGCCCCGGTCGGCCCGTCGCAGGCGCTCTCGGGGACCGCGTCGTGAACCACGTCTACATCGCTGCCACGATCACCGTGCTCTTCGGCGTGCTCGTCGTGCTGCGTCGCGTCATCGTCGGGCCGACCGTCCACGACCGCGTCCTGGCCGTCAACGTGATCGGTACCAAGACGATCGTGCTCCTGGCCCTCGTCGGTTTCCTCTACGAGCGCCCCGGCTTCTTCCTCGACATCGCGCTGGCCTACGCCCTGATCAACTTCATCGCGACGGTGGCCGTGCTCCGGTACATGGAGCGGCGCGCGGCGCTTCGCTCGCGCGGCGCGGCCAACCTCGGCCAGGAGGACGACCAGTGAGCGTCCTCGAGGTGATCGCGGCGATCCTGCTCGGCGTCGGAGCCCTCGTCATGCTGGCCGGCGCGGCGGGCGTGCTGCGCTTCCCCGACGTCTACACCCGCCTCCACGCGGCCGGGAAGGGCGACACGCTCGGGCAGGCCCTGATCCTGGTCGGCTTGATGCTGGTCGCCGGCCTCACGCTCGTCACCGTCAAGCTCGTGTTCATCGTGCTCCTGGTGCTCCTGCTCAACCCCACCGCCACGCACGCGCTGGCCCGGAGTGCGTGGATCGTCGGCATCAAGCCCTGGGTGCGTCCCGGCGCGGACACCGAGCTGCCGCCCAAGCCGGAAGGGGGATCATGGAAGACCTGATCCTCGCCATCCTCGTCGGCTTGGCCCTGGCCGCCGTCCGGCTCAAGGACCTGCTGGCCGCGACGGCCGTGCTGGGCGCCTACAGCCTGATGATGGCCGTGCTCTGGGCGTGGATGAACGCGCTCGACGTCAGCTTCACCGAGGCCGCCGTCGGGGCCGGCATCTCCACCGTGCTCATGCTGGCCGCGATCGTGCGCGTCGGGCGTCGCGAGGCGGTGCGTGACCGGGGACGGCTGTTCTGGCCTTCGCTCGGCACCTTCCGCAGTCACATCAAGGACGAGGAGGGGCGTGCCGCGCACGCACGCGGCGCCCGGCTCGGCGCGCTCGCCGCCTGTGCCTTGGTGGCCCTGGGCCTCTTGTACGGCATCCCCGACATGCCGCCCGTGGGTGCGCACGATGCGCCCGCGCTCGTGCACCCGGATGTTGCCCAACGCTACTTGAACAAGAGCGCCAATCGCGAAGACGGCACGCTGGGCGAAGTCGGCCCCGCCAACATCATCACGTCGGTGCTCGGCGACTACCGCGGCTACGACACCATGGGCGAGACCGTCGTGATCTTCACGGCCGCGCTCTGCGTCGTGCTCCTCCTGCGACCCGCGCCCCGGCGCCGGTCCAAGGGCGGGGAGGGCGCATGAGCCACCACACGCCCAGTCCCATCCTGCGCTACGTCGCGCGGCCCACCGTGCCGTTCATCCAGCTCTATGCCCTCTACGTCCTGGGGCACGGCGAAGACGGTCCGGGCGGTGGGTTCCAGGGCGGCGTGATCTTCGCGGCTTCGATCGTCTTGCTGGCACTCACCGAGGGCTGGCCCTACGGCCGCTCCCAGCTCAAGCGGGGCTTCACGGACGCGTTGATGCCGTTCGGCTGTCTCGTGTACAGCGGCGTGGGGGCGCTCTGCCTGCTGGGCGGTGGGGCCTTCCTCGGCTACGAGGCGCTGACGAACAGCCTCGATCCCGTCGTGCGCAACCACATGCACCACTACGGGCTGATGGCGATCGAGGCAGGCGTCATGATCACCGTCACGTCGAGCATGCTCACGCTGTTCTTCGAGATGAGCCGACCGGAGCCCGGGGATCCCTTGGCGCTCGACGAGGACGACGACGACGAAGGTCGCGACAACGCAGGAGGCATCCATGGATGACCTGCTGCGGGAGCTCGTCCGCCACTACAAGTACGTCATCTACGCCGTGCTCATGGTGATCGGGTTGTACGCGATCATCGCCAAGGGCCACCTCGTCAAGAAGATCATCGGCCTCAACCTGCTGCAGACGGCCGTCTTCCTCTTCTACCTGTCCATCGGGCGCGTCAAGGGCGGCACGGTGCCGGTGATCTGGGAGGGCGAGGGCGCGCCCGCCCAGCCGATCTACGAGAACCCCGTGCCCCACGTGCTCATGCTGACGGCGATCGTCGTGGGTGTCAGCGTGACGGCGGTCGCGTTGGCCCTGGTCGTCCGCATCCAGCGCGCCTACGGCACCGTGGAAGAGGTCGAGATCCTCGCCGCCGACGAAGACGAGGACGACGCGCAAGGCCCGCCGCCGGACGTTGCCGCCTGATGGCCGAGCACCTGCCCGTCCTCGTGGTCGTGGTGCCGTTGATGACGGCGCTCCTGATCCCGCTCGTGTCCCGCATCGGCGGCGTGCGGACGGCGTGGACCCTGGTGGCCGCGGCCCTTGGCTTTTCCACCTACGCGAGCTGGGCCTTGCTCGGTCGCGTGGGGGACGAGGGCGTGGTCCGCTACGCCATGGGCGGCTGGCTCGCGCCTACGGGCATCGAGTACGTCGTCGACCCGCTCAACGCCATGGTGCTGGTCATGGTGTCGGGCGTCGGTGTGCTGGCCACGTTGTGGATGGCCCGGGGCTTGGCCGTGGACCTTGCCCCGGAGCGGCGCAGCGGCTACCTGACGGTGTTCCTGTTGTTCGTGACGGGCCTGATGGGCATCACGATCACCGGCGACGTCTTCAACCTGTACGTGTTCCTGGAGATCTCCTCGATCACGTCGTACGTGCTGGTCGCCATGGGGCGGCGGCGCCAGGCCCTCTACGCCGGCTACAGCTACCTGATCGTCGGCAGCATCGGCGCCACCTTCATCCTGCTGGGCGTCGGCTACCTCTACCAAGCCACCGGCACGCTGGCGATGGCCGACCTCGCCGAGCGGCTGCCCGCGCTCTTCCACCAGCGCAACGTGTTGACGGCCTTCGCCTTCATCACCGTGGGCTTGGCCGTGAAGATGGCCCTCTTCCCGTTGCACGGGTGGCAACCGTCCGCGTACACGCAGGCACCGGCCGGGGCCAGCATCTTCCTCGCGGCGACGGCCACCAAGGTCCCGGCCTACGCGCTGTATCGCTTCGTCTACTCGGTGTACGGTCCCGACTTCCTGCTCGACGTGCTGCCGACGGCGCGCGACCTGATCCTGGTCTCGGCCTGCGCGGGCATCGTGTTCGGTCCGTTGCTCGCCTTGCGGCAGTCGGACCTCAAGCGCCTGCTCGCCTACAGCAGCGTCGGCCAGATCGGCACGATCGTGCTGGGCGTGGTGCTGCTCGATCGCGACGGCACGGCGGGCGGCATCCTCCACATGTGGAACCACGCGGCCGCCAAGGGGGCGTTGTTCTGCGTCGCGGGGACGCTGGCCGTGCGCACCGGGGCGACGCGCGTGCAGGACCTCGCCGGCTTGGCGCGCCGGGCCCCCTGGAGCGCGGCCACCGTGACCGTCGCCGGACTGTCCATGATCGGCGTGCCCTTGACGGCGGGCTTCCAGAGCAAGTGGCTGCTCGCCACGGGGGCGCTCGACGCAGGCCTCCCGCTCGTCGTGCCCGTGCTCCTGCTGTCGAGCCTGTTCACGGTCATCTACGTCTGGCGGATCGGCATGCTCGTCTGGTTCGCCCCCGAGGACGTGGAGCCCAAGGTCACCGCCGAGGTGCCCTGGTCGATGCGGATCCCGGGCCTCGTGCTGGCCGGGCTCTGCCTCGTGCTCGGCGTCACCTCCTGGGCCGGCACCTGGGCGAAGGCCGCGGCGGAGGCGTTGCTGCGATGACGCTCTTCGGCCGCCCCCTCGCCGAGATCGGACCGGTCGTGTCCATGGCGCTTTGCGCCGGCGCCGTGCCGCTGCTCGTGCTCTTCCGCAGGCTGCCCAACCTGCGCGAGGCGACCAGCCTGCTCGTGGCCGTCACGAACTTCGCGCTGGTCCTCTTCCTGTACGACGCGTGGAAGCGCGGCGTCCCGATCGGGACGCACATCGCCACGCTCGCGCCCGGCTTCCGACTGGCCTTCCACGCGGACGCCCTCGGCTTGCTGTTCGCCCTGGTCGCTTCGGGCCTCTGGGTCCTCAACACGCTCTACTCGATCGGGTACATGCGGGCGCACCGCGAGGGGCACCAGACCCGCTTCTACGCCTGTTTCGCGCTCTCGATCGCCGCGGTCATGGCGGGGGCGTTCGCCAAGAACGCGTTCACGATGTTCGCGGCCTACGAAGTGCTCTCGCTGGTCACCTACCCGTTGGTGATCCATGCCCAGACGCCCGAGGCGCGTGCGGGCGCCAAGCGCTACTTCACCTACCTGCTGGGCACGTCGCTCGCGTTCCAGCTGCCGGCGCTGTTCCTGGTCTGGCACCTGGGAGGCGGCTCGCTCGACTTCACCGAGGGGGGCCTGCTCCACGGGTCCACGGCGAGCGCCGGGCTGCTGACCCTCACGTTCGTCCTGTACGTGGCGGGCCTGGCCAAGTGCGGCGTCATGCCGCTGCATGGCTGGCTGCCCGCCGCCATGGTCGCGCCCACGCCGGTCAGCGCGCTGCTGCATGCCGTCGCCGTGGTCAAGATGGGCGTGTTCGGCGTGTCGCGCGTGGTGCTCCACGTGTTCGGCACCGACACCCTCTCGCGCATCGGTGCCAACGGCATCCTGATCGGCGCGGCCTGCTTCACGATCGTCGTGGCGTCGCTGGTCGCGCTGGCCCAGGACAACCTCAAGCGACGGCTTGCCTACAGCACGATCAGCCAGCTCTCCTACGTGCTGCTCGGCGTGGCCCTGCTCGTCCCGACGGGCGTCACGGGGGGCGTGGCCCACATCGGCGCGCACGCCGTCAGCAAGATCACGCTGTTCTTCGCGGCGGGCGCCATCTACGTGGCCGTCCACAAGACCAAGGTGAGCGAGCTGGACGGCTTGGCGCGCCGCATGCCGATCACGATGACGGCGTTCGCGGTGGGGGCGCTGGCCATGATCGGCCTGCCGCCCGCGGCCACGATGATCAGCAAGGACTGGCTCCTGAAGGGCGCGGCCGAGGGCCCGAACGCCCTCGTCCTCGTCGTGCTGGGCACGAGCGCGCTGCTGAACGCCTGCTACTTCCTGCCCATCGTGTGGCGTGCGTTCTTCAAGCCGCTCCCCGAGGGGGCGCCCGCGGGACGCCAGGAGGCCCCGTGGCCGTGTCTGGTGGCGTTGGTCGCGACCGCCCTGCTCACCATCGCCCTGTTCCTGTTCCCCGACGGCCTGCTGCATCTGGCGCAGGACGCCGCGGGGTACGTCGCGACGCACGGAGGTGGGCATTGAGCGCCGCGGCCCACCACGACCACCACGCCGCCGAGGTCGCGATCGAGGCCTGGGGCCGGGAGCTCCCCGAGGGCCCGCGCGTGGCCGAGGCCGAACGGCGTCCGCCCGGCTCGCCTGCACGGCGCCGGCAGACCAAGGCCGTGTTCGTGGTCGCAGCCGTCGCCGTGGGAGCGATCTTCGGCCACGCCTCGCGGTGGGGCCTCGAGCCGCTGGCCGGCAGCGAGCTCTGGCCCGCGTGGATCGGGATCGGCGTCCCGCTGGCCTTGATCCTCCTGGCCCACGTGGCACGCATCGTCCTGCTGCCGGGGCCCGCGCAGGGGGAGGACGTCACGCATGACGACTGACCTCCCGATCTCGGTCCTGCTGCTGGCGGGTGCGCTCGCGGCACTGTTGCTGCCCGTGCGCGCCGTTCTCGTCGCGGGCCTCGTGGCCGCGCTCGCGCTGGCCCAGTCGCTCTTCGGCCTCGTCGCCGGGCCCGACCACGTGCACCTGATGGGCGAGGCGTTCGCGCTGGGCGGGCCCGCGGTCTGCCAGCAGCTCGTCGCGGCGTTGCTGCTTGCGGCCGCCCTGGCCCTGCGCGACGACGCGCGACGCTCGACGGGGACGGCGCTGCTCGTGTTCGGCGCCGGTCTCGCCGGCGCCCTCGGCGGCCAGGACCTCCTGGCCTGGTTCACGTGGATGTCGCTGGCCGCGGTCGGCGGCGTGGTCTTGGTGCTCGGCCGCGGTGACCGCGCCTCCTACGACGCGGCGCTGCGCGGCTTCGTCCCCCTCGTCGTCGGCGGCTTCCTGGTCATTGCCGGAGCGGTGCTGCGCTACGTGCACCTGCACACCTTCGCGTTGCTCCCCGCAGGTCCTGATGGCGCACTGCCCGGCTTCTTCGAGTCGCTCGGCCGCGCGCCGGAGGGTCTCGCCCTGCGGCAGGACGTCGCAGCCCCGGTGCTCCTGATCGGGCTGCTCGTGCTGGCGGCCGCGCCGCTGCTGCATGGCTGGTGGATCGAGTGGACCACGGCGGCGCGACCCGCCGTGGGGGCGGTGCTGCTCGGCCTGCCGCTCGCGGCTGCCGTGCTCGCCGCGCAGGCCTTCGCCCAGTCGGCGGGCGACGTGCTCCTCGTGGTCGGCGGCCTCGGGGCCTTCGGCGCCCTGGCCTTCGCCGTGCTCTGCGATGACCTGCGCCGCCTGCTCGCCTACGGGGCGATCGCCTGCGTGGGCCTGGCGCTCTTCGTGGCCGGGCGCGCCGGCGACCAGGCCCCTGCGGCGGCGTTCGCCGTGCTGGGCGCGCAGGCGCTGGCCCTCGTGGCACTCGGGTTCGTCGCGGACGTGCTCGAGCGGCGCGTCGGCACCACGCACCTCTCGCGGCTGGGCGGGCTCCTTCGCGAGCGCCCGCTGCTGTTCGCCTGCGCCCTCGGCGGCGCGTTCGCGTTGGCCGGAGCCATCCCCTTCGTGGCCCCCTCGGCAGTCGCGGCCGAGGCGGCGCTGCGCAGCCCGGCCGCGTGGGCCTGGGTGCCGCTCGCCGCGTTGGCGGGGCTCTTCGCCATCGTGGGCCTGAAGCTGGTCGTGGGGGCCTTCCTCGGGCCGGACAAGGGCTGGCGCCCGGTGGCCGCGGGTCGCGCGCTCGACGCGCTGGCCCCGCTCCTTGCGTTGCTCGCCTCGGCCGCCGTGGCGGTTGCCGGCGACCTGCCGGCCCCCGGCTGGGCGGCGGTGGGCGGGGGCGAGGTGCTGCTGGTCCAGCTGGTGCTGCTCGGGGGCTTGGCCGCCTTCCTGTTGGCCCGTGGGGCGGTCGTACCCGCCGACCCGCTCCCCCCGCCGCTGGACGTCCACGTTGGCCAGGCGCTGGCCGCCGACGCGATCGCCCGGTTCGTGCGCGGCCCGTTGATGGCCTTCTTCGACCACCTGCACCGCTTCGCCCACGAGACCGTGCCCGGGACGCTCTGGAAGGCCGCTCGCAACCCGCCGGGGGCCATGATGCTCGTCTGGCGGCGCCTGCGGCTGGCCGCCGCGAGCCTGCTGGGTGCTCGGACGGCGGTCGCCGACGCCCAGGCCGCTCTGGCCCGGGACGAGGCCCGCTACGAGGCGAGGTCGGCGGCCACCCCCTGGCCGATCGGCAACATCGTGCTCTACGTGGCCCTGGTCTTCGCCCTGTACCTGGCCCTCGAGCTGCTGTAGGCCCCCGCGCCCGGCGAGCGACGCCCGGGCCTCGTTCGGCCGCCAAGCGGACCGTTCGTAGACTTCCGGGCCCTCCGCGGGAACCCCGCTGGGCTCGCGGGGGCAGGAGGGATCCTCATGCGGCTTCCGAACGAGGCGTTGTGGGCGTTGGTCGCCGGCGCCGTCGGGCTCGTCTTCGCCCTGGTCACGGCTCGTCGCGTCCTCGCCAAGGACCGCGGCAGCGAGCGGATGAAGGAGATCCAGGACAGCATCTCCGTCGGCGCCATGGCCTTCCTGCGCCGCGAGTACCGCGTCCTGTCGATCTTCGTCCTGGCCGTCGCGGTCATCTTGGCCGTCGGCCTCAAGGCCGATGACATCGCGGGCCTGGGCTGGAAGACGGCCGTTGCCTTCGTCGTGGGCGCCCTCTGCTCGTCGCTCTGCGGGTTCGGCGGCATGAAGATCGCCACCGCCGCCAACGCGCGCACCACGCAGGCCGCGACGCGCTCGTTCAACGAGGCCCTGAACGTCGCGTTCCCCGGCGGCGTGGTCATGGGCATGCTCGTCATGAGCCTGGGCGTGCTGGGCCTGACGGCGCTCTTCTACCTGTTCGACGGCATGGAGCGTGACCTCTCGCACGCCGGCACGATCCTGGCCGGCTTCAGCATGGGCGCCTCGTCGATCGCGCTCTTCGCCCGCGTCGGCGGCGGTATCTACACGAAGGCCGCGGACGTGGGCGCCGACCTCGTGGGCAAGGTCGAGGCCGGCATTCCCGAGGACGACCCCCGCAACCCGGCCGTCATCGCGGACAACGTCGGCGACAACGTCGGTGACGTGGCGGGCATGGGCGCCGACCTCTTCGAGAGCTTCGTCGGCGCGCTGCTCTCGGCCGTCGTGATCGGCCTCTCCCAGTTCTCCGGCTCCCCGGCCGTGGCCCAGGCTGCGGTCGGCTTCGTCTTCGCCAGCATCGCGGCCGGCGTCGTGGCGTCGATTGCCGGCGTGTTCGCCGTGCGCGTGCGCGAAGGCGGCGATCCGCAGGCGGCGCTGCGCAAGGGCACGATCGTGTCGGCCATCCTGTTCGCCGTGCTCGTCTTCGTGGTGGCGGCGGCCCTGTTCGGAGACGTCAAGTCGGCCGACATCGCCCACAGCGATCCCGTCAAGTGGGCCTTCGCGATGATCCTGGGCCTCGTCTGCGGCATGGGCATCGGCTTCACGGCCGAGCACTACACCAGCGGCAAGACGGTCGAGGACCTGGCCGAGCAGAGCGACAACTACGCCACGAACATCATCGGTGGCCTGGCCCTGGGCTTCAAGTCGGCCGTCCTGCCGCTGGTGATCATCGCCGTCGCCGTGGTTGGCGGCTGGCTGCTGGGCGACATGTTCGGCATCACGATGGCCGCGGTGGGCATGTTGGGCACGCTGGGCATCACCGTGGGCGTCGACGCCTACGGGCCGATCGCCGACAACGCGGGTGGCATCGCGGAGATGGCCCACCTGCCCCCCGAGGTGCGCGAGCGCACCGACAGCCTGGACGCGGCGGGCAACACGACGGCGGCGATTGCCAAGGGCTTCGCCATCGGCTCGGCGGCCCTGACGGCGCTCGCGCTGTTCGTGGCCTACAAGGAGGCCCTCGCCAAGTTCGGCGTGGCCCTGACGTTGGACGGTACGCACCCGGTGGTGCTCGCCGGCCTGTTCCTGGGCGGCGTGATTCCCTTCCTCTTCTCGGCCGACACGATGAACGCGGTGGGCCGCGCGGCCCAGGCCGTCATCCGCGAAGTGCAGCGCCAGTTCCGCGAGACGCCTGGCCTCAAGGAGGGCAAGCCCGAGGCCAAGCCCGACTACGCCCGCTGCGTGGACATCACGACGGCCGGCGCACTGCGGGAGATGGTCCGGCCCGGTCTCCTGGCCGTGATCATCCCGCTGGCCGTCGGCTGCCTCCTCGGCCCGAGCGCCCTGGGCGGTCTCCTGGCCGGGTCGCTGATCGCGGGCGTGCCGTTGGCGATCATGCTCGCCAACGCCGGCGGCGCCTGGGACAACGCCAAGAAGCACATCGAGAAGACCGGCGGCAAGGGAACGCCGCGGCACAAGGCGGCTGTCGTGGGCGACACCGTGGGCGACCCCTTCAAGGACACCTCGGGTCCGTCCATCAACATCCTCCTCAAGCTGATGGCCGTGATCGCCTTGGTGTTCGCGCCGCTGATCGTCAACGTCTTCAACCGCATGCCGTGGGCCGACGACCTGCGCTCGAGCCCGGTGATCGGCACGACCAAGGCCGAGTAGGTCGTCCGCCGCGTTGCGGCCCGCGCGCTCCCGGACCGGAGGGCGCGCCGGGCCGTCGTGACGCGACCGGGAAGGGCGCCAAGGCCCTCCGTCCCGTGTTCCGGACCTGCGCGAGCGGACGGCCGCGGTGCGTTCGCACCGTGGGGCTGGCAAGCGTCCCCGCCCCGGGGACACTGCGTGCACGGCACGCTCCAACCGACCTGAGGGGGAGCGGGGGGCGCTTGGGGCGTTCACGCCGTAGGAGGCTTCGCGCCATGGACAGGGCTCCCACCCCTTCCCACGGCCCTCGCCCCGCGGACGGCACGGCGCCGCCGCGGGTGGGGCCCATCCCCCCCGGCACCGGCACGACGCTGATGCTCCTCGCCCTCGCGGTGGTGATCGCCTCGGGAGCGTTTCGCCTGGGCGAGGCCGAAGGCCGCCGCTCGAGCCGTGAACGTCGCCGCACCGCCGTCGTCGACGCCGTCCGTCACGCGGCACCGGCCGTCGTGAGCGTGACGGCCCGCACCCAGACGCGCCGCACGATCACCGAGGGCGCCGGCGCGGGCGTCATCGTGCATCCCGCCGGGTTCGTCGTGACCAACTCGCACGTCGTGAGCGGCGCACAGCGCGTCATCGTGCAGCTGTGGCAGGGCAACGGCACGTTCGACGCCGACGTCCTGATCAACCGCCCGCAGGACGACCTGGCGATCCTGAAGCTGCGCACGAACCGCCGCTTCCCCTACGTCAGCTGCTGCACCGGCGAGACCGTCATGCTCGGCGAGACCGCGATCGCGATCGGCAACCCGCGCGGTCTTGGCGACACGATCACCGTCGGCGTGGTCTCGGCCGTCGGTCGCGACGCCCGCATGAGCACCGGCGTCGAGCTGACCGGCTTGATCCAGACCGATGCCTCGATCAACACCGGCAACAGCGGGGGTGCGCTGCTCAACCTCGATGGCGAGCTGATGGGGGTGATCGTGTCCCTGCTGCCCGAGTCCTCGGGCATCGCGTTCGCGATTCCCGCCAGCAAGGTCTGTCCTCTCGTCACGAGCGTCGCCGGCTCGAGCCCGCAGGCCAACCCGCTGCCGCCGCAGCCGGCGGAAGTGGGCGAGGGGCGCATCGAACGACTCGACGACGAGCTCGAGCCGTCGCCGTACGCGGCACCGCAGCCGCATCCGCCGTCCGCGCCGACGCCGCGCAGCCCGGCCCCTCCGTCGGTGGGCGGTCGCGGTGCTCCGGGTCGCGTGGAAGTTGCACCCGACGCCGGCGCCCAGCAGGGGACGATTCCCGTCGGCCCGGCCGAGCTCGGCTTCGCACTCGACGACCTGGGCACGGGTCTGCGCATCCGCGACGTGCGTCCGGACACGGCCGCGTGGCGGGCGGGCGTCCTCTCGGGGGACATCCTCCTGTCCATCGACGGGCGACCCGTCGAGCAGGTCGCGGAGGTGCTCGAGGCGTTCTCGCAGGCTCGTCCCGGCCGCGTCTACCAGCTGGGTGTGCGGCGAGGCCGCGAGTCGCGCATGCTGCGGATCGAGGCGCCCGCCGCGTCGCGATGAGCCTGGGCGGGCGCTGGCCTGGCGGCGGCTGGCGACGCCTGGCCCGGCTGCTGCCGGTGCAGGGGCGCATCGTGGACGTGGGCGCGGGGCACGGCCAGCTGGCCCACGCGCTCGTCGCGCAGCACGCCGCGCGCCGTGTGTTGGCCATCGAGGCGGACCCGCGCCGCGTGGCCGCGCTGCGCGCGAGCACGGCGAACCTGCCCGTGTCCGTCCTGGAAGACGACCCGCGCAGCGCGCCCCTGCCGCCGGCCGACGGCATCGCCTTGATCGACGTGCTGCATCACCTGGAAGAGAGCGAGCAGGCGGAGCTCGTGCATCGCTGCTTGCGGGCGCTGCTGCCTGGCGGGATCCTGCTGGTCCGCGCACCCGACGCTGCCGCCACGTTTCGGATGGTGCCCACGCGGCTGCGGGAGGCGATCATGCCGCGCAAGCGCCTGCCCGGTCGCACCGCCCGCGCGTACCGCGCGAGCGAGGCGTGGGTCGAGGTGCTCGAGGGCTACGGCTTGAAGGCGCGCGCTCTCCCTCCGTCGTCCGTCACGCCGTGGGCCGACCGTGTCGTCAGGGGTACGTGGACATGAAGTGCCCGGGCTGCCGCTCCCCGCGCCCGGCCAGGCCTCGACTCGAGGCGCGTGATGCGGTGCTCGTGCGGTGCCCGGACTGCGGTCTCGTCCGCGTGGATCCGTGGCCGACCGAGGAGCAGGTCCTGCCCCTGTACGGCCTCACCTACTTCCGCGGTCCCACGCGTGGCTACCTCGACTACGCGGCGGACGAGCCCGTGTTCGCCCAGGAGATGGCGCGCCGCCTGACGGCCTTGGAAGGCGTGGGGCATGGCGGTCGCGGAACACGGTTGCTCGATGTCGGTTGCGCCAGCGGCGTCTTGCTGCGTCTCGCGGCAGCCCGCGGGTGGCAGGCCACCGGCCTGGAGCCCGACCTGGAGGTCGCTCGCTGGGCGGCCGAGCGCAGCGGGCTCTTCGTCCAGGCGGGCTCGGTCTCGCGCGTGCTGCTCGGGGCCGCCAGCCGCGACGTCGTCACGCTGTTCGACGTCATCCAGCATGTCGTCGATCCGCTCGACACGCTCGCGCGCTTGCGCCAAGCCGTGCTCCCGGACGGGGCCGTCGCCGTGACCGTGCCCGACTTCGGAGGCTGGTGGTCGCGGCTGACGGGGCGACGCTGGCCCTTCGTGACGCCGTGGGCGCATCTCAGCTACTTCACGCGTCGGACTCTCGAGGAGCTGCTCGAACGCGCGGGCTACCGCGACGTGCAGTTCCTCCATGCGCGGACCGCCTACTCGTGGCACACGCTGGCGCGACGCCTGCGGCTGCCTGCCGGCGTCGCGCGCGGCTCCAGCGGCCGCGGTTTCGCGCTGCCCTTCGGGACCCTGTTCGCGGTGGGACGGGCGTAGCTCGGGTACGCCTGCACGAGGTCAGTCCGCGGGCTCCAGATGGGCCTCGAGCCAGGCCCAGCCGTCGATCTCCATGTGGTCGATCTCGAGGACGTGGCGGCCAGCCTCGAGCTCCAGCTCGACGCGGTCCTCGGTGGGGGCGTGACGCGTCCAGTTGGCCAGCACCTCGACGCCGTCGAGGCGCGCGCGCACGCCGTCGTCGCTCGTCACGCGTAGCCGCCAGCGCCCCGCCGGCAGGTCGACCTCCGTGCGTGCGCGCGTGGCGAAGCGATCGGCGCGAACGCCCGGCGGTGCGCCGGCTCGCCACGGGAAGTCGAGCGCGTCGACGCGCTGCGTGGCGACCGGTTCGCTCGCGAACGCGCGAGCCACCGTCTCCGCGTCGGCGAGGGGATCGGCGTCCAGCAGGTACCACGCCACGTCCCAGACGATCGGCAGCAGCTGGCCCGTCACGTCGTGGCGGGCCCCGTCGATCTGCACGGTGAGCGCGAACGGAAGCGGGCGCGCAGGCGACCCTGGAGGCGCCTGCACCACCACGCGACCGTCCCCCGCCCCGCGCGCAGGCTCCACGAGGACCTCGCCGCTCGTCACCGCCACCTCCCAGGCCGAGGGCGCGAACACGAAGAGGGTCGCCGCGCCGCCCCCCTCCACGCGCGTCGGCAGCACCGCGGACGCCGTGGGCGGCAGCGGGCCGTAGGGTCCGAGGCGGAACGCGTCGCGGCCCGGCGGCGCGGGCACGGGCTCGGGCATGCGGCCGGGGCGGGCGATGTCAGGCGGAGGGGGACGTCGGACGCCCGGTCGCGGGAACGCGCGGTCGGCGCCCAAGGCGGCCACCGCCGGCCGGTCCTGGTCGGCGAGCCGGAGGTGGCGGGCGTTGCGCACATCGATCGGGAAGCCCTCCGGCACGTCGAGGGCGCGAGGCGCGTCACCGCGGCGGCGGCGCGTGCCGACGAACCGGTTGAACGCCAGCTCGCGAGGTCGCCCCGCGCCTTGCACCTGCAGGCCGATGGCAGCGGCCGCGAGGTCGTTCCAGCGCACGGTCGAGTCGTGGTCCTCCACGAGCCGCAGCGCGATCCCGCTCCCGCGGATCGTGTTGCCTTCCACGACGTTCTCCGCGCTGCGGGTGTCCTGGGACTGGCCGTAGTGTCCGCCGACGAACTCCGGATCCTCGTCCCACCAGAGGTGGATGCCGTGCCGGCCGCCCTCGATCTCGTTGCCGATGATGCGGTTGCCCACGCCGTGCTCGATCGAGATGCCGGCCGTCACGCAGTCCACGGCGCGCTGCTCGACGATCAGCGTGTCCCGGCTGTAACCGGCCCAGACGCCGTGGTCGGAGCCGCTGACATCGTTGCCGGCAAACACGTTGCCCGTGCTGAACGTGGCTTCGATCCCGTTCGCCACGGCGAAGCGGAAGTCGTTGTCCATGACGACGTTGTGGTTGCTGCCGCCCCGGCCCGTGCGCTGCGTGGTCTCGTGGCCCGCGTACAGGAACAGGCCATCGCCCGAGTGCGTGGCGTGGTTGCGGTACACGACGTTGCTGCAGCACTGCTCGAAGAGCAGGATCGCGGCGCTGTCCTGGCCACGGTGGTAGACGCCGGGGCTCATCCCGCGCACGCAATGGTCGAGCACGTTCCAGGCGATGACGTTCTCCGACGACCGCCACAGCGCCACGCCCCAGCCGCTGTTCCAGGAGAAGTCGTTGCCGGCGACATGCACCCGACGCGAGGCGGCGAGCAACAGGCCGTTCTGCCCGCGGCGGGCTTGGCAGCCCTCGACGCGTGCGTGGTCGCAGCGCCGGAGGCTGAAAGCCGCGCCGTAGCGCGTGGCCCATTCGTCCTCGTCGTCGTGGTGGGGCCACAGCCAGTCTTCGTTGGCCTCCCGCTCGGGCGTGCTCGCGAGGCGGTCCCGTCGGCCCTCGTCGGCGTTGACGCCCACGAGGCGCAAGCCCGGCGCATCCACGGCGCGTACGGCCACGCGATAGCCGCGGAGCTGTCCGCCGCGGATCGTCACGTTGCGGGCGCCCACCACGTGGATGCCGATGCCGCGGAAGGCCTCGGGGGGTTCGTGCGGCCGCGTGCGGCCGTCCAACACGGCCTCGCCCAGGTCGAGCTCCGTGCCGTCCTCGGTGATGCGCAGCACGCCATCGTCGTTGGCATCGGGGACGTGCCACGTGCCTTGCCCGAGGCGGGCGGCGCCCGACACGACGAGGTCGTCACGCGGCTCCAGCGTCGTGGGCTCGCCGGCACCACCAGGCCGCGCGGCGGCGAGCAGCACCAGCAGGAGAAGGGCCTGGAGCGTCCTCGGCATCCGGCCCAGCCTACGCGGCAGGGCGTGCGGAGATCACGGGGACAGGATCGCCGCGAGCGGCGCGGCGACACGTTCCAGGAGCGCCTCCGCATCGCCGGCCTCGGCCCGCAGCACCTCGCACGCGGAGCGCAGGGCACGCAGGAGCTCGGCGCGGTCCCGTCCGCCCACGTCGGCGCGCGCCAACGCGGAATGCACATCGGCGGGCAGGTCGTCCACGCCCCGGCCGTGGTGGGCGGGAAGGCCCCGCTTCGCGCACGCAAGTGAGATCGCAAGCTGCTGCACGCCCTGGATCCAGAAGGCAGCCTGCCAGGGACGGTCCCGCTCGATGGCCACGCGCGCGCGAAGCGCGTGGTGGACCGCCTCACCGACCCACGTGGCCGTGGCGGCCCCGGGCGCGGGAGCGGGTGCCGAGGCCTCGCCGAACAGGAGCCGGAAGTCGGGGCCCTTCGCGCCAAAGCCTTCCCGCGGCGAGAAGGACACGTCCACCTGCAAGGCGTCCGGCAGCAGGAACACGCGATACACCGTGGCGCCACGCTCCACGTCGAACAGGGCCACGGCCTGGAGCTCGGCTTCCATCCGTTCCGTCCACGCCGCAAGTACCGCGTCGCGCGCGGCCACGTCGTCCACGGCGAACGTCAAGTCGATGTCCGACCAGCGGTCCACGGCGCCGCGCGCTTCGGAGCCCACCACGGCCGCGCCAAGAACGCGCGGGTCGTCGACGGCCCAAGCGCCCAGGCGTGCTCGAACCTCGTTGCGGCGATGCGGGGCGAACAGGGACATGTCATGGCCCTCGCTTCCATGTCGGCCCGGCGGATGCATGGCGTGTCATCTGCGTGTCCTCGCGGGTCGTGGGCTCGTGAATGCGCCCTGCGGTCGGGCGTGGTGGACCCTCCGCTTGCGGGAGGCAGCATCCCACCATCCCGCTAGACTGCCCCGATGCCCATCCCGAATGCCTTCCGGATGGTGCTGTCGCTGGTGGGGATCCTCGCCGTGGGCCTCCTGCCGGGGGCGGCCGGGAGATGCGCCCTCGCCGACCCCGCGCCTGTCGTGGACGACACGAAAGCGCGCGAACAGCGCCGCGTGGACTTCCTCGAGCGCGCCCGGGCCGCGGTCCGCCCCGAGGACGCCGCGGCCGGTGGCATGGACGACATCGAGGTCGTGCTGTCCCGCGAGGCCGACGCCTGGGCCCTCGTCGCTCCCGAGCAGGTCGAGCGCGCGCGCGAGCTCGTCGGCACGGAGGAGGCGCCCGGCCAGGTCCGCCAGGGAGCCATCCTCTACCGCTGGGTCACGCAGGGAACGGGCCTTCCCCACCTGCTGCTCGTGGATCCCGAGAGCGCCGGCAGGGACATGGCCCAGCTCGAGCCGGATCGGATCGACGAGCTCGCCAACGGCGACTCGACCTGGGAGGAGCGCGCCGACCTGCTCAAGCGCCTGCTCACGGCGGAGATCGACGTGGCCCGCCGTACCGACCGCCAAGTGGTCGTGCGGGGCACGGACGCATCCGGTCAGGAGAGCGGCGACGCCGTGCCCGCGCTGCGCGCCTTCGCAGGGGGCTACCCCTTCCCCCGCGAGGGTGAAGGCGCGGCCCTGGGTTCGCTCCCGCGCGCACCGCTCCTGGCCGAAGAGATGACTTCGCCTTGGTCGCGGCCCTGGCTGCGCCTGCGCAAGGTCCAGCTCGCCGAGCGACGTCGCGTGTGGTCCGCCGAGAAGCCTTCGCGCGGGCTCGAGAACGAAGAGCGCGTCCGCCGCAAGCAAGAGCGCGTCGATCGCCTGCGCGAGGAGATCAAGCGGTTGGAGCAGCGCCGCGCGCTGGTCCTCGCCGGCTTGGACCAGATGGTCGAGGTCGAGCAAGACCTCGTGACGCAGGGCGGCGTGCGAGCCTTCGAGATCGAAGACATCGAGTCGCGCCTGGAAGGTGCGGCCCGACCGGCCTCGCCCGGCGGCGAGCCCCCCGAGCAACCGGCGCCCGAGCAGGCCTCGGCCGAAGACCAGCGCGAGCTCGAGAGGCTGCGCGTCGCGCAGTGGGTGGGCCAGCAGGAGCTGCGCCTGCTCTACATCACCGCGCGCCGCGCGAACGAACGCCTCGCCATCCTCGACGAGGGGCTGGCCATGGCCCGCGAGGAGGAACGCATCGCCAGCGAGATCCTCGGCACGTTCGTCGAGGAGCTCAACCGCATCCGTCGCGAGCGACAGCTCGGGCGGTTGCAGGCGCAGGTGCTGCAGCTCGAGCGCGAGCTGAAGCTCGCCGAACAGGGGTCGACGTCGCGCGAGGGGCCCGCGGCGGCCGCCTGGGCGGCGCGTCGTCAGGTCGCGGCCGAGCTGCTCGAGCAGAACGGCCTCCTTCGGGATCTCGTCACGATGCGCCAAGAGATCGAGTCGCTGGTCCAGGGTGTGCGCGTCGACGAGGCGAGCGTCAAGGCCGATGTCCCCAAGCCCGCGTCGGGCGAAGTGGGCGCCGCCGTTGCCGCGGCGGCCGCCGCCGACCCCAAGGCGCAAGCCCTGGGCGTGCTTGCGAACACGACGGCTCCCACGCTGGGCCCCAAGCGCGTCGCGCTGGCCCTCGAGCATCTTGACGCCCTCCCCGCCGACACCGTCGCCAGCCTCTTCGCCGCCGCGGACGAGCGCATCGACCAGCTCGGCGCGGCCGGCCAGGTATCGGCGGAGATGCAACGCCTCCAGGCACGCTTCGAGGAGCAGGCCGCCGAGGTCGACAGCGCCATGCGCGGCCTGCAGGTCAAGGCCGACGCCGCGCGCTACGAGCGCAGCCGGCACCGCTCGATCCTGGCCACGTGGCGCAAGGGGATCGTGGAGCCCAACGTGGCCGCGTTCCAGCGTGCCCGCGAAGGCATCGAGCAGCAGGTCAAGCTGGCTGCCGAGCGCAGCGCGGAGCTGGAGCGGCTCCGGTCGGCCCTGGGGACGCTGGGCACCCGCAGCCTGGGCATCCGCGTCGAGCGCACGCTGACGGGCCAGGGCCTGCGCAACGCGTGGAACGATGTCCAGACGGCCGCGGGCCATGTGGTGTCCTTCGTCACCTTCCAGGGCGACCAGCACCTGGGGACCTTCGTGGTCGACCACCTGAAGGGACTGCTGTTCACGCTTCTCTTGGTGGTCGCCTGCATCTTCGGGGTTCGCATTGGCCATCGGGCCATCGATCGCTGGCTCGACCGCAAGGCACAGACCGTGCCTGCCTTGCGCCGCGTGGGCTTGTCGCCGACCGCCGAGTCGGCCGACGCCAAGGCCGCCGCCGAGCGCGTCGAGGCCGAGAAGAAGGCCGTCGCGGAGGCCGCCTTGAAGCAAGCCAGCGGCGAGGAAGCCGGCAAGGCCCCCGCGCGCCCGGAGGATGGCGCCCCAGCTGCCGACGAGGGTGCCGAAGGCGGTGCGGGCGCGGAAGGCGGCGAGGGGGAGGGCACGCGATGAACGCCGTGTTCACCTCCGCACCGTTGGTCCCCGGGGTACGCCTCGTCCGCGTGCTCTGGCGGCTCCTGACTCCCCTGGCCATCGTGCTGTGCCTGCACGTGGTGCCCGGCTGGCTCGGAGCAAGCGATGCCCTCGCGGCGCAGGCCCGCCGCGCCTCCTGGTTCGTGCTGGCCTACGCCCTTGTCGTCGCCCTCAGCAAGGAGGTCTTGTCGCCGGTCCGTCCCGGCTTGCGCTTGGTCAAGATCGGCGACAGCCGTGCGGAGCGCATCAGCAACATCCTGAAGGGTCTGGCGTTCGTCGTGCTCGCGACGGAGCTGGCGATCTGGCTGATCCACGCCAACGAGTGGAGCCCCGCCGCGGCGCGCTTGTTCGAGGTCGCGCGCAACGCAGGCCTCGTCCTGGTCGGCGCCGCACTCGTGGCCCGCCTCGGCGTGATCCGTCGCATCCGTCCCCCGACGAAGGACACGTGGCCAGGTCTGCTGCGCCACCTCTTCGTGCGCATCGTGTGGCCCGCGGGCATCGCGCTGGCGCTCTTCCACGTGGTTGCGCGCGGGTTGGGCTACCTGGGCCTGGCGCGCTGGGTCGCGGTCAGCACGGGCCTGTCGGTGCTGGGAATCGCCGGCGTCGTGTTGGCCGTGCGCTTCGTCAACCGCCGACTGGGACGCGCGCTTCACCTCATGCAGGCCGAGGCCGCCGAGGAGCGTGGCGAGGCGGAGACCGGGCCCTCCCCGGCGTTCGTCGGCATCGAGCGCATCCTGTTCGCGGCGCTCAAGGTGGGTGGCTGGATCGCCGCGATCTGGATCCTCCGCCGTGCCTGGGACCCGACCGGCGAAGGCGTGGCACAACTTGCGACCACGAGCCTCTTCGGCAGCGGACCGACGTGGGGCGGGCTGTTCGGCGGGTTCGTGGGCGTGGCGTCGGTCATCCTGATCGGTGCGCTCGTGAGGAACCTGCTGATCTTCCTCGTCTTCCCGCGCATCGACCTCGACGCGGGCATCCGCTACGCGGTCCTGACGATCCTCCGGTACGTCATCTGGGTCGTGACCGCGATGATGTTGCTCGAGGTCCTGGGCATCGACACGTCGGCCCTGGCCGTCTTCGCCGGCGCCTTCGGCGTGGGCTTGGCGTTCGGCCTGCAGGACATCTTCGCCAACTTCTTCAGCGGTCTGATCATGCTGCTGGAGCGACCGGTGCGGATCGGCGACACGGTGGAAGTGGGCGGTACGTCGGGCACCGTCGAGGCGATCCGTCTGCGCGGCACCAAGATCCGCACGCTGGACCAGACCACCGTCACCATCCCCAACCGCGAGATGATCGGCGAGCGCCTCACCAACCTCTCCTACGACATGCCGACGGCCCGCATCGTCGTCAACGTGGGTGTGGGCTACGGCAGCGACATGCGCGTGGTCGCGGAGACGCTGCTCGACGTCGCACGCCGCGACGGCCGCATCTTGCAGGATCCCGAACCGCACGCCCGCCTCATGGGATTCGGCGAGTCGTCCGTGGACTGGGTGCTGCGTTGCTGGACCGGGGCTTCGTCGGATCGCTTCGCCATCTCGAGCGACCTGCACCGCGCCGTGTTCAGCGCGTTCCAGCGGGCCGGGATCGAGATCCCGTTCCCCCAACGCGACCTCAACATCCGCGAGTGGCCCAAGGCGTGGCCGAAGGCAGGGCAGGCACCCGGTACCGAACCGCCGGTCTGAGCCGACGCACCTACGCGTCGAGCAGCTTCAGCAGCTCGGCGTCGCCCAGCGCTTCCACCCCGTCGCGGGCCGCCGCGCGGACCTCGGGCCGTTCGTGGCGGAGGCCTTGCAGCAGGCGCTCGCGGGTAGTCGCGATGGGGGCCCGACCCAGGAACCGCCACGTGTCGGGCCACACCGGGCGCCCGGCGGCCTCGCGCTCCTGTGCGAAGTCCTCGAGCATCTGCGACAGCTCGGGCGTCGCGTGGTCGAGCACGCCGTACGCGCGGGCCACGGGCAGGTCCAAGAAGGCGAGCTTGAGGACGAGGCGGTGCAGGTCGTCCTGCGAGAAGCCCGTCATGGGCCCACCGGCTTCCAGCGCACGCACGACCACGTTGGCGTCGAGCACGCCGGCCTCGACATGTCGCACGGTGTTCGTGCGCTGCACCTCGCCCAAGAGCGCGATCGTGTCGGGGCTGATGGGCCGGAGCGTCATCGCCTTGAGCACGATGGTGCGTTCCTCGAGATCGCCCCGCAGGAAGAGGTTCGTGGCGGGTCCGTCGTGGGCTCCCGCGGCTCCCAGCAAGGCGTGGCCTGCTGCATCGCACGTCCGCCAAGCATCCAGGTCCACGAGGTAGGGGGCGTGTTCGAACATCCCCGCGCACAAACCGGTGGTGCCCATGCGGCGGCGCAAGGCCGGGAAGATCTCCGGCAGGGCGTCGGGTCCCTCGTCGCGCGCACGGGCAAGAGCCTGGCTCCACCAGGCCTTCGCCGCCTCGGGAAGGAGAGCCTCGAGGTGGCTCGTGAGGTCCGGGACGGGGTCGCTCACGGCTGGAGCGCGGCGGGGTCCTGGCCGCGCAACACGCTGTTGCCCTCGAACGTCTCGCGCAGGTCTGCCGACGCGGGCCAGGCGAGGTCGCTCTCCTGCAGACGGCCGCTCTGGGCGAAGAACGCGATGGGGTTCTTCCAGACCAGCTGCTCGATGTCGGCGTCGGACACGCGCGCCTGCTGCAGCTTGACGATCGTTCGCGGGATCATGAGCGGGTCGCTGACGCCCCAGTCGCATGCGCTGTTGATGATCATGCGGTCCACGCCGTACTCGACGACGATCTTCGTCATCCGGAGCGGGTCCATCTTGGTGTTGGGGTAGATGGAGAAGCCCGAGTAGCAGCCGAGGTCACGCGTGAGCTTGATCGTGATCTCGTTGCCGTGGTCCAGCAGCACGCGCTCCATGGGGAGGCCGCTTTCCTTCAAGATGTCGATGCAGCGCTCGAAGCCCTTCTTCTTGTCGCGGTGGGGCGTGTGGACGAGGACGGGCAGGTCGTGGCGGATGGCCAGCTGCACCTGCTCGGCGAAGAACTTCTCTTCCTTCGGCGTCTGGTCGTCGAGCCCGATCTCGCCCACCCCGAGCACGCTGTCCTTTTCGAGGTAGCGGGGCAGGATCGCGAGGACGTCGGCGTTGACGCGGTCGTCGTTGGCTTCGCGCGGGTTGAGGGCCATCGTGCAGAAGTGGTGGATGCCGAACTGCTGGGCCCGGAAGCGTTCCCACCCCAGCAGCGTGTCGAAGTAGTCGACGAAGGTGCCCACCGAGGTGCGGTTCTGGCCCAACCAGAACGCCGGCTCCAACACCGCCCGGACGCCGCAGAGCGCCATGCGCTCGTAGTCGTCCGTGACGCGGCTGAACATGTGGGCGTGGGGCTCGAAGATGCGCATGGAGGCTCCTGGGCGGAATCAGGGGCATCCCGCCGTCGGGCGGTCCATGCTAGGGACGTGAGCCCGGATCCCCCCGTCCGTCCGGGCCGTCGGCCCCCCGCGGACCGCCACGGGACCGAACGGATGGCTGACGCCGCGGTGCGAGCGGAGGTGACCCATGCCCGAACGCCACGAAGGCCGTTTCGTCGAGATCCGCAGGGTCCCCACCGCCTTCGAGGGCGAGCTCCTGGTCGGGCGGCTCGTCAGCGAAGGCATCGACGCGCGCCTCGACACCCGGGACTCGCTGCAAGACGAATGGGCTGCCGTCCAACGTGTGATGGGGGAGGGCCTGATCCGCGTCTTCGTCCCCGAGGCCGACCGGGCCCGGGCCGAGGAGATCCTCGCCACCCCCGCGTCCATCCCCGACGACCTGGACGAGGAGAACCCGGACGAGGACGACGGCACCCCCTCGGTGGGCTAGGGGCCGTCCCCCTGCCACCCCGCCAATCCGTCCGACCTCCAGGGCGGCCGGTGTACCCTCCCCGCCCGCCGACATCGGGGCGTAGCGCAGCTTGGTAGCGCGCCTGCTTCGGGAGCAGGAGGTCGCTGGTTCGAATCCAGTCGCCCCGACCATTTACTGCTGGGGCTGCGCCCCAGGGCCCCGCTGAAGGGTGAGCGGACGTTGCTGAGGGATGGAACGGGGCCGCGTCACAGGGTGCGCTGCCCGGGGACTCGCTCTCGTATGGAGAGCCGCTGAACCAGCGACCGGGTGAGGGGGTAGCGAAGCGTCTGCGCGTTAGCGCAGCGCGGCGCGTAGGGGGAGTCACATGACTCCCCCTGAGGGCACGATCGCGCTACGCCCCCGGAGCGAAGCGGAGGGTGGCGCTGGTTCGAATCCAATCGCCCCCACCAGTTATCGACGCCGCGGCTTGCCGGGGGACTAGCCGTCCTCGGGATTCAAACCAGCGGTACGTAACTCGGCCCGCGCTCTCGCGCGGACTCGGCGCCCAGGCTGACGCCTTCGCGGCCGGGGCCCGTCCGGCACCCCCGACCATGAGGCGGGTTCCCTCTGGCGAAGGAACCCACGCGGGCAGCCTGTGACCGACTGACCGTCTTCCGCGAGGTCGCGGGGGAGGCGGCGATGCCCGTCATCAGTCGGTTCTTCGGCATTGTCGTCCGCATGTACTACCGGGACCATGCCCCGCCTCACTTCCACGCCCGGTACGGCGAGCATGAGGTCGTGGTCCAGATTGACGGCCTACGCGTGCTGGGGGGAGGGCTACCCCTGCGCGCCTACCGAATGCTCATCGAGTGGGCTGCCTTGCACGGCCAAGAGCTTGCAGAGGACTGGCGCTTGGCCCGTGCGGGCGAGCCCCTGCGCCCGATCGCGCCGTTGGAGTAGCATCCACGTCATGAGTTCTCTCCTGCGCATCGCTTCCGTCCGCGTGCTACGCGACCGGATCGTCGAGCTCAAGCTCACGGATGGGCGAACGCGCGTCGTAGACTTGGCGCCTCTGCTCGTGGGTGGCGCCCTCTCGCCGATCCGCGAGAACGATGCGCTGTTCGCGCAGGTGGCGGTTGATGCGGAGTTTGGATGCCTGGTTTGGCCGTCCGGCGCCGACATTTGCCCAGACCTCCTGATCTGGGATCGGGTCCCTACTGAAGGGTAGCGCGAAGCCAAGTCCGAGAGCGTACCGAGGAGCGTACCGGGCGTACCGAGGGCGTACCGGCGTACCGGGCGTACCGAGTGCGGGCAAGTCCCATGAACTCGCGTGACCCACTCGCAGTCCCCCGCTAGGGAGATCAGGCCGCCAGGGGATCCCATGGGACAGCGACAGCGATCCGTCGCGGCCCTCGCAGGCCCGACGACGCCCGCTCCGTCTTACGCAGACGTCACCACGGTCTTGGAGACGGCGGCCGCAGCGCGCCGGTGGGAGCCTACGTGGACATGCTGCCCCGCGAAGCATCGCGTCTCCGCATACGCCATTGCGGATGTGGGGCTGCTACACAACGGGGCGGCGATGACCTTCCAGTCCATCGCCCTGCCGCAGGGCCGTGGCCCGACGCGGTGCAGCCAGCACGGCGAGCTCATGGCCTTGGACGTCGAGTACGCCCGGCGGTGAGCTGCGATCGTACGGTCGTGCTGGCCCCGACTCGATCATTCATCAGATTTTCCCGCACTCGGTATCCGCTCGGTATCTGGTTTCCCCCGCGCGCCCCTACAGGAGTCGATCGAGCAACTCGCCGGGCACGCGCTCGCGAAGCTGGGGGTAGAGGTCCAACAGACGCGAGATGTCGGCCAGGTCCTTCTGGCGCTTGCTTGGGCGGCGCGACGTGTCCATGGCCGCCCAGACCTTGCCTTGCAACAAGTCCTCGACGCTTGCCACCATCAAGGTGGTGCCGAGTACATCAAGTGGCCGCGCGCGGCCCACGAACTCTGCGTAGCGCGGATCCGTCTGGATCTGCACCCGGAGGTCCGACCCTTCCTGCGCGATGTGGATGGAGTGGGGGGAGTGCTCGACGTTGAACCCTCCCAGGGCTGGCCGGAACACCTCGACGTGGTGCGCACCAACGACCAAGCCCAGCTCGCGGCCGATCAAGGGCTTGGCGTAGGCATTGATGGCGTGAGCGCCAATCACGCAGTACCGGATCCGCAAGTCCGCCAGCAGCTTGACGATCTGGCCAAGGAGGTCCGATCGGTCCCCCGTCACGGCCTGCCAGAGGGTCGCGGTCTTCATGGATGCACCCAGGACCCCGCTACACGGGCACCGCCTACGCCGGATCCGCCCACGGGTCGTACGACCCGAAGTTCCACAGGTTGCCTTCGGGGTCCTTGGCGGAGTAGCCGCGACCGCCGTAGTCCTCGTCCCGGATGCCCATGACGATCTCGGCACCGGCCGCCACGGCCTGGCGGTAGTGATCATCGATGGCATCCACCACGAAGTAGGTGCTCTGGGTCGAGCCGCCAGCGTCGTGCACCAAGGCACAGAGCGCGCCGAACTCGTCGTCGCGCGCTGACCCCAGCATCACCATCGTCTTCCCGCGCACGAGCTGGGCATGTGCCACGCCGCCGTCCTCGGCGGGGACAACCAGGTGCTTCTTGAAGCCGAAGGCCTCGCACAGCCAGTCGATCGCGGCGTGTGCGTCCTGGTAGCGCAAGCAAGGGATCGCTGCACGTGCCATGGTCCCTCCCGTCAACGGCGAGCGCGATGGCGTCAGCATACGTGCATCGAAGCGCCCTGGGCTGATGCCGAGTAGCTGCGGCTGCGCGGGGATCAGCGGATGGCGCCAGAGGGTCACTGGTCGGCAGCGTCTACTTCGATGCCTGCGGCTCGTCGCGGTCGGTGCGGGGCGCGACGGAACGACCCGCCTCGCGAAGCGCCTGCTCCGCCATCGCCCGGATCTGGGCCGGCTCGGGCCTTCGTGGATCGCCGCAAACGGAGAACGCCCGGCCCAGCCTCCCCGTCTTGGGATCGAGCGCGGGGACGGTAAGCGTGAACGTCTCCCACTCCACGTGGGGCCACCTGCCGGGCGCGTACTCGTTGGGCTCGAGGGCATCTCTCCCGCGGTCCGGGATCAGGGTCCAGCGCTCGTCGTCTCCCTGCGCCGGATGCCAGGCGCCCTCGACCTGCGTCCACTCGGTGTCGGCGCGAGTCACGTCGAGGTGTCGGTACCTGAACCTCCCCTCTGCTGTCATCACGAAGTGCCATATGTCCGTGGGAATCAGCGACCCGTCGTCGGCGAGGCGCCCGGATGGCCACATGACCTCGTAGCCGCTGGAGAGGTCCGGTGGACCGCGCCTGCTCTCTCCCAGCCGCGCTCGGCCCATCTCCATGACGATCACCACCACCGCCGCCACGACCATCCACACGAACGCTGCGCGTGTCACGGGACAGGCCCCTCTCGTCGTGCAGGACGGTCCAGGCGACGTGGTGATCCCCAGCTTCCTGCGGTCCCGCCGCCGCCTCGCACGATAGCCGTCGCGTGAGGCCGTCGTCACCGCCCGACCAGCGCGAGCCCCCGTGGGCCGCTAGGATCCGGACATGTGGCGAAGCGTGCTTTGGTTCAGCCTTGGGGTGGTCGTTGGTGCCCTCGCGTTTGGGCAAGCCTTCTGGGGTGACGAGGGGTCGGCGCCACGCTTGGAGCCATCCGCCGTCGAGCCCGAGCTCCAAGCCCGATCGCCCATCCTCGTGTCCGGACGCAGGGCGGATCCGCCCGTGGCTCCGGAGGAGTCGCTTCGTGCTACCGAGCCCGAAGCGCCGTCCACCCTGGAGCCAGATCCTGGCCCGGTGTTCGACTTGGTGCCGCTCCCGTGGGGCGCCGAGCCCAGGCAGCCCGCCTGGGGGCGCGCGATCGGCCTCGTCTGCGAGTCGTGTCGCGCGGCCGCGAAGGGGCCCATGCCCAGCGTGGAGGAGGTCGTGGCGTGGCTGCGATCCAGGGACATGGAGCTCGTGCGGCGTGGAATGGGGTGGGCGCTGAAGGTGCGTCCCCCTTGCATCGACGAGCTCGTGCAGATCGCGCGCGATCCTTCCTTGGGCGTCCATGCGGCTGCGGCGCTGGTCTTTGCGTCGGAGGACGCCGAGGCACGCGCGCGACTCGGGGGCGACGTGGCCCGGCTCGCGCGAGGTCCCGACACGCTCATGCAGTTCGCCGCGCTGTCGGTGCTCCGTCGCTTCGGCGACGAGGGCCGTAGGCTGGCGCTGGAGGCGACGCGGCAGGGGAATCTCTCCGTGAGCACGTTCAGCCTGCTCTGGGTGGCTGCGGAGGCTCCGCTCCGGGTGCGCTTGGCCGAGGCCGCCTTGGATGCACGAACCGTGTCTCCAGAGCTCGCCCGTCACATCCTTGACTTGGATGATCAACTGCAGGACTCGAACGACAGGCTCCTGAACTCGGTTGCCGATCTAGCCGATGGCCATGCGGACCCGTGGGTTCGCTGGGCCGTGGACGCGCGTCTCGCGCAGGTCGAGGCCGAGGCCGGCCGGGCCCTGATCGTGCACCACGCGTTCTACGGCGCCGACGGGAAGATGGTGGACGTCACTGACGCACTCCGGAGCGCCGTCGAGGATGGAGTGCTTCGCACCTCGGCGTCGAACCACCTGGGCGGAGATCCCCACCAAGGAGTCGTCAAGGACCTCGTCGTCGAGTACGAAGTGGGGGGCCGCCGCCTGGTCCGCACCATCCGCGAGGGACAGTCCTTTCACCTCCCCTAGGAGTCTGCGCCACAGATCGCGTACACGGCGCCACCCCCGTCCTGCGGCGCGGATTCCTGGATTCCAGCTTCGGCGAAGCACGTGAATCGGCTTGAACGCCCCTTCGCTCGGTCGGCGCGGG
>JBFWRP010000026.1:0-67396 GCA_050248855.1 Planctomycetota bacterium | reverse complement strand
GCTGCCCGCTGGCGCAAGAAGTTGGCGAGTCGCGCGCGCGTCCCTCCGCGCGCGCGAGCGGCGGGGTACCGTCTGCGGATGCGATCCGACGCCCGCCTCGTGGACCTGCCCGGCAGCGCCCGCTTCGCCGTGGCCGGCTTCGCGGTCCTCTTCCTGGCCTTCTCCCTCGTGGCCCAGGCCCAGCTGTGGGTGCATGCCGGGGGCGGGACGCTGCCCGGGCCGCAACGCGTGCTCGAGCGCTACCACGGTCGCGCGGACAGCTCGCGCCTGCATGCGGCGCTCGACCCGACCCTCCCCGAGGAGGATCCGCACGCGATGTACCCCTTCCTGGGGGACGATGACGTCACGCGCGGCGAGCGACGTGACATCGTGCTCGCTTGGGTCGAGTCCGGCGCGCCGGAAGCAGGGTTCGAGCCCGTGCGCACGATCCTGACCGACCCGCTGCTCTGCGCGCAGTGTCATGAGGAGGGGGGGAGTGCGCCCTTCGCGCTGACGACGTACGAGGACGTGCTGCCCCACGCGCGCCGCGGCGAGGGCATGCCCTGGCCCCAGCTGCTGACGTCCGCGCACAACCATCTCTTCGCGTTCGCCGTGGCCGCCGTGCTGCTGTCGCTCGCCATGGCCTTCACGCGCGCGCCCAGGGGCCTTCGCGGCCTCGCGATCGGCGCGGCCTTCGTCGCGCCGCTGCTCGACGTGGGGGGTTGGCTGCTCACGCGCTGGCAGGGCAGCCCTTGGCACTGGCTCGTGATGGCCGGCGGGGCGATGTTCGGCGTGGCCACCACGTTCATGGCCGCGTGGGTCGTGCTCGACGTGCTGCGTGGGCCGGCGCGCACGTCGCCGCCCGCGCCCATGGCGGATGGCTAGGCGTACGCGCCGCGCCCTGCTCGCCGCCTGCGGGCTGGCGGTCGCCGTCGTCGCGGCGCGGGCCGGCGACCTGCCGGCCGAGCTGCCGCCCCCGCCCGGGCCCGACTTCGGCTTCTACGAGGCACGCATCGCGCCCTTCGTGGAGTCGTCGTGCGCGTCGTGCCACCGCGAGGGGGGAGGACGTCTGCGCTTGCCGGCGCCCGGGCCGGACGGGGCCGTCGACCGCGCCCGGGACTTCGCCGCGCTCGTGCCGTTCATCGACGCCCGTGCGCCGTGGCGAAGCCCGTTCCTGCTCAAGGTGCTGTCGCCCGCCGACGGTGGCGACGAGCACGTCGGGGGTTCGTTCCTCCGCGCCGACGACGATCTCCACGACCTGCTGCTCGACTTCGTCTCCGGCGCCACGCTCGACAACCTGCCGCCGGAGGCGTGGCTCGAAGAGGACACGCTGCGCGCCAGCCCCGGCGACACGGTGGAGGTGGACGGCCGCGACAGCTTCGACCGCGACTGCGTGGATCGCAGCAAGCTCCGCTTCTTCTGGGAGCTCGTCGCCCGACCTCCCGACTCGCGCGTGTCGTTGGCCGACCGACGCGCGGGCGCCTTGTCGCTCGTGCCCGACTCCCCGGGCACCTACGTCGTACGCCTGCGCGTCGGCGACGAGCACGTCTGGGGTGCCCCGCGCGACGTCACGATCGAGGTGCTCGAGGGTGGCGGACGCCAGGCGGGCGATCCGGCATCGGCCAGCGTCTTGGAGCGCCTCGAACCCGAGATGCTCGTGCGTGTGCGACGGCTCTACATCGACCTGCTCGGACGTCCGCCCCGGCCCGACGAGGCCTGGGCCGACGGACGACGCAACACCGACGCGCTCGCGGCCGACTTGCTCGGCCGTGCCGAGCACGGCCGGTGCGTCGTGGAGGACGCCACGGTCGCCCTGGGCCTGGTCGACGACGACCGACCCACGAGTGCGCAGGCGCGTGACCTGGCGCTTCGCGTGCCCAGCGAGGGCCTCTCGCCCGTCGACATCGAGCGCGTGCTGCTGCTGGACCCCGCCGCCCGGCGCGTGCTGGCCGACCCCGCGGCCGGCCCCGACCTGCTGGGGGCGGTGCTCACGTCGGTGGCCAGCGACGGTCGACTGGAGCCGGGCGACGCGGGGCGCGAGGTGGCCGCCGCGTTTGCCCGCGTGCTGGCGGGCGAGGGGCCGCAGGACATCCCGGGTCTCGGGCGCATCGACGGCGTTGCCGGCGCCCTCGACGCGCTGCTGGCCTCGGAGGCGTTTGCCGACGTGGCCGTGCGTCGCTACCTGGGCCGCGTGGTCGGCGAGGACATGGCGGCGCGCCATCTGCTCGAGGCGCGGTTGGCGATCCGCGAGGGCCCCGCGGCCTGGCGTCAGCTGGTGGTGCGGCTGGTCACCGAGCGCGCCCGCGAGCAGGGCACGACACGACGACCGAAGGGGCGCTTGCGACTGCTGCGTTCGCTCTTCGTCGACTTGCTCGGTCGTCGGCCGACGGACCGCGAGCTGGTCGCCCTGGTGCGTGCCACGGATCGGCTGCCGGGCGAGATGGCGCCCCACACGGTGCTGGCCAAGGTGCTGCTCGACTCCGGGCAGGTCGGGCTGCCGTTGCTCGTGGACATTCCGGACGCGCCCCGCTGGCTGACCGACCGGTTCCTCCTGCACCTGGGACGGCGTCCCGCTCCCGACGAGCTCGAGGCCTACGGGCGGGTGCTTCTCGACCCCGACGGCGGCGTGGAGCTGGTCGTCCTCGCCTTGGTCACGAACGCGGAGTACGCGTGCCGATGAAGGGGCTCGGCCGCTTGCTGTCCGTGTGCCTCGTGCTGCTCGTGGCGGGCGCGCCCGCGTTGCCGCGCGGTGCGGGTGCGCGCCCGCGCGGGCCCGAGCGCGTGGTGCTGGTCGTCGTGGGTGGGGGCGTACGTCCGGACGACCTCGCGCAGCGCGACCGCATGCCGGCGCTCCACGCGTGGGCCGAGCAGCGTGACGTGACGCGCGTCGAGCGCGTGCTGTCCGGGGCGCGGAGCCTTGACGAAGCACTCGTGCGCATGCTCTCGGGTCGCTCCTCCGGTGTCGACGACGACGGGGTCCTGCGCGCCCGCGTGCCGACCATCCTCGATCGAGCGGACGGCTGGTTCGTGTCGACGCCGGGCGGTGACACGCTCGGGCCCGCGAGCGCGCGTCGTCCACGCCAGCCCGCGCGCCCGCCGCCTGGCCGGTTCGCTTACGGAGCCGGTGTCTTCGGCGAAGCGCTGGCTCCGTACCTGGAAGCGATGGGCCGGCCGCTTCCGCTCGAGGGGCGCGCGTTCGAGCTGCTGCAGGGCTTGCGCGAGAAGCACCGCGCCCGCATCGCTGCAGTACTCCCCCCCGGGATCCGCCTGGGCGATGCCGCGTTCCTGCGCGTGGAAGCCGCGCTGTTCGAGGAGCTCGACCGCCGGGCTCTCTACGTGAAGGGCGTCGCCCCCGACGACATGCGTGCGTTGCGCATGGCGCGGACGCTGCTCGCCGTGCATCGGCCGCGCCTGCTCGTCGTGCGTCTGGCCGATGCCGAGGTCGGTTCGGTCTCCGCCTCGCGGCAGGAGCGGGTGCTCACGGCCATCGATCGCGGCGTGGCCGATCTCCTCGCGGCGATCGACGCGGATCCCGAGCTGGCGGCGACGACCGCGGTGGCGCTCGTCACCGATCGCGCCCGTCGCGAGAAGCCGGAGGAGGACGGGCGCCTGCTGGAGCCCACGGGTCCGCGCGAAGACCTCGGGGCGGTCGCCTTGGTCCGTGGGCCCGGCTTGGTCCGGCGCAGCGTCAAGCCACCTCGACGGCTGGAAGACGTGGCGGCCACGATCGGCGCTTGGCTGGGCCTGGAGCCGGACCCGGAGGCCGAGGGGCGCGCGTGGAGCGAGCTTCTCGGCCGATAGGCAGGGGGCCGCGCAAGGCGGGCCCGTCCGGGGGGGACGCAAGCCCTTGCGGTAGGATCCGACCCAGACCGGGGCGCGGGGGCGCGCCGGAGCCGTGACCGGGGGCCGAATCATGCACATCAGCCTGCCGCAGAGCGTGGTCGGGGCGAAGGATGCCTACTTCGTCCTGGAGCTCGCGTTCGACCGCGCTGACGTGGCCCGCACGGTCGAGATCGAGGCCGACCAGCCCCTGGAGGTCCTGGACCTCGAGGGCCGTGGCCCCGGCGGTTGGTACGAGGTGCCGGGCGGCGTGGAGCGCCTGCACGTGCCCGTGCGGGTCACGGCGGATGGCGAGGCCCGGCCCCGCGTGCGCGTGCGCGCCATCGACGGTCCGGAGGCAGGCGCCACCCTGGCGCGGGAGATCCAGCTCGAGGCGACGGCGCCGGTCGTGCGTGGCGCCAGGCCCGCGGGCAAGATGCTCGTGGCGGCCGTCGTGATCGCCGCGCTCGGCGGCCTGGGCCTGGTGCTCGGCCCGCGCCTCTTCGGCAGCAGCCAGCGCGTCCCCAACCTCGTGGGTCTCGAGCACACCAAGGCGCTGACGGACCTCGCAGCCGACGACGTCCTCGTGCGCATCGTGGAAGAGGAGGTCGATCGCGGTGACTTGGTCGGGCGCGTGCTGCGCACCAGTCCCACAGCGGGTGAAGCGATGGGGGCGGGCAAGCATGTCACGCTCGTTGTCGGCGTGGCCCGGGGCGACCTCGTCGTGGTGCCCGACCTGCTGGGCAAGGTCGGCGATGACGCCCTCGACGTGCTGGAGGCCGCCGACCTCCAGGTGCTCGAGCAGTACGAGATCGTCGACGACGAGCGCGCCGCCGGTCGCGTGCGGCGTCAAGCGCCCACCGCGGGTCAGCACGTGGCGCGTGGCACGGTCGTCGAAGTGTTCGTCGGACGCGTGATCGACGCCAACCCGCTGCTGGCCGACGCCGAGCCGGAGACGGACGTCGTGCCGGAGCCCGCGGTCCCCGAGCCCGCGATGCCCGGGCCGGAGAGCACCGAACCGGAGAGCGTTGAGCCGGAAGGCGTCGGACCCGGGAGCGTTGAACCGGAGGGCGGGGAGCCGGAGCGTGTCGAGCCAGGCACCATGGGCGAGCCCACGTCGGAGCTGCCCCCGCTTCCCGCACCGCGGCACACGACCGGCCACGGCACGTTGCCGGCACCGGGCGAAGGCGACGGCGACGGCCGCATGGGCACGGCTCCCGCGCCGGCCGCGGGCCTGCCCTCACCCGGCGACGACGACAAGGTCACGATCCCCGACGTGACCACGCTCACGATCGACGAGGCCGAGCGGCGCTTGGAGGCCCTGGGCCTGTTCGCCATCGTGGACTTCGAGACGCGTGACAACCCGGGCGTCAAGAACACCGTGCTGCGTCAGGTGCCGGCCAAGGGCGTGCAGGTCGCACCCGCTTCGCAGGTCTACCTCACGGTGGCGCGCGTCCGCGAGAAGCCGCCGAGCGGCGACACGCCACCTGCGCCGAGCGAGCCGACCCCGAGCGAGCCGACGCCTTCGGAACCGACCCCGACCGAGCCCACCCCGCCGACACCCACGGAGCCCACGCCGCAGCCGCCCGCTCCGGTGGCCGATCGCGAAGTGCCCGACGTCGTGGCCAGCACGCGGGAGGCCGCCGAGGCGCTGCTGCGTCGCGCCGGCCTCGGCGCGGTCATCCAGGACGAGGTCACCGATGAGCTGCCCGCGGGCCAAGTCATCAGCCAGGAGCCGGCCGCGGGCACCAAGCTTGCCGAGGGAGCGAAGGTCGTGCTCGTCGTGGCGCGTTCCACGAAGGCGCCCGCACCGACGCCCGCACCCACCCGCCCCGTCGAGCCGCCCGCCGGCAGGGGCACCGTGAGCGTCCCCGACGTGGTGGCACGCACGCGCGACGCGGCCGAGTCGGCGGTGCGCGGCGCGGGCCTCTACTACCAGATCGAGCTCGAGGTCACGTCCGACCTGCCCGAGGGGCAGGTGATCAGCCAGCAGCCGCCCGCGGGCGCGCAGGTGGCGCCCGGCAGCACCGTCCGCCTCGTCGTGGCGCGTCCGTCGCTCGAGGCCGGCGTGCTCGTGCCGGACGTGATCGGCCGCACGCGCGCAGAGGCCAGCACCATCCTGGGCAACGAGAGCTTCCGCGTGCGCGTGCGTCACGGCGGCGGTACGGCCACGGAGCTCGGCAAGGTCACCGACCAAGCGCCCGCTGCGGGGACGCGCGCTCCGCGCTACTCGTGGGTGGAGATCGTCGTGGCCAGCACGCTCGGCGGGCCGCGCATCGCCGCGCGCTCCGGCGACCCCGCACCCTTGCCCGGCACCACGCCCGAGCTCGAGGGGGCCCCGGACGAGACGTCGCGCCTGCGCCCGCCGCCCGGCGTCGAGCCGGGCACGGGGTTCCGGATGCCGCCGCCCACACCGCGCGGCGTCGAGCCGGCGCCGAACGTGAACATGCCCGACCCGGACCAGGCCGCGGCGCTCGAGACGCCTGGCGTGATCGGCCACGAGGCGGTCGCCGCGATCGAAGACCTGCTGCGCGCCGGCTTCGTGGTGGTCATCGACCCGCGCGTTGCCGACGGCCCGACGGGCCGCGTCCTGGCGCAGCGTCCGGAGCCGGGGGCCGCGGCCAAGGCGGGCGACCTCGTCCGCCTGCAGGTCGCCGTGGCACCGGATCCGTCCTCGGCGTCGGTGCATCTTGCGCACACGCTGGGTGGGATGCTCGACAAAGGACGCCGTCTGCTGGATACCGCCGGCGCGCGCACCGAAGTCGTCGAGCTCCAGGTCCCCGGGCACCCCTACGCGGGCACGCGCCGGATCGCCGCGCAGTTCCCCGCCGGCTCCGTCCCCAGGTCGCGCGCGGGCATCGTCCGCCTCTGGGTGGTCAAGTAGCCGACGGCCCCGTTCGGTCCACGACCGACCGTCCTGCCGAGCGAACCACCCCCTGCCGGCCGAAGCCGCTCCGGGAGCGTTGCGCCTACTCCGTCTTCCCCGACAGCCAGGCCTTCGCGCCGACGACGAGGCCGTAGACGAAGATGAGCGTGATCATCACGAGGCCCACCGCGTTCCACGAGCGGACGTCCTCGAGGGAGCCGTAAAGCTGCAGGCCCCACGCGGCACCAAGGACGAGGCTGGCCACGATGAGCACCGCCAGCATCGAGCGCGCGCCCTGGTCGGAGCCCGTCGGTTCGTAGCCAGGGTCGTTCTTGGCGTCGTGGTCGCTCATGGGGCCTCCCGGGTCTTCATGGTGCCTTGCGGGCACCGCCCGCGTCGAGCAAATCGGCAGTGCGGCAGCGCGTCCGCGCTACGCGTCCGGTCGGCTCGCGTCCCCGCGGCGCGGCGGCGGCGTGAAGGCGTCGGCCTCGGGCGCCCAGCCCGGCTTCGCCCCGCCTCGGCGTCGCCCGCGCCCGCCGCGCTTGCGCCCACGGCGTGCGCCCGAGCCGTCCGCGTCGCGACGGCCGCCATCGGACGCGCGACCGCCGTCCCGCGCGCTGGCCGGCGCATCCTGCTGCCGGCGCCCGCGCCCCCGGCCGCCGCGGCGACCCCCGCGTCCGCCGCGCGAGCGCCCGCCATCGCGGTCGTCCCGCGCCGCCGCGCGAGCCTCGGAGGCCGAGGCTCGCGAGAGGTCGACGTGGGCCGCGTTCGCGTGCTCCACCCACGCGGCGTGGGCGGCCAGGTCCGCGTCACGGGCCATCAGGTCGAGGCGGAACAGCTCGAGCGCCACGGGGAACGCGCGCCGGCCGAGCAGCGTGCGCAGACGGCGCGGCTTGGTGGGGGGGTGGCGCAGGTCCTCGAGCAGCCAGATCGCATCGCGCATCTCGCTGGCCGCCCAGCGGGGAATGCTCATGCGCCGCTGGATGGGACCGAACAGCTCGTCGACGTGCTCCGTGAACTGGGCATGGTCGCGTACGCCGGTGGTCTGGCGCCACGCGGAGAGCAGCCACGAGCCGAAGAGCACGGCGAGGGCCAGGGACTCGGGCGCGCCGTGGGCGGCCAGGCCGAAGGAGTCCGCCGCGCCGAGCAGGTTCCACGTGGCGTGGCCCACGGGCAAGTGCTCGGGCTCACCGCGTGAGGCCTCCTCGTGCGTGCCTCCGCTCGTGCTGGGCCACGTCGCCTCGACGTCCAGCGCGGTTGCAAGCTCGGGCAGCCACACCTGCAGGAGGCCGAGGCGCTGCAGGCGCTGGAAGGTCGGGCGGGCCCGACCGCGAGCGAGCAGCTTGACCAGCTCCACGTAGAGCCGCGCGTGACTGGCTTCCACGAGGCGTTGCGCCTCGGAGGCGATGGCCGCTTCGAGCGAGTCCTCGATCCGGAACCCCATGCGCTCGGCGAAGTGCACCGCGCGCAGCATGCGGACCGGGTCCTCGGCGATGCGCTCGGACGGGTCCCCGATGGAGCGGATCAGCCCCGCCTCCATGTCGGCCAGGCCGCCGACATGGTCGATCACGCGATCGCCGACGGGGTCGTAGTACAGGGCATTGATCGTGAAGTCGCGTCGGCGCGCGTCCTCCGGGGCCGTGCCGAACACGTTCTCTTCCGAGTCGCGCCACGAGCGGCGGCGCCCGTCCACGACGTCGGTGCCCGCCACCTCCTCGTCGTCTTCGTCGCGGTCGCGCCCCGCGGGATCAGCCCGGAAGGTGGACGTCTCGATCACATGGTCGCCGGGGAAGCGGATGTGCACGAGACGGAAGCGCCGGCCGATCACGCGGGCGCTGCGGAACAACCGCTTGATGCGGTTCGGCCAAGCGTCGGTGGCGACGTCGAAGTCCTTGGGTTCGAGACCTGCGAGCAGGTCACGGACGCACCCGCCCACGAGGTAGGCCTCGTGACCACTCTGCTGCAGGTGTCGGACAACGAACGCGGCACGGTCGTCCACAAGCGCGCGCGGCACGAGACCGGTCCGCTCCACGGCGACCGGTAGGGAGCCAGGCCCCTCGGCCACCGGGGCGCCGGACGCGTCCGAGGGGCGATTGCGCTGTTGCGGCGGAACCGCGCCGTCGTCCGACGAGTACTCGCTCGAAGACGGCATCGCCGTACTGTACGCGCGCCGCGCCCTTCGACGTCCGAGTTCGCGAGCCCGGACGCGCGGAGGGGGAGGCCCGGGGCCGTGGCCGCAGGAGGTGGGTCCTTCGAGCCGACCCTGGACAGCCTTCGGGACCATGGGCGCCCGGGGGCAGAATCCCGTGCCGTGCACGGTCCGCCCCCCGCCCCCCGTCCGTCGTCCCCGGCCGCCCGCGCGGGGGCCATGTCGGCCCCGGGCCCCGTACCGCTGATGGACCCGCAGCGGACGTACGGTGCATGGGGCCCGGACGCCGAGCGCGACGTCCTCGCGGTACTCAGGTCCAACACGTTCGTCCGCGGCCCGCGGGTGGCCGAGCTCGAGCGGCGCATGGCGCTGCGGCTCGCCACGGCGCGCGCCGTGGCGGTCGGCTCGGGCACGCAGGCGCTCTCCCTGGTCCTCGGCGCCTGGCTCCGCGATCGCGCCCCGGATGCGCGTGAAGTCGTCGTGCCGGCGTTCAGCTTCATCGCCACGGCCGGCGCCGTCCTGGAGGCCGGGGGCACGCCCGTGTTCGCGGACGTCGATGCGGAGAGCTTCCTGCTGGATCCCGCGTCCGTGGCCGAGGTGGCCAGCGCGCGGACGGCGGCCGTCGTCCCGGTCCACCTGTTCGGTGCGCCGGTCGACCTGGCTCCGCTCCGCGCGGCCCTGGATGCCGCCGGCGCGTCCGACGCGCTCGTGCTGGAGGACGCGGCCCAGGCGATCGATGCCACGTGGCAGGGCGCGCCCGTGGGCTCGCTGGGGGACGCCGCCGCGTTCAGCTTCTACCCGTCGAAGAACCTCGCCGCCGCCGGGGATGCCGGCCTGGTCAGCACGCCGGACGTCGCCCTGGCCGACCGCGTCGCGCGCCTGCGCGAGCATGGCGCCGGCGCCGTGGCCTACGAGCACCTCGAGCCCGGGACGAACGCCCGCATGGACGAGATGCAGGCGGCGGTGCTCCTGGCGCGCTTGGCGCACCTCTCGTCCTGGACCGCGGATCGCCGGCTCCAGGCGCAGCGCTACATCGAGGCGCTCGCCGGCTCGGCCGCGACTCCCCAGCGCGTCGACCCCCGCGCCGAGAGCGCTTGGCACCTCTTCGTCGTGCGCGTGGCGGCGCGCGATGCGGTCCGCGCCCGCCTCGCCGAGGCCGGCGTGTCGAGCGGCGTGTACTACCCGCTCCCGCTGCATCGCCAGCCGGCGCTCGGGCCGTGGAACCGGCGTGCCTTGCCGGTTGCCGAGCGCTTGGCGGGCGAGGTGCTGGCGTTGCCCTGCTTCCCGGGCCTGACCGACGGCGAGCAGCAGCGCGTGCTCGACGCCTTGCGGCGCGCGCTCGACGTGGCGTGAGCCGGCCGCTGGGCGTCGCGGCGGGCGGACGGGCGCGCCGCGCATGTCCACCTGGATGGACGCCCGGCTGCCCCTGACGCCTGCCTGACGGGCTCGACCCCCCGGGCACGCGCCGTGCTATGCCGCGGACGCATGGTGATGCGGACGGTTCGGTTGCAGGAGCGCCGCCTGGAACGGCGCCTCGCCGTGGGCGGACGGGTGCGGCTCGTGGCTCGCGGCCATCGTGGCCCGGCGGTCGTCGGGACCCTCGTGGACGTCTCGGCCGGGGGCCTCAGGCTCTCCGCCCCGGCGCATCCGCTGCTGCCGGCAGGCGCCACCGTCGACATCGCCATCGACCTCGACGAGGGCGTTCCCCAAGGCCACGCCGGGTCGATGCACCTGGTCGGCGAGGGCGAGGTGCTGCGCCTGCAGGCCGACGGCCTCGCCGGCTCCGTCCAGACCGCCGTCCGCTTCACGCGGGCCCTGCGCATGCGCGAACCGCTGGACGCGGTGTTCTTGCTCTGACCCCTGGGGTGCGGACGTGCGGCTCGCCGGATGCTCGGCGGCGCCGGCGCGATCCGCTCCTTGAGTAGCTCGGCTACGAGGCGTCGCGGATCGCTTGGCGGCGCCTTCGCCCCGACGACCCGATGCGTGTCGAAAGGCACGGGGCCGGAGGCTCTCTGCGCACCCCGGCCTCCGCCGATCCGAGAATGCCGTACGGAGCCAGGGACTTCTTCCGCACCTCGCAGGGGCGACCAGGGAGATCCGGACGTCTTCTGCGGCGAGTCGCGGAAGAATTCCCAGGCACCTCCGAGCTGCTTGCAGCTCGGTGCCTTCATCCACTTCTTCTCACGCTGCCAGCGACGTTCGCCGACGGGATCAAGTCGCGATCGCCACGCATCGGGTCGTCGGGGCGACGGCAGCGTGCCGCCATCGGTGACGCCGCGTGGTCTGTTCACGTCAGGAGCCGATGGCGGTGCGCGGCCGAGCATCCGGCGAGCCGCCCTATCTCACCGCGCTGCGTCTACCGATACTCCGCATGGACGGGGCGGCGGTGGTGGTCGAGAAGTCCGTATTTGCGCATCTTGTTGAAGAGCGTCGTACGGTTGATCATCAGCGCGGCCGCCGTCTCCTGGCGGTTCCAGTTGTGGCTGCGCAGCGTGCGCTCGATGATCTCGCGCTCGGGGATCTCGAGCGCCTTGCGCAAGGGAAGGACCTGCCCAGGCTCCGGGGCCGCCAGCGAGCGGGTGAGCTCGCCCGGCAGGTCCTTCGGCGACAGGGTGTCGCCACGGCACAAGATCACGCCCCGCTCGATCACGTTCTCCAGCTCGCGGATGTTGCCGGGCCAGGCGTGGGCCTGGAGGATCGTCATCACGTTGTCGTCGATGTGACGGACGTCCTTCTCGTTGAGCTCGGCAAAGCGGCGCAGGAAGTGGGCGGCGAGCAGGGGGATGTCGCTGACCCGCTCGCGGAGCGGCGGCAGGTGGATCGGCACCACGCTGATGCGGTAGTAGAGATCCTGGCGGAACTTGCCTTCGCGCACGCTGCGCGCCAGGTCCTCGTTGGTGGCCAGCACCAGGCGCACGTCGACGGTGATCGTCTCCTCGCTGCCCACCGGCTCGAAGCAGCGCTCCTGCAGGACGCGCAGGAGGCGCACCTGCAGGCCCGGGCTGGCCGTGCCGATCTCGTCGAGGAACAACGTGCCGCCATCGGCCGACTGGAAGCGACCGGCACGTTGGGCGTGCGCCCCGGTGAACGAGCCCTTGGCGTGGCCGAACAGCTCGCTCTCGAGCAGGCCTTCGGGGAGCGCGCCGCAGTTGACCTCGACGAACGGCTCCTCGCCGCGACCGCTGCCATCGTGGAGCTTCCGTGCGATCAGCGACTTGCCCGTGCCGCTCTCGCCCGTGATGAGCACGGTCGCCCGTGTGGGCGCGACCGCGTCCAGCGTCTCGAAGACGCGGAGGAACTCCGGATCGCGCCCGACGACGTCGTCCGGCCGACCGCTGCGCACGCTGGCCAGCTGCGCCTTGAGGTCCGCGTTCTCCGCGCGCAGGCGCTGGGACTCGAGCGCTCGCGCCACGACCAGCAACATCTCGTCGTCGAGCACCGGCTTGGTGACGTAGTCGAAGGCGCCCAGGCGCATGCCGCGCACGGCGTTCTCGATGGTCCCGTACCCCGTGACCAGGATCACTTCGGAGTCCGGCTGGCATTCGCGCACCCGCTCCAGCAGGGCGAAGCCGTCCATGCCCGGCATGTTGATGTCGGAGATGACCAGGTGGAACGACTCTCGCTGCAGGCGTGCGAGCGCCTCATGGGGGTCTTCGCAGGCCTCCACCTCGTGGCCCTGCTTGCGGAGCAGGATGCGCAGCGTGCGCGGGACCAGCGGGTCGTCGTCGACGATGAGGATGCGGGCTCCCATGTCCTACTCGTCTCCCTCGTCGGCTCGTCGTACGAGCGGCAGCCGCACGGTCGCCACGGTGCCGCCACCCTCCGGGCACTCCAGCCGCAACGAGCCGCCGAAGCGCTCGAGCAGCCGCGCGGAGATCGGCAGCCCGAGCCCCGTGCCCCGTCCGGGCTCCTTCGTCGTGAAGAAGGGCTCGAACACGCGGTCCAGGACGTTGGCGGGAATCCCCGGACCGTCGTCGTGCACTTCCACGACGAGATCGTCGCCATGGCGGAGCGCACGCACGCGGATCGGTTCGGCGCGACGCGCCGCGTCGGCGGCGTTGCGCAGCAAGTTCGTCACGACCTGGTGCAGGCCGCGGGGGACGGGTGTGCTGGCGACATCGGAGGCCACGTCTTCGCGGAACACGGGCGTGGCATCGCCGAGGGCCAGCGCCACGGCCTGGACCGACTCCCGGACCACGGTCGCCAGGTCCAGCGGCGTCTGCTCGACGGCCGCGTTGCGCGAGAAGGTGAGCAGGCCCTGCACGATGTCGGCCATCCGCAAGAGCCCGGCGTGGGCCAGGTCGAGATACTCGACGGCCTCGGGGTCACCGGCCACGCGCTCCTGCGTGAGGCGTACGCAGCGCAGTGTGGCGTCCAGCGGGTTGTTCAGCTCGTGGGCGACACCGGCCGCGAGCTTGCCGATCATGGCCAGCTTGTCCTGGACCTGCAGGCGCCGCCTGAGGTCTTCGTTGTTCCAGAGCGCACGGTGGTGCTCGACGGCCTTCTCGACGGTGGCCAGGATCTCCGTCGAGCGGCACGGCTTGGTCAGGACGTCGAAGGCGCCGGCACGCATCAGCTCGACGGTGCGCTCGACGGTCCCGTAGCCGGTGAGCACGATCGCGACGCTCGTCGGATGCGAACGGCGGATCGAAGCGATCAGTTGCTCGCCGCCGTCGTTGCCGTCCAGGCGCAGGTCCGTCAAGAGGACTTGCGGAACGCGGCGCGTGGCGGCAGCCATCGCCTCGGCGACGTTGCCCGCGACCGTCACGTCGTAGCCCCCCATGCGCAGGACGCCGAGCAGGAAGTCGCGGACCTCCTGCTTGTCGTCCACGACGAGGACGTGCGTCGCCCGCGACGTGGAGCTCGACGGGCTGGCTGCAGGGCTGCCGTTGGTGAGGTTCATGGACCTTCCGTGATGCGCGAAGGGGACACGGACCCATCGACTCGTGGGGGGGCCACCCTTGAGCAGGAAGGCCCGACGAGCCCGGATCCACGGCCCCGGGGGCCGATGCGGGGGCCGCGGGGGCCGACTCGGCGTCGGGGCCGCGCAACACGGCGGCGGGCGCGCTACCCGCGCTCGACGCGGTTTCGCCCCGCTCGCTTGGCGCGGTACAGGGCCTGGTCGGCGCGACGCATCAGGTCCGCGGTCTGGTCCCCGCGGGCCAGGCTCGCCAGGCCGATCGAGACCGTGACGGTGCGCGGGGGCCGGTCGCCACCGAGCTCCACGGGGAAGGCGGCCACCCGCTCCCGGACGCGCTCGACGGCCAGCCCCAGGCCTTCGTCGGCACCGGCCTCGACTTCGGGCAGCAACAGGATGAACTCCTCGCCGCCCCAGCGGGCGACGAGGTCGGTCTCGCGCAGGGCATCGGCCAGGCGGCGCGCCACCTCCCGCAGCACGACGTCACCGAGGTCGTGTCCGAGCTCGTCGTTGACGGCCTTGAAGTGGTCGATGTCCACCACCGCCAGCCCCAGGCCACGGCGCGCGCGACGCGCGCGCTCGAGCTCGCGGGCGAAGGCCCGCTCGAAGGCGCGGCGGTTGGGCAGGCCCGTCAAGGCGTCGCGCACCGAATCGCGCTCGGCGCGCGCCAGCCGTGCCGCCACGCCGAGGGCGCGCCCTGCGGGCAAGAGGGCGTCCGTCCACGCCAGGACCGATGCCCGATCGGGCGCGCGGTCGCCCGGGAGGTCCGTGAGGCACGCGACGCCGACATCGCCCTCGGTGGTGCGGAGCGGCAGCAGGACGTAGGCCGTGCCGCGGTAGCCGCGATCGGCGTCGCGGGTGCCGCGACCCAGCTCGGGGCGTCCCTCGGCGAGCGCGCGGCCCGCGAGGCTGCTCTTCGCCGGCACGCGCACGCGTCCGACGAGCTGCGCATCGGCGCCGTGGACCGCAGCCACCACGAGGTTCTTCGTCTCGGGCTCGAGCAGCAGCACGCTGACGCGCCCAGCGCCACTGGCGTCGGCGAGCGTGCCGGCGAGCCAGGCGGCCACGTCGCCCCCGGCACCGAGCACGGCCAGGCACGCTGCCGCGAGGTCCGGTGGGGGGGCGGGCCAGTCCGCGACGCCGGGGGGCTCACGATCCGGGGGCGGGGTGACGAACGGTGCCGGGGCCGGGCTCGCGGGCTCGACCACGGGCAGGCCCAGGCGGCGGGCTGCGGCGCCGACGGCGGGATGGTCCGGATGCGCCAGCACGCCCAGGGCGCCCGCGGGCACCCGCTCGCGCAACGCCGTGAGCGCCGCGAGCGGCCGCTCGGCGACGGTTTCGGCGGCCACGAGACATCCGGTGGCGCGCGTGGCCGCAAGCAGGGCCAGGGCGTCGTACACGTCCGCCGCCACGGTGCGTGCTCCCGGGCCCGCGAAGGGGTCGGCGACCTCGGTCTCCGCGGCGCGCGAGCCCACCGCGAGCCACGGTCCGGGGACGGGGCCAGGGCGCGGAGCGGAAGAGGGCTCGTCCGGACGACGCATGCAGGGCCTTCAAGCGGGCGGAGGTGCCCGCAGCGTAGGAGGGGAGGGGGTCGGTCGGAGCGCGCCTACAAGCGCGCGGGATCCGCCGCGAGGAGCGCCTCCACGGCGGCCTCGCTGAACTGCCCCCCCCGGGCACGGTCGATCTCGGCAAGCGCTTCGCGGCGCGTACGGCTGGGCCGCCACGGCCGTGGGCTGGTCATCGCCTCGTAGGCCCCGATCACGGCGACGAGGGCCGCGGCGTGCGGGATCTCCTCGGCCCGCAGGCGGTCCGGATAGCCGCTGCCGTCCGGCCGCTCGGCGTGGTGGCGCACGAGCCGCGCCACGTCGGCGCACGGGGCGAGCACGCGGCTGCCGACCAGCGGGTGGCGTTCGAGCACGGAGCGCTCGCCGTCGGTGAGCGGGCCTGCGCGCTGGAGCGTGCCATCGGGCAGGCTGATCTTGCCGACGTCCTGCAGGCGAGCGGCGGTCAGCAGCGTCGCCCGCGGCGCCCCGTTCACGCCGGCGGCGTCGGCGACCGCCTCGGCGATGCGCGTCAGCCGCGCCGTGCGTCCGGCGAACAGGCTCCCGCGCTGCTCGAGCATCTCCACCATGCGCTCGGCCACCTCGACGGCCGCCCGCTCGGCGCGTTGGCGCTGGCGCGCCGCCTCCAGGGCGACGACGAGTGCCTGGGGCACGAGCTGCAGCAGGAAGCGATCGCCCTCGCGGTCGTCGCTGGCGCGCGGCGCGCGCAGCAGCGCCAGCCCCCCGACGGGCTGGCTGCCTTGACGGACCACCGCCGCCAGCGCCTCGCACGGCGCACCGCCACCGAGCACGGTGTCCATGTAGATGCCGTCCGGTGCCTGCGCAGCACTGCGGGTCAGCTCGCCGCCGAGCCCCGTGGAGCGCGACAGTCCCGTGCCCCACTCGACGACCTCGACGCCGTCGCCGCCATCGAGCTCCAGGCGCACGCTCTCGGCGCCGAAGCGGTCGGCCAGGATGCGAGCGGTGCGCTGGAGCACGCGGGGGAGGTCCGGTTCGCGCGCGAGCAGGCCCGTGAGCTCGGCCACGAACGCGAGATCCCGCACGCGGCGGTCGCGATCGCGTCGCGACTGCAGGAGGTCGTCGCGCGTGCGCGCCAGGTCCTCCGCCGCCGCGCGCTGCTGCCGCCGGAGGACCTCGGCCTCCACGCGCACGCGATGGCTGGCGATGTCGTTGTCGCGGCGCAGCCGGCGGGCCGCCAGCACGCGCTCCAGCACGCCTTCCAGGTCCTCGGCGCGGAACGGCTTGGTGAGGTAGTCGTCCGCGCCCTTGCGCAGGGCCTCGACCGCGGTCTCCGTGGAGGCGTAGCCGGTGATCAGGACGCTTCCGCAGTGGGGCGCCGTCTGGCGCGCTTCCTCGATCAGCTCGAGGCCCGTCATGCCCGGCATGCGCAGGTCCGTGACCATCAGGTCGACGGGCTCGTCCGCGAGCGTGCGCAGGGCCTCCGTGCCGTCCTTCGCCCGGTGGATCGTCCAGCCGCGACCGGCCAGCAGCCGCTCCAGGAGCTCCGGGATGTCCGGCTCGTCGTCGACGATCAGCAAGGTCCCGCGGGGGCGCGTGGGCAGCGGCGGGGCCGTGGGCGTCGGGCGGGGGCGCATGACCCGCTGGATCGGCTCGTCCCGCGCCGTTCCGCACGGTGCCCCGCAAGGCCCGGGGGGATCAGGATGAGCCCAGGCGAACGTCGAGCCGAAGGCCGCTCGGGCGGGCCGCGCCGAGGGCCACCGATCCCCCGTGGGCTTCCGCGACTGCGCGTGGCAGGGCCAGGCCCGGCATCGGCACGCGCGTCGTGTCCTGGGTCAGCACGACACCCTCCACGTCCGGATGGACGAGCAGGGCGCGATCGGCGGCGGGAGCGAGCAAGGCCAGCCGCACCGTCCGCCCCTGCCGGCTCGCCCGGGCCAGGACGGGGGCGGGGCGCGCGGGGCTGGCGCCGGCCAAGAGCGCAAGCGCGGCGCGCAGGGCGGTGCGCACCTGGACGGCATCGACGTCTGCCGGCGCCTGCTCGCCGAGCCCGTCGAGCTCGGGGGCCAAGCGCCCGGCCTTGCGCTCCTCCTCGAGCGCCTCGTCCAGGAGCGCGGCCACGTCGACGCGCGTGCGTTGGGGCCGTCCGAGTCCGCCGTAGCTGGCGAGCCAGCTCGTGACGTCGCGTACGCGCGCCAAGGCCGCCGCGGCCTCGGAGCCGACGCGCGTGCCACCGCCCCCCGTCCCCAGGCCGTTCTCCAGATGGAGACTGAGCACCTGCAGCGGGTTGTTGATGGCGTGGGCGACCTCGGCCGCGAGCTGGGCCACGCCCGGCCCCGTCCCCGTCTCCCCCTTGCGCTCGCCCGTGGCCGTCGAGCGCCGCCAGAGGGCACGCACGGCGGCTACCAGCTCGCCGGGGTCGTAGGGCTCGACCACCGTGGCATCGCCGCCGGCGTCCAGGGCCCGGGCGGCCACCTGACGCCGGCTGGCCGGGACCAGGAGGAGCACGCGAGCGTCGGGCGCCTGTTCCCGCAGCGTGCGCAGGAAGCCGAGGTCGCGCTTGCGGAAGCCGCGAAGCGACACCACGACGAGCTCGGTGGGCTCGGCCAGGAAGGCGGCCATGCCTCCATAGGGCTCGCGGGCCATGTGCACGAGCAGCCCGAGCTCACCCAGCGCGGCGGCCACGTGGCGACGCAGCGCGGCGTCGCCTGCCACGAGCAGCGCGGAACCATCGAGAGGGGGCGGGGAGGGTCGCACGGGTGGCGCACGGAGCACGAGCAACCCGGCGCTCTCGCCGTGGCCTCACTCGATCTCCAGGTCCTTCATCTTTTCCCACAAGTTCTTGCGACTGATGCCGAGGATCTTCGCCGCTTGCGCGCGGTGGCCGTGGGTCGCTGCCAGCACGCGCCGGATGTGGCGGGCTTCCGCCTCGCGAACCACCTCGCGCAGCGTCACCAGCGGGGCGTCCGCGTCGGTCGGCGCGCCCTTGGAGCGCCGCCGGAGGGCGCCCTCCAGGAGCAGGTCGCGGGTCAGCACGCCGTCGGGGCCGGCCAAGGCGACGGCGCGCTCCACGGCGTTCTCCAGCTCGCGCACGTTGCCTGGCCAGCGGTAGGCGCAGAGCTCGGCCATCACCTCCTGGGGCACCGCGTAGGCACCTCCGACGCGAGCGAGGAAGTGGTCCACGAGCAGCGGGATGTCGTCGGCCCGCTCGCGCAGCGGGGGCAGCTCGATCGGCACCACGTTGAGCCGGTAGTAGAGGTCCTCGCGGAAGTCGCCGTCCTCCACCGCGCTGCCAAGGTCCACCTTCGTGGCTGCGATGACGCGCACGTCCACGGGGATCGCCTTCTCCCCGCCGAGCGGCTCGACCTCGTTCTCCTGCAGCACGCGCAGCAGCTTGACCTGCGTCTCGAGCGGCATGTCGTCGATGTCGTCCAGGAACAACGTGCCGCCGTGGGCGCGCTCGAAGCGGCCGGCCTTGCGCTCCTTGGCGTCGGTGAACGCGCCGCGCTCGTGGCCGAAGATCTCGTCTTCCAGGAGCTGGGAGGGAATGGCCGCGCAGGCCAGCGGCACGAAGGGGCCGTCGCGGCGCCGGGACGTGTCGTGGATGGCGCGGGCCACGCGCTCCTTGCCCGTGCCCGACTCGCCGGTGACGAGCACGCGCGCATCGCGGTCGGCGATGGTACGGATGCGGTCGACCACGCGCTGCATGGCGCTGCTGCGCCCGATGAGGTTGCGCAGGCCCTGCTCGACGCCCACCTGCTCCCGCAGCTCGGCGTTCTCGCTCTTCAGCCGCCGGAACGTCTGGATCTTGCGGAGCTTCTCGAGGATCTCCTCGTCGTGGAACGGCTTGAGCACGTAGTCGAACGCGCCCCGCCGCATGGCGTCCACGGCCGAGTCGATCGTGCCGTAGCCCGTGATCAGGATGACCTCGGTCTCGAGCCCCTCCTGCTTGACGTGGTCCAGGAGGTCCATGCCCGTGGCACCGGGCATGTTCATGTCCGAGATCACGACGTCGTAGGGGTTGGCCCCCAGCTTGGCCAGCGCCGCCGTTCCGTCGGCCACGACGTCCACGCGATGCCCGTGGCGGGCCAGGTCGTCGGCCAGCGTGATGGCGATCGTCCGTTCGTCGTCGGCAAGGAGCACGCGCAAGGCCGGGTCTCCAGGGGATCGGCGGATTGTAGGGGTGGAGGTCCCGATTCCCCCGGCCACACTGGACGCATGCAGCGGGGTCGCGAGGGCTGGACGCGCGTGCTCGACGAGGCGCTGGAGGCGCCCCGCGACTTCCGCGCCGTCGCGGGAGAGGTGTCGGCGCCCTTCCTGCCCCATGCGTTCCGCTGGCGAGGCGCCGAGCACGAAGTCCGCGCGTGCGAGCCGCTCGGACGCAGGACGGGCCGCTCCTTCGAGACGGCCCGGCAGACCTACGTGCGCGGTCACCGGGTCCAGGTGACCACGCGGGCGGGTCTGGAGCTGGTGCTGGAGGGCCTGCGCGGCGGCCGGGGACCCGACCGCTGGCGCGTCGTGGCCTGGCGCCCGGCGGCTCCTGCGGACGGGGGCGCGAGCCCCCCCTGACGGCGCCGGGGCTCAAGCAGGGGGCCGCTCCTGGTCGATGGCGTACCGAGGACCGTCCGCGGCCGCGGCGGTCCCGGGAGTGGATCCGCCGTGCCCCGTCTCCTCCGCCTGAGCCTCTTTGCGACCCTTCTCGCGCTCGTGGCGGGCTTGGGGTTCGCGCAGCCGGCACGCGCCGGCGAGCACATCGGCCCCGGCTACGCGGTCCAGATCCCCGACGACTACGAGGCGTACCCGTCGCCGGACCGCGTCCACGCCCTGCTCGCGCGGCTGCCGCATGTCCTCGTACGGCCCGGCCCGGACGTGGCCGTCGATGCCGTCTTCATCAAGGGGGATGCGCTGTCCCCCGAGGGACTCCTCGTCGTGGGCCGCGTGCCCACGTCCGAGCTCGACATGGCTGGCGACCTCGACGCCTACGAGCGCATGCTGCGCCGCACCGCGGTGCTGCCTGGCGGCGTCGCGCTGGACGTGAGCCGCCACCCGCTGGTCTCCGGGGAATCGGCGCTGCTGGCCCAGACGAAGCTGCCGACCGGCACGGCCTCGCGCACCCCGGACGCCCGCACCGTGCTCGCTCCCAACGACCCGCAGCATCGCACGCTGCTCATCTGGGTCGGTCGTGCTTCCGAGGGCGGCGCCACGTTCGGCAAGGTCCTCGGCTCCCTTCGCGTGCTTCCGCGTCCCGACCGGGTCCAGCAGGTCACCGTGTGGGGCACGCTGGCGCTGCTGGCCCTGGGGCTGCTCGTCATCACGCTGATCCGCATCCGGTCCTCGCGACGTGGCGGCATCGTCGATTTCGGCCGCAGCCAGGGCACCGTGGACACGATGCCCTCACGGGCGACGGACGGCCTGCCGACGTTCGGGGTCGGCGCCGTGGCGGGGCGCCCGCACATCGCCGGGCCGGCGCCGACGCTCGCACCGAGCGCGCGCGCGGGCGCGCCCTCGGGCCTGCGCCCGACGGGCAACCGTGCGCCGGGCCCTGGCGCCTGAGCGCGACACGCGACGGAGCCGACGCTGGCGCGTAGCATGAGGCGCATGATCCTCGTGCGACTCCCCGTCCTGGCCCTCGCGCTGGTGGCGCTCGTGGCCGCGCTCGGCCTCTCCGCCTGCGGAGCCGACGACGCGACGCCCGCGGGGTGTCTCTGCGAAGCCGGCCGAGCGGGTGAGACGCTCTGGTGCGAGGCCTGCGGCACGGGCTGGATCGACGGGAAGCCCGCCCCGGACAAGGCCGCCGTGGACCTCGCGCTCTCCCGCCTCGTCGAGGAGCGCGCCAAGGCCCGCGGCCTGGGCGGCAGCGAAGTGGACCGCATCATCGGGGACATCGCGGCCGGCGTCGTGAAGAGGGGCCCGGCCTGCCGCTGCGAAGCGTGCGCCAAGGGCGAAGCCCACCCCGAGGGTACGGACCACGTGCACGAGGCGCTCGCAGGGGCGGATGCAGCGGGCACCGACGAAGCGGGCCAGGACGGCAGCGCGCCGGACGCCGAGCAGCCCTGACGCGGCGGCCAACCTGGCCACGCTCGACCAGCATTGCCGCGAGATCGAAGCCAATGCCCGCGCCGCGGGCTGGCAGGTCATCGAAGCGCGGTCGATTCCCTACGGTCGCCTGATGCGCTTCGAGCGTGCCGGCGCGGCGGCCGTGCTGAACGTCTACCTCGGCAAGAAGGGCTTGCGCCTCGTACCCGGCGGGCGCGACGGTGAGCTGCTGGCCGCGGACGTGGGGCTCTCCGGCCCGGGCGACGCGGCGCCGGCGACCGGCCCGGCGTCCGACCCGTTCGGCGTGGGCCTGCCGCGCATCGGTGCGGACGAGAGCGGCAAGGGCGACTGGCTGGGCCCGCTCGTGGTCGCCGCCGTGGCCGTGGACGAAGAGCGCGTCGCCGCGCTGCGTGCCCTGGGCGTGGACGACAGCAAGAAGGTCGCCGACAGCCGGGCGCGCTTGCTCGCCGGGCGCATCGAGGCGCTCGGCGGCCACGCCACGCGCTCGCTGGCGCCGCGTGCCTACAACGAACAGTACGCGCGCATCGGCAACCTCAACGTGCTGCTGGCACGCCTGCATGCGCAGTGCATCCGCGACGTGATGGCGGCCGAGGCCGAGGCCGGACGGCCCCTGCCTGCGGTGGTCTTGGTGGACCGCTTCGCCACCAACGACCGCGAGCTGTCCTCCGCGCTGGACCTGCCGCGCGGCACGCGTCTGGTCACGCGACCGCGCGCGGAGGCCGATCCCGCCGTGGCCGCGGCGAGCCTGCTGGCGCGCGCGGCGTTCCTGGACGGCCTCGACGAGCTGGCCCACGAGCACGGCGCCTCGTTCCCGCCCGGCGCCGGCCCGCCGGTGCTCCGCGCCGGCGTCGATCTCGTGCGCGCCTTCGGGCCCGACGTGTTGCCCGCCGTGGCGAAGATGCACTTCGCCACGACGGGCCAGGTCCTCCAACGCGCGCGGCGCTGACGCGGGGAGGCCGGAAAGGCCGTACGGAGGCGGGGAATTCTTCCGCAGCTTGCCGATCGGTGCATCCGGGTGGGAAGGGTTGCCGCGGCAAGCTGCGAAAGAAATCCCCGCCACCATGGCGCGCCTGGAAGCTGCGGAAGAAATCCCCGCCACCTCGTCTCATGCGGCGTAGTGCGCGTAGAGGCGCGCGTAGGCGCCCCCGCGTGCGAGCAGCTGCTCGTGCGTCCCTTGTTCGACGACGCGGCCGTGGTCGAGGACCAGGATGCGGTCGGCTTCGCGGACCGTGCTGAGGCGGTGGGCGATCACGACCGTGGTCTGCCGCCTCGTCAGGCGCCGAAGCGCCCCCAGCAACAGCGCCTCGGTTCGCGTGTCGACCGCGCTCGTGGCCTCGTCGAGGATCAGGATCGACGGCTCCGCCAGCCACGCGCGCACGAAGCACACGATCTGGCGCTCGCCCTCGGCCAGGTTGGCCCCGCGCTCGCCCACGCCCGTCAGGAGCCCGTCGGGCAGCTGCTGGAGCACGTGGGCGCAGCCCAGGCGCTCGAAGCCCTCGGCGGCCTGCTCGGGCGTGAGGTCCGGTCGCGCGAAGCGCAGGTTGTCGAGCACGGTCCCGTCGAACAGGAAGCTCGACTGCAGCACGATGCCCATCTGCTGGTGCAGCGCCTCCATCCGGAGGTCGCGGATCTCGTGGCCGTCCAGGCGGATCTCGCCTTCTTGCGGCTCGTAGAAGCGCGCCAGGAGGTTGATCACGCTGGTCTTGCCGGCCCCCGTGGGCCCCACGAGGGCGATGGTCTCGCCCGGCGCGACGTCGAACGAGACGTTCTCCAGCTGGCGGGCTCCGGTTGCCTTGGGGTCGTAGCGGAAGCCGACGCGGTCGAAGACCACGTGGCCCTTCAGGCGTCCCGGGTCGATGGCGTCGGGCCGGTCCACGACTTCGGGCTCCGTGTCGAGCAGCAGGAAGATCCGCTCGGCCGCCGCGCCCGCGACGAGGCACTCGTTGTAGAACCCGCCCAGCATCTCCACGGGCCCCAGGATGAAGCCCAGCATCAGCTCGAACTGGATCAGCTCGCCCAGCGGGATCTCCCCGCGGGCCACGGGACCGGCGCCCGCCAGCAGGATGGCGACCGTCACGATCTGGAACACGAGGCCCAGCGACGGCAGGTAGGCGCCCGCGATGCGCGCGCCGTGCAGCACGGCGCCGCGGTAGGCACGCTGCAGATCCGCAAGGCGCCCCGCTTCGCGGTGCTCCTGCCCGAACGCCTGCACCACGCGCACGCCCTGGATCGTCTCGGCGACGTGGGCCGAGATCGCCGAGTGCGTCTCGCGGATGCGACGGTAGGCGGGGAAGCCCAGGCGGTGGAAGAAGCGGCTCAAGAGCCACGTGAGCGGCACACCGGCCAGCAGGTACAGCGCCAGCTTCCCGTTGAGGACGACCAGCATGATCGTCCCGAAGATGAAGCTCAGCACCATCATCGTGATCAGGATCGGACCCCAGAACACCAGGTGCTCCAGGTTGTCCACGTCGCGATCGACGCGGGCGATGATGCGCCCCTGCTTCGTGCGGTCGAAGTAGCGCATGCTCAATCGCTGGACGTGGGCGAACACGTCGCGGCGCAGGCGATCGATCACCTTCACGCCGACGCGCGTGCTGGTCCTGAGCTCCCAACGGGTGGTGAGCGCGCGCACGACGATGTTCACGACGAACACGCCCAGCAGCACGGCCGCCACGCCGGCCGCGCCCGCGGCGAACGAGCCGTCGGCCTGCCGCTGCAGCGGTCCGTCCACCAGCGCCCGCACGAGGGCGGGCTCCACGAGCATGCTCACGACCCACACGGCCTCCAGGCCCATGACCAGGGCCAGGGCTCTCCGGTGGGGCGCCGCGTAGCCGAGCAGACGCTTCAGCGTCGCGCGCTGCAGCGGGGTGCGGGCCAGCTCTTCTTCGAGGTCCAGGTCGGCGCTCATGGCGCATCTCCCACCGTCGCGCCGACGAGGCGCTGGTGCTTGTCGATCTCCCGGTACAGCTCGCTCGAGGCGAGCAGCTCGTCGTGGGTCCCGACGGCCGTGATCCGGCCTCCGTCCATCACGGCGATGCGATCGCACCAACGCACCGAGGGCACGCGCTGGCTGATCACGATGACGGTGGTCTTGGCCTCGGCCTCGAGACCGTCGAACAGCCGCCGTTCGGTGACGGCGTCCAAGCTCGCCGTCGCGTCGTCCAGCACGAGGACCCGCGGCTTGCAGGCCAACGCACGCGCCACGGTCAGGCGCTGGCGCTGGCCGCCGGAGAGGCTCACGCCGCGCTCGCCCACGACGGTCTCGTACGCCTCGGGCAGCCCCTGCACGAAGTCGTGCGCCTCGGCGATCCGCGTGGCGCGTGCGACATCGTCCGGATCGACGTGGCGCTGCCCGTAGGCCACGTTCCCCGCCACCGTGTCCGAGAACAGGAACGGCTCCTGGAACACGAGGGCCACGCTGGCCCGCAGCGCGTCGACGTCCCAGTCCTTCACGTCCACGCCGTCGATGCGCACGTGACCGCGGTCGGGGTCGTAGAAGCGCGGGAGCAGGTGCACGAGCGTGGACTTGCCGGCGCCGGTCGGGCCGATCAAGCCCAACGACGAGCCCGCGGGAACGCGCAGCGAGACGCCGGCCAGAATGGGGGTGCCCGGACGGTGGGCGAAGTGCACGTCCTCGAACACCACCTCACCGGCCCCCGGAGGGGCTGCCGGGGCCACCGCCGGTGCCTCGAAGATCTCCTCCCGATCCAGGACCTCGAACACGCGGCTGGCGCTGGCCACGGCCTTCTGGCCGCCGATGACGAGGCGCATCACGGGACGGATGCGCGACTGCACCAAGCGCGCACAGAAGAGGACCATCAAGACCTCCTGCAGCGGGGCGTCGTGCGCGAGCATGCGCCAGGCGCCCAGGCCCAGGCAGCCCGCCAGGGCCAAGGGGTAGAGGTGGTTGACGAGCGGCATGACGCCGGTCCAGAGCGACTCGAGCCGCGCCCAGCCGCTGCTGTACGCGTCCAGTCGACTGCCGAAGCGCGAGGTCTGCTCCCGCTCGCGCCCGAAGGCGCGCACGACGCGTGCACCGGCCACGTTCTCGGTGAGCACGGTGCAGACGCCGTCGTACTCGTCGCAGACCTCGCGGTCGACGTCGCCTACGCGCCGACCCAGGCCGAAAGCGGCGCCGAGCGCCACCGTGTAGATCGGGACGATGGCCAGCAGGTAGACGGGGTGCTGCCACGCGATCGCGATCAACGCGGCGACCAGCAAGAGGGCCAGCTGGAGGTAGCCGAACCAGACCTCGCGGTAGAAGAGCTTGGCCTGCTCCATGTCGCGCAGGGCACGCGCGATCGTCTCACCACTTCGATTCTCGTCGTGGTAGCGGAAGCGGAGCGCGAGCACCTTGTCGAACAGGTCGGCGCGCAGCCCGTTCTCGAGATCCTGACCGATCCGCGAAGCGCCGACGTGCGCTGCGTAGAACAGGACCTGCTTGGCCACCATCACGCCCGCCAGCAAGAGGAGCGTCGTGCGGAAGGCCTCCGGGACCACGCCCGAGGTCTTGGCGGCCGGCTCGGCCAGGAGCTGCATCGCGCTGGCCACGAGCCACGGTTGACCGATCTCGGCCGCCGTTCGTGCCAGCAGGAGCGTGAGCACCACCAGCGACGGGACCTGGAGCGGACGGAAGCGGGCCACCATGCGCGCGAGCGTGTCGCGCTGGCGGGCGATGGCGGGTCGGGTGGGGGGCGGGGGGGCGGTCGAGCCCATGGAACACCTCGGAGCGAAACAGGATGGAAGGGACGAAGGCAAAGCGGGAGAGCGCAACCTGCGCGAGAGAGAGGCCACTCGACGAACACGACTTCCGGAAGGGGGCCTCCCGAGGGAGGCGTCGTGGTCGCGCTAGCCGCGGGTCACGACGATCGTGATGCCAGGGCAGACGCCATCAGGCCCCGCGGCATCGCGCTGTCGTGCAAACCGGCACATCGCGCTCGTTCGAGCAGGCGCCTGCGCCTTGCCACAACCGGCCTCCGCAGCAGAGCCCCGGAGCCACGACGGGAGTGCCGTCGCGAGCGGTCGATACGGGGTTGCGGAGCGGTTCATGACGGGCGGACCCTACCCACGCCCCCCGACGATCGCAAGCAAGCGCTGCGGGCGCGGGCGAAGATCGGATCGGACGGAGGTCCCGGTGCGCGACGGCCCCCCTGACGAGACCCTCCGGTTCACGTGGGCCGAGGCCGGCGAGCGGCTCGCTGCCTGGGCGTCCGCCTTCGCGTTCGAGCCGGCCACCGCCGGCGGGCGCTTCCGCGGCCTGGATCCCGCTTCGGGCGACCGCCTCGAGCTGGAGGTGCCGCTCGTGCTGGGCCGCCCCGTCGAGGGAAGCACGCTCGCCCGCTGGCGGGCGGAGCTGCCGCATGCGCCCGGACTGCACATGGTGCTCCTCGTCCAGGCGGGTGCGGTGTCCGCCGGCGTGTGGCGCGACGACACGCTGCTGGCCCACAAGGCCTGGAAGCGCTACGTCGTCCGGGGTCGCGGCAAGGCCCAGCCCACGCATCTCAAGACCAAGGGCAAGAGCCGCTTCGGCTCGCGGCTCAGGCTCCGCAACGCCGAGCTGTTGCGCGAAGAGCTCGGTGCACGCGTGCGGGCGTGGTGGGAGCAGCACGGTCCCCCGGCGCGCATCTTCGTCAGCTGCCCGGTGCGCGAGTGGCCGGAGCTGTTCCGCGCCGCTCCCGACTTGCCCTTCGACCCGCGCGACCCGCGCATCGAACGTGTCCCGCTCGACGTCGGGGTACCCGACCATGCCGAGCTGCTGCGCGTACGGGGGTTCCTGGGCCGCGGGCGCCTCCGGCGGTGGAGGACTACGTGATCGCCTCGGCCAGGGCCGCGACGGTCGGCTGGACCTCGGCGACCGAGAGCGCGCAGATGCCGAGGCGCAACGCGCCGGGCAGCGGAACCACGTACACGCCCCGCTCGCGCAGGCGGGCCGCCGCCGCCGGCGCGTCCTGGGCGAACACCGTGGTGAAGAACCCGCCGTCGTAGCGCGGCCAGCGCAGCCCTGCCGCACCCGCGGCTTCGTTGAACGCCGCGACGCGCCGGCCCAGGAGAGCCACGGCGCGCGCGCGCTCGGCATCGACCGCCGCTCGCATCGTCGGGTCCACGAGAAGCCGCGTGATGGCCACGAGGCCGCCGCGGTTGACGTTGGACCAAGTGCCGCGGCACGCGTGGGTCAAGGCGGCTTGGATCTCGCGCCGTTCGGCCTCGTCGTGTTCCAGCACGACCAGGGCGCCGACGCGGAGGCCGTAGTGGGTGAACGACTTGCTGGCGGACCACGCCACCATGACGGTGGCCACGTCGGCGAGGCCGCAGAGGGCCGCGAGCGCAGCGTCCATGCCCGCCGCCGGGCCGTACGCCGCGTAGGCGTTGTCCAGGACCACCGCCACCGGGGCCGTGGTCGCGTGCTTGCGGACCACCTCGGCCACGGCGCTCCACTCCCCCGGCGACATGGAGTAGCCGGTGGGGTTGTGGCAGGGGTCGTTGAGGATGAGCAAGGCCCGGCCCTGGCGCGTGATGACGCTGCCGAGCGCTTCGTCCAGCGCGTCCACGTCGAAGGCCAGGTCCTCGGTGAACAAGCGGAACGTGACGAGGCCCCGCTCGTTCTCGTCGGCCAGCGTGCGGTAGGGGCCCCAGAACCACGATCCCGTGAGCAAGGCCTGACCGGGCTCCAGGAAGGTGGCGATCGCGTGCCGCAACGCCCCCGAGCCGCCCGGCGTGGCCACGGCAGCGGCTTGGCTGGCGTCGACGCCGAGGACGTCCGCGCGAACGGCCTCCAGGAACGCCGGTGTCCCGGCGATGGGCGCGTAGGCGGCATGGTCCTCGACCCCGACCTCGCGCACGGCGCGCGCGGCCGTCGGCAAGACCAGCAACGCGCCGTCCTCGTCGAGCAGGGCGCCCAGGGTCGCGTTGACGACCTGTTCGCCCGCGGCCCGTCGCCGCGTGGCCTCGGCGTGCAGGGCGAAGATCGGATCGTCCCCCGAGCGTCCGCGACGGCCCGGGACAAGCGCGCTCGTGCGATGCGTCGTCGTCATGACGCGCAGCCTAGCGCGCCCCGGGGACCCCGCGTACCGGGACGTCAGGCGTAGAAGATGAACCCGTACTCGCCCGTTTCCCGGAAGCCGAGACGGCGGTAGCAGGCCAGCGCGGCAGCATTCGCCTCGTCGGTGAACAGGACGCAGCGCCGGGCGCCGGCGCGCGCAGCATGGAGCAGGGAGCCGGCCACGGCCCGTCGCGCGTACCCGCGTCCGCGTAGCTCCTTGGGCGTGAAGACGCCCCCGACCTGCACGACGTCGCGGGTGCGCGCGTTGAAGCCGGTGGTCGACACCAGCCGACCCTCCTCGTCCAGCACGTAGAGGTCGTCGCGCGCCGCAGCGCGTTCGAGCGACTCGCGCGCCGCCGTCGGATCGAGCTGGGCCGCGGGCACGGCGAGTGCCTCGTGCTCATAGGCCAGACGCCAGGGGACGAGCACGTCGAGGTCTCGCGGCTCCGCCTTGCGAACCGACTCGAGCTCGGCGCACGGCCGTGGCCACGCCTCCGGCTCCAGCGCCATGAGGACTTCGCGGGTGCGCAACCTCCCGCCGCCCCGCTGGCCGGGCGGAGCAACCGTCTCCTCGGCGGCGACGATGCTCGTCCAGGGCCCCGCCAAGCCCGCGACCGCTCGCGCGGAGGCCGCCACGGCCGCACGCGCCGCCTCGGCGACGTCCGCCGGCGCACCGGCGAGTACCACCATGCCGTTCCACGCGTGCTGCGCGACGGCCACCAGACGGTCGCCGTCGTAGCGGCCGGCCCAGGTGCCGCCGTACGCGCGCCCATCGTCGTGGAAGCCGGCACGGTCCAGGTTGGCGGCCTGGAAGAGCGTGACGTCCGGGTGCGCCGCGAACCACGAGAGGAGCGCCCCGCGGTGCGCCTCGTCCAGCGGCACGGCGCGGGTCCGCCGCACGCTCACGCGCCGGCCAGGAACGTGCGGATCTCGGCTTCGTCGCGCGAGGCGAGGCCCCGGGCGCCGCGCAGGACGATGGGGCGGCGCAGCACGTTGGGGTCTTCGAGGATGGCCTGCACCAGGGCGGCCTTGCCGGGCGGCTTCTCCAGCCATCCGCTCGCCTTGACGTGCTTGTGGCGCGTGTTGAGCACGTCCCGCCGGTCCTGCGTGCAGGTGGCGATCTGCTCCGCCTCGGCCTTGGAGAGCGGGGCCTTGGCGTAGTCGCGGTCCAGGACGTCCGGCACGAGGCCGTGCACGAGACCTCGTGCGGGCCGGCAGCTGCTTCAGGTGCTCTTCCAGAAGAAGGTGATCGGCTCGCGCTTCATGCCCTCAGGATAGGGGGCGTCGGACGAGGGACCGACGCGAGGAGTCCCCCGCGGTGAACTTCTTGGCCCACGGGCACCGCTGGCTGGATCGCCCGGACCGACTCGCCGGTACGGCACTGCCCGACTGGCTGGCGCTCCTGGCTCCGGCAAGTCGCCTGCGCGGGCGTGCGCTGGGCCTGCCGGACCGCGAGGATCGGTCGGCTCGGGCCGAGGTCTTGCGTGGTGTGCGCATCCACCACGCCGAGGACCGCTGGTTCCACCAGCAACCGGCCTTCGAGGCGCTGCTGCGCGAGGGAACCGCCGCCCTGCGCGCCGTCCATCCGCAAGGGGCGGACGAGCGCCGCTTCAAGCCGCGCTTCCTGGCCCACGTCGCCATCGAGGTGCTGCTCGACGCGTGGCTCCTCGAGCGGGAACCGGGGTTGGGCGCGGCGTGGCGGGAGGCCCTGGCGCACGCCGACTTGGCGGCCTTGGAGGCCACGGTGGCCCACCACGCCCCTGCGCCTGCGCCCGGACTCGCCGCGCGCATCGCGCAGCTCCGGACGTCGGCCTATGCGGAGGGCTACGGCGAGGCGGACGAGATAGCCCGCCGCCTGGCGCGCGTGGCCGAGCGGGTCGGCGTACGCACGCCCCCGGCCGAGGCCACGGTGCTTGCCGTGGCGATGCTGCGTCCACGCGTGGCGGGCCTGGGCCCCGCCCTCCTGCCGCCGCCGTGGCCGGCCCGCCTGGCGCTTCGCGTCCCCGACTGACCGCCCCGGGAGGCGGGGCCCCGACCGCGCGAGCTGCCGCCTGAAGCGCGAATCGGGCCGAACGAGCCGCGGCACGCGTCCCGTGGCGTGTCCAGATTCTGCCCATGCCGAGCGACGCAAGGCGTCCACCCGCCTCGACACGTCGCCAGCGGAGCCCTGAACGTGGGGCTCGCCGAGCGGTGGACCGCTCCGCGGCCGCCGCGAAGCGTCCTCGGGACACGACGCGAGGGATGGGGGGGTATCCGAGGCCGCTCCGCGGGTGGCCGCTCCCGCGGGCCAGCGCAAGACTCCCTCCGTCACCCGGAAGAACACGCCAGCGCGACCGTGCCCATCACCCGGGGCACGGCGCGCTTGGGGGGGCCAAAGCGTGACCACCGGTTTCTTCGTTCGCCGCATCGCCGGAGCCGCCGTCCTGGCCCTGGCCGCTGTCGCCCTGGGGGGGGGACCGGTCAGGGCCAAGGACGACGCCTCCGGCACCCTGCAGCTGCAGGGCGAAGGCATCGACCCTTGGGCCGTCTGGAGCACCCACTCCTACGACAAGCTGCCGGGCTCGCCCGCCGCGCTTGACGCCTACGGTCGCGTCCTCCAGCCCCTGGATGCTGCCTGGTCCACCTGGGATGCGGCTTGCAGCGCGCTTCCGGCGCCCGCCATCGTCTCGATGCAGCGCATGGTGCTCTACGGCCGGGGCGAGCTCGTGGCGGTTGCCAACGATCGGCCCCTCGATGCCAAGCGCGGTGAGCACCTGCGCGCCGTGTCGCTGGCGTGGCTCGACGAGCTGGCGGCCAGCGGCGGGCCCTTCGCCGCGCAGATGGCCGCGGGCGAGACCGTCGCCGTCGAGATCGACTGGTGGCCCACCCGCGCCACGGCTCCGCGCAGCGAATGCGTCTTGCCCGTCGTGGCGTCGCTCGTGACCACGACCGACGGCGGCGACGTGTTGCTGGGCCTCGTCTACGCCTACGGTGAAGCCGGCTGGGCGCAGCGCCTCGAGGCGCTCGCTGGGGAAGGCACGCCCGTCGAAGACGCGGCGTACGTGTTCCCCGGCGCGCTGGCCTCCACGCTCGGCGCCCGCACGGACCTCGTGCTGGGCGGGGATGGCCTCCACGTCGTGGGCGATCTCGAGGTCCGCGACGACCTCGACATCACCTCCGACGGCGCCTCGGTGGAGGGCACGATCGAGCTGGGCGGCGACTTGGTCCAGGACGGGGTGCTCACCGTCGACGGCACGGTGGAGGAGCTCGAGGAGCGCCCCGACCTCCTCGACGTGATCGACATCGGCGAGGCCCGCGCTCTCGCTCGCGCTTCGGGAACCTACTTCGCCCGCGACGGCGCGGTGTTCGGCGACCTGCCGAACCGTGCCGTCGTCTTCGCCGAGCACGACCTGGTGGTGGACGCCTGGCACCAGGCGTCCGCGATCACGCTGGTCAGCGCCAGCGGCAGCATCCGCATCCGGGGCGGCGGCCTGCAGCTGACACCCGCCCGTCAGGGTCTCCTGGCTTTCGCCCGCCAGGGACGCGTGGAGGTCGAGCTCGACGCCAGCCGTGTCGTGGGCGCCATCCACGCGCCGCGCAGCGACGTCCGCATGCGCCTCGAGCAGGTGTTCTACGTGGGCCGCCTGCAGGGCCGCTCGGCCCGCATCGAGGGCACGGACTGCCATCTCACCTCCGGCGTGCCGCATCTCCCGACCACGTCGGGCGGCAGCATCGAGGAGGCCGTGGCCGAGGTCATGCACCGGATCCAGGGTGCGCTCGAACCGCAGGACGATCTCGTGGACAACGTCGTGAGCGGCACCACCACGCGGATCGGAGGCTTGCTCGGCCGTTGACACAACTCGGGGGAGGGTCGCCTGTCCAAGCCGGATGAGTTGTCCGGTACGGTTCCAGGGGGGACGGCGACCCTCTCCTTTTCCACGCGCCGGTTGACCGAACCCCAGCGGTCCGCCGACACCTCCCTCCTCCCTCCCTCCCCTCCCGCATCGCGGGACCTCGCGCTCCTCCCCCGGAGCAACGACCTGGGGTCGAGGGGCCGCCGTTCGCCCAGCTGGCGAGCGGCGGCCCAGCTCGTCGTCGCGGCACGTCCGATGTCCGGCGCCGGCGCGCTGGCGCGCCGCCACGAGGGGCCGAGGGTGGTGCGGGACCGGGCGACTGGCGAGCCGCTCGCCCGCACGCCAGGCTCCGATCGCGCGCCTACTTGGCCTTGGCGAAGCGGTCGGCAACAGCCTTCCAGTTGACGACGTTCCACCAGGCCTTGAGGTAGTCGGGGCGGCGGTTCTCGTACGTCAGGTAGTAGGCGTGCTCCCAGACGTCGTTGCCGAAGATGACCTTGGAGCCGTCCGACGTGGGCGTGTCCTGGTTGGGCGTGCTGACGATGTCCAGACGGCCGGCCTTGTCGAGGACGACCCAGACCCAGCCGCTGCCGAAGCGCTTGCCGCCAGCGTCGTTGAAGCGGGCCTTGAAGCTCTCGAAGTCGCCGAAGGCCGACGTGAGGGCGGAGCCCAGCTCCCCTTGCGGCGGACCGCCGGCGTTCGGGCCCATGATCTGCCAGAACATCGTGTGGTTGGCGTGCCCGCCGCCGTTGTTGCGCACGGCCGCGCGGATGGCCTCGGGGACCTTGGAGAGATCGGCCAACAGCTCGTCGATGCCCTTGGCCGCCAAGTCGGGATGACCCTCCAGCGCGGCGTTGAGGTTCTTCACGTACGCCGCGTGATGCATGTCGTGGTGCAGCTGCATCGTGCGCGTGTTGATCCAGGGCTCGAGGGCGTCGTAGCCGTACGGAAGGGGGGGGAGCTCGTGGGCCATGGGTGCAACCGCCTTTCGCTGGGGTTCGAAGGGCCGGGAGGATAGCACGTTCGTGCTGACCTTCCGGACCCCTGCAGCACCCCGCGCGGACCCGTGCGCGTGCTTCACGGGGCCTATACTCGCTCCCCGCCCGCCAGCCGGATGACGGAGACCCAGCCCCGCATGGTTGCCGAGAACGCTCCCGACGCGCTGGTCGGGCACGGCTTCCGGGGCGGCGGCCTGGTGCGTGTCGCCCTCCTGTTTGCCGTTCTCGGGGCCCTGTACCTCAGCGCGGACCTGCGCCCGCACCTGCTCACGGCCCTCGAGGAGGCGTGGCTCGCCGTGGGCGTGTTCGTCGCCGCGACGTTCATCGTGGTGTTCCTCTTCGAGCGCCGCGCCCACGTGGATGGCAGCGGCCTCCTTGCGCGACACCCTCGCCACGAAGTCCCGATCGCGGCGGCCTTGGGCGCGCTTCCCGGATGCGGCGGCGCCGTCGTGGTCGTCACGCGCTACGCCGCGGGCCAGAGCAGCTTCGGCGCGCTCGTGGCCGTGCTTGCGAGCACGATGGGGGACGCCGCGTTCCTCGTGCTCGCGCGGCGCTTCGAGGTCGGGCTGCTGCTGATCGCGCTTGGCTTCGTCGTGGGCACCATCAGCGGCTACGTCGTGGATGCCGTGCACGGGCGCGACTTCCTGCGCGGCAAGGGGGGGGACCCGAGCGAGGAGCCGCCTCCGGCGGCCCGCGTGCCTTCCGCGTTGTGGTGGCTGTGGGCAGCCATCCTGGTGCCCAGCCTCGTCGTCGGCGTGCTCGGCCTGTTCGCCGTCGAGGTCCCGCAGGAGCTGGCCCTGGCGCTGGGCGTCGGGGGCGCCCTGCTCTCGCTCGCGCTGTGGGCGCTCAGCCCGAGCCAAGCGGCGACGCTGGCCCGCGCCACGGCCCAGCTGCCCCTCGTCGAACGCGTCGCGCGCAACACGAACTACGTCACGATCTGGGTCGTGGTGGGCTTCCTCGCCTACGAGCTGGCCACGGGCCTCTGGGGGCTCGACGTGCAGGCGGCGTTCTCGACGGTCCACGGGGTGCTGCCGCTGATGGGCGCGCTCGTCGGCTTCCTGCCCGGATGCGGGCCGCAGATCGTCGTCTCGACGCTGTACCTGAACGGAGCCGTGCCCTTCTCCGTCCAGGTGGCCAACGCGATCTCCAACGACGGCGACGCGTTGTTCCCCGCCATTGCGGCCGCCCCGCGCGCCGCCCTCGTCGCCACCCTCTACACCGCCGTCCCGGCCCTCATCATGGGATATGCCTGCTACCTGCTCTTCGACTGACGGATGTGCGTACGCGTGTCGAGGTGCGCGGGTGCGGCTGGCCAGATGCTCGGTCGGTCAAGGGGTGGGGCGGAACCGGCACCCCCTGCTCCGAGGGACCTGCCGACCTGCCGCGACGTGACGAGTGGCTGTCCCGCGTGCGCTCCCGCGGGAAGCCCAGTCCGGCAGGTGGCCAAGGAGCCGGTTCCCGCCGTGACCTCTCCCGGGCGTGTGGGTAGAGTTCCCGCCACGACGCGGAGATCGCCATGGCAACGAAGATCGGACTGGTCTACGGCTCGAGCACCGGCAACACGGCAAACGTGGCCGAGCGCATTGCCACCGCGATCCGCGCCGCACGTCCCGACAGCGTGGAGGTCCACGAGCTCTCCGCGGCGGGGCTGGGCACCTTGACGCAGTACGACTGCTTGCTGATCGGTGTCCCCACGTGGAACACCGGCGAGCTGCAGGAAGACTGGCTCGCGGCCTTCGACAAGCTCGACGGCGTCGACCTTGCCGGCCGCAAGATCGCCATCTTCGGCCTGGGCGACCAGAAGGGCTACGCCGACAACTTCCAGGACGCGATCGGCATCCTCGGCGACAAGTTCATGGACCGCGGCGCCGAGCTGTGCGGGTTCACCGACGCCGAGGACGGCACGTTCGAGTTCACCAAGTCGCGCGGCACGATCGACGGCTTCTTCCTGGGCCTCGCCATCGACGAGGACAACCAGAAGGACCTGACCGACGAGCGCATCAAGCGCTGGGTGCCCGGCGTCCTCGCCGAATTCGGCGTGTAGGAAGTCGCACGTCGGCTCTCCCCCTTGGCGTGCAGCTCGCCAGGTGCTCGGCCGCCCACGCTGACTTCGCCCTGGTGACCCGGTGGCGCGCGTAGGTCCCTCGATCCAGACTGCGGCGCGGCGGTGTCCCTGCACCTGGACAGCCTGCAGGACCGGGGGAGGGATGGTCGATAGGGGAGTGGGTCCGTTGGTGGGCCCACGCAGCCCGGGGGGGCCATGCACGAGGGTCGGGTCGCCGCGACGTCCGGTCGGCCCTTTCGGCGCGCCGCCGCCGCGGTAGCCTCGGGTCCCGTGGACGCCCGTTGGCAGGACCTCGTGGAGCGCGCGCTGGGCAGCGTCGCACTCGCCGCCGAGCCCGTGGCGGCAGAGGGCAGCAAGCGGCGCATGGCGCGGCTGCGGCTGGGCGACGCGCGCACGGTGATCGGCGTCCTCGGGCCCGACCGCGCGGAGAACCGCGCCTTCGTGGCCTTTGCCCGCGACTTGAAGCGCGCACGGGTTCCCGTGCCCGAGGTCCTCGCCGTGGCCCCCGACGAAAGCGCCTACCTCGTCGAGGACCTGGGCGATCGCACGCTGTTCCAGGCCCTGCTCGCCGCTCGACGCGAGGTCGCGGATGCGTCCCTTCCCACGACGATCCGCCCGGCCTACGAGCGCACGCTCGAGGCCCTGGTGCGCATGCAGGTGGATGGCGGTGCGGCCGTGGACTACGGCGCGGCCTATCCCACGGCGGCCTTCGATGCCACGGCGATCCGCTGGGACCTGGATGCCTTCAAGTACCAGTTCCTGAAGCTCGGCGGCGTGCCGTTCCACGAGGCGCGCCTCGAGCAGGACCTGCGCACCCTCGTGGACCACCTGGTCGAGACCGAGGGCTCCTGGTTCGTCGCCCGCGACTTCCAGTCGCGCAACGTGATGTTGCGCGAGGGCGACCAACCGTGGTTCATCGACTTCCAGAACGGCCGCCGCGGTGCCCTGGCCTACGACGTGGCTTCCCTGTTGTACGACGGCAAGGCCGCACTCGACCCGACCACGCGCGCCAGCTTGTTCGAGGTCTACCTCTCCGCCCTTGGCGAGCGTCTGCCCGACGCCGTGGACGACGTGCGACGTCACTTCGGCGGCTTCGCGCTCGTGCGCGTGCTGCAGGCCATGAGTGCCTACGGCTACCTGGGCTTCTTCCACCGCAAGGAGCACTTCCTGCAGAGCGTGCCCCATGCCGTGCGCAACCTCGTGTGGCTGCGCCGGAACGAGCCGCTGCTGCAACGCTTGCCGGAGCTTTCCGGGATCATCGGCTACCTCGCGGAGGAACCGCGCTTTGCCGGGCTCCCCGCCGCGCCCACCGGCCTGGCGACCGGGCTCGTCGTACACGTCGGCTCGTTCAGCTACCGCCACGGCCTGCCGCACGATCCCACGGGACACGGCGGCGGCTTCGTCTTCGACTGCCGCGCGCTGCCCAACCCGGGCCGCAGCACGACGTTTGCCGCGCTCTGCGGGCTGGACCGCGCCGTCGATCGTCACCTGGCCGAGCTGCCTGAAGCGGGCTCGTTCGTGGAAGGCGCGCTCGAGCTCGTCCGCCGCCAGGTCGAAGCGTACCGCGCGCGCTCCTTCACCTCGCTGGCGGTGTGGTTCGGCTGCACGGGCGGCCAGCACCGCAGCGTCTGGTGCGCCGAGCGCTTGGCGGCCGCGCTGACGGCGCTCGGCCACGACGACGTCGAGGTGCGCGTGGAACACCGCGAACGCCCGCGCTGGCCGGCCACGGCTGGCTTGGACACCGCGAGCGGCCGGACCGGCTGACGTGGAGGCCGTGGTCTTCGCCGCGGGCTTCGGCACGCGCCTGGGCGAGATGACCAAGCACCGCCCCAAGGCGCTGGTCGAGGTGGTCGGGCGTCCGCTGCTCGCGCACGTGCTGGCGCGACTCGCCGCGGCCGGCGTGACGCACGCCGTCGTCAACGTCCACCACCACGCCGAGGCCATCGCGGCGTTCGTCGGGAGGTGGGCCGGCGCCCCGCGCATCACGCTGTCGGTGGAGCCGGAGCGGCCGCTGGAGACGGGTGGGGGACTGGCCTGGGCCCGCCCGCTCCTGGAGCAGGAGGGAGCGCTGCTCCTGCACAACGTCGACGTGCTGACGCCGCTCGACCTGCGCGCGGTCGTGGGCGCGCACGCAGGCGCGCCGGACGCCGTCGCCACGCTCGTCACGAGCGGTCGCGCGAGCACGCGCGGCTTGCTGTTCGACGATGTCGGGCTGCTCGGCCGCGTGGACGACACGAGGGGAATCGACGACCGCCGTCGCGCCGCCCGCGGCCACGTCGTCCGCCGTGCGTTCCAGGGCATCAGCGTGGTCGCGCGGGAGCTCCTCGGACGCCTGGGTCCCCCGCGCGTCCTGTCCATCACGGAGAGCTGGCTCGCCGAGGCGGCGGCGGGTCGCGCCATCGCGTCCTACGACATGGACCCGACGCCGTGGATCGACGTCGGGCGGCCCGACGACCTGGCCCGCGCCGAGCGCGAGGCGTCCCGTTTCATCCCGCCCGCGGCGTGACGTGCTCGTGCCCGGCGGTGCCCGTGGGCAGGATCCACCACGGTCGCTCGCCACGGACGGCCACGCGGCCGGAGGGCAGCGCGAGGACCACCAGGTGCCGCGGCGCGGGGAAGCGCGACCCGTCGGGGCGCTCCACGCAGCGGACGGCGTGCGGGTCCGCGGCATCGGCCTCGAAGACGTAGGTACCTTCCGGCACGTGCGCCGCGGCGTGACGCTGCCAGCGCTTCGTCTCGGGGGCGAAGGCACGAAGCCAGGACGCCACGCCGCCCGCGAGGAACATGAGCGGCAACGGCAGCGGCGCATGGACGCCCTGGGCGCACAAGGCCGCGACGCCGAGGCCGGCTCCCGCCGCCACCAGCTTGGGGCGTCGTGCGGCGAGCGTGCGCGCGCCCAGCTCGTGGCCGATACGGGCGATGTCCTCCGCGCCGACCTCGACGACGAACCGGCTCATCCGCCGACCCGCTTCACGGTGAAGCCCTCGGCCTCGAGCACCGGCACCAGCGTGTCGCGATGGTCGCCCTGGATCTCGATGACACCGTCGCGCACCGTGCCCCCCGACGCACACCGCGTCTTCAAGCGCTTGGCCAGCGCCTCCAGCTCGCCGCCCGCAAGCGGCACCCCGCTCACGACGGTCACGCCCTTGCCCTTGCGGCCCTTGGTCTCGCGCCCCACGCGGACGATCCCGTCGCCCGTGGGCGCCTTCTTCTTCGGCGCGTCCTGGCACTTGCACGAGAACGCCGGCTTCCCGCAGTCCAGGCACTTCGATGCGCCGCTGCTGGACCAGACGATGCGGGACACGGGTGGGCTCCAGGCGGCCGGGGGTGGCTCCGGCTGATGGTCGTACCACGGCGCGACGCCTCGCCCATGGCAGGATCCCGGCCGTGGCCCGCCCCCTCCTCGTCACCGGCGCGAGCGGCTACGTGGGTCGCGCCCTCGTGGCGCACCTCCGGCATCGCGGCGACGACGTGTGCGCGTGGACGGGTCGCGAGGGGGGCCCCGACGTCCGCGACGAAGCCGCCGTGCGCGCATGCGTCCACGACCTGCGACCGCGCATGGTCCTCCACCTGGTGGCCGCGCAAGCGGATGCCGCGGCGCAGGACCTGCACGCGACGAACGTGGCGGGAGCGCGGCATGTCGCCCTGGCGAGCGCCCGGATCGGTGCGCGTCTGGTGCACCTCTCGTCCGACATGGTCCACGACGGCACGGCCGCGCCCTACGGCGATGACGCGCCCGCGCGCCCGGTCACGCCGTACGGACGCTCGAAGGCCGCGGGCGAAGAGGCCGTGCTCGCGGCCCATCCGGAAGCGCTCGTCGTGCGGACCTCGCTCGTCATCGACCCGCGCGAACCGGACCGCGCCACGCAGGGCTTCCTCCAGCGGGCACGTGCGGGGGACACCGTGACCCTGTTCTCCGACGAGGTGCGCAGCGCCGTGGACCGGAGCGGCTTCGTGCGGGCGTTGGTGGACCTGGCCGCCACGTCGGCGCGCGGCCGGCTCAACGTCGCCGGTCCCGTCCCCTGCACGCGGCAGGCCCTCGGGGAGGCCTTCCTCCGCCAGGCCTTGGGGCCCCACGGCCTTCGCAGCGTCCGCGTGTGCACGCGCGCGGAAGCGGGGGTGCCCGAACGCCCGGCCGACCTCACGCTCGACAGCACGCGCGCCTACGCGTTGCTCGGGCGTCCTCTACCGGCTCCCCTCTGACGGCCGAGCGGCCGCTTCCGTCAACACCCCGAGTCGCGCGACGGGCCAGTAGCGGTAGAGGGCGCGGCCCACGAGCGCATCCAAGCGCACCTCGCCGTGGGCCCGGCTGTCCCGCGAGCTCTCGCGACCATCGCCTTCGACCCAACAGTGGTCGGGCGGCACGACGTGCCCCTCGGCGCCGACGCGATCGCCGGGCAGGCCCACGATGCGCTTCACGAACCGCCTGCCCTCCGGTTCCCCCGGCGGCTCGTAGACCACGATGTCGCCACGCCGCAGGGGGCGGTCGAAGGGCATCGTCTTCTCGACCAGGATGCGGTCGCCCGGCTCGAGGGTCGGCACCATGCTCGAGCTCGAGACCTCGAAGGCCTCCAGCGCGTGCGCGCGTACCCAGAGCATCGCGCCCAGCCCGGCGACCAGGCCCAGCAGGCCCAGCCCCACGAGTGCCGCCGCGACACCCCGCGTGCTCCAGGGCTCCGCAAGCCCATCGTGCGGCGAGCGCACCAGGACGTCGATCACGCCGACGACGAGCGCGAGCAACGTGACGCCCGCGACGGCCAAGAGCGCCAGCAGCGTGGCACGCCCCGGAGGCGCCAGGGCCAGCGCGAGCAGGGTGGGACCGCCCAGGAGGCCCACCGTCATGAGGACCGCACCGCGTCGCGTGCGTCCCAACACGAGCTGCCCCATGCCGGGTACGAGGCACGCGAGCAGGAGGGCCAGTGCGCGCGGCGGGGTGCGAGGGGCGGTGTCGGTCATGGCGTGCTCCAAGGCGTTCCCGCGTGCGCGCCGACGCGTCAGCGGGTGAAGAAGAGGAGGAAGGCGGCGACGGCGCGTGCGGCCAGGACGAGGCCCGCGGCGCCCAGCGCCCACGGCGACCAGCCGCGGCCGCGTGCGGGCAGCTGGGCGAGGACCTGCGCACCGAGATCGCCGGCACCATCCCGTTGCGCCTCGGCCCGCAGCCACGCGTCGATCCGTTCCGTGGTCCGGTCGTTCATCGTGCCTCCTCGTCGGGACCGAGGGCCGCGCGCAAGGCCTTGCGCGCGCGGTCCCGTCGACTCTTCACCGTGCCCACCGCGATCCGCTCCACGCGCGCAACCTCGGCCAGCGGCATGCCGTGCGCGTCGGCGAGCAGCACCGCCATGCGCCATGCCGTGGGCAGGGCGTCCAGGGCAGCGGCCAGCCGCCCCGCGTCGTCGGGGGGCGCGCTCGTGGGCGCCGCAGGCTCGGGCCCGGGGGAGGCGGACGGCGACGGACGTCGTCTCGCACGACGCAGGTGGTCGCGGGCGACGTGGCGTGCGATGGCCAACAGCCACGTGCGGAACGTCCCCCGCTCCGGGCTCCACGACGCGAGGCCCCGCCACGCGCGCAGGAGCGTGTCCTGGGCCAGATCCTCGACCAGCGCGTCGGCCCGACCGACGTGGGCGCGCACGACGGCCCGCAGCGGGCCCTGGTGGCGGGTCACCAGGGCGGCAAAGCGGTCCCGCTCCCCGGCGAGGGCGGCCGCGACGTCGGCGGCGTCCTCGGGGTCGACGGGTGACGAAGGGGACATGCGGGACCGTGCCTCCGCCCTTCCCTACGCCGGAAGGGCGGAGAGGTTCCCGCAGAAGCCGGCTGGCGTCTACACGCCCAGGCCTGAACGCTCAAGCGCCCTGGTTGGCCAGGGCTTGGCGGACCTTGCCGACCAGCTCGGGCCCTGGCTTCAGCGTGGCATCGCCGTGCGCGCTCCACTTGGCCGGGCAGGCCTCGCTCCCGTTGGCGGCAAGGTACAGGTTGCCCTTGAGCTTGCGCAGCAGCTCGTCGACGTTGCGACCGAGGTTGTAGAAGTTGACCTCGCTGTTCATCAGCTTGCCGTCGGGGCTGATCAGGAACGTGCCGCGCAACGTGAGCCCGCTGTTCTCGTCGAGCACGCCGAACAGGCGACCCAGCACACCGCGCGGGTCCGCGCCCATCGGGAAGCGCACGCCGGCGAGCTCCTCCTCGCTGCGCTGCCAGGCGAGGTGCACGAACTCGGTGTCGTTGCTCACCGTGACGACGTCCGCGCCGAGCTTGCGCATCTCGGCGTCCTTCTCGGCGAGTGCCGCGAACTCGGTGGCGCAGACGAACGTGAAGTCCGCCGGATAGAAGAAGAGGATCGTCCAGCGGCCCGCGGCCTTCTGCTTGGCCAGCTCGAAGGTGCCGAAGCCCTGGCGGGCCGGATCGTAGGTCTTCAGGGTGAAGTCGGGTACGAGGCCGCCGACGGTGACGGGTCGGATCAGGTTGTCCATGCAGTCGCTCTCCGCGCGTTGGAAGGAAGGCGGCGGATGCTAGCGATGCGTCGGACGCGCCGGAAGATCCGACGAAGGCCATCGGCAGCGCCGATGCAAACGCTTCGGGCATCGATCCCACCGAGACGCGCGGTTCCAAAACGACGAACGGCCCGCGGCGTTGCGCCGCGGGCCGTCGCGTCCGAGCGGACGTCGTCCGGTCAGACCCTCGCAGGGGTCTTCTTCTGCGCCTCGAGTGCCTCGTGCACGCGGCCGACCATCTCCGGGCCGGGCGTGAGCGTGGCGTCGCCCTCGTCCTTCCACTTCGAGGGGCAGCCCTCGTTGGGCTTCTTCGAGAGGTAGAGGTTGGCCTTGAACTTGCGCATGAGCTCGTCGATGTTGCGGCCGAGGTTGTAGAAGTTCACCTCGCTGCTCATCAGCTGGCCCTTGGGGTTGATGATGAACGTGCCGCGCAGCGTGAGGCCGCTGCCGTCGTCGTAGACCCCGAACATCCGACCGAGCTTGCCGGTCGGGTCCGCGCCCATCGAGAACTGGACGCCGGCGAGCTCCTTCTCGCTACGGTGCCAGGCGAGGTGCACGAACTGGGTGTCGTTGCTCACGGTGACCACGTCGGCACCGAGCTTCGCGAAGCGGTCGGACTGCTCTGCCAGAGCAGCAAACTCGGTCGCTCACACGAAGGTGAAGTCGGCCGGATAGAAGAACAAGATGCTCCAGCGGCCCCCCGCCTTCTGGGCCGCGAGGTTGAACTTGCCGAACCCCTTGGTCTTGGGCTCGTACGTGTTGATCTCGAAGTCGGGCACCTGGCTGCCGACGCCGAGGGGGCTCTGAGGGGCGTCCATCGAATCCTCCGTGGGTTCAGGAGCCCGGACAATAGGGCTCGGCGGCCCGAGTGCCACGGGATTCCCGACGCTTGGGGCCGGCTTGATTGCTTCTGTCGATGGCTCCGATCAGGTCCCGCCCGGCGCCGGCGCCGGCGCTCGCCGGGACGTCGCTGGGGAGGCGCCGGGTAGCCTCCGCGCCGGCACGGTGGAGGCGGGCGCATGGCAGGCACGGGACCTTTGCGGGGCCGGGGGCGCAGCCCGCGCGCCGCCCTCGACCGCCTGGCCGCCTTGCGCCTCGTCTTCGGCGCCGACGCGGCGGACCGCAAGCGCGAGGCGCTGGACGTGTTGGCCAGCACCGCGCTTCTCCGCCCCGACGACGTGGTGCACCTGCACGAGCTCCTGCTGTTCGTCCGCGCGTATCCCGATGATGCCGACATCCTCGAGCGCGCCGAGTCGATGCTGCAGGCCTTCGCGCAGCGCCGCGACCTCGTGCGGTTCCGCGATCGGCTCGTGGACTCGGGGATCGCGGGCACGGCGATCCACTACGCGTTCTTCTACTACACCGCGCGGCGCCTGGCGCGCCGCTACCCCGGTCGGTTGCACATCGAGTGGGACGAGCTCGAGTCCGACGCCACGATCGCCGACCGCATGTGGCTCCTCATGCCGTACGCGGAGGAGCTCGCCCTGGCCAAGCTCGACCTCACGGCGCGCGAGCAGGTGACGATGCTCAAGGGCGCGCAGGAGACGGACGCCGAGTTCCTCTTCGCACGCTTCGACGCCTGGGACGTCGAGCCGTTCACCAAGGAGAAGCTGGTCGACGATCTCGTCGTCCCGCTGCGCCTGGAGTCGGGCCCCGAGACACCGAGCCGCACGAAGGCGCGCGTGCCCGTGCGGCGCGTCCACTACCAGACCGAGCCCCTGGACCTGTCACGCCCCGACTTGGCCCAGGTGCTGCGCGAGCCGCCCGATTTCGTTCGTGACGTGCGCGGCCGCGAGGCCGAGGCGCTGGTCGAGATGTCGCGCGACGCCATGGTCACGCGCAGCCGCGACCTCGATGCGTTCCTCCACGCCGATGCCGCGGACGTGCGTCGGATCGGCTGGAACGACGGCCTCGAGCTGGTGGCACTGGGCCTCGTGCCCGAGCGGCGCATGCTGCTCGAGACGCTCTACGGCTTCATCACCGTCAAGAACGGCGTGCCCATCGGCTACGTGCTGGCCACGGCGTGGAACGCCTCGTCCGAGATCATGTACAACGTCTTCGAAGCCAACCGTGGCGCCGAGGCCGCGCGCATCTACGGACGGATCCTGTCGGCCGTCCACCAGCTCTTGGGCTCGACGGCCTTCACCGTGGACCCCTACCAGCTGGGCCACGACAACTCCGAGGGCCAGGCCTCCGGTGCGTGGTGGTTCTACCGCAAGCTGGGCTTCGAGTCGCTCGACCCGGAAGTCCAGCGCGTGGAGCGCGCCGAGCGGCGTCGCATGAAGGCCAAGCCTGGTCATCGCTCGACGCCGGCCACGTTGCAGGCGCTGTCGGCCGAGAACATGTACTGGTTCGCCGACGGTCGGCGCGACGACGTGATCGGTCTGTTCGACCTGACCAACGTCAGCGTGGGCGCCGCCCGACATCTGGCGCGCCGCTTCGGCAGCGACTGCGAACGCGGTCTGGCGACCCTCGTCGAGGAGGCGTCGGCGCTGCTGGGCGTGCACGCGTTCCGTGGGTGGTCGGCGGGCGAGCGACAGGCGTTCGAGCGCTGGGCGCCGATCGTGACGGCGTTGCCCGGGATCCGCCGCTGGAGCCTCGAGGCGCGTCGCGAGCTGGGCGCCATCGTGCGCGCCAAGGGCGGCCGGCGCGAGTCGGAGTTCACCCTCCGCCTGAACCGGCACGCCCAGGCCCGCCGCGCCCTCCTCGCCTTCTCAGAAGAAGACCACGGGGGGTGACCTCCTGGAGGCGTGAACCGCGCGCGTGTTCGATGGCCGACGCTGCACGCAGGAGCCTGGCCCCTGCGACCTGCTCAGGCGGAGGGCGCCATGGCCTTGCGTCGCTCGACCGTCCGGGCGACGCGGAACAGCACGACGGCGGCCACCGCCATCACGCCGAACCAGAGCCATTCGCTCGTGTGGGTCGCGCTGGCCAGGGTGATCTTGCCCTCGGCGCCGACACCCAGGACCTTCTCGCCCAGCCACGGGTGCGCCTCGGCGTAGATCGCGGCACCGGCGAGCATCCCCAGGATGCCGGCCCCGACGTGTCGCGAGCCATCGCCCAGCGCCGCCACGCCCGTGCCCGGGCAGTAGCCCAGCACCGCCATGCCCACGCCGAAGAGCAGGCCACCGAGCACGTTGCCGAGGATGGCCGTGCTCTTGACGTGCATCACGATCTCCATGCCGCCGGCACGGAGCGCGTAGATGCCGACCCCGCCCACGAGCATCGCCGTGAGCATGACCCGCAGCATCGTGAAGTCGCGGAACAGGAACTGGCCGAGGATCGTGCGGAAGCGGGTGAGCCCGCCCCGCTGGAGGAGGAAGCCGAACACGAGGCCCGTGACGGCCCCGAGCACGAGGGTCTTGGCATCAGACATGGTCGGCTCCCTTGCGCCCGTACAGGGCAAACGCCGTGGCCACGCCCGCGGCGAACATCGAGGCGGTGAAGATCCAGCTGCTCACGGCCAGCTGCAGGCCGCCGGACAGCGAGTGGCCGGACGTGCAGCCGCCCGCCAGGCGTGCGCCGAAGAGCAGCACGGCGCCACCCAGGAAGGCGAACGCGGCGCGCTTGGCCTTGCTCGGTCCGAAGCGATGCGTCCAGAGATCGGGCAGCTCCCCGCGGAACCGGCTGCCACCCAGGCGCGAACCGAGCCACGCGCCCACCGGCATCAGCAGCACGAGGGCCAGCTGCCACTCGAGCCACGGCGTGGGCTTGTCCGTCGTGCCGATCGTCTTGACGAAGTAGGCGTTGGCGTCGGTGTGTTCCGGCGCGATCGCGCGCTCGGCGATGCCCACGACCTGCACGAAGCTGGTCGACGTGCCGAGCGCCTTGTCCATGGTGGCGAACGTGATCACCGAGAGGACGCCCAGCAAGGCGCCCACCAAGTACGGCGACCACCGCGCCTTCGCGAGGGCGGAAGAGGTCGTCACGGGGTCCTCCGAGCGGGCCCCGGTTCGTCGCCGGGGCCCCGCGCCCCGGACCTGCCAAGGCCCGTCACCCCTTGAGAGACACGGATCGGGCCGAGGTTCCCGTCCTCCCCAAGGCCGAATCCAGATTCAGGCGGCGGCCTTGGCGATGGCGGCGAGGAGCCGGGTCTTCACGTCGGGGGGCATCGCCTCGTCGCCCAGCCGGCGGCAGGCGTCCTGCGCGAAGTCCAGCGAGGCGAACACCTCGCGGCAGCGCTCGCAGACGATGGGTTGCGCCAGGTCGGTCCCGCGGTCCAAGGCCTCCTGCTTGGCGGCGAGCAGGTCGAGGCAGACCTGGCGGTCGTAGGCCGCCGGCGGGACCTCGCGCGAGGTCATCGACTTCTCGAGCTCCTGGCGCACGCGCAGGCGCGCGCGATGCAGCCGCGTCTTCACCGTGGCGGGCTTCAGCCCCAGCACGCGGGCCACGTCGGCCACCGGGAGGCCCACGACCTCCTTGAGCACGAAGGGCAGGCGGAACGTGACCGGAAGGGCCAGGATGCCCGCCTGCATGCGCTCCAGCGCCTCGCGCCGAACCTGCTCGCTGGGAGGGCCACCCTCCTCGGCACCGAGCGTGGGCATGGCCCCCGCCCCGAACGGCAGCGGGGCGTCCAGCGAGAGCACGCGTGCCGGCTGCCCGGCGCGCTTGCGATGCATCCGCTGGCACGCGCGCGCCGCGATCGTGTACAGCCAAGTCGTCGGCGAAGAGCGGCCCTCGAACCCGTCCCAGCCCTTGAGCGCAGAGAGGAACACCTCCTGCACGAGGTCCTCGGCCTCGTCGGCCTTGCCACACAGCCGCCTCGCCAAGGCGTGCAAGCGAGGCCCCTCCCGCTCGGCGAGGCCGGCCACGGCGCGGCCCGCCTCCGGCGAAGGGCGACGCGAGGTGGGGGAGCGCGGCATGCGCCGAGCCTACCGGCGTCCCGCGGCCAGGGCCTGCGGCGGCAGGCCCCGTCGGGCGGTAGGCTGTCGCCCATGTCGCGCTTCGTGCCCGTCTTGGCGTTGCTCGTCGCGTCCGGGGCCCTGGCGCTCGCTTGGCAGGCGACCCGCGAGCTCCAGGAGGTACGCGAGGAGCTGGCGATCCAGCAGGGCTTGGTTGCGACGGGAGACGGGCTGACGTCCGCGCTCCGGCCCGCGACGTCGGATTCCCTGCGCGGCACGTCGACACCGCGCCACGCGGGCCCGCCGGTCGACGAGCCGACGTCGGCGCCCACGCTGCGCGGCGTGGCGCTGGTGCCCGGCGTCCCCTCGGGCGAGGTTCCTCCCGGCACCGAGGCCGAGCTGGGAAAGCTCGTGGATCGCGCCGTGGACGAGCGCGTCGACGGGGCGCTGGACGAGGCGGTGCAGAAGGGCGTGCGCAACGTGCTCGCGTTGCAGGACAAGCGTCCTGCGTACACGACGTTCTCCGAGGTGCTCGATCTGGAAGCGACCCAGAGCGAGAGCGTCACCCGCGACATCACGCAAGCCCAGTCCGAGATCCTGCAGGTGCTGCGCACGCCGGCGGACGACGGTACGGTCTTCTTCGACCGCCTCGTGGACCTGATGGCCGAAGCGGCGCGCAAGCCCGGGCAGGACGTCGGCTGGAAGGCGTTTCTCGAACGCGTCCTGAGCGAGCCGCTCCCCGGCGCGAACACCACCTACGGCGCCCGCATCGAGGGCATCAAGGGCGACCTCCAGGGCGCGTTGCGGCGCACGATGGACGATCGCCAGTGGGCGTCCTTCGAAGCGTGGCAGATGGACCCGACCCAGATCCGCGACATACCGGGCAGCCCCTACGCCGAGGTGGGGCGCCTCGTCGCCGAGCGTGCGCAGGCCCTCGCCGACGACGGGTCCCGCTGACTTCGCCATGGCCGGCCCGGCACGCACCACCCACCTCATCCTCTACGTGGCCGACGCGTCGCGCTCGAAGGCGTTCTGGCGGGAGGTCCTCGGGCGTGCGCCGCGGTTGGACGTGCCGGGCATGACGGAGTTCGACTTGCCCGGGGGCGCCGTCCTGGGCCTGATGCCCGAGAGCGGCATCAAGCGGTTGCTCGGTGCGGCGCTGCCCGACCCCGCCCGCGGTCGCGGCATCCCGCGCGCCGAGGTCTACCTGCCCGTGGACGACCCGGCCCGCGCGTTCGCGCGCGCTCTCGCGGCCGGCGCCACGGCGCTCGACGAAGCGCTGCCGCGGACGTGGGGTCACGAAGTGGCCTACGCGCTGGACCCCGACGGCCACGTACTGGCGCTGTGGCGCCCATCCGTGGTCGCGTCCTGACCCCTGCGCATCAGCGAGCGTCGCCCGCGGTCTCCGGGGCGGGCGACGGCGCAGACAAGTACAGATCGACGGGTGCGTAGCCAGGCTCCAGGAGCTGTGCAGGGTCAAGGGGCTGCTCGCGGGGCTCAGGCGCTGCGGGCGGCGTCGAGGGGACGAGCGGCTCGCGCAGGGCCTCGACGATGGCGAAGATCGCGACCAGGATCGCCGCGACCCCGACGAGCAGGCTCAACCACAGCGGTCGCTCGCGACCGCGCCGCACCACCGCAGGCGGCTCCAAGGCCAGGAGCAGCAGCAGGAGCAGCAGCAGCCAAGGCCTCACGCCCGCCCCCGATCGCGCGTGGGTACCCCCCGGTCACCCCGGCGCGAGGCGGAAGATAGCCAATCCGACACGCGCCGTCATCCGACGTCCCACGGCTCCAGGGTCACGTCCAGCCGCAGCACGCGCTCCGCGTCGAGGTCGAGATCCGGCAGGCGCGTCGGCCGGTAGCCCGCGGCGTGCAGGACGAGGCCGGAGCACGGGCCGGCTCGACCCTGCCAGCAGGGCTCGGCGTCGTCGCGGCCGCGGGCCAGGACGTAGCCGCCATGCGCCAGGGCCCAGTGGCGAAGGACGAGGGCCCGATCCGCGAAGCGGATGTCGTGCGGACGGAGCACCAGGTAGCCCCCGCCCCGAACGTCGATCACGACGTCGTTGCGCCCCGCGAGCACATGGCGCTCGACGTGCCAGATGCCGCTTCCGGCCAGCAGGTCGGAGGGTCCGAGGAATGCGATCAGGTCGTGGTGTCCCTCCGGGACGTCCTCCAGGTGGAAGGCCCCGTCCCCCTCGATCGGCGCCACGGCGAACCAATGGCGGGTCCGGATGTGGCCGCCCTTCGGAGCGTCCCGCGGCGTCCGCACGACGCCCGACAACGTCGTCACGCGCGGCACCTGCAGGGTGCCCAGGCAAAGCGTTCGGCCCTCGTGGGTGTCGAGCGACCGCACCAAGCCGGCCACGGAACGGTCTTCGGCCTGGAACGGGCTGCGGCCGCGGGCACGCACCACGAGGACGGCGCGCGGCACGGGAACGCGCTCGAGGCGGAACTCGCCCGTGTCCGCGATCTCGGCATGCGTCTCGACCGCGGCCAGCGGATGCAGGTCGGGCTCGAGCGCGTACACCTCGAGCGCATGGGCCGACACGCCCCTGGGCAGCTCCACGCGACCCGTCACCGTGACCGAGGGCGCCAGCACGACGCAGGCCGGCGTACGACGCAGCAGGCGCTCCATCGGCACGTGGCGGTCGCGCCAGCGCGTCCGGCCCTTCGTGCGCACGAGGGCTTGCAGATGCCAGTCCGCGTGCGCGGCGAGCGGCGGGAACGCGATCTCGCCGCGCGCATTGCTCAAGGCGTCAAGGACCTGGACTTCCCGCGCGTAGCTCGGCAGGTCCAAGCGGTCGCGCGACGCGACGACGGTGGCGTGGACGCCCGGCAGCCCGCGCCCCGTGCGCGTCACCGCGCGCAACCGGGGCTGGATGTGGCCGCCCAGGCGCAGCCCGACCCCCAGCTCGGGCACGCCGTTCAACGCGCCGCGCCAGGGCGTCGTGGCCTGACCGCCGTGCGTGGCGAACACGACGTGCTCGCGCAGCCCGCTGCTCGCCAGGCGCGAGTCCGCCGTGGGGACGCGCCACGTGCCGTCCCTCGCCGTGGTGGCATGGAGGGAGCGCCGCGCCCGCCCCAGCAGCGTGGCGAGCCCGGAGGAGCGCAACAGGACGATCTCGCCCTCCGGACTGGACGTGAACTCGACGCGCTCGGCGTCCGGGAGCTCCATGCCCACGGGCAGGATGTGCACGGTCGCACCCGAGACGGGTTCACCCGCGGGTCCGACGACCGTGCCGTACCACCCGACCTCGTCCAACCGCGCCTCCGGGCCCCGGACCCGACCGGGACCTGCCAGCGTAGCGAGTGGTCCGGGCCGGCGCCGGACCGACGACTACCCGCGCACGAGGCGCTGCCGTAGGGTACGCGCCCCATGGCGTCCTCCTTCGGCAGCGTCTTTTGCGGCACCCAGGCCATCGCCCGGTTCCGGGAGGGCGCCTGGTCGCCGCCCCTGCTCGAGCCGTTGGCTCCGCTCGCGCTCCATCCCGGGGCCCACGGCCTGCACTACGGCAGCTCGTGCTTCGAGGGCCTCAAGGCCTACCGCCACGCCGACGACTCGGTGCACGTGTTCCGTCTCGACCGGCATGTCGCGCGCATGCAGGCCAGTGCCGAGGTGCTCTGCCTGCCCGTGCCGGGGACGGCGTTGCTCACGGAGATGGTGCTCTCCGTCGTGGACGCCGTGCGCGACCGGATCCCCGCGCTGCCCGGCGCGCTCTACATCCGGCCGCTCCTCCTCGGCACGCTGGAGAGCGTCGGCGCCGCCGGCTCGCCCAGCACCGAGGCGCTGCTCGTCGTCATGACGTGCCCGGTGGGGGACTACTTCGCCGGCGGCATGCGCCCGTTGCGCATCGCGCTGGAGGAACGCCGCGCACGCGCGGCGCCGGGCTTCGGTTGCGTGAAGACGGGGTCCAACTACGCCGCCGCGCTGCAGCCGGTGCTGCACGCGAGAAGGGCGTGGAAGGCCGACCAAGTGCTGTTCTGCCCGGGCGGCGACGTGCAGGAGACCGGGGCCGCGAACTTCCTCCTGATCCAGGAGGGTGCGGTCCACACGAAGCCGCTCGACGACTCGATCCTCCACGGCATCACCCGCGCCTCCGTGCTCGAGCTGGCGCCGAGCCTGGGCCTGCGCGTAGACGAGAGCCCGCTGTCCGTCGACGAGCTGATGGCCCGCTCCACGGAGGCCGAGGCCGCGCTCTCGGGCACGGCCGCGGTCCTCACACCCGTCGGCACCCTCATCCGCGGTGGCCACGACCACGCCGTGGGCAACGGGAAGATGGGTCCGATCACCAAGCGCCTGCGCGAGGCGCTCGTGGCGATCCAGGGCGGCGAAGGCCCGGACGCATTCGGATGGCTCCGCCGCGTCTGAGGCGTCAGTCAGGGCGCGCGACGCGCACCAAGCGTCCGCCTCCGAGCAGATCCGTACCGAGCAGCCAGATGCCGTTGCCCACCGTCACCAGTCCGGCCCATGACACGTCCTCGTCGGGCACCTCGTAGGAGGCGACGACCCTGCCCGTGGTCGGGTCGATCATCACGACCGCTTGGCTGCCTACGGTGATGATCCCCCAGAGGTACGTGCCATCGAAGGCCAGTCCGCGCAGGTCGCGGTTGAAGGCGAAGGTCGCCTCCGCCGTGTTCGGCTCGCCGAGCGTGTCCAGCACGTGGAAGCGTCCGACCTGGTCGTCGAAGGGACGGACGTGGACCCAGAGGCGATCCGTGGTCGGCACGTACGCCATGGCGCGAAACGTCGCGCCCCCGCCGAGCTCGTCGTCGCTGCTCACGGTGTCGAACACGGTGGTGAGCGAGCGCCGGAATGCGTCGCGACTGCCGCCGCAACCGCAGTGCGTCCAGAAGTGCGAGCCCTGCACGGTCTGCGGGAGCCGGCTCTGCGTCGAGGCGAGCGGGGCGAGCAAGAGGCCCGTGCCGTGGTCGAAGCGCTCGAGCACGCCCTGGCCCGATGCCCAGACGAGGTCGTTGCCGTACAGGACGACGTCCGTGAAGTACTGCGGCGCCGGCACGTCGTCGTGCTCCTCGAGCACGGTCAGCTGACCGGCGACCGCGTCGTCGGGGAGCGCCGCCTGGCGGGAGAACAGGGCAATGCGACCCGTCTCGTCGGCCACACCCAGCGCGTCCACATGCACCACGACGTGCGGGAACAGGAACTGGTACTGCTCGATGGCGATGTTGAAGACGACGTCGTCTGTGGGCTCCGCCGAGAAGTCGAGCACCAGCGACTCGCCGTCGTAGAGGGCGAACGCCCGGACGCCGTCGAGCGCCCCCGTCACCAGGTCGCGAAACCAGACCTTGGCCATCCCGCCCGCCTCGACCGTGAGGGCGGTCACCTCGGTAGTCGTCGTGAACGTCGCCAGACCATGGATGAACGTCGGCAGCATGGACCCCGACTCCAGCAGCCAGTGGCCGACAAGCGTCCGACCCTCGGGGCCCGCGGGCGGCTCCACCGGACCCGGCTGGGCCGGGGGTTCCTCGACCCCCGGCGCGGCGGCACTCCCGCCACCCCCGCCTCCGCAGGCGGCCAGGGGAGCGGCGAAGGCCAGGACAAGAACGAGCGAACGCATGATTCGACCTCCGGGAGTGACTCCGGAGGGGGAACCCCCGGACGCATGCGTCCGGGGACGCCCGAGCTGCGGCGTATCCGTCCAGCTCGGACGCCCCGGCGCCCGACCGGGACTAAAGTCGTCCGGACGTCCGGACACTTCGCGGCCAGCAGAGCCCGGATATCCGGTACACCAGGGACTTTAGTTGTCCGGACGTCCGGACAACTTTGGTCCCGGGTGCGACGCCCGGCGCGGATCCGTACATGCCTCTTGGCCGCCCATGCCGGCGGCCAGGAGGAGGCCCCGTGTCAGCTCCGATGCGTTCGCTCGGCGTCCCGGTCCATGGCCGCTGGGTCTTGGACCACGCGGCCATCGTGGAGGACCTCGTGCGCCGGGGGCTGGTTCCGGAGGACGGCCGGGAGCGCGCGATCGCGGCCCTCGAGGCCCGGTTCGGCCACCGCGTCCTGACCCTTGCCCCCGACGGTCGCGCCGAGGCCAGCGGGTCGAGGATCGCCGCCCGCGGTCGCTGGAACCTCCGCGGCGATCGCGTCGAGCTCTGCTGCGGTGGCCCCACGGCCCACTTCAGCGTGGCACAGGGCGAACTCGCCGCGCGCGGCGGGCCCGTCGCGATCGTCTACCGCCGCATCTGACGGAGCGCACCGGGTGCCCCGCGCCGGCCGTGCTCGTACCGTGGGTTCGCGGCGCCCACCGGCGGCACACAGGCGTTGGCAGACTCTCAGAAGGGGCCAAAGTCGAGTCTAGGCGTCGGTCGTGCGTGCCCGTCGCTCCATCTCGACGAACTGGGCCACCAAGTTCGCATGGGCGTGGACCCAGAACACGTAGCGCGGCAACTGCGTGTCGGCGGCCCTTGACATGAAAGGCTCCCCCCAGAAGCTCAGCAGTGCCTCCGTCTTGCCAGTGGAGTTGATGTCCGCCAGGATGAAGGACACCGTCTCCGGCAGTCGTCGCCAAAGGCGTGCGATGACCTTGCCGCTGCCGGCGCACTCGCTGATCTTCGGGGCCATGTTCTTGTCCCAGAGATCACGCTCCCCTTCGTTCGCGATGAACTGAATGGCTTCGACCAGCGGATTCTCGATCGCTGGACGCAGAAGCAGATCGAACACTTCTTGTCTCCGGAACATCGCGAAGCAGACGTTGAACCAGACCATGTGCCCACGAGCGGACTCGACGAATCGACGCGTCTCGATGCGCAGGTTTCGCGGGCCGATGAGAATGGCTTCGGGGGGAGTCAGCGTGGAGCGGATGTCCTGTACACCGGCGCCCAGGCTGTTCAAAGCGGAGGCCATCTGTTCGCCGTGTCCCTCTCGTCGAAGATCTCGAAAGAGCAGGATCGCGAGCAGGACAAGTGCGATCGTAAGGAGGACCTCGCTGTGCACGACGTGCAGCAGATGAAGGATGATCGCGAGGCCGGCCGCGGCGATCCCCGCGATGACATCCCAATCGAGCTTGAGTAGCTTCTTCACTGCGGGGGCTCCTTGCGACTTGTACTCGCGCGCGAAGCGCCAGGCCAAGGGCGTACGGAGTGCGGGCAAATCCCATGGATTATCGGGGACGAAGCATGAGCACGGCCCGCACTCCGGCCCTCGGCTCCGCCTCCGCGAGTGGCTCTGGAGGAGGCGTTCCCGGCCGTGGTCCCTGCGGGACAGGGCAATCGGTGCCGCTACGCACACCTACTTCGAGATGTCGATGTCCACGGTCTTGTGCTCGCCGGGCTCGAGGGTCACGCGCCGGGACCACTCGCGCCGTCCTGCTGCCAGGGGGCCGGGATCCTCGTGCTCGAAGAGGACCGTGATGCGGTACGTCCCTGCTGCGAGGGATTCGAGCTCGTGCGTCGGACCGTGGGTCCACGTGCCGTGGCTGCTGTCCCTGTCGCCCATGTGCTGCCAGTTAATCTCGTACTCGCGGCTCGCAGCGGGCGCGTCCCCCTCACGAACTCGAACCGTGATCCGTGCACCGCGCTCCAGGGACGCCTCCAGCCGCATGGGCCCCTCACCGGCTGCAAGCTCGATGTCCTGACTCCACGGCGCGTAGCCCGTCGCCGTGACCTCGATTGCCATCTTCCCGAGGGGCAGCCGGTACGCGTAGGTCCCGACTTCACGTGTCGCTTCGAACCCACCGGCGCGACCCCAGCCGCCGACGGCTTCGAACGGCTGGTCGAGCTCGGGACGCATCGAAGGTTGCGCGTCGGCAATCGGCTCGCCGGTAGCTCCGTCCCTGACGGACACGAGGAGCACGCGAGGCGGCGGCACATGGATCTCGGCCTGCGCAGGTCCACGATGGGCCTCGATCCACCACGTGTGGTCCGGCTGGAAGAGTCGCACGCTGTAGAGGCCCGCCGCCACGTCGGGCCAGACATAGCGCCACGTGACGTCGCTCAACCGCTCGGGCCTCTGCGCACCGAGCTTGATGCCCTGGTTCGACTCGGACGCACCCTCGAGTTCGATCTTGGGTTCGACGTCCCACTCCTTGGGTAGATGCACCAGGAGCTCGAGCTGGAGCTGGCGAGGCCGATGACGCTCCTCCACGCGCAGGGAGACGGCCGCCGTCGAGCCGACCACCACATCGACCTCCTCGGCGGTCCAGGCCGACTCGGCTTCCGTGTCGTCCGGAGGCCCAACGTGGACGAGCCAACGGCCGGCCGCCAGCCCACGCACGCGGTACGAGCCCGGTGCGACGAGCTCGGCCACGCGCCGTGGTCGCGCCTCGTCGCCGTCGAGATCCACCGGGCTTGCACGCACCGATCCGGGAGGGAGGGGCTGGTCGTGGGCGACCGTCACGCTCACGTCGCCGCCACGAACGAGCACGATGGTCTGCTCGGCGACGTCGGGCGAGGCTTCCACGCCATGCCAGACGTAGCCCGGTGCCAGGATCCACCAGAACGTGGGGTAGATCGTTCGCGGCAGAACCACCGTGCCATCCTCGGCTCCGTCTACCTCCGCGTCGTCGACGTACGACGACGGGAGGGCGGCACGCCACAGATCGAAGAGGCTGCTGCCCCGCTTCGCGAGGACTCCCGCAACCGGCGCTCCTTGGGCATCGCGGACGCGCAACGTGGAGGCCGTGAAGGGCTTCACGTGGATTGCGTGCGTGCCGTCCTCGTCCCGGCGCAGGTCGAACTGATGCTGGTCCGTTACCCAGCCCCCTACGCGGGCCTCCTCCACGCGATAGGCGCCCCAGTCCTTCGGGAGCACTCCGGCGCCCCCGGCGGGGATCTTCAACGACCGCTCCCGGAACCTGCCCTCCGTCTCGACCAGGATCAGGCTCACGTCCGCGGGCTCGGGTGAGCGGCCAACCCACTCGACGCGGACGTGGACCTGGTCCGCGCCAAGAGCGGGTAGCTGCGCGGCGGGCTGCGGGGCCGGCGTGGTATCCGGAGGCGTGTCCTCGACGTGCGGGGCGGATGGGGTTCGCTGTTCGGCGCCCGGCGGCGCGCGTCCCGAGGCACGGGTCACGGCAAACCATGCCCCCGCGATCACGAGCAGTCCCAGGATGGGTACCCAGACCCGCATGGTGGGCCCTCCGTACGTAGGGTGCGGGCCATGCTACGCACGAGCGTGAGGCCCTTCTGAACCGGAATCGCCGTCGGCTACCACTAGGGGGCAGCGATGACCCATCGGCGCCCTCCCGACCCCGACGCCCTGGTGGAGCATGCAGCCTTCGTGCGCCACGTGGCCCGGGCCGCCCTCCGGGGCGACGACCTCGTCGACGATGTCGTGCAGGACACGATGCTCGCTGCGCTCCAAGCCGAGGCACCTCCCCGCGGACCGCTCCGCAGCTGGCTGGCCGGCATCGCGCGCAACCGCGCACGCAACCTCGTGCGACAACGCGCCGCCACCCGTTCGCGAGAAGCCAGGGCGAGGCCCGGCGAGACCGCCAAGGCCGTCGACGACGTAGTGGCGCGCGCCGAGGTCGGCCGCCGCGTGGCAGTGGCGGTGGTGTCGTTGGACGAGCCCTATCGACGCGCGCTGCTGCTGCGCTACTTCGACGGCCTGCCGCCACGCGACATCGCGCGCAAGCTCGACGTTCCCGTCGAGACGGCACGTACGCACGTCAAGCGTGGACTGGCGCAGCTGCGCACGCGCCTGGAATCCACGCATGGGGAGGAACCGGCCGGTTGGCGCGCGGCCCTGCTGCCGCTCGCCTACAGCCCGCTTGGGCTTGCGGGGCCGACGTCCGCAGCGTCCGTGGGGGGAATCGTCATGGGGAAGAAGGTGCTCGCCGTTGCCATCGCGCTGGCGGCTTTGGTCGGCGCAGGCATCTGGCTTCGAGCGTGGAACGAGAAGGAGGACAGCCAGAAGCTGGCATCGCGTGGCGAGGCTGCAGCGGGTCCGGCGACCGTTGGCAAGCCAAGCCTTGTGGGAGCCGCGACGCCGCTCTTGCCAGAGGCTCCCGTCGGCACGCCAGCCGCGGTGCCCTCGACGCGGGGCCCGTGGCGTGTCCGGGTTCGCGTGCCCTCGGTGGTCCCTGCGGATCTGCAGCTCGTGGCGGCCAATGCGGTGGGCGAGTTCCTGGAGGCGATGCCGGCCAGCGAGCTCGCCCCGGGAGAGCTTCGCCTCGAGGGCGCCCCCTCGGAAGCAGCGGTGCGGCCGACGCATGTGTGCGCCAGCGCGGAGGGCTGGACGGCGCAGGCCGTGCCCATTGCCTGGACCGGGGACGAAGACGCTGCGCACGACGAAGGGCACGCCGTGCTGCAGGCGTGGCCAGTTGGCGTTCTGCACGGCTTGGTTCGTGACCTCGAGGGGCAGCCGGTGCGCGGCATGCGGGCGGTACTGGTCGCCCTACGCGGGCGGCCCTACTACGAAGAGGTGGAGTCGCCGAGCGCACGGGTCCGCAGCCTGCTCTTGCGCGAGCAGCCGTTCGTCGAAGTCACGACGGACTCCGCCGGGTCGTTCACGGTGCGTGGCTTGGTCCCCGGCGACCGGGTGCTCGCCAAGTCCGTGGACCCTGCGTGGCTCGTCATGGACGACTTGGCGCAACATGTGACGGGCATCGCCGCTGCGGCGAACAACCCTGGCGTGGTGCCGGAGGGTTCGTCCGGCGTGCTGGAGCTAGTTGGCCTCTCGCGCGTTTTGGGTGTTGTCCATCTGGAGTCGGGGCTCGAGGGCGGTGGGGGCCCGCTCGCCCTAGGGGGATGGCGTACGTTGAACAAGCGGCCCGCGGAGGTTCCAGAAGGCGCCTTGCGCTCTCCGTACCCCATTCCCCAGTTCATGGTGCGTGAGTGGCCGCGTGCCCTGAGTCTCGAGTCGATCTGGCTCGGTGCGGCGAGCCTGTACGAGCGTGTGAAGAAAACGTCGCTCGGCAGCGCGACCATCAAGGCGCTGGGCTACCGGCAGGTGGCCGTCGACTTCCATGCCTGGCAGGTGGGGCGCCCGCTGCCCCCGACGACCATCCTCGAACCTCTGCGGCCTGGGCCGGGCGCCCCCTTGGAGATCCGGCTCACAGCAGATCCGGACGTGCTCCTGCCGTCAGACGGAACCGTCGGTGTTCACGTCGTGGACGAGGATGACGACCCGATGTTCAAGCACTCGGTTGTGTTGCACCTGAAGCGCCACGGCGAGGACGTGCACTTGGTGACGCCCTCGGACGTGCCCGCCGGCGTCTACCAGGTGAGCTCCGCCCTCTGGGACGGGCCGCTGGAGGTGCGTCCGGGGCGTATCGCAAGCTCGCCCGTGCTCTCGCCTCGGCACCTCCGCGTCGTGGAGATCACGGCGGACTTCCCGTCCGAGCGAGGCTGGTCCGGCATCGAGACGACATTCTTCGCCGGTGCGCCCAACCCCCGCATGAGCAGCGGTGGCTGGAGGAACCTCCGTCGCCTCCACCAAGAGGACTACGCCGTGGCGCGCATCGTGCACGCGGAGCTGGGCGAGCACGTCCTGCGCTACTGGCTGCGCGTCAACGCGCCGGACGAACCGTGCCCCGTCTCCGTCCGGGCCTCGGGCGATGGCCTTGAGGAGGTCGAGCGGCGCGCCGTCGCCTCGCCGCTCGGCACGACGCGGCTTGACCTGTCGCCCTGGCCCAGGTCCAAGAAGACGAGCTCCTCGGCGCCCGACCGGGACTAAAGTTGTCCGGACGTCCGGACACTTCGCGGCCCGCAGAGCCCGGATATCCGGGACACCAGGGACTTTGGTTGTCCGGACGTCCGGACAACTTTGGTCCCGGGTGCGACGTCCCGGCGCGGATCCGTACATGCCTCTTGGCCGCCCGTGCCGGCGGCCGGGAGGAGGCCCCGTGTCAGCTCCGATGCGTTCGCTCGGCGTCCCGGTCCATGGCCGCTGGGTCTTGGACCACGCGGCCATCGTGGAGGACCTCGTGCGCCGGGGGCTGGTTCCGGAGAACGGCCGGGAGCGCGCGATCGCGGCCCTCGAGGCCCGGTTCGGCCACCCCGTCCTGACCCTGACCCCCGACGGTCGCGCCGAGGCCGGCTCGTCGCGAATCGCGGCCCGCGGTCGCTGGAGCCGCGTGGGCGACCGCGTGGAGCTCTGCTGCGGCGGCCCCACGGCCCACTTCAGCGTGGCAGCGGGCGAGCTCGCTGCGCGCGGCGGGCCCGTCGCGATCGTCTACCGCCGCATCTGACGGAGCTCACCGGGTGCCCCGCGCCGGCCGTGCTCGTACCGTGGGTTCGCCCGAAGCGGGCACTGCGGGGAGCCACCGATGTCGCGGACGTGGTGCGGGGTCCTGCTGCTCCTTCTGGGCGCGGCAAGTGCGCGGGCCGGTGACGAGCAACCGGCTCCGAGCGTGACGGTCCTCGACACGGCCGGCAAGCCGGTCGTGGGGGCCCGCGTGTACGTGGAGGGCCACCCGTTCGGTGAGATACCCGTCCCGGTGAAAGTGACGGGGTCCGACGGCACGGCGCGCCTCGACGGCGGGTCGCTGTCCGCGACGGTGAAGCTGGACGTGCACCCGCCTGCGAGTCGGCCGGACTTGGCGGCCACGACCGTCGAGGGGTGGGATCCGCGAGCGGGCGGACCCGTCACGCTGCCACCTGGTCGCGCGATCGACTGCAGCGTCATCGATGGCAGGGGCGTGGCCCGGTTCGCCCTCGTCCTCTGGACCACCGTGGACGGACGTCGAAGCGGCTGCGCTCCCCTGTACGCACGCGAGATGCTGCGGGGACTGCCCCGGGCGCCGGTACGCGTCCTCGCCATCCCCTTGCACGCTGCCTCGGTCTGGGAGCAGGTGCTCGGAGAGACTGCGGCCCCGTTCGTGGACGTCGCCGTGGGCACCGAGGCGCTCACGCTCTCCGTCTGGACCCCGACCACCCAGCCGGAGTACCCCCAAACGGCCATCCACGTCCGCGGCCCCGACGGATCTGCACCGGCCCGCGCCTACGTCGTGGCCTCCCGCGCCGATCACGTGACGGCGGCGCGCGCCATCCGGGGAGAAGCGGCCGTCGGATTCCTTCCCTGGATCAAGGGACCCGTTCGCGTGCTTGCCTACGGGGCGCGGGACGCGCTGGGGCAGCCCCTCCCCTGGGCCGCCGTGCAGCGCGAGATCGGTGTGCAAGACCGCGACGTCACGCTCGACATGCCGGTCGCCGTCGAGGTCCGCGGGCAGGTCGTGGACGAGGGCCAACGGCCGGTTGCCGGCGCGCGCGTCGTCGCGCACGCAGTCCTGCCCGGCGTCGACGAGCCCCTCGGCTTCCTGGCGGAGGCCACGACCGACGCAACCGGTTCCTTCTCGTTGATCGGCCTGGCCGAAGGCAGCGCCGAGCTGCAAGTGCAAGCCGGACCACGGTGGTTGGAGGGAGAGCGCGTGAGGTTCGAGGTCCCCTCCGCTTCGATCGTGCTCGAGGCTCCCCTGGCCCTTCCTGCACGCATCCTGGTCGTGGACTCCGAAGCCCGTCCCGTCGCGGGTGTGCCGTGGACCGTCATGGAGGTCGACGAGTGGGCGGGCGGGTGGCAGTCGTCCCTGTTGGCCTCCGGGCGGTCGGATTCCAAGGGCCGCATCGACGTCCCGGCGCTGGATCCGCGCCGATCCATGAGCCTCGAGATCGAGTGCGGAGACGAGCGACCCGACCTCGGGTCGCTGACGATCAAGCCTTGGCGACCCGGGACGAAGACCGTGGTCTTGCCCAAGGCCTACACCGTGGACATCCGGGTCACCGACGCCGAGGGACGCCCGGTGCGCGCCATGATCGCCTGCTTCTACGAGCAGGACCGCGCGACCGTGAACCAGCAGACCGACGCACTCGGACGTGCGACCCTCCGTGGCCTCGACCCCGACGCGCCGCTGGAGCTCCAGGCCCGACGTGTCGAGGGCGGGGAGACGGTCCGCTCGGACCGCGTGCGCGTGACCGCCACCTCCTCCCGCGTGACCGTGACGCTCGAGCTTGCGGCGCCGGACGGTCCGTAGCCGCGGCGCCCCCGCACGGCGTGGGCCTTTGCAACCACGTGGCGGATTCGCGCCTCGCTGGCGAGGGGGCCGAGGCACGCCGCCGCCATGCCGCGTACCGTGCCCCTTGGCCGCAGATGCGGGACGGGAGGAAGCGCATGAGGCACGGGTGGTTGGCAGGGCTCGTCGTCGTCGGTTCGTGTTCGCTTGCGCTGGCGGGCGAGGAGACCGAGGCTCGCCGCCTCACGATCCTCGACGGCGACGGCAAGCCCGTCGCGGGGGCCGTGGTGCACATCCTGTGGCCCGAAGTGCCCAGCTCGTTCGTGAAGCCCGTGCGGAGTGACGAGGTCGGCATCGCGGTGTTGCCTGCCGGCGACGCGGACGGCATCCATGGCGTGATCGTCACGCCTCCCTCGGCGCGTGGCGACTTGGCGGAGCTCGTGCTTTCGGGCGACGCGAGCGAGCTGCCCGCCACCATCACCCTGCCGCCCGGCCGGACCCTGACCATCACCCTCGTCGACGAGCGAGGGCTGCCTGCGTTCGCCAAGCTCATCTACGAGGTCGACCGCGATCGCAGCGTCGAACCGCGCGCCTACGGGCAGCACGTCCTGCGCCATCGCCCACGGAGCCCGATTCGCCTGCTGGCCATCCCCGGCAAGCACGCGGGCGCCGCGCTCGAGCTGATGGACCGTCCCGGGGCGCCCATTCTCGACGTGCCCGTGGAGACCGATCGCGTCAAGCTCGTCGTCTGGAAGGACGCCCCGGTCATCGAGCAGCCCGAGCTGCGCGTGGTCGTGACCGGGCCCGATGGCCAGCGCCCCGCCAACGTCAGGGTCCATCTCGCGCATCGTCGCGGCACACGGACGCACTCGGCCCGCAACGGCGAGGTCACCATCGAGCTGCCCCCGGTGGAGGAAGCGGCCAGCGGTCGACCGGGGCCCCCCGGGGAGGCGGAAGGGCTCTCCCTGCTCGTCTATGCAGCCACCGATGCCAAGGGGAACCCCTTGCCGTGGGCCGCGCGGTCGATCGCCCTCGCGCCGGGGCAGCGCGAGGTGGCCGTCCAGATGGAGGAGGGGCTCGTCGTGGAGGGGCGCGTTGTCGATGAGCACAGACACCCCGTGGCAGGCGCCCGCGTCGTGGCGCTGCATGGTGCCGACGAGATCGGCGGCCACCCACAGGTCTTGGCGAGCTCCACGACCGGCGAAGACGGGCGCTTCCGCCTCGAGGGACTTGGGCCCGACGGCGTGGGACTGCGCGTCGACGAAGGACCCACGTGGGCCGCGAGTCCTGTCCATTCGCACCATGGCGCAGCCAGCGACATGGTCCTGGAAGTCGTCTCGGCGCGCGGCTGCACGCTGCTCGTCCACGACGGCGAGGGGAAGCCCGTCGAGGGCGTGCCGTGGATGGTCATGGAGGTGCGCACGACGGAGCGTGGGACACGGAGCACGTCGATCGCCGCAGGCACGGCAGATGCCGAAGGGCGACGCGCGGTCCCACCGCTGGATGGGCGCCGCAACCTGACGCTCTCGCTGAAGGCCTTCGAGGCCCGCCCCGACCTGCGGGGCCTCGACATCGAGGACTGGACGCCGGGAGACGCAACCCACACCCTCCCCGCTGGCTTCGCCGTGGAGGTGAACGTGGTGGACGCGGAAGGCCGTCCGACGCGCGCCCTCATCACGCGTCGGACGGGCGGTGGCACGAACTGGACGCACACCGACGTGCGTGGCCGCCTCGTCGCGCTGGGCCTGGACCCGCAACGGACCTACGAGATCCACGCCAACCATCCGGACGACCGGGACGGCCCCAAGTCCTCGACCGTCGAGGTGAGCGCCACCTCGCACCGGGTCACGGTGCGGCTGCAGCTGCCGCCGAAGGAAGAGCGTTGACGGGGCGCCTCGCGCACCGCATCGATCGACGCGGTCCGAGCGCGCGTCGTCCCGCCTCGGGATGGCCACGCCTCCCGGGATCCGCCAGGGCCAAGCGATGATCGACCACATGGCCCTCCAGGTGAGCGACTTGGCCAGGAGCCAGGCGTTCTACGACCAGGCCCTCGCCCCGCTTGGCTACAGGCGGCTCATGGAGACGCCCCGGACGAACGACGAGGGCGTTCGGTACCTGGGCTGGGGCGACTCCCAGCAGACCGACATCTGGATGAGCGAGGGGCAGCGTTCCACGCCCCGGCTCCACATCGCTTTCCGGGCCGACAACCACGAGCAAGTCGACGCGTTCTACCGCGCGGCCCTTGCGGCGGGTGGCAAGCACAACGGCAAGCCGGGGTTGCGACCGCACTACCACGCCCACTACTACGCCGCGTACGTCCTGGATCCCGACGACCACAACATCGAGGCGGTCTGTCACGTGCCGCAAGGGGACGGGAGCGCTCGCGGCTGACCCGGCCAGCCCCTCGAGGCCGCACGGCAAGGCGTGTCGTGCTTCAGCGGGAATCCGTACACGCCCGCGGCGCCCCCCGGCGGCACGCCTTCCAGGGGCGCGGCGTGATGGCGGAACGCTGCGCGGACTGCGGTTCTCCGCTGACCGCATCGAACCACATGCGGGCGGATGGGCGGCCCTGCTCCCTCACGTAGACGAGGACACGCCCCGCATCGACCTCGAGCCAAGCCTCGGTGAGCCAGAGACTGTGGTTGATGACACGGGGATGCCGCAGGGGTGTACGCCACGTCTCGATTCCGGTCCCGAGATCCACACCGACGACGTGGCCCTGGCAGAAGCTCGTACCCGGGTCGAAGTGGAGCCAGTAGAGCTGGTTGCCCACCACCGTGAAGGACGTGCCGGCATGGGCCGGGAACCCGTACACCACGCGCTGCGTTGCGCGCGAGCGGGCCTCCACGTCATACACCTCGTACCTCTCCCGCGTTCCGTGGGCGCCCGGCGAGTCCTTCCACGGAAGGCTCCGCAGGAACCTGCCCCAGTCCGGCCCGCGAAGCTCGATCCCGTACGGCGACTGCCGCGGCACGCTCGCCGTCGACCCCTGGACGCCCGTGCGATCGGAGTCCCATCGCCACCTCGCCTCCGCGGTGCGGCAGCCAGGGGCCTGACGGCAAGCGCAGGCCGAGGCCACGGCCAAGACGCCCACCAAGCAGATCGCCACGAGGGACGGAAGGCTCGCCATGACGGCCCCTGGGTACGGCCGGCGGCGACCGGGGCCCGACGTGGGCTCCTCGTTGCCGTCTCGCGCATCCCAGGCGCGAGCCCGCGGCGTGCCCCCCGCCACGAGGATCACTTGCGCAGACTGCCGTCCACGCTGGGGGCGCCAGGGCCCCGACACGCGATGAACAAGAACACCAGGGCGAACGTCAGGGCGAGCTCGCCGCGGTTCACGATCGGGAAGAAGGAGCCATCGAAGGCCAGCTTCCAGTGGAACTGCACGTACGCGACCGCCATCATGCCGCTGCACACGAAGGCGGCCCACCGCGTGAACAGTCCCACGGCGATGAGCGTGCCCCCGACGAGCTCGATCACGCCGCCGATCCACATCTGGCTTCCGAGCTCGGGGCCTGGGCCGGTGCGGAACCAGCCAAAGAGCTTCTGCGTGCCGTGCATCGCGAGCAGGACGCCGGTAACAACCCTCAGCAGCGCGTAGGCCACGCCCTCGAAGCGCGGCAGGATCCGATCGAGCATCGCGTCCTCCTGGGACATGACGAGTGTGTCGCCAGCGTATCGCACCCGCGTTCGCGAGGCTCCGGGGCCGTCGTCCCGCTGCCTGGGCGAGCAGGTCTTGGGCGATCGCCGGGGAAGATGCACCGGGAGGCATGCGTGCGGACAGGATCGACCGTGTGTGAGCCCGGATCGACCGTGTGTGAGCCCGCCCGAAGCGTCGCTCCGCGGTGGGCGTGGCCTTTGCCCCCCGCGGCAGGACCTCCAGGACGCCTCGACCCCCTTGGCAGCTGCGACTTGGGGGCCACGCGTCCCGGCCGTGCCTACGGGCAAGCGGGGGACATGCGATGACCGTCGTGGGGATCCCGTTCGCTGACCAGCCACACGGATGCCGCGCCTTCGACGAACCTCGGCGCCACGCCACCAATCGTGCGGAATCCAGCTCTACGCGTCGAGGTGGCGCGGTGCGGCCGTCGAGACGTCCACGTTTCTGTCATCACGATTGCCCCCGAGTTCCGCCCATCTTGGCGCTAGGGTGTGCCGGTCGCAGTACGTGGACCTGGCGGTGCGATCCCAGGGAGTGCCCTGCCCTCACATGCTCTCGCAACGCGAACCATATGCCGGCGTCTTGCGCGAGCGCGGAATGCGGCCGTCGGGCGCGCGCGCGCGATCCCCCGTGCGCGTGTTTGCGCGACTGCTGGTTGCGCCGCGCTCATCGGATCGCGCCTGGGCTCCGTGCTGATTGCGTGCGACACCCACATCCTCGAATCCTGCCTCGGCGGGCGCGGCACACCTCCGGGCGCGGACACACCTGCAGCGCGACGCGTTCGAGGGGCGTCCCCTCCGTGGACTACGTGCGGTCGCGCCCGTGGATCCACTTCTCCTGCGGGCCGACTCGCAGGCCGTACACACCTTTGGAGTCACGGACGATGGACGATCTCTTCTATACGGCAGCGATCTTGCGCGAGCGGTCCGATCTTCTCGAGCGCCATCCCACGGGCGTCCAGCTCGAACACTTCTTGGTGCAGTACGACGGCAAGCCCGTGCGCTCCATCGGGGTCGTCCTCACCGTAGAGTGGGTCCCTCCCCATGGCTCTGCGCGCAGACTTGTGGTGATGGCCAGGGACGAGGAGTCGGGGCAAGTCGTCCAATACCTCATCACTCCCGCGCTTCTCGCCACGCTGCCCTTCGGACCAGCACGCTCGCAGTTCGAGCGCTGGCGCAAGGGCCAGAAGGTGATCGTCGAGGGATGTCTGCGATGGCGCGAGATCGATGCCACGCCGATCGTCGAAGTGAGTGGCGTGCGCTATTCGTAGCCAACACCGACCTGGGGGCGCGTTGGAGCCGCGGCACGTCCCGGCGTGACGTGCGGGGATCGCGGCGTGAGGCCCGCCTCGGCGTGGACCCCATCTGCGAGACGCTGCCGAGGGTGCGGGAGACGTCGTGCTGATGCGGACCAGGACGAGACCGGAGGAGCCGCGAAGGGTTCCCTACCCCCGCGGCGAAGGCCCGCCCCTCGAGGGAACTTGGCGGGCCTACCTTCGGGTTCTCGGGCATCGAGCCACATACGACGTTCGTTACAACCCTGGGACGGTGATCGGATTCGTGCTGGCCCTGCCGATCCCGCTGTCTGCCTGGCTGCTCTCGGTGCCCGCAGGCCTGTTCGTGTTGGCTGGTCTCGTGCCCTTCGGCTCGGCCGTGCTCTACGGCGCGGCGGTCCAGGTCGGTACGACCCGGGAAGTGCTGATACGCCGCTTGCGGCTTGATGCGTTGCGATCGGCCGCTGCCCACGCAGAGACCTCCGCAGGCCACCAGTCGGAGGCAAAGCAGCTCCGTCGCGTGGCCTCCGCGGAGCGGATCCACACAGAGGAGCTCACCGCGTCGCTCGAGCGAGTCGACGCCGAGCTTGCGCTTGCCGAGCTGATCCACCGGAGCTTGATCTCGCCCGGAATGGATCACGATGACGTGCAGGTTGCGGTCCGACATGTTCCGCATGCCTTCGTCGGCGGCGACTATGTGCGCGTCGAGCGCCCCCGCGACGGGCTCTTCTACCTCTGCATCGGGGATGTCGCCGGTCATGGCGTCGCTGCTGCCTTGGTGGTCAGTCGCATGCACGCCATGGTTCAGCGCCTGATCGGCGAGGAGGCGGCTCCCGCAGAGTTCGTACGGAGGCTTGGCCACGCCGCGCGATCCCTTCTCGTACACACGAGCCTCTTCGTGACCTTCGCGGTCTTCAAGATCGAGCTGGGCAGCGATGTTCTCGAGTTTGCCACTGCGGGTCATCCACCACAGCTGCTCCGCCGCGCAGATGGAACCCTTGAGGAACTCCACACACCCAATCTTCCTCTGGGCCTGGCGCGTGCGCATGAGCTGGCGTCTCCGCGAACGGGGAAGACGATGATCGGCCCCGACGACACACTGATGCTCTTCACGGACGGGCTCTTTGAGGTACGCGGAGACCGAGCCGAGAGTGGCCACTGGGGGGAGGAGAGCGTGGCCGCGCTTTTCGCGGGGATAGGCGCCAACGACGTGGAATCCGTGGCGAACGGCGTCCTCGATGCCATGCGCACCTACCGCGGCTGGCGCCCCAGCGACGACGACGTGACGGTCGTTGTCGCCCGGATCGCCCCTCATCCCATGCGGCGCACCGAGCCAAGCGGTGCGTGATCATTGCTGGCTCCAACCGCGCCCCCGCACTGCGCCCGCTGACCGACCGACAGGCAGGGATCGTGTCCCAGGCAGGCATGGAGAGGGGTGGCGCGCCGGACGCAAGCCGATCGACTCGCAGAGGCTTTAGATCAGGCTCGGGCGCCTGAAGACCGCGGTGGGGAGATCGCGGGCGGCACTGGGCACGAACCAGCGACCCCCAGCTTGTCGAACGACACGTCTGACCCCCTGGAAGCCCAAGAAACAGGGCCTTCCGGGCAATCGACCGAAGTGCTTGGCCGCGGGCTTGTCCGCGCTCGCCAGGGCGGTCTGCCCAGGGCGGAATCTCCGCCGGATCCCCTGGTCCTGGCCACCGCGCTCTTGCAGTACGCCCTGCACTCGGACCGCCCCCGCGCGCTGGTCGAGGCCGCGCAGGTCCTGCTGGAGGCGGTCAGGGTGCGGTTAGACCTCGCCGCGGAAGGCGGCAAAGGAAGCTCGTGAGTTGAGCCGCAGGTCACGCGCTCGAGTTGCCAGCGGGGAGCCACTATCCCGCTTGAGGCCGCGAGAGGCCGGAGAGCACGCGGAGAGGCCCGCCCCGGAGAGGCGCCCGCGGGGGCCAGAACTTCGGGGCTCACGGGATGTGCACTTCGCGGCCCGACGCA
>JBFWRP010000025.1:0-67722 GCA_050248855.1 Planctomycetota bacterium | reverse complement strand
TCGCCGGGCGCACGACCTCGATCCCGATGACCTCGCCGGTCGTCGAGTGGCCCGCGCGCGTGGACAAGGACCACCGCACGTCCGTCTCCGGCGGCCTCATGGTCACGCGCAAGGCCGAGACGGTCGCAGCCGCCGCGAGCCGCCAGAAGTACGAGAAGATCCGCATGGCCGTGGACGACCTCTTCGGGGTCGCCATCGCCACCGAGCGGATCCTGGCGGACTCGCCCATCTCCTTCGCCGCGCTGCTCGAGGCGGGCTTCGCCGAAGAGTTCGCCGCGCGCGTGCTGTTCGAGCGCCTCTACGGGTCCGGCATCGGCGAGTACCTGGGGATCCTCAACTCCCCGTGCCTCGTCGGGATCGCGCGCGGGGGCGCGGGCGCCATCGCGGGTGCCGACATCCTCAAGGCCCGCCGGCGCTGCTGGCGCTACGGCGAGGCCATCTGGCTCGCCAACCACGACACCTACGAGGACCTGGCCCAGGCCCACATCACCGGGACCAACGGCGACGTGTTCCTCTTCTCGCCCGCCCGGGGCGAGGACGTGCCCGACATGCTGCTCGGGCGCCCGGTGTTCTTCACCGAGTTCGCCGAGACCAAGGGCACGAAGGGCGACCTGGTCCTGGGCAACTGGTCCCAGTACCTGGAGGCCGTCTACCAGACCGAGCAGCGCGCGGAGTCCATCCACGTCCGCTTCCTCGAGCACGAGCGGATCTTCAAGTTCTGGATCCGCAACGCCGGCGCCCCGTGGTGGAGCGCGGCCCTCACCCCGAAGAAGGGCGCGGACACGCTCTCGCCCTTCGTCGTGATCAACACGTAACCCGCCGCGAACGGAGACACCCATGGGAGTCAGCGTCCAGGCCACGAACCGCTTCCTAGCGAACCACGCGGTGAAGCTCTACGACTTCGACCCCGACTCGGCCGACCCGGTCGACGTCGATTGGGTTCCGTTCCACTCGTTCCTCGGGCTCGTCGTGGGGTTCTTCCGCACGGTGGGCGTCGGCGCGCTCGACACGTTCCGGATCCTGGCCAACACGAAGGCCGACGGATCGGGCGACGACGTCATCGTGAAGGCGCACGCCGTCGCTGCGGAGCCCGACGCGGTGGGCGACCAGATCTGGCTGGAGGTCACGGCCGAGGAGGTGCTCCAGGCCTGCACCGACGAGGGGAAGGTCCCGGCCGCCGTGTCCGCGAACCTTGAGTTCGCCACGCTCACCGACGAGGGCGTGGTCGTCTACGTGCGCCACGGACCCCGCTTCGCGCAGGACGGCCTCACCGCCGACATCGTCGCCTGATCCCATGCTGCCGCGGAAGGTCATCGCCGGGCCCGCGAAGGAGCCGCTCAGCCTCGAAGAGGCGAAGCGGTGGTGTCGCGTCACGTCGGACGCAGAGGACGACGTGGTCGAGGCCCTCGTGGCGGCGGCACGGAAGCGGATCGAGCGGGGGACCGAACTCGCCCTCATCACGCAGACCGTCGAGGTCAAGCTCGACCGCTTCTGGGGCAGCTGCGCGATCGAGCTCCCCATGCCGCCGCTCCAGTCCGTGGAGTCCGTGAAGTACGTCGATCCGGACGGCGTGGAGCAGACGCTCGACCCGGCGACCTACGCCGTGTCCACGCACCGCCGCCCCGGGCGCGTCTGGCTCGCCTCGGGGGAGTCCTGGCCCGCGACGAAGGACGAGCGCGAGGCCGTGACGATCACCTTCAAGGCGGGCTTCGGCGACGAGCCCGCGGACGTCTTCGCCGCCGCCCCGAACCTGCTGCACGCGATGCGCATGCTCGTCGCGCACTACGACCGAAACCGCGAGGCCGTGATCGCCGGCAACGCGCCCGAGATCGTGCCCGAGGGCGTCGATGCCCTCATGGCCGGCGAGCGCATCCCGGAGGCGGCGTGAGCACGAACCAGACACGAGCCGGGCGCGACGCGCCGGCGAAGGGATCCCTGCTGGAGACGTCGGGGGCGTTCCCCGCCGAGGGGACCCCGGAGCCGGGCCGCGCGCGCCTGCTCCCTTCTTCCCCCGTGGAGTGACCCATGGCCGACCTCGTCATCACAGCTTCCCAGGTCAAGGCCGGCGCCGGCGCCGTCGAAGGGACCGGCGTCGCCGGTGCCACGATCACGGCGGGCCAGTCCGTCTACGAGGACGCGGCCGACGGGAAGATCAAGCTCGCCGACGCGAACCTCTCGCTGGCGGCCGCGAAGGCCAGGGGCGTGTCTCTCCACGGCGCACTCGCCAACCAGCCGATCCGCTACCAGAAGGGCGGGAAGGTGATCGTGGGCGCGGGCGCGGCGCCCGTGAAGGGCACGGTCTACGGCGTCTCCGGCACCGCGGGCGGCATCGCCGTGCTCGGCAGTCCGACTGGCGCGGGGCCCGGGGCGAGCGACCTGGCGAGCGGCTGGCACACCACGATCCTCGGCGTGGGCGACGGCGACGGGGGCCTCGACCTCGTTCCCGGCGGTCCCTACGCGAGCGGGCACGCGGTGGCGTGATGCGCCTCGGAGAGCTTCGCCACCTGCTGGTCCACGAGGTCGCGGTCGAATCCCGCGAGCTCGATGGCGGCGTCGCAACCGAGTGGGATCCCCGCGGCGTGGCCTGGGGCAAGGTCGAGCCGCTCTTGGGTCGCAAGCTCGAGTTGGCGCAGCGCCAGGAACCCCGCGTCACGCACCGGGTGACGCTGCGCTACCACCCGACGCTCCAAGCGCGCGACCGCCTCGTGTTCGACGAGGGCCGCGCGCTGCACGTCCACTCCGTCCTCACGACCGACGAGGGGAACGACGAGACCATCGTGCTCGCCGAGGAGGTGGCGGCGTGATCGACGAAGCCCTCCAGGACCACTGCCTCTCGGACGCGCCGCTCAAGATGCTCGTGGGCGATCGGATCTTCCCCGAGTTCGCCCCGGCTTCGGCCGTGGTGCCCTACGTTCTGCGCTCGCGCATCTCGAACCCGCCGCACGACCACCTGGGCGGCGAGGCTGCGATCGGGAGCCCCACGTTCCAGTTCACCGTCGTCGCATCCTCGAACCGCGAGCGCAACGATGTCGGCGCCGCGCTGCGTGCGTGCCTCTCGCGCTACTCGGGCCCCATGGGCACCGAGGACGTCGAGGTCTCAAGCCCCGACGAGGCCGACGACATCGAGACGGCGTCGGACGGCAGCGAGCGGCGGCTCTTCGTGCGTCGCATGGACTTCGAGGTCTGGCACGGCCGCGAGCCCGTGAGGTAGTCCCATGAGCAACAAGTTCGTCAGTGTGGCCAACGGCCTCAAGATCGCCTTCGGGAAGAGCGGCTTCGTGGCCGACATCCTCTCCGTCTCGCACTCGGGCGTCGCCCGGGCGCTCATCGAGACGTCGCACATGGGCACGCCCGAGCCCGGCGAGGACGAGATCGGCGGGAAGACGTTCATCGTCGATCCGCTCGAGGATCCGGGGCAGCTCCAGCTCCAGGTCCACTACGACCCGAGCAACCCGCCCAAGCGCACGGACCCCGACGATCCCGAAGAGGTCGAGGTCACGTACCGCACGCCCAAGGGCGCCGTGTCCGCGGCGCGCCTCGTCGGCCAGGGGTGGCTGCAGGAGTGGGGCGCGGAGATGAACCTGGGGGCCAAGATGACCGCGACCTTGACGGTCAAGTTCACGGGCCTCCTCAACGTCGTGAAGGCGGCCTGACCATGAACACGCTGCGCGAACAGATCCTCCAGTCCCCGGGCCTCTCGCCCGTCGCGGTCCCGTGCCCGGAGTGGGGCGAGGGGATCGTGGTCCACGTCCACCCGCTCACCGCCGATCAGCGCGACGCACTGGAGGAAGAGAGCACCGAGCTCGCCGCCGCCGGCGACTTCGCCCCCGGCGCGGGACGCAAGCGCCTCCACGCCCGGGCCGTGGTGCGCGCGGCGCGCGACGCCGAGGGGAAGCCGATCTTCCGCATCGAGGACGTCGAGGTCCTCGCGCAGAAGGACGCGCGCGTGCTCGACCGGCTCTACCGCGTCGTGGATCGCCTCTCGGCCGTGAGCGAGGAGGAGGTCACGGCGCTCCTGGGAAAATCCGTAGCGACCCCTGGCGGCGACTCCTCTTCCGACTCTGCCGCGAGCTCCACGTAGCGAGCCCGCGTCTGCTGCTCGGGCAGCTCAGCTCCCGGGAGGTCTCCGAATGGGACGCGTACTTCCGGTGGCTGGACGGTGGCGAGCGACTGGAGCCCGCACGTCCGCGCTCGCGCGCCTCGCGGCCGGGCGACGACCCCGCGGTGTCCTGGCAGCGACTGCTCTCCTTCGTCGACCGCGTGAACACGAGCCGCGGAGGCTGACGTGAGCACGTCCAAGTCCATGGTCGTGACCTTCGCGGGCGACAAGGAACTGGAGGCGGCGTTCAACGCGCTCGCACTCGGAGCCCAAAAGAAGGTCTTCCGTCCGGCGCTGCGTGCCGGGGGGAAGGTGATCCTCGCCGCCATCAAGGCGCGCGTGCCGCGGAAGACGGGGAATCTCCGCAAGTCGATCAAGCTGCGCGCGAGTCGCCGGTCGCGCAAGCGCATCGGCGTCGCCGTCTTCGTGGACAAGGGGATCCTCGCGCCTCGCCCCACGCCCAAGCGCGCGAACCCTGGGCGCAAGGAGTGGTGGCACCCCGCGCACCTGGAGCTCGGCTACGTCCGAAAGACCAAGACGGGGACGTTCGTCGTCCCGCCGCAGTCGTTCATCCGCGCCGGCTTCGACTCGGTCAAGGAGCAGGCCATGGCCGCGATCGAGGCCGAGGTCGGCCGGCGCATGGATCTGATCTACGCGAAGCCCAAGGCGGCCGAGACGCTCGACGAGGGGGCGGACTGACCCATGGCCGGCACCCTTCGCAATCTCCGCGCGACCGCCACGGCCGAGGTGTCGAACCTCGAGCAGGGGATGAAGCGTGCCGCCCAGGCCACGCGTCAGGTCGGGCAGGCCGCGGAGGAGACGAGCCGCCGGGGCACGCGCGCGATGGACGAACTCGGCCGTCGCAGCAACGTGAGCATGGGCGTGCTCGCCACGGGCGGTCGCAACGCCGTGACCGGGCTGCTGCAGCTCGGCGACGTTGCCGGCGCCACGTCCGGTCGCGTCGGGGGCCTGCTCTCGACCATGGTCATGGGCTTCGCTGGCGGCGGCGTGATCGGGCTCGGGATCGCCGCGGTCACGAGTGCGCTCTCGTTCCTCGGCGCCGAGTCCCAGAAGGCCAAGGAGGAGCAGGAGAAGCTCCGGCGCGAGCAGGAGAAGGCCGCCGAGGAGGCGAAGCGAAACGCCGAGCGCGCCCGCGAACTCGCCAAGCAGAAGGCCGAGGACTTGCGGCAGATCCGCGAGGAGATCGAGCTCATCAATGCCCGCTCGAAGGCCGAGCAGCGCGGGATCGAGAACCGGATCGCACTGCGCAAGGCCGGAGCGAAGAGCCCCGAGCATCGGGCCCTCGAGGAGGATCGCCAGGAGGCCGAGGCGCGTCGGCGCCGCCGGGAGGAGGACGAGAAGGCGGCCGAGGCCTCCGCTGCGCGCGTGAAGAAGGAAGCCGAGCAGCGGGCCGAGATCGAGCGCCGCGAGGCCGAAGCCGCGCGCGAGCGTACCCAGGCGCTGGTCGAGCAGGCCCGGCGCGAGTTCGAGATCCTCACGCTCTCCTCCGAGCAGCTGGAGATGAAGCGCCGCCAGAAGCTGATCCAGGACCTGATCAACGAGGGCAAGCGCGAGGAGGCCGAAGCCGTCCGGCAGGCCATCGAGTACGAGAAGGAGATGAAGGCCCGGGAGGAGAAGGCCAAGGATGAGAAGCGCGCCGCCGAGGAGACCAAGCGCGAGGAGGAGAAGCGCGTCGAGGTTCGCCGCCGCCTCGCCGAGGCCGCCGACGAGGAGGTCTCCAAGCTCAGGAGCGAGCGCGCGCTGCTGGCCGCCGGCACCGACGAACTGCGCAAGCGCGAGGAGCGCCGCCAGCGTGAGATCGAGCTGATCAAGCAGTACGGCGTCGAGGCCATGAAGGTCATCCAGGAGCAGCGCCGCTTCTGGGCAGAAGAGGACGCGCGCGAGGCGAAGCAGAAGTCCGCGCAGGCACGCACAGCCAAGCGCGACGCGAGGCTGAACGACGCCGGCGTCGGCATGGACCGCTTGGACGAGGACGAGAACCTCGTCGAGGGGAGCCTCGCCGCGGCGCGGCAGGCGCGGCGTGACGCGACGCGCCAGCAGAAGCGAAGACGCGCCGCCATCGGTCGCCGCATGGGCCGCTCGATCCATGACGGGCGCTTCTCGGGCCTGGGCGGCATCCGCAGCGGCCGGCGCCTGGACCAGCGCGGGCCCTTCTCCGAGTGGGGTGGCGGCGCCGGCGACATGGACGACGGGCGCCGGGGCGAGGACGACGACGCGCCCGGCGCGCCTGGGCATCCCCACGACCGCCGAGGCGGGGACCGCGGCCCCACGGCGCCGGCGTTCCCGGGGCCGCCGCTCCCTGCGATCACGTCCACGGGCGAGGCCCCGCGGGACGGTCGCGAAGAGGCCACGAAGGCGCTGGAGGACACGGCCTCCGCGACTCGGGAGACGGCGGACGCGCTCGGCGCGATCGCGCCGTCGGCCAAGGAGGCGGCCGAGGGCGCGCGGAAGACCGCCGACGCTGCGGGCGAACTCGACGCGCCGGTGAAGGAACTCGTCACGGGTCTCACGGACACGACCCAGGGCTTGGAGCAGGTGCGTACCTCCGTCGGCGAGGCGGTCACGGGCGTCGGCCAGGTCGTCAAGGCCGTGAACGAACTCAAGTCGGAGATGGCGAAGCTCAAGCAGGCGCTCGACCAGCTCCAGAAGGCGGCCTGACGTGGGCGCAGCGACGGGACGTCTGTACTACGGCGACTTCCGCCTCTGGCGCGAGGCGATCGCGCCCGAAGAGCGCTACGCGCGCACGCTCATGCAGGAGTTCCAGGGGATCGACCAGCCGCGCGTGCTCGTGATCGCCGCGAGCGCGAACGCGGGCGTCGATCTCGAAGCCCGGTGCCTGGGGTTCCCGAACCCGGACTCGAAGACCCGCAAGGGCTGGGTCGCCGTGAAGCGGGCGCTGCGCCTCGGCATGGAGGCCCGCATCCACCGCACCGACCCGGTGGTGTGGATCGAGGACGACACGACGCTGCGCGTGGTCACGAGCCTGGGATCGCCCTTCATCCAGATCGCGGGAGGACACCCGTACATGAACGGCGACATCGTGCTCGTGCGCCGCGCCGGAGTCGGGCTCTTCTCGCTGGGCGCGGTGCTGAACGCCACCGGGACGGCCTTCGACCTCTCCTCGCTCACGGTCGGGATCCCGCTCCACGCGATCATGGCCGGCGACGAGGTCCTCCTTGTCGAGGCCTACTGGCTCGGCATGGTCTGGCGCGACTTCGAGCCCAAGAACGAGATGGGCTGGTGGGCGAAGGAGGTCGGCTACACGTTCCGGGGCTCGGGCGCCTCGAGCTACGCCCGCACGCTTGCGGCGGTGGGGAGCTGACCGTGCCGGCCGCGAACCTCCTCTTCCAGCACACCTTCGACGGGGCCGGCTATCCGGACTTCAACGTCGTGTGGCCGGGGTTCACGTTCCCCGCGAGCGGCGACGTGAACGCGCTCGGCCGCACGCGCCCGGTCGTTGACGGCCACGGGCGCGGGCTTCCCTCGCGCACGATCGGCGGCGTCACTTGGCGCGCGAAGAGCACGGCCTCGCCTGGGCGCCAGGCGCACCGCACGGCCTTGTGGGCGAAGTGGAAGAACGCCGGTTTCGCAGGCCGCCGCGAGGTCGCGATCGTCGTGCGCTACGTGGATCCCAAGAACTGCCTCGTGGCGCGGCTGCGGTCCATGGGCACGGCGAACCCGGAACTGCGGCTGTTCAAGGTCGTGAACGGCGTCGCCACGCAGCTCGGGGCCACGTACACGGGAGCGGACATCAGCGCGACGCAGCTCAACGCCGGCGTCGAGTGGGCCGTGCGCGTCGAGGACCTCGCGGGCGGCGACGACACGAAGGTCGAGGTCTACGTCGGCACGCAGACCACCATCGACCGCGGGACGCTGCGGCTCTCGTGGACCGGGGACGTCGGCATCCTGCGCGGGCTCCACACCTCCGGCGTCGAACTCCACGACCAGGTCTACGGCGACGACGTGCGCGTGGACAACCTGGCCTGCTACGACCTCGCCGACGAGTGGAACCCCTCGGGCCCGCCGCCCGCACCCGGCGCCGGGTGGCAGGTCGAGATCGGCAACACCTTCTACGGGCTGGACGAACTGTCCTCGATGACGCCGCGGATCGACCTCGTGCGCGTGACGCAGGGCTACGGGCAGAAGTCGAACAGTGCCACGTTCCGGGTCTCAGGCGACTACCGCCAGACCGCGCTGCTGTTCCCGGGGCAGACCGTGCGCGTGCTGCACGACGGCGCGGTCAGGTTCCGTGGGTGGGTCGCCGACGGCCAGCTCTCCGCGGACCCGACCGAATCGCAGGACTGGCACTGCTACGACGCCCACTGGAACGCGAGGCTCGTCACGCTGCTTCGGCCCGACAAGGTGGGCGCCTACTACTACAACGTCACCGACACGGAGAGCGACGAGTACGACGGCGAGCTCACGGGCAAGACGATCGGGCAGGTCCTGCGGCACCAGTTCGAGCAGAACGCCGCGCTGCTCAGGTTCTACGGCTGCGCGCCGCCGACGGGTGACGCCTTCGTGTCCACGGAACTCGACCTGCTCGATGCCGAGATCCCCGACGTCGTCGCCTCGGGGCAGTTCCCCGTGATGGTCGACACGCTGCTGCGCTTCATGGGGCACAAGTTCGTGGTGTGGGTGGACCCCGCCGATCTCAAGTGGCACTTCCGCGACGTCACGACGCTCACGGGCGAGGACGTGTCGTTCACCTCCGAGTGGGTCACGTTCAAGGTGAAGCCGGACCGGGACAAGGCCTACACACGCGTGGAGTGGCGTGGGACGCGGAAGGCCGATGCCGAGTCCGTGAAGCTGCGCCTTAGCGACGGGTCCTTGAAGCCCGTCTGGACGAAGGAGCAGGAGGAGAAGTACGGGAAGTCGAAGCGCAACAAGACGCTGGCCGTGGGGAAGATCCTGAGCGCCGGCGAGGGCGTTGCGCCTGATGGCTTCACGCGGCCCTACTTCGATGTCCCCACGGGCCTCTACGACCAGGACGACTTCCGCGGCGCGGTCTGCACGAACGACGACGGGCATCTCCGGCTTGTGGTCACGCACTCCTCCACGCGCTTCTGGCTCTCGCCGCCGTCTTGGGGCGGGGGCACGCCGCCGCCCGCGGGGACCCCGTACACCCTCAACCTGCTGTCCAAGGACGCGCTCGCCGAGCTGTCGGCTCAAGGCGTCGGGCGCGGCTTCTACTACGCGGGGCCCACCTACATCTGTGGCTACCCGAGCGCGGCATCGGGCCTCAAGATCAACAACCTCTGGCAGCACGGCTTCTGCGGTCGCGCGACCGCCTTCACGAAGGGCGAGGACGGGATCGTCCACTCGGAGGAGTACCAGTACCGGGTGAACGTGCCGAACCAGATGCAGCGAAGCGCGGGCTGGTGCGACACGACGATCAAGATCTCGGAGAAGCCCAAGCCCTCGATCGGGCTCGTGAACTTCCTCCCGCCCGCCGGGGGCTCGCCGCCCACGAGCGCGTGCGTCCCCGGCAACACGAACCGCCCCTCGCAGATGCCGCTCGTGGACATCGAGATCGAGGTCCCCGTCACGGAGGCCGAGGCTGCGTGGTTTGCCGAGCCGCCCGACGTGGACGATCGCCCCGCGTTCCACGGGCCTGCGTTCAGCGACGACCCGGCGGTGTGGGACGGCGCCGGCGAGCCCTACGACGACGACTGGCGCTGCACCCAGACCTACATCGTGGACGATCCCGACTTCGTGGACATGGAGCAGGAGGTAGGGCTTCGCAAGGCCGCGAAGGCGATCCTCGACGTCAAGAGCCAGAAGCAGTACCTGTTCGAGGTCGGGGTCGCCACGCCCTGGAAGGCGGCGCCCCCGGACGCGATGCAGCCCGCCTCGACCGCGCGCTGGGCCGGCATGTCCAAGCGCATCACGCTCTCCTCGGCGCTACGCACCACGCAGTTCGAGGCCTCGACCGACCTCCAGGTCTTCAAGGTCACATGGGACGTGCTCGGGAACCGGACCGTGCTCGAGGCGGGGACCGCCAGCGGCTGGATGGCCTTCGAGGGCATCGACATCTCGAAGGCCTTCAGCGAGGCGCGCGTGCTGAAGAAGGCCGCGCGCATGATCAAGGACGTCGAGGACTTCCGAAACTGCCTGCTCACGAAGCCGGAGGACCGGATCGGCGGCGTGCAGAAGGGCCCGATCGACGCCTGCGACGTCACGATCATCAACGAGCAGGTGCGCCGCGTCGTCTCGGTCGAGCAGGACGACGCCGACAAGGTCCGCAACATCACGCACCAAGGGCTCCGCACCTGGCTCGACGAGGAGCTCTCGATCGGGCCGCACGCGGACAACCCGGGCGCCAACATCGCCGTGCCCGGGCGCGACGGGCCGGCCGCGAAGCAGGCCATCGACGGGCCCGTGCTGCGTTCGCACGCGAACCCGGACATCCCCTTCCAGGGTCCGGCCCCCGGCAACAACGGCGACCGGGGCCGCTACGGCGGGCAGATCGTGACCAACGCCGCGCTCGACGGGCGCCCGCCCCGGGAGATCTACCGGCGCGGCGGCTTCGCGTTCCGAAAGCGCGAGGACGGGGCCATGGGGTACGACGGCCCCCCCGGTGTCGAGTACTCCGCGCTCGGTGCCGACGGCGCGCCCACGGGCCTGTGGACGACGTTCACGAGCGCCCGGAGCCTCCCGAACCAACGCGCGCCGCTATCGATGCTGGGCCACGGTTCGACACAGCACCAACTGCTCGGGATGGCCCGCGAGCTCGCGCGTGCGCTTGGGCGCGTCGAGGACCAGGTCGCCGAGGCGCTGCTCGCCCCCGGCGAGATCGGGGACGGCTACCCGGACGGCGCGCCCGCCGATCTCGCTTCGTTGATGCGCGTCGCAGGCGCGGCCAACCCGTGGTTGCGTCCCGTGCCGCAGTCCTTCGAGGATCCCGGCGGGCTCGTGTTCCAGGGCCCGATGAACGACCTCGGCGCCGACGCCGAGATGCTCTGGCGCGTGCGCACGCCCGAGATGCTGCTGATGCGCGTCTCGGAGGTGGGCCCGGGCGCAGGCACGAACGGGGGCTCCTACGTGTGGGACACCTCGGGGCCGGGAGGGTCGACCGAGTTCCTCGCGAGCGCCTCGGTCATCCACAAGCAGATCGACCCCGTCGCCATGACGGCCGACATCCGCTTCCCCGGCGCAGTGACGCCCACGCCCGCGCTCAACCCCTTCGGCTTCGACCACGAGGGCATGCTGCTGAACGCCACCGGCATGGGACTCCCGGCCGGCGCCGGCGGCACGCTCCCGATCCCGCCCTACGCCCGGGGCCGGGTGGGGCTGTGGGCCTCCTTCGGCGAGGAGGCGAGCATGGGCGCGCCGCTCCCGCCCGGGACCACCTACCAGGTCCAGATCGACGTGGCCTGGAAGGCCTCGCCCTGGGGCCCGCCGACGCCCGGCGCGCCGCAGAACGTGCCTGTGGCAGACGGCACTGGCCAAGGGACGGCCCTGTTCCTCTATCCCGGGGGCTACGTCACCCCGGGGCTTCGCAAGCCCAGCGACATCGCCGTGTCCGCGGTCTACACGCCTGGCGGCGGCACCGCACCGCCCAACATGGGACTCAACCTGCTCGGCATCGGCGTCGAGGTCGCCGTCGTCGAGGGCGGCTACGCGCTCCTCACGAAGGAGAGCATGGAGGCCTCCGAGGACTGGCGCACGAACCACGCCCAGCCCGTCGAGCGCTTCCTCGCGATGGACGTCTGGGCCATGGAGGTCACGAAGTCGCTCACCGAGTCGCTGCAGGTGACCGAGTCGTGGGACCTCGAGCTCAACCCCGGCGTCGTCGAGTTCGACGCGCTGGGCCTCGATGAGGCGTGGGTGCTCGACGTCACGAAGCAGATCGACGAGTCGCTTGAGGTCGCCGAGGCCTGGGACATGGTCCTCAACCCCTGACCGACCCGTCGCTTATCATTCCCCTGTCTTCGCGCGCCCGCGTCTCCAGCCGGTCGAGCGAGAGGAGGCTTCGATGCCCTCTCCCTCCCGCTGGATTCCGTCTCCCCGCACCGAACGTCCCATGGCCCTGCGTGCCGAGTGGGACCTCGTGATCCTCGGTCCCGACGGCGCGGTGAAGGCGCGCCGCCGCTTCAAGAACCTGATCGTGAACGCGGGGCTCGAGCAGGCGAAGGACCGGCTCTTCAACCCGGCGACGGCCGCGCCCGTGTTCGGCTTCGTGGCCATCGGGACCGGTGCGGTCGCGGAGACGCCGGTGGACGTGGCGCTCGGGACCGAGGCCGCCCGCGATGCCGTCGCCTACACGCCGGGCGGCACGGGCGTCTGCACGGTGGACCACACGTTCCCGGCCGGCGTAGGGACGGGCGCCATCACCGAGGTCGGGCTCTTCGACGACCCGGCCGCGGGGAACATGTTCAATCGGAAGACCTTCCCCGCCATCAACAAGACCGCCGGCGACGCGCTCAAGGCCTCCTGCACGATCACGCTGATCGCGGCGTGACGCCGTGGCCTACGCGGTCTTCAACGACGGGGCGACCGACGGCCGCGAGCCGTGGGTGGACTACGAGTTCACCGACGAGCCGTTCGTCGAGGTCCTGGGCGAGAAGGCTCCGGGGCAGACGGAGCGCGTCGAGATCTTCGCCTGCACACGGCGCCGCTACCGCTGGCCGGCGGGCCTGACCGAGGCGCAGCGCGTGGCGTGGGAGGCGTTCCTGCAGGCGCGGGGGATCCTGCGCGAGGCGTTCCTCGTCGAGGATCCGCGCGACCCCTTGCGCGAGCTCGTCGCGCTGGATCCGGCGGTGGGCGATGGGGCGCGGGTCACGTTCAGCCTTCCCACGGCCGAGTCGAGCCCGGACTTCCGCTGGTACCCGAAGCTGGGCACGGTCGTGGGCTACGCCGTCGGCGTGCCCGCCGCGGTGGCGAGTGTGGACACAACGGCGCGGACGGTGACGTTCGCCGCGCCGCCCGCGCCCGCTGCTGCCGTCGCCGCGACCTACCGAGGCCTGCGCCTCGTACGCCTGTCCGATCCGCCCACGTACCAGGGCGTCACGAAGCGCTTTGGCCGCTACGAGTTCGCCCTCGAGGAGGTTCTGCGGGACTGACCGCGGGGCCCCCGGGTGGTATCCTGGCCCGCACATCCAAGAGCGCCACTCCAGCGGCGCGCAGCCCCCCACGGAGGCTTCGCCATGCGCCTGCTGGTTTCCCTTCTCGCGCTCTGCGCACTCGTTCTGCTCTCTGCCTGTCAGTCCGGCCCCGGCCCGTCGAGCGCCCTCGACCTGCAGCCCGGTGTGGGTGGCGGCGCCCGCGTCTTTGCCGGCCCCGAGGACGGCGTTGGCTGTGCCGCCCGGTTCGATCTGGGCCGGTACGGGCTCCGCACTGGCAAGGCGGCCGAGCCCGCCCACGCCGGGAAGCCTCGGGGCGCTCAGGACGCGCCCTGCGTGGGCGGGGCGTGCCGGCTCGGGGAGGTACCCGCCGTCCCGCCGGCCGCGCCCGAGGCACCCACGCTGGGCGACGGGGGGCAGCCGTGAGCGCGCTGCGCGCCGCCTTGGGCTCCCGCTACGCCGGATTCGCAGTCGTTCTCCTGGCCGGCCTCGCCGCCTGCCAGGGGGTCGAACTCGGCGTCGGGCTGAAGCCCGCCGTCCCGCTGCCGGACCCCGCGGTCGCCCGGCAGATCGAGGCCGCCCAGGCCGAGGTCGCGGCCGCCGAGGAGCAGACCCAGGAGGCGGCCCACCTCGCAGCGGAGGCCGAGGCCGCGCGCGCTGCGGCTGCCGAGTCCGTCGCCGACCTTGAGCGCCGTGTCGCCGCCGGCGAGGCCACGCAGGAGGATCTCGATCGCGCGCGGCGTCGCGCAACGGAGGCCGCAGCCGAAGCAACGCAGGCTCGCTACCGTGCGGAGCGCGCGCGTGCCTGGACGGACGACTTCTCCGCGCGCGTCACTGCTGCCAACGACCGGCTTGCGAAGGCAGAGCAGGCCTGGCGCGATGCCGAAGGCCACGGGCTCGACGTCGAGGGGCCGAAGGACACCTCGCCCTGGGGCCTGATCTCCTGGGCGCTGAGCACGGGCCTCCTGCTCGTCCTGAACGAGAAGCGGAAGCGCGATGCGAAGGCCGTCCTCGAGGAGGCCAAGCGCGAGAGCCGCGAGGTCGTCGCCCGCCAGGACGACGCCCCGTTCGTGGGCAGCGGCGGGAAGCTCGAACCGGAGCACCGGCTCACCGACGCACCCTCGCGCATCGACGCGCTGGAGGCCGCCCTCCTCACGGCGGGCGTGCCCAAGGGCACGTGAGCTACGAGCGTGGGCCGCGCTTCGCCCAGGCCGAGTCCAACGATCCGGCGCGCCGGCTCCGGCGGATCGAGGACTGGGCCGGGCGCCACGACCAGTGGGCGACCCAGTCCGTCACCGACGCCCGCAAGCAGGCGGCCGAGGTCGAGGCCCGGGTCGACGCTCTGGAGGAGCGCGTGATGCGCCTCTTCGCCGCCGTCGGCGAGCACCGGCTCAAGTGGGGCATCGTGGCCTGGGTCGTCGGGACGGCGGCGGCCGCATGGGTCGCAGTGTTGGCAAGGTAGGGAGGAGGGGGGACAACCGTGTATGTCCTGGCGGTTCAGTGGATCGCGCCGGCAAACCTCCGTCCGCGGCTGGTACTGCGACCCGGGCGCGAGTAGATTTGCACCATGGCGCAGGAGGCGACCGCCGTAGACGAGCCCATCGACCTCATCCGATGGCGGAAGGCGGCGGTGAAGACGTTACCGACGGCCATCGGCGTTTACGCGCTGTGCGACCTCGACGCCAAGCCGATCTACGTCGGGCAGTCCATCGACAGCATGAGGGGGCGAATCAGTCGGCACCTGACGAGCGCCCGCAGCGACATCATCGGGAACCGGATGATCGACATCTGGGAGGTGGCCTTCGTCCTGTGCTGGGCGGTGCCGCAGCAGCACATTGCCGTGCTGGAGTCCCACCTGTTCCACGAGTTTGACGCCCTGTCGTCGCTGATGAACGGCTTCGTGCCGGCGAGATACGTGCCGGACTTCGCGATCCCGGAGCCGACAAGGGCGCAGATGCTGCCGGATTCAGAGATCGCCACGAGGCGGCGCACGGAACTGCGGCTCACGCGACAGGCCAAGCACTTCGGGGACCTACTCGATTACTTCCTCGTCGTGAAGGACGCGCCGCACGTCCTTCGTTCGCTCTGCGCGCACTTCCAGAGGTTGACGCGGTACTTCGAGAGTCTGCGCGGCGATCCCGACGCCGAAGCTGCCGACGCGGAAGAGTAGCGCCCCGCACCTGGCTCGACATCGGATCGGCTTCGCATCGAGCTCCGCGGGATCCGCCGGGGGCCGCGACCGATGAATGTGCGAAGTCTCCGCCGAAGTCTCGCTTCCGAGATGATGATCTCGCACTCCTCAACGACGAGACACCGCCAGGCGCGTGCGCGAACTTCACGTAGTCGCTGACGGTCGCGCCGGCCGTTCCGCCCGATCGGCAGCCTCTAGTGACTCATGCTACTCGATGGTCGCCGCTTGCCGCGACGGCATCGGCGCTGGTGCCAGAATCACCCATGGACGAAGGCAGCGGCGCGAGCCCAGGGTATGACTCGGTCGGGCCCGCCCGGAAAGTCGCGAGCGTTCAAACGCTTCGTGTATCCCAACTCGCGTAGTATGGCGCGTACGCACCGCCCCCCGTGTCCGCAGCGTGAACGCGCCGCAAGATGTCCCTGAGATTCTCCTGTGTGAACTGATCGGCCACGGCCTTTCCGTCCTCCACTTCGGGGGGATCGTCTCAAGTCGCCAGTCTGACGCGAAGGCTCGGATCGGTCTCATGCGCAGCGACGACCGCGTTGTACTTCTCGATCAGTGCGCCGGCCGTCGTCATCCTGCCCGCCAGTTCGAATCGGCCGTGTTCGAAGAGGTTGCCGGCGAGAAACTGCTCTGCGTCGAGTACATCGAGGCGATCCGCAATGAATGCCTGCTTCGCGAGTCCTTCGGCCACCGCGACCTGATCGCTGAGCGTGACGACAAGCGGTCGAAGCGAACTGTCCAGATTGCGAACGCATTTCCGCAGAAGTGCCTCTCCCGGCGACGTGGTGACATGGATGGCGGTGTCCCCAACGAGGAAGTCCGCGGAGCGCCCGGAGACGCCATCGGCGACGGATGAGCCATGGTGCTCTATGCCGCCGAGTACGATATCGAGTTTCGCGCCGACAAGATGCTGGAGAAGCGCCCCCACGTACATAGTGCCGGGAGCTTCGCGCTGGCGCGCGAGCGCCTGGGCAAGCAGGTCGCGGATGATGGCGCGCAGCGATTTCGAGGAGTCGAACCGAAGTACGAAGGGCTTGCTCGCGAAGAACTCTTTCACTCGATCGACCCACCACATCTCGACTTGGTCGAGGTCGAGGGAGGTGCCCTTGCCCGTGAGCTTGTTCAGGAATGCGACGTAGGTCTCCATGTTGCCGAGGCTTCCCCGGCTCGTACGACCTCCCTCTTCGGCGAGCACGCGGGTAATGCCGTGATCCTTGAGGATGCCCTGAACGGCTGCCTTCCCAAGGCCGAGCACCTGGCCCTTACCCTTCGTTCGTAGTTCTTCGGGTTTCAGCGGGAGGCCTCGCGCCTTCGCGTGTCGCGTGACGACAAGAGCAACGCAGAGCGCTCCCTTATCGCGCATTCTGTGCGCGTCTGCGAACGCTCGCAGTTGGCCCCCGAGCGTCATCGGTTCTCCGTTCTCCGCGAGAGCGGGAAGAGTAAGTGGCGTGCAAGATGGCGAACTGCCGGCACAGCGACCGCATCGCCCATCGCCCTATATCCGTCGTTATATGAACCAATGATGCGGAAGGAGTCTCGAACTCCCATGAGGCGAGCAGCTTCTCGCACCGTCAGGAGCCGCGTCTCGAAGCGCCCCTTCTTGTAGAGCACGAGGACCTGCCGCGAGCTTCCCCCTCGGGGAGTCCGAAGGCACCCGGCGATGCCGTCAAAGCGAAGTTCCAAAACCTGTTTGCCGCCTCGCGTGCGCTTGTAACCGGGGAAGACTGTACTCTTACCGTTCACGGCCTCGTGCATTCGCGCTCGATGCCGCGGGGGGATGAGCGCGAGGTTGTGCTTCGCCTTTCCCGGCGCGTCCGTGGGCGCATCGAAGTCGATGATAGAAGAAAGAGTTTTTGGTGCGGTGCTCGGTTCCGGGATGCGCCACCAAGCAAAGCTCCGGACGAGCGCAGCCGCCCTCTGAATCGCGACCGGATGGCACCATGTCGGGCCGCGCGTCTCAACGTCCGTAAGGGTATCATCGGAGTTCACCGCGATGACAAACACGCGAGGCCTCGACTGTGGGAGCCAGTTAGCGGCGTCGAGTACTACGGCACCGACTCGGTAGCCGAGCTCAGTTAGGCGCTCATGCACCGCGCGGTAGTAGGTGCCGCCTGAGGCGGACACGAATCCAAGGACGTTCTCCGCGACGAGGAGCCGCGGACGCTTCGGCATCTCGACGAGGACGCGGAGCCATTGCCAGACCAGTCCGCTGCGCGCGCTCTCGATGCCATGCAGATTGCCGGCAAGGGAGAGGTCCTGGCACGGGAAGCTCGCCCATGCGAGCGCGGCCGCGGGCAGCGTTCGGCCGGAGACGTGTTCGATGCTCCCAACGTGGAAGGTCGGCGGGCGGTGGTTCGCTAGGTAGGTGGCGGTCTTCTTCTCGCAGATGTCGTTCGCCCAAACGATGCTGAAGAAGGGACGCAGCGCTTCCGCGACTAGTCCACTCCCCGCGAAGAATTCGAGGGCGACGGGCTTGGGCGCGACTGCAGGACTGCCTGTGCTCGCTGAAATCGGCCCCTTGGGATCGCTCATGGTTGTCGATTCTCCGGGCGTCCCTTGATGGCGAAGCATATGGACTTCGCGAGGATCTGAGGATGCGGACCTCCGTGTCCAATGGTGGTGGATCGCTATGTCCCCTCTGCTTGAAAGAGAGGCTTGAGTGATCGGCTGGCGTACTCGACCGCCATCCCACGATCGGTGGGATTTTCCAGCTGGGCGCACTCAATCAAGAGGTTGCGCTGGGCAAGACTGCGCACCTCGTGACTAGGGACGTCCTCCGGGACGCTAGATCGGAGTCGCAGAAACAGCGTATTCACCTCGGGGTTGGTGCCCATCTGGGCACTGAGTCGTGAAGGGAGCCGAGTCGCCATCCCGACCATCAGTAGTACGGGTGGGCGAAGATCCTGGAGTCGGATTCCAGCCCGATCCGGACACCCTGCCACCGATTGATGGACCTCCCCCGTGAGTACAGACCACTCCGGGCCTACCCATGTGATCCGGTAGACCCCTGGGCCGCGGGGCGCATCGGCGACGCGAAAGGGCCGGCCGCCACTTCTGGTCTTCGTGAGCGTGACCTTCTGCCAGTTCAGCGCTTCCCAGCGCTCGGTCGCCTCCCGTTCGTTCGTGGCTGTCACTGGGATCTCCCCTCCGGCCCGTAGCCTGAGCAACCGAACGCCGGTGCCTCCGGATGGACGTCAAGCACCGCGCACCGCCTGTGCCACCGCCTCCGCAGCGCTCCGAAGCCTCCCGTCGTCCGTATGAAGGTACCGCAGCGTAACGACGCTCCCCGGCCGATGCCCCAGGATCCGCCCGATCGTGGCCACGTCCGTCCCGGCGGCGGCGAGCAGCGTGGCGGCCGTGTGCCGCAACTGGTGCCAGCCGCTCCGGGGGACCTCGGCCCGGTCCATGAGGCGGTGGAGCGCCTTGTAGAGGGAGGAGTCCGACTCCGGGAGGCGCCGGCAGACCGGGCCCGAACGCTGGCGGTAGCGCTCCAGGATCTCCTTGAGGGGCGCAGAGATCGGGAGCCGCAGCCGCGTCCCCGTCTTGTGCCGAGGGCGCGCGATGAGGCCCGCGTCGAGGTCGACCTCCTTCCAGGTCAGCGCCCGGAGGTCGGCGCGCGAGAGGCCCGCGAACAGCGCGAGGGCGACCGGGACCTCGAGGTAGTGGCCTCGGGCCGTGTCGAGAAGGCGGCGGCACTGCTCCGCGGAGAGGGCTTCGCGGTGCTCGGCCGGGCGTGCGCGGGGGGGCTTGAAGTCGCCCACGAAGTCGCCGCAGGCGTAGCCGACCGCCGCGCACCACCCGATGAAGCGGCGGTAGACGCCCAGCGCCTGCCGCACGCGTGAGGAAGACCAGCCGCGCCCGTCGAGCAGCCCCTCCAACATCGTGCGCGACCAACTCGCCATCGGGCGGTCGGCCCACTCGTCGAGCAGCGGCTTCAACTTGTCTGCGTCGTGGTCGATCGTGCCCTGCCGGCGCCCGGAGACCTTGAGGTGCTTCAGGTAGCCCGCGACCGCCGTCTTCGGCGTGGTCGTCTGGGGCGTGCCGCGACGCGTGCTCTTGCCGGCGTTCATGGCCGCGAGCTCGTACTCCGCTTCCTGCTCCGTGACGGCGCCGAGCGAGCGGGAGCGGACCTTGCCGCCGCGTCCGCCTTCGCGCCACTCGACCACCCAGGTGGTGACCCCGGATGAGCGTTCGGTACGAGAGCGGAGCCAAGGCATGGGACGCGACCTCCGGCGTTGTGCGCGCACGTTACCTCGTGCGTCGGACACCCATGAAGGGCTGTTCCCCGCGCCCTGGGGGCGAAACGACCCTCGGCGCGATCTCGCCGTGCGTGCGCGCAACGCGCGCTCTTTCGTGCTGCGCGCGAGTGATCGGGATGCGATCGGGCGTGGATCGGGCGTCGATTGAGAGCGCGTTCTGCGCTGTACCAGCACCGGTGCTGGTACGAGGGGATCCCTACGTCCGAGAGCGCGTCGGGAGCCGAAACGGCGATCGCCCCCAAACGCGATGAACTGGCCCCGTGCGGGCAGCGATAGTGGCGGGAGTGACGGGACTCGAACCCGCGACCTCCGGCTTGACAGGCCGGCGCTCTAAACCGAACTGAGCTACACCCCCGCGGATGCAGGGGCGGGATTGTAGGAGCGGGCCCCCGGCGGTCAATTGGCGTCCGGGGCTCGGGGCCGCGGGCGCGGCGCCGAGCCGCGCGGGGCCTAGACTCGCCGGGATGCCTGCGATCCAGAGTCCTTGCCGGTTCCTCCACCTCGTTCCGCGCCGGCTTGCGCTGGTGGCGCTCTTGGCGCTGGTGGCCGGCAGCGGCCGTCTCGCCCTTGGAGAGCCGGAGGCGAGCCCCGCCGGGGATGCGGAGATCGCCGCACTGCTCCGGCCTCTGCGCGAGAAGGCCGGGATCCCCGCACTGGGTGGCGCCGTGGTGCGCCTGGGCCAGCCGACGCGCGCTGCGGCGGTGGGGGTGCGCAAGGCAGGGGACGAGGCGGCGGCGACGGTGGGCGATCGCTGGCATCTCGGCTCGTGCACGAAGGCCATGACGGCGACGCTGGCCGAGATCGTGGCCGCCGAGACCGCGCTCGATCTCGATGCCCCGGTAAGGGATGCGTTCGCCGACGTCGACCTCGACGGTGGGTGGGAGGGCGTCACGCTCCGCCGCTGGCTGGCGCACCGGGGCGGCCTCGTGACGGCGTACCCGCGGCCGCTCTGGTCGTGGTTGTGGAAGCGCGAGGTGGACCCGCGCCAGCAGCGCACGCGGATCGCCAAAGAGGTGCTCGGCGCGGCGCCGGCCCGTGCCCTCGATGCCGGCTTCCAGTACTCGAACATGGGCTTCGACCTGGTGGGCGCCGCGCTCGAGCGGGCACTGGACCGTGACTTCGAGACGCTGGCGACCGAGCACCTGTTCGCGCCGCTCGGCATGACGTCCGCGGCCTTCGGTTCGCCGGGTGCCCCGGATGTTGTCGACCAACCGTGGGGGCATCGTCGTGTCGGCGAGGCCTTGGTGCCCGTGCCGCCGTCCTTGGACGGGGACAACCCGCCGTCGCTCTCGCCCGCGGGCCGCGCGGCGATGACGCTGGAGGATTGGGGTCGCTTCGTCGCCCTGCACCTGGGCCACGTCGTCACGGTGGCGCGCCCGGGGCGCGAACCGGGACCGCTCCTCGCCCCGGAGGCCCTCGCGCGCTTGCACACGCCCTTGGAGGGCGAGGACTACGCCGGCGGGTGGAAGGTCACCAAGCGCGGCTGGTCGAAGGGGCCCGTGCTGACCCATGCCGGCAGCAACACGATGTGGTTCTGCGTCTGCTGGCTGGCGCCCGAGGAGGGCTTTGCGGCGCTCGCCGTCACGAACGTGGGGGGGGCGGAGGCGGAGAAGGCGTGCGACCAGGTCGCCGGCGCGTTGATCCGCCTGGCGCGTGCGCCCGAGGCGGCGCGGGCGAAGTAGGCCCGCGCCCGCTGGACACGTTGCGTTGGGCCCGCGCGGAGGGGCCGGGCAGACTGGCCGCCCCATGGCGTCTACGCGACCCCTCACCGTGCCCGAGGCCAGCCGCTCCATGGCGCTGTCCGTGGGCGAGGGCGTGCTCTACGCCGTCATGGTGGGGTTCGGGGACGCGTACTTCCTGGCCGATGCCGTGCGGCTCGGGGCCAGTGCCCTGGAGCAGGCGCTCGTCGTGACGCTGCCCTTGCTGGGCGGCGCCTTCGGCTCGGTCGCCGCGTTGGCGCTCCTGCGCCGCTCGCCGCGGCGTCGACCGGTGGTGTTGGCCGGCGCGCTCACGCAGGCCACCGTGCTCATCGCCCTCGTGGCGCTGCATCTCACGCACGGGATGACGCCCACGACCCTGCTGCTGATGGCCGCACTGCACCAAGTGGGCGGTCAGTGCGCTGGCACGGCGTGGAGCTCGTGGTACGGCGACCTGGTGCCGGCGAGCATCCGTGGGCGCTACTTCGCCCGCCGGGGGCGCTTCACGTACGCGGCCACCTGCATCGGGCTGGTCACCAGCGGCCTCCTGCTGCATCGCCTGGAAGAAGGCGCACCCGGCACGGTCACGGCGGGGGCCGGTGGCATGGGGTTCGCCGCCGTCTTCGGCGTGGCGGCCGTGGCGCGACTGACCTCCTGCGTGCTGCTGGCGCTCTCGCCCGAGCCGCCGTTCCGGGGACTGCCGCCGCCCAGGCGCCTCGGCACGTTCCTCGGCACGAAACGCGGTCGGAGCCTGCGCCGCTTGCTGCTGCTCGGAGCGGCCGTGCAGCTCACGGTCTACGTGGGCTCGCCGTACTTCGGGCCCTACATGCTGGACGGGCTGCACTTCACGTACGCGCAGTACATGGTGGCGTCCGTCTCGGTGGTGCTGACCAAGGTGATCGTGCTGCCCGCGTGGGGACGCGCCATCGACGCGCACGGCCCGCGCTCGGTGTATGCGCTGGCCGTGCTGCTCGTGGCGACGGTGCCGCTGCCGTGGCTCGTGGCCGATGGCCTGCTCGTGGTGGTGCTGGCCCAGGCGCTGTCCGGCGCGTCGTGGGGGGCGTACGAGGTCGGCTACTTCTCGCTCGTGCTGGCCTCGAGCACGCAGGTGGTCCGACCGTACGTGTTCGCGGCGCAGAACCTGCTCCATGGCCTCATGCAGGTGAGCGGGTCGCTCGTGGGCGCGTGGCTGTTGGCGCTCTTCGACCGCCGCTTCACGTGGCTGTTCGCGGCGACGGCCGCGGCGCGCGGTGTGGTAGCCGTGATCGCGCCCCGCGTGATCCCACGACCGGCCGATGGTGGAGAGCCCACGCGGCGCGCCCTCCTGCTGCGCGTCGTGGGCATCCGACCCCACGGCGGTGTGGTGCACCGCCCGGTGGAGGCGGCCGACGACGACGTCGCTTCCCCGTGAGCAGGCTCAGGCCGGCTGGCCGCGCCCGATGCCGCGGTAGCGGAATCCGGCAGCCTTCGCCGCGCGCGGGTCGTGCACGTTGCGCCCGTCGAAGAACGCCGGGTTGCGCATGAGGCCCTTCAGCTTGGCCCAGTCCACGGTCCGGTACTCGTTCCACTCCGTGCAGAGCACCACGGCGTCGGCGCCGCGGGCCGCGTCGTAGGGGTCCTTGGCGTAGGTCATGCGGTCGCCGGCCACGCGGCGGAACGTCTCGAGCGCCTCGGGGTCGGTGCCGACGACCTCGGCCCCCCGGTCCGTCAAGCGCTGCATCACGACCAACGCGGGTGCCTCGCGCACGTCGTCGGTCTGCGGCTTGAACGCCAAGCCCCACAGCGCGATGCGGCGACCCGTCAGGTCCTGGCCCAGCTCCTTCACGACGAGGTCGGCGAGCACTTCCTTCTGCTCGTCGTTCACCTCCTCCACGGCCGTGACGATCCGCATGTCGACGCCGGCACGGCGCCCCACGTGGATCAGTCCCTGGGTGTCCTTGGGGAAGCACGAGCCGCCGTAGCCGCAGCCCGCATGCAGGAACGAGCTGCCGATGCGCTTGTCCGAGCCGATGCCGCGCGCGACGTCACGCACGTCGGCGCCGACCTTGTCGCAGAGGCGGGCGATCTCGTTCATGAACGAGATGCGTGTGGCGAGCATGGCGTTGGCCGCGTACTTGGTGAGCTCGGCCGCCTCGTTGCTCATGCGCAGGATGGGGGCGCCGGAGCGGGTGAACGGCTCGTAGAGCTCCTGCATCGTGGCCCAGGCGCTGTCCGAACGCGTGCCGATGACCACGCGGTCCGGACGCAGGAAGTCCTCGACGGCCGTTCCTTCCTTCAGGAACTCGGGGTTGTTGACCACTTCGACGGGCTGGACCGCGTGCTCCTTGACGATCTCGCGTACCCAGGCCGCCGTGCCTACCGGCACGGTGCTCTTGAGGACCAGCACGAGGGGCTGCGTGGCGTTGGCGACGATGGGGACGATGGCCTCGCGCACGTAGTCCATGACGGGCGCGCCGTCGGGGCCCTCGGGCGTACCCACGCCGATGAAGGCCACCGCGGCGTCCTTCACGGCGTCGGCGTGGCTCAGCGTGAACGCGATGCGGCCCTCGCGCCGCGCGCGCGCGAAGAGCGAGTGGAGCCCCGGCTCGAAGATCGGGACGCGACCGTCCTCCAGGGCCTCGACCTTGCCCGCGTCGACGTCGACACAGACGACCTCGTGGCCCGTGTCCGCGAAGCAGACGCCGGCCACCAAGCCGACGTAGCCCGTTCCCACCACCGCAATGCGCATCGGCTCTCCCGTGCCCGGACCGTGTCGAAGCCAGCGGCGACGACCTCGGGTACGCGCCCGGCGCGGCCCCGCGGGTCCCAGGGCGCGCGAGGGTAGCCCTGGGCCCTCCCGGAGCGCGCATGCTGCCCGGGGTGTCCGCAGGCGGGAGGACGCCGCAGGGGCGGGCGTCGACCTGCCTGGGCAGGCCGTGCCAGCAGGCCCTCAACGTGGGTGGTCCTCGACGGGATGCGCGTCCAACGCAAGGGCAAGGGGGAGGTCCAGCCAGAGGCGTGCCGCCGTGCGGCCTACGCGGGGATCGGGGTCGTCGAGCGCTTCGTCGTGCAAGCGGCCGCATGCCGCGCGCAGTCGTTCGGCTTGACGGCGGTCACCGCGGGCCAGCACGAGGCGCCCCAGGGCGTCGAGCGCACGCATGCGATCGGGAAGCGGAAGGCGGTAGCGCTCGGCAAGGTCCACGAGCCGCCGAGCGCGCTCGGGCTCGTCGTGCTCGAGGGCGTCGTCGGCGAGCGCACGCAACGCGCGGCCTGCGACCTTCGGTGCGCTACGGCCGTGGCGTTCGAGCAGCTGCTCGAGGAGCGGCCGCGAAGCGGGGTCGGCTTCGTCGTCGAGCGCGTGGGCCAGGGAGGCGTGCGCGGAGGCCTCGGCGTCGGAGCGTGGCTCCGCCTCGGTCAAGGCCCGAGCGCGCACGGCCAGCGAAGCGGACACGAAGCCCTCGGCCTCGAGGCGCCTTGCCCAGCGCGCAAGCGCGCGGCGGCGCGTGGCGTCGTCACGCCGCGCCGCATCGAGGACGGCGTGCAGGGCGCGCAGCTCCAGCGCCCAGGGCGCATCGCGCAACGCCGTGGCCCGTGCATGGAGGCGCTCGGCCTCGGCGGGATCGGCGTCAGCGGTCGGAAGCGACGACATCGCGGCTGCTGCCGTGGCCAGCAGCAGCGCCAGGCTCGCGGCGTGGAGCCTCCGTGAAGGGTGTGGGCAGGGGCGGGCCATGGTGGGGGGCTCCGGATGGGGGCGCGACGGGCGCTGCGAGGGCCTCCAAGCCGGCGGCGCCCGCGCGGTGCGAGGCCGCGGGGCCGCCCGCGGAGGTGCTGACGAGCGAGCCGGCCAGCGCGCTGGCGGCGACGAGCAGCAGCACGCAGGGCGCGCGCCGGTCGGTGACGCGGGTAGGGGGCGCACGACGCGTGCGCAGGGCATGCAGCAACGCGACCACGGCCTCGTCCGGCATGCGCGCCTCGTCCGCGGGGGCCGAGCGTGCATGCCAGGTCCACGCCTGGGCGTGCGCGGAGGCGGTCGTGCGGGCCAGCGTGCGACGGAGGCCGCGCGAGGCTTGTCGCGGCACGTGCTGGCGCCAAGCGAGGTAGCGGGTGACGCGTTCAGGTCGGGCGCGACGCATCGGACGCTCCTCCGCAAGATGGGTTGGCTCCGTCGCGAGACGCATCGTCGAGCGCGGTCGACGCGGCGAAGCCCTCGAGGAAGGCCTGGAGATCGCGGGAAGCCGCGGGGCCCATGCGGTGGGCCTCGGCGGGCAGCCAGCGCGCGAGCAGGCGACGTGCACGCCAAAGGCGCATCTTGACGTTGCTGCGCGAGAGCCCGAGGGCCTCGGCCACGGCGTTCGTCTCCAGCCCTTCGAGATGATGCAGGCGCACGACGGCGCGGTAGCCCTCGGGCAAACGGTCGATGGTGCGCGTCAGCGCCACGAGCACGTCGTCGGTGGGGACGCTGCCGGCGGCGGCGCCAAGCGGTGGCGTGGCGTCGTGGAGGCAGGACAGCTCCGCGGCACGACTGCCGTCGCGGTAGCGTGCCGGTGCCTCGAAGCGCACGCTGCCCGCTTCGAGCCGTCCCTCCCGCCGCAGGCGCGCCCGCGTGCTGCGCAGCAGCGAGATGGCCTGGTTGCGCGAGACCACGTGCAGCCAGCGCACGAGGTGGTCGCCGCTGCGCAGCTGGCCGAGGTGCTGCCAGGCCGAGAGCAGGGCCTCCTGCACGACATCGCTGCGGGCCGCCGGGTCGCTGCGCAGCAAGCGCTTCACGTGGCGCTCGAGGCGCGGCGCCATGCGGTCGGCGATGCGGCGGAAGGAACGTGGGCAGCCGGATCGGGCGCGCAGGAAGTCGGCGTGCAGGAGCGCGCGTTCGTGGCGACCGAGGGCACACGCCGGGAGACGCCCTTCCGATTCGGCGGCGCGCGGGTCGTGGCTGGGGAGCGACTCCCGGACGACGGCCGCCCCCTGCAGGGCAGGGGAGCCGTCGAGAGGTACGTGCCCGACGACGGCCAGGGCGCGGGAGGGAGGGGCAGCGGGCGGGACACGGTAGAGCGATCGCGGGGCGGTGCGGGGCACGGCGGTCTCCGGCCCCCGCCTCGAACCAGGGGCACGGACGACCACGCACGGGCCGGGCGGGCGGTCACGGTGCCCGGAGCCTGTCGCCCAGGCCCTCCTGCGGCGGCCACCGGGTCGTCGGCTCGGCCACGGGCCAGCCCGACTCCGGGTCCGCCGCGGTCGGCAGACCGCGTCCGGCCCGGATGCTCGCCGTGCCCACGGCCCCCTTCGGCCCCGGCGCCCTCGCGGCGGAGTGCCCTGGAAGACACCGTGGCGCCGACATGTGCGCGTCGTACGCGCCGCCTTCCCGCCATGGCGTATCCGCAGGCTACGGTGGGCGTCAAGGGCCCATCCACCAGGCCCGGGCGTGGGCGTGGACCGCCCGGTGACGCTCCTGCCGTCCACTGGCCCGGGTTTCGTGTACGACAACCTGGTTCGGAACCCGTTTCCCCCCCGGAGGTCTGCGCATGGCTACTCCCACCCTGCCGCGCGTTTCCCTCGCCCTCGCCGCGTGCCTGCTCCTGGCGACTCCGCTGCTCGTCGTGGGCCCGTCCGCCTTCGCGGCGGAGGAGCGATCCGTGCCCGACGTCACGGGCAAGCCCGTCGAGGACGCCGCCGAGGCCCTGCGCCGGGCCGGCTTCGGCATGAGGGTCATCGAGGTCGCGGGCCCCGACGCCGGACGCATCGCCGAACAGGACCCGTTGGCGGGCCAGGTGCTGGGCGCCGGAGCCACGGTCACGGTCCGCGTGGGCGTCACCGCCCGCGTGAAGACGACCATGCCCAACGTGGTCGGCCTGCCGCCCGAGGATGCGCTGGCGGCCCTGGGGCGCGCCTACGACGTGCGTGTCACGCGCGTGGAAGTTCCCGCCGCGCGCGCCGGCCGCGTACTCGCCACGCGTCCCAGCGCCGGCGAAGAGACGCTCTTTCGTGCGCCCGTCTACGTCGTGGTCGGCGTGCTCGGCGGTGAGCGCACGCTGCCCGGCGACCCCGGCACGCCCGAGGCGGCCGAGAACCTCGTGAGCGCACCGTCCGGGAGCAGCGGTCCGTCGCTCGGCCCGGTCGTCCCCGTGGAGCCTGCTCCGATTCCGGCACAGCCGCCCGTGCGAGGTGACCTGCCGCCGACGCATCTGCCGCCGCCGGCGGTGGCCCCTGGCTCCAATGCGCCGCCCGCGCTGCCGCCCGCCGACGCGCCGCCCGTGGCGGTTCGTCCCGACATGCAGCTGCCCGCCAGCGACATGCCGATCGGCTCGCGCGTCCGCATTCCCGACGTGATGGGCAAGCCGGAGGGAGAGGCCATGCGCACGCTCGCGCGCATCGGCCTGCGCCCGGAGGTCCTGCGCGTGGCCGATGCCTCGGTCCCGCAGGGCGTCGTGCTGCTGCAGATGCCCGTAGCGGGGAGCGAGGCCACGGCCGGCGACGACGCCTACCTCAAGGTCGCAGGCGGCACGGCGCGCCCGGCGGTGCCCGAGGTGCTGCCCGAGGCCGAGCTCCCGCCCGTGGGGGATGGCGGCTTCGCGGATGCGCCGTCGCCGTACGGCACGCTACCGCCGACCGCGCCCGGTGCGGACGCGCCGACGCCGCCGACGGTCCCCGACGTGGTTCCCGCGGGCATGAGCCCCACGCCCGACCTGATCGGCATGGACGTGACGCAGGCCACCGCCGAGATCATCAAGGGCAACCTGGTTCCGCACCCTTGGTACGTGGCGCGCGACGGGTTGGTGGCGTGGACGGTGATCGCGCAGAAGGACGCCGCGGGCACGCCGATTGCCCAAGGGGACGCCGTGCACTTCCGTGTCGTGCTGCCGCTCGATCGCGAAGGCGCGGTGCCGATGCCGAGTCTCTTCGGGCTCAACAAGGAGCAGGCCACCAACGTGCTTCGCGGGCTGGGCATGCCGCTTCGCGCTCGGTTGATCGACCCCGCGGGCAAGGTCACGCTGCAGCGACCTCTCGCCGGCTCCAGGGTTCCGTGGGGCTCGCCCGTGGGCATCGTCGTCGGTCCGATCGACGATCCGCAACGCATTCAAGCCACGCCCGAGATCGAGCTGATCAGCGAGGACGCCGCGGTCATTCCGCCTGCCGTCGCGACCGAGTCCGCGCCGAAGAAGAAAAAGAAGAAGAACATCTTCGACCGCATCGGTGACTTCATCGACGACGCCGCGGACGACGTCCGCGACGCGGTGAGGTAGCCGCGGGTGATGCCGCGACCCCGGATGTGTCAGGACCCTTGCCGCGGCGCCGCACCGCGGCAACGCGGGCAAGGTGCCTGACACGGAGGGGGCGCGGTACGACGGCCAGCGAACGTCGCACTTCGGTGTCTGACACCGTGCCCCCGTCGCTATCGCTCCGAGGCACAGGTTCAGACACCTCCGCGCGCCTCGCGCGACCCCGCATGTGTCAGGACCCTTGCCGCGGCGCCGCACGGCGGCAACGTGGGCAAGGTGCCTGACACGGAGGGGGCGCGGTTCGATGGCCAGCGAACGTCGCACTTCGGTGTCTGACACCGTGCCCCCGTCGCTATCGCTCCGAGGCACAGGTTCAGACACCTCCGCGCGCCTCGCGGTCCGCGGGTGGGCGAGCGCCGCCGCGAGCCAGGCACCTGCGCGCGTCTCCTAGTCGGCCGTGGCCGCCGGCTCCCGCGCTTCGGCTGGTGTCGAGGCCTTGGCATCGAACGTGAAGCCCGTGCTGTCGACGCCGACCGACACCGTGTCGCCGGCGCCGAGGCTGCCCTCGAGCATGCGGCGGGCGAGCGCGTTGGTGATGTCGCGCTCGATCAGACGCTTCAGGGGACGTGCGCCGTAGACCGGGTCGAAGCCCTCGTCGGCCAGGCGGTCGCGGGCTGCGTCCGTGACGTCGAGCACGATGTTGCGCTCGGCCAAGCGCTTGACCAAGCGTGCCAGCTGGATGTCCACCACGCGGCGCAGCTCGTCGCGGCCGAGGCGGTGGAACACCACCACGTCGTCCACGCGGTTCAGGAACTCGGGTCGGAAGAAGCTGCGGAGCGCTTCCTGCACGCGCCGCTCGACCGCCTCGTCGCTCAGGTCCGGCTCGGCCAGCGCCTGGCTGCCCAGGTTGCTCGTGAGGATGAGGATCGCGTTGGTGAAGTCCACCGTGCGTCCCTGGCCGTCGGTCAAGCGACCGTCGTCCAGGACCTGCAGCAGCGTGTTGAACACCTCGGGGTGGGCCTTCTCGACTTCATCGAGCAGCACCACGGCGTACGGCCGACGGCGCACGGCCTCGGTCAGCTGGCCGCCCTCGTCGTAGCCGACGTAGCCCGGAGGCGCGCCGATGAGGCGCGAGACGCTGTGGCGCTCGCCGTACTCGCTCATGTCGATGCGCACCATGGCGGTCTCGTCATCGAACAGGAACTCGGCCAGGGCGCGGGCCAGCTCGGTCTTGCCCACGCCCGTCGGTCCGACGAAGAGGAACGAGCCCATCGGGCGCGAGCCCTCGGCCAAGCCCGTGCGGCTGCGACGGATCGCGTCGGCCACGGCACCAAGGGCCGGGTCCTGACCTACGACGCGTCGGCGCAGGGCCTCTTCCATGTGCAGCAGGCGGTCGCTCTCGCTCTGCAACATGCGGCTGACGGGCACGCCCGTCCAGCGCGAGACGACTTCGGCGATGGCCTCCTCGTCGACCTCTTCCTGCAGCATGCGCGGCTGCGTGTCTTGGCGGATCGCCTGTTCGGCGTCCCTGAGCTTCTGCTCGAGCCCGGGCAAGACCTGGTAGCGCAGCCGTGCGGCCTCCTCCAGCTGGCCTTGCCGCTCGAGCAGCACCTGCTTCTCGCGCGCCGACTCGATCTCCTGCTTGACCTGGCTCAAGGCGGTGAGCTGCTCGCGTTCGACCTGCCAGCGGGCGGTCAAGCGGCGCTCTTCTTCCTTGGCGTCGGCCAGCTCGCGCTCCAGCGCTTGCAGGCGGTCCTTGCTGGCGCGGTCGCGCTCCTTGCCGAGCGCGAACCGCTCCATCTCCAAGCGGGTCGTCGTACGACGGACCGTGTCCAGCGCCTGCGGCACGCTGTCGATCTCGAGGCGCAAGCGGCTCGCGGCCTCGTCGATCAGGTCGATGGCCTTGTCGGGCAGCTGGCGCGCAGGGAGGTAGCGCGTGGACAGGCGTACCGCGGCCACGATCGCGGCGTCCTGGATGCGCACGCCGTGGTGTACTTCGTAGCGCTCCTTCAGGCCGCGGAGGATGGCCACGGTCTCCTCGAAGCTGGTCTCGTCCACGTAGACGGGCTGGAAGCGGCGCTCGAGCGCCTTGTCCTTCTCGATGTGCTTGCGGAACTCGTCGAGCGTGGTGGCGCCGATGCAGCGCAGGTCGCCGCGCGCCAGGGCGGGCTTGAGCAAGTTGGCGACGTCGCCCGACCCTTCGGCCTGGCCGGCGCCGACGATCGTGTGCAGCTCGTCGATGAAGAGGACGATCTCCCCGCGTGCGCCTTCGATCTCCTGCAGCAGGGCCTTCATGCGCTCTTCGAACTCGCCGCGGAACTTGGTTCCGGCCAGCAACGAGCCGAGGTCGAGCGAGAGCAGGCGCGCGCCCTTCAGGGCCTCGGGCACGTCGCCGGCGACGATGCGGCGGGCCAAGCCTTCGGCGATGGCCGTCTTGCCGACGCCCGGGGCGCCGATCAACACGGGGTTGTTCTTCGTGCGCCGCGACAGCACCTGCATGACGCGGCGGATCTCGTCGTCGCGACCGATGACGGGGTCGATGCGGCCATCGCGCGCACGTCGCGTGAGGTCGATCGTGTACTTTTCGAGCGCCGCGTAACGCCCCTCGGGGTCCACGTCGGTCGCCTTCTGGCCACCCTTGATCGCGGCGATGGCCGCGGCGGTGGCCTTGGGGTCGGCGCCGTGGCTGGTCAGCAGCTGCCACGCCTCGCCCTTGCCCTCGGCAAGCAGGCCGAGCAGCAGGTGCTCGGTGGAGACGTGCGTCTCGCCCCCCTTCGTCGCGGCCTTCTCGGCAGCCTCGATCGAATCGCGAAGGCGCCGGCCGAACGTGGGTTCGCCGCCGCCGCTCACCTTGGGCAAGCGCGCGAGCGACGCGCGGCCCAGGCGCTGGAGGTCCTGCACGGAGGCCCCCAGACGACCGAGCACGCTGGGGACGACCCCCTGCGACTGCTCGAGCAACGTGACGAGCAGATGCTCGGGCGTCATCTCGGGATGACCCGCGTCACGCGCAAGGTCATGCGCGTCGCGCAGCGCCTCCTGGCTCTTGATCGTCAGCATCTCGGGCTTCATGTCGTCTCCGCGGATCGCAGCACGGCCCCGCACGCCGGAAACGGCGAGCGGGGCCGCCAGGGAAGCTGGGGGGCCGACGGGCCGGAGCCCGTCGGCACGCGCATCAGGACACCGCCAAACGCTTCGGCTTGACGGCCTCCGTCTTCGGGACCTGGATCGTCAGCACGCCGTTCTCGAAAGAGGCGTCGGCCTTCTCGACGTCCACATCCGTGGGAAGGGTCACCGAGCGGCGGAAGGAGCCGCTTCGACGCTCGACGGCGTAGAAGCGCTTGCCTTCCTTGGTGCGCTCGAGCTTCTTCTCGCCGGCCACGGTCAGGACACCGTTCTCGAGCGTCACCTCGATCTGGTCCTTCGCGATGCCCGGCAGCTCCATCGACACGGTGAGCCGCTCGTCGTCCTCGTGGACGTCCATCGCGGGCGTGAGGGTGAAGTCACCGTTCTTCTCGGGTGCCCAGCCGAACCAGTCGGACAGGGCCCGCTCCATCTGCTCGAAGGGAGAAGCCGTCGAGCCGACGACGAAGCGGGGGCGCATGGAAGTGGTCATCGTCGCTATCTCCTTTCCGCCCTTGCCTCGAGGTCCGTTCGATCCGGACCCAAGCGGAACGCCCGGCCCAGAGCAGAGGGTGTGCCGATGTCGCGCGAGGCCGATCCGTGCGGCTGGGGGCCCGGAATCCGGGCTTGCCGCGCCCCGGCGTGCCATCACGGCATGCCGCGATGGCAAGGCGGGAGGGGCGTGCCTGGTACGGAGTCGGGTGCGATTGACCCTCCGAACGGCAGTGGCTCACGTACGGAGTCGGGTGAGATTCCACCCTCGGGCTGCCAGGTGCTGCCCCATGGGTGCAAGCGTTGCGGCCCGAGGGTGGAATCTCACCCGACTCCGTACTTCCCACCCGACTTCGTACTTCTCTGCGCCTACGCCCGGGCGGTCGTGGCCTTGAAGGTGGTGAGCCAGGCGTAGAGGGCGTCGCCGGGGCAGGCCGTGGGCTTGAAGTCGCGGTGGCCGAACAAGGTGTCGGGCGCCAGGCGGTAGCGCGCGGCGGCCGCGACCAGGAAGCGCTTGAGCGTTTCCATCTGGACGTCCGTGGGCAGGTCCTGCTCGAAGTTGCCCATCACGCTGATGCCGAGGTTCTCGACGTTGTTGCCACCGCCGGCGTGCGCGCCCTGCACCGCCAGCGAGCGTCCTTCGTAGACCTTGCCATCGCGGCCGATCACGAAGTGGTAGCCGATGTCGGCCCAGCCGCGCGTGTCCTGGTGGAAGCGCTGGATGACGCGCATCAGCTCGGCGTCGTCGCGTTGGGTCATCCCGCCGAGGTCGTCGAGGGCATCGGTGTGGTGCAGCGTCAGCCGACGGATGTTCGCCATCGGGTCGTGGTCGTCGCGCAACGGCTCGGCACCCCACGCGCTGCGAGGGACGATCTCGAGCGGAGTGGCGCGAGGCGTCCGCGCCGTGGGCGGCGCGGGCGGAGCGGCCGCCGCCACGGGCGGCCCGGGAGCGGCCGCGTGCATCGGCCCGCGGTGCAGCAAGCGTCGCGCGCGTGGCGCAGTGCAGGCGCCGAGCAGCATGCCGCCCGCGACGGCCAGCACGGCGCGGCGCTCGAAGCGCAGCTCACCCCGAGCGGGGGGTACGGCCGACAGGGGGATTCGCTCGCACATCCCCTCCATCGTCCGGGGGGGTGGGACAGGGGCGGAGTCCAGGGTGCCTGCGGGGCGCCGGAGCCCGGATGCGTGGGGTGCCGCCCTACGACAGCTGGCCGAGGGCGGTGAGCGCTTCGCGCACGATGCGCCGCGTGGTCGGCGAGGCCGCCACGAGGGGCAGGCGCACGGCGTCGGAGGGAATCGTGTCCGCCATCTGCAGCGCCGCCTTCACGGGGATCGGGTTGGGCTCGACGAAGAGCGCGCGGAAGATCGGCGACAGGCGCGTGTGGACTTCGAGGGCGCGCGGCAGGTCGTGGCGCGCCATCGCCTGCACCATGCGTCGGACGTCGCCCGGCACGACGTTGCTCGCGACGCTGACCACGCCGACGGCCCCCAGTGCCATCATCGGCAACGTGAGGCCGTCATCGCCCGAGAGGACCGGCACGTCGCACGCCTCGCGGATCGCGGTGACGCGACCGACCTGCTCGGTCTCCTTCAGGCCCGCGATGCCGCCCGCCTCCACGAGCCGCTCGATCGTCGCGACGTCGATGCCGACTCCGCAGCGGCCCGGGATGTGGTAGAGAACGGCCGGCAGGCCGCCTTCTTCGATCATCGCGCGCACGTGGCGGTAGATGCCCTCCTGCGTGGGGCGGTTGTAGTAGGGCGCCACGGCCAAGCAGGCGTCGGCGCCAGCTTCCTTCGCGGCCTTCGTCATCGCGACCGAGTGGTGCGTGTCGTTGGTTCCGGTACCGGCCACGACCGGAACCTTGCCGCCGACGGTCTCGACGACCGTGCGGATCACGGCGATGCGTTCGTCGTCCGTGAGCGTCGGGCTCTCGCCCGTCGTGCCGCACGGGACCAGGAAGTCCACGCCCACGGCCAGCTGCGCGCGAACGAGCTTGGTCAGGGCCTCGTGATCCACGGCGGCACCGTGGAACGGCGTCACGAGCGCCGTGCCCACGCCGGCCAGGGCAGGAACGCGCATCTTCACGCGGAGGCTCCCCGTTCGCGCTCGGCCGTCTCGCGCCCGCGGTCGATCGCGTCACGCATTTCGCGCACGGCCGCCGTCAAGCCGACGAACACGGCGCGGGCCACGATCGCGAAGCCGATGTTGAGCTCCTCGACCTCGGGCAGGGCGGCCACGCGACCGACGTTGCGCGTGTCGAGGCCGTGGCCCGCATGCACGCGATAGCCGAGCTCCTTGGCCATGCGCGAGGCGTCGCGCAGCGCCATCCACGTGCGCAGCACGTCGCCGGGGCCGCGCGCGTTGGCGTAGGCGCCCGTGTGCAGCTCGACCGCGTCGGCGCCGACCTCCCCGACGGCCAGCAGGCTGGCCTCGTCCGGGTCGACGAAGAGCGACACGTCGATGCCGTCCCCGCGCAGCGCGGCGATGGCCGACGACAGGGCCTCGGCGTTGCCCCGGACGTCGAGGCCCCCCTCCGTCGTGAGCTCCTGCCGCTTCTCCGGCACCAGGCAGACGCTGGACGGCTTGAAGCGTCGGGCGATCGCGACCATCTCGTCCGTGGCCGCGATCTCCAGGTTGACGGGCAGCGAGCCGGCGCGCAGGAGCAGCTCGACGTCCTCGTCCTGGATGTGACGGCGGTCCTCGCGCAGGTGCACCGTGATCGCATCCGCGCCGCCGAGGTTGGCGGCATGGGCCGCGGCGACCAGCTCGGGCACGCGGCCCTGCCGGGCCTGCCGAAGCGTCGCCACGTGGTCGATGTTCACGCCGAGCCGGATCATGATGGGGAGGATACGGGCCGGGGCGTGTCCGCCGTGCCGATGGGTCGGGAGGTCATGCGCATCCAAGCGGGTCGCTTCAAGGGCCGGCGCCTGCCGAGCCCACGCGGGGCCCGGCCCGTGCCGGCCCGGCTGAAGACCAGCCTCTTCGGCGTGTTGATGCCGCGGATCCCGGAGGCCCGCGTGCTGGATCTCTGCGCGGGCGTGGGCGGGTTCGGCCTGGAAGCCCTCTCGCGCGGGGCGGCCCACGTCACCTTCGTGGAGCGCGACCTTCGCGCGGCCGCCGCGATCGAGGCGTGGCTGGTGGACGCCGGCGCGTCCGACGAGGCCCGCGTCGTCCGTGGGGAGTGGACCCGCGGGGCCCGTGGGGGGCCCTTCGACCTCGTGTTCCTGGATCCGCCGTACGAGGCCTGGGAGCGCGATCCACGCGTGGCCGCTGGACTCGAGGCCGTGCGCCGCGTACTGGCCGAGGGCGGCGTCCTCGTGGTCAAGCGACCCGTGCGCGCGGGACCCTGGCAGCGCCCCGGGTTCGAGGTGGTGCGACGCGTGGAGGTGGCCTCCACGGCGTACGAGATCCTGCGGGGGGCGCCCGGTGCGGAGACCGGCGACGGTGAACGTCAAGGCGCCGCGGGGGATGGCCGATCCTGAACGGAGACGGTGGCGCCGGCCCGGCCGGTTGCCGTCTGCCGCGCCCGGGGCCCACCCGCGGCCCGGCATCCGTCCGCCCCGCTGCGTAGGATGGCCCTCGTGAAGCCGACCGCCCGCCCCGATCCCGCCCTGGCCGAGCCGCCTGCGACGCGGGTGCGCATCGTCCGCCGCGACGGTCGCCTCATGCCGATCGGCCCCGAACGACTCGAGGAGCTGCGTCAGGCCATCCTCGACGGCAGCTACTGCGTGGAGGAAGCCGCCGCCCGCGGTGTCGAGCGCCTGCTTCGCGCGCGCGTCAAGGAGCGGTCCCCGGACGCGGAATGACCGTCGCGCGGGCGTGAGGGGGCGCGCCCTGGGAAGGGGCCCGTCCGCCGCGGGCGGGAGCCCCTGGATCGTGTTCCCGCACGGGATCCGGGCAACCCGCGTGGCCAGCGCTACCCTGGCTACGAGGAACTCGTCGAGGGCCGGGGGGTCCGGAGGAGCTGGCCATGCCTCGATGCGCGCGATCGACGGGCTTGCGAACCCTGACCTGCGTCGTCGTGGCGGCGCTGGCCGGCCTGCTGGGCATGCGCGAAGTCCGGGGCGAGGACGACGGCTGGTGGGGGGGCCTGGACGAGGGGCAGAACGTGCGTCTGGACGACGTGCTCGCCTCGCCGGCGGACTTCAGCGACCGCACGCTGACCACGATCGTCCTGTTCCACGCCCGCGACAACCTCTACGACCCGATGCGGACGATCTTCAACGCGCGCCGCTTCGCCAACTTCAGCGCGTGGCCCGACGGGGCCGCGGTGTGGGACACGGGGCCGTTCGAGCGCGACCATCCGTTCTTCTACGTCTCGCGCACGCATCCCGAGGTCGGTGAGCTCTTGGCGTCCCGCGTGTTCACGCGGCTCGAGCTCACCGTACGGATCCGCGCGCGCATCCACGGTCGCCCGGCCTTCGAGGTGCTTGGCTGGCGCCCCACGGGGCACCGCATGGGCGAAGCCGTCGTGCGCGACGTGATCGCCGGCGACAACCACGTGCGCAACGCCGGCGTGCGCAACCTGCAGCTGGCCGCTTCGCGCTACCGCAACGTGTTGGTGCGCTTCCCCGACTTGCCGCCCGTCTACGACATGCAGGTGAGACGTCGCTTGGCGACCGTGCTCCGCCAGCTCGGCCATCCACGCGAGGCCGCCGATGTCGAGGGCGGCGTGCCGATCGTGGGCGGCGGACGTCTGCCCGATCCCGAGCAGGGCGGCTTGCCGGTTCCGCAGCCTGGCTCGGGCTCCACCGCGCCAGGGCTCGGCTTCGACGATCCGACGCCTGCGGCCGGGTCCGGCCAGGGCGATGCGTGGGGCAGCCCGGACGGGTCGCCCACGGGTGCGCCGGGCGGGACGATGCCGCCGCCTTCGGTCGTGGCGCCGGGGCCGGGGCCGGGGGCCCCGGGCGTGACGGGTTTCGACGATCCCGTCCCCGCGCCGCCCGCAGGCTTCGAGGACCCGCTCCCCGGGTCGCCGCTCCGCCCCGATGACGGGCTGGGCGCGCCGCCGGTGCCGCCCGTCCGCCTGCCCGCGCCGACGGTGCGAGGTCCAGGTACCGAGCCCGTGCCGCAGCCGCCAGCGGGTAGCGCGCCTGCGCCCACCGCGCAGCGCGGTGTCGAGCTCCCGCCCGACATCCCGCCCCAGCGCGAGTCGCGTCTGGCCGGCGTGAAGTAGCGCGATGGGCCCCGCCCCGGCCGCGTCCCGCGGCGGCCTCGCCTTCCACGCGCCCCTGCTGCTCGAGCCGGCCTACTTCGAGAAGCCGTGGGGCGGGCGCCGCCTCGCCGACGAGCTCGGACGCCGCGGACTGCCCGACGGCCCCGTGGGCGAGTCCTGGGAAGTGGCCGACCTTCCCGAGCACCGTTCGCGCGTCCAGACGGGCCCCCATGCGGGGCGCACGCTCGGCGAGGTCTGGGGCTCGCCCTATCCCCTCTTGGTCAAGGTGCTCGACGCGCGCGAGGACCTGTCGGTGCAGCTCCATCCGGACGAGCAGGCCGCGAGCGAGCGCGGTGACGCCGCCGTCAAGGAGGAGGCGTGGGTGGCGCTGGCCGACGGGGGCGAGGTCGCGCTTCTGGACGGCGCACTCGACGACGTCGGGAACGGCGCCGCCCTGCTCGAACGCATGCGCCGGGTTCCCCTGCGCAGGGCAGGCGGCACGACGCCCCCGACCGCGGTCCACGTTCCGCCAGGCACCGTGCATGCCATCCTCGGCGGCTCGCTGCTGGTCGAAGTGCAGAACCCCGTGGACGTGACGTGGCGCTTGTACGACCACGGGCGCGTCGGGCTGGACGGCCTCCCGCGTGCTCTTCACACGGCAGAGGCGGCCCCCGTCCTGCGGCGCGGTCCCCGGGAGCCCGCGCGCGTGGTGGACGGGGGGCGCACGGTTGCCGGCAGGCGCTTCCGCATCGACCTGGTCACACCGGGCGCCACCCGTTTGCCGCCGTCGCGAGCGGCGCGCGTGCTGGTGCCGCTGGGCCGGGCCCGGGCCACGACCGACGGCGGTACGGTGGCCGTGGAGCGGGCCCGGGCGATCGTGTTGCCTGGGCCGTCCGTCACCATCGAAGCGGTCGATTGGTGCGTGCTCGCCAGCGCTTCGTGAGCCCGCGGACAGTGCATCGCGTGCAAACGCTCCACCCCGAAGCGCCACGCGCATGCCGTGGCGGTAGCGTACGCGGCGGGAAACGGACGAAGAGGGATGCGCCGGGGGTGCGCCATGACTAGCTCGCGTCGTTCCGAGTCCCAGGGGAAGGCTTCGTCGTCCGGCGAGCGCCTCCACAAGTTTCTCGCCAGCTCCGGTGCCGGTTCCCGGCGCGAGTGCGAGACGTTCATCGAGCAGGGTCGCGTGTCGGTCAACGGCAAGGTCGTCACCAAGCTGGGGACCAAGATCGACCCCGTGAAGGACCGCGTGCTGTTCGACGGCGAGCCCGTCAAGGCCCAGGAGCGGGTCTACTACCTGCTCAACAAGCCGGCCGGCTACATCTGCACGAACAGCGACGAGCGCGGGCGGCCGCGGGTCGTCGACCTGGTGCGCGATCCCCGCCACCGGATCTACACGGTGGGGCGTTTGGACGCGGACAGCCGCGGCCTCATCCTGCTCACCAACGACGGCGACATCGCCAACCTGATCTGCCATCCGCGCTACCGCATCGAGAAGCTCTACCAGGTGGTGGTGCGCGGTCGCGTGGACCGCCGCCTGGCCACCAAGCTCGAGGCCGGTGTGTGGCTGGCCGAGGGCAAGGCCTCGCCGGCCAAGGTCGTGCCGATCGGCTACGACGCACGGCGCGACGAGACGTCGCTGTCCGTGACCCTCTTCGAGGGCCGCAACCGCGAGATCCGCCGGACCTTCGCGAAGGTGGGCCTCAAGGTGAAGCGCCTGGTGCGCACGAGCCTCGGTCCGATCGAGCTCGGGGACCTCGCCGAGGGGCACTTCCGCAAGCTCACCGAGAAGGACCTGTCCTTCGCGTACGACGCCGAAAGGCTCTACCTGGCCAACAAGGAGCTGTGGGACGCCGAGCTTCCGCGCCAGCGCAGCCACAAGCCGCGTCCCGGCGGCCGGCGCCCCGTGCAAGGCGGCGGACGTGGCCATGGCGGTGGGCACGGTGGCGCACCCAACGGGCAGCGGCCGTCCGGAGGCGGGGCGCGCCCGAAGGGCCCGCGCGTACGGTTCGCCGGTACGGGCGAGCGCCCGCCGCGACCCGGGGGGCTGGGTGTTCGTCGACCCCAGTCGCCGCGTCGGCCGGGCAGTGACGGCCCCCCGCGCCGTCGTACGTACGAGTGAGTGAGAGGCTGGGCCTGCATTCCTGCTCGGCCTCCCAGGCTCTGAGCGCCCGCTCGCTTGACGCCGGTGCCGAACGCGTCGCCCCGCGCGCCGCAGGGCGCTCGGCGCGTGTCGTGTAGGATGCCGCCTCGCGTGCGCCCATAGCTCAATGGATAGAGCACCGGCCTCCGGAGCCGGGGATAGGGGTTCGAGTCCCTTTGGGCGTACCACCTTCGTCGCCCGGTCGTCCGGACGTGCCAAAGTCCGGCCACGCTGCGGTCCGGACCTGTCGCGGGCGCGCGTGCGACGCAGCACCTGCCGTGCATTTTGGGGCCGGGCAGGCGCATGGGCGGTAGGACAGGTCGCCTTCCCCCGATTCTCACGGAGGCGACTTCATGGCCCGTTGGCAGGATCTGCGCCGCGCCATCCGCAACAAGGACGCGGAGGGGGCGGAGCGGCTCTGGTTCGAGCTGATCGAGGCCGGGGCCGAAGACGTCGCCCCCTTTCTCGACGCCGCCGACCTCGCGGCGCGCCAGCCGGGGGGCAAGCGCCAAGCCGGCGTCCTCCTCCACCTGCTGGTCGATGCCCTGAAGGAGCGCGGTCGTCACGCCGCGCTCCTTCCCGTCTATGCGGGCATTGCGCGCCAGGGCTCGGACGACGGCACGCTGCGCCAAGCGGCGCTCGAGGCCGCGCGCACGGCGCACGGCGATCGCAAGGACCTCGAGACCTTGATCGAGCAGAGCGGGCTCATGGCTCCGGCCGATTCGCCCGCCGAGGCCATCGACCTGCTGGACCGCATGCTGGGCATCGAGACCGGTGCCTACGTGTTCCACCGCAGCGGGTGGGGCGTCGGCAAGGTCGTCGCCACGCAGCCCGATCGCGGACGTTGCGTGATCGACTTCCGGGACCGCAAGGGCCACGAGATGGACTTGCAGGCTGCGGCGCGGCTGCTCGAGCGCGTCTCGGCCGACGACATCCGCGTGCAGGCCATGGAGGACCCCAAGGCCCTGCGCGAGCGGGCGCGCCAAGAGCCCCTCGAAGTGCTGCGCCAGGCGCTCTCCCGGTACAGCTACGGTGCGCACCTCAAGAACCTGAAGGAAGCCCTGGTCCCCGATGCCGTCGCGCCGTCGCGTTGGTCGGAGTGGTGGAAGCAGGCCAAGAAGCACGCGCTGCTGGACCCGCGCTTCGTCGTCGGGGAAGGGCGCGATCCCAAGGTCGAGTTCCACGACATCGCGCAGGCCGACTTCGATCAGCAGATCGAGCAGGCCATGAACCGTTCGGCCACGGACCTCGACCGCCAGAACGCGCTGCGCGAGATGGGCAACATCGTCAAGGACCAGCCCGAAGCCGTGGCGTCGTTGGCGGCCCGAGCCGAGAAGGAGCTGCAGCGCGCGCGTCGTTCGCAGGACCGCGTGGGTTGGATCCTGCTCGAGGCGCACCTGACGGGTGGCGAGCCGATCCAGCGCCTGGCCGGCGTGCTGGCGGAGGCCAGCGATCCCGTCTCCATCGTGCGGGCGATCGAAGACGACGCCACGCGCCGCATGGCGGGCGAGGGCCTGCTGGCGAGCGGCCCGCAGGGCCCGGACCGCGTGCTGGAGCTGGCGCTCGAGGACGACGCCGTCTTGGCCGAGGTGGGGGCCAAGGGCTGGCAGGGTACCGATCACCTGCAGCGCCTGCTGGCCAAGATCGACGAGGCCCCCGCGCAGCTCCCCAACCTCTACGCGTGGTTCCTGCGGGGGCTCAGGCGCAGCCGCTTCGGCAGCTCCGTCGAAGACGCCTACCGCCACGCGGTTCGCGTGCTCAAGGTGACGGACGCGGTCGCATACCGCCTGCGTCGCAAGAGCACGCCGGGCGACCGCAAGGCCGTGGCCACGCTCTGCGACGTGCTCCAGTCGCAGGACGGCGCCATCGTCCGTGCGGCGGCCACCGCCACCGACCAGGATGGCGCCCGCCACCTGATGGTGCTGCTCGGCCAGAACCGCGCGTTCACGCCGCGCCTCCTGGAGAAGCTGCAGGAGATCGTGCTGCGGTTGCATCCGACGGCACTGCGCGACCGGCGCGGCCAAGCGGCCGAAGCCGCGGCCGTGGGCGGGCACGAGATCTACATGACCGAGGCCGGCCTCGAGCGCCTGCAGAAGGAGCTCGACCAGCTGCGCAACGTCGAGATGCCCGCCAACCGGGCGGAGATCGCGCGGGCCCGCGAGTTCGGCGACCTCAAGGAGAACGCCGAGTACCACGCGGCCCGCGAGAAGCAGGGTCTGCTGGAGGCCAAGAGCCGGCAGCTCGAGTCCGACGTGGCTCGGGCCAAGATCCTCACGCCCGAGATCGTGCGCACCGACACGGTCAGCGTCGGCTCGCAGGTGGACGTCAAGGACACCGACGGTCTCGTGCGGACGTACACGCTGCTCGGCCCGCCCGATGCCGACCCCGGCCGCGGCATCCTCAACTACCAGACCCCGCTGGCGCAGGCCCTCATGGGCCAAGCCCGCGGCGACACGAGCCGCATCGAGATCGACGGCAGCGTGCGCGAGGTCGAGGTCGTCGACATCCGCAACGGCCTGGCGGTGTAACCCGCGCGGTCGCCGTCCTCGCCCGCCCCGGGCTTCCCGCCTCGCGGTTGACCCACGGCGTTGCCAGGCCCCGCGCCCGACGGTGCCGCTGCGCCGGATCGGGCAGCCACCGCCGGCACGTTCCCGATCGGCGGCTCGGGGACGTAACCGCTCGAGGGCAGGTGTATCGCCAGCGTCACGTTCCAGGCCGCCAGGGCCGGATTCCGGCCGTGGCACGACCGTTGCGCTCGGGATCCCCCGTATCGCACCGGAGTCCCTCGCGTGGTCAGCATCCAACGCATCGTTCCCGCCCTCGTCCTGGGCCTCGCCCTGGGCGGCGGCCTGCTCTTCGCCGGCGAGGAACCGCCGACCTCGTGCGACCCGCCCGGCCCGGTCGCCGGCGATGCGCCGGCGCCCAAGTCCGCCGATCCGGTCAAGCAGGACGGCCAGGCCCACCCGGCATTGCCCAAGGACGTCACCGTCGACGACCACGGCGACCCCAAGGGGGTGCACCGCTACCACCGCTGGTCGGACAGGATCGGCCAGGGCGCCCAGCCGGAAGGCGAGGAGGCGTTCGCCAACCTCAAGCGCCTCGGCTTCACGACGATCGTGAGCGTCGACGGTGCCGTTCCGGACGTGGATCTGGCCGCCAAGTACGGCCTGCGCTACGTGCACATCCCGATCGGCTACGACGGTGTGCCGCGCGACGCCGCCATCAAGATGGTCAAGGCCGTGCAGCTGTCCGAGGGGCCCGTGTTCTTCCACTGCCACCACGGCAAGCACCGGGGTCCGGCCGGTTGCGCCATGCCGGCGATCGCCCTGGACGGCATCACGCCGGCCGAGGCCGTCGAGCGCTTGAAGGTCAGCAAGACGAGCCCGGACTACGCGGGGCTCTACCGCGATGTCGCCGCCTTCACGCCGCCGACGCAAGCCGAGCTTGACGCGATCACCGAGAAGGACCTCCCGTCCGCGGTGAAGCCCGAGGGCGTGCGCTCGGCCATGGTCTCGATCGACGAGCGCTTCGAGCACATGAAGGCCGCGGAGAAGGAAGCCTTCGTGCGCATCACCGGACATCCCGACATCGCTCCCGCGCACGAGGCCCTGCTGCTCGAGGAAGCGTTCCGCGAGATGGCCCGCCTCGAGGAGGCCAAGGACTTGGGCGAGGTCTACATCCAGCTCTCGACGGCCAGCGAGGAGGCCGCCAAGCGCCTGGGCGCGGCGATCAAGGCCAAGGACGACGCCGCCGCCAAGGCGGAGATGGTCACCCTCGCCAACCTCTGCAGCGAGTGCCATACGAGCTATCGCAACTGACACGCGAGGAGGTGCCCGGCTCGCGGCTGCGGCGCGCAGCGACGCGGGCCGCGTGCCAGGCCCCTTCGGGCGCCGCCCGCGTCGCAAGGAGCCCGGCACCGCCGCCTTCGCTTCGTGGGCCCTGCGCCACGGCGATGATGCGCCGATGCGCATTGCTTCCGTGCTCGCCCTGCTTGCGGCTCTCTTGGCCATCGGCGGACTCCCCCCGGTGCATGCGGCGCCCGACGGCGCTGCGGCGGGGGGCGGCGCGGGTCCGGACGACATCGCCTGGGCCCGGGACGTCGTCGCCGAGCGGCTGCCCAAGGCCAAGCCCGTAGCGGACCTGCCCCAGGACCCATCGCTGTGGCTGAACGTGGCCTCTCCCCTGTCCTTCGAGCGCGAGCTGAAGGGCAAGGTCGTCGTGCTCGACTTCTGGTGCACCTGCTGCATCAACTGCATGCACGTGTTGCCGGACCTGGCCTGGCTCGAGCATAAGTGGGCCGGGCAGCCCGTGGCGTTCGTCGGCGTCCACAGCCCGAAGTTCGCCCGCGAGCGTGAGCGCAGCGCGCTTCGCGAGGCCGTGCGCCGTTACGAGATCGAGCACCCCGTCCTCTCGGACCCGCGGCACGAGGTCTGGGGCGCCTTCGGGGCCCGCGCTTGGCCGACGTTCGCCGTCGTGGCGCCCGACGGTCGCGTGGTGGGGTCCCTGTCGGGCGAAGGTCACCGGGCCTCGCTCGACGCGCTGATCACCGTCCTGCTGGAGCGCGCCCGGGCCGACGGCGTGCCGACCAACGCGCGCGAGCTGCCGATTCGCCTGGAGCGTGCGAGCCGACCGCCGAGCAGCTTGGCCTACCCCGGCAAGCTCGCCGTCCATCCCGACGGCCAGCGCCTGTACGTGGCCGACACCGGCCACCATCGCGTGCTCGAGCTGACGACGGACGGTCGCTTCCTGCGCTCGTTCGGCGACGGCACGGCCGGGCTCGTCGACGGCGGCAGCGCCGAGGTCGGGCCCCCCCGTGCGCGCTTCGACAGCCCGCAAGGGCTCGTCGTCTGGCGTGAGGCCTTGTGGGTCGCCGACACCGGGAACCACGCGCTGCGCCACATCGACCTCGAGAGCGGCCTCGTCACCACCGTGGCGGGTACGGGCGCCCAGGGCTGGGAGCGCGCCGGCGTCCACCCGGCCGCGACGCACAGCCTCGCGAGTCCGTGGGACGTCCTGCCCTACGACGGCGGCCTGCTCGTGGCCATGGCCGGCACGCACCAGCTCTGGCGCTACGACGTCGGCGCGCGAACGATCGCGCTGTGGGCCGGCGACGGCAGCGAGCGACGGCTCGACGCGGAGCAGCGATTCGCCGCGGCCTTCGCGCAGCCCAGCGCGCTCGTGACCGACGGGAGCTCGCTCTACGTCGCGGACAGCGAGTCGAGCAGCGTCGTCGTCGTGCGCCCCGAAGGCACGGTCCTCACCCTGGCCGGTGCCAGCACCAACCCGCGCGACCTCTTCCACTTCGGCGACGAGGACGGCACGGGCCACGGTCGCCGCTTCCAACATCCCCTGGGGCTGGCGTGGATCGGCGACCGCCTCTGGGTGGCCGACACCTACAACCACAAGCTGAAGACGGTGCAAGCCGACGGAACCGTCACGTCGGTCCTGGGCGACGGCCAAGCGGGCCTGTCCGACCATCCCGTGCGCTTCGACGAGCCGAGCGGCTTGGCGGCGCAGGGGAACGTGCTCTGGGTCGCCGACACCAACGCCCACGCCATCCGACGCGTGGACACGACCACGGGCGAGGTGCGCACCCTGCGGCTCGTGGGCGTACCGATCCCCTCGACGCACGTGACGGAGGCCGCTGGGGCCGTGCCCGCCGAGGAGCTGTTCGCGCCGTCGGCCGATGACATCCGGCCCGCCGTGGACGCCCAACGCCTCGCGGCTGGCGTGCCCGTGCAGCTGGTGGTGGAGCAGCCGCTGCCCGCGGGCTGGAAGCACTCGCCCGGAACGACGCCCCGCGTGCGTGTGGTCGTGGGCGGGCGCGCTCCCGTCTACGCGGAGCTCGTGGGCGGTCGTGCGGAGCTCACGCTGCCTGCGTTGGCCGAGGGGCCGACCACCGTGGACGTACGGCTCAAGGCATGGCTGTGCCAGGACGAGGGCACGTGCCAGGCGCGGAGCGTCCACTGGCAGGCCGACCTCTCCGTCACCGGCGACGGGGAGCCGGCCCTTTGGTTCCTCGATGCTTTCGAGCCCGTCGGTCCCGCCGATGCCCTGGTTCCGGACAGGTGATGGAGACCATGGACTCCGGACGGCCGAGTAGGCTTTGGGCGTGACGCGCATCCTCACGGACATGCTCGGCCGGCCGCTGCGCGACCTGCGCATCTCGGTGACGGACCGCTGCAACTTCCGCTGCAGCTACTGCATGCCCAAGGACGTGTTCGGCGCGGATCACGTCTTCTTGCCGCGCGACGCCATGCTCACGTACGAGGAGGTGGAGCGCTTCGCACGGTTGGCGGTCGGCTTGGGCGTGCGCAAGTTGCGCATCACGGGCGGCGAGCCGTTGCTGCGACGCGACGTGCACGTCCTCGTGCGGGCCCTTGCGCGCATCGAGGGCGTCCAGGACGTGGCGCTCACCACGAACGGCGCCGCGCTCGCGGCGCAGGCCCGTGAGCTGGCCGACGCGGGGCTGCATCGCGTGACGGTCAGCCTCGACGCGTTGGACGACGCCCTGTTCCGGCGCATGAACGACATGGACTTCCCCGTGGCACGCGTGCTGGAGGGCATCGAGGCCGCCCAAGTGGCGGGCCTGGGCCCGGTCAAGGTCAACATGGTCGTGCAGCGTGGGGTCAACGAGGACCAGATCGTGCCGATGGCGCACTGGTTCCGTGGCCGCGGTGCGATCCTGCGCTTCATCGAGTTCATGGACGTCGGCACCACCAACGGCTGGCGTCGCGAGCAGGTCGTCGGCGCCGAGGAGATCATCGGGCGCCTCGAGGCTGCCGGGCTCGGGCTGACCACGCTGCCGGCCCAGACGGAGGGCGAAGTGGCACGCCGCTACGCCTACGCCGACGGCGCGGGCGAGATCGGCGTCATCGCTTCGGTCACGCGTCCCTTCTGCCGCACGTGCACGCGACTGCGTCTCTCGGCGGACGGGCGCTTGTTCACCTGCCTCTTCGCCACGCAGGGATTCGACCTGAAGACGCTCCTGCGCCGCGGCGCCGCGGACGACGACCTCCGCGCGGCGCTCACCTCGCTCTGGGGCGCACGTACCGATCGTTGGTCCGAGCTCCGCGCGGCCTCCACCCGCCCCGACGACCGCATCGAGATGTCCTACATCGGAGGCTGAAGTTCCGTAGTTCCGTAGTTCGTCGGCGCTGCCAGGACGGCGCGGACCGCTTCCGCTGACATGGATCGTGTCGTCATGCGGGGCGCCGCGAGCAGGCGAGGGGGCCTATCGCACCCGGTGCAAGCGCCACGTGGCCTCGTTGCCGGTGCCGGCGAGGTCGAGGGCGTCTTCGCGGAGCGCCATGTGGCGGCGCAGCTCGCGCATTCCCTCCAACACGAGCCAGCGATCCTCGACGCGCCAGATGCCGCGGCCGGTCCAGGCCGGCAGGTCGCTCTCCACGGGATCGAAGCGCAGGCTGTAGGTGCCGTCAGGTTGCAGGGCGAGCGTCACCACGGCGAGGCCGAACTCGGACGCCACGGGCGCGCTGCGCCAGACGCCCTCGAGCTGCGCGCGCCGCTCCTCGGGCTCGAGCTCGCCGCACGCGTCCAGGAGAAGCAGCAGGGCGAGCAGGACCGCCCACGTGCCGACGAGACGCTCACGCATCCGCGGGCGTCCGGAAGTCGTAGAACGACGCGTCGGCGAGCGGCGGCAGGTCGTCGGCGGCCAGCTGCAGCGTGCGCACGGCCCAGAGGTCGCGGAAGACGCGGTACCTGAGGGCGGTCTCGTCGAGGTAGTCCACGCCGGCGCTGCCCCCGGTGCCCGTGCGACGACCGATCACCCGCTCCACCATGCGCGCATGGCGCTGGCGGAAGATGGTGAACGCCTGCTCCAGCTCGACGACGCCGGCCAGCAGCTGGCGTGGCCACGCCAAGAGCGGCAGCTCGCGGTAGCTCTCGATGAAGACGAGGGCGGCGCGCACGCGCCGCAAGCGAGGATCCGCGACGTCCAGAAACTCGCGCGCGCCGCGGATCTCGCGCTGGTGGCGGGCCTCCAAGGCCTCGGGGGACACGCCCGCCGTCTGGCCGATCGACGCGACGAGCCGGCGAACGGCCTTCTCGTGGGCGGCGCGGTAGTCCGCGAGGAAGCCGGCCACGACGTCCTCGTCGCCCGCCTCGCCGGGGGAGGAACCGCGGATCGGCGTGCGCGCCAGCCAGGCCTCGAGGGCCTCGCGCAGGCTCGGGCGGTCGGCCAAGCGGGCCTGCACGCGCTCCCACCCCTCGCCGCGTCTGCCTTCGTGGTCCTTGAGGGCGTCCAGCCACGCCTCGCGGTCCGAGCCGAAGGGAATGCGTTCGTCGGCGGGAAGACCCAACAGGATCTCGATCTCGCGCAGCTGGGCGGACTGGAAGCCCGAGGCCGGGAAGAGCTTGTCGCGGAAGGCCAGGTAGTCGCGCGTCTGCAGGGACTCTACGACCTCGAAGTGGTGGGCGGCCACGCGCAGGATGCGCACGCAGCGGTCCAGCCCCGCGCACGCAGCAGCGACGGCTTCTTCCGGGACGACCTCCTGGGCCAGTACATCGCGCGCCGAGGTCAGCTGACGCAGCACGAGCTTGAACCAGAGCTCGTAGACCTGGTGGACCACGATGAACACGACCTCGTCGTCCGCAAGACGCGCCTCGTCGCCCTCGATGCCCTCTTGCAGCCGAAGCAGCTCCCCGACGCGGATGTAGTCCCAGTAGTTCGTCGCCATGGGCCGAACGTGTCCTCCGGTGACGCGCGCGGACGGGCCCGCCGCGCCCTGCGCATCGACCCTACATCCAGGGTTCATTCCTGCTTCACGCGGTCCGGGCAGCCTCTCGACCCGAGTGCATCCGCGCTTTGGCGGCTGCCGGGAGGGTCCGCATGGTGTCTTGCTTGGGAGGCGGCTCGCACCGCCGCTCGTCGCTTCGTTTCGCGTGCTCGCTGGTGCTCGTCCTGACATGCGTCACCCTGCAGGCCGGCTGCGGCGGCGGCAGCAGCGGAGGCAGCAGCGCCGGTGGGACGCCGATGCCCGGCCTGGCGGGCCCGGACGCGACCATCCCGAGCCTCGGCGCCGTGGCGCTCACGGCCGAGCCGGGGGTGCTCGACGTGGCCACGTTCGCGTGGTCGCAGACGGGCGGCACGGGCGCCGTCCTGGTGGGCGCCGACACGCCTGCCCTCGGCGTCCGCGCGCCAATGGGCCCTGCCACGCTCACGTTCCGCGTGACGGCCACGACGACGGGTGGCGATGTCTTCAGCGACACGGTCCAGGTGACCGTGACCGGCGAAGCGGGTGTCGTGTTCAACCACCGCAGCTCGTTCGCCGTCACGAGCGGCGGCGAGGCGCACGCCGAAGTGATCGCCCACCACCCGGGCACGCAGCGCGTGTTCATCGTGAACGCGGCCGATGGCCGCATCGACGTCTACAGCATCGCCAACGTCGATGCGCCGCTGTTCCTGGGCACGCTGACCGCCACGCTGGGCGGTGTGACGCCCAACAGCGTGGACGTGAGCGGCAACCTCGTGGCCGTGGCCTTCGAGAACGATGCCAAGCAGTCGCCCGGCACGATCCACTTCTACCATGCGGGCACCTTGGCCTACCTCGGCCAGGCGCCCACCGGTGCGCTGCCCGACATGGTCGGGTTCTCGCCCGACGGCACCTGGTGCTGCTCGGCCAACGAGGGTGAGCCCAACGGCGTCTACACGGTGGACCCCAACGGCAGCGTGACCGTCGTCGAGCTGGACCGGACGGACCCGAACGCGCTCTCGATCCTGTCCACCGTCACGGCGGACTTCAGTGCGTTCAACGGCGACCTCGCCGCCTTGCGCGCGGCGGGCGTGCGCCTGTTCGGCCCAGGGGCCTCGGTGGCCCAGGACATGGAGCCGGAGTACCTCGCGTTCAACGGCGACAGCACGGAGCTGCTCGTCACCTGCCAGGAGAACAACGCGTTCGGCGTGCTCGACCTGGCCACGAAGGCGTTCACGCGGATCGTGCCCCTGGGGCTCAAGGACTGGAGCAGCATCGCCCAGCCCCGCGTGGGCACGGCCCGCATCTACACGCTGCCCGAGCTGCCCGTGCTGGGCACGACGACCGCCGGCCAGGACATCCGTCTCGGTGGCTTCAGCGGGCTGCACGTCCGGAGCGTCGATGGGCAGGGGGTGTGGCACCTCACGGTGGTCCCCGATCGCGGCCCGGTTGCCGAGCCCGAGAACGTCGACATGGACGCCGAAGCCGAGCGCCCCTTCGCCTTGCCGGGCCTGGGTGCGCAGCTCGTGCACCTGGCCGTCAACCCGGCCACCGGCGCCGTGACCGTCGAGGGCCAGCTGCCGCTGCTCCGCACCGACGGCGTCACGCCCATCACCGGCGTCTCCAACGTGCTCGCGACCGCTCCCGGCCTCGCCGGCTACGACGAGGAGCCCGTCTCGCTGACCGGCGCCCCGCTGGCCCTCGATCCGTACGGCGCGGACCTCGAAGGCGTGGTCCAGCTGCCGGACACCACGTGGTGGGCGTGCGACGAGTACCGTCCCGCGCTGTACCGCTTCGGCGCCAACGGCCACTTGATCGACCGCTACGTGCCCGCCGGTATCGGCGCCGCGTTCGGGACCGAGACCTTGCCCGCGGCCTACGGACAGCGGCGCGCGAACCGTGGGTTCGAGGCCATCGCCTACGACCCGACGGTGGACCGCATCTACGCGTGGATCCAGTCGCCGTTGGACAACCCCGACGTGGCCAACGACGCGAACAGCAAGGCCGGCACGCTCGTACGCATCGTCGAGGTGGACCCGGCTACGGGCGCGGTGACCGGCGAGTACGTGCAGGCGCTGGACTGCACGAAGTCGATGGACAAGATCGGCGACGCCGTGTACGCGGGCGAGACGGGTACGTTCTTCGTGATCGAGCGCGACAGCTCCACGGGCATCGACTCGGCCAAGAAGATCGCCGTGGTCCGCTTGGCGGGTGCCACGGACCTTGCCGACCTCGACGCCGGGACGTACCTCGCGCTTGCCGGCCCCGGCGGGCTCCTGGACACGCTTGCGCCCGCGGAGCTCCCCGGCGTCGACGTGACGCCCGTGCAGAAGGCCACCTACGTGGACCTCGCGGCCTACGGCTACCACGCGACGGACAAGCCCGAGGGCTTGGCGCGCCTGCCGGACGGGCGCCTGCTCGTGATCAACGACAACGACTTCGGCCTGGCGACCTCCGTGCTGGACACCGGCACGGGCCTGTTCGCACCGGCGCCCGCCACGGACTCCGGGACCTACCTCGGCGTCATCGACACCCTGCCCGCGGGCTTTGACGGCGGCGACGAGGACGGTCCTGGCGGCGCGCCGAGCATCCGCATCCAGAGCTGGCCCGTCCACGGCATGGTCCAGCCCGACACGATCGCGGGCTTCGCGTGCGGCGAGGCGTGGTTCTACGTCACGGCCAACGAAGGCGACGCACGCGCCTACGACGGGTTCGACGAGGAAGCCCGCTTGCGGGACAACGACGTCGTGCTGGACCCGACCGTGTTCCCCGACGCCGCGGTGCTGCGCAGCTCGGCCGAGCTCGGTCGCCTGCGCATCACGCTGGTGGGTCCCTCGGTCCCGGGCACCTTGGCCGACGGCGACGTGGATGGCGACGGGGACCTGGACCGCATCCACGCCTACGGCGCCCGCTCGTTCTCGATCTGGGACGAGAACGGCAAGCTCGTCTACGACAGCGCCGACCTGCTCGAGCGCATCACCAGCCGGCTCGCGGAGCAACGCTTCAACCAGAACGGCCCGGGCTCGTTCGACGAGCGCAGCGACGACAAGGGCCCCGAGCCCGAGGGCGTGGCCGTGGCCATGATCGATGGCGTCCCGCACGCCGTGATCGGGTTGGAGCGCTACGGCGGGTCGATGTTGTTCAACCTGCGCGAGCCCACCCTGCCGCGCTACGTCGGTTTCCTCGACAACCCGTTCGACGTGAGTCCCGAGGGCCTGCGCTTCGTGGCGCCCGCCGACAGCCCGACGGGCAACGCCCTGCTCTTGGCGGCCCACGAGGTCAGCGGAACCGTCGCCATCTACGAGATCCTGCCCTGATCCCCGGCATGCGACATGCCCGGGGGATGCCGACCGGCCGCGTGGTCGTGGCCGGTCGGTCTCCCGGCGTCGTCGCAGGGCTGGCGCCGGCCGGGTCGGGTCGGCGCCCCACGTCCGGCGCCCTGCTCGAACGCGCGACGGGCTTCGGGTCGCGGCCGCCGGCTTACGCCAGCGTGTCGCGAAGCGTACGGAGCGCCGCGCGCTCGACCTGGTAGTAGACCCAGATGCCGCGCTTCTCGCGCCGCAGCAGGCCGGCGCGGTGCAGCACCTGCAGGTGGTGCGTCACCGTGGGTTGCGTCAAGCCCAGCGGCTCGACGAGGTTGCAGACGCACGCCTCGCCCTCGGGTTGCGCTTGGATCAAACCCAGCAGGCGCAGGCGTGCGGGGTCGGCCAGCGCGCGGAAGCGGCCCGCCAGGGCCTCGGCCTCGGGCAGGCTTGGGGGGGCCACGGCCAGCGGGCAGCAGGTCCCGCGCCCGGACGCAGGCGGTCGGCAGGAGGGCGTGGCGCGCGGCACGTCCACATATTGACAGATGTCGATGTGATGTCCATCGTGTCGCGGACCCCTCGGAGACCCGCCATGTCACGCTTCCAGCTCGCCCTCGACGTCGAGGACCTCGAGGCCGCGATCGGCTTCTACGAGCGCCTGCTGGGCCAGCCGCCGAGCAAGCGGCGCCCCGGCTACGCCAACTTCGCGGTCGCCAACCCACCGCTGAAGCTGGTCCTGATCGAGAACCCCGGCCACGGCGGCCGCATCAACCATCTGGGTGTGGAAGTGGAGAGCAGCGCCGAGGTCGAGTCCGAGAGCGCCCGCCTGGCCGACACCGGCCTCGTTCCGCTGCCCGAAATGCAGACCACCTGCTGCTACGCGCTGCAGGACAAGGTCTGGGTGCACGATCCGGACGGTCTGCCGTGGGAGGTGTACACGGTGCTGGCCGACGCCCCCGTCGGGCCGCACGGTGTCCCTGCAGCGCGCCCCGCCGGCGGTGGGTGTGCCCCCGGGAGCAGCAGCACGTGCTGCCCGGGCTAGGCCGTAGGCTTCTCGCCGAAGGGCTCGGTACGGCCGTGCTGGTGGCGGCCGTCGTGGGCTCGGGCATCGCCGCCCAGCGGCTCTCGCCGGACGACGTGGGTCTGCAGCTGCTCGAGAACACGCTGGCGACGGTGTTCGCGCTCGTGGCCTTGATCCTGGCGCTCGGCCCCGTCTCCGGCGCCCACATCAACCCGGCCGTCACGCTCCTCGCCTGCCTGCGACGCGAGATGACCGGCAGGGAAGGCGTCGCCTACATCGTGGTGCAGCTCGCAGGCGGGCTGGCCGGCACGGCGATCGCCCACACGATGTTCGAGCTCGCGCCGTTCGCGGCCAGCACGAAGGTGCGTGCAGGCGCCTCGCAGTGGGTGGGCGAGGTCGTGGCCACGGCGGGGCTCTTGCTGGCCATTCGCGGGGCCCTGCGCACCCACGTCATCGCCGTGCCGTTCGCCGTCGCCGCATGGATCGGTGCCGCCTACTGGTTCACCTCCTCCACGTCGTTTGCCAATCCGGCCGTCACGTTGGCGCGAGGGTTCTCGGACACGTTCTCGGGCATTGCGCCTGCCAGCGTCCCGGCCTTCGTCGGTGCCCAGGTAGCGGGCGTGGTGGTTGCAGCGGGACTGGGGCATCTGCTCTACGGGGCCGAGGCGAAGCCCCCGGCGACGGAGCCGGCATGACGGTCCCGCGCCTGCTGTTCGTCTGCGTGCACAACGCGGGGCGGAGCCAGATGGCCGCCGCCTTCGCGCGTCATCTCGGGGGGGCGAACGTGGAGGTGATCTCCGCCGGTTCGGCCCCGGGCCCGGCCATCCACCCCGGCGTGGCGGCGGCGCTCGCGGAGGTGGGCATCGACGTGGGCGGCGTGAAGCCGCGACGCTTGGAGCGGGCCGACGTCGAAGGCGCCACCGTCGTGGTCACGATGGGCTGCGGCGACGCCTGCCCCGTCGTGCCGGGCGTCCCGCGCGAGGACTGGCCGCTCCTGGACCCGGCGGGGAAGCCCCTGGAGCAAGTACGCCCGATCCGCGAGGACATCCGCGCGCGCGTCGAGGACCTGCTGCGACGCTTGGGTGTCCCGTACGGAGTCGGGTGAGATTCCTACCTCGGGCCGGGACACGCTCCTGCATGCGGGAGCACGACGCGGCCCGAGGCTGGCATCCCACCCGACCTCGTACTCTAGTCGCCCAGCGGCCCCACGACTTCGTGGACGGTCTGCGCGAGGTCCTCGATGTCGAAGGGCTTCTCGATGCAGCGGATGGCCAGCTGCGTGAGCTCGGCGTTCATGGGACCGTCGGTCAGGTTGCCGGTCATGAAGATGAAGCGGCTGGCCAGCGCCGGGAGGTCGCGCTCGATCGCGCGGTACAGCTCGAGGCCGTTCATGGCGCCGGGCATCCGGACGTCGGCCAGCAGGGCGTCGAAGCGGCCGTCGTGGGCCAGGTCCAGCGCCGCCGCGCCGTCGTGGGCGATCGTGACCTCGTAGTGGTTGTGCTCGAGGGCCCGTCGGGCCACGTCGCACACGAAGGGGTCGTCGTCCACGATGAGCACGCGGCGACCGCCGCCGCGCGGCACCGGGGCGGGCTCTTGCGGGACGGCCACGGGCATCTCCGCGTGCTCGCCGAGCGGGAGCTCGATCACGATCGTGGTGCCTTCGACCACGCTGGGGTCGATCTCGATCGTGCCGCCGTGCTCCTGCACGATGCCGAAGCAGATGCCCAGACCCAGGCCCGTGCCCGACTCGCGCGTGGTGAAGAACGGCTCGAAGACGCGGTGGCGCAGCTCCTGCGGGACGCCGGGGCCGTTGTCGACGACGCGCACGATGATCGTGTCGCCCACGCGGCGCGTGGCGAAGTGCAGCCGTCGTTCGTTGCGCGGGGACTCGAGCAGCGCTTGGTGGGCGTTGCTGGACAGGTTGACGAACACCTGCTGCCAGCGGTTGACGTCGAGCGGTATCGACGGCACCAGGGGATCGAAGTCGCGCGAGACTTCGATGTTGTCCATGCGCAGCTGGTACTCGTTCAGGTTGAGCACGCCCTCGATCACGTCGTTGATGCACGCGCGCCGCTTCGTCATGCGGCGCTGGCGCGCGAAGGCCAGCAGGTTCTCGACGATGCGCTGGCAGCGGCGGGCGTTGTGCTCGATCTTCTCCACGTCGGCGCGCGACCAGTCCGACGGGTCGCGGGCCAGGAGCAGCTGGCTGAAGCCGAGAATGCCGGCGAGGGGGTTGTTGAGCTCGTGCGCGACGCCGCTGACCAGCGTGCCGATGGCGCTGAGCTTCTCGCTCTGGTTGAGACGGTCCTGCAGCTCCTTCTCGCGCGTGCGGTCGCGGGCGCTCAAGACCACCCCCCCCGGATGGCCGTCCTGACGCGCCAGGGGTCTCAGCGACGCGGTGATCCAGCGCACTTCCCCATCGGCGTGGAGGACGCGCACCTCGAGGTCCGGCGTCGTACGCCCGTCCGCGGCCGTGCGGATGGCGCCCTGCACGCGCGAGCGGTCGCCCTGGGGAACCAGCGTCGCCAGACCCTGCGAACGAGCGGTCAGCTCGGCGGCCGGAACGCCCGTGATGGCCTCCGCCGCCGGGTTGGCGTAGGTCACGCGGCCCTCTGCCGTGAGGTGCATCACCGCGACGGGGCTGGACTCCACGAGGGTGCGGTAGCGATCCTCGCGCTCCTTGACCAACGCGAACAGGCGTGCGTTGTCCAGCGCCGTCGCCAGCTGGTTGGCCAGCGTCTCCAGCACGAGGCGGTCCGTGGGCCCGAACGCGCTGGTGCGGTCCGACTCCACGTTGAGCACGCCCATCACGGTTCCACCGTTCGAGATCGGCACGGCGATCTCGCTGCGTGTGTCGGGGAACCAGCAGACGTAGGTGTCTTCCGCGCCTACGTCGTCGATGATCTGCGTCACGCCCGCGCGGAACGCGCGACCGACGATGCCCTGCGCCGTGCCGATCTCGGATCCGGCGTTGCCCCCGGCGGGGAACACGCCCGCTTGCGCGCGCAGGCGCAGGCGGTGGCCGTCGGGCTCGGACGTGAACACCATGACATTGGGGAAGCCGAGCACGCGATGGATGTCGCTGGCCGCCTGGCGCAGCAGGAGGTCGTCATCGAGGATGGCATTGACCTTGCGGCCCAGCTCGTTGACGAGAAGCAGCAGGTCGTGGCGACGCTCGCCGGTCTCGAGGCTGTGCACGAGGCGTAGCGAGGAGGCGGCGAGGCATGCCGCGAGGCGCGTCGCCTCGTCGTGCTCCGCCAGGGTTCCCGCTTCGGCCCGCACGCCCACGATGCCCAGCACTTCGCCCGCGGCTTCCAGCGCGTGCAGTCGCCAGCTGGTTGCCGTGCCGCCGGCGAGCTCGAGCGGCAGGTCACCCGCGGCCCCCGGCGCGGTGGCCTCCTCCAGCACGGCTGCGAAGGGCGCCAGCGTGCGCGGCAGGCGCTCGTCGTGCACGCGCACGCCCTCGAAGGCCCCGTCGGAGGCCAGGAGGTGCAAGCAGCGGTCCTGCACCGGGCACTCCGCCCGCCGCGAGCAGGTGGCACAGCGATCGGCATCTCCGAGCGTCCAGATGCGCACGGCAGCGTCCTGGCCCCCCGCAGCATGGCCCCGGCGCAGGTGCTCGGCCAGGCGCAGCCCCAGCGAGGCGGCATCCGTCGCCTCGGTCAGGTGTGCGGCCAGCGAACCCAGGTCCTGCATGGTCAGCGCATCGTAGCCCTGCCCGGCCGTGCGCCCATGCGCAAGGATCCGGCCACCGGGGGGCCCGCGCGCGCGGCCGCCCGGCGGGGGGTGTCGCCGGCGCGGCGCGCGGGGCACACTCCCCGCGATGGATCGCCCCTCGCCCCGCCGCAAGGCCCTCATCGTCCACGCCGGAGCCTGGGACATCCCGTTCGACGAGAGGCGGGAGCACGACCGTGCCGTGCGCGCTGCCGTGGATGCCGGCTGGGCCGTCCTCCTGGACGGGGGCGAGTCCTACGAGGCCGTCGCCGCGGCCGTGGCGGTCATGGAAGACGACCCGGCCCTCAACGCCGGGCGCGGCGCCGTCCTCAACCGACGCGGCGAGGTCGAGCTCGATGCCGGCCTGATGGACGGCCGGCGGCTGAACGTGGGCGCCGTGGCCGGCGTGCGCCGCCTGGCCCACCCGATCCACGCCGCACGCGCCATGCTGCAAGCGAGGCCCGTGCTCCTTCACGGCGAGGGGGCCGAGCTGTTCGCCCGCGCCTCCGGCCTGCACCTCGTGGACCCTGCAAGCCTCGTGACCGCGCGCGAGGTCGAGCGCTTGGCCTCGTGGCTCGCCCGGCAGCGGGAGCGGGGCGAGGCCTCGCCGACGGGGGGCGACCCGGCCGACACGGTCGGGGCCGTGGCGCTCGACGCCGGTGGGGGCATCGCCGCCGGGACCTCGACCGGTGGAACGCTCGGCAAGCCGCCGGGCCGCATCGGCGACGCGCCCGTGCCCGGCGCGGGCTACTTCGCGGACCACCTGGCCGGCGGCGCGGCCACGACCGGACACGGCGAGGCCATCCTGCGCCACGCCACCGCGCGGCGCGCCGTGGAGCTCGGTCGGGACGGACACAACGCCGTGGACGCCTGCTGGCTGGCGATCCGTGAGCTCGAGGACCGCTGGGGTGGGCGCGGGGGCCTCGTCATGCTCGGTCGGGACGGCACGATCGGCTACGCCTTCAACACGCCGGCCATGGCCATCGGGTGGCGCGACGACGAGACCGCCGAGACGGTCGTCGCCGGCCTCGCGCGGCGCGGCGGATGACCTTGCGCTACTCCTGCCCCTCGTGGCGGAGGCGGAGCCGCAAGGGCCCGGCCACGGCGCGCTCCTGGCGCGGCGGTTTGCGGCGGTCGAACTTGTAGACGTCGTGGATCGCGATCTCGAACGCGGGCGGGCGCCAGGCCTTCGCCAGCCCGCGCACCTGGGCCCGGCACGCGTAGCAGATCACCACCTCGGGCACGACGAACCACAGTGCGAAGTCGATCGCGATCGCCGTGATCGTGGAGATCCACGCCGTGAACGGCCCCAGCAGCAAGCCGATGGCGGCGAGCAGCAGACCCAGGCGACGGTTGAAGTCGCGCTGGGTGAAGAGGTCCCTCGAGCCGCACACGGGGCAGGGGGCGAAGGGCTCGGCGGCGAGGGCTTCGGACGCTTCGGGGAGCGTGGTCGAGGTGGAACACGCCGGGCAGGTCATGGAGGCGGTGTCGGGCGTCAACGCGCCCACGACCGGGGCGCCGCAGCCCGGTGCCGGGCAGGCGAAGGTCAGCTCGACGCGCGCGATCGCCGCCTCGCTCATGCCGGCAGCCCCGTGTGCATCTCGAGGTAGACCGCCGCGAGCTCGCCCATCAGGGCGAAAGCGACCGCCACGTAGAGCAAGCCCGTGGCGGCTTGCGTGTGCTTGAGGCGTACGGTGTCCTTGACCATGACCAGCAGCACGAGCGGGCCGACGAACCCGAACATCACGCGCCAGGTGGTCCAGATCAGCTCGCGCTCCAGCAGGACCTCGGCCGCTCCTTCCCACTGCCACAGCACGAGCCCGAACAGCGCCATGCGCGCCACGAGCACGGCGGCCACGAAGCGCCCCGCGCGCTGGAGCGCGAGCAGGGGCAGGCCCTTGATCATCAAGTAGAAGTGCCCGAGGACCATGGCGTCGTTGATGCCCGCCATCAGCATGCCGCCCAGCATGCCGCCCAGGGCGAGGACGGCCAGTGCGCCCGGGTCGGCGGCGAAGGCGCTGAAGCGCGCCGTGCCGAGTACCGCCACCGCGCCCACGAGCACGCCCGCGATCAGCGCCACGCGACCCAGGCGGCGGCGGAACGTTCCGTAGGCGAAGTTCACCACGAGCGCGGCGACGGCCATGCCGACGAGGGCTGCGGGCATGCCCCCTTCGAGCGAGGTCCATGCCGCCGCGCCCTGCGGCCACGCGTCCTGTGCTGGGCCCAGCGACCCGCCGTAGAGCGCGGCGGCGCCGATCGCGAGCACGAAGACGAGGACGGCTTCGAAGCGGACGTGACGCTGCGCCGCGCGCAGGCCCGCCAAGGGCAGCAAGGCGACGAGCGTGCCGAACGCCATGCGCGCGAGGAAGACCTGGAAGACCAAGGAAAGCCGCACGGCGGGCGTTGTACAGGCGTCTTGCGTCGCGTCCGCCGGATGCCGGGGCGCGTCGGCGCGGCATTCCTCGGGGGGTTCGTGCGCGTGCTCCATGATGGTCGGCAATGCCCGCGGCGACCCGCACCTGACGTGTACGGCGCCCTCGTGCCCCCGGATCGCGACATGTCGTCCTTCGCCTCCCTGAACCCCTCCACGGGCGCTGTCGTGCGCACCTACCCGGCCCACGGGGCGGCCGAGGTGGAGGCGGCCGTGGCCGCCGCGGCCGCGGCTTGGCGGCCCTGGGCGGCGCGCCCGTTCGGCGAGCGCGCCGCCGTGCTGCGGGCGGCTGCCGAGGTCCTGCGCGGGCGGGCCGGGCCCTACGCCCGGTTGATGGCCGAGGAGATGGGCAAGCCCCTGCCCCAGGGTGAAGCCGAGGTCGTGAAGTGTGCCTGGGTCTGCGACTGGTTTGCCGACCAGGCCGAGGGCTACCTGGCCGACGAGGCGGTCGACCTGGGTGGACCGCGGGCCTTCGTGGCCTGTCGGCCCCTCGGACCCGTCCTCGCGATCATGCCGTGGAACTTCCCCTTCTGGCAGGTGTTCCGCTTCGCCGCGCCCACGCTGATGGCCGGCAACGCGGGGCTGCTCAAGCACGCGCCCAACGTGTTCGGCTGCGCGGAGGCGATCGAGGACGTCTTCCGCGAGGCGGGCCTGCCCCCCGGGCTCTTCACGAGCCTGCGCGTGGACGTGGACGTGGTGGCCGACCTGATTGCGCGGCCCGAGATCGCCGCCGTCACGCTGACCGGTTCCACGCGCGCGGGCCGTGCCGTCGGCGAGGCCGCCGGCCGCGCCCTCAAGCCCAGCGTGCTCGAGCTCGGCGGCAGCGATGCCTACGTGATCCTGGAGGACGCCGACCTCGGGAAGGCCGCCGCTGCGTGCGTGGCGTCACGCCTCCTCAACAGCGGGCAGAGCTGCATCGCGGCGAAGCGCTTCGTGGCCGTGGAGGCGGTGCACGACGCGTTCCTGGACGCGTTCACGACGCGCATGGCCGCCAAGCGTTTCGGCGATCCGCTGGCCGACCCGACGGTGGACCTCGGGCCGATGGCCCGCGTCGACTTGCGCGACGAGCTCCACCGCCAGGTCGAGGCCAGCGTCGCGGCCGGCGCGCGGCTGGTGCTCGGCGGCGAGGTGCCGTCCGGATCGGGGGCGTTCTACCCGCCGACGGTGCTCGCCGACGTCACGCCCGGCATGCCGGCGTGGGACGAGGAGCTCTTCGGGCCCGTGGCCAGCGTGATCCGCGCGCAGGACGAAGACGATGCCATCCGCATCGCCAACGGCACCGCCTTCGGCCTGGGCGCCTCGGTCTGGACGCGTGATGTCGCACGTGGCGAGCGCATTGCGCGTGATCGGCTGGAGGCCGGCTGCTGCGTGGTCAACGACTTCGTGCGCAGCGACCCACGCCTGCCCTTCGGCGGCATCAAGGAGTCGGGTTACGGCCGCGAGCTGGCCGCACCCGGCATCCGCGCCTTCGTCAACATCAAGTCCGTGGGAGTGCAGCCATGACCCCCTCGCCCGGTTCGTCCTCGTCGCCCGCGGCGGCCACGGAGACCACGAACGCCGCCTGGTGGGCGCGGCGCAACGCCGTCGTCGCGCGCGGCGTCGCCAGCACCTACCCGGTGATCGCCGATCGCGCCGAGAACGCCGAGCTGTGGGACGTCGAGGGGCGCCGCTACCTGGACGCCTCCGGCGGCATCGGCACGCTCAACGTCGGCCACCGCCATCCGGCCGTGCAGGCCGCCGTCGCCGAGCAGCTGGACCAGCTCGTCCATCCGGCGTTCCAGGTGCTGGCCTATCCCACCTACATCGAGCTGGCCGAGCGGCTGGTGGCCAAGGCGCCGGGCGACTTCCCGAAGAAGGCCGTGCTCTTCTCCACGGGCGCCGAGGCCGTCGAGAACGCCATCAAGATCGCGCGGGCGCACACCGGACGCGAAGGCGTGATCGCGTTCGGCGGCGCCTTCCATGGACGCACGCTCTACACGATGGCCCTCACGGGCAAGGTGGCGCCCTACAAGACGGCGTTCGGTCGATTGCCGGGCGGCGTCTGGCACGTTCCCTACCCCATGGCGCCCCACGGCGTCAGCGTGGCCGACGCACTGGACGCCATCCAGATGGTCTTCAAGGTCGACTGCGGCCCCTGGCACGTCGCCGCGATCTTGCTCGAGCCCGTGCTGGGCGAGGGGGGCTTCTACGCGGCGCCGCCCGAGCTGATGCGGGCGCTGCGCGACCTCTGCGACGAGCACGGCATCGTGCTGATCGCCGACGAGGTCCAGAGCGGCTTCGCGCGCACGGGGCGCCTCTTCGCCACCGAGCACAGCGGCGTCGTGCCCGATCTGACGACCGTGGCCAAGAGCCTGGCCGCGGGCCTCCCGCTCTCGGGCGTCGTCGGCAAGGCCGAGATCGTCGACGCCGTGCCGCCGGGCGGCCTGGGCGGCACCTACGGCGGCAACGCCGTGGCCTGTGCCGCGGCGTTGGCCGTGCTCGACGTGATCGAGGACGAGGATCTCCTGGCGCGCGCCGAGGCCCAAGGCGCCCGCTTCGAGGCTCGCCTGCGCAAGCTCGCGGCCGAGCCCGGGATGGGGGCCGTGGCGGACGTGCGCCGGCTTGGCGCCATGTGTGCCATCGAGCTGATGCACCCGGGCGCCGAGCGCACGCCGTGGCCCGAGCTGGTCACGCGCACGCGGGAGCTCGCGCTCGAGAAGGGCCTGATCCTGCTCGGCTGCGGCTTGTACGGCAACGCGCTGCGCTGGCTGCTGCCGCTGACGGCGCCCGACGCGCACGTCGACGAGGCCCTGGACCTCCTCGAGGCGTCTTTGCGGGAGGCCGTGGCCAGCGCATGAACCAGTTCGCCATCGCGGGCATCCAGATGCCCGTCCACTTCGGGCACGACAACATCCCGGCCATGGCCGACCAGCTGCATGTGCTCATGCTGCGGTTCCCGTGGGTCGAAATGGTCGTCTTCAGCGAGCTCGCGGCCTTCGGACCCTCGCTGGAACACGCGCAGACCCTGCCCGGTCCGGCGGAGACACGGTTCCAGGAGCTGGCCCGCCGGCATCGCATCTGGCTGATCCCGGGCTCGATCTTCGAGCGCGCCGGCGACCGCATCTACAACACCTCCCCGGTGATCGACCCCGAGGGGCGCGTCGTCAAGCGCTACCGCAAGATGTTCCCGTTCCGGCCCTACGAGGCCGGCGTCAGCTCGGGCACGGAGTTCTGCGTGTTCGACGTGCCCGAGGTCGGGCGCTTCGGCCTCTCGATCTGCTACGACATGTGGTTCCCGGAGACGACGCGCACGCTGGCGTCGATGGGCGCCGTGGTGCTGCTCCATCCGTCGCTCACGAACACGGTGGACCGCGACGTGGAGCTGTCGATCGCCCGCGCCACCGCGGCCATCAACCAGTGCTACGTGATCGATGTCAACGGCGTCGGCTCGGGAGGCTACGGGCGGTCCATCGTGGTTCGACCGACCGGAACCGTGGTGTACGAAGCCGGCAGCGGGGCCGAGATGTTCCCCTTCCACTTCAACGTGGAAGCCGCCACGCACGGCCGTTCCGAGGGTCTGTTCGGCCTGGGGCAGCAGCTGAAGAGCTTCCGCGACCGGGCGGTGGACTTCTCGGTGTACCGACCCAACCACGAGTCGACCGCGTACCTCGACAGCCTCGGTCCCCTCACGGTTCCGCGCCGCGGTACGATCCCCCCGCCTGGGAGCCCACTCGGTGGGTCCGGGAGGTCCGTGGAGGAAGCTTGAGCGAGTCGCCCACGCCTGCCGAGCCGCCGCCGGCCGCGGCGGCCGAGTCCGAGCCCAGCCCGCGGCCTTCGCTCAGCGCCCATTACCACGCCGCGCGCCTGCGCGGCGACACCTGGGCCGAGCTCAAGCGCACCTTGGCCCGCTTGGCCGGCGGCGCGACGGCGGCGGATCGACGGGCGCTGGAGACCCAGGCGGCCGAGGCCCTGGCCCGGCTGGGGCCCGTCGAGAGCTACTGGGCCTTTCCCGGACCCCAGGCCTTCAAGCATCTCGTGCGGCAGTTCGAGCGCGGCGACCTGGAGGCGGCGTCCACGCTGACCAACCGCATCGTCCGCGCGCTGACCAGCCACTCCTACCGGCGTCGCCATGTGCCCCTCTTGCCGGGGGAGAACGGCGAGGAGATCGCGGAGGTCGACGCGTCGGACGAAGCCGCTCGCCCCGAGGGGGTCCACGGCCGGGACCGGCCCTACTTCGAGGTCCTGATCGTCGACAACCTGACGTCGGCCGAAGAGACCGCGGTGCGCGCGGGGCTCCACGCCATCCGCCGTGACGAGGACGAGTTTGTCTACGACGTCGTGATCGTGCCCAGCTTCGAAGACGCCGTCATCGCCGTCCTGTTCAACTTCAACATCCAGACGGTGGTCGTTCGCTACGACTTCCCGTTCGCGTCGCGGCACCGCCTGGAGGTGCTCGAGGGCTACCTGTCGGGTTTGGACGAGGCCACCGTGCAGGCCGCCACGGCGGAGGATCGCGGCCTCTTGCTCGGACGCTGCCTGCGCCGTCTGCGCCCCGAGCTCGACCTCTTCCTCGTCACGGACGTGTCCGTGGAGGAGCTGGACGAGGACGTGAGCGACGTCTTCCGGCGCGTCTTCTACCGCCAGGAGGACTTCCTGGAGCTGCACCTGAGCATCCTGCGCGGCATAGCCTCACGCCACCGCACGCCCTTCTTCTCGGCGCTGCGCGCCTACGCAGGGCAGCCCACGGGCGTGTTCCACGCCCTGCCCATCTCGCGCGGCAAGTCCGTCGTCCGGTCCAACTGGATCCGCGACATGGCCGAGTTCTACGGCCTCAACATCTTCCTGGCCGAGACCAGCACCACGAGCGGGGGACTCGACAGCCTGCTCGATCCCAAGGGCACCATCAAGGACGCCCAGGAGCTGGCCGCGCGTGCCTTCGGCGCCCGCAAGTCGTACTTCGTCACCAACGGCACCAGCACGGCCAACAAGATCGTGTCCCAGGCGCTCCTGCGGCCGGGCGACATCGCACTAGTCGACCGCAACTGCCACAAGTCCCATCACTACGCGATGGTGCTGGCGGGCGCCCACGTGATCTACCTGGACAGCTATCCGCTGGATGCATGGTCCATCTACGGTGCGGTGCCGCGCTCCACGATCGTGGACACCTTGCGGCGCCTGGAGGCTTGCGGCCGACTCGATCGCGTCAAGATGATCGTACTGACCAACTGCACGTTCGACGGCATCGTCTACCACCCCGAGCAGGTCATGGAGGCCTGCCTGGCGATCAAGCCGGACCTCGCCTTCCTGTGGGACGAGGCGTGGTTCGCGTTCGCGCGCTTCTCCCCCATGTACCGCAGTCGAACGGGCATGGAGTGCGCGCGCATCTTGCGCGAGCGGTACAAGAGCGCCGCGTACCGCGAGCGCTACGCGGCCGCCACGGATCGCAGCATGCTGCCGGACCCCGATCGCGTCCGCGTACGGGTCTATGTCACGCAGAGCACGCACAAGACGCTGACCGCCTTGCGCCAGGGCTCCATGATCCATGTCCACGACCAGGACTGGCCGGACGTCGAGCACGCGTTCCGCGACGCGTTCATGACCCACACGAGCACATCGCCCAACTACCAGATCCTGGCCAGCCTGGACGTCGGTCGCCGCCAGGTCGAGCTGGAGGGCTTCGAGCTGGTGCAGAAGCAGCTCGAGCTCGCGTTCATCTTGCGCCAGCGCATCATCTCGAGCCCGCTGCTCCGACGCTGGTTCCGGTTCCTGGCTCCCAAGGACCTCGTGCCGGCCAAGTTCCGCGCCTCGGGGATGGACCGCTACTACCACCCCGAGCGCGGCTGGGCGGCGATGGAAGACGCTTGGGCCCAGGACGAGTTCGTCGTGGACCCGAGCCGCCTCACGCTCGACGTGGCGGCCACGGGCGTGCAGGGCGAGTCGTTCCGCCACGACATCCTGATGCGCCAGCACGGCATCCAGGTCAACAAGACGTCGCGCAACACCGTGTTGTTCATGACCCACATCGGGACGACGCGGTCGTCGGTGGCGCACCTCATCGACGTCCTCACGCGTGTCGCCCACGGGCTGGACGAGCGAGTCGAGGAGCTGGGCCCCCCGGAGCGCGCTGCCTTTGCCGCCGCGGCCCGCGACTTGCGCGACAACCTGCCGCCCTTGCCCGACTTCAGTCGCTTCCATGACGCCTTCCGCTCCGGTCTCGCGGGCGACACGCCCGAGGGCGACATGCGTCGGGCCTACTTCCTGGCTGCCGACGAGGCCCATGTGGAGTACCTGCGCATGGGTGGGGCGCTGGAGGCCGAGATGGCCCGCGGGCGCGACGTCGTCGCTGCGTTGTTCCTCACACCCTATCCGCCCGGGTTCCCGTTGCTGGTGCCTGGACAGGTCGTGAGCGAGGAGATCTTGGAGTACCTGCGCGCGCTCGAGATGCGCGAGGTGCATGGGTACCGGCCCGACCTGGGGTTGCGCGTCCTCAAGGAGTCGGTCCTGGAGGAGGCAGCGCGATGAAGAAGGTACTCAAGGGAATCTCGGACATCCGGCGCTTCTTCCACCGCAACGAGACGCCGATCTACTTCGTCAGCGCCACCAACTTCAACTTGCTCGGTGTGGACGAGTGGGTGCGCAACTTCCGGCACATCAACTACATCGACTGCTACGACGGGCAGCACCCGAACACGTTCGTGCCGTCGCGCACGCCACACGATCCTTTCGAGAGCATCGAGGACATCGTGGCGTGGCTGCTGCAGCACAAGGAAGTCGTGGAGTACGTCCGCCGCCGCGGCCGCGAGCGCAACACGACCGACGGCAAGGTCGTGTTCCTCATGTTCGACGAGCGCGCCGAGGAGGCCGCCCGGTCCTTGGGGCTGGACGTGTGGTTCCCGCCGGCGTCGCTACGCCGCCGCGTGGACAACAAGGTCGAGACGGTTCGCATCGGCGACAAGGCCGGTGTCCCGAGCGTCCCCAACGTGCTGGCCAGGGTCGGTTCCTATGAGGAGCTGCGCAGGGTCTCGGCGAACCTCGGCGAGCGTCTCGTCGTGCAGACGGCCTATGGCGACAGCGGCCACACCACCTTCTTCATCGACGGCCCCGAGGACTATGCCGAACACGCCGAGGAGATCGAGGCCGAGCCCGAGGTCAAGGTGATGAAGCGCATCGCGTGCCGCGGATCGGCCATCGAGGCCTGCACGACGAAAGCCGGCACCATCGTGGGCCCGCTCATGACCGAGCTGGTGGGCTTCCCGCTCCTGACGCCCTACCGCGGCGGCTGGTGCGGCAACGAGATCTTCGCCGATGCGTTCACGCCGGCCCTGCGCCAGCAGGCGGTGGACTACACGTTCCGCTTCGGCGAGCAGCTGCGTGCGGAGGGCTACCGCGGCTACTTCGAGCTCGACTTCCTGATCGATCTCGACAACGAGCAGCTCTACCTGGGTGAACTCAACCCCCGCATCACCGGCGCCAGCAGCATGACGAACCACGCGGCGTTCGCCCACGCCGATGCGCCGCTGTTCCTGTTCCACCTGCTCGAGTTCAGCGACGTGCCTTTCGAGCTGGACATCGACGCCCTCAACGCGCGCTGGGCCGACCCGGACAACATCGACTCGTGGAGCCAGCTGGTCGTCAAGCACACCGAGGACAGCGTCGATCGGGTGCTGGCCGCGCCCGAGACGGGCATCTGGCACATGAAGGACGACGGCAGCGTGGCCTGGCGCCGCTTCGACTACCACCGCCGTGCCGTGGAGACGGAGCGCGAGGCCTTCTGGCTGCGCATCGCCGGGCCCGGTGACTACCGCTACGAGGGCGCCGACCTCGGCATCCTCGTCACGCGCGGCCGGCTCATGACCGACGACTTCGAGCTCAACGGGCGTGCCCGTGCATGGATCGAGGGGATCCGCGCGCACTACGTCGGCCAGGGCCTGGAGGCGCCCCAGCTGGAGGCGGCGCCGATCGCACTGGACGGCGGGGGCTTCAAGATCCTCTGACATGGTCGCGCCGCGCGAGCTCCTCGTCCGCTTCCGTAGCGAGGCGCGCCCCGGCGCGTGGTGGTCGCGTACGTTCGAACGGCTCTGGCCGTGGTACGAGCGCTGGTGGCTCTCGGAGGGGGCCGGCCCCAGGCCGGGCTACCTCGAGTGCGAGCGGGCGCTCGAGACGCACCTTCCCGAGCTCGTGCCGGCCTGGCGGGAGGCCTGCGAGGCGGTAGGCGGCGGAGACCTCCAGGCGCGCTTCCTGAGCGGCTGGCGCCCGCCGCCCGTGATCGTGGGCTGCGCGCAAGCGGCGTGGGGGCGCGACGACCCGTTCCTGGTGCGCAACTACGACTTCGCGCCGCGGCTCTGGGAAGGCATCGTGCTGCGCACGGCGTGGAACGGCCGCGGCGTGATCGCCAGCACGGACGGCCTGTTCGGGGCGCTCGACGGCATCAACGAAGACGGGTTCTGCGTGTCGCTGAACTTCGGCGGGCGCCGTGCCGTGGGTGCGGGTTTCGGTGCGCCCGTGATCCTGCGCTACTTGCTGGAGACGTGTCGCACGGTGGGGGAGGCGGCCACGGTGCTGCGCCGCGTGCCGACGCACATGGCGTACAACGTGCTCGTGATGGACCGCACGGGGGACTTCGTGACGGCCTTCACGGCGCCGGGCCAGCCCGCCCGTCTGCAGCGCGTGCCCGTCACGACCAACCACCAGGGTCGCGTCACGTGGGCCGCGCATGCCGAGATGAGCGCGACGATCGAGCGCGAGCGCGTGCTGGTCGAGCGGATCGCCGACCGGGACCTCGATCCCGAGTCCTTCATCGGCTCGTTTCTCGAGCCGCCGCTCCGTAGCACGGACTACGAAGGCGGCTTCGGCACGCTCTACACGGCGGTGTACCGCCCGGCGGACCAGGTCGCCGAGTTCCTGTGGCCCGGCGTCCGCATCCGCCGCTCCATCGACGACTTCGTCGAGGAAACCTCCGCCGTCCTCGAGCTCGGCACCGCGCGCGGAGGTGTCTGAACTCGTGCCTCGGAGCGAAGCGACGGTGGCACGGTGTCAGTTCTTCATGCCGACGGCAAAGCCCGTACGGAGGCGGGGAATTCTTCCGCAACTTGCCGATGGGCACTTGCGCATGCCGAAGCGCAGGGCGG
>JBFWRP010000024.1:21793-69858 GCA_050248855.1 Planctomycetota bacterium | reverse complement strand
GTGCTCGCGTTCCCGCTCGGCCAGCACGACGACATCGTGGACTGCCTCGGCTACGCCGTGGCGGCGGGTCGGTCGGCGATGGCACCGCGGGCCGTGACCGCCGTCCGCTCCTACGACCCGACCGAGGACCCCGCGTCCCCCTTCGCGGGTCCGAGGCCGGCGTCGCCGTTCGCGCGACCGGAGCGCCTCTTCGGGCAGCCCGGCGCGCGCCGGGGCCGCCCCGTAGGTAGCAGGCGGTGGCCGTGATCGGGCCTCGCGAGACCCAACCGTGGGAGCCGTGGGAGGCGCGACGCCTCACGCCGCCGCCGGGGTTGCCCGTCGAGCTCCGGGAGGCGCGGGCCGACGCCCGGCTGGTGCTGTTCGTGGCCCGGGCCAGGTTCCGGGAGGGGACGGTCCCGTGGGACCTCGCCGATCGGCTGGCCGGGGTGGCGCAGGACGAGTTGGTCACGGTCAGGACGCGGAGGGTCGCGGCGTCGCTGCTGGCCAAGCTCCGGGGCCTCGCGCTGGCCCGCGCTAGGCTCGCCCAGGACGCCCCAGGCGGGCCGGGCCTGCCCTGACCCCACCCATGGGGGGATGGGAATCGGACTCCCCACACGGGCCCCTACAACGCGCTACGGCGGCCCCTGCCGCGTCCGCTGGACCTAACGCCACGAACGGGGGCCGCGACCGGGGAAACGGGCCCTGGGGCGTCCTGGCGCGTCACGCAGCCTAACGGGCCCTGGATCGATCCAGATCGCGCCGAATCGCGCCACCAGGGCGCAGGGGCTCCCCTAGGGTCCCCACGACGAGGACGGCTGGAAATGGCACTTTTCGCGCCCCCGATCGTACCTCGACCCGGCCCCAGCCCAGCCGTCTCCCCTGCGCTACAGCCCCCACTTACGGCCTCTGACCGCCACCCACCGGTTGGGCTCAAAGCCCTTGGATCCGGGCTCTGCCGACGCCCTCATCGCGCCAAGGAGATCCCCCCATGGCGCGAAACCACCCCGCCCCCGACCCCACCAAGGCCATCGGCTACGCCCGGGCCAGCACGTCCCGGCAGGACCTTTCCCCAGGTGCCCAGCGGGCCGCCGTGGAAGCCTGGGCCGCTGCCCGAGGCGTCACCGTCGTGGCCTGGTTCGAGGACCTCGGCATCAGCGGCGGTGCCGAGTTGGACAAGCGTCCGGGCCTGCTCGCCGCCATCGACGCGCTACGGACCCATGGCGCGGGGGCCTTGCTGGTGGCCCGACGCGACCGCCTGGCCCGCGACGTCCTGGTCAACGCCATGGTCGAGCGGCTGTGTGAACGGGTCGGTGCGCGGGTCCAGAGTGCGGACGGTGCGGGCAATGGAGCGGGTCCCGAGGCGGCCTTGATGAGGAACATCGTTGCGGCGTTCTCGGCCTACGAGCGGATGCTGATCCGGGCCCGGACGAAGGCCGCGCTGGCCTTGAAGCGCGAACGGGGCGAGCGAACGGGCACGGTGCGCTACGGCTACCGGGTCGGCGAGGACGGGAAGACGCTGCTGCCCGACGACCACGAACAGGCGGTCATCGCTCGCGCCCGGGAACTACGCGACGCAGGGCACTCGCTCCGCAGCACCGGACGCACGCTGCTCGCGGAGGGCATGACGCCGCGCAAGGGGAAGGGGTGGAATCCGCAAGTCGTCGCCCGCATGACGACGTAACTCCGGGATCGACCCGTCCACTTGCCAGCCGTCAGCGGGCATCCACGCGCACGTACGGCAACTCTTCGTACCAGAACTTGCCCACCAAGAACTCACCTTCGAGTGTGAAGACAGCAGGTCGGGCAGGAGGCGGAAACTCCAAGACCGTGTCGGGATCGCTGTCGCCCCTTGGTGTGGACTGCTCCCATGTGACTTCGACCCGCCGAGGGCGCGATCCGTCGATCTCCCGCCACTTGCCAACAACCGCACGACCGTAGTTCGGCGTTACGAGCGAGCTGAGGATGTTGTCCCACGAGAACGCTACGCCATCGGCCCGGAGTACGAGAACCCACAGCCCATTCTCGATCCTGGCAGACTCGGGTGTCCCCCGCTGGAACGGGCGCTTCAACTCCGCAGTGGGAACGTCGCACATGTAGGCGCCGGCCAGGGAAGCTGGCTGTACAGCCTCCCGCGTCCCGCTGCGCGTCGCACATGCTCCCAGGGCGATCGACGCGATCAGCAACAGCAGCAAACGAGAGGAGCGTCTGACTCGATCGCTGTGAACCCCAGGTGATGAGTGCATGGACCGTGGCCCCCCTGCTGGTCGGACTGCGGCATCGAGGCTACGTCAGACCGCGCCGCAATGGAGCCCGATTGGAGTGCTGCCGGGTGCCGACAGCGGACCTCTGGGGGCGCCGGGGGTCCGTCTCGTGCACCGCAGCCACCGGGCGGTCACGAATGGGCGTCGATCGAGCAGAGGGGGCCACACGCCCCGGACCGGCAGGGGGTGGCACGTGCAGGTGGTGGCGCGCATCACGACATCGTGAGCCGTGGCGCTTCGCGGAGGTCGCGACTCGGCACAGCGCGTCAGCCCGATCCAGTAGCGTGGTGACCCCCACCCGGGCTACAAGCCCTGACAGGAGCCAGCATGGTCGCTCCGCGCGCAAGCAAGACGCATCGCTCGAAGCCGACTGGCCCGTCGAGTACCGGCGATCCGAGGTTGCGTGAGAGGGGCCTGGCATGGCTGTCCGGTTCGCCCGGCGGGTTCGACGTCGGGCGCCACGTGTACGAGGCGGCGACGAGTCCCGCGCTGAGCCGGTACTACCTGCGACTCGCGGTGGTCCACGCCCTCGGGCTGACCGACGAACACGAGGCTCGCGCCCTCGCACGACTCACGCCCGATCTCCATGGCCGCGCGGCACACATCGAGGATCCCATCTTCCGGGCCATTGCTGCCTCTGTCTTGGAGGAGCGCATGTCCCTTCACGACGCGAGACTCCTTGCTTGGCCGGACCGGGTAGTACTTCCGCACGATGGCGAGTTGGTCACCTCGTCTGCCGGGCCCATCGAGAGGTGGACCGCTCGCCGCGGTCTCAGCGCCCTTGCGCTTCACGGCCTCCCCATGGATGTGGCGCCGGCCGGCGGGACGTGGGTACTTGCCGCCCTTGATGCCCACGACACGCGCGAGCGGATCGTGTGCTACCTCGTGGAGCGGGTCAGGAGCGGGGCCGACATTTGCGACCGCCGCGTTCGTGCGGTTGCCGCCTTGGAGCGTACGGCACCCGGAGGTGATTGGGCCGCCGCCACGTGGGTTTCCGCGAACGAGGTCAGTTCCAGCCGAATCGGGTCGATTCCCTGGGACTCACCCGACAGCAGCGAGATCGAGGTGCTGGCTCGCCTCACGGGACGGGCGATCGGGTTTCCGGCGTCTGGTCCGGGGGCCACGAACTCCGATGCGGTTCATGCTGCATCGCTCGGAGTAGCAGGCAGCGGCGCGAGCGACTTTGGGGCCGTGGATGCACCTCGGCATCGCGTCCCGCCGGCCGATTGGGAGCGCACGCTTACCGATGCAGCCGAGGGGGCGGTCGTCTCCGGCCGCTACCTCCGCCATGAGGCGATCGACCACGCCCGTAGGAACGCCCAGCGGTGGATCGAGACGGCCCAGGCAGACGGGATGACCCGACGCGCCGACGCAGAGGTCGGGTGGATGCTCCTGAGAGAGCTCTGCGCCTCCATGGCACTCTGGACGGTGGCTCACCTGGCTGAGCGCAGGACCACGCGCGACGGCCCAATCAAACAACGTCCGGGTTCACCTGAGGCATGGGCCGAGTTCTCGCGGAAACACTGGGATCCCTTCCTGCTTGGCCTGAGCACCGTCATCGAGCGCGACGGCTTGGACTGCGTAGAGGATCGAGCTCGTGCTGTGATCGATGGACTGGCCCTCGGGAGGCCCCTGGACCATGCCCTGGTGGGCCGCCCACTCCTCGAGATACTCGGAGGTGGGCCGGTCGAGAGGCGTCGTGCACATCGGCCGGCCGTCACCACCGCCGAGCTGGCGCTCCGCTACCGAGACGCATACCTCGACGCCGTCGTCCGCCTGAACCTGCCGGCGGGAACATGGATCCGACTGGCCCGCCTAAAGGGGCCGGGCCTGGAGAACCCGCGATCCGCGTGGACGGACGACGTGCGACGCCACCTCGCCGCCCTCGGCTTTGAGACGCGGCAGGAACTCACCGGCCACCGCGTTTGGGAACTGCGCAGTCCGTCGGAGAACTAAGGGAGAAACTGGTTCTCCGACACATCGAAGCGACGGATCGAGCCTTCTGCACCAGTGGTATCCATGAACAAGCGCGCAGAGACGCGCCGCGTGGAGCCACGACATGGTGCAGATTCCTGACCCGACCGGGCCGCTGCTGTTGCGAATCCCGGAGGCGGCCCGCCGGCTCGGCCTGGCCCCGCGAACGGTGTGGGCACTCATCGCCGCCGGCAAACTCGATGTCGTTCGCATGGGTCGACGAGCGACCCGCGTCACAGATGCCTCGGTCACCGCCTACATCGAACTGGCGCGCCGTAGCGAAGGCGCTCGCTGATGATCGCCGCCGGGTCATCGGCGCCTTCATCAGCTGACGGCGACCGCCCCAACCGCCCCAACCCCGCCCCAGCCTGTGGGGCGGCTCAAACGCCTTCGATTAGGGCTTTGCGGTCTGCTGCCCCAAGTGCCCCAAGTTCTGAGACGAGAGACACGTCACAAGAAGGGAAACACGCCCTAGGGGGACGGGACGAGGGGGTACTCGCGTGTCGTGAACGAGGAGAGGTGTACCCCTCGGATCCTGGGGCGGCTGGGGCGGATGACCGTAACGCCTTTCCAGACAAGGCTTTGGAGCGCCCCGCGAGTCGGGGCGCGAGCTGGGGCGCTGGGACGGGGGCCGCCGAGCGGCTGGGATGCCGGGTGGATGCCGCAATGCTGTCCGCGGGCCACCGTCAGCACCTGCGCGAGTCGGGCCTGGACGACCAGATCGTCCGGGAGCGCGGCTACTTCACGGCCACGACGAAGTCGCAGTTGGAGCGTCTGGGCTTCACGCCCAGGCAACGCCTCGTCCCCGCGCTCGTGGTCCCGGTCCACAACGTCACGGGCGAGTCCAGCCTGACGGTCATCCGCCCGGACCACCCCCGAATCTCGAAGGGCAAGCGCCTCAAGTACGAGTTCCCCAGCGGCGCAACCATGCAACTCGATGTTCCGCCTCGAGTGCGGCCCGACCTCGCAAGCGCCGACAAGCCGCTCTGGATCACCGAGGGCAGCAAGAAGGCCGACGCCGGCGCACAGCGGGGGCTCGCCTGCATCGCGCTCCTCGGGGTCTGGAACTTCCGAGGGAAGCACCCCAGCGGCGGCACGGCGATGCTGCCCGACTTCGAGTACATCCACCTCAAGGGTCGCAGCGTCTACATCGTGTTCGATTCGGACGTGATGATCAAGCACGCCGTGAACCTGGCGCTTCAACGCTTTGCCCGGGCGCTCCACGTGCGCGGTGCCGTGTTGCGCTACGTGTATCTGCCATGCGGCCCAGGCGGCACCAAGGTCGGCTTGGATGACTACTTCGTTGCAGGCGGGAGCGCGGACGGGGTTCTTGGTCACGCATCCGACGAGATCCGGCAGCTCGCTGACCCCACGGATACCGCTGTGGCCCTCTACGAGTCACGCGATGGAGTCCTCTGGCACAACCAGCGTGTCCAGGACCGCGTTGTTCCCACACAGCTGACGACGTTCGATGCCCGCATCATTGTCGAGGACACGCACGACGACGGTGCCGTCAAGACGAAGATGCTGACGATCGACGCGACGCTCGGCGGTCAGACGTACACGTTCGACGTCGCAGCCTCCCACTTCGCCAAGATGGATTGGGTGTCGCAGCACCTGCCGACAGGCGCATACGTCCTGGCCATCTCGCGGGGGGCCCATCACGCCGCGAACGCCATCCAGGAAGTCAGCCGCGAAGCGGTGGTTGCGCGCACGACCTATGCCCACTCCGGGTGGCGGAGAATCGACAACGAGCATGTCTACCTCCACGGCGGTGGCGCGATCACGCGGGGGGGCACTCGCGAAGACATCCGCGTCGCGCTGCCGCAATCGCTCCAACCACTCCATCTTCCCAAACCGCCCGAGGGCGAGGACCTCTCCAAGGCAGTCGGGGCCCTGCTCGACCTGATCAACCTGGGTCCGTCGCACGTCATGGCACCCGTCTTCTGCCTCCCGTTCCGTGCGGCCATCGGCAAGGCAGACGTCAGCGGCTACCTGCTCGGAGAGAGCGGCATCTTCAAGACGGAGCTGGCCGCGCTCTGCCAGCAGTTCTACGGCGCTGGATTCAATGCCCGCGTCTTGCCTGCCGGATTCAGCTCGACGGTCAACTCGCTGGAAGCCCTGGCGCATCACGCGAAGGACGCGCTGATGGTGATCGACGACTTCGCGCCCCAGGGGTCCAAGGTCGACATCGACCGCAAGCACGGGGATCTCGATCGAGTCCTGCGTGGTACGGGCAACCGGCAGGGCCGGGAGCGCATGAACCCCGACGGGACCCTGTGTCCGCCTCGCCCCCCGAGAGCTCTCGTCCTCGCCACGGGGGAGGTTGGCATCCGGATGCGCTCCGGTTCCGCCCGCACGATCTCGATTCGGCTTCGAGCCGGCGACATCCAATCGGCGGACCTGCACGTCGCACAACGTGCAGGTGCATCCGGCCTGTACGCATCGTGCATGGCTGCCTTCCTCAAGTGGTTGGCGCCGCACTACGACGAACTCATGCAGTCGTGGCCGGGACGGCTGGATCAGATCCGCCAGGAGTTGGTCAACAGCTCCTCCCACAAGCGCATGACGTCCAGCGCCGCCGAACTGATCCTGACCGGGGAAACGCTCGCCGAGTTCATGCGCGAAACGGGCCTGGTGAGCCGAGACCGCGTGGCGAGCCTGTTGGAGTGGCTTCGGACCGGGATCCTCCTTGGCCTCGCAAGGGCATCGGAAGAGTTGGAGGAGGCAGAGCCCACCGTGCGGTTCCGTGAGCTGCTCTGCTCCGCCATCCAATCCGGACAGGCCCACATTGCCTCAGCAGCCGGAGGCGCACCCGGCGATGCAGAACTGCTGGGCTGGCGGAGACCCTCATCCATGGTCGCAGAGGGCAGTCACACGTCGGCGCTAACCCCGGGCGGGAGCTGCGTTGGCTACATCGATGAGAGGCACCTGATGCTCAACTTCACGGCTGCCTACGGAGTTGCGAGCGAGGTAGCGGGACGAACGAGCCAGCCCTTGCAGGCTGATGCGACGAGTCTCAAGCGATACCTCCTCGATCGCGGCGACATCGTGCTTTGCGAGAAGGGACGTCCTGACAAGAAGATGCCGATTGCGGGCGGACGCATGCGCGTTGTGTGCTTGCGGAACACATGGCTATCCAACGACGTGGACGAGTCCGAGCAGGACGAGGTGGTGCTGTGAATCAGCCCGCTTCCCTGGCGGAGGCCCGTCGTAGGGGAATCATCGTCCGACTGCTTGGCGATCGCCTGCATCTCACGTGTCCAGTTGGCAGCCTCGATGCGGACCTGGAATCTGCTCTTCGAGCCGAACAGGCCGCCGTCCTCGCAGCGTTGATGGACACGGCGACGGTGAGAAGTACGCCCCTCACTCCCCCATCCGTCGGCTTTGGAGTCCCGCCTCCCCATCACGGCAGCGCGAGCGTCAGGGAGGATCTGCAATCAGCGGGGCTACCGCCGGCGTGGCATCGCCCGAGTCCAGCGCAGTTGCGATCCATGGCCGTCACGGATGAATCGATCTTGCGGATGCTGGCGCGTCACGACTCTTCCTTGGTGCCCAGGGTGACGGGTGCTGCGAGCGGCTGCCACGCCTGCGGATCGGACGACTGGTACACCTCGTCGCATCCCGCGCAGCGTGTCTGCCGTCGGTGTCATCCGCCAATGCACGCGCTTGCTGACGACCGAGTGGGAGGTCGGCCATGACCGACCACAACACGCAAGCCGACCACCCGTCGTCAGTTGCTCCCAACTGCGAGATGTCGCCGGTCTGGCGACGGGACCCGCTGGACCGTCGTGCGCTGTTGCCGGTGTTGGACGAGCTAGCGGCGCGTCGTGGCGAAGCGCATGTGGCCACCGTGCTTCGACGTTGGCTCTCGCGCCGTGGTCTCCCCCACCGGGATGACGGGCCGCCGCTCGGCCCACGCGGGCCACCGTGCCGCCATGTGCCCGTGCCTACCTCGTTTGGAGCCCACCCATGCATCCTTCCGTTCTCGAACTCGCGCAGATCTTGGCCGTGGCGTACCTGCGCCTTGGCGGGGCTCCCTTACATCCGCCGAGCATGGCGGATTCGGGCTCGGAAGGTGGTGTGGAGGCTCGAATTCGAGCCAAGAGAGGAGTGGATGTCGGGCGCGACCCGAGCCCTTGTGTGTCCACGGCGCGGGGGTTGGCCCCGGGCCGCAGGAGGCCGTAGAGATGGCTGCCAAGAAGAAGACCACGAAGAAGGGCGCGACGAAGCGCCCGAAGCAGGCCGCGAAGCCCAAGGGCAAGCGGGGACGCGCCACCCAGCTCGCGGTGGGGTCCACGATCGAGAAGACGTTCAAGGGCACCAAGCACACGGTGCAGGTGACCGCCGACGGCTACCTCTACAAGGGGAAGCCCTACGCCTCGCTGACGGCGGTCGCGCTGGCGATCACGGGCTACAAGGCGATCTCGGGCCCGCGCTTCTTCGGGACCGGCGAGAAGGGTGGTGCCGCATGACGCGCCGCCACGAGACCATGCAGAGCGCCTGCGAACGTGCCGCAGCGGCCCGCACGCTGGTCTGCGCACGACGCCTGCGCGACATGGCGGACCGGACGCCGGTCCAGCAGGCTGCCTACGAGGACGCGGTGGCAGGCTTCAAGGCCAAGCGCCGCATGGCCCGGGCGCTTCGTGCGCCGACGCAGGCCGAGGCGGTACGCACGGTCTGGACGCCGCTGGCGAAGGGTGGTGCAGCGTGACGCCGGTCCTGGAACGCGAGGCGGTGTTCTGGAGCGACAACGGCCGACGCATCTGCCGGTGCTGCGCCGGGATGTCGGCGCTCTACACGGGCTGCGACATCAGCGGGCAGGCGGTCGAGCGCGTGACGCTGGCCGACGTACGCGACTGGCCGGACGACCTCGGGCCGCTGGGGTGCGAGGACGGCTGCACGACGCTCTCGCCCGTGGCGGGCCCCGACGGCTGGCCGCTGGCCACGACGAAGGCGGGGGCCCGATGACCGCTGCCACCGAACGCACTCTCATGGATGCGGCGCGCCACATGCTCGTGGACGCGCACGACGAAGCCGCCGCCATCGCGCAGCTTGCCGAAGAGGCCATCGCGGCGCTGGACGAACGGGCCATGCTCGGGGCGGTCGGGATCCTGAGCGCCTACGACGCGCAGCTCACGGCGCTGACCCGGTCGGTCGAGGCCGCACGCACGCTGCTGCTGCGGGCGCGGGACGGAGGTGGTCGATGAGGCCGCCCGAGATGACCGGCCCGCTCCGGGTCGAGACGCTCGACGGCCACCCGTGGGTCGTCGGTGACGGCATCGCGTGCCTCTGCGGCGACGTTGCGGAGGCCGAGGCGCTGCTGGCCGACCTTCGGCTCCGGCTCGGCGACGCCCTGCTCGACGCGGTCCGGCAGGCGTTGCGCACGCTGGCCTCACGGGGCTGGATCACGCGGGTCGAGCGCGACACGACGGGGGCGGTCTGCCGCGCCTTCGACGCACGACCGGACGCCCCAGGCTTCGCCGCGCTGTGCCACCCCGTTCCCGGCGACAGCGCCGTGATCGAGGTCGGCGAGGGCATCGGCGACGACGAGGCGGATCTCAAGGCAGCCGAGGTCGTAGCTACCTCACTCCGCAACGCCGGACTCACCGCGACGAGCGAATTACGCGAGGGCGCGGCCTACGTGACCGTGCGCCTTGGAAAGGGAGGGACCGCATGACGGCCACCATCGACTTCCACCACGGCACGTTCTACGTCTCCGTGTTCCGCGACGGGCGGCGCATCGAGTACCGCCACGGCGGCTACCGCGCCGTGATCGCCTTCGCGGTCGGCATGGGCGTCCCCCGGCGCGACGTGAACCTGACGCTGGCCGCGCAGAACGCCGCAATGGGAGCCGTCCGATGACGCGCCCCGACGAGAAGACGGTCGCTGCCGAGGTCCTCGCGCTGCAATCCCTGGGCGTGGCGGACCTCCGCGACCGCTACCGCGAGCTGTACGGCGAGGAGACGCGGTCGCGCAACCGCACGTGGCTGTTCCGAGCCTGTGCGTGGCGCGTGCAGGAGATCGCCTACGGGGGGCTGTCGGAGCGTGCGCTGCAACGCGCCGCCGAGATCGCCCGCGACTGCGACGTGCGCCCCCGCCGCGCCGACCACGTGCCCGCACTACCCGGCACCCAGACCAAGGTGGTGGCGTTCGAGCCGATGCCCGTGTCCAACGACCCGCCGCCGGGCACGCTCTTGACGCGCCAGTACAAGGGCAAGGCGGTGCGCGTGAAGGTGCTGGAAGAAGGCTTCGAGTACGAGGGCCAGCCCTACGGGAGCTTGACCGCCGTCGCCAAGGCGGTCACGGGCTCGCATTGGAACGGTCGGGCGTTCTTCGGCCTCAAGAAGGCGGCGTCATGATCGCCCGCACCAAGCCCCCCACCGTCCGCGTCGCGCTCTACACGCGGCAGAGCGTCTCCGACGAGCGCGACGAGTTCTCGAGCCTCGACGCCCAACGCGAGTCCGCCGAGGCGTACGTGAAGAGCCAGCGCGACCGGGGATGGGTGCTGCTCACGACGCGCTACGACGATGCGAACCTCAGCGGCACGCGCACCGACCGCCCGGCGCTGGAACGGCTCCTGGCCGACATCGAGGACGGGCTGGTGGACTGCGTCGTGGTCTACAAGATCGATCGCCTCTCCCGGTCCATCACCGACTTCGTGCGGCTGATGGACCTGTTCGATCGGCACGGCGTCGCCTTCGCCTCGGTGACCCAGATGTTCGATACCTCGACATCCACGGGCCGCCTGCTGCTGAACATCCTGAGCTGCTTCGCCCAGTACGAGCGCGATCAGATCTCGGAGCGCACCAAGGACAAGGTCCACGCCGCACGCAAGCGCGGTCGCTGGACGGGCGGCCCCCCGCCGCTCGGCTACGACGTGGCACCCGAAGGCGGGCGCATCGTGGTCAACGCCGCCGAGGCCGAGCGCGTCCAGGCGATCTTCGACCTCTACCTGGACACCGGCTCGCTGACGGGCACCGTGCAGGCGCTCAACCGCCGGGGCTGGACCACGAAGACCTGGACCACCCGCAAGGACACGGTGAAGGCCGGACGCCCCTGGACGAAGTACACGCTCCGCTCGCTGCTCACGAGTCCGGTCTACGTCGGCCAGGTACGGCTCGGCACCGAGGTCCACGACGGCCAGCACGACGGCATCGTCCCGCCGGAGACGTTCGAGGCCGTCCAGGAGGCGCTGGCCGACAACGCGCCCACGCCCGGTCAGGCACCGGGACGCAAGGGCACCGCGCTGCTCTCCGGGATCCTGCGCTGCGCCCCCTGCGACGCCGCCATGACGGCCACGCACACCAAGCGCCGGGGCAAGGCGTATCGCTACTACGTCTGCCGCCACACGCGCACCCAGGGCTGGGCCGCCTGCGCCTCGCCCGCCGTACCCGCCCACGACATCGAGGCGCTGGTCATCGAGCAGATCCGCGCCATCGGACGCGACAAGGCCGTCCAGAGCGCCGTGCTGGACGCCGTGAAGGCCCAAGGCGGCTCCGTAGAGCCCGCCGAGCTACGGCGCGCCCTGACGCTCTTCGACCCCGTGTGGGACGTGCTGTGCGCCCAGGAGCAGCAACGGATCCTGCACCTGCTGGTGGACCGCGTCGCCTACGACGGGGCCGCCGGGACCGCCGCCGTCACGTTCAAGGCCACCGGCATCCGCACGCTGGCCGGGGAGGTCGCCGAGTGAGCGAGGTCACCGTCAGCGTCCGGCTCCGGGCCCAAGCGCCCGAGCCCGAACCGCCCCCCGAGCGCATCCCCCGCGCCGCCCGGGTCCTGGCCCTCGCCCACAAGTGGCGGGCCCTCATCCGATCCGGATCCGTGAAGGACCAAGCCGAGCTGGCCCGCCTCGTCGGCGTCAGCAGGGCACGCATCACGCAGGTCATGGGGCTGCTCTGGCTCGCGCCGCACGTCCAGGAGGCCGTGCTGTTCGGGGAGATCGAGGTGAACGAGCGGGGATTGCGCACCGCTGCGGGCGCGGTGGAGTGGCGCGAGCAGAGCGCGACTGGCTAGCCGACGCCCGCCCGCACGTACTCCTCCCACGCCGGCTACCTGGTGATCTCGACCGTAGCCTCCTCGCCCACGACGACCTCGAACTCACCACTCCACGTGACCTCGCCGCGCCCCACGTCCGCCTTCCATCGGCCCGGCGGGAATGGGGAGACCGTGGTCTCGGGTCCCACCAGCTTGATGCTGCTGGACACGCCAGGCTGCGTGAGGCGCCGCAGGAACAGCTGCCGAGCCGGCTCGCCTACAGCGAGGTCATCCCCACGCACGACTACCCGCAGCGACCCGTGATCGGGTATCACGACGTCGGCAGTTCGGCTTGTGCCGTCAGCAGCTACGGACACGCGGCCTCTCCACGCGAGCACCGGCCCGAACTGGCCTTCGGGACGGACCGTGGCCCACCAGTCGCCCACACCCGCCTCCATGACGTGGGTTCCAGGCGTGTCCGTTGGCCGCAGCGCAATGTGCGGCTCCATGGAGTAGTTGGGGCGTCCGTTCGGATCGGGGCTGGCGACCAAGGTGGCAACCAGGGGGATCGACACGGGGCGCCCCAGGCCATCCACGGCCCGGATGCGCAGGACACCCAACTCGAGCCGTCGTAGTTCGGCCCGGCAGTCTTGGATCCACCCGTTCGCTTCGTCGAAGCGCATCTCGGTCTCGAACGCCTCGAAACCAGGAGCCCGAATCGTCACGTGCAGATCGAAGCCGTCTCGGAACTCGGCACCACTTCGGAGGGATGGCCACGTCACGATCATCGTGGGCTGCCCCGGCTCACCCACGAGCGGCATCTGGTAGTCGTTGAACCCGCCCCGTGACACAACCATTCCTCCCGCGAAGGTCCCCACCGACGTGCCCGTGCTTGCATCGACCACGGTCAACCGCAGACTCATGGCCCGCACGGCCGTCAGCTCGACACCCTGGCTGCCGACGGGAATGCGCGATCCCGTTTGCGTGATGAACCACGCTGGATCCGTAGTACGGATCGTGTACTCGGCTTCTCCAAGTCCGGTGGCCGTGAAGCCACCTCGCACGTCCGATCGGCAGCGCGTCTCGAAGTAGGAACTCCCCGGCCGCGCATGGCGCAGGGAGTGGTAGCGGAAGTACTTGTCTGTCCGACCAGCGGTCGTGATGTACGGCGTGGAGGAGACGAACAGCTCAAGGTCTGGAACCGGCGCTCCGCTGACGTCGCGCACGACGCCTGTGATCCGACCGCCTTCGGCCAGCATCAACTCCACCGACGTCATGTCCGCCACATGCAGGTGCACGGGCCTGACGTCACGCTGCCACCCGGCTGCCAGGGCACCGACAGACACCGCCTGGCCGCCGCACCCCGCAGGAAGCGCAAGCGCGAACTCGCCGTCGCCGTTCGCAAAGCCACGGGCGAGGAGTTCATAGCCCGCCTCGTCCATGGAGTCAGCCGCAGGTCTCACGACGTACACCTCGGCTCCAGCGACGGGGCCTCGCGGAGAGAGCACGCGCCCCGCAACGCCAGGACCGGACACGCTGACAATCGGCTCGTCTTGCGGCGTGGTCTCGACCCGAGCGGCGGTGGACTCGCCCCCACTTCGCGGAATGAGCAGGGGGGTGCGATCGTCGCCAGGGTCCGTACGTGGGGACGGGGCTGGCGTGGAGACGTCTCCAACCTCGGGTGCCGAGTCGTCCCGGAGAACCAGCCACAGGCCGAGGACGCACAGAAGACCGATGGCAGCGAGGCGACCCCTTGTCATCTAGTCGGTCCCTTCACCGGACGAGCGTACCCGCCCCGGCGGCGCGGCACCGTCAGTCATTCGGCTCCTGCGGTCGGCTTCGCCATACGAAGACACCTGCGCGGCGCAGAAGTCGCGCACCGATCACCCAGGTAATCAGTCCGGCCAAGAGCGCGGGAACAGCCAGAAGGTAGATGGGCCATTGCTGGCGGATCAGACTTCGATCGATCCATCCCAACGCCCATAGACCGATCGGTCGGGCAGCGAGACCGATGGACGCGACCACGGCCAGCGTCAGCAGCCACCCGGCGAACGAGAGGTGGGACAGCTTGTGCGTGGCTGCCTTCGACACGGTCCCCGAGTCTTCGCTCATGGGATCATCGTGCCACGCATCCTGGGGAGCGTAGCCGCCCCGGCGGCGCGGGAGTTGCTACTAGGACAGCGCGTCCTCTTGGGCCTCCTGGACGAGCCGTTCGGCCCGACCCACGCGGTTGACGATCAGGAGGCAGGCGAGCACGACTGCCATGTTTGCAAAGTGCATGGCCGGTGGGAGATCGAGCCACCCACCAGTCGCATGACCGAGGAGCTTGGCCCCCGCGAAGCAGAGAAGGTTGGCGACCCAGACGACCCCTGGAAGCCAGCGCATCGTCTTCCAGAAGGCCAGTCGTCGCTTCGCGGCATCGACAGCGTTCACGGCGCAAGAACTCCGGTCAAGCATGAGGTGGAAGCCGGGCCACGAGTGGCCTGCCGGATCGGCTCTGCCCTTCGACAGCCCGCATCTGCTCTGTTGAGAGCGTACCCGCCCCGGCGGCGCGGGAGGTCCACCCGAGCCACCGCTACTTCTCCAGAGCCCCTGAGAGGGCGGCGACGGGGTCATTGCCCCGGTACGTCACTACGCCGCCATCCAAAACGAAGTAGAGGGGGTAGCGATCTACACCGAACGCCGCTCTCACGGCGGGGGTCGTGCTGCTCGATGCGACCAACTCGTGTGGGAACGTGTTCTCGCCGAGCGCGGTAGCCACTTGCTCCGGCGTACCGTCCAGGCACAGCACGATGCGCGGTGGCTCGCCTGAGTCGCGGATACCTTGGGAGATGGCAGCGTAGCCGGCGCGACACGGGCCGCAGCCGAGCAAGCTGAAGAACATCAGCACGCGCCCCTCACCAATAGAAAGCGTTCCGCTCGCAGTCCGGAACTCGACTGGCTCAACCCGAGCGCCGGGCACCAGCTGGAAGTACCGAAGGCGGAGGCGAGCGATGTTCTCAGAGAACGCAGTTGGCCACTTCTGGTCCGACGAGCGAAGCAAGCGTGACCGCTCGGCCGCGTCCGCGCTCAACTCCGCCTGGACCAGCAGCGCATAGGCGGCGAACTCGGGCTTCGCGCCCTCGAGTGACAACGTGCGGACGAAGTCTCGAATCACGGCGTGGTCGAGATCGATCCCCAGCAGGAGCAGATGTTCGCCCGCAAACATCCGATCAGCCGCCGCGTCTGATGCAGCGAGCGATTGGATCGCGGCGATGGTCTGACTCCCGACATCCTCGGACCCGACAACGGCTCCGATCAGGTGTTCCCGCGCAGCGACGCTTGCCGCGACGGGCCCGACGACCTCGCTGCCGGGCGTGATGTCCGCAGACGCATCCAGGTCCATGCCGGGCCCGCGCAGGGCGGAATCGCCCTCGGCGCGTGGCTGCTCACCGCAGGCCGCGAGCAGTAGCACAGCGAGGCCGATGAAGACGCTCCTGCGCACGAGTACGACCTCCGGATCCGCCCAGCGGACGCCAACCCGCTGTCGCATCAACAGCGTGGCACGGCCAGCGCCCATCGGCCGCCCCACCATTTCGAACCCCCAGGGTGTACCCCGCCCTGCACGTCTGAGTTAAACGCCCCGCGGCTCTCTGCGGCCAGGGGAGAGTTTGAGAGGTTCCCGGAGAGGTCGGTTGTTCAACGGCGGGTCAGCCGTCGAGGGCCCGGAATCGACCGCCCCCGCCAAGGCCGGAAACAGGGGCCTGTGGCGGCACTTCGCGGCTGCGTCGGCGCCGCATTCTCTACGCCTCTCTCTGTTCGAAGCAGAGGGTGGCTCCCCACTCTGGGTGCGAACCCCTGACCCAGCGTTTGACACAGCCACCCTCGAGCCGGGCTGTAGCACGGCCCCATGTCCCTGGGGCCTGGCCGCATGGGGCGCATCAGTCAGCCGTCGAAGCCGAGAGATTGCGCCGGAGGACGCGGGGATCGCGGGCGACGATGCGGATCAAGGCGACGGCTGCGCCACGGGGGCGGCGGCGGCCTTGTTCCCAGTTCTGCAGGGTGTCCACGCTGATGCCCACGGCGCGCGCGAACTCCTCTTGCGTCATGCCCACGAAGTTGCGCAAGGCACGTACATCGTCGCCGCTACGAACGTCCCCTCGGCAGAGTCGACGGCGGACGGTGCCTGGAATAGCGCGGGCGAAGTCGGCTTCGGAAAGTTCGGGAATGTCGTCGTTCATGGGTTCCTCGCGATCCAGTCCGCGTAGAGCCGCCGCTCACCTGGCGTCGCGCGGCGGGCGCTGATGATGCGAATGACGTCCTCGTCACGTTCCACGTAGACAACGAGGACGATCCCGCGCGCGATCGGACCGACCGCGCGGTAGCGCAGCTCGTCGTCACTGTGGGCTTCGTCGTCCAAGTCCAGCCAGTTGGTACTGGCCGTGAACAGGGTGGACGCCTCCTCGAACGAGACCCCGTGCTTGCTGCGGTTCTGGGCGTTCTTCGCGGGGTCCCATTCGAAGCGCACTCGCACATTGTACGCCGATGGCGTAGGCGAGAACGCCCTCCCAAGTCGTGTCACGACATTCTGAACTTTTTGTCCGAGTACTCGGCAGCGGCCGGACTTCCGGGCCCGGCGGTCGGAACCCTGTGCGGGGACCGGCTTGGGAGGAGGTCGCCTCCATGCGCCGGCAGCATACCAACGACGTCCGCTCTAGGTCGAGGGTCCAGACGTCTCGTGCGTGCAGGAGGGGGGACGGGGGTGCCCTTCGACTACGCGTGCTGCGCACGCTTCGCTCAAGGCCAGCCACGTTTCGCGTGGATGGCTCCCCGGGCTGGGCTCGAACCAGCGACCTGCGGATTAACAGTCCGACGCTCTACCGACTGAGCTACCGGGGATCGGCGATTGCGACCGGGCATGATGCCACAGGTCGCGGAGGCCCCAAGTCCGGGGCACGGAGCCTTCGGGCCGCTACGTCAGGGGTCGGGCGAGGACGCGGTGGGCGCCGAGGCCCGGGATGTCGAACTCGCTGGAGACGGCCACCAGGCTGGAGGCCTCGAAGAGGGGGATCTGGCGGAGGCGGACGTTGGCCCAGAGCTCGGCGGCGCCGAGGCGCTTGGCGCCCTCGAGGGCGGCAGCGAGAAGCATGGCGGCGAGGGCGCGGGCGTTCTCCGAGGCCTCGTCCAGCGCGAGCCCGCGCGCACGTAGTCCAGGGTGGCCGTAGGGACCCACGCCCGCGACGCGGTTCTCGAGGTGGAAGCTGACGACGCCGAGCAGGTCGTCGTCGCGCCACGCGCCCAGGTGCTCGGCGCTTTGCTCGTCATCGGTCTTGTAGGTCACGCCAGCCTCGCCCACGCCGGGGCGCAGGAACTTGAGGCGCAGGGGCCGCGCCAGCTCGACGTCCACCGGACGGACGCACACCCCGGGCGGCGGTGTCGGGGCGGGGTCCGCGGCCTTGGCGCTCATCCGTGCGTGCCGGTGGCGGGCGCGGGCTCCTCGGTCGCGGCGGGGCGTTTGGGGGCCAGGTAGTCGAGCAGCATGCCGACGTCCTTCTTGAGGTCGCGGCGATGGACGATGCGGTCGATGTAGCCCTTCTGCAGGAGGAACTCCGAGCGCTGGAAGCCCTCGGGCAGCTGTGTGCGGATGGTGTTCTGGATGACGCGCGGACCGGCGAAGCCGATGAGGGCTCCGGGCTCGGCCAGGGTCACGTCGCCCAGGGCCGCGAAGGACGCACTGACGCCGCCCGTGCACGGGTCGGCGAGGATCGCGATGTAGGGCAGGCTCGCCTCGCGAAGGCGCGCGAGGACGGCGCTCGTCTTGGCCATCTGCATGAGCGACAGCGCGCCTTCCTGCATGCGGGCGCCGCCGGACGTCGCGACGACGATCAACGGGACCTTGCGCGCGAACGCGTCGTCGGCCGCCTGCGCGATGCGCTCCCCCACCACCACGCCCATGCTGCCGCCGCGGAAGCTGAAGTCCATGGCGGCGATCGTGACGGGGTGACCGTTCAGCGTGCCGCGGGCGACGGAGACGGCCTCGGTGACGCCCGTCTTCTGGCGGGTCTTGGCCAGCTTCTCGCCGTAGGAGCCGCCCTCGTCCTGGAAGCCCAGCACGTCGACGGGCTCGAGCTCCTCGGCGAAGCGCTCGACGGAGCCTTCGTCCAGCAGCTGGGCGATGCGTGTCGGCCCGTTGACCTTGAGGTGGAAGTCGCAGGACGGGCAGACGGACAGGTTGTCCTCGACGGCCTTGGTGAACTGCATCTGCCCGCAGCTCGGGCACTTCATCCACAGGCCTTGGGGGATGTCCTTCTTGCGGCGGAAGAACGCCATGGATCGGGCTCCACTCCGGAGGGGGGAGTGTAGCCCGGAGGCGCGCGGGGGCCGCCCCCGAGGTCGCCGGGGCCCGCGACGATCGGCGTCAGCGGCCCTTGCGCAGTGCCCGGATGGCGGCAGCCCGGTCGGGGCGGCCGAACACGGCGGTCCCCGCCACCATCACGTCGACGCCGGCCTCGATGGCCTGCGGCGCGGTGGCCTCGGCGATGCCCCCGTCGATCGAGATCTCGCCGGGCCACCCGGAGGCCTTCAGCTCGCGGACCTTGTCGAGGACCTCGGGCATGAACGACTGGCCGCCAAAGCCCGGGAACACGCTCATCACGAGCACCAGCCCCACGTCGTCGAGGTAGGGGCGGATGCGCTCCAGCGGCGTGTCGGGGTTGAGCACGATGCCGGCCAGCGCGCCGCCCTCGCGGACCAGCCCGATGGCCTTCGCGATGTCGTCCGGCGCCTCGACCTGCACGGAGATCGAGTCCGCACCTGCCCTCAGGAAGTCGGGCACGTACCGGACCGGGTTGTCGATCATCAGGTGGCAGTCGAGCACGGCGTCCGTCACCTTGCGGATGCTCTTCACGACCGGCGCGCCGAACGTGAGGTTGGGCACGAAGTGGCCGTCCATGACGTCGAGGTGCAGCAGGTCGGCGCCGCCCTCGAGCACGTCCCGGATCTCGGCTTCGAGGTTGGCGAAGTCGGCCGAGAGGATGCTGGGAGCGATCTTGACGGTGCGGGTCGCGGCGGCGGCTTCGGGGCTCATGCCCGTCATCGTACGTCGTGCGCCGACGCGGTCAGGCCTGGGCCCACCAGAGCACGGCCAGCGCCACGACCAGGCCCGCGACGGGCAGCACGAGCGGCAGGTGGAGCGCGTGCGGGCCGCCCTTGGCGGCGGTGACGGTCACGCGGTAGAGCAGGTAGAGCCCGAGCGCCCCGAGCAGGAGCGCCGCGCCCGCAGCCACCCACCACGGCATCAGGAGGGCGTGCACCGCGACGGGCGGATCGCGTCGCGGCGGGAGCAGGCGGGCCAGGAGCTCGCCCTCGATCTGCAAGGGCTTGGCCTGGATCAGGAGCCGGACGGGCTTGCCCAGGAGCAGCGAGCGCTCCAACGTCACGACGCGCAGGCCCCCTGGACCGGGCGCGGCGTCGTACAGCTCGCGTCCGGCCGTGACCGACCGCCGCGTGCCGTCGGCCAGCCGAAGCTCCACGCGGTAGGTCTCGCGGTCCGTGTCGATCGTGCCGCGTACGGCGGGCGAGGCGCCCTCGTGGACCCGCCGCCCCACGATCTCGACGGGCTCGGGCGTGGTGGGCAGCACCGCGGCGAACGCCTCCAGGGCCCCCATCGTGGCAAGGCCCAGGAACAGCCCGACGAGCACGCCTGCGACGACGTCGCGCATGGCGCGCCGCGGCGCCTCAGCCCGCCATCTTGACGAGCAGGTCGACGCAGCGGCTCGAGTAGCCCCACTCGTTGTCGTACCAGCCGCAGACCTTGACGAGGTTGCCGCTGGCCATGGTGAGCGGGCTGTCGAAGACGCAGCTGTACGGGCTGCCGATGACGTCCGTGGACACGATCGGGTCGGTCTCGTACTTGACGATGCCCATCATGGGGCCCTCGGCGGCGGCCTGCATGGCGGCGTTGACCTCTTCGATCGTGACGTCGCGCGCCAGCACGGCGGTGAGGTCCACGATGCTTCCGTCGCACACCGGGACGCGCATCGAGAGGCCGTCCAGGCGACCGGCGAGCTCCGGCAGGACCTTGCCCACGGCGCGCGCGGCGCCCGTGCTCGTGGGGATGATGTTCTGCGCGGCCGAGCGGGCCCGGCGCAGGTCCTTGTGTTCGAGGTCCAGGATGCGCTGGTCGTTCGTGTAGGCGTGGATCGTGTTCATGAGGCCGCGCTCGATGCCGAAGGCCTCGTGCAGCACCTTGGCCATGGGGGCCAGGCAGTTCGTGGTGCACGACGCGTTGCTCACGAGCTTGTGCCCGGGCTCGAGCGTGTGGTCGTTCACGCCCAGCACGACCAAGGCGTCCACGGCGTCCTTGGGCGGCACCGTCAGCAGCACCTTCTTGGCGCCGGCGGCCAGGTGCTGCTCGAGCTGGGCGCGAGCGCGGAACACGCCCGTGCTCTCGACCACGAGATCGGCCCCCAGCGCCTTCCACGGCAGCTGCGACGGATCGCGCTGGGAAAGCAGCGGGAACGTGTCGCCGTTGACGGCCAGCTTGTCGCCGTCCAGGCGCACGTCGCCCTGGAACGTGCCGTGCGTGCTGTCGTACTTGAGGAGATGGGCGAGCGCGGCGGGCTGGCCGAGGTCGTTGACCGCCACGACGTCGAAGCGATCGGGCTGCTGGTTCAGGATGCGGAAGACCTGGCGGCCGATGCGGCCGAACCCGTTGATCGCGACGCGAATCGTCATGGCGCTCCTCCGGTCCCCGCGGCGCAGGGGGCGGGCCCGGCGGGGGCCGGGAGTCTACCGCTCGCCGGCCGCCTCCCCGCGCCCTGCCCGCGCGCTGGCGAGCGGCGTCGCGTGGGCCCAGGATGGGCGCGTGGACGCAGCCCGTAGGACACCCGAGCAGCTGGCCGAGCACGTGCGTGGACGTCTCGTGGAGCTCGCACCGGAGTCCCGCGAGGGCCCCCTCGTGGTGGCGGTCAGCGGCGGCGCGGACAGCGGCGCCTTGGCGGCTCTCGTGGCCCGGGGCTTCGGGGCGGAGGCGGCGGGGCGCCTCGTGCTCGTGCACGTGGCGCATGGGTGGCACGAGGAGGAGTCCGCGCTTCACGAGCGGGATGCGGTCGACGCGCTGGCCCAGCGACTGCGCCTGCCCGTCGTGCACACGGCGGCCCCATGGCACGGCGTGGCGCTACGCCGGACGGAGGGCGCCGCACGTCGCTGGCGCTACGCCACGCTCGAGCGCGTGGCGTGCGGGCTGGGCGCCCGCCTCGTGCTGACGGGCCACCACCGCCGCGACCAGGCGGAGACGGTGTGCTTGCGGGCCCGGCGAGGCAGCGGGCGCGCGGGCCTCTGCGGCATGGCGCCGCGCCGCCGGCTCGGGCCGCAGGGCGTGTCGCTCGTGCGGCCGCTGCTCGACGTGGATCCGGCGGAGCTTCGCGCCGTGCTCGAGGCGGTCGGGATCGCGTGGTTCGAGGATCCGTCGAACGTCGATGCGCGCCACGACCGTGCCCGCCTGCGGATGGGTCGCGAGGACCCTGCGCGCGACGACGCACGGATCGCGGCCTTCGCCGCGCGGCAGCGGAGGCGCCTGGTCGCGCGTGAAGGCGTGGCGCAGAAGCGTTTGCGTGGCGCCGTGCGGATGCGCCCCCTGTGGTCGGCGGTAGAGCTGGACCGGGCCGCGTGGGGCGATCTCACCGCGCCGCTGGCCGAAGCGATGTGGCGATGGCTCGGCCGCCAGCTCGGCGCGGACCAGCAGGGCCCCTGGCTCTCGCGGGCGCACCTCGCCCACCTGGACCACACGATGGTGAAAGGCGGTGGCATGTCCCTGCCGCGTGGCGTGCGCCTGCACGCGCGGGGGCCCCGGGCGTGGCTCTGGCGGGATGCCGAGGCGGCGCCCCGCGCGTGGATGTCGGCTTGGCGCGGCGCGGCCGACGACGGGGCCGACGTCAACGGTGCGGCGGCCGTGGCGCGGATCGATGCACGCCGCGCGGGATCACGTCCCGTCCTGCGGCAGGTGCGCGAGGGCGACCGGTTCCGGCCCGCGGGCCGGGAGCCGGATCGCGAGGCGGACGTGCTCGCGTGGATGAAGCGGCGCGGGATCCCGGCCTTTGCGCGCGCGCGGCAGCTGGTCGTCGAGGCGGACCGCGAGATCGCGTGGGTCGTGGGCTTGCGCGTGGACCGGCGGTTCCTGGTCGCACCGGGGGCGCAGGACGCATGGCACCTGCGCGTGGAGCCGCGCGGGGGTGCGGTCCCGTACGGGGTCGGGTGAGATTCCACCCTCGGGCCGCGGCGCCTACCCGCCGGCGGAGATGCCGGGCAGCCCGAAGGTGGAATCTCACACGACTCCGTACCCGCTCGGGTTCAGACCCCGGGCTTCCCTACGTCGTCGAGGGGTCCTCGCCGCGGGGGAGGTCCTTCTTGGAGGCGCGGTCCTCGTCCTCGAGGGGCTCGTTCAGGCCCTTCTTGAAGCTGCTGATGCCCTGGCCGAGGCTGCGGGCGACGCCGGGGATCTTCCTGCCGAAGAGCAGCAGGAGGATCAGCAGGATGACGATGAGCTCCCAGCCGCCCGGAACCCCGGCGACGAAGGACGGCAGCGAGGCGAGGGGGTTGGCCATGGGACCTCCGGAGGGCGCGGTCGGGGGCAAGTGTACCCCCGGCGGGGCGCACCCCACGCGCTTGGGTCTCGTGGAACCCCCCGGAGCCCGTCGGGGCGCGGCCCCGCGAGCGGCCGTCTCGGCCGCCCCGGTCCGGTCCCCGACTACCTCGGGATGGCCGCGACGATCGAGCCGTCGGACGTGGCGGCGTAGATCGCGCCGTCGGCACGGTTGGTCGGGATGAGGTCGAACATCCCGAGCTCCAGGCGCTCGCCGGCAGCCGCGTAGCCCTTCTTGGCGTTGCGGAAGGTCACGTTGTTCTGGCCGTCGAGCGTGAGCAGCCAGTCGCCCGCTCGCGCGAGGGGCCGCGACGCGTCGAGGTCGTTGAAGACCGCCTCGCCGCTCGCGAGGTCGAAGGCGTGCAGGCCGCGCACGTTGCGCACCATGGCGATGCCCATGTACTTGGTGGTGCGGATCGGGTCGGCGCCCTCGATGCCCGTGTCGGTCTCGACGGTGGTGACGCTGCCCATGATCCAGGGCGTACCCGTGGGCTCGTCCTTCACGCTGGCGATCCACTGCATGTCGCCGTTGTCCAGGTCCAGGCACGTGACGACGCCGTCCCGCGTGGCGACGACGACCTGCTCCGGCGACAGCGCGGGGCCGAACTTCATGTTGGTGCCGACGGTGGCGTCCCAGTTGGGGCCACGGGGCGGCAGGGCGCCGGCGGGCAGCGAGATGACGTGGCCGTTGTCCGTGGTGAAGACCACGTTCTTGCCGGCGGCGTCCATCTCGGGCGTGGAGAACACCATGCCGGGGGCGAGGTAGCCCCAGCCACCGCGCCCGTCGACGAGGTTCACGCTCTCGAAGGTCTTGTTGTGGTTCGCCGCACCGAGGCTTCCCATGAACGCCATGGAGGCGTTGGCGGCGACGCCGGACGAGGCCGCGAAACCCAGACGGCGGGGGAAATCGGGGCCTTCCTCGCCGGAGCGCTTGCTGATGGCATGCAGCCAGAACTGCCCGCGGTAGTCCTTGCAGAGGAACGTGAAGTGCGTGGCGCCCTCGGCCGGCGGCTGGAACAGCGGCGCGCTGAGCGTGTTGGCCCAGCGGGGCTCGAGGTTGAAGCGATCCAGGCACCACACCGTGCCGCTCTGGGCGACGACGATGAGGTTGCGATCGAACACGTAGAAGCCGGCGATGGCCACGGGGCGATCGCGGCTGAGGTCGGCGCGCAGCACGTGCACGTTCCACGGCAGGCGCTCGAGCTGCATCTCGCCGATGTCGCCGCGGCGCGTGCCATCGCACGGCTGCGGCGGCTTGAGCAGGCCATCGCCGGCGGCGCGACCGTCGCCCAGCATGAGAAGGCCGCCCAGGGCCAGCACGGCCACCGCAAGGGCCCGCCGCGTCGTCGTCCGGAACGTCTGCATGGTGCTCTTCCTGCCAACGTGGCGAGTCGTCACGAGCGACGACGCAACCGGGTCCAAGCGCGTGAGCGCGTTGCCCGCCTGCGTCCCCCGCCCGCCGGCCCTGCCGTGTGCTGCCTTCCGAGAGGCCCACTAGCCGTGGACCCTGGCCCCGACGTGCATGCCGGATGGACACGGCCTCGTGCCGCACGGCGTCGGGACGCGGGCTGGTTGCCCACGGCGACGATCCGCGCGGCCACGCTGCCACGCCCCCCCTGGGACGCTGCATCGGGGACCCTCGGCTCCCATGGTGCCTGCGGGAGGCCCCCGATGCCAGCGATCGTCCCCTGCCGGGGCCGATGGAATCGGGCCGGACCGCCTGACAGACGCCTTCGCCCCGGGGCCGTCCGGGCCTCCCTGCCCGGTCCCTCCCGCCCCGGAGAGACGCGGACCTTGTAGGAGCGCCCTGGGAGGGTGTCAAGGTCGCCGTGGACGCGCCCGCCTCCGTGGAAGTCCGGTCGTGGCAACGACTTGGCGACCCCGCTGCCGGCCACGCAGGACCGCAGCGCGGGGCGGACGCCACGACGTCGGGGCGTCCCATGCGCGCTTGCCCCGCGAGCTGCCCCCCCCCGAGGCCGAGCACATCGCCCGCACCGTGGCCGCGGTGCGCGCGCGCTTGGAGGCGGCGCGCGCGCGTGGCGGCCACGCGGCCGCGGCGGTCCGCCTGGTGGCCGTGACCAAGTCGGCCCCCACGGCGGTGTACGGGCCCCTGGCCCGCGCCGGGGTCCGGGACCTGGGGGAGAACCGCGTCCAGGATGCCGCGTGGCGCAAGCCCGACGCGCCACCGGGCCTCACGTGGCACGGGATCGGGCACCTGCAGCGCAACAAGGTCGCCCAGGCCGTGGCGACCTTCGACGTGTTCCATGCGCTGGACAGCCTGCGCCTGTCGGACGCGCTCGAGACGTGTCTCGCCGGCCTCGGGCATCGCTGGCCGGTGTTCGTCCAGGTGAACGCGTCGGGCGAGGGGCAGAAGGGCGGGTTCGCGCCGGAGGAAGCGCTCGGCGCGCTCGAGCACGTGCTGTCCAACCACCCCCACCTCGAGCCCGTGGGCTGGATGACCATGGCCGCTTTCGGGGCGTCCGAAGGCGACCTGCGCCGGACATTTCGTACCCTACGAGCCCTTCGCGACGACGCTCGACGTCGAGGCCTCGGTGACCCGCCGCCGGGCGAGCTCTCCATGGGCATGACCGACGACTTCGAGCTTGCCGTCGAGGAGGGTGCGACGGTGGTCCGGGTCGGGCGTGCGCTCTTCGAAGGCGTTGCGTCAGGGGTGGACGCGCCGCCCCCCGCGACCGGAGACCAGGCGTGAGCATCCGCGTACGACTCGAACACGGTCAGGGGGCCGGCGCCACGTGGCGCCTCGGCCCGCCCGGCGTCTACACGCTGGGCCGTGTCCCGCAGTCGAGCATCCAGGTGCTGGACATGCGCGTGTCCAAGGAGCACGCCGAGATCCACCTCGGCGAGAACGGCAGCGCGGCGCTCAAGGACCTGGGCAGCACGCACGGCTGCCAGGTCAACGGGCAGCCGGTCAACGGCCAGGTACAGCTCAAGGCCGGCGACGAGCTGCGGATGGGCCTCTCCATCCTGCGCGTCCTCTCCGACGGCCAAGCCGACAAGGACGCCACGCCCGCCGAGGGCCGCACCGCCAACACGGGCAGCGTGCCCAACCCCGCTGCCGTCGAGACGCACCGCACGCTGCCGCCCGATGCCCTCGTGGGCAAGGAGCTCGGTGGCTACCGCGTCGAGCGCAAGGTGGGCGCGGGCGGCATGGGCGGCGTGTACGTCGCCGAGCAGCTGTCGCTGCACCGCAAGGTGGCGCTCAAGGTCCTGAGCGAGAAGTTCGCCGCCGACCGTGACTTCGTGGACCAGTTCGTCAACGAAGCGCGCGCCGCCGGCGCCCTCAACCACCCCAACGTCGTGCAGGTCTACGACGTCGGCCAAGCCGACGGGCAGTACTTCTTCTCGATGGAGGTGATGCCGGGCGGGTCCATCGAGGACAAGGTCAAGACGGGCCCCGCCGAGTGGGGTGACGCGCTCAACTGGTTCCTCGACTCCGCCAACGCCCTCATCTTCGCGCGCAAGAAGGGGATCCTGCACCGCGACGTCAAGCCCGACAACCTCATGCTCGCCGAGGACGGCAGCGCCAAGCTGTGCGACCTGGGCCTCGCCAAGAAGAGCGAGCACGGCGACCTGATGAACCAGGGGATCATCGGTACGCCCCACTTCATCTCGCCCGAAGCCATCCGTCGGCGCCCCGACATCGACCACCGCACCGACCTCTACAGCCTGGGCTGCACCTTCTACCGCATCCTCACGGGCAAGAACCCGTACCCGGGCACCACGGTGAAGGAGATCCTGCTCGGGCATCTGAACAAGCCCGTGCCCCGCGTCAGCGCGACCAACCCCGATGTCCCGAAGGACCTCGACGACATCGTCTACAACCTGATGCAGAAGGAGGCGGACAAGCGGTTCGCCACGCCCGAGGACCTGCTGCAGGCGCTCGACCGGGTCCGTCTCCAGCACGGGCTCGAGGCCCACGGCATCAAGCCCGGCGGCAAGAAGCCGCTGATCATCGCGGCCATCGCGGCGCTGGCCGCCATCGGGATCGGCATCTTCGCCTTCACGCGCGAAGACAAGGTGGTGGTCAAGCCGAAGACGGCCGAGCAGATGGCCCAGGAGCGGCAAGCCGCGATCAGCTTGGTCAAGGGCGAGCTGACCACGGCCACGGGCCAGGCCACCATCCAGGCGAACGAGATCTCCAAGCCGCTCGTGAACGTGGACTTCCCCCTGCGCACCAGCGCGGACAACTGGAAGGACGCGCGCTGGCCCCAGCTGGTCACGGACCTGCGCAAGGCCGCCGACGGCTGGGATGCAGAGGCCGAGACGTATCGGGCCGAAGCGGGCAAGGCCGAGCTCGACGAAATCCGCCAGCTCTACGAAGGGGCGGCCGAGAGCCTGGCCAAGACGGCCAGGGAGGCGCGCGCCCAGGCCTCCGACGTCGAGTCCTACATCAACCGGCGGCGCGAGAAGGCCAGCGAGATCCAGCAGCAGCGCGAGCAGGCGCACGAGGACCTTGCGGCCGTGCTGGACGCCCACAAGAAGAAGGTCGAGGCCGCCATCGACGCGGGTGATCCGGTGGCGCTGGCGCTCCTGCTGCGTGTGCCCGTCATCCAGGGCCTCGCCACCGACATCGCTGCGCGCAAGTACGACGACGAGTTCGAGCTGGTGAGCGCCAAGGACGTCGAAGACGCCACGGCCGAGCGCTTCGGCAAGCGCCTGCCGCAAGCCGCGTACTACCGGACGGACCTGCTCGACGAGGCGTCGGCGGCTCTCCAGGCGCGCTTCGAGGAGCTCGACAAGGCCGTCCATGCGAAGACTGGCGAGAGCGCGACGCCGGCGGATCTGACCGAGGCGCTCCAGCTGGTCAGGTCGTTCCTCGGCTCGCTGCCCGAGGTGGCGGAGGACGCGCGCGAGGGCGCCGGCAAGATCGCGACCGAGATCGAGGCCCAGCGAGCGGAAGCCGAGCGACGCAAGCGGGCTCTCGAGGAGCGTCGCAAGAAGCTGGTGGATGCGCTGTACGGCGCCGACAGCAAGGCCTACTGGACGCTGCTCAACGCGCTGTTCCGGCCCAGCTCGGCGCGCGGCCTCTTTGCCACGTTCGACACGGCCTCGGCCAAGGTCGCCGCCACGAACTTCGTACGCGATGCGAAGACGGCGGAGTACCGCGAGCTCGGCCAGTGGTGGGTCACGGCGGCCGATGGCGTGTCCGCGGCGCTGGACCGCCTCGTGGCAGCGTTCCCGGCCGAGTGGAGCTCCGACAAGGTCCCCGCGGTCGACGACCGCGGGCGCCTGGACCACGTCAAGGTCAAGTCCATCGACCGCAGCAGCATCGAGCGCGACAAGGAGCGCATCACCTTCGAGGCGTTGGGCCCGCGGTACGTGGTGGAGTTCCTCTTCCGGGACGGTGGCCAGCCCCGCGTGGCGCTCACGGGCGACCAGCATCTGGGGCTGGCGGTCCTGGCGGAGGTCGCCGGCGACTACGACCTCGCTCTCTCGGCCTACCGGGCGTGGCAGGCCGCCGGCGTCGGGGACGAAGCGGCCACGGCGGGCGTCGAGCGCCGGCTGCAGGCCCTGGAGCTCGAGCGCCGCGCGTCGTCGCGCTGGCTCCACGCGCTGCGGCGCATGGACGAGCTCAAGAAGCAGCTGGACGCGCTGGACCCCACGCTCATCGGCATGGATGCGTTCACGAGGGAGAAGCGCGAAGAGGCCGCCGCCAAGCAACAGGAGTGGCAGAAGGCGCTGCAGGAGGTCGGCAACGTGCTGATGGGCCTGACCGACGACAAGGAGCTCACGGCTACGGCCTGGATGGCGGGCCTCTCCTCGGCACCGCCCGCCGACGTGGCCTACGCCGGCGAGGGCGACGGGCAGGACGGTCGGTGAAGCAGGACGCGGCGGCCGGCACCGCGGCACGCATCGCGTTCCTCCTGTCGGGCAGCGGGTCGACGTTGGCCAACCTGCTGGCGGCCGTCGACGAGGGTCGCGTGCACGGCACGATCGTGGCGGCGGTGGCGGACCGCCGGTCGGCGACGGGGCTCGACCATGCGCGTCGCGCCGGCGTGCCGGCCCTCTTGGTGCCACGCCGCGAGCATCGGGGCACGGCCTACACGGAGGCGCTGCTGGCGGCGCTGGCCCCCCATCGACCCGACTGGATCGTGCTGGGCGGCTTCCTCACGTGCTTCCCGCTCCCACCCGCCTGGGCCGGTCGCGTGGTGAACGTGCACCCGAGCCTGCTACCCGCCTTCGGCGGCCGCGGCTGCTACGGCCATCACGTGCACGAGATGGTGATCGAGCGGGGGTGCCGCGTGAGCGGGTGCACCGTGCACCTGGTGGACGACGTTGTCGACGGCGGGCCCATCGTGGAGCAGGTGGCGGTACCGGTGCTCCACGACGACACGCCCCAGACGCTGGCGGCGCGCGTGCAGGCCGCCGAGCGCGAGGTCTACCCGCGCGTCCTCGACAAGCTCGTGCGCGGCGTCTGGCGCTACGAGGGCGGCCGCGTCGTCCGCGACGACGAGTCGTCGCGGCCCGGAGTCGGGTGAGCTTCCACCTTCGGGCCGCTACACGCTTCCGCATGGGGTAGGTCAGGGCGGCCCGAAGGTGGAATCTCACCCGACTCCGTACGGGCTTCCCCCCCTCCGCACCACCTACCGCTTCGCCGGCTTCAGCAGGTTCGTCAGCACGGACCCGATCAGGTTGGGGCTCTCGTCCATGCGGCGCCGCAGGTACGCAGTAGCGTCGTCCCACGAGAGCGCGAAGGGCACGTAGCGCCGGACCGGCAGCACCACCCCGAGCTCCCCCGCCGCATGGCGGCGCAAGAAGCCGCGGCGCGGCACGCCCAGCAGCATCTGCAGCTCGCAGCGATCCGGCGCGATCGGCGCCACGTCGCGCAGGAAGCGCTCGAGGCAGGCCTCGTCGTGGGTGGCGAACTCGACGTACACACCCCGCTCCAGGAGCGTCCGCGCGTAGGTCAGCATCCGCTCCTTCATGGCGGCCTTGTCCTGCAGCGCGAACTCGGCCGGCTCCGGATAGATGCCGATCACGAGGCGCAGGCGCATGCCCGCCGGGATCCGGTCCAGGTCCGCCTCGGTGCGATGCAGGCGCGTCTGGAGCACGGTGCCCACGTCGTGGCCATGTCGGAAGAGGTCCACGGCCCAGCGGATCGTGCGATCCGTCCAGGCCCGGTCCTCCATGTCGATGGTCAGGGCCACGCCGCGCGCGCGCGCCCGGTCCGCCAGGGCCGCCAACCGCGCGCCGGCGGCGGCCGGCTCCCCGGTGGTGAACGCGGACGGCTTGACGGAGACCGTCGGCCGCGTGGCGCGATCCGCAAAGCGCGGGTCCTGCCCGAGGGCGTCGATCAACGACTCGTAGGCGGCCACGTGGCGCAGCACGTGGAAGTCCTCGTGCACCGCCTCGCCGAGCAGGTCCATGGTGGCACCGCTGCCCTCTTCCTCGCGAAGGGCCAGGGCGGTCTCCAAGCCTGCCGCCATGCTGCCGCCCGCCACGTAGGGTCGCGCGAACCAGCGGACGAGCGGGCCTGGTACGAGGCGTGAAGGTCGCACCATGCGGCGCGGATCATACCGGTCGCCGCCGCCAGGCCGAGGAAGCACCCACGCTCGTCCACGCCGTTCTCGCCGTGGCGCAGGGGACGGCTATAAGGAAGCGCGGCCTGCCCGGACACGCGGTCCCGCCGCGCCGTGCCACCGCACGTACGCCCTCGGAGGCGGGTTCCTCCCGCGCCCCCCTCCGGCGGTCCCGGGTCGGCCTCGCGGCGGAGCCCCGGTCTCCGCGGCCCTGTCCACCCACCCGCCTGTCGGCGTCAGGAGCCCACGTGGCTGCGAAGAAGAAGTCCGCTCGCCCGAAGACGTCCGGGACGGCGTCCCGCGGTGCGCCCAAGCGCCGCGCCGCGGCGCCCGGCCAGGGCGTCTACGACGAAGCGGCCATCCAGACGCTGGACGCGCTCGAGCACATCCGCCTCCGCACCGGCATGTACATCGGCCGCATCGGCGACGGCTCGCACCCCCAGGACGGCATCTACGTGATGCTCAAGGAGGTGATCGACAACGCCGTCGACGAGTACATCATGGGCCACGGCAAGCGGATCACCATCCAACGCAACGGGCCCACCGTGGAAGTGCGCGACTTCGGGCGGGGGATCCCGCTCGGCAAGGTCGTCGAGTGCGTCAGCCAGATCAACACGGGTGGCAAGTACAACGACGACGTCTTCCAGTTCTCCGTGGGCCTGAACGGCGTCGGCACCAAGGCCGTCAACGCGCTGTCGAGCGACTTCGAGGTGTGCTCCTGGCGCGAGGGGGCCTTCCGCCGCGCGCGCTTCTCGCAAGGCCGCATCCAGGAGGACAAGAAGGGCAAGGAGCCCGGCGTCCGCGACGGCACGCTGGTGCGCTTCACGCCCGACCCCGAGATCTTCGGCACCTACGGGTGGGACGAGGAGACGATCGCCCATCGTCTCCGCTACTACGCCCACTTGAACGCCGGCCTCACGCTGGAGTACGGCAAGGAGAAGTTCGTCAGCCAGAACGGCTTGGCCGACCTGCTCCGCGACGAGCTCGGCGAGGAGCAGCCGCTCTACGAGGTAGCCCACTGCCGGCTGGACCGCCTCGAGTTCGCCTGGACGCACACCAACACCTACGGCGAGACGTACTTCAGCTTCGTCAACGGCCAGTACACCAACGACGGCGGCACGCACCAGTCCGCCTTCCGCGAGGGCGTGCTCAAGGGCGTCAACGAGTTCGCCGGCAAGAGCTTCGCGGGCGAGGACGTGCGCGACGGCCTGCTCGGCGCCATCGCCGTCAAGGTCCAGGACCCGGTCTTCGAGAGCCAGACCAAGAACAAGCTCGGCAGCACCGAGGTCCGCGGGTGGATCGTGCAGGAGGTCAAGAACCAGGTCGTGCGCTGGTGCCACTCGCACCCCGAGGAAGCCGCCGCGCTGCTCGACAAGGTCAAGGCCAACGAGCGGGTCCGCAAGGAGCTCTCCGCCATCAAGAAGGAGGCCCGCGAGCGGGCCCGCAAGGTGGCCATCCGCATCCCCAAGCTGATCGACTGCAAGGAGCACTACGACGACCCGCGAAGCAAGCGACGCGAGGAGACCACGATCTTCCTGACGGAAGGCGATTCGGCGGGCGGCGCCATGGTCCAGGCCCGCGACGTCCACACGCAGGCCATCTTCAGCCTGCGCGGCAAGCCGCTCAACACGTTCGGCCAGAAGCGCGACGCCATCTACAAGAACGAAGAGCTCTACAACGTCATGCGGGCGCTGGGCATCGAGGACGACCTCGAGCGCCTGCGCTACAACCGCGTGGTGATCGCCACCGACGCCGACGTCGACGGCATGCACATCCGCAACCTCCTGCTCACCTACTTCCTGCGCTACTTCGAGGAGCTGGTCACCAAGGGCCATCTGTACATCCTCGAGACACCGCTGTTCCGGGTCCGCAACCGCCAGGAGACGCGTTACTGCTACTCCGAGGACGAGCGCGACGCCGCCATCGCGGCGCTCTCCAAGGCCGAGGTCACGCGCTTCAAGGGGCTGGGCGAGATCAGCGCCAACGAGTTCAAGGGCTTCATCGGCAAGGACATCCGCCTGGAGCCCGTCACGATCAAGCAGATGAGCGAAGTCGGGCGCTGTCTCGAGTTCTACATGGGCAAGAACACGCCGGAGCGCCGCTCGTTCATCGTGGACAACCTCATCTCCGACGTGGCCTGACCCGGGCCGCGACGAAGGACGCACGACCGACCCCATGGCGCACCTCGAACCGCTGATGCGGCGCAACTTCCTGGAGTACGCCTCCTACGTCATCGTCGACCGGGCGATTCCGGACCTGCGCGACGGGTTCAAGCCCGTCCAGCGGCGCATCCTGGCCACGCTGCGCGCCATGCACGACGGCCGCTTCCACAAGGTGGCCAACGTCATCGGCGACACGATGAAGCTCCACCCCCACGGGGAGACGTCCATCGGCGACGCGCTCGTGACGCTCGCCAACAAGGACTACTTCATCGAGCGCCAGGGCAACTACGGCTCGATCATCACCGGGCATGGCGCTGCCGCGCCGCGCTACATCGAGTGCCGCCTCACGCCGCTCGCGCTGGAGACGCTGTTCCATCCGGACCTGACCGAGACCGTCCCCAGCTACGACGGCCGCAAGATGGAACCGGTGGCCCTGCCGGCCAAGCTGCCCGTCGTGCTCCTGCTCGGCGCCGAGGGCATCGCCGTGGGCATGACCACGCGCGTGCTCCCCCACAACTTCGGCGAGCTGCTCGAAGCCCAGATCGCCTTGCTGCAGAAGAAGCCCGTCACGCTGCTGCCCGACTTCCCCCAGGGCGGACTGGTGGACGTCAGCGAGTACGACAACGGCAAGGGCAAGGTGCGCATCCGCGCCAAGATCGAGGCGGACGGCGACAAGGAGATCGTGATCCGGGAGATCCCCTACGGGACCACCACGGAGAGCCTCGTCGCGTCCATCGAGTCCGCCACCCAGAAGAACAAGGTCAAGGTCGGCTCGATCCAGGACTACACGACCGACCAGGTGGAGATCCGCATCGCGCTGCCGCGCGGCGTCCACGCCGACGAGACGATCCCGCAGCTGTTCGCGTACACCGACTGCGAGGTCAGCCTGACGAGCGCCGTGACGGTGATCCGCGACCGCCACCCGGCCGACCTGGGGACCGACGAGATCCTGGCGTGGCTGACGGACGCGCTGAAGGCGCGGCTCAAGCTGGAGCTCGAGCACGAGCTGGGCCTGCTGGAGGACCGTCGCCACACGCTCACGCTGGAGCGGATCTTCATCGAGCACGGCGTCTGGCGGGACCTCGAGAAGGCCAAGACCGATGCCGCGGTCCGCGAGACGGTCTGGAAGGGCATGCGGGCCCACAAGAAGCTCTGGGCGCGGGAGATGGTCGAGGACGACGTCACGCGCTTGCTCGAGATCCGCATCCGGCGCATCTCCGCCTACGACATCGAGAAGTACAAGCAGCAGATGGACGAGATCGACGCCGAGATCTCCGACATCCAGAAGAAGCTCAAGAACCTCGTCAAGACGACCATCGCCTACCTGCAGGACCTCCACAAGCGCTACGCCTCGCGGTGGCCTCGCCGGACCCAGGTGGCCCGCTTCGACACCGTGGACCTGAAGGAGGTCGCCCGCGCCCACATCCGCGTGTCGTACGACGCGGAGAGCGGCTTCTGGGGCAGCGGCGTCAAGGGCGCCGAGCACCACCACACCATGAGCGAGTACGACAAGGTGCTGCTCGTCAGCAGCGACGGCACGTACCGCATCGTGGGCCCGGAGGAGAAGGTCCTGGTGCCCGGCAAGCTGGTCTGGTGCGCGCCGTTCGACCCGGAGGCGGGCCAGCACGCCGTGGTCGTCTACCGCGACAAGGACAAGATGTGCTTCGGCAAGCGCATCCTGATCAAGGGGTTCGTGCGCGGCCGCGAGTACCGCCTCGTCAAGGACGAGGGCGGGACGCTGGACCTGTTCCTCGACGAGCAGAAGCCCGGCGAGGTGCACCTGCGCTTCGCGCACAAGGCTCGCCAGCGCGTGTCGGAGGCCACGTTCAACCTGGACGAGCTCGAGCCGACCTCGCCCGGCGCCAAGGGCCGACGTCTCGCGCCCAAGCCCGTGGCCCGCGTCAAGCGTCTGTCGGGGAAGGGCAGCTGACGGTGGCGGCTCGCCGACGTCGCCCGGCCCGCACGCTGAGCGAGGAGCTCAAGCTCTCGCGTCCCTTCCCCTCGGTCGGGACCGAGGCGTACCTGAGCCTCGTACGCACGGCGCATCTCCTGCAGGACGAGACGGCGGCCCTGTTGCGCACGCAGGACCTCTCGCTTCCGCAGTACAACGTCTTGCGCATCCTGCGCGGCGCCGGCGAGACGGGGCTGCCGTGCCTGGGTGTCGGCGAACGCATGGTCGCGCGCGTCCCGGACGTCACGCGCCTGATCGGGCGATTGGAGGACCGTGGCCTCGTGCACCGCGAGCGCTCGCAGGCCGACCGCCGCGTCGTAACGGTGCGCATCACGCCGGAGGGCCTGGAGCGTCTCGCCGGCCTCGACGTCCCGCTCCGCGAGCTCCACGACGGCCAGCTGGCCCCGCTCTCCGCCAAGGAGCAGAAGCTCCTCCTCGACCTCCTGCAGCGCTTGCGCGAACCGCGCACGTAGGTTCCGGCGCGCGGAGGTGTCTGAACCCCGTGAGGGGTGCAGGGGTGATGCGGAACCAGCACCCCTGCCGCGAAGGCGATAGCCCGAGCGCCGAGTCCGCGCGTGAGCGCGAAACGCCCGTGGAGCGACAAGACACCGAAGTGCGACATCCACCGGCCGGCGACCGCGACCCCTACGTGTCAGGCACCTTGCCCACGTCGCGGCTGCGCCGCTCCGCGGCAAGGGTCCTGACACATCCGGGTTCGCTGGTCGGCGCACCGCGAGGCGCGCGGAGGTGTCTGAACCCGTGCCTCGGAGCGAAGCGACGGTGGCACGGTGTCAGACACCGAAGTGCGACGTTCGCCGGCCGGCGCACCGCGACCCCTGCGTGTCAGGCACCTTGCCCACGTCGCGGCTGCGCCGCTTCGCGGCAAGGGTCCTGACACATCCGGGTTCGCTGGTTGGCGGTCCGCGAGGCGCGCGGAGGTGTCTGAACCCGTGCCTCGGAGCGAAGCGACGGTGGCACGGTGTCAGACACCGAAGTGCGACGTTCGCCGGCCGGCGACCGCGACCCCTGCGTGTCAGGCACCTTGCCCACGTCGCGGCTGCGCCGCTCCGCGGCAAGGGTCCTGGCACATCCGGGTTCGCTGGTCGGCGGACCGCGGGGCGCGCGGAGGTGTCTGAACCTGTGCCTCGGAGCGAAGCGACGGTGGCACGGTGTCAGACACCGAAGTGCGACGTTCGCCGGCCGGCGTATCGCGCCCCCTACGTGTCAGGCACCTTGCCCACGTCGCGGCTGCGCCGCTTCGCGGCAAGGGTCCTGACACATCCGGGTTCGCTGGTCGGCGGACCGCGAGGCGCGCGGAGGTGTCTGAACCCGTGCCTCGGAGCGAAGCGACGGTGGCACGGTGTCAGACACCGAAGTGCGACGTTCGCCGGCCGGCGCACCGCGACCCCTGCGTGTCAGGCACCTTGCCCACGTCGCGGCTGCGCCGCTCCGCGGCAAGGGTCCTGACACATCCGGGTTCGCTGGTCGGCGGACCGCGCTCCCGCCGCAGGGGCACCCGCCTCGCCTCCGGCGGTACGATCGGCCCTCCTCGCCCTCGACAGCCCCCGGAGTGTCGATGACCGCTCCCGACTCCGCCTCCCCCGTCGCCCCGCGGCGCTCTCGCCTTCCCAAGGGCGATGCCGGCATCACGCGCGAGCCGTTCCCGGCCTCGCGCAAGATCTACGTGCCCGGCACGATCCACCCCGACCTGCGCGTCCCCATGCGCGAGATCCGGCTCTCGCCCACGCCCTCGCGCGTGCCCGCCGAGCCCGCGCGCCCGAACCCGCCCGTGGTGGTCTACGACACGTCGGGCCCCTACACCGACCCCGACGTCGCCATCGACGTGCGGCGCGGCCTCGCGCCGCTGCGCCAAGCCTGGATCGAGGGTCGGGGCGATGTCGAGGCCCTCGCGCGCTCCAGCTCCTCGTTCGCCCGCGCCCGCGAGGCCGCCGGCGAAGGCTTCGCCTTCCCCGTCACGCGCCGCCCGCTGCGCGCCAAGCCCGGCGCGCGCGTCACGCAGATGCACTACGCCCGCCGGGGCGAGATCACCCCGGAGATGGAGTACATCGCCATCCGCGAGACCCAGCGCCGCGAGGCCATGCGCGAGCACCTCGTCCGCGAGCACGCCGGCGAGCCCTTCGGCCTCCCCATGCCGGTCCAGATCACGCCCGAGCTGGTCCGCGATGAGGTCGCCCGCGGCCGCGCCATCATCCCGGCCAACATCAACCACCCCGAGCTCGAGCCGATGATCATCGGCCGCCGCTTCCTGGTGAAGATCAACGCCAACATCGGCAACTCGGCGGTCACGTCGTCCATCGCCGAGGAAGTCGAGAAGATGGTCTGGGCCATCCGCTGGGGCGCCGACACGGTCATGGACCTCTCCACCGGCGCGCCCATCCACGAGACGCGCGAGTGGATCCTGCGCAACAGCCCGGTGCCCATCGGCACGGTGCCCATCTACCAGGCGCTCGAGAAGGTCGACGGCCGCCCCGAAGAGCTCACCTGGGACCTGTTCCGCGACACGCTGGTCGAGCAGGCCGAGCAGGGCGTGGACTACTTCACCATCCACGCCGGCGTCCTGCTGCGCTACGTGCCGCTCACGGCCAAGCGCCTGACCGGCATCGTGTCACGCGGCGGCTCGATCCTGGCCAAGTGGTGCCTCGCCCACCACAAGGAGAACTTCCTCTACACGCACTGGGACGAGATCTGCGAGATCATGGCCGCGTACGACGTGAGCTTCTCGATCGGCGACGGCCTGCGTCCGGGCTGCATCGCCGACGCCAACGACGCCGCCCAGTTCGGTGAGCTCCAGACCCAGGGCGAGCTCACGCGCCGCGCGTGGGACCAGGACGTCCAGGTCATGAACGAGGGCCCCGGCCACGTCCCCATGCAGATGATCCGCGACAACATGGACAAGCAGCTGGACTGGTGCCACGAGGCGCCCTTCTACACGTTGGGCCCGCTCACCACCGACATCGCCCCCGGCTACGACCACATCACGTCCGCCATCGGCGCGGCGCAGATCGGCTGGTACGGCACGGCGATGCTCTGCTACGTCACGCCCAAGGAGCACCTGGGCTTGCCCGATCGCAACGACGTGCGCGAGGGCGTGATCGCCTACAAGATCGCCGCCCACGCCGCGGACCTCGCCAAGGGCCACCCCGGCGCCCAGGCGCGCGACGACGCGTTGAGCCGCGCCCGCTTCGAGTTCCGTTGGGAAGACCAGTTCAACCTGTCGCTCGATCCCGAGCGCGCCAAGTCCTTCCACGACGCGACGCTGCCGGCCGACGGCGCCAAGGTCGCCCACTTCTGCTCCATGTGCGGACCCAAGTTCTGCAGCATGGAGATCACGCACCAGGTGCGCGAGGCGGCGGCCGCCGCAGGCACCAGCCCCGACGAAGCCGCGGAAGCCGGCATGGCCCAGAAGTCGCGCGAGTTCCGCGCGGGCGGCGGCGAGATCTACCGCGACGCCTGATCGTCGGCGGGCGCCGCGGCCTTCACGACCGCAGGCACGTCGTAGTCGATCGCCGGCTCCTTCTCCACACGCGACCCCAGGCGGGCCATGCGGATGTGGAGGTGGCCCAAGGCCGGCTCCCCCACCACCTGGTGGAGCGTGCCGAAGCCGTTGGTGCGCTTGACGCCCATCACGCCGGCGGCCCGCTCGAGGTTGCCCTCCCCGCGTGGGAAGGACGCGCGACCCATGCGGTCGAACAGGGTGGCCACGTCGAAGGCCAGGGGCTTGTCCCCGTGGGCGCCTTCGATCAGCAGGGGGTAGCGCCAGCACTGCGTAGGCCCGGACCGCGCGAGGCCGTCGCGCAGCAAGTGGTCGTTGGTGCACGCGATCAGCGGGTCCGTGCCGCCCTCCAGCGCCGGCACGCCCGGCTCGGGCGTGCGCTGGGTGACGCCGTCGTGCACGTCCTCGCGACCGTCGTACTCCATGACGGCGGCCAGCGGCTCGCCCTCCTTCGCGTGTCCGGCCATGACCATGAGGTTGTTGCCGTACATCGTGGGCCACGCGGCCAAGAGCGTGCGGGCCTGCGTCGTGGGCGTGTCCCCCTGGACGCGCTCGAGCAGGCGGCGCAGGGCAAGCAGCCGCGGCACGTTGCCGGGCCGCAGCTGGGCCGTGGGCGCGCGCACGGGAACGTCATGCACGCTGACGAAGACGCCTCGTTCGCTCTGGCCCGTCAGGAGCCCGATGCAGCCGGGGTAGGTGACGGCGACGCTGCCGGCGTACTCGCCATCGGGGGCCCGCACCACGACGAGACCGTGGTCGGTGACGAGGTCGAAGGCGGGGAAGTCGAAGTTGCGGCCGACACGCGGTGTGCCGTCCTTGCTGTGTCGGCCCCATACGGCCAACGACGAGCAGCCCATGCCGTACCAGTCGCCGAAGGTGTTGAGCGCGATGAGGTCGGTGATGTCGAAGGCTCGTCCCAGCGCTTCGACGCGGACCCCGTCCTCGCCGCGCTTGGCCTTCAGGCCCTCGATGAGGCCCTCCACCTCCTCCCGCTCACGCGCGTCCAGGGCGAAGTTGGGCACGATCTTCCCGCGCACGAAGCCCTCGTACATGGGCAGGAAGGGCTTCAAGAGCTGGCCGAAGTCGTGCTCGGCACCTGCGAGGAGGCTGTCGGCCAGGAGGTAGCCATGCGCGAACCCGCGCTCGCGCGGCGTGCCCCAGAGCGTGAGGACCGTCTGGGGCCCCCGCTTCTCCAACCGCCCCGTGACCCGCACGGCCTCGGCCACCGCGGCGCCCGGTTCTTCGGCGCGCAACGCAACCCAGGGCAGGACGGCCGCGGCGAGAGCGGCCAGCAGGACGAACGACAAGCGGCGTGACGAGGTCGGCATGGTGGACCAGCCTACTCGCTCGCTCCAGGTCACGAAGACGGCACCTACTCGTCGTCGTCGGGCGGCCGCGGATGCTCGGCGTCCCAGGCCGCGAGCGCGGCTTGGGCACGACGGCACGCGGCCAAGGTCCCGTCCACGTCGTTGCCCCACTTCGCCAGCTCGTCCTCGCCGACGAGCACGCACTCGGCGCCCGCGCCGGGCCGGATCTTGTCGGGATGGAGCAGGAACTGGCCGGGGCTGACGCGGAACGACTGGACCGCGGCCAGCCCCTGCCGGAACAACGTCACATGCTGCCAGCACTCGAGCCCCGGCAAGACGGGGCAGGCTCCGCCCTCGCCCTCGGGGTGCGGGTCGCGGACGGCGTCCCCGGGGTGCATGCCGACCACCACGACGAGGTGTTCGTTGGCGAAGGCGACGAAGCGCCGGTCGCGGAACAGCTGGGCCCGCGTGCGATCGCACTGGCCGCACGTGTCGTAGTGCAGCGACACGAACAGCGGCTTGCGCTCACGCTCGGCGCGGTCGACGGCGTCCATCCAGTCCGATTCGAGATGAAGTACCGGCGCCGGAGCGACCACGGGGCCTTCGGGTACGTCGACCGGCTGGTCGTCCATGACCACGCGGAAGCCGACGCTGCGCTCGGACACGCCCAGGGGCTGCATGCACATGTCCAGCACGCGCAGGTTGAGGGGGTGGGGCGACAGCCACGAGCCCCCCTTGATCATGACCGGGGGCTCGCCGGGCCCGGCGGAGACGCGCTCGGTGACGTTGCCCGCCATGTCGAGCAACCCGTACGGCGAAGCGCCCGCTTCGTACGAGCCGACGCGCACGGGGCCGATGACGGCGGGGCGACCGAAGCGGGCGCGCGTGGCATCGGGCGGCGTGTCGCCCCAGGGCCAGATGCGACCCTCGGGCCCCCCCGCAGCCTTCTCCCACTCGGCCTTCGTGGGCAGGCGACCGCCCACCCACTCCGCGTAGGCGAGCGCACCGTGTCCGGTCAGCGCGGTGCAGGGAAGCTGCTCGGTGCCGGGCGCGAGCTGCCAGGCGAAGTGCCTCTGCGGTGCGCCCGCGACGACCTCCCGCGTGAAGGGGCTGCGTTCGCCGAGGTGGAACAAGGCCGGGCCCTCTCCGGGCAGCGCAGTCGAGAACCTCTGCTGGAGCCAACGCAGCACCTGGGCGTTGGTCACTTCGTGCAGGTCGATGAGGAACGTCGGCACCTCGACCTCGCGTGGTTCCTGCGTCTGGCCATCGGGTTCGTAGGGCCGCTGCGCGTACGGGCCGCCGGGGATGCGCACGACCAACGCCCCGTCGATCCGCCGTTGGAAGACCTCGACGTCCGTGACCGCCCCCGGCAGCCCGCGGCCGACGGGGACCACGTCGGGCGACACCCTTTCCTTGGCGCCCGCGGGCAGGGCCAGGAGGGCGAGCGCCACGACGGCAGTGACGACCAGCAGCAAGCACGCGCGCATCGGCATCCCCTGACTGTAGTCGGCCCGGCGCGGCCGTGACCGACCCGAGACCGGGCCCGCGGATCGTTGCCGGCGTGGAAGGGATCCGCCGCCTCTGCCTGCTGCTCGGGGTCCTCTACGCGCCCGTCGTGTTCGCGGGCTGCTCCAAGTCGTGCGAGGGATCGTCCGAGGGCACGCTCCGGGTGACCAACCGGGCGCCGGTCGGAGGGCCCCTGGTCGTGTCGGTCGGCGTGTTCGACGACGAGGTGCTCCCCGTCGCGGGCAGCGACGAGGTGCTGTTCCCCGGCGAGGGCGTGAGCTTCCGGCTGGCGGCGGACGCGTATCGGGTGGTCGTATCGTGGGACGGCGGCGTGACGAGCGAGCATGGGGTCGAGGTCGAGGACACGCCGGACGACTACGAGCTGGACCTGGACTTCCTGGGCGGGTCGGACGACGACGAGGACGACCTCCTGGCGGGCGGGCTGGACGAGTGCCCTCTGCGGGTCACGGGGCTCGACGTGTCACCCCCCTGACGCGGCAGCTCGCCGGCGCCCTGGAGCAACGCGGCTGTCGGACGCTTCGCGTACGACGTGCACGATGGCAGCGAAGAAGAAGACCGGACCGCGCACGTGGCTCTTCAAGAGCGAGCCCGACGTGTTCTCCATCGAGGACCTGGAGCGGGCGCCGCAGCAGACGACCACGTGGGAAGGCGTGCGCAACTACCAAGCGCGCAACCTGCTGCGCGACGAGGTCAAGGTCGGCGACCGCGTGCTGTTCTACCACTCGCGCACGGAGCCGATCGGCGTTGCGGGGCTCGCCGAAGTCGTGCGGGAGGCCTACCCGGACCCGTTCCAGTTCGAGGCTGGCCACAAGTACGAGGACCCGAAGTCCAAGCCCGACGCGCCCACGTGGCTCACGGTGGACATCCGCTTCCTCGAGCGCTTCGAGCCCGTCGTGACCTTGGCCACCCTCAAGGCCACGAAGGGCCTCGAGCAGATGATGGTCACCCAGCGCGGCTCCCGGCTGTCCATCCAGCCCGTACGCCCCGCCGAAGCCACGATCGTGCTGGAGCTCGCACGCGGGTAGGCGCAGCGCGCGGAGGTGTCTGAACCTGTGCCTCGAAGCGAAGCGACGGGGGCACGGTGTCAGACACCGAAGTGCGACGTTCGCCGGCCGGCGACCACGACCCCTGCGTGTCAGGCACCTTGCCCACGTCGCGGCTGCGCGGCGCGCGGAGGTGTCTGAACCTGTGCCTCGGAGCGAAGCGACGGGGGCACGATGTCAGACACCGAAGTGCGACGTTCGCCGGCCGGCGACCACGACCCCTGCGTGTCAGGCACCTTGCCCACGTCGCGGCTGCGCCGCTTCGCGGCAAGGGTCCTGACACATCCGGGGTCGCTCGACATCCGCCCGCCGGCGACCACGACCCCTACGTGTCAGGCACCTGGCCCACGTCGCGGCTGCGCCGCTTCGCGGCAAGGGTCCTGACACATCCGGGGTCGCTACTTCACTTCGAAGTCGGCGTCGATGACGTTGTCGTCCGCATCGCTCCGCGTGGCCTTGGCACCCGCGCCGGCGGGCGTGCCGGCGGCGGCGCCTTCCTGGGCGTACACCTTCTGCGCGATGGACTGGCTCGTGGCCATCAGGTCCTCGATGGCGCGTTCGATGCGCCCGGCGTCATCGCCCGCCTTGGCATCGACCAGGGCCTGCTTCTTGGACTCGATCTGGCCGAGGACGGCGTTGTCGACCTTGTCGCCGTGCTCCTTGATGAGCTTCTCGATCTCGTAGACCGTGTGGTCGGCCTTGTTCCGCGCCTCGACAAGGGCCTTCACCTTCTTGTCTTCCTCGGCGTGGGCCTCGGCTTCCCTCTTCATGCGCTCGATCTCGTCCTTGTTCAGGCCCGAGCTGGACTCGATGCGCACACGCTGCTCCTTGCCCGTGCCCTTGTCCTTGGCGGACACGTTGAGGATGCCGTTGGCATCGATGTCGAACGTCACCTCGATCTGGGGCATGCCGCGCGGGGCCGGCGGGATGCCATCCAGGATGAAGCGGCCCAACGTGCGGTTGTCGCCCGCGCGCGTGCGCTCGCCCTGCAGCACGTGGACCTCCACCTGCGGCTGGTTGTCCGACGCCGTGGAGAAGACCTCGGCCTTCTTGGTCGGGATCGTGGTGTTGCGCTCGATGAGCGTGTGCATCATCCCGCCCTGGACCTCGACGCCGAGGCTGAGCGGCGTCACGTCGAGCAGGAGCAGGTCCTGCAGCGTCTCGTCGCCCGAGAGGATGCCGCCCTGGATCGCGGCGCCGAGCGCCACGCTCTCGTCGGGGTTGATCGACTTGTTGCCCTCGCGGCCGAACAGGTCCTTGACGATGGCCTGGACCGCCGGGATGCGCGTGGACCCACCGACCAGCAGCACCTCCTTCAGGGCGCTCGGCTCCAGGCCCGCGTCCTTCAGGGCCGCCTTGCAGGGACCGCGCAGACGCGACACCAGCGGCTCGACGAGCTGCTCGAACTTGGCACGGGTGATCTTGGTCGTGATGTGCTTGGGCCCCGAAGCGTCCGCCGTGATGAACGGCAGGTTGATCTCGGTCTGCATCGAGCTCGACAGGTCGATCTTGGCGCGCTCGCACGCCTCGCGGAGGCGGTGCAGGGCCATCGTGTCCTGGCGCAGGTCGATGCCGTGGTCCTTGCGGAACTCGGTGGCAACGTGGTCCAAGAGGACCTGGTCGAAGTCGTCACCGCCCAGGTGCGTGTCGCCGTTGGTGGCGAGCACCTCGAAGACGCCGTCGGACAGCTCGAGGATCGAGATGTCGAACGTGCCGCCACCCAGGTCGAACACCGCGATCTTGCCAGTGCCCTTCTTCTCGAGGCCGAAGGACAGCGCGGCGGCCGTGGGCTCGTTGATGATGCGGCGCACGTTGAGGCCGGCGATCACGCCCGCGTCCTTCGTGGCCTGGCGCTGGCTGTCGTTGAAGTAGGCCGGCACCGTGATGACGGCGTCCGTCACCGTGGCGCCCAGGTGGTCCTCGGCAGCCTTCTTGAGGTGCTGCAGGATGATCGCGCTGATCTCGGGCGGCGTGTACGACTTGCCGCGCACATCGACCTTCACGAGCTCGTCCTTCCCGCCGACGATCTTGTAGGGGACGAGCTTCTCCTCGGCCTCCACCTCGGCATGGCGGCGGCCCATGAACCGCTTGATGCTGTAGATCGTGTTCTCGGGGTTGGTGACGGCCTGGCGGCGCGCCGCTTGGCCCACCAGGCGCTCGCCCCCCTCGGTGAACGCGACGACGCTGGGGGTCACGCGATGGCCGTCCGCGTTCACGATGACGCGGGGCTCGCCGCCTTCCATCACGGCCACCACGCTGTTCGTGGTGCCCAGGTCGATGCCGATGATCTTTTGTGCCATGTGGGTCTCTCGGGGGGAAACGTGGGTCTCTCGGGGCGGAAACGCAGGGTCGCGGAGGCGCCGCGGACGGCCGCTCGCGCGACCAGGAACCCGGGCCTCCGCGGCTCCCGACGCGATGCGCGTGCCGAACGCGGCCGCGCCCGCCCCGGCTGCGAGAATCGGCTCCCGGCGCGCCCGGGCAGGCTCGCGGGCCCTGATTTCCGGCCCTTGGAGGATCCCCGGCGCATCGCCCGCCCTCGGGCAGCGTGCCGGATCGGCACGGGGCGATTCCCTACCGTGCCGGATCGGCGGGCTGGCGTCGCGTGAGCCCGTACTCCGCGATCTTCCGGTAGAGCGTCCGCGAGCTCATCCCGAGCAGCTGCGAAGCGCGCTCGCGGTTGCCCCCCACGTCGCGCAGCGTGTTGGTCACGAGCGCCCGCTCCACGTCGGACAGGCGCAGGCCCGAGAGCGACTTGAGGACGTCCGGCGCGCCGCCCCCGACGGGACGCACGTACGGAGGCACCACGTCGGGCGGGATCACGGTGCCGCGGGACAGCAGCACCATCGACTCGACGGCGTTCTTGAGCTCGCGGACGTTGCCCGGCCAGCGGTAGCTCATGAGCACGTCGAGGGCCTCGGGCGAGATCGAGCGCGCGGGCTTGCCATGCCGTGTCGCGGCTTCCACGAGGAAGTGCTCGGCCAAGTGCGGCAGGTCCGCGAGGCGCTCGCGCAGCGGCGGCAAGCGGATCTCGACCACGCGCAGCCGGAACTGCAGGTCTTCGCGGAACGAACCGTCGGCCGCCATGCCCTCCAGGTCGCGGTGCGTCGCGGCAATCACGCGGACGTCCACGCGGATGGGGTCGTTGGCTCCGACGCGCGTGATCTCGCCCAGCTCCAGGGCGCGCAGCAGATGGGCCTGCGTGCCCAGCGGCATGTCGCCGATCTCGTCCAGGAACAGCGTGCCGCCGTGCGCGGCTTCGAAGCGACCAGCCCGCCGCGCATGCGCGCCGGTGAACGCGCCGCGCTCGTGGCCGAAGAGCTCGCTCTCGAGCACGCCCTCGGCCAACGCGGCGCAGTTGAGCGCCACGAAGGGCCCGCCGCGGCGAGGTCCTGCGTGGTGCAGCGCGCGTGCGACCAGCTCCTTGCCCGTGCCGCTCTCGCCCTGCAGCAACACCGTGGCATCCGTGTCGACGATCTGGTTCATCACGTCGAACACGCGCGACATGGCCTGCGTGGATCCGAGCAGGCCGGGGAAGGCGAACGTCTTGTCGATGGTCACGTGGAGGTCGCGGTTCTCGCGCTCGAGCGCGATGCGCCGCGCGGCCGCCTTGACCGTCTCGCGCAGGATGCCCACGTCGAGTGGCTTCTGCAGGTAGTGGAGCGCGCCCTCGCGCATGGCGCTGACGGCGCCCTCCACCGTTCCGTACCCGGTCACCACCACCACCTGCGGCGTCGCCCCGCCCTCGCGCAGCTCGCGGCAGCGGTGGACCACGTCCAAGCCGTCGCGGTCCTGCAGGCGCAGGTCGGTGATCACGAGGTCCACCGGGCCGCGCGCGAGGGCCGCGAGGCCCGCCCCGCCGCTGTGGGCGACCTCGACGGCGTGCCCCTCCCGCGTCAACACGTCGTCGATCACCTCGGCATGGCCGACGTCGTCCTCGACGAGGAGGATCCTCAAGGCGGTCTCGGGGGCGCTCACACCTGACACTCTGGCAGGAGTCGAGACGAAACGGCAAGTCCCGAGCGGGGTGGGACCGTGGATCCAGGGTCAGGCCGTCACGGCCTCGGCAGGACTCCGGGGCCGGGGCGTCGGCCTGCCCGTCTCACTTCTGCGAAGGCTCCTGGTCCGGAGGGCCGGCCAGCGGCATGCGGAGCACGAAGTCGGAGCCCTTGCCCGGCTCGGACACGAACTGGAGCGTCCCGCCGTGCTCCTCGGCGATCCGGCGGGCCGTGGGCAGGCCCAAGCCGGTGCCCTTGCGCTTGCGGCTGTACCAGATCTCGAACACCTTCTCGCCGACCTCGGCGGGGATGCCGGGCCCCGTGTCGATGACGTCGATCCGTACCGTCTCGCCCTCCGTCCGCGTGCGGACGATGAGCTCCAACGTGCGGTCGGGCGGCTCGTCCCCCCCCACCATCTCCTCCATCGCCTGGATGGCGTTGAGCAGGAGGTTCAGCACGGCCTGCTTGAGCAGCCGCTCGTCAAGACGCACCAGCGGGAGGCTGCGATCCGGCCAGAACATGAGGCGCACGCCCACGCGCGCGCACTCCGGGCGGACGAAGGCCGTGACCTCCTCCAGCACGCGATTGACGTCGATCTGGGCCAGATCGAGGCGACGCATGCCCGCGTAGCGTTGGAAGTCGTCGAGGATCTCCTCCAGGCGTGTCACTTCACGCCGCAGCGCCGTCACGCGGCGCCGGACGCGTTGGGCGCGCTCGTCGTCCTCCGCCGCGTCGGCGAAGTCCTCCTGCAGCAGCTGCAGCGTGATGTTCATCGTGGACAGCGGGTTGCGGATTTCGTGCACGAGCCCGCCGGCAACAGCGCCCAGGTACTCGAGGCCCTTGGTCGTGGGCGGGGGGCGGCGGACATCGGACACGCCGCCTCAATCTACCCGCCGCGCGGTGCCGCCGGGCCCACCGGGCCGGCCCGGTTGCGGCGACGTCCTGCCGCACCCGCGGCACGCCACGAGCAGGCCCGTGCGTTGCTTCGGCGGGCCACGGGCGGCCGGTACAGTCCGCCCGTGAACACGCCGGTTCTCCGCGTCCTGGACCGCCACGCCGCCGACGACGAGCTGGCTGCCGCCGGGCGCATCCTGCGTGAAGGCGGGATCGTGGCCTTCCCCACGGAAACCGTCTACGGCCTCGCGGCGTCGGCCGAGCACCCCGAGGCCGTCAAGCGCCTCTACGCGCTCAAGGGTCGCTCGCGCGCCCAGGCGATGACCGTCATGGTGGCCAACGTGGAAGCCGTGCGCAGCCGCGTCGCGTCGATCCCCCCGCGCGCGGCCGAGCTCATGCAGCGCTTCTGGCCGGGGCCCCTGACGCTGGTCCTGGACGCCGCTCCCCACACGGCCGACACACCGCAGTCCGTCGCGGGGACGATCGGCTTCCGTCTGCCCTCGCACCCGCTCGCCCGCGGGCTGGTCGAGGCGGCCGGCGTGCCGCTGCTCGTGCCCAGCGCCAACCGGGCCGGGGAGCCTCCCGCGACCACGGCCGAGGAGGTGCTGCGCATCTTCCCGGGCGAGCTCGAGCTCGTCATCGACGGCGGCCCTTCGCGGGGCGGCGTCTCGAGCACCGTCGTCCGCGTCGAGGGCGACAAGGTCACGGTCCTGCGGGAGGGCGCGATCCCCGAGTGGCGCATCGAACACCCGGGTGAGGCGCACATCGTGTTCGTCTGCACGGGCAACACCGATCGCAGCCCGCTGGCGGTGGCCATCCTCAAGCGCCGTCTGGCCGAGCGACTGGGCGTCGCCGAGGCCGATCTCGCCGAAGCCGGCTTCGTCATCGAGAGCGCGGGCTTGGCCGCGGAACCGGGGCGCCGGGCCAGCCGCGACGCGATCGAGGTGGCGCGACAGCTCTTCAAGCCGCCGCTCGATCTCGAAGCGCACCGCTCGCGCAAGCTCGACACACCCATGGTCCAGGCCGCCACGCGCATCATCTGCATGGAGCGCGACCACCGCGACCAGATCCTGGCGTTCTTCCCGCATCGCGAGCGCGACGTGCTCCTGCTCGATCCCGAAGGCCAGGACGTGGCCGACCCCGTGGGCCGGAGCCTGGCCACCTACGAGCGCCTCGCCCGCCGCCTGGACGCCGCCGCCTCCCTCATCGTCGGCGGCCTCGTCGGCCGCAGGTAGCACGCTGCGGAGTCGGGTGGGATTCGAGCTGCGGGCCGCGGTACCGTACGGAGACGGGTGAGATTCCAACCTCGGGCCGCTGCG
>JBFWRP010000024.1:0-21783 GCA_050248855.1 Planctomycetota bacterium | reverse complement strand
CCCGCGGTTGTAACAACACCCGACTCCGTACCCACGGCTACCCTCCCGCCATGCGCATCGCCATCTCCTCGGACCACGCCGCCGTCGCCGAGCGACTGCACGTGGTCGCCGCTCTCCAGGCCGCCGGGCACAACGTGGACGATCTCGGCGGCCCCGCAGGCGTCGCCGTGGACTATCCCGAGCCGGCGGCAGCCGTCGCCCACGCCGTGGCCGACGGCCGCGCCGACCGTGGCGTGCTGCTTTGCGGAACAGGCATCGGGGTCTGCATCGCGGCCAACAAGGTGCACGGCATCCGCGCCGCCACCGTGCACGACGAGTTCACGGCCGAGATGGCCCGCCGCCACAACGACGCGAACATCGCCTGCCTCGGCGCACGGCTGCTCGCGGCCGCGGCGATCCAGCGGATCGTCGAGCGCTTCCTCGCCACGGGCTTCGACGGCGGTCGCCACGCCACGCGCGTGGACAAGATCATGGCGCTCGAGGCGCCCGAGCGCGCGACCGACGCGTGAGCGCGGACCACCCGGCCGACCCGCGTCGCGCCGTGCCCATCCCGGCCACGGGCTACCTGTGGGCCGAAGGCCTGGAGGATGCCGACGACGTCACGCCGTGGGTGCTCGTGCACGGCTACGGACAGGACGCGCAAGACCTCGTGGCGTGGGCCCAGGGGTTCCTGCCCGCACGCACGCCGATCGTCGCGCCGGAGGGACCCGACGCGTTCTACCGGCGTCCCCGCGGCGGACCCGGCGCCTCCACGCGCGGCATCGCCCACGGCTGGCTGGCCGAGCCGCGGCGGGCCGACGCCGAGCGACGCAACGACGCCCTCCTGCGGCACGCCCTGGACCTCGCGCTTCAGGGCCGCTCCGCCACGGGTGCCGTCCTCCTCGGCTACAGCCAGGGCGTGGGCGTGGCCACGCACGCCGCGGTCGTGGACCGGGCCCGCGTCCGCGGCCTCGTCGGGCTGGCCGGAGGCATCCCGATGCTCTGGCGCGACCAGCTGCATGCGCTCGCCGGCCTGCCGGTCCTGTGGGTCACGGGAGCGCTCGACGAGTCGTATCCCCCCGCCTACGAAGCCCTGGTCGTGGAGGCCCTGGAGGCGGGTGGGGCGCACGTCGCCCACGTGGCGCTCGATGCCGGTCACGACCTCCTGGCGGCGGCCGTTCCCCACGTCCGGGCCTGGATGGCGGGCCTCCTGGGTGCCGGGTAGAACCGCCACGCGGGCGGTCCACCCGCCCCGCAAGGGAGGTCCGGCGTGCGCATCGCGGTGCCCAGGGAACGCCAAGCGGGAGAGACGCGCGTCGCGCTCACGCCCGACGTCGTGCAGCGTCTCGTCAAGCAGGGGCACGAGGTCGTGGTCGAGCAAGACGCCGGCGCCTCGGCCGGGGCCCCCGACGCGGCCTACACGGATGCCGGGGCCCGCATCGCCCCGGACGCTGCCGCGGCGCAGGCGGGCGCGGACCTGGTCGTGCGCGTGAACGCGCCCTCGGTCGCGGAGATCGCGCAGGTGCCCCAGGGGGCACTCCTCACCTCGTTCCTGTTCCCCGCGACGCACCTGGACGAGGTGCGCGCCGCCCGGGAACGGGGCATCGGCTGGTTCGGCATGGACCTCGTCCCGCGCATCACGCGTGCGCAGGCGATGGACGCGCTCTCCTCGATGAGCACCGTGGCCGGGTACCGCGCGGCGCTGCTGGCCGCGTGGCACCTCGGTCGTTTCTTCCCCATGTTGATGACCGCGGCGGGGACGATCCCGCCCTCCCGCGTGGTCGTCTGCGGCGTGGGCGTGGCCGGTCTCCAAGCCATCGCCACGTGCCGCCGGCTCGGCGCCATCGTCGAGGCCTACGACGTACGCGCCGAGGCCCGGGAGCAGGCCCGTTCGCTGGGCGCCGAGTCGATCGAGGTCGATCTCGGCGAGGCCGGGGAAGGCGCCGGCGGGTACGCGCGCGAGCTGTCGCCCGACGCGTTGCGCAAGCTCGAGGCTGCGCTCGCCGAGCGCGTGAAGAAGGCCGACGCCGTCATCACCACCGCCTTGATCCCGGGTCGTCCCGCGCCGCGCTTGATCGACGCCGCAACCGTCGCGGCCATGCGGCCCGGCGCCGTCGTCGTGGACCTCGCCGCCGAAGCGGGAGGCAACGTCGCGGGGACGGTGGCTGGCGAGGTCGTGCACGTCGGCGGCGTCACGCTCGTCGGCACGCTGAACCTGGCCGCCACGATGGCCCTGGACGCCAGCCGCATGTACGCGCGCAACATCCAGGACGTCGTCCGCCACCTGACGCCGCCCAAGCCCGCTGCGGGCGAGGCCGCGCCGCCCCCCGTCCGCATCGACCTCGACGACGAGATCACCGCCGGCGCGCTGGCGGTGCACGCCGGCGAAGTCCGCCACGCCCCCACGCGCGACGCGCTCGGAGCCGCCTCGTGATGCTGCCCCTCGCCCTCCTCTCCGGACCCCTGCTCTACCTGTTCATCTTCGTGCTCGCCGCCTTCATCGGCTTCGAGGTCATCACGAAGGTGCCGGCCACCCTGCACACGCCGCTGATGTCGGGCAGCAATGCGATCAGCGGCATCGTGTTGGTCGGCGCGATCCTGGTGGCGGGCCAGACCGAGACCACGTTCGGCACCATCCTGGGGCTGCTCGGCGTGTTCTTCGCCACGATCAACGTGGTCGGCGGGTTCGTCGTGACCGACCGGATGCTGCGCATGTTCAAGAAGGGCAAGCGCAGCGAGAAGGGCGGTGGCGCGTGAGCCTCTCGCTGGTCGGGCTGGTCTACATCCTGTCGATCGCGGCCTTCATCCTGGGCCTGAAGCGCCTGGCGTCGCCCAAGACGGCGCCCTTGGGCAACCTGATCGGCGCCTTCGGCATGGGCCTGGCGGTCCTGGCCACCGTCGTCACGTGGAGCGACGGAGGGGTGGACGTCAGCGTCCGCCACAACCTCGTGTGGATCTTCGTCGTGATGGCCCTGGCCTCGGTCGTCGGCTGGGCCCTCGCCAAGAAGATCGAGATGACGGCCATGCCGCAGCTCGTGGCCGCATTCAACGGCTTCGGCGGCCTCGCGTCGGCCTTCGTCGCACTGAGCGAGGTCACGCACGCGCAGGCCAGCTCCGGCGTGGCGGACGTCACGGGGTCCATTCCCGCGGTGGCCGTGCTGAGCGTCGTGATTGGCGCCATCACGTTCACGGGCAGCTTCGTGGCCTTCGCCAAGCTGCAGGGGATGATCAACACGGCGCCCGTCACGTTCCCGGGCATCCGGTTGGTCAACGGCGCGCTCCTGCTCGTGTGCTTGGTGCTCACCGTCGTGTTCGCCACGAACATGGACAACCAAGGCTGGGTCTGGGCCGTCTTGCCCTTTGCCTTGGTGCTCGGCTGGACCGCCACCAACGCCATCGGCGGCGCGGACATGCCTGTCGTGGTGGCGCTGCTCAACAGCTTCTCGGGCATCGCCGCGTCCGCCGCGGGCTACGTCACGGTCAACGAACCGCTGGTCGTCGCCGGCGCCCTGGTCGGGGCGTCCGGCCTCATCCTCACGGCCATCATGTGCCGCGGCATGAACCGCACGCTCGCGCACGTGCTGTTCGCCGCGTTCGGCACCGCCGACAGCGGCGGAGGCGGTGGAGCGGCCGCGGGCGGCCCGGCCCGGACGGTGCGCAACTTCACGCCCGAGGACGGCGCGATCCTGCTCGCCAACGCACGCTCGGTGATCGTGGTGCCCGGCTACGGCTTGGCCGTGGCCCAGGCCCAGCACAACGTGCGTGAGCTGGCCGACCTGCTGATCGCCAAGGGCGTGGACGTGAAGTACGCGATCCACCCGGTGGCGGGCCGCATGCCCGGCCACATGAACGTCCTGCTGGCCGAGGCCAACGTGCCCTACGACCAGCTGCTCGACCTCGACCAGGTCAACCCCTACTTCGAGACGGCCGACGTCGCCCTGGTGATCGGCGCCAACGACGTCGTCAACCCGTCGGCTCGCAACGACCCGTCCAGCCCGATCTACGGCATGCCGATCCTCGATGCCGACAAGTCGCGCAACGTCATCATCCTCAAGCGCAGCCTGGGCACCGGGTTCGCCGGGACCGACAACGAGCTCTTCTTCGACCCGAAGACGATGATGCTGTTCGGCGACGCGAAGAAGACCGTGCTCGCGCTCGTCAGCGAGGTCAAGGCGCTCTGACCGGCCCGGATGGACGCGCCGCACGCCCACCGCTCGCCGTCGTCCTCCGGGCCCCCTCCGCGTCGCTGGCACGACACGCTGCCGCTCCTCGGCGTGCTCCTCGCCGTGGCCTTGATCGGCATCGTGGCGTGGAAGCGCTGGCAGCCGGTCCCCCTGCGTGAGCGCGCCGCGCAGCTGGGTGACGAGGACGGCGACGTCGTCGCCGTACGCCTGGCCCTCGAGGCGCCCGCCGAAGTCGCGCCCGGCGCGCCGCTCGAAGTCACGCTGCTGGCCGAGAACGCGGGCTCGCTCCCGCTCGACGACTTGACCCTCGCCCTCGTCACGCCCGAGGGGACGCGGGTGGATGCCGCCAGCACGAGCGTGCAGTGGGAGCGTCTCGAGCCTGGGAGCACGGGGCGCCACGTGGTGGCGTTGGCTTTCGACAAGGCGGGGATCCAGGAGCTCCAGGCGGCCGTCGGCGACGCCCGGGGTGGAGCACGCGCCGAAGCCCGCGCCCGGGTCGAGGTCAAGCCCGCAGGCGTGGACCGGACGCGGCTGGCGCCCGTCCTGGAGCAGGCCCTCTTGCTCGTCACGCGGGGCCCGAAGCAGGTCCACGATGACGCCCCGTTCGAGCTGACCGTCGTGGTGCAGACGCTCGGGGCGCCGCTCGACGACGTCCAGGTGGACGTCGAGCCGGGGCCCGACCTCGAGCTCCTCGGCGCGGAAGGGCGCTCGCGGCGCCTGCCCCGCCTGGAGCCCGAACGGCACGCCGCCCTCACGCTGCGGCTGCTTCCGCGCCGCGGGGGGCGCCATCAGGTGCAGGTGCTGGCGTCGTCGCCCGACGGGGCGATTCGCGCCGTCGGCGTCCACGTGGTGCGGGTCGGCTCGTCCTAGGGTCCGAAAGACCCCCGGGGACCGCAGCGCGGTCTGCCGGTGCGCGTACGCTGGGTCCCCGTGGGCGCGAAGCCAAGGCCGCCGCGTGCCCGGGACTTGGTCCGCACGGGCCCGTCAAGCCCGCGAGGAGGATGGCAGGCGTGAGCGAAGCTCCTCCCACCGCAACGACCACCGCGCGTCCCGCGGACGCGGTGGCGCGAACGGACCGTTCCCTGGCCGGCGTGGCCGTGCTCTGCGGCGCGCTCCTGGCGGGGCTGGGCGTCGGGCTGATCGGCCACGGTCGGGACACGTCCGACGAGGCCGAGCCTGGGCGCTCCCCGGTCGTCGTCGCACGCTACGACGTGCCCGACATCGAGGCACCCGCCTCGCGGTCGGTCGTTCCCGCCGATCCGGCGGAGCCGACCGACGACGGCTCGACGCCCGAGGCGTCGCTGCCCGCGGGCGCGGAGCCCGCAGACGGCGAGCCCGCCGACGCGGCGGGTGTCGTACCCGGACCGGCGGAAGACGACTGGAGCGAAGCGGCGGACGTGGTGACGCCGCCGGCGCCCGAGGTCGTGGACCCGGCGCTGCCGACGTCGACCGCCGGGGCAGGCGGAGCTGCGGCGGACGCGGGTCCGGCGCAGCCCGCGGCGCCCGGCGACGACACGTCAACGCCAACGGCACCCGCGCCCGGCGTACCCGAACGCCCGCCGACGACACCGCTGCCAGGACCGCCCGTCGTCGTACCACCGGTCACGACGGATGCGCCGGCGGCGCCTCCGATCGTCGGAGACCACCCGGGTCGCCGGCTCGCGCTCGAGCTGCTGCTGGAGGTGCCGGCGACGGCCGTCGCGGGCGAGACGATCGACGCGCTCCTGACCATCCGCAACGCCGGCGAGGCGCGCTTGGACGGCGTCGAGGTGGGACTCTCGTCGCGCAGCGACGTCGTGATCGAGGGTGCCGAGGGCGGCCTCTGGCGCGACCGCATCGAGCGCCTCGAAGACGGCGCCAGCGAGAAGCGCACCGTGCGCATCCGCCTGGGCCGCGCGGGCAGCGCCTCGCTGCTGGCTTCGTGTCGAGAGCCGCGGGGCTGGGCCGCGGCTGGTGCGACGCATCGGATCGACGTGGTCGCCCGCGGCACGACGGTCCGTCCCGAGCGCAAGGTCGTCCGCGCCGGGCCCCGCCTCTCGCTGGCGTTGGTGTCGCACGGCCCGCGCGACGTGCGCGCCGAGGAGGCGTTCCGCCTGGAGCTCGCCGTCGAGAACCGTGGCGACGTCAACTTCCGCGGCCTCACGCTGGTGATGGAGCCCGCCGAGGGCGCGCGCCTGCGCGGCGGGCGCGAGCGCATCGAGGAGCGCATCGAAGCACTTCCCGCCGGCGGTCGCCACGTGATCGACATCGTCGTCCACCCGGACCAGCCGGGGTTGCGCATCCTGCGCGCGAGCGTCCGCGACGACCGCGGCTGGGCCGCCGCCGGCGTCGTCCAGTTCGTCAGCGTCGAACCCGTCCCGCCCCCCGCCGACCTCCCCGCCACCGATCGGTAGACGCGGCACGGAGTCGTCGGTACGGAGGCGTCGGTACGGAGTCGGGTGGGATTCCAACCTCGGGCCGCAAGGATCACGCCCATGGGGAAGCGCATGGCGGCCCGAGGTTGGAATCTCACCCGACTCCGTACATGCGGTCCGAAGCTGGAATCTCACCCGACTCCGTACACCGCCTACTGGCCGTGGACGCGGAGCAGGCACTGCTGGGCCAGGAAGGCGAAGCGATCGGCGTAGTGCGTGTCAGAGGCCAGCGCCTGGACGTGTGCCCGGAGCAGCCTCGCTGCGTGCGTAGCGCTGCAGCGCACGCGCGCCGCCATGCCGACGTTCGACTCGCCTGCCAGGTACGCAAGGAGTGCCGCGTGGACGATCGGCCATGCCGACCGCGGGCGCGAGCCCTCCAAGACGATCCACCACGGCGCGGTGTCCGCGTCCCGCACGACGTCGTCCACCGTCTGCGCTCCGACGAGGGCCGCGCCGGGCCGGGTGCCATCGCCCACGCGGGCACGCTGGCGCGCCCAGGCCACCACGCCCTCGGGTGTGGACTCGAGGAGTCCGTCGAGCTCGTCGCGGGGTGCCGGCTGGTTCAGCGCACGACGCTCGACCCAGGCGATCTGATCCCGACTCAGCCGCGGGCCGTACAGCGTGTCGTACACCTCCTCCGGCGTCCCCTTGATGAAGGGCATGCTGGCCATGTGCCACTCGATGAGCTCCGTCGACAGGCACGTGCGGCGGGGCACCCCACTTCGGAGCTCGCAGGCACTGCCGAAGGGGTACAGGTGGGGATGGGTGACGATCTTCGCGTCGACGGGGTTCTGGTCGATGTAGCGGATGATGGTTCGCTCGTGCGAGCGCGAACGGATCGGGACGCTACGGAAGCGCCCGCGGAAGAGGGGACCATCCCGGTGCCGGGAGCGGTTGAACCAGCGGACGTAGCTGTTCTGGACGAGGCGCATGGTCTCACTGAGCTTGCCGTCCAGGCTGCGGACGAGCAGATGGAAGTGCGAGAGCATGAACACGTAGGCGTAGATCTTGATCTGCTTGCGTCGGGACGAGCACGTGAGCAGCGCCAAGAACCGCCGGACATCCGTGGCATGCTCGACGATGGTTCGCCGGGCCACACCCCGGTTCATGACGTGGTGCAGGAGTCCAGGTTCATCGAATCGATTGGCGCGGGGCACGTGACGGCCTCGCCGCGGCGCCATGGCCGGTCACGCCCCGTACGGAGTCGGGTGAGATTCCAACTTCGGGCCGCACGGATTCCTCCCATGGGGAAGCGCATGGCGGCCCGAAGTTGGAATCTCACCCGACTCCGTACACGCGACTCCCTACGCGACTCCGTACAGACCGGCCCTCAGCGGGTGGAGAAGCGGGCGCGGACGGCGTCGGCGACGCGTGTGCGCTGGTCGAGGGGGCCGCTGGGGTCGTACGTCTCGACCAAATCCTGCGCGTGCGGGAACAAGGCCGTGACCGCAGCACGGCGCACGCCGAGGTCGTCGTCGAGCAGCCGGTCGGCCAAGCGGGCGAGATCGGGCTTGCGGGCCACGCGGCCCAGGGCCGTCACCGCGGCACGGCGCGCGTCGGCGGACGGGCTTTCGAGGTACGACACGACGTCGGCCGGGCTGCGCGCGATCAGGTCCAGGGCGTCGTACGCCTCGATCCAGGCCGGTTGGTCCTCTTCGGAGGCCCCGGACAGACGCTCGGCCAGCGGGGCCGAACCCACGCGCACGCGCTCGCGGAGCGCGTCGAGCCAGGGCGCCGCAAGCGCCTGCCTCGTGTCCAGGTCCTCTGTCCAGCGCAGGAGCTCGTCCACGAGCAGGAGCGCCACGGCCCGGTCCGCGAGGCGTCGGAACACCGATCCGCGAGAGGCCCGAGGCGCCGCGAGCGCACGCTCCAGATCGCCGGACAGCAGCCCCAGCCCATCGACCTGCAGCCCCTGCACCCCGGAGTGGCCAAGCAGGTCGACGAGGTCGGCCGACCACGTCGGGTTCGACGGGTCCGGGTTCGCAACCACCTCCGCGAGCTTCGCGAGCCTCGCGCGCTCCGCATCCGCGCGGCCCTCCGCCGCGGGCCAACGCGCGAGCTGGTCATCGAGCACGCGCCGCGCCGTCGCGTACCGCCCCCGCGCCAGCAAGGCCGCGACCAGCCGCCGGATCGTCGGGCCGCGCAGCGAGGCTGCCGGGTCGGCATCCTCCAGCTGCGCAGGCAGGGCCGCGGCCAGCATGCGCAGCTCCAGGCCCGCCAGCGTGTCGTCTGCGCCCGCGGACGGGGCGCCGACCTCCCCCGCCCGAAGCAGCGCCGCTTCGCGCAGCACGCGGGCTCGGCGCGTGAGCAGGACGGGTTCCCCGGGGGCCACGGCAAGTGCCACGCGATAGCCTTCCGCGGCGCGATCGAGCAGGCGCAGGCGCTCCTCCACGACCTTCGCCGACGTGGCCCCCCCACCGACGGAGGCGAGCAGGTCGGCCTGGGCCTGCGCGTAGCGCGCCACGAGCATCTCGCGTGTCCCGCTTCGTAGGCGCGCCGTGTCGTCGTCATCGGCGGCGCCCTCGGGCACCTGCACCAACGTCGCCAGGTACTCGAGCGTGGCGGCCAGGTAGGGCGTACGCAGCCGCGCGCGCGGCGTCGGTACGAGCTCGGGGTACGGGTCCCGATCGCGCACGAGGCGCAGCGGGTCGAGCGGGCCCAGCGCCGGCGGCACGGGGGCATCGAGCACCTCGCGTCCGGAGGCCACCCGGGCGATGGCGAGCCGTTCGGGACGGTCCACGCCGGCGGCCATCAGGTCCGGCATCGCTTGCCGGCGCCGCTGCTCGCGCTCCTCGGCCGTCGGCCCCTCGCCCTTGCGGGCCACGAGGGCCGTGGACTGCTCGAAGAACCACAGCTCGCCGTCGGGGAAGACCTCGAAGAACGTGCGCACGAACGCGACGTACAGCGGCGCCGGCATCGCATGCACCGGCACCCACTGGCACAGCACGCCGCCGTCGCGCAGACGATCGCGCGCCAGCTCGTACACCTCCTTCGTGTACAGCGGAAGCCCCGCCGGGCTGTAGGGCATCAAGGGCTCGAGCGTGATCACGTCGAGGTCCGCGTCCGCCAGCAGCAAGGCCTGTCGACCGTCGGCCCGGTGCACGCGCACGCGCGGGTCGTCCAGCACGCCCCGGTGGACCTCGGCGAACCACGGCGCGAGGTCGAGCACGGCCCCGCTGACCTCCACCACGTCGATGCGCCGGGGCGCCTCGATCGACGCCACGGCCCCCGCCGTGGTGCCGGTCCCGAACGCGATCACCATCACGTTCTCGACGCGCCGCGCCTCCAGGAGGGGCAGGATCCCGAGCAGGCGCATGTAGCGGTAGTGGCGGCCCGTCGCGGCTGCGGCGAAGTCGTCGGTGTAGAGGATGCGCTCGCCCTCGCCCGTCTCGATCACGCTGGCGGTCGTCACGTCGTCGCTGGCCACCGCCAGGATCGTGCGCTCTCCGCCCTCTTCCTTGGCGCGGACGACGTGCGTGGTGGCGAGCAGCGCACGCGTCGTCGACTCCGCGGGCACGACGAACGCGGCTACCACGCCGACGGCCAGCGCCCCCGCGGGGGCAACGCGGCGCCCGCCTCGCGGCACCAGCAGCCCGAGCGCCAGCGCCGCCACCATGGCGATCAGCAGGTACGCGGCGCCCGCTACGCCGAGGCGCGGGATCACCAGGAAGGTGACGAGCAGCGGCCCCACCACGCTGCCCAGCGCGTTGGCGAGGTACGTCGAGCCCACCGCCTGCGCCGGGGGCAGGCCGCTGCGCTCGACGAGCGAGACCGCCAGCGGGAACGTCGGCCCCAGCAGGAACGCCGGCAGCACCAACAGGGCGGCAGAGCCGACCAGCGCCGTCCATCCCGAGGCCGCTGCCGCGTCCAGCGCCGTGCTCACGTCGGCGAAGGCGCCGGCGCGTACGGCATCGAGCCAGGCGTCCAGGTGCGGGACGACGACGAAGGCCGCCAGCAGCAGCGCCCCGACCTCGGCGAGTAGCAACGCACCCAGCGCGCGGGCCGGGTGCTTCACGCGCGCCAGCCAGGGGCCCAGCACGAGACTGCCCGCGCCCAAGCCCAGCACGAACATCGCCAGCATGCTGGCGAGGCTGGCCGTGAAGCCCTCGACGAAGAACACGAGCACGCGGAAGCCGACGATCTCGAGGCCCAGGCCCAGCGCACCCAGCAGGGCGGCAAGCACCCAGGCGCCGCGGCGCGTGAAGCCGCTGGTGGTTGCGGCCCTGGGGCCGCCCGCGGCGCCGGTGGCGAGGTCACCGCCCAAGCGCACCGTCTCGGGCTCCACGCGCGGGGCCGCGATCGCAGCCGTCGCGGCAAGGAGGAACCCGACCCCTGCCGCAGCGAACATGGTCCCGTTGACGCCGAGCGGCCCCACGGCCAGCCACCCCGCGAGCAAGGCACCGAGCACGGCGCCGAGGGTGTTGGTGCCGTAGAGCCACGCCGTGCCGCGGGCCCCTTCCCCGCGCTTGGCCGCCCAGGACGCGACACCCGCGGGCAGCGTCATGCCGAGCAGCGTCGCGCCCGGCAGCACCACGATCGCCGCGAGGAGCAGCCGCCCGAGCCCGGCGCCGAACGGACCGAGCGAACGGGCCAGCGCGATGTACGGGCCTTCGAGGGCCGGAACCAGGACCAGCCCCAGGAGGGCCCACAGCGCCGCCCCGGCCTCGGCGGCTGCGTACAGCCTGAGCGGCCGGGCCAGCGGCGCGGCGCGACGGCCGGCGAGGCGCGCGCCGAGGCCCAAGCCCGCGACGAAGAGACCCAGTACGAGCGAGCTGGATGCGGCCGTGCTTCCGAGCTCGAGCAGGAGCAGGCGCGACCAGACGACCTCGTAGGCGAGGCCGACGGCACCGGACGCGAGGAAGAGACCCAGGGCGGTGGCGCGGCCGGACCCCGAGGCGGCGGGGGCGCGGGCCGGTTCGCTCATCGCGGGGGCTCCCGGGTCACGTGGACGCCCGGGTTGCCGACCGACGGGTCAAGGGGCCCGGGGCGTTCCGAAGGCCCCGACGTGGGCCACCCACGCCGGGCGCGCCGGGCCAGGCGGCCGGACGCTGGGGGGACTACTGCGCGATCAGGTCGCGCGCGCGCTGGGCCAAGCGGATGGACTTGATGCGCTCGCGCTTGCGACGACGACGCTTCTCGCTCGGCTTCTCGTAGTAGGCATGCCGCTTGAGCTCGCGGGTGATGCCCTCGTTGTTGCAGAGCTTGCGCAGACGCCGAAGCGTCTTCTCGAGGGGCTCGTTCGCCTTGGCCTGGACTCGCACTGAGGTCTCCACGGATCGGACGCGCCACCGCATGCCGCCGGCGCACCCGGCCGCCAAGGGGCACTCGGGCCCCCGGAAGGCATGGATCCGCGCGCGGGGGCGCTCGACCGTCCGCAAGCCGACGAGGGTAGAACGTACCGGGCCCCGGTCAAGCCTGTGGAGGCCCGCGGAAGCCGGTGCCGCCCGTGGCGTCGAACGTGCGTGGCAGGAAGCTCGGATCCTGTCATCGCCCCGTCTCCGTTTCCGGAACGCCGTTTGACCATCCCCCAGGGGACGGCCAGAATCCGGGGCGGGAGGCGACGTCCCGGCGGGAGGGCCGTAGGGACGTGGCGCGCACCCGGGTGGACGCCGCGACATCACTCGCACGCCCGCCGCGGCCGAGTCGGAGGACTGCACCGTGAGCGACTGCTCCATCGCACGAGGCGGGCTGGGCCGACCGGCACATCCGTCCCAGGGGCCGCGCCCGTCGCGCCTGCCCTTCGGCTGGGTCGGCGGTGCGCTGCTGCTGCTGCCCACGCTGGCGCTTGCCGCCTGGGTCGTGCTCACGCCCGGTGACCTCTCCGGGCGCACGGGCCGCGCGTGGGCCGACGAGGGCGACACGGGCACCATCAACGTCGTCCAGCCCGTGGCCATCCAGGACTTCCTGCGCGCGATCGCCCAGGAGACGGGCAAGCCCATCTTGTGGGACCCCGAGAACAAGCAGATCAAGACGGAGAAGATCCAGGGCGCGCTCAAGCTGACCGGTCCGAAGGAACAGCTCTTCGACATGGCCCGCGCGCTGCTGACGTTCTACGACCTGATCATGGTCCCGGTCGGACCGCCGGAGTTCCAGGCGCTCCTCGTCACCGACAGCAAGTCCGGCCAGAACACGCTGCGCTTGAAGCCCGAGTACGTCAAGCTCACCGACGAGAACGTGGCCATCTACGAGCGCCTCGACGGCCAGTACATCACCACGACCATTCGCGTGGAGAACATGCGGGACCTCAAGAACGCCCGCGCCGCCCTCCAACGCATCGTGTCGCAGGGCAACGTCGGCAACGTCACGGAGGTGCCGCAGGCCCGCGCGTTCGTCGTGACGGACTTCGCGCCCAACGCGGCCAGCGTCTACCGCTTGCTCAAGGAGATGGACGTCAAGCCCCCCAGCAGCACGCTCGGCTCACGCTACTTCCAGCTCAAGCACGCCACGGCCGACGAGATCGAGCCCATCCTCACGGACCTCTTCACCGGCCGCGACCGGCTCTCCGCCGGCTCGCAGCAGCCGGGCGGCCGCAACCCGCCGGCCAGCAGCGACGACGTCGAGGCCGATCCCGAGCCGCGCATCATCAGCGACCCCCGCACGAACCAGATCATCGTGTATGCGGTCGTCGCCGACATCGATGAGATCGAGAAGGTCATAGGGAACCTCGACGTCCCGACGGGCGTCATGGACGACCGCATCCACGTCGTGCGCCTCAAGAACCTCGAGGCCGTGGACACGGCCGAAGTGCTCACGTCGCTCATCGAGGCCGCCAGCATCTTCGGCCGCGAGGCCGGATCCTCGACCTCCACGGGCGGAACCCCGGGCCGTGCTGCCAACATCAACAGCGATAGCATCGACCCCCGCGAAGAGGAAAAGCCCGCCGTCGTCGCCGACGAGAAGAGCAACAGCATCATCATCGCCGGCACGCAGCGCCAGTTCCTCGAGATCAAGAAGGTCCTGGACGAGATCGACATCCAGAAGGACCAGGTGCTGATCGAGGCGGCCCTCATCGAGCTCACGCTCGACGACAGCTACCGGCTCTCCGTGGAGCTCGGCGCGGCCGACGACAACGGCCTCGTCAACGGCGACAAGGTGTCGGCCTTCGGTTTCAACAACTTCGGCCAGACGGTGTTCGCGGACAAGGACGGCGACACGTTCTTCACCGACCGCATCCCGCCCTTCGTGGACAGCGACGCCAACGTCGCGCCGCGCGGCTTGGTGGGCGGCATCTTCGCCTTCGGCCAGGTACCGCTCATCTTCAACGTGCTCAACAGCATCCAGCGCAGCCGCATCCTGCAGCTGCCCAGCATCCTGACGGCCGACAACGAGGAAGCCGTCATCCAGGTGCAGGACGAGCAGGCGTTCTCCGAGTCCAACGCCACGACGGGGGGTGCCGTCTCCGGCGGTCTGGGCGGATTCGAGACGGCCGGTACGACGCTTCGCATCAGCCCCCACATCGCCGATGCGACGTACCTGCTCCTCAACATCAACCTCGAGGTCAGCGCCTTCGTCGGCGAGCCCCGCACGCTGCCCTCGGGCGACCAGATCCCCGCCGACCGCATCCGCCGCTCGCTGACCACCGTCGTGACCGTGCCGGACCGCCACACGGTGGTCCTCGGCGGGCTCATGGGCCGCACGCAGCGCAGCACCGACGACAAGATCCCCTACGTCAGCGAGCTGCCCGTGCTCGGCGAGCTCTTCAAGAGCACCAGCCGCAGCGACCGCGAGACCAGCCTCTTCCTCTTCGTGACGCCGACGATCATGCATGGTGGCCAGCAGGCGTTCGACATCCTCGACATCGAGAGCTGCCGGCGCAAGCAGAAGGCCGACGAGCTGATCGGCTACACCGAGATCTACAACGCCAAGTTCGTGGGCTGCGAGCAGCAGGACAGCGCGACCGGTTGCTACACCGGCGGCGCCTCGGGCGGCACCTACGAGAGCCGCCGTCCGGCCTGCGTGCCCAGCGTCCGCAACGCACCCCCGGCATCCGGCGACGGTTCGTACTACGTCCCCGGCTCCGGCAGTGCGTCGGACCGCATGGACTCGATCGGCATGCTCGAGGCCACCCGCTTCCATGCCGTCAGCGCCGAGCGCCTGGACGCGGAGCGCAACGCGCGCCGCGCCGCACTTCGGACCAGCGCCCCCGCGGGCGCCTCCCGCGGCGCGATGCCCCCGCCGCAGACCCGGCGCACCGGCAACCGCCCCGCCGGTTGGCAGGTCGGCCCGAACCAACCGGCCGCGGCGCCCGCGGGCAACGGCTGGACCACGCCGCCCGGGGCCAGCGGCAGTGCCAGCGAAGGGCTCCTCGGCGACCGCGGCTACTGGAAGACCGGGGGCACCTGAGGCCCCGCCGGCTGCGCCACCGGTTCGGTGCGCTAGTCTCGGAGTGTGCGCCGCGGCCCCCACCCAGGGGCTGGCGGGCGTCCGTTGGGGGTCCCCGCCGTGCAGAACCCGCTCATCCTCGCGCTGAAGGAGAAGAACCTCCTCACGGACGCCCAGATCGAGCAGGCGATCGACGCCGAGCGGGAGACGGGCTGGCCGCTGGACAAGGTCCTGCTCTCGCGCGGCTTCGTCAGCGAGCACGACCTCCTGAAGGCCATGGCCGAGGGTCTGGGCATGCCCTACGAGGAGCGGCTGGGGCACGCCGCCGTGCCCCCCGTGTTCGTCGAAAAGGTGCCCGTCCAGTTCGCGCGCAACTACTACCTGGTGGGCCTCGAGCAGGTGAACGGCTCGATGCGCGTGGCCACCGCGTCGCCGTTTGACGCGTACCCGATGGATGACCTGGCCGCCATGCTCGGCATGGAGCTGGACCCGGTCCTGGCCCCGCGCACCGAGATCACCAGCCTCATCAACAAGGCCTACAAGAACAAGCAGGACATCGTCGAGGAGTCCGTCGGGGACCTCGCCGGCACCGACATGGAGAGCTTGGCGGAGACGCTGGGCGACAGCGAGGACATCCTCGACGTCGCCAACAAGGCGCCCATCATCAAGCTCGTCAACATGCTGTTCTTCCAGGCGCTCAAGATGCGCGCCTCGGACATCCACCTGCAGCCGTTCGAAGACCGGCTGCAGGTGCGCTACCGCATCGACGGCATCCTCTACGACATGGAGACCGTGCCGAAGAAGCTCCAAGACGCCGTCACGAGCCGCCTCAAGGTCATGGGCAAGCTGGACATCGCGGAGCGTCGCCTGCCCCAGGACGGCCGCGCCTCGCTGCGCCTGGGCGACGCCGAGGTGGACGTCCGTCTCTCCAGCGTCCCCACCAACTACGGCGAGCGGCTCGTCATGCGTCTGCTCGACAAGACGGCACGCCTGTACGAGCTGGAGGAGATCGGCCTGCTGGAGGGCAACCTCGAGCTGGTGGACCAGTTCATCCACTACAACCACGGCATCATCTTCGTCTCCGGCCCCACGGGCTCGGGCAAGACGACCACGCTGTACAGCGCCTTGAAGCGCATCAACAGCACCAAGATGAACGTGATGACCATCGAGGACCCGATCGAGTACCACCTCGCGGGCATCAGCCAGATCCAGGTCAACGAGAAGAAGGGCCTCACCTTCGCCAGCGGGCTCCGCTCGCTGCTGCGCCAGGACCCCGACATCATGATGGTCGGCGAGGTGCGTGACGTGGATACGGCGCGCATCGCGATCCAGGCCGCCCAGACGGGTCACTTGGTGTTCAGCACCATCCACACCAACGACGCCCCCACCGTGACCACGCGTCTGCTCGACATCGGCATCGAGCCCTATCTCGTGGCCACGTCGGTCGTGGTGGCGATCGCCCAGCGCCTCGTGCGCCGCATCTGCCCGGACTGCCTGGAGCTGATCGACCCCGCCGAGGAGGAGATCTGGCAGCTCAAGCAGCTCGACATCACCCCGGACCAGCTCGAGGATGGCAAGGTCAAGCGCGGCCGGGGGTGCGGCAACTGCTACGGCAGCGGCTACGTGGAGCGCATCGGCATCTACGAGATCCTGCCGATCGACGACTCGGTACGCGACCAGATCGTCAACCGCGCCAGTGCCAGCGCGATCAAGCGCAGGGCCGTCGAGCGCGGCTTCCGCACGCTGCGCCAGGACGGCGCGCTGAAGGTGCGCGTCGGCTGGACCACGCCCGAAGAGGTCTTGCGCGTCACCCAGATGGACGTGATCTGATCCAATGCCCGTCTACGACTACAAGGGCCTGACGCCCACCGGTCAGACGAAGGCCGGCATCATCGACGCGGACAGCCCGCGCGAGGCCCGCCTCAAGCTGCGCAACCAGAACGTGATGGTCACCGAGATCACGGCCCGGGCCGCCGCGGTCAAGGCCACGGAGCGCAAGCAGAAGGTCCTCGACTTCAGCCGCTCGGCCAAGGGGAAGAGCGAGATCCCCATGTACACGCGGCAGCTGGCCACGCTGCTCAAGGCCGGTATCCCGCTTGCCCAGGCCATGACCGCCATGATCGAGCAGTGCTCGATCCCCGACCTCGAGGCGGCCTTCCGCGACGTCCGCGAGAAGCTGACGCAGGGCCATGGCTTTGCCGAGTCCCTGGCCTACCACCCCGAGTACTTCACCGACCTCTACGTGAACATGGTGAAGGCCGGCGAGGCCTCCGGCCGGCTGGACTCGGTGCTCGACCGCCTGGCGGACTACCTGCAGCGCCAGGCCCAGATCCGCAACCGCGTCACGGCCGCCCTCGCGTACCCGATCGTGATGATCCTGGTCGGCATCGTGATCGTGATCATCCTGATGACGTTCGTCGTGCCCAAGGTGCTGGCCGTGGTCCAGCGCTCGGGCCAGACCATTCCCCTGCCCACGCGCATCCTCAAGAACACGAGCGACTTCCTCGGCTCCTACTGGATGTTCCTGTTCGCGGCCGTGCTCGGCGTCGCCATGCTGCACCGCTTCATGATGCGCAAGCCGGAGTACCGCTTCCGGGTCGACAAGTTCAAGCTGGGCATCCCGGTGCTGGGCGACCTGTTCCGCAAGTCCGCCGTCAGCCGGTTCGCCGTGTCCATGGCGACGCTCCTGAAGAGCGGCGTCCCGGTGCTCGACGCGCTGCGGATCGTCAAGGACATCGTCAACAACCAAGTGCTGGCCCGCACCCTGGACACGGTGCAGAAGCGCATCGTGGAGGGCGCCGACATCTCCACGCCGCTCAAGAAGTCCGGCGTGTTCCCGCCCGTCGTGGGCTACATGGTGGCAGTCGGCGAGCAGTCCGGCGAGCTCGAGCGGATGCTCGAGCAAGTGGCGGCGGCCTACGACGAAGAGGTCGAAGTCCAGACCCAGAAGGTCACCAGCCTCCTCGAGCCGTTGATCATCGTGGCCATGGCCGGCGTGGTCGGCTTCATCGTGATCAGCGTGATGCTGCCCATCTTGCGGATGAGCAACCTGCGGAACTGACGCGCAGGAGGACGGGCTGCTTCGCGGCGTCCAAGGGACGTCCCTTCAGCGAGGAGGCCGGTCATGGCGCGAGCAGGCGAACGAGGTTTCACGCTTGTCGAGCTGATGGTGGTCGTCGTGATCCTGGGCCTGCTGGTGGGGATCGTCGGACCCAACATCGTCCGTTCGAGCGACGACGCCCGGCAGGAGATCGTGACCACCCAGCTCCACGAGCTGGCCCGGGCCGTCTCCACGTACAAGCTGATGGCCAAGCGCCTGCCCGCCACGCTCGAGGAGCTCACCACGACGGACGAGCGCCACCCGCACCCGTACCTCACCCATGTCCCCGAGGACCCGTGGGGCAACGCCTACGACTACCAGCCGCAGGGCAGGGACGCCTTCCAGGTCAGCTCGCCCGGACGGGATGGGACGCCCGGCACCGCGGACGACCTCGTGTACGACTCGCGTGGAGAGCGTCCGCGGTGAGGTCGGGGGCCGCGCCGTCGGCAGCCCGCGGCGAACCGCCCCGAGGTCCGAGGCTCCCGGTGCGTGGGGCCCGTAGCCCGGCCGCGGGGGGTACGATCGTCCCGAAGGTCGGGCCTGCGGCCCGTCGTCCAAGTCCGGTCCAACGCCCTCCGGAGGCTTCCCATGCGTTCTTCCCGCCACCAGCGAGGCTTCACCCTCGTCGAGCTGATGGTCGTCGTCGTGATTCTCGGCTCGCTCGTCGCCCTCGTGGGCCCGAGCGTCTGGCGCGCCCTCTTCCAGTCCCGCCAGGGCGTCGCCGAGACGCAGATGAACAACTTCGCCCAGGCCATCAGCATGTACAAGCTGACCGAGAAGAAGCTGCCCGACAACCTGGAGGAGCTGACCCAGGCCGACGAGAAGTCCGGCGAGCCCTACCTGGCTTCCGTGCCGCAGGACCCTTGGGGCAACGAGTACGAGTACCGCAAGATCGGTCGCAACCAGTACCGCATCCGCTCGGCGGGTGAGGACGGCACGCTCGAGACCGACGACGACATCACGTACGACTCGGACAAGAAGAACAGCGAGCGCTAGTCGCACGCGCCTCGGAGAGCCCTGTCCCCCATGAGCCGCCGCGCGACCCGCTCGGGCTTCACCCTGCTGGAGCTGATGGTCGTGGTGACGATCATCGCGGCGACGTTCGCCCTCGTGCCCATGAGCATGGACTCCTGGGGGGCCCGCTCACGGCTCGAGGCCTCGGCCAACTCGCTGGTCGCCGCGCTTGGCCAGGCCCGCACGCAGGCCATCTACGACGGCTGGCCCGCCTACCTCGAGCTGGGCTACGCCCCCGACGCGGACGACAAGGACGAGGACCGCTTCGCCTTCCGCATCCGCTTCACCAGCCAGGTCTCCACGACCCAGCTCGAGGCATCCGATCCCGACGAGCGACGCCGCCTCGCGGCCCAGCTCGAGCGCGAGCGCACGGACCTCTGGACCGAGTGGGACGAGCTTCCCGACGGCCTGGTGCTGGTCGGCATCAGCGATGCCAAGGGCGAGTGGCAGAAGCCCTCGCGGGAGAAGCCGTTCGAGATCGGGTTCAGCGCCGACGGCAACGCCATGGGCGCAGTGGCCATCCGCATCGAGGCCAGTAACATGGAGGTCCGGCGCGAGTTCCGCACGGCCACGATCACCTTGAACGCCCTGACCAGCCTCGCGACCTGGAGCGAAGGCGAGCTCGAGCTGGAGCGCAAGCGCCCCGCCTCGGAGTTCCGACGGTGATCGCCCCGTCGCGCGACGACGCTCGCAGGGGTGCGGCAGGCTTCACCCTGCTCGAGGTGATGTGTGCCTTCGCCATCCTCGCCATCGTGAGTGCCTTCATGGTGGTGCTCTGGACACAGAGCCTGGACAAGGCCGGCACGGCCATCGATCGCCGCGAGATGCGCGAGATTGCCGACTCCTTCTTCTCGCGCGTCCTCTACGAGGACACCGAGCACCGCGACGGCGACAGCGGCACGATGGACATCGCCTACGGGCAGTGGGCGGACCTCCCCCAGGCCCGCCGCGACCGCTACCGCGACTACCGCTACGTGCTCGAAAAGCGGCTCGTGACCGCGGCGGGCACGACCTCGACCGACAGCGAGGCCGAGCCGCTGTTCGACACGACCCGCGACGACACGAGCGAGTCCACGAGCGGAACGACCGGCGGAACCACCGGCGACCCGGCGGAAGAGGGCGAGGCCGCGGGCGGCACCAACTTGTGGCGCGTGACGCTCAAGATCTTCCGCGTGGACGACCCGCAAGGGGAAGAGAGCCCCCTCATCACCCTCCAGACCTACCGTCGACCGGCGGACACGGGAGTCAACCGTGGTGCTGCGACGCGCTGAGCCCGCCTCCCCGTCAAGCCACGCACAGCGCGGCTTCACCCTGCTCGAGCTGCTCATCAGCATCTCGATCCTGGTGTTCTTGAGCGGCCTCATGGGCCAGATCATCACGGGCACCATCCGGGGTGCGGACACCACCAACGAGGCGCTGCGCGGCCCGACGGTGGCCAATGCCATCTTCCAGCAGATCTTCAAGGACTTCCGCTACATCTACTACGGCGGCCTGACGGGGGACGGCGGCTTCAAGGGCAACAACGACACCCTGGGTGGGCAGCCTGCCGACCGCGTCGACTTCATCACGACGCGCCGCACGCGCACGATCGGCGCCGAGGACGACGGGCGCATCAGCGAGAAGGACCGCATCAGCCCGCTCACCGAGGTGGGCTACGCGCTTCGCAACAGCGACACCCATCCCGGGTATCGCGAGCTCTGGCGGCGCGAGGACTACTTCGTGGACGACGCCCCCACCGAGGGTGGGCAGTACAGCCTCGTCTACGACCGCATCCGCTCCATGAACTTCCAGTACTTCCCGATTCCCGAGCAGTCGCAAGTGCGCGAAGGGCTGGAAGAGTGGGACGCCAGCCAGAAGAAGGGCCTCCCCTACGCCATCCTGATGCGGCTGGAGTTCGACGTGCCGGGCACCAGCACGAGCGACGAGGACTTCGGGCCGGACGACTCCGAGCCCGAGCTGATCTACCGCCTGATCCTGCTGCGCGGCGCCTACAGCATGCCCTGGCCCTCCGGCACCGCTCCCGCGACGTCCGGGCGGTAGCAGGCAGCGAGCCGGGATCCGAAGCCCTGATCCGAACCCGGGTGCCCAGATCCCTCGCAGCGGCGCCCCGCCGCGACAACGTGGGCAAGGCGCCTGACACGCAGGCGCGCCTCGCGACCCCGCATGTGTCTGGACCCTTGCCGCGGCGCCGCGCAGCGGCAACGTGGGCAAGGTGCCTGACACGCAGGGGTCGCGGTTCGACGGCCAGTGGACGTCGCACTCCGGTGTCTGGTCGCTCCACGCTCGTTCCGCGCTACCGCGCGGACTCGGCGCTCGGGCTACGCCCTCGCGGGGGTCGCGGTTCGCTCGCCGGCGAACGCCGCACTTCGGTGTCTGACACCGCGCCCCCGTCGCTACCGCTCCGAGGCGCAGGTTCAGACACCTCCGCGCGCCTCGCGACCCCGGATGTGTCTGGACCCTTGCCGCGGCGCCGCGCAGCGGCAACGTGGGCAAGGTGCCTGACACGGAGGGGGCGCGGTTCGACGGCCAGTGGACGCCGCACTTCGGTGTCTGGTCACTCCACGCTCGTTCCGCGCTCCCGCGCGGACTCGGCGCTCGGGCTACGCCCTAACGGTGGTCGCGGTTCGCTCGCCGGCGAACGCAGCACTTCGGTGTCTGACACCAATGCCGGTGACTTAAGCCGCACGGTTCCTCCTTCGGATGGGGTACCTGCCGGGCAGGGCCTTTACGACGCGCTCGTATCTCCGACGTTTTCGAGCCGGCAGCACGC